>NZ_NBZW01000021.1 GCF_002379085.1 Polaromonas sp. AET17H-212 | reverse complement strand
TGATCCTCGAGCTCTCGACTCACAGGGCTGACGGGCTGTGGATAACTTCCCAAAACAAATCTTGTTGGCGTCTCTTAATCGTCCTTTTGAAAGCATACAAGGGCTGGCGTTGTTTGAGCCGCAGGCGAGTTTAGCCAGACCCCGCTTTTACCGAGCACCGCAGGTTGCCCGCAGCGAAGCGGAGGGACCCAGACCATCGGGTCGCCTTTCTTTTGGGTACTTTCTTTGGCGAAGCAAAGACAAAGTGCCTCGCCCGCCGGGGCGAGACCCGGCCTGCTGGAAGACCCACCCATTCACAAACTTGTACAGGCTTCGACAAGCTCAGCCCGCACGGTACAAGAAATACAAATGCTATCAATTAAGTAGCTGCCAGCGCAAGGAGTAAAAGGGCTGAAGACCGATTTGACTTACAGATCCGTCCGCAGTTTCCAGATCTCCGGAAACAGCACCACGTCGAGCATCTTGCGCAGATAACTCACGCCACCGGTGCCGCCCGTCCCGCGCTTGAAGCCGATCACCCGTTCCACCGTCGTCACATGGCGGAAGCGCCAGAGCCTGAACGCGTCTTCGAGGTCGGTGAGTTCTTCGCCGAGCTGGTACAGGTCAAAGTACTTTTTGGGGTCGCGGTAGACCACCAGCCAGGCCTGCTCGACCGCGTCGCTTTCCACATAGCCTTGGGTCCAGTCGCGCTGCGTGTGGCTGCCAGGTACGGCCAGGCCGCGGCGGGCCAGCAGGCGCAGGGCCTCGTCGTACAGCGAGGGGGCTTCAAAGGCGGCCTGCACCTGTGCCAGCAAATCGGGACGATGCGCGTGCGGCTTGAGCATGGCGGCGTTCTTGTTGCCAAGGGCAAACTCGATGCAGCGGTATTGCGCACTCTGGAAGCCGCTGGAGTTGGCGAGGTAGGGCCGGATCGCGCTGTATTCGGGCGGGGTCATGGTCGCCAGCACGTCCCAGGCGTGCACCAGCTGCTCCATGATGCGGCTGACACGCGCGAGTTTCTTGAAGGCGTCGCCGAGTTCGTCCCGGGCCACGTTCGCAATCGCCGCGCCCAGCTCGTGCAGCATCAGCTTCATCCAGAGTTCGCTGGTCTGATGCTGGATGATGAACAGCAGCTCGTCGTGCGCGGGTGAGAGCGGTTTTTGCGCGCCCAGAATCGCGTCAAGCTGCAGGTAATCGCCGTAACTCATGTCGCGGCTGAAATCGAGCTTGGCCTTTTCGTCGGTGACGATGTTTTCGGGGGTGGTCATGGTCAGGTCACTGCGTGTTTCTGGTTGAATTCGGGGCGCTGCCATTCGGCGGTTTCCAGCACCTGCCTCAGATGCTCGACGGCATGCCAGACATCCTCGAAGCCGATGTACAGCGGCGTGAAGCCGAAGCGCAGGATGTCCGGATGCCGGCCGTCGCCGGAGCCGGCCCGGAAGTCGCCGATCACGCCGCGCGCAATCAGCGCCTGCACGATGGCATAGGCGCCTTCGCTGCGCGAGAGACAAATCTGGGAGCCGCGTTGTGCGTGCTCGCGGGGTGTTGCCAGGCCCAGGCCATGGCCGGCACAACGTTCTTCCACCAGCATGATGAAGAGGTCGGTCAGGGCCAGCGACTTGGCCCGCAGCGCAGCCATGCCACCGAGGGCATGCGCGGCGCCGAACACCTCCAGCCCGCACTCGAGCGCGGCCAGGCTCAGGATCGGCTGGGTGCCGCACAGGTAACGCGTGATGCCGTGTGCGGGCCGGTAGTCGGGCGTGAACTCGAACGGCACGGCATGGCCCCACCAGCCCGACAGCGGCTGGCAGAAGCGGTCGGTATGCCGCGGGTGCACCCAGACAAAAGCCGGCGCGCCGGGGCCGCCGTTGAGGTATTTGTAGCCGCAGCCAACGGCAAAGTCGGCGTCGGCACCCCGCAGGTCCACCGGCACGGCACCGGCGCTGTGCGCCAGGTCCCACACCACCAGAACGCCCGCCGCGTGGGCGGCTTGTGTCAGCGCCGCCATGTCGTGCATGGCGCCGGTGCGGTAGTTCACATGGGTCAGCAGCAACACGGCGGTGTCCTGCGTCAAAGCGGCGGTGATGTCATCAGGCTCGACCAGTTGCAGCCGGTAGCCGCGCTCGCGGCACAACCCCTCGGCAATGTAGAGATCGGTCGGGAAGTTGCTGCGTTCACTGACGATGACTTTTCTGGCTGGCGCATCTTCGGCGGCCATGCCCAGGGCCGCGCTGAGGACCTTGTACAGGTTGACCGAGGTGCTGTCGGTGGCGACCACCTCGCCCGGCCCGGCACCAATCAGCGACGCAATCTTGTCGCCCAGGCGTTGCGGCAGGGTAAACCAGCCGGCGCTGTTCCAGGCGCGGATCAGGTCCTGGCCCCATTCTCGCGTGATGACCTCGGCAACCCGTGCCGCCGCGCTTTTGGGCAACACGCCCAGGGAGTTGCCGTCCAGGTAAATCACTCCTTCGGGCAGCACAAAGTGGTCGCGCAGCGGGCGCAGCACGTCGCGGGCGTCGAGCGCGCGGCAGTCGGTCAGTGTGGTCATGGGTTTCCAGTGCCGCCCCCCGGCAGTTCGCGCAGCACGGCGCGAACCGGCGAGGCGTCGGCTTTTGTCAGTTTGAGAGGCAGGGCAATCAGCTCGTAGTCGCCTTCCGGCACCTCGTCGAGCACCAGGTTTTCCAGCACACGCAGACCGTGCTTCAGCAGCAGCTGGTGGCTGGGCAGCTCCTGGCTGGTGGCGGGGTCCACGCTGGGCGTGTCGATGCCGACAAGTGTTATGTTTTTAGTAGCCAACAGCGCAAGCGTGGCGGGCGCAATGGCGGTAAACAATGCCCAGGACTGGCTGGCCGCGGTGGCGGTGCGCAGCAGCACGCGCGGCGGCAGCTGGTCCAGCGCGTGCGCGATGTGCTGCGGCTCCACCAGCGGGCCGCAGTCCAGGCAATGGATCACGCGGCAGGGGCCGAGGTAGGGCAGCAGGTCCACAGCGCCAATCGCCGGCGCGCCGTTGGCGTAGTGCATGGGCGCGTCGGCATGCGCGCCGGTGTGCGGCGAGAAGGTGAGCGTGTGGACATTGACCGGGCAGCCGGGCGAGAGCGCAAAGTGCAGCTTCTGCGAATACGCCGCGTCGCCCGGAAACACGGCGGCCCGCTCGTCCACGGCCGGCGAGATATCCCAGATTTTCAGGGCGGGGGCCGCAGCATGGGCGGCGCGGGAACGAGGTACGTTGGAACGCATGGCACAAAGGTAGCACCGCTGTAAATCCCGTGGTGTCGGTAATTTCCAACAGGTTTTCAAAATAGTTGAAACCTAAAGCAGTTGCCTGCGGCGCCGGTGCGGGCCGCAAACACCGCCGGTGCAGCTCGGGCACAATTCGCAGGGTGCGGCGCCATGTGTTGGCGAGCCGCCATTTCATTCACATCCAAGAGACAAAGGTTCACCATGACATCGAACGGCAAGGTCGCACTCGTTACCGGCGCAGGCACCGGCATAGGCAAGGCAGTGGCACTGGCGCTGCTGCGCGAGGGTTACCGCGTGGCGCTGGTGGGCCGGCGCGTGGAGCCGTTGAACGAGGTGGCCCAGGCCTCGGCCGCCGGCGACAGGGTGCTCGCCCTGCCCTGCGATGTCGGCAACCCGGACGCGGTACGTGCGGCCTTCGACAAGCTTCATCAGACCTTTGGACGCCTGGACCTGCTGTTCAACAATGCCGGCGTCGGTGCGCCCGCCGTGCCCATGGAGGAGTTGAGCTTCGAGCAATGGCAAACCGTGGTCAACATCAACCTGACCGGTTCCTTCCTGTGCGCCCAGCAGGCGATCCGCCTGATGAAGGCGCAGTCACCGCAGGGCGGCCGCATCATCAACAACGGCTCGATCTCGGCGCACGCACCGCGCCCCCATTCGGCGCCCTACACCGCGACCAAACATGCAATCACCGGCCTGACCAAGTCGATCTCGCTCGACTGCCGCCAGTACGACATCGCCTGCGGCCAGATCGACATCGGCAACGCCCAGACCGAGATGGCCGCGCGCATGGCCAAGGGCGTGTTGCAGGCCAATGGCGAGATTGCGATCGAACCCCTGATGGATGTGAACCATGTGGCCGACGCGGTGGTGCACATGGCCGCCTTGCCGCTGGCGACCAATGTGCAGTTCATGACCATCATGGCGACGAAGATGCCGTTTGTGGGACGCGGCTAGTCCGCCGGGCTGAAGGCGCAGGTCCCCTTTCCGTCCGCTGGCAGGCCAACCACAACCTTCGTATCAAACAGGCCTGCAACCCAGGTACAGTCTGCGCAAGCAGCTACAAATTCAGTAGCACTTCAAGGCCCGCCATACAACCAGGGCAGATCCAGCAGGCGCTCGCCCAGCAGTTTCATCGACGCATCGCGCCCCAGCCGCACCGCCCCGCTCGCATGAAAAATCTGCCCGTTGCGGATGGCGCGTGCCTGCACCCGGGCATTGCGTTGCCAGCGATTCAGCGCGTAGCGGCCCAGCAGCGTCGGCACGTCGAAAGCCGGGTCCAGCGCCTGCGCCAACACGCGCCCGAGTTCGGCGGCGTCTTCGATGGCCATGCCCGCGCCCTGGGCCAGGTAGGGACGCATGGGGTGCGCCGCGTCGCCGAGCAGGGCGACACGGCCCAGCGCGTGCTGGTACGCACCCCGCATGGGCGGGCGGTCGCACAGCGCCCAGAGCCGCCAGGCGGGAATGGCGCGCACCAGGTCCTGCAGCGGCGCGCAGCTGCCGGCCAGCGCAGCGTGCAGGCCGGCGCCGTCGGTGCCCTGGTCCCAGTTGTCCAGATCGCCTCCGGCACGACCCTCGACAATGCCGACCACGTTGAGCGACTTGCCGCCGCACACCGGGTACTGCACCACATGCAGCTTCGGTCCCAGCCAGGCCGTGACCTGGCTGGAACGCAGGGTTTCGGGCAGCTCGGCCTGCGGCAGCAGCGCGCGGTAGGCCACATGGCCGGTGACACGCGGTGGTCCGTCGCCCAGCAGCCACTGGCGCACCGGGCTCCACAACCCGTCGGCGCCGACCAGCACCTCACCCTCCACGGGCGGGTCGTCACCACTTTGCACGGTCACGGCCTCCGGGCTCTGCGTGAACCGGTTCAGGGTCCGGTTGAGCTTGGGCGCCACACCGGCCTGCTGCACCGCGTGCAGCAGCAGGCCATGCAGGTCGGCGCGGTGTACCGTGGCGTAGGGCGCGCCGTAACGCTGCGCCATCACGGCACCGAGCCGCAGCACACCCAGGGTGTCGCCGGTCAGCGCGCTGCGCACTTCCAGGCGTTCAGGAAAAGCCGCCACGCCGGCCAGCGCATCGGCCAGGCCCCAGCCATGCAACACCTTGACGACATTCGGGCCGAGCTGGATGCCGGCACCCACCTCGCTGAACGCCGGGGCGCGTTCGTACAGGCGCGCGTCCCAGCCGGCGCGCGACACCGCGAGCGCCGCCGCCAGTCCGCCTATGCCGCCGCCGGCAATCAGGGCCTGCAATTGCGTCCTCCGAGCGTCAAGCTGTCACGCCAGCAGTTGCCTGAGCACCTCACCGCGCGGCCGCGCGGTGATTCAACACAACGCCTTTTGTTCTCATGCAGCTAACAGCTGCCTGAGAACGAAAGGCAGGATGCCGCCGTGCCGGTAGTAGTCGACCTCGATCGGCGTGTCGATGCGCAGGATAACTTCCAGTTCCTCGCGCGATCCGTCTTCGCGCGTGACCACCAGCCGGGCCCGGCTTTGCGGCTTGAGCTCGGGATCGGGCAACACGTCAATCACTTCCCGGCCGTTCAGGCGCAGGGTCTGCCACGAATCGCCGGGCAGAAACTGCAGCGGCAACACCCCCATGCCGACCAGGTTGCTGCGGTGGATGCGCTCGAAACTGCGCGCTACCACCGCCTTGATGCCCAGCAGCTGCGTGCCCTTGGCGGCCCAGTCGCGCGAGGAGCCGGTGCCGTACTCCTCGCCCGCAAAAACCACCGTGGGCGTGCCCTGGTCCATGTACTTCATGGCCGCGTCGTAGATGGCCATCTTCTCGCCGTCCGGCTGGAACAGCGTGACGCCGCCCTCCTCGCGCGAGCCGTCGGGGCCGGCCGGAATCATCAGGTTCTTGATGCGCACATTGGCAAAGGTGCCGCGCATCATCACCTCGTGGTTGCCGCGGCGCGCACCGTAGCTATTGAAGTCGGCCTTCTGCACCCCGTGCGCCAGCAGCCACTGGCCGGCCGGCGAACTGCCCTTGATGGCGCCAGCCGGCGAGATGTGGTCGGTGGTGATGGAGTCGCCGAACAGCGCCATGATGCGTGCGCCTGTCACCGACACGGCCTCTTTCCGGCCAGCCGCCGCGGGGTCCATGGCGAAGCCCGCAAAAAACGGCGGCTCGGCGATGTAGGTGCTGACGGGCCAGGTGTAGGCGGTCCCGGTCACCCCCTTGATCTTTTCCCACAACTGGCCGGGCTCGGTCTTGACCTTGGCGTAATTCTCGCGGAAGGCCTTGCCGTTCATGGCGAACTTCATGAGTTTGTAGATCTCGTCGCTGGTCGGCCAGATGTCGCCGAGGTAGACCTCCTTGCCGCCTTTGCCCTTGCCGACCGGCTCGGTCATCAGGTCGCGCATTACCGTGCCGGCAATCGCATAAGCGACCACCAGCGGCGGGCTGGCCAGGAAGTTCGCCTTCAGGTTGGGGTGGATGCGCGCCTCGAAGTTGCGGTTGCCCGACAACACGGCCGCGCACACCAGATCGCTTTCATTGATGGCCTCGTTGATCTCGGGCGTCAGGTCGCCGGCATTGCCGATGCAGGTGGTGCAGCCGTAACCGGCCAGGGCGAAACCGAGCTTTTCAAGGTAGGGCAGCAAGCCGGTGTTGGTCAGGTACTCGGTGACGATGCGTGAGCCCGGCGCCAGCGAGGTCTTGATGTGCGGCTGCACCTTCAGGCCGGCTTCCACCGCCTTCTTGGCGAGCAGGCCGGCCGCCAACAGGACGCTGGGGTTGGAGGTGTTGGTGCAGCTGGTGATGGCGGCAATCAGCACGTCGCCGTTGCCGATGGTGATGCCCCCGGCCTTGGGCGTAGGCGCCGGCGCCGGCGCGGAAAGGTCAGCATGGGCGGTCGCCAGCGTGGGACGGTTGGCTTCCATTTCGACCATCATGCGCGGCGCGCCTGCCGGTGTCGGCGGCGCGCCCGGGGAAATGTCGGTCTGGGCCGCGCCCGCCGGTTGCAGCAGATGGCGCGTGGCCAGCATGGCGGCCGGCTGGTTGAACCCGTTGTCGGCAATCGGCTTGCTGAACAACGAAGCGAACTGGGTCGCCACCTGGCCCAGTTCGATCCTGTCCTGCGGGCGCTTGGGGCCGGCCAGGCTGGGCGTCACATCGCCGAGGTCGAGCTTGACCACCTGCGAAAAATCGATCTGGCCAGGCAGCGGCACGCCGAACAGGCCCTGCGCGCGGAAGTAGGCCTCGAAGGCTTCGATCTCCGCCTTGGTGCGGCCGGTGCCGGTGAAGTACGCGATGGTTTTTTCATCGACCGGAAAGAAGCCCATGGTCGCGCCGTATTCGGGCGCCATGTTGGCAATCGTCGCGCGGTCGGGCAGCGCCAGCGTGCGTGTGCCCTCGCCGAAAAATTCGACAAACTTGCCGACCACCTTTTCCTTGCGCAAGGCCTCGGTCACACGCAGCACCAGGTCGGTGGCGGTCACGCCTTCGCGCAGCCGGCCGGTCAGCTCGAAACCGACCACGTCAGGCGTCAGCATGTAGACCGGCTGGCCCAGCATGGCGGCCTCGGCCTCGATGCCGCCCACACCCCAGCCGACGACACCGATGCCGTTGATCATGGTGGTGTGGCTGTCGGTGCCGACCAGCGTGTCGGGGTAATACACGCCGTCGGCAGTCTTGTGCACGCCACGGGCTAAATACTCCAAATTAACCTGGTGCACGATGCCGAAGCCCGGCGGCACGACGCCGAAGGTATCAAAGGCCTGCATGCCCCATTTCATGAACTGGTAACGCTCGTTGTTGCGCTGGAACTCCAGCTTCATGTTCAGGTCCAGCGAGTTTTTCTTGCCGTAGTGGTCCACCATGATGGAGTGGTCCACCACCAGGTCCACCGGCACCAGCGGCTCGATGGCCTTCGGGTTCTTGCCGAGCTTGATCGCCACGCTGCGCATGGCCGCCAGGTCGGCCAGCAGCGGCACACCGGTGAAGTCCTGCAGCACCACGCGCGAGACGACAAAGGGAATTTCCTCGGTGCGGTCGGCATTCGGGAACCAGTTGGCCAGCTGGCGCACATGTTCGGCCGTGACTTTTTTGCCGTCGCAGTTGCGCAGCACCGACTCCAGCACGATGCGCATGGACACCGGCAGGCGCGAGATCTTGGGATACTGTTTGGCCAGCGCGGGCAGGGAGTAAAACCTGCCAGTCTTGCCCGACGCGGTGGTGAAGGTTTTCAGGGTCTTGGCGAACTCGTGGGCCATGGCGAACTCCTTGGTGAGTGGTTTTTCGCTATTGTCGCCCCGCCAGGCTTCACGCAACAAGAGCAGGGCTTAGCCGCCGGCCAGACCGCCCGCAGGAAGCTCCCGGTCCGGATCGGGCAGGTAACGCACCGCCAGCACGCCACCGATCGCCCGCAGGTGGTCGAGCACCGCGTCGCTGACGGGGCTGTCCACATCCACCAGCGTGTAAGCCATGTCGCCGCGCGACTTGTTGACCATGTTGTGGATGTTCAGGCCGGCCTGCGCCATGGCGGTGGACATCTGGCCCAGCATGTTGGGCACATTGGCGTTGGCAATTGCCACCCGGTAGGCTGATTCGCGCGCCATGGCCACGGCCGGGAAGTTGACCGCATTGACCACGTTGCCGTGCTCGAGGTAGTCGCGCAGCTGGTCGGCCACCATGATGGCGCAGTTTTCCTCGGCTTCCCGGGTGGACGCGCCCAGGTGCGGCAATGCCACGACCTGGGGGTGGTGGTTGAGCGTGGCGGAGGGAAAATCACAGACATAGGCGCGCAACTGCTTCGCGTCGAGTGCGGCCAGCACCGCGGTCTCGCTGACCACCCCCTCGCGCGAGAAGTTGAGCAGCACCGCGCCCGGCCGCATGAGCCGGAGGTTGTCGGCGTTGACCAGGTCGCGCGTGGCGGCCACCAGCGGCACGTGCAAGGTCACAAAATCCGAATTTTTCAGCACCTCGACCACGCTGGCCGCCTTTTTGACCTGCGCCGGCAGGCTCCAGGCGGCATCGACCGTGATGTCGGGGTCGTAGCCGAGCACATGCATGCCGAGCTTGATGGCCGCGTCGGCCACCAGGCAGCCGACCTTGCCCAGGCCCACAATGCCCAGCGTGTGGCCGGCCAGCTCGAAGCCGGCGAAGTGTTTCTTGCCCTCTTCGACGGCCTTGTCCATGTCCGCCATGCCGGTGTCCAGGCCGGCGACAAAACGCAGCGCCGGCGCGATGTTGCGGGCCGCCAGCAACATGCCGGTCAGCACCAGTTCCTTCACGGCATTGGCATTGGCGCCCGGCGCATTGAACACCGGCACGCCGCGTGCGCTCATGGCCTGGACCGGGATGTTGTTGGTACCGGCGCCGGCGCGGGCAATCGCCTGCACGCTGTCGGGAAGGGTCATGCCATGCATGTCGGCCGAGCGCACCAGCACGGCGTCGGGCCGCGCCAGGTCCTTGCCGGTGCTGTAGCGTTCTGCCGGCAGGCGCTTGAGGCCATTGGCCGAGATCTGGTTGAGCACCAGAATCCCGAAACGCCGCGCTGGCAGGGCCGCCGCCTCAGCCATGGCTGGCCTCGAACTCCTTCATGTAGGCCACCAGCGCCTGCACGCCTTCGATCGGCATGGCGTTGTAGATCGAGGCACGCATGCCGCCGACCGAGCGATGCCCCTTGAGCTGCACCATGCCGCGTGCCTGCGCCCCCTTGAGGAAAGCCTCGTCGAGCGACTCGTCCTTGAGTTTGAAGGGCACGTTCATCAGCGAGCGGTCTTCGCGCGCCACCGGGTTGCTGTAGAACGGGGTGGCATCCAGGTAGTCGTACAGCAGGGCCGCCTTGCGGCGGTTGTGCGCCTCCACGGCGGTCAGGCCGCCGAGCGCCTTGAGGTGCTTGAAGACCAGGCCGGCAATGTAGATCGCATAGGTCGGCGGCGTGTTGTACATCGAATCGTTGTCGGCCTGCTGCTTGTAGTCGAACACGGAAGGCGTGTGGGGAATCGCCTGGCCGATCAGGTCCTCGCGCACAATCACGAGGGTCAGGCCCGAGGGGCCGATGTTCTTCTGCGCGCCGGCATAAATCAGGCCGTAGCGGCTGACGTCGATGGGACGCGACAGCAGGTTGGACGACATGTCGGCCACCAGCGGCACCTTGCCGGTGTCGGGCGTCCAGTGGTACTCCACACCGCCAATGGTTTCGTTCGAGCAGATGTGCACATAGGCCGCCTCGGGGTCCAGCTTCCAGGTGTCGAATTTCGGCACGCTGGTAAAACCGGTGGCCTCGGCGCTGGCGGCGACGTTGACCTTGCAGAAGTTTTTCGCTTCCTTGATGGATTTTTTCATCCACTCGCCGGTGTTGATGAAATCGGCACTGGCGTGGCCGCGCAGCAGGTTCATCGGCACGATGGCGTTTTGCGCCAGGCCCCCACCCTGCAGGAACAGCACCTTGTAATTGGCCGGGATCGCCAGCAGCTCGCGCAGGTCGGCCTCGGCCTGGGCATGGATGGAGATGAACTCCTTGCCGCGGTGGCTCATCTCCATCACCGACATGCCGGAACCGTTCCAGTCCAGCATTTCGGCGGCGGCCTGGCGCAGCACGGTTTCGGGAAGGGTGGCCGGGCCGGCACTGAAGTTCAGGACGCGTGTCATGGAAAGGGCTTTCTAGGAGGGAAGGAAGTCGGTCGGACGACCCGGTCGGATCGCCAGAACGCACAGCATACAAGAAAGTCCCGCGCCAGCCGGCCCTTCACCAGCCGGGCTGCACCGCGGCCTTGCGCAGCCCGACCCACTGCAGTTCGGCCAGCAGGCCCACGGTCACCGCCTGGATGGCGATAAAGACCTTGCCCGCCAGCGTGGGCATGACCCAGTCGCCCAACAGCAGCGCCAGACAGCCCAGCACCCAGAGCAGGTTGGCACCTATCAACAGCCGGACCAGCGGGGCCGGCACAAACGGCCGCGTCGCGATGAAACCGATACCCGCCACATAGGCGAACATCAGCCAGCCCGACACTAGCAGCAGGGTCTCGGGCAGGCCGAGCAGGCCAGCCAGAAACCCGGCCAACAGCAACTGCAGTGCGCCCGTGGCCGCGCCGGTGGCGGCGTCCAGCCACAACATGCGGCGCAGAAAGAGCGGATAAGCCGTCAGGGAGGTGGAGGTGGAGGGGATGGCAGACATGAGGAACTCCTTGGTGTGAACAGGCGGCAGCACGTGAGGGACGCGGCATCCAGCCGCCCGATGGATGCCGTCGTGGCGGCCATCATTGCCAAAGCGGCGCCGCGCGGCCATGACCTCGCAGGTAATGGCCCGCACGCCGCGCCGGCCTTACGATGGCGCCATGACTGCCAGCCTTCACCCCACCGCCCGGCCGCACCATTCCACCCCGCTGCCCTTTGGCGAGCACCTGCGCCACTGGCGCCAGCACCGGCGCCTGAGCCAGCTGGACCTCGCCAGCGAAGCCGACATCTCGACGCGGCACCTGAGTTTTGTCGAAACCGGCCGCGCCGTGCCCAGCCGCGAGATGGTGCTGCGCCTGTCCGAGCGCCTGGCCATTCCGCTGCGCGAGCGCAACACGCTGCTGGTGGCGGCCGGGTATGCGCCCATGTACCGCGAACGCCCGCTGGACGACCCGGCGCTCGCTTCGGCCCGGCAGGCGGTGGAGCTGATCCTCAAGAGCCATGAACCCTTCCCGGCGCTGGCGCTGGACCGGCACTGGAACCTGCTCGCCGCCAACGCCGCCCTGCCGCATCTGCTGGCCGGCGCCGACCCCGAGCTGCTGAAAGGCCCCATCAACGTGCTGCGCCTGAGCCTGCACCCGCGTGGCCTGGCCAGCAAGATCGTCAACCTCGCGCAATGGCGCAACCACCTGTTCGAGCGGCTGCGCCAGCAGATCGCCGCCACCGCCGACCCGGTGCTGGCCGACCTGCTGGCCGAGCTGCAGGCCTACCCCCTGCCCGAAGGCGCCGACGAGACGCACCTCGACGGCGAACACCTGGGGGTGGTCATGCCCTTCCAGTTCCGCACCGCCTACGGCGTGCTGAGTTTCATCAGCACCGTCACGATTTTCGGCACGCCGGTGGACGTGACGCTGCAGGAGCTGATGCTGGAGACCTTCTTCCCGGCGGACGCGCTGACCGGCGAGGTGTTGCGCAAGCTGCTGTCGCCCGCGTGATCGCGCCGCGACGGGGCTTGCCGCACCATGCACCCAGGAGACCACCATGAGCGACACCATCCACCACCGAATCTGCCCGTTATGCGAGGCCTGCTGCGGCCTGGAACTCAAGGTCCGGGACAGCAAGGTCATCAGCATCCGCGGCCATGACAGCGACGTCTTCAGCGCCGGCTACATCTGCCCCAAGGGTGTGGCGCTGAAAGACCTGCACGAAGACCCGGACCGGCTGCGCACGCCGCTGGTCAAGCGCAACGGGGAGTTTGTCCCGGCCAGCTGGGACGAAGCCTTTGCCGAGATCGAACGCCGCTTGCCACCGATTCTTGCGCAGCACGGCCGCCAGGCCGGCGCCATCAGCGTCGGCAACCCGTCGGCGCACAAGATCGGCCTGCTGCTGTATTTCTCGCGGCTGGCCAAGGCGCTGGGTTCGCGCAATGTGTTCTCCGCGTCCACGCTGGACCAGATGCCCAAGCAGCTCTCGAGCGGGCTGATGTTCGGCCACTGGCTCAGCATTGCCGTACCCGACATCACACGCTGTGACTTCCTGCTGGTGCTGGGCGCGAATCCGCTGGCCAGCAACGGCAGCCTGTGGACCGTGCCCGACTTCAAGGGCAAGGCCAAGGCCCTGCAGGCGCGCGGCGGCAAGCTGGTGGTGATCGACCCGCGCCGCACCGAAACCGCCGCCATGGCGGACGCCCACCATTTCATCCGCCCCGGTGCCGACGTGTTTTTGCTGCTGGGCCTGGTGCACACCTTGTTCGAGGAAAAGCTGGTGCGGCTGGGGCGCCTCGCGCCGCTGGTCAACGGTGTCGACGCCGTTGAAGCCGCCGTCAAAGGCTTCAGCGCCGAGGTGGTCGCGCCGCGCTGCGGCATCGCCGCCGACACCATTCGCAGTCTGGCGCGCCAGCTGGCGAACACGCCACGCGCCGCGGTGTATGGCCGCATCGGCACCTGCACGCAGGAATACGGCACGCTGGCGAGCTGGCTGGTCGATGTGCTCAATGTGCTGACCGGCCACCTGGACGAGCCTGGTGGCGCGATGTTCCCGAAAGCCGCCGCCTTCGCGCACAACACCGCCGGCCAGCCCGGCACAGGCCGCGGCATCAGCACCGGTCGCCACAGCAGCCGCGTCAGCGGTGCGCCCGAGGTCTTCGGCGAACTGCCCATGACCTGCCTGGCCGAGGAAATAGAGACGCCCGGCACCGGCCAGGTGCGCGCGCTAATCACCGTGGCCAGCAACCCGGTGCTCTCCTCGCCCAACGGCGCGCGGCTGGCGCAGGCACTCGACAGCCTGGACTTCATGGTCAGCCTGGACATCTACGTCAACGAGACCTCGCGCCATGCCGACGTGATCCTGCCCGGGCCGTCGCCGTTGGAGGACATGCATTACGACGTGGCTTTCCCGCAGTTCTCCTGGCGCAACCATGCGCGTTACAGCGCGCCGGTGTTCGCTGCGCCGCAGGGCCAGCCGGCGGAGTGGGAAACCCTGCTCAGGCTGGCGGCCATCGTGCAGGGCGAAGGCGCGGGCGCCGATGCCGGCCAACTCGACGACCGCCAGTTTGCCGAGGATGCCAAAAAGAGGTTCGGCGAGCAGGCCGCGGCCGTGATCGAAGCCACGCAAGGCCTGCGCGGCCCGGACCGCCTGCTCGAACTCGCGCTGCGCACAGGCCCCTACGGCGACCAGTTTGGCCGCGAGCCGGAAGGCCTGACCCTGGCCAAGGTGCGGGCCGCACCGAACGGCATCGACCTCGGTGAACTGCAGCCGCGCATGCCCGAGGTGCTGCGCACGCCGTCCGGCAAGATTGAACTGGCGCCGCCCGCGCTGCTGCAGGACCTGCAACGCGCCGCGCGGGCCATCACGCAGCCGGTGCCGGCCATGGTGATCGTCGGCCGGCGTGACGTGCGCTCCAACAACAGCTGGATGCACAACCTGCCGGTCCTCGCCAAGGGACCGATGCGCTGCACGGCGCTCGTCCACCCGGCCGACGCTCAGCGCCTGGGCCTGGCCGACGGCGCGCTGGCCCGCATCAGCAACCAGGGACGCAGCATCGAGGCGCAGGTGCAGGTCAGCGACGAGATGATGCCCGGCGTCGTGAGCCTGCCGCACGGCTGGGGCCATGGCCTGCCCGGCACCCGCATGGCGCTCGCCGCAGAACGCCCCGGCGTCAACCTCAATACGCTGCTCGACGAAGACTGGCGCGATCCGCTCTCGGGCAACGCCGTGCTCAGCGGCGTGCCGGTGGTGCTGGCACCCGTTGGCGCCTGATTTTTTGATAAAACAAGGCTGCAGCCCTTGCAGGTATTGTGCAAGTAGCTATCAAATAGATAGCGTCTTAATCCGGTTGGTTGAACATCTGAAAAGTGGGGTGCAGCTCACTCGGCGCCCTGACCCGTAGCCGCCGGCTGGTCGGCACGGCCCGAAGGCGCGGCTGCGGCCCCGGTGCGCATCAGCAACGCGCCCAGCAGCGCCGCCATGGCAGCAAACACGGCGCCGAGCAAAAAGGCCAGCTGGTAACCGCCATTGAGCGCCGCCAGCGGCTGCACGCCGGCGCTCACCAAGTGGCTGGTGCGCGCGGCGGCCGCGCTGGCCAGCACCGCCAGC
Organism: Polaromonas sp. AET17H-212; assembly: GCF_002379085.1. GTDB lineage: Bacteria > Pseudomonadota > Gammaproteobacteria > Burkholderiales > Burkholderiaceae_C > Polaromonas. The sequence goes on along the minus strand of NZ_NBZW01000021.1, from coordinate 69,277 downwards.
CCCAACGCCCCGCCCATCATGAAAGCGGTGTTGACCACGCCCGAGGCAATGCCCGACTCGCTGGGCGCCACATCGCTCATGGCGGCCAGCAACACGGGGTTGAAGGCCATGCCCGCACCCAGGCCCAGCAGCAGCATGCCCGGCAACACATCCATCACGAACTGGCCGCCCACCGGCGCGCGTGCAAACAGCGCCAGACCCAGCGCCGCCAGCAGCAGGCCCGCCGCCAGCGGCAAACGGATGCCGAAACGCATGACGATGCGGGCCGACAGGCCCAGCGAAAACGCGGCCATGATCAGGTTGGCCGGAAGAAAGCCCAGACCGACCTGCAGCGCGCTGTAACCCAGCACCAGCTGCATGTAGAGCGCGGAAATGAAGAACCAGGCAAACATCGCGGCCGCCCACAACACGCCGACGATGTTGGCGACGGCCACATTGCGCAGGCGAAACAGGCCCAGGGGCACCAGCGGCGTGGGGACACGCGACTCGATGGCCAGGAAAACCGCCATCAGCACAGCGGCAGCGGCCAGCAGCCCCAGCGTGGGCGCCGAGGTCCAGCCGGCCTCATTGCCGTTGACGATGGCGTACACCGCCAGCATCAGCGCCGTGGTCACGGTGACGGCGCCCCAGATGTCCAACCGCGCACCAGCAGCCTGGCCGCGGCCGCCGGGCAACAGCGCCAGGCACAGGGCAAACACCGCCACCCCGATCGGCAGGTTGACGAGAAAAATCCAGTGCCAGTTAAAGGCATCGGTCAGCACGCCACCCAGCAACACGCCGATGCTGCCGCCGCCGGCGCAGACAAAACCATACACACCCATGGCCCTGGCCCGTTCGCCCGGCTCGGTGAACAGATTCATGATCAGCGACAACGCAATGGCGGACACCACGGCGCCGCCCAAGCCCTGCAGGGCGCGCGCCACCACCAGCAGCCATTGCGAATTGGCCAGGCCGCAGGCCAGTGACGCCAGCGTGAACAGCACCAGCCCCAGCAGGAACAAGCGGCGCTGGCCGTACAGGTCGCCCAAGCGCCCGCCCAGCAGCAAAAAGCCGCCGAAGGTCAGCATGTAGGCGTTGACGACCCAGACCAGCGAGGTCTCCGAAAAAGCCAGGTCAGTGCGGATCGACGGCAGGGCCACGTTCACGATGGTGGTGTCGAGCACGATCATCAGCACACCGAGGCAAAGCACAGTGAGCGCCCACCAGCGTTTGCGGCTGTCCATGGCGTGTGTCATGCGCGTTGCTCCCGAGGGCCTGAAGCCGGGGTGGCAAGCTGCGGTGAAAGACTCAATATCGGGAAGACCATGGTTTCTTTCCTGAGGATAGAAAGGTGAAAAAAGAGCCCCGTATCTGCATCGCCTGACAGATCGCTTGTGGCTGTCGTTCTCATCGATTGCCTGGTCTAGGCCCAATATTTGTGTACATCGTACACAATAGCACAACAAAAATTTGAAACAGTGTCCACATTGGTTTCGGTTTGTCGCCTCGCCAGCTTCCAGCGCGGTGAATTGCTACCTATTTAATAGCTGCTTTCGCCCGTTTACAAGGGCTGGATGCACTTTTGTTCACCAATCATCGGTTGTGGCCCGTGCATCAGCAGGCTGGGCTGTCGGCTTGCACTGACAGCCAACGGAGGCCGGGGCTGATGACGGCACCCACTGCGGCGCCTAAGGTGTTGGCTTGACTATCCAACCCCTTCCCGGAGCGCGCATGAGCAACCACCCTTCCGACCTGCACACCCCGCAGGGCCTGATCAAGGACATGAGCGAACACAAAGAGCTTCGCGTCTCCTGACGCCTTACCGATCGCACCCCATGCCCTTTATTTCGTTCAACAAGGCCACCGACCCGGCAGCGCCTGATGACCTGCGCATCAACACCTCGGCCGTGCTGTATGTCGAAGCTTCACGGCCCGACCTGATTGGCCAGACCACCATTCACCTGCTGGGACAGGGCAGCGCGGTCCACGCGGTGACCGAATCGATAGGCACGGTGGTCACCAGCCTGGGCGGCCTGGTGGGCTGCAAGCGCCACTACCTGGCGCCGCCTCCTGATGATGGCGCCAGCACGGTCTATATTTCACCGGTCAATGTCAGCCATGTGCGGCCCAACCGGCCCGCCTCGCCAGAGTTCTGGTACGTGAAGTTTGTCGACGGATCGGAAGTGCGCATCGTCGACCCGCTGCCGGACGGGCTGTAGCAGGCAGAAGCTCCGGCAAGAAAATGGGCCCTACAGTTAAAAACTGTGGGGCTTTTTTCTTGTTTAAAGGCCATTACTCACCCGGCCCATTCGCCATTGCTCCCAAAACGGGAACATGGTAGAGTTCAACGATGCGAATCATTGCCCTGGGCACCCTGCGCGACTTCTGGATCAAACACCCCGACGCAATGGAGCCGCTGAGCGCCTGGTATGCCATCACCAGCCGCGTCCGCTGGGCCTCACCCGCAGACGTCAAGGCGGCCTATCGCAACGCCAGCTTTTTGGCGGAGAACCGGGTGGTGTTCAATATCAAGGGAAACGACTACCGCCTGGTTGTGGCGATGCACTACAACCGGCAAATCGCGTACATCCGCTTTATAGGAACCCATCGCCAGTACGACCAGATCGACGCCAGCAAGGTCTAAACGAAAGGTGTAACCATCATGAACATTCACCCCATCCACACCAAAGCCGATTACCGCGCGGCGTTGCAACGCATAGACGCGATTTGGGATGCCAAACCCAAGTCTCCCGAAGCCGACGAGCTGGAAGTTCTGAGCCTGCTGGTCGAAGAATATGAAAAGAAACACATCACGGTGCCTGAGGTGGACCCGGTCAGCCTGCTGCTGCACGTGATGGAAGCGCGCCAACTGAGCCGCAAAGACCTGGAGCCCTACATCGGCTCACGCGCCCGCGTGGCCGAAGTGCTGAATCGCGTACGCCCCTTGTCACTGGAAATGATTCGGCGGCTGTCTGCCGGGCTTGAACTGCCTGCGGATTTGTTGATTGCGGGGTATGAGTTGAGGGAGGTGGCGTGATGATCACAATCACTCAAGCCTTTAACCTGACTGTGGACAAACCTCCATGCAAAGCCGACACCCACTCTAACTGGATGTGACTATGAGTAGCTTCAACTGGATGGCTATGTTCCCAAAGGACTGGGCGCCACTGATTGCAGTGTTCTCAATGCTGGCTGCAATACTTTCTGGCATTTGCGCATGGTTAAGTTACCGCCTCGCGGAGAGTATTCGAAGTGAACTCAAATCGGACGAAATAATCATCACTGGCGTCCTTCACAACCCCAGCCTTGGTCATCCAGACCATGAAAACTGCGTGATTCAAACCACTGTTTTTAACAAATCCAAGCGCAAGGCATTTATATCGAAGGTGCAGGTCTACAACAGCAAAAATGAGCTCGTTGAGGTGCGCTGGTCCGACTCTATCGATCAACTTGGAAATATAAATGGCAAATCGGAGCTCATTGGTATCGTGGACTCCATATCCCTCTACATTCGCCAAAATAGCGGCGAGGCGTTCCGGGATGTGCGCGTTGAAATTACGCACTCCTTCAACACCACCCCCTTAACCCTGTCCTATCGAATTGACCCAGGCTGGCAAGCGTACTTCGCTAAATGATGCGGTCGCACCGAACGATGCCAAATGCGGCGCCGTGCTCCAAGTCGGTTTGCCAACGCCGAATCAGCAATAGAAAAGCGGCTCTAGGCCGCTTTTTTGACTAACGCTGTACTGACTAAAAAATCACGCCGGCACGCTGTCTTTCACCGTATCGGCCATGTCCGTGTAGTCCTTGACCTGGTCGAAGTTCAGGTACTGGTAGACCTCGGCGCTGGCGGCGGTCAGCACACCCATGTCGGCCATGTACTCGGCCTTGGTGGGAATGCGGCCCAGCTTGGAGCAGATCGCGGCCAGTTCGGCAGAACCCAGGTACACATTGGAGTTTTTGCCCAGGCGGTTCGGGAAGTTGCGCGTCGAGGTCGAGAACACGGTTGCGCCTTCCTTGACCTGCGCCTGGTTGCCCATGCACAGGCTGCAGCCCGGCATTTCCATGCGCGCGCCGGCTGAACCCAGCACACCGTAGTGGCCTTCTTCGGTCAGCTGCTTGGCATCCATCTTGGTGGGCGGCGCCATCCAGAGCTTGACCGGGATGTCGCGCTTGTTCTCGAGCAGTTTGGAAGCGGCGCGGAAATGGCCGATGTTGGTCATGCAGCTGCCGATGAACACTTCATCGATCTTGCTGCCGGCCACTTCGCCAAGGGTCTTCACGTCGTCCGGATCGTTCGGGCAGGCCACGATGGGTTCGTGGATGTCGGCCAGGTCGATCTCGATCACGGCGGTATATTCCGCATCGGCATCGGCCTTGAGCAACTGCGGGTCGGCCAGCCAGGCTTCCATGGCGGCGATGCGGCGCTTGATGGTGCGCACGTCCGAGTAGCCCGAGGCAATCATCCACTTGAGCATGGTGATGTTGCTGGTGATGTACTCGATGATGGGTTCCTTGTTCAGGTGCACCGTGCAACCGCCGGCGGAACGCTCGGCCGAGGCATCGCTCAGTTCAAACGCCTGCTCGACCTTCAGGTCCGGCAAGCCTTCGATCTCGAGGATGCGGCCGGAGAAGATGTTCTTCTTGCCTTGTTTGGCGACCGTCAGCAGGCCGGCCTTGATGGCGTAGAGCGGAATCGCATTGACCAGGTCACGCAAGGTGATGCCGGGCTGCATCTGGCCCTTGAAGCGCACCAGCACCGACTCGGGCATGTCCAGCGGCATCACGCCAGTGGCGGCGCCGAAGGCCACCAGGCCGGAGCCTGCGGGGAAGCTGATGCCGATGGGGAAACGCGTGTGGCTGTCGCCGCCGGTGCCGACGGTGTCGGGCAGCAGCATGCGGTTGAGCCAGCTGTGGATGATGCCGTCGCCGGGACGCAGCGGAATGCCGCCGCGGTCGCTCATGAACTCGGGCAGTTCGTGGTGCATCTTCACGTCGACCGGCTTGGGATAAGCAGCGGTGTGGCAGAAGGACTGCATCACCAGGTCGGCAGAAAAGCCCAGGCAGGCCAGGTCTTTCAGTTCGTCGCGCGTCATCGGGCCGGTGGTGTCCTGGGAACCCACAGACGTCATCTTCGGCTCGCAATAGGTGCCGGGGCGCACGCCCTGGCCTTCGGGCAGGCCGACCGCGCGGCCAACCATTTTCTGCGCCAGCGTGAAGCCGCGCTCGCTGGCGACGGGCGCCTGCGGCAGGCGGAACAGGGTCGAGACCGGCAGGCCGAGCGCCCAGCGCGCCTTGGCCGTCAGGCCACGGCCGACGATCAGCGGGATGCGGCCGCCGGCGCGCACTTCGTCAAACAGCACCTCGCTCTTGAGCTTGAACTCGGCGATCACCTGGCCGTCTTTCAGCGCCTTGCCGTCGTAGGGACGCAGCTCGATCACGTCGCCCATGGCCATCTGGCTCACGTCGAGCTCGATCGGCAGCGCGCCCGAGTCTTCCATGGTGTTGTAGAAAATCGGGGCGATTTTGCTGCCCAGACAGACGCCGCCAAAACGCTTGTTCGGCACATAGGGAATGTCCTGGCCAGTGAACCACAACACCGAGTTGGTGGCCGACTTGCGGGAAGAGCCGGTGCCGACCACGTCGCCGACGTAGGCCACCAGGTTGCCCTTGGCCTTGAGCTCCTCGATGAACTTGACCGGGCCGCGTTTGCCGTCTTCTTCCGGGGTGACGCCGGGGCGGGCGTTCTTGTGCATGGCCAGCGCGTGCAGCGGGATGTCGGGACGGCTCCAGGCGTCGGGTGCGGGCGACAGGTCGTCGGTGTTGATCTCGCCGGCCACCTTGAACACGGTCAGCTTGATCGACGCCGGCACTTCGGGCCGGCTGGTGAACCACTCGGCATCGGCCCAGCTCTGCAGCACGGCCTTGGCGTATTTGTTGCCCTTGTCGGCTTTTTCCTTGACGTCGTGGAACTGGTCGAACATCAGCAAGGTGTTTTTCAGGCCGCTGGCGGCCTGGGTCGCGACGCTGTCTTCGGCGTCGTCGAGCAGATCGATCATCGGGCTGATGTTGTAGCCGCCCAGCATGGTGCCCAGCAACTGCGTGGCTTTTTCGCGCGAGATCAGGGAGCACTTTTCGGTGCCATGCGCCACGGCAGCCAGGTAGCTGGCCTTGACCTTGGCGGCGTCATCAACACCGGCCGGCACGCGGTGCGTGATCAGTTCGACCAGGAAGGCCTCTTCGCCCTTGGGCGGGTTTTTCAGCAGCTCGATGACTTCGCCCGCCTGTTTGGCAGACAGGGGCAGCGGCGGAATGCCGAGTGCGGCGCGCTCGGCCACGTGGTTGCGGTAGGTTTGTATGAACTCGGGCATCATGGGTTTCTTCTCCTGTACTCAAAAATTTTCAAAGCAGCGCGCGCCGGTGCCGGCCTGGTGTTATTCGGCTTTGGCGGGCGGCAGGGCCGGTTGAGCAGAACCCGTGCCAGCCAATGCGGGCGCCGGCTTGGCTGCTGGCAGGGGCTCCAGAATGCTCACCGGGGGGTTCTTCTTCATCTCGTCAGCAAAGGTCAGCTGCGCCGGGCTCATGCACTCGTCGGCCAGGCGCTGGCCCTGCTTCTGGCTCATCAGCATGGACTTGTTGCCCAGCTGCAGCCACATCGCGCCGGCACGGCCGTCCTCCAGGCGAACGGCGCCGGTGCGGCTTCCGACAGGGTGCATGCGGAAACGCGTCTTGCCGGTTTGCACCAGGAAAAAGCCCGGACGCTTTTCGCTCGGCGTGATGGTGACGGAAGCGCCCAGCTCACAGGGGATGGTGCCCACGTACACCTTTTTGGCGACTTCGAGGTCTTCCGGCGTCAGCGTGACATTCGGGTCATCGTCGATGGGCGTCATTTCCTCGACCACCTTGGCAGCCGAGCGTTTGATGGGCGCACGTTTGGCGGCCTGGGCAGGCTGTGCGGTGGAGGAAGCTGCGGCAGCTTTGGCCGCGGGTTTGGACGCAGGTTTGGGCGCGGCCGTCTGTGCCAGCAACAGGGCGGGGGCGGCAAGCACCAGGGCAGAAAGAACAATGCGTTTCATGGGGTTTCCTTTGGAAAAGGTCGGCAATCAATCAAGCAACTAAAGAAGTGCGGCAGGAAAATAAACCTGCGCCTCTTGCGGTAAAACGCGGCCGGTCCGGTGCGCCCGCTCCAGCACTTGCCAGAAAAAGCGGTAACTGGCCCGGTCGTGCAACTGACCTTCAAAACTGATGGGCGCCCAATCAGCACGGGCGCCAGCAGCTATTATTTTTGTAGCGCCTTCGATCTCGCCTTCGCTGGGCGCAAACGCCTCCAGGATGGGGCGGATCTGGGCCGGGTGAATGCTCCACATGCGGGTGTAGCCAAATTCGCGGGCGGCTTTTTGCGCAGCCGTCTTCATCGCCGCAGTGTCACTGAATTCCGTGACAACGCAGTGCGAAGGGACTTTGCCATGGGCATGGCAGGCGGAAGCGATCTCGAGCTTGGCGCGCACCACCAGCGGATGCGTGAACTGTCCCTGGCTGCCCATGGCTGCGCCCGGAATGGCACCGCCGTGGCTGGAAACAAAATCCATCAAACCGAAGCTGATCGACTGCACGCGCGGATGCGCGGCAATCTCGAATGCCCGGTGCACCGCGGCAGGCGACTCGAGCAGCACATGCAGGGGAACGCCGGTCTGCGCCACCGCGGCCAGCGCGGCGACCGCACGCTCGACGTCATCCACAGACTCGACCTTGGGCACCATGATGTGGCTCAGGCGGTGGCCCACCTTGCCGGCGATGGTCGCCATGTCCATCTCGAACGCCGGGTGATCCACCGCATGGACCCGGACGGCGACCCTGGCCTTGTTACCGGCCAGCGCCACCAGCGCCACCACCAGCGCGGCATGGTCGGCCTCGCCACCCACGGGGGCACCGTCTTCGCAGTCGAGCGTGACGTCAAAAACGCAGGTGCCGAACTCCTCGGTCATCTCCGCCTGCAACTGCAGGCTTTTGCGCATCCGCGCCTCGACGCCGCTGTAGTGGTCGCAAACCGGCAGAAAACCGGTTTGCGCCTGGGCGCCAAGCAGAACGTCGCGGGGATGTGTCACTACCGTGGGCTTCTGCGCGATCAGAGGAGGTGCTTGACGCCGTCCTGCTCGCCCTTGAGTTCGTCCAGGGTTTTGTTGATGCGTTCCTGGCTGAAGGCGTCGATCTCCAGACCCTCGACCAGTTTGTACTCGCCGCCGTCGCAGGTGACGGGGAAGCCGAACATGATGTCCTTCGGAATGCCGTATTGGCCGTCAGAAGGAATGCCCATGGTGACCCATTTGCCCTTGGTGCCCAGCGCCCAGTCGCGCATGTGGTCAATGGCGGCGTTGGCGGCCGATGCGGCAGAAGACGAACCGCGCGCCTCGATGATGGCGGCGCCGCGCTTGCCGACGGTCGGCAGGAACACGTTGGCGTTCCAGTCCTGGTCGTTGATCATCTTGGCCACGCTTTCACCCTTGATGGTGGCAAAGCGGTAGTCGGCATACATGGTGGGCGAATGGTTGCCCCAGACGGTGAGTTTTTCGATGTCGGCCACGGCCTTGCCGGTTTTGGCAGCGAGCTGGCTGGCAGCGCGGTTGTGGTCCAGGCGCAGCATGGCGGTGAAGTTCTTGCGCGGCAGGTCGGGCGCGCTTTTCATCGCGATGTAGGCATTGGTGTTGGCAGGGTTGCCGACCACCAGCACCTTGACGTTGCGGCTGGCCACGGCGTTGAGCGCCTTGCCCTGGGCCGTGAAGATGGCGCCATTGACGGCCAGCAGTTCGGCACGCTCCATGCCCGGGCCGCGCGGACGCGAGCCGACCAGCAGCGCGTAATCGGCATCCTTGAAGGCCTTCATCGGATCGTCATAGGCTTCCATGCCGGCCAGCAGCGGGAAGGCGCAGTCCTCAAGCTCCATCATCACGCCCTTGAGCGCCTTTTGCGGGCCTTCCACCGGCACCTCCAGCAGTTGCAGGATCACCGGCTGGTCCTTGCCCAGCATTTCGCCGGAAGCGATGCGGAACAGCAGTGCGTAACCGATTTGACCAGCGGCCCCTGTAACGGCAACACGGACGGGTTTTTTGCTCATGATGGAGAACTCCAGGAAGGTTGTAAATCGGTTGAGGGGTAACGATGAAGTAATGAAGTGTTTTGCGCAGCCTGGGTGCCCCGAACGCATGTGACATACATCACACGGGGCAAAGCATCGCGATCAACTCAGCCGAAGATTTTACGCTGGAAAATCCGGAGACGTCAATTTGTCTTATGTCTTATATAAGATATGATCGACGCAGTTCACCCACCTCGTCCATGGCCGCCATTCCTCCTCCATCCACCGATGATTTTGCAGGTGCCACGCCGGCTTTCAGCCCGCTGTACCAGCAGATCAAGGGCCTGATCCTGCAAAGCCTGCAGTCGGGCGAATGGAAGCCGGGTGAAGCCATCCCCTCCGAGATGGACCTGGCCGCCCGCTACCGTGTGAGCCAGGGCACGGTGCGCAAGGCCATCGACGAACTCGCGGCCGATAACCTGGTGGTAAGGCGCCAGGGCAAAGGCACGTTTGTGGCCACCCATGCAGAGCAGCATGTGCAGTTCCGTTTCCTCAAACTCGTGCCCGACAGCGGCACACCGGGCAGCGAAGGCCCGGCCCAGCGCGACATCATCGGCTGCCGCCGCGTGCGCGCCAGCGCCGACATTGCCCGCGCACTGGCGCTGCGCACCGGCGACGCCGTGCTGCAGGCACGCCGCGTGCTCAGTTTTGCCGGAACACCGACCATTCTGGAAGACCTCTGGCTGCCGGCCGCCCCCTTCAAGGGCCTGACTGCCGAGCGGCTGGCCGACTACCACGGCCCGATGTATGCGCTGTTCGAGACCGAGTTCAATGTGCGCATGGTTCGCGCTGAAGAAAAAATACGCGCCGAGGCTGCCACGGACGGACGCGAGCTGCTCCTGAAAGTGGCGCCCGGCACGCCGCTGCTGAGCGTGGAGCGCATCGCCTACACCTACAACGATGTGCCGATGGAATTGCGGCGCGGTTATTACCGCACTGACACCCATTACTACCGCAACACCCTGAGCTGAGCCCTATTTCCATGGCCTTCCAAGGCAACCAGCCGGCGCTTCCGCGCCAACCCTGCAGTCTGACCAGGACCGCCTGTCATGTTCATGTCAGCGTGCACCACTCCACTTGCGCCGGAGCAAAATTACTGGTTTCCCCTCTCGCTTTTCCGACAAAAAACGTGCAGCCACGTTCCGGACGGGCCGGACGGATGCTGCGTTGCAATAGAATCCGGATGTTTTTAGTTGTAATTGCGGCGCGCTTGCCAGGCAGTTACCAAGCAGTTACAAGACCTCTCTCCCCCACGAAAGCCCACCCATGACAGAGCTGGCATCCAAACAGCGTGCAAAGCGGCCCGAGTTCCGCAACATCAACGCCTTCAAAGACCTGACCACCTACCGCATGACGCCGGCGGCCTGGGTGTCCATCCTGCACCGCGCCAGCGGCGCCATCATGTTCCTCCTGATGCCCTTCATCATCTGGATGTTCGACACCTCGATTTCTTCCGAAATTTCATTCGAGAAATTCAAGGCCGCCTTCAACATCGGCATGCTGGGTCTGCCCGGCTTCATCTGGAAGCTGGTGGCCCTCGCCCTGATCTGGGCCTACCTGCACCACTTCATCGCCGGCCTGCGCCATCTCTACATGGACGTCACCCACAGGCTCAGCAACGAATTCGGCAAAAGCACGGCGCTCGTCACGCTGGCCCTGAGCATCCTGCTGACGCTGGTGCTGGGCGCCAAGCTGTTCGGCCTCTACTGATCCAAGGAGCATCCCCATGTCTGTGAACTACGGCTCCAAACGCCTCGTTGTCGGCGCGCACTACGGCACCCGTGACTGGCTGGCCCAGCGCGTCACCGCCGCCCTGATGGCCCTTTTTACCGTCCTGCTGCTGGCCCAGGTGATCTTCACCAGGGGCCCCCTCGGTTATGACCGCTGGGCCGGTATTTTTTCGTCGCAGTGGATGAAGGTGCTGACTTTTGTCGTGATCCTCGCACTGCTTTACCACGTGTGGGTCGGCATGCGCGACATCTGGATGGACTACGTCAAGCCGGTGTGGCTCAAGCTCTCCCTCGACGTGTTCACGATCGTGTGGCTGGTGGCCTGCGCCGGCTGGGGCATCCAGGTGCTGTGGCGGCTTTGAGCCCCCGGAACCGAGCGCCCACTTTTGACGACCGACTTTTGAAAAAGCAATCATGACTGCATCCTCCAAGCTTCCCAAACGCAAATTTGACGTGGTGATCGTCGGGGCCGGCGGCTCCGGCATGCGCGCCTCGCTGCAGCTGGCGCGTGCCGGCCTGAACGTGGCCGTGCTCTCCAAGGTGTTCCCGACGCGCTCGCACACGGTGGCGGCCCAGGGCGGCATCGGCGCCTCGCTCGGCAACATGTCCGAGGACAACTGGCACTACCACTTCTACGACACCGTCAAGGGTTCCGACTGGCTTGGCGACCAGGATGCGATCGAGTACATGTGCCGCGAAGCGCCCAAGGTCGTGTATGACCTCGAGCACATGGGCATGCCGTTCGACCGCAACCCCGACGGCACGATTTACCAGCGCCCTTTCGGCGGCCACACCGCCAACTACGGCGAAAAGCCGGTGCAGCGCGCCTGCGCCGCGGCCGACCGCACCGGCCACGCCATGCTGCACACGCTGTACCAGCAGAACGTCAAGGAAAAAACCAGCTTCTTCGTCGAATGGCTGGCCATGGACCTGATCCGTGATGCCGCCGGCGACGTCGTCGGCGTGACCGCCATCGAGATGGAAACCGGTGACGTGCATATCTTTGAAGCCAAGACCACGCTGCTGGCCACCGGCGGCGCCGGCCGCATCTTTGCCGCATCGACCAATGCCTTCATCAACACCGGCGACGGCCTGGGCATGGCGGCGCGCGCCGGCATCCCGCTCGAAGACATGGAGTTCTGGCAGTTCCACCCGACCGGCGTGCATGGCGCCGGCGTGTTGCTGACCGAAGGCTGCCGCGGCGAAGGCGCCATTTTGCGCAACAGCAATGGCGAGCGCTTCATGGAGCGTTATGCACCGGCCTACAAGGACCTGGCACCACGCGACTACGTGTCGCGCTGCATGGACCAGGAAATCAAGGAAGGCCGCGGCTGTGGTCCGAACAAGGACTACATCAACCTCGACATGACCCACCTGGGCGCCGAGACCATCATGAAGCGCCTGCCATCGGTGTTTGAAATTGGCCACAATTTTGCCAACGTCGACATCACCAAGGAGCCGATTCCGGTGGTTCCCACCATCCATTACCAGATGGGCGGCATCCCGACCAACATCCATGGCCAGGTCGTCACCCAGAACGCCGACAACAAGAGCCAGGTCGTCAACGGCCTGTATGCCGTGGGCGAATGCGCCTGCGTCAGCGTGCACGGCGCGAATCGCCTGGGCACCAACTCGCTGCTGGACCTGCTGGTGTTCGGCCGCGCGGCCGGCAATCACATCGTCGAGTTCAACAAGACCACCAGCCACAAGAGCCTGCCTGCCGACGCCGCCGACGCCACGCTGGCGCGCATCGCCCGCCTGGACAACGCGACGGACGGCGAATACGCCCAGGACGTGGCCAACGACATCCGCGCGGCCATGCAGCAGCACGCCGGCGTGTTCCGCACCCAGGCCATCATGGATGCCGGTGTCGCCAAGATCGCCGAACTGCGTGAACGCGTCAAGACCATCGGCCTGAAGGACAAGTCGAAGATCTTCAACACGGCGCGCATCGAGGCGCTGGAGGTCGAGAACCTGATCGAGGCGGCCCAGGCCACCATCGTTTCGGCCGCGGCCCGCCACGAAAGCCGCGGCGCGCATTCGGTGGACGATTACGGCGACACGCCGGAACACCCGAACGGCCGCAACGACACCGACTGGCACAAGCACACCCTGTGGTACAGCGAAGGCAGCCGCCTGGCCTACAAGCCGGTGCAAATGAAGCCGCTGACGGTCGACTCCGTGCCGCTCACCGTGCGCAGCTTCTAAGCCCAAGCCAACCAGATCAGCGAGAACCTCCATGTCCAAACGTACTTTCCAGATTTACCGCTACGACCCCGACACCGACGCCAAGCCCTACATGCAGACCATCGAGGTCGAGCTCGACGGCAGCGAACGCATGTTGCTGGACGCGCTGATGAAGCTCAAGGCGCAGGACCCGACCATCTCCTTCCGCCGCTCCTGCCGCGAAGGTGTGTGCGGTTCGGACGCGATGAACATCAACGGCAAGAACGGCCTGGCCTGCCTGACCAACATGCGCACGCTGCCGGGCACCATCGTGCTCAAGCCGCTGCCCGGCCTGCCGGTGGTGCGCGACCTGATCGTCGACATGACGGACTTCTTCAAGCAGTACAACTCGATCAAGCCTTACCTGATCAACGACAACGTGCCGCCCGAAAAAGAGCGCCTGCAAAGCCCCGAGGAACGCGACGAGCTCAACGGCCTGTACGAATGCATCCTGTGCGCGAGCTGCTCCACCAGCTGCCCGAGCTTCTGGTGGAACCCGGACAAGTTTGTCGGCCCGGCCGGCCTGCTGCAGGCCTACCGCTTCATTGCCGACAGCCGCGATGAGGCCACCGCCGACCGCCTGGACAACCTCGAAGACCCGTACCGCCTGTTCCGTTGCCACACCATCATGAACTGTGTCGATGTCTGCCCCAAGGGTCTGAACCCCAGCAAGGCCATCGGCAAGATCAAGGAAATGATGGTCTTGCGTTCTGTCTAGAACCCAGAACCACGGGACGGCTTGAGATGAACGGGATGGATGAACGACTCGACGAACGGGCCCTGAGCAAGCTCAAATGGCGGTGCCGCCGGGGTTTGCTGGAAAACGACCTGCTGATCGAAAAGTTTTTCCGGCGCCACGAAGCCACCCTGACCGTCAGCCAGGCTAAAGGCCTGAATGATTTAATGGATTTGTCTGACAACGATTTGCTGGACCTTCTGCTAAAACGTCGGGAGCCCAGCCAGCTTTCAGAAGCGGACGCGCAGGTAAGTGCATCTACTTACGAGGCCTTGCAGGTCTTAAACTTGATTCGCGCCGCAGCCACAGCCCCGTGACCGACCCCCTTTGATTTGACAAGAAAGACGCAAGAAATGAAGCTAGCTGACAACAAAGCCACCATGTCCTTCAGCAATGGCAGCCCCAGTGTTGATTTGCCGGTGTACCACGGCACCGTGGGCCCCGACGTCGTGGACATCCGCAAGCTGTATGCACAGACCGGCATGTTCACCTACGACCCGGGCTTCCTGTCCACGGCGTCCTGCCAGTCGGCCATCACCTACATCGACGGCGACAAGGGTGAGCTGCTGTACCGCGGCTACCCGATCGAGCAGCTGGCCACCAATTGCGACTACCTCGAAACCTGCCACCTGCTGCTTTACGGCGAACTGCCCAAGCCCGACCAGAAACGGGATTTCGTCAGCCGCGTGACCAACCACACCATGGTCAACGAGCAGATGCAGTTTTTCCTGCGCGGCTTCCGCCGTGACGCGCATCCGATGGCCATCATGACCGGCCTGGTCGGCGCCCTGTCGGCCTTCTACCATGACAGCACCGACATCACCAATCCCGAGCACCGCGAGATTGCCGCGATCCGCCTGATCGCCAAGATGCCGACCCTGGTCGCCATGGCCTACAAGTACACCGTGGGCCAGCCCTACATGTACCCCAAGAACGACCTGAGCTACGCCGGCAACTTCCTGCACATGATGTTTGCCACGCCATGTGAGGAGTACAAGGTCAACCCGGTGCTCGAACGCGCGCTGGACCGCATCTTCATCCTGCATGCCGACCACGAGCAGAACGCCTCGACCTCCACGGTCCGCCTGTGCGGCTCGTCCGGCACCAACCCGTTTGCAGCGATTGCAGCCGGTGTGGCCTGCCTCTGGGGCCCTGCGCACGGCGGCGCCAACGAAGCGGCGCTCAACATGCTCGGCGACATCCAGAAAAACGGCGGCGTCGAGAACATCGGCGAATTCATCAAGCAGGTCAAGGACAAGAACTCCGGCGTCAAGCTGATGGGGTTTGGCCACCGCGTCTACAAGAACTACGATCCGCGCGCCAAGCTGATGCAGGAAACCTGCAAGGAAGTGCTGCAGGAAATGGGTCTGGAAAACGACCCGCTGTTCAAGCTGGCCATGGCGCTGGAAAAAATTGCGCTCGAAGACGACTACTTCGTCTCGCGCAAGCTCTACCCCAACGTCGACTTCTACTCCGGCATCGTGCAGCGCGCCATCGGCATCCCCGTGCCGCTGTTCACCGCGATCTTCGCGCTCGCCCGCACGGTCGGCTGGATCGCCCAGCTCAACGAGATGATTGGCGATCCCGAATACAAGATCGGCCGTCCGCGCCAGCTGTTCAACGGCTCCGTCCAGCGCGACGTCAAGCCGATCACCGCACGCTGATCCGCCTGCATGCCTGAATCCGGCCCGCCCGTGGCAACATGGGCGGGCTTTTTTGCGGCCCTGGCCGCTTGAGGAGTTCACCCTTGACATTCATCCAGACTGCTGCCGAGCTGCGTTCGGCCATCACCCGCCCCACCGCGCCCCGCGCCTGCGAGTGCGCGCTGGGTGCCTGCGCCGGCTGGGAAAGCCTGGCCGAGTACCGCTGGGAGGCCGGGCAGATGACCCGGGTCGCCACCTTGCGCGACCCGGCTGTGGAGGAACCCACACTGGAAGAAAAACACCCCCAGGGCACGCGTTACGACTCGCCCGAGGCCCCGGTGGCTGTCGGCTTTTTCCCCTACAACCGCAGCGAGGTCTGGCACTGCGGCCGCTGCGCGCGGCACCTGCTGCGTTACACCGAGTTCGGCGGCTACAACGTGGACCACCGGGTGCGGGCGCTCGATCCCGGCAAGATCATCGACTGAATGCTATCAATTCAGTAGCCTCCTTCGCCCGTCCCCTCTGGGCTGGAGGCCAAAAACACCCAAAACCCCTGCGCGGCAGGCGAGGCAGGCCCAGCCAGCGGGCAAGCCAGTCATCGCATTTCGCGATGACCAAGTCAGAATAAAGCGGTCAAAATAGGCAAACATCGTGAACCACGATGACTTTGACCCCTTTTGATGCTTAACTCAGAACGCAACTTCGCCCGCCGCATGGACCTCACGTCGCTGCAATTGTTTGTGGCCGTGTGTGAGCTGGGCAGCATCGGCAAGGCGGCGGAGCGGGAATTCATTGCCGCGTCGGCCGTCAGCAAACGCCTCTCCGACCTCGAAGCTGCGCTCGATACCCCCTTGCTCTACCGCCACACGCGCGGCGTGGACCTGACGCCGGCCGGCCAGAGCCTGCTGCACCATGCCCGTTCGGTGCTGTTCAGCCTCGAGAAAATGCAGGGCGAGCTCAGTGAATACGCGGCCGGCGTGCGTGGCCATGTGCGCGTGCACGCCAGCATCTCGGCCATCGTGCAATTCCTGCCGGAAGACCTGGGCACCTTCATCAGCCAGCATCCCGAGGTCAAGATCGACCTCGAGGAACACCTGAGCACGGAAGTCGTGCGCGCGGTGCAGGAAGGCGCGGCCGATCTGGGCATCTGCAACACGGCCGACGGCATTGGCAAGCTGCAGACCCTGCCCTACCGCCAGGACCGCCTGGTGATGATCGTGCCGCGCGGGCACGTGCTGGGCACGCGTGACAGCATCGCTTTTGCGGACAGCCTGGATTTCGACCACGTCGGCCTGCATTCGAACAGCTCGATTTACCTGGCCATGCGCAATGCCGCCGCCTCGGCCGGGCGCACCATCAAGCTGCGCATCCACGTGACCGGGCTGGACGCGATGTGCCGGATGATCCACAACGGCCTGGGCGTCGGCGTGATGCCGCAGCGGGCGTTCGAGCTGATGCACGGCGTCGGCGAACTCGAATCGGTCGCGCTGACCGATGCCTGGGCGTCCCGCCAGATCGAACTGGTGGCGCGCGATTTTTCCAGCCTGCCCGTCACCGCCCGCCTGCTGGTGGACCACCTCACTGCGCGTGCGGTGACCCCGGACAACACACCCCGACCCCCTTAAAATCGACAGACCACGAAGGAAAACACCATGGGACGCACCCTTTACGACAAGATCTGGGACGAACACGTCGTCCACACCGAGGAAGACGGCACGGCCATCCTCTACATCGACCGGCACCTGGTGCATGAAGTCACCAGCCCGCAGGCCTTCGAGGGCCTGCGCGAGGCCGGCCGCAAGGTCTGGCGCATCAGCTCCATCGTCGCCACCGCCGACCACAACACGCCGACCACCGGCTGGGAACTCGGCTACGACGGCATCACCGACCTGGTCAGCAAGGAGCAGATCACCACGCTGGACAGCAACATCGCCGAGTTCGGCGCGGCCGCCTACTTCCCCTTCCTGTCCAAGCGCCAGGGCATTGTGCATGTGATCGGTCCCGAGACCGGCGCCACCCTGCCCGGCATGACCGTGGTCTGCGGCGACTCGCATACCTCGACCCACGGCGCGTTTGGCGCACTGGCGCACGGCATCGGCACCAGCGAGGTCGAACACGTGATGGCCACGCAGACCCTGCTCGCCAAAAAAGCCAAAAACATGCTGGTCCGGGTGGACGGCATGCTGGCACCGGGCCTGACCGGCAAGGACATCGTGCTGGCGATCATTGGAAAAATCGGCACTGCGGGCGGCACCGGCTACACGATTGAATTCGGCGGCCCGGCGATACGCGCGCTGAGCATGGAAGGCCGCATGACGGTCTGCAACATGGCCATCGAAGCCGGCGCCCGTGCCGGTCTGGTGGCGGTGGACGCCAAGACCATCGCCTACGTCAAGGGCAAGCCGCTGGCCCCCACCGGCGTGGAGTGGGACCAGGCGGTGCAGTACTGGAGCACGCTGCAGTCCGATGCCGATGCCGTTTTCGACACCGTGGTGCAGCTCGATGCGAGCCAGATCCGGCCGCAGGTCACCTGGGGCACCTCGCCCGAGATGGTGCTGTCCATCGACGACCGCGTGCCCGATCCCGACAAGGAAAAAGACGCCAACAAGCGCGATGCCATCGAACGCGCGCTGACCTACATGGGCCTGCAGCCCGGCAAGGCCATCAACGACATCCTCATCGACAAGGTCTTCATCGGCTCCTGCACCAACAGCCGCATCGAGGACATGCGCGAAGCCGCTGCCATGGTCCAGAAGATCGGCCAGAAGGTCGCCGCCAACGTCAAGCTCGCGCTGGTCGTGCCCGGCTCCGGCCTGGTCAAGGAACAGGCCGAGCGCGAAGGCCTGGACAAGATTTTTGTGGCCGCGGGTTTTGAGTGGCGTGAGCCCGGCTGCTCGATGTGCCTGGCGATGAACGCCGACCGGCTCGAGCCGGGCGAGCGTTGCGCCTCCACCAGCAACCGCAACTTCGAAGGCCGGCAGGGCGCCGGCGGCCGCACCCACCTGGTGAGCCCGGCCATGGCCGCAGCCGCGGCCGTGCACGGTCACTTTGTCGATATCCGCAAGTTTTCCTAGCCCCATCTCAGGAGAGTCATCATGAAAAAGACCACCGCGCTGCTCGCACTGTCACTGGCCGCTGCTGCGTTTGTGCTGGCTGGCTGCAACACCGCCAGGGGATTCGGCCAGGACCTGCAAAAAGTCGGCGAGAAAATTGAAGACAAGGCGAAAAAATAATGCAACCCTTCACCGTGCACAAAGGCCTCGTGGCCCCGATGGACCGCGAGAACGTCGACACCGACGCCATCATCCCCAAGCAGTTCCTCAAGTCCATCCGCAAGACCGGCTTCGGCCCCAACCTGTTCGACGCCTGGCGTTACCTGGACCCCGGCTTTCCCGGCCAGGACCCGGCCACACGCAAGCCGAACCCGGACTTCGTGCTGAACCAGCCGCGTTACCAGGGCGCCTCCATCCTGCTGGCGCGCAAGAACTTCGGTTGCGGCTCCTCGCGCGAGCACGCACCCTGGGCGCTGGACCAGTACGGCTTTCGCGCCATCATTGCGCCGAGTTACGCCGACATCTTTTTCAACAACAGCTTCAAGAACGGCCTGCTGCCCATCGTGCTCAGCGAAGCGCAGGTCAGCCAGCTGTTCGACGAGGCCCTGGCCTTCCCCGGCTACCAGCTCACCATCGACCTGGAGCGCCAGGTGGTGATCAAGCCGCAGGGTGAAGAGCTTGCCTTCGAGGTCCAGGCCTTCAAGAAATTCTGCCTGCTCGGCGGTTACGACGACATTGGCCTGACCCTGCGCCAGAGCGACAAGATCAAGGCCTTTGAAGCCGAACGGCTGGCGAAAAAGCCCTGGCTGGCGCATACCCTGATCGCCTGATCACCTGTTATTTAATACATAAAAAACGACCCGGCCCCTTATGGGTCGGGCGCCAACAGCTATCAATAAAAGAGCAAGCATGAAAATCGCAATTCTTCCGGGTGACGGCATCGGCACCGAAATCGTCGCCGAGGCCGTCAAGGTCCTCCAGGTGCTGGACCTGAAACTCGAGATGGACACCGCGCTGGTCGGCGGTGCCGCTTACGAAGCGCATGGCCATCCGCTGCCCGACGCCACCCTGAAACTCGCGCAAGCCTCGGACGCGGTGTTGTTCGGCGCCGTCGGCGACTGGAAATACGACAAGCTGGACCGCCCGCTGCGCCCCGAGCAGGCCATCCTGGGCCTGCGCAAGCACCTGGGCCTGTTCGCCAACTTCCGGCCCGCCATCTGCTACCCGCAGCTGGTGGATGCCTCCAGCCTGAAACGCGAACTGGTGTCCGGCCTGGACATCCTGATCATCCGCGAGCTGACCGGCGACATCTACTTCGGCCAGCCGCGCGGCCGCCGCACCGCCACCGACGGCCACTTCCCCGGCAGCGAGGAAGCGTTCGACACCATGCGTTATTCGCGGCCCGAGATCGAACGCATCGCCCATGTCGCCTTCCAGGCGGCGCGCAAGCGCGGCAAACGCGTGACCAGCGTGGACAAGGCCAATGTGCTGGAGACCTTCCAGTTCTGGAAAGACATCGTCACTGAAGTCGGTCTGCAATACCCCGATGTCGCGCTGGACCACATGTACGTGGACAACGCCGCCATGCAGCTGGTCAAGGCGCCCAAGAAGTTCGACGTGGTGGTCACCGGCAACATGTTCGGCGATATCCTCAGCGACGCGGCCGCCATGCTGACCGGCTCGATCGGCATGTTGCCCTCGGCCAGCCTGAACACGAAAAACCAGGGCCTGTACGAACCCAGCCATGGCAGCGCACCCGACATCGCCGGCAAGGGCGTGGCCAATCCGCTGGCCACGATTTTGAGCGCGGCCATGATGCTGCGTTTCAGCCTGAACCAGCCGGAAGCCGCCGCACGTATTGAAAAAGCCGTGGACGCGGTGTTGACGCAAGGCCTGCGCACCCCTGACATCTACAGCGAAGGCACGACCAAGGTCGGCACGGTGCAGATGGGCGACGCGGTCGTCAAGGCACTCAGCCAGTCCTGAAAACGCCGCCGACGCTTCGGCGTTGGCTGGCTGCCACAGGCCAAACCGGCAAATGGTGCCTTGCGGCGCCGGGCCGGCCGGCGGTGATTACAATAGCTCCATGCGCAAAAACCCCGCTTTCACCCGTCTTGTCGCCGCTTCGCGCGCGATCGGCGCTGCGCCGGTTTTTGCCCAGACCACCAAAACGACCACCATTAAAGGCTAGCAAGCCTGGTTCGTCGTGCCCTGCCGGCTCGATGAGCCGGGCCGAAAAGCTTCATTTTTGACTTTTTGAAGGGCGCATCATGAAACTCAAGGGCAATCTCACGGGACTCGTCGGCTGGCGCGGCATGGTCGGCTCGGTGCTGATCGACCGCATGCAGGCCGAAGGCGACTTCGACCTGATCGAACCGGTCTTCTTTTCGACCTCCAATGCCGGCGGCAAAGCCCCGGCGCAGGCGAAGAACGAAACCACGCTGAAAGACGCGTTCGACATCGAGGCCCTGAAAAAGTGTGACGTGATCATCACCGCCCAAGGCGGCGACTACACCTCCGAGGTCTACCCCAAGCTGCGCGCCGCCGGCTGGACCGGCCACTGGATTGATGCCGCATCGACCCTGCGCATGAACGACGACGCCATCATCGTGCTGGACCCGGTCAACCTGCCGGTGATCCAGAACGCACTGGCCAAGGGCGGCAGGAACTGGATTGGCGGCAACTGCACCGTGAGCTGCATGCTGATGGGTGTGGGCGCGCTGTACAAGGCCGGCCTGGTCGAGTGGATGACCAGCATGACCTACCAAGCCGCCTCCGGCGGTGGCGCCCAGCACATGCGCGAGTTGTTGACGCAGTACGGCACACTCAACGCTGAAGTCCGTGCGCTGCTGGACGACCCGAAATCGGCCATTCTTGAAATCGACCGCCGCGTGCTGGCCAGGCAGCAGTCGCTGTCATCCGCAGAGACCGCGAACTTCGGCGTGCCGTTGGGCGGCAGCCTGATCCCCTGGATCGACAAGGACCTGGGCAACGGCATGAGCAAGGAAGAGTGGAAGGGCGGCGCCGAAACCAACAAGATCCTGGGCCAGGGCGCCAGCTTCGGCACCGCCGAAACGCCGGTGGACGGCTTCTGTGTGCGCATAGGCGCGATGCGTTGCCACAGCCAGGCGCTGACCTTCAAGCTCAAGAAAGACGTGCCGCTGGCCGACATCGAGGCCATGATTGCGGCCGACAACGCCTGGGTCAAGGTGGTGCCGAACACGCGTGAAGCCAGCATCACCGACCTGACCCCCGTGGCCGTGACCGGCACCATGGGCATCCCGGTCGGCCGCCTGCGCAAGCTGGCCATGGGTCCCGACTACCTGGGCGCTTTCACGGTGGGTGACCAGCTCCTCTGGGGTGCGGCAGAGCCGTTGCGCCGCATGTTGCGCATCCTGCTGCAGGCCTGAAAACACGAGGAAGTGGCCAATGATGCCCGGCCACCACCCGTAACCACTTGTGACAGCCCGTTGTCGTCAGGCAACATCTGGAAGATGTAAGTTGATGCTAACCCGGGGTGTCAAAACTTAAGTGCTGTCTTAGCTTGTCAGCCTAATGCCTTGATGTTAATGTTGTTTTGTCGAAATTAGCGCTGAGGTTTTTGTGCGGACCAGCAGAATAAAATTTAATGCAACCCGGGCCCCAAAGGCTCCGAATCCCATGATTCAACCCGTCCGTTGGCGCATGGGAGCCGTGGCGGCTGCCATGGCTGTTTTGGGTAGCATGGCCGCTTTGCCGGCACATGCGCTGGGGCTGGGCCGGGTCACCGTCCAGTCCGCCTTGGGTGAACCCCTGCGGGCAGAAATCGAAATCGTCGAAATCAGCGCCGAAGAAGCAGCCTCCCTGAAGGCCAGCGTCGCCAATGCCGATGCCTTCAAGGCCGCCGGCCTGGAATACACGGCGGCCGTGGCCAAT
Source organism: Polaromonas sp. AET17H-212 (assembly GCF_002379085.1). GTDB lineage: Bacteria > Pseudomonadota > Gammaproteobacteria > Burkholderiales > Burkholderiaceae_C > Polaromonas. The sequence goes on along the minus strand of NZ_NBZW01000021.1, from coordinate 46,862 downwards.
GTCAAAATCAGCCTGCAGCGCCGTACCGATGGCCGGTCGTTCCTGCGCCTGAGCAGCGACAGGCCCGTCAGCGAACCTTTTGTCGACCTGATTCTCGAGGCCCGCTGGGCCTCCGGGCGCATCGTGCGTGACTACACGATGCTGTTTGATCCACCGAACCTGCGTCAGGCCGCCGCCCCGGCCATGCCGGCCCCGACCGCACCTGTCATGTCGCGGCCTGCCGCCCCGCCTCCGGTGGCCTCCTTGCCGGCGCCACCGCGGCCAGGCGTCGCGCCAGCACCCTATTCCCCTCCGGGTCCGCCACCTTCCAGGCCAGCCCCGGTGGCCAAGGCGCCTGCGCCCGCACCCGCCGAACGGCCCGCCTCCGCGGAGGGCCAGAAAATTGTCGTCAAAGCTGGCGACACCGCCGGAAAAATCGCGGCGCAGGCCAAGCCGGCCAGCGTGTCGCTGGACCAGATGCTGGTCGCGCTGCTGCGCAGCAACCCCGATGCCTTCATAGGCGGCAACGTCAACCGGCTCAGGTCCGGCGCCGTCCTGGAAGTCCCGACGGGCGACCAGGCGGAATACGTCCCTGCCGGCGAAGCCACCCGGACCATTGTTGCGCAGAGCAAGGACTTCAACGAATTCCGCCGCAAGCTGGCCGAAGGCGCCCCGACGACCCAGGTCGCCGGCGCGGACCGCAAGGCCGCAGGCCAGGTCCAGGCCAAGGTCGAGGACAAGGCCCCTGCCGCCGCCACGCCTGACAAGCTGACCCTCTCTAAAGGTGCGGTCCAGAGCAAGGCCGCGGCCGAAGAAAAAATCGCGCAGGAACGCCAGGCCAAGGAAGCAGCGGCCCGCGTGGCCGAGCTGTCAAAAAACATCAGCGACCTCAACAAGCTGACCAGTGCGCCCACCACAGCGCCCATAACAGCACCCACCCCTCCGGCAACGACCCCTGCCACCCCCCCCGCAACGCCAGGGCTGGCCGTGCCAACACCGGCGGCCGTATCCGCTGCGCCCGGCGCATTGCCAGCTGCCGCACCCGCGGCTTCCGCCCCTGCCGCCGTCACCACGGCAAGTCCGGCCAGTGCGGCCGTGTCACCTGAAGCCGCTGCCAGCGCCCCCGCAGCGGTGCTTGCTGCAGCCCCGGCGCCAGTGAAAAAGCCGGTCGTGATTCCTCCTCTGCCTCCGGAACCCAGCCTGATCGACGAACTGCTCCAGAACCCGCTGATGCTGGCCGGTGGCGCTGGCTTGCTGGTGCTTCTGGCAGCCTTCGGCGTGTACCGCTCGCGCCAGCGCAAAAATGCCGTCGCGGTCGACAGCTCCTTCCTCGAGAGCCGCCTGCAGCCCGATTCCTTCTTTGGCGCCAGTGGCGGCCAGCGCATAGACACCAATGAAGCCAATGTCACCGGCTCGTCGATGGTGTACTCACCGAGCCAGCTCGATGCCGCCGGCGATGTGGATCCGGTCGCTGAAGCCGATGTTTACCTGGCTTACGGGCGTGACCTCCAAGCCGAGGAAATTCTCAAGGAAGCCATCCGTGTGAGTCCCACCCGCGTGGCCATCCATGCGAAGCTGATGGAGATTTATGCCAAACGCCGCGACACCAAGGCGTTTGAAATGGTGGCGACCGAAGCGTTCAACCTGACCCGGGGCCAGGGCGTTGAGTGGGCGCACATGGCTGAAATGGGCCGTGAGCTCGACCCCGCCAACCCCATGTACCAGCCCGGTGGACAACCGGTGTCTGCCGCCGCAAGCAGCAGCATGGCGGTTGCCGGCGCCAGCGCCGCCGGATTGGCCGCGGGACCAACCCTGGCCCAGGCTGCCAGCCCGGCGCCGGAGCCGGCGGCCGCGGCCGTGGATTTCGACCTGGACCTTGATTTCTCGCTGGACGACGAACCCACCGCGCCGGTAGCCGTTACGGCGCCGGCCCCGGTGGCGCCGGTTCAACCTGTCCTGGCCATGCCGGTTGCGGCAGCCCCTGCAGCCGACGACAACAGCCTGGACTTCAGCTCCGCGACGTTCGATATGCCTGTTGCGGCACCGGCTCCGGCGAAAGCCGCCGCCCCCGTTGCCTCACCCGCAGCGGGCAACAGCCTGAACTTCGCCACCGAACCGGCCACCCTGAGCACGGGTGCCGCAGATCTGGACACCTCTGGCGGCATGCTTGAATTTGATATGGGCGCCCTGTCGCTCGATCTCGATGGCCCGTCCACGGAAAGCCAGAAAATCACCGCAGCCAGCGCGGCGGCGCCGTCGGTGGACAGTGACGATCCGCTGGAAACCAAGTTTGCGCTGGCCGAAGAGTTCCGCGCGATTGGCGATGTCGAGGGCGCCCGCTCACTGGCCGAGGAAGTGCTGACGCAATCGAGCGGCTCCCTCAAGAGCAAGGCCCAGGCATTTCTTAACGCCCTGGCCTGACCCCTTGCACCTTTCCCTTGAGGGCTACCCGTGAGGATCGCTCTGGGACTGAGCTACAGCGGCACCGCTTACGAAGGCTGGCAAAGCCAGCTTTCGGGCAACACGGTGCAGGACCGGCTGGAAAAAGCGCTGGGCAAGTTCGCCGCCCAGCCTTTGCGCACGCTGTGCGCCGGACGTACCGATGCCGGGGTTCACGCCCTGATGCAGGTGGTTCATTTCGACACCCCCTTGCAACGCGAGCTGTCCTCCTGGGTGCGCGGCACCAACGCTTTCTTGCCCCGCGACATCGCCGTGCAGTGGGCGCGTGAGGTACCCGCCGAGTTCCATTGCCGCGGCAGCGCCACAAGCCGCCGCTACGCCTACGTGCTGCTGGAGTCGCCGGTGCGCCCCAGCGTGGAAGCGGGCCGCGTCGGCTGGGTCTACCGGCCAATGGACCCGGCAGCCATCCGCACAGCCATCACCCACCTGCTGGGTGAACACGACTTCAGCTCCTTCCGCGCGGCCCAGTGCCAGGCGAAGTCGCCGGTCAAGACCATCAGCCGCATCGAGGTGTCGCAGCGCGCAGGCTACTGGCGCTTCGAGTTTGAAGCCAATGCCTTCCTGCACCACATGATCCGCAATATCATGGGCTGCCTGGTCGCCGTCGGCCAGGGCCAGCACCCTCCTGACTGGCTCGCCGAGGTGCGGGCCGCGCGCCGCCGGGACGTCGCCGCCCCCACCTTTTCGCCCGACGGCCTGTATTTTCTGGGTCCGCGTTACGAGGCCCGCTACGGCCTGCCCGAGCGCACCGCAGCTTATGATTGGTTGCCATGACCATGCACAGGACTCGCATCAAGATCTGCGGCCTCACCCGCGAAGAGGACGTGGACGCCGCCGTGGCTGCCGGTGCCGATGCCGTGGGTTTTGTCATGTACGCGCCCAGCCCGCGCAGCGTCAGCGCTGAACGCGCCGCCGAGCTGGCCCGCCGCCTGCCGCCTTTCGTCACACCGGTCCTGCTTTTCGTCAATGCTGATGCTCCTGAAATCATAGCTGCCTGCACCCATGTACCAACGGCCTTGCTTCAATTTCATGGAGATGAAACGCCCGAGACCTGCCTGCGCGCCGGGCGCCCCTTCCTGCGCGCGGCACGCATCCCGCTGGATGAAAAACCCGCTGATGGCGCCACCGCTTTTGATCTCGTAAAATACGCGCAAGACTTCAAAGCTGCCCAGGCCATCCTGCTCGACGCCCATGTCGACGGATTCGGGGGCGGCGGAAAAACATTCAATTGGTCACTTCTTCCTCCAAGCGTCAACGCTCACCTCGTTTTGTCTGGTGGACTCACACCTGCAAATGTGACCGATGGCATTTTGCAAGTGCGGCCGCGTTGTAAGACGCTGGCCGTCGATGTCAGTTCGGGCGTCGAGATTTCGAAAGGAATCAAAAGCGCCGACAAGATCCATCAGTTCGTCGCAGCCGTTCGTGCCGCCGACGACTTACTTGCAAAAAACCATGTACACCTACCAGCAACCTGACCCGACGGGCCACTTCGGGATTTACGGCGGCAGTTTCGTTTCTGAAACGCTGACCCATGCGATCAACGAGCTGAAAGACGCGTACGCGAAATACCAGCACGACCCGGCCTTCCTCGCGGAATTCCACTACGAGCTCAAGCATTTCGTCGGCCGCCCCTCCCCGATCTACCACGCCGCCCGCATGAGCCGCGAGCAGGGCGGCGCGCAGATCTACCTGAAACGCGAAGACCTGAACCACACCGGCGCGCACAAGATCAACAACACCATCGGCCAGGCCATGCTGGCCCGGCGCATGGGCAAGCCGCGCATCATCGCCGAAACCGGCGCCGGCCAGCACGGCGTGGCCACCGCCACCATCTGCGCGCGTTACGGCCTCGAATGTGTGGTCTACATGGGCAGTGAGGACGTCAAGCGCCAGAGCCCCAACGTCTACCGCATGAAGCTGCTGGGCGCCACCGTGGTGCCGGTCGAGTCCGGCAGCAAGACGCTGAAGGACGCGCTCAACGAAGCCATGCGCGACTGGGTCGCCAACGTCGACAACACCTTCTACATCATCGGCACCGTCGCCGGCCCGCACCCCTACCCGATGATGGTGCGCGACTTCCAGAGCGTGATCGGCGAAGAGTGCCTGACGCAGATGCCGGAAATGACCAGCGGCAAACAGCCTGACGCGGTGATTGCCTGCGTCGGCGGCGGCAGCAACGCCATGGGCATTTTCCACCCCTATATTTCGCATGAAACAACACGCCTGATCGGCGTCGAGGCGGCTGGCGAAGGCATGGACAGCGGCAAACACTCGGCCTCCCTGCAGCGCGGCAGCCCGGGCGTGCTGCATGGCAACCGCACCTATGTGCTGCAAAACGAGGACGGCCAGGTCACCGAAACGCACAGCATCAGCGCCGGCCTGGACTACCCCGGCGTCGGCCCCGAACACGCGTTTCTCAAGGACATCGGCCGCGCAGAGTATGTCGGCATCACCGACAAGGAAGCGCTGTCGGCCTTTCATTACCTGTGCCGCACCGAAGGCATCATTCCCGCGCTGGAGTCCAGCCACGCCGTGGCCTACGCGATGAAACTGGCCAGCACCATGCGCAGCGATCAGTCCATCCTGGTCAACCTCTCGGGCCGCGGCGACAAGGACATCGGCACCGTGGCCGACCTGTCGGGCGCGGACTTCTACGACCGACCGTCCATGCGCGGCCACGCCGTCAAGGGAAGTGGGACACCATCATGAGCCGCATTGCTGCCACTTTTGCCGCGCTGAAAGCCCAAAACCGCAAGGCGTTGATTCCCTATGTCACCGGCGGCTTCCCCTATGCCGACATCACGCCCGCGCTGATGCACGGCATGGTGGCCGGCGGCGCCGACGTGATTGAGCTCGGCGTGCCCTTTTCCGACCCGAGTGCCGACGGCCCGGTGATCCAGAAAGCCGGCGACCAGGCCCTGGCCATGGGCATTGGCCTGGCGCAGGTGCTGGAGATGGTGCGTATGTTCCGCCAGCAGGACGACAGGACGCCGGTGGTGCTGATGGGTTATGCCAACCCGATCGAAGCCTATGACCTCAAGCGTGGCAAGGAGGCCTTTGTGCGCGATGCGGCCGCGGCCGGCGTGGACGGCGTGCTGGTGGTGGACTACCCGCCCGAGGAATGTGTGGCTTTTGCCGCCACCTTGCGCAGCCACGGCATGGACCTGATCTTCCTGCTGGCCCCGACCAGCACCGATGCACGCATGGCGCAAATCGCCGGCGTGGCCAGCGGTTATGTCTATTACGTCTCGCTCAAGGGTGTGACCGGGGCCGGCACCCTGGACCTGGGCGCGGTGGAGGCCATGCTGCCACGCATCCGCCAACACGTCAGCATCCCGGTGGGCGTGGGCTTCGGCATCCGCGATGCCGCGACCGCCAAAGCCATCAGCCGGGTCGCCGACGCCGTGGTCATCGGCAGCCGCATCATCCAGCTGATCACCGACCAGCCGCGCGCGGAAGTCGTGCCCCTGGTGCGTGATTTTCTGGCCGGCATCCGCCAGGCGCTGGACGCCCCGGCCGGGTCCGGAGACAGCGCATAATCCCCTTTCTTTTCCGGTTTGACCCCCGCGAGCGGCCAGCGCCCTCCCGGGGGCACCACCCCACAAGGACATAAGGACCCATCATGTCTTGGCTAGAAAAACTCCTCCCGCCGAAAATCAGCCCGACCAACCCGACCGAGCGCCGCAGCGTGCCCGAAGGCCTGTGGGTCAAGTGCCCCAGCTGCGAAGCCGTGCTGTACAAGACCGATCTGGAAAAAAACCAGAACGTCTGCCCGCAGTGCAGCCACCACCACCGCATGGACGCGCGGGCCCGGCTGGACTCGTTTCTGGACCCCGAGGGCCGTTACGAGCTGGGCCAGGAAGTGCTGCCGGTCGACCCGCTCAAGTTCAAGGACAGCCGCAAATACCCCGAGCGCCTGAAAGAAGCGCTGGAGAACACCGGCGAGACCGATGCGCTCATCGTCATGGGCGGCGCGGTGCACAGCATTGGCGTGGTGGTGGCCTGCTTTGAGTTCGACTTCATGGGTGGCAGCATGGGCAGCGTGGTCGGCGAACGTTTCGTGCGCGGCGTGCATGCAGCGATCGAGCAGAAAGTGCCGTTCATCTGCTTTACCGCCACCGGCGGTGCGCGCATGCAGGAAGGCCTGCTGAGCCTGATGCAGATGGCCAAGACCAATGCCTCGCTGACGCGCCTGGCCAAAAAAGGCCTGCCCTACATCAGCGTGCTGACCGACCCGACCATGGGTGGGGTCAGCGCCGGCTTTGCGTTTGTCGGCGACATCGTTATTGCCGAGCCGAAAGCGCTGATCGGTTTTGCCGGCCCGCGTGTCATCGAGTCCACCGTGCGCGTGACCCTGCCGGAAGGCTTCCAGCGCGCCGAGTTCCTGCAGACCAAGGGCGCGGTCGACTTCATCTGCGACCGGCGCGAACTGCGCAAGACCGTGGCAAATTCACTGGCCATGCTGCTGCGCCAGCCGGCGGACGCCGTCGCCTGAGGTCACGGCGCCCCAACCACGGGCGCCGGTCAGGCCGCTTTCACTCTCAATTTGATAGCTGCCAGCGCTCTGCCCGAAAGGGCTGGAGTCTGTTTTAATGCATAACCACGGCCTCAGCCGGTCCGGGGCCTGCCTGCCCGCCGGCGAACCGCCTGGCAGGAATTGCCCAACGGGCATCAAAACCCGCACAAGGGAAAACAGGATCGTGGGAAGATAGTGCTAAACAGAAATTCCCCACCTGATCGATGTCTGACGTGCTCACCCTTTCCTCTCTGCCGCTTTTCCCGCTGGGCACGGTGCTCTACCCCGGTGGTCTGCTGCCGCTGCGGATTTTCGAGGTGCGTTACCTCGACATGATTGGCAAATGCCACAAGACCGGCGCGCCCTTTGGTGTGGTGGCGCTGACCCAGGGCTCCGAGGTGCGCAAGCCCGAGGACGGGCCCGGCGGCGACGGGTTTGCCAGCGAGGCTTTTCACAAGGTCGGCACCCTGGCCACCATCACCAGTTTTTCCGTGCCGCAGCCGGGCCTGATGGCGATTCGCTGCACCGGCACCCAGCGTTTCGAGGTTTCCCGCCGTGAAAAACTCAAGCACGGCCTGTGGATCGCCGACGTGACGCGGCTGGACGACGACCTGGCCATCCCGGTTCCCGAGGACTTGCGCGGCACCGCCAATGCGCTGGGCAAGCTGATCCGCACCCTGCAGGAGCGCGGCGTGCCGGCGGACCAGATGCCGCTGGAGCCGCCCTACCGGCTCGACGACTGCGGCTGGGTGGCCAACCGCTGGTGCGAACTGCTGCCCATGCCGCTGGAGCTCAAGCAGCGGCTGATGGAGCTGGACAACCCGCTGGTGCGGCTGGAACTGGTCAGCGACATCCTCGAAAAAACCGGCATCGCGATGTAGCGAGCCGACCGCTCCGACTGGAGCGGCAACGCAGCCTAAAATCAGGGGTTTGGCACTTTGCCCGTTCCCGCCGGTTTTTCCGGCCCGCCGCCCTGTGCGGCCCGGCCTGCCCTCTTTCTTCGAGAACCTTTTTCATGTCCAACACCATCACCAGCCCCGCCCCCGCGCCCGCCCATGACGAGAACCAGCTCATGGCCGAGCGCCGCGAAAAGCTCAAGGTCCTGCGCCAGCACCAAGCCGACGGCAAGGGCGTGGCCTTCCCGAACGACGTCAAGCCGGAACACCGGGCCGAAGCCCTGTTTGCCCAGTACGACGAAAAAACCAAGGAAGAGCTGGAGCCGCTGGCCGTCAACGCCAGTGTGGCCGGCCGCATGATGCTCAAGCGCGTGATGGGCAAGGCCAGTTTTGCCACCTTGCAGGACGCGTCGTTCGGCCCTTCCGGCGGGCGCATCCAGGTGTACGTCAACAACGAAGGCGTGGGTGAAGAGGTTCACAACGCCTTCAAGCACTGGGATCTGGGCGACATCGTGGCCGCGACCGGCACGCTGTTCAAGACCAAGACCGGCGAGCTGTCGATTCACGCCACCAGCATCCGCCTGATCACCAAAAGCCTGCGGCCGCTGCCCGACAAGTTTCACGGCGTGGCAGATCAAGAGGTCAAGTACCGCCAGCGTTATGTGGACCTGATCACCGACGAAGCCGCGCGCAAGCGTTTTGCCGCCCGCAGCAAGGCCGTCTCGGCGATGCGCAACTTCATGGTCGACAACGACTTTCTCGAAGTCGAAACCCCGATGCTGCACCCGATTCCGGGCGGCGCCAATGCCAAGCCGTTTGTGACGCACCACAACGCGCTGGACCAGCAGATGTTTTTGCGCATTGCGCCCGAACTCTACTTGAAGCGCCTGATCGTCGGCGGCTTCGAACGTGTGTTCGAGATCAACCGCAGCTTCCGCAACGAAGGCATCAGCGTGCGGCACAACCCCGAGTTCACGATGATGGAGTTCTACGCCGCCTGGTGGAACTACGAAGACCTGATGAGCTTCACCGAAGACCTGATCCGCCACGTCGCCACCCGGGTCACCGGCGGCACACAGCTGAGCTACCAGGGCCAGCCGGTGGACCTGGGCCAGCCGTTTGAACGCCTGACCATCCGCGAAGCCATCCTCAAGCACACCGACGCCGGCGCCCATGTGGACGACGCCGCCTGGCTGCTCGCCGCCCTGAAGAAACTCGGCAAGTTTAGCGCCAAGGACCGGCTCGATGCGCGCTCGCTGCCCAGCCTGCAGGTGACTTATTTTGAAGAGCTGGTCGAAGACAAACTCTGGCAGCCCACCTTCATCATGGAACACCCGACCGAGATCTCGCCGCTGGCCCGCGCCAACGACGCGCGCCCGGAAGTGACCGAGCGCTTTGAGCTTTACATCACTGGCCGCGAGTTCGGCAACGGCTTCAGCGAGCTCAACGACGCCGAAGACCAGGCCGCGCGTTTTCTCGCCCAGTCAGACGCCAAGGACGGCGGCGACGAGGAAGCCATGCACTACGACGCCGACTACGTGCGCGCCCTCGAATACGGCATGCCCCCCGCCGGCGGCTGCGGCATCGGCATCGACCGCTTCATGATGCTGCTGACCGACAGTGCCAGCATCCGTGACGTCATTCTGTTCCCGGCGCTGCGGCACGAGGCTTGAGGTTTGGGCCGGGCTGAACCGGCGCTCCGCACCGAAACGGCCGTTGCCCACGTCTGCCTCCCTGTTTAAGCGTTGAATTCCACAGTTGCCGCAGGCGGTCTGCTGGGCTAGGCGATGCGTTCCTGGCGAGGCGTCTGGGCGCTGAGTGCACGAGCCTGAATCTCAAAATGGTTGTCCCAATACGCGCTGCGGCCCCGCATGAGCTGCCAGAGGCTTGATGCGCCATACGCGAAGAAAAACAGCAGCCCCCAACGCCCGTACTGCTGCACATGCACACGCTCATGCGGACCGATGCTTAGCAGCTCCTCACGCGTCACGGCAAGGATGACATGGCCGAAGACGATGCCGCGAAACGGAAGCTTGCGCGCCAGCTTGCCGCAACCCGCCTGGTTTTCGCGGTAGGTCACTTCCAGCGCGCCCGATGACCACCTGGCTCGGCCACCGGCCAGCAAGGGAATGCAGGCAAGCACGATACCGACGGCGGAGCAAGGCGAAGCCCACAGCAACTTCACGATTTCAAGCCAATGCTTCATGACGGCGCCTAACGTTTAAGGTAAGGGCCGCGATTTAGCGCGTCCCGCTTGGCCGCAATGTTAGGCACCTGATTGCCATGGAAGACAATTTACTTGCAGGTGAACTGGATCTCAGCTGCCGCAGATGATTGATAGGGTTTGTAATCCTCATTTGTGGAGAGCCTGTCAGAAATTTTGTGTGTGAGGCATAACATGTCACGAAGGAACATGAATGCCAAGCAAGATCAACAAGGGCAAGGCCGCGCCGGCGCTGCCCACCATCCCCAAAGAACTCATTGACCAGTTTGTCGATGGCCCCATGAGTGCCGAGGCGGTCAATGCCGCCTCCATGGCATTCAAGAAGGCGCTGATCGAGCGTGCGTTGGGAGCGGAGCTTACCCACCACCTGGGCTATGCGCCTGGCGCAGACAAGCCCCTTGAGGCCAAGAACCACCGCAATGGTGCCTCAGGCAAGACCGTCCTGACCGAGGACGGCCCGCTGCGGATAGAGGTTCCGCGCGACCGCACGGGCAGCTTCGAGCCCTTGCTCATCCCCCCCGATGGCCACCCCAAACTGCTCCACTTATGGCCAGTCAAACTGCTCCAGGCAGGACGGCTAAATTATCGACTCTTTGGCCTGTCTGGTTCTGACTTCCTTTCTTGGTAATTCCTCCCTGACTTTTTGGAATTTTTCATAAAAAGGCTGTTTGGCAAGCGCAGCGCGTCAGGCCGAAGGCGAAACGCCGGGGAGCGGTGGGCAACTGTCGTACCGGTGCGCAGCACCGGCTGTCCACAGGCTCGTCCTGTGGTCAGGACAGTTGTCCACGGCGGGCGAGTGCTTCACGGACGTCTGCATCTGGCTGGACAGCCAGTAATCCGCAAACACGCTGTGGCTCGCAGATGCAGGATTCATGAAACAGTGGGCGCTGGTGCTGCAATTCGAGCTGCCGCCTCCCTGAGTCGATAGCTCTTTCCTTCGAAGTCGAGCATGCTGCAGCGGTGCATCAGGCGGTCCAGGATGGTGCTGCCCATGGTGGCGTCGCCCAGATATTTGCCCCAGTCCTGGACCACGCGGTTTGAAGTCACAACAATGGAGCGGCGCAGTTTGTAGCGCTGGTGCACGATCGCCTGGAGCAACTCCGCGCTCACCTCGGCAATGCGTCGGGCCAGAAAGAGATCGTCAAGGACGAGTAGATCCGGCTCGGTGTAGGCGCTCAGTATCTTGGCTTGTTCTGCCTGGGTGGCCAGGCCAAACTTTGCAAAGTCGCTGTCGGCCTCGACGTACTTGACGCTGTAGCCCTGCAGGGTTGCCTGGTAGGCCACGGCCTTGGCGATGTGACTTTTACCGGTGCCGGGCTTGCCAATGATCAGGGCGTTGGCACCCTCGGTAATGAATTTGAGTGTGTGCAGCTCGAAGCAGGCTTGCCTGGGAACCTTGGGGTTAAAGCGCCAGTCAAAGTCAGCCAGGCTCAGCCGTTCATCGAGTCCGGATTGTTTGAATCGGCGCTCTGTTAAACGCGAGCGGCGCCGATCCAGTTCGTCCTGAAGCATGGAAGCAAAGATGTCGAGAAACGGCTCCTGCGAGCTTTGGGCCTGCATGACGCGGGTGTTCAAGGTGGCGGCAATGCCGGAGAGGCGCAGTTCGCTCAGGGCGCGTTCAATCTCAGTGAGGGTCATGGGAATATCTCTGTCAAAAATAAAAATGGATGGGGGGGTTATGGCTGGGCGCTGCAGCGGGCAAAGAGGTCTGCGTATTCATCAGGGCTGCGGATGAGGTGGTGCTCCTGGGTCAGGGGCAACTCGGCCTGAGCGGGGGGAGTTTCTGGCGAAGAATCGATGGCCGCCAGGGCGTCGGCCACGAGCCGCTCGGTAAGCGCCTTGACGTGCTTGTAGCTGTAAAGGCCATCGTTCAGGGCGCGCTCGCAAGCCGAGTTGACCAGACGGAGCGGGTAGGTCCGACCCAGGCCCACGATGCCCCAGAGCTTGCGCTGGCCCACACGCCCCTCAATGCCAAAGAGCATCTCGCACAGCCGGTGCGCCTGAGGTCCGATGTCCTTGGCTTGGTTGAGGATGTACAGGGTCTCACGGGAGGGGTTGAAGACGCGCTCCTCATTGGGCAGGATCACTGATCCCGGGCGCTGCGCGCGCGGGTGGGTACGCAGCAGGGATTTGGAGTGGAGGTCACGAATCTCGATGCGGTGCTCGAAGATGCGCACCAGAACAAGGGAGCCAATGGGGGCCGGGCGTGCTGCGTAGCTGCTGTGGTCAACGCGCACGCAGGTGTCGTCGTAGACGGTGCGCTGGGACTCGGTGAAATACTGCATGCCCACGATGGGCAGGGCTTGCAGGTGGGGCTTCTCTTCTTCAAACATGGCCTGCACCTGGCGGCGCTCACTGCCGTGGATACGGGTGGCGGCCCAGGTGACTTCCCAGTGTTCAAGAAAGTCATTCTGCTCTTCGATGGTCTCAAAGCGCCGGCCCTTGAGGGCGGTGGCCTGTGTGTGGCCGATGGCGTTCTCGACCGTGCCCTTGCGATTCGGATCCCGTACGCGGGCGGGGTCACCCACGACGTCATAGTGTTTGAGCGCGGCGGCATAAACCGGGTTGAGTTCGGGCTCGTGGATGTCGGGCTTGAGCACGCCTTCCTTCAGGTTGTCCAGCACGACGTATCGGCAAGACCCGCCGAAGTAGCGCCATGCCTGCTCATGCAGCCGCGCCCAGGTCTCTTGGCTGGACTTCCAGACCACCCGGCGAAAGCTGCGCCGGGAGTAGCGCAGCGTTGCCACGAACAGGCGTGGTTTACGGTATCGGGTGGTTCCAAGCACGCGGGTGGGTGCACCCTCGCCGTAGTCAACCTGCATCTCCTCGCCGGGCGAAAACTCCAGGCGGTCGAACTGTTCGGGCTCGCGGTAGCGTAGTTTGGCGCTAAAGCGCTTGACGGCGTTGTAGGCACCCGTGAAGCCGAACTGATCGACCAGGTCCTGGTAGATGGCCATGGCGTTGCGTTTGAGGCGCAACTGGGCCTCGATGTAGTCGCGGTAGGGCTCGCAGATGGAGGCACTGGTCTGTTGTTCAGTTGGTGCAGCCGCTGGAGTCGGTGGCCAGGGTGGGGCAGTTTGAATTGGCGCGCTGGCCTGATCACGAGCCGGGTCAAGGTTCTGACTGTCGAACTTCTTCTTGTAGGCCCGTATCGTGTGGCGCGAAATGCCTGTGGCGCGCTCAATCTGGCGCTGGGTGGACCCGGCTTTAAGCAGGGTCCAAATGGTGGTTTGCAAATGCAGTTTCAAGACGTTCACTCCGGTTATCCCCTCAAAGGTGAGGGGGTGAAAGTAACGTCCTGCCAGTGGCCGCCGAGCTACTGGTGCGCCCAGGTCAGCACATCAATTTACGGTGGTCGGGGTGGAGCAGTTTGACTGGCCATAAGTGGAGCACTTTGAGTGGCCATCGGGGTCCCCAAGCACGAACGCCGCTTCACCGGCTTTGACGACAAGATCGTGGCCATGTACGCGCGGGGCATGACGGTGCGCGAGATTCAAGGCTTTCTGGCCGAGCAATATGCCACCGAAGTCTCGCCGGATCTGATCAGCTCGGTCACGGACGCGGTGATGAGCGAGGTCACGGCCTGGCAGGCGCGTGCCCTGGAGCCGATGTATCCGGTGGTCTTCTTCGACGCCCTGAGGGTGAAGATCCGCGAGGACGCGGTGGTGCGCAACAAGGCCGTCTACTTGGCGCTGGGCGTGCGCCCGGACGGCACGCGCGACATCCTGGGCCTGTGGATTGAGAACACCGAGGGCGCGAAGTTCTGGATGAAGGTGTTCAACGACCTCAAGACGCGGGGCGTCAATGACATCCTGATCGCCGTCACCGATGGGCTCAAGGGAATGGCTGAGGCGCTGGGTGCAGTGTTCCCGGCCACCACGCTGCAGACTTGCGTCGTGCACCTGATACGCAACAGCCTGGACTACGCCAGCTGGAAGGACCGCAAGGCACTGGCGGCGGCCATTAAGCCGATCTACACAGCACCCAGCGCTGAGGCCGCGCTGGGCGAGTTGGATGCGTTTGAGCAGGGTCCATGGGGCAGCAAGTTCCCGACCGTGGTGGGGGCCTGGAGGCGGGCCTGGGACAAGGTAATTCCCTTCTTTGCCTTCCCCGCTCACATCCGGCGGGTGATCTACACCACCAACGCCATCGAAAGTGTCAACGCCAGATTGCGCAAGATCATCAAGACGCGGGGGCACTTCCCCACGGACGATGCGGCCACCAAGCTGATCTGGCTGGCCCTGCGAAACATCACGGCCGACTGGCACCGAGCAGGCAGGGATTGGAAGGAGGCGATGAACCAGTTCGCGATTCTCTACGACGACCGATTTACCAAGCAATTCAACTAAGATGAAATCCGTTTGCCCAAACCTCGGGCAGGCAATCTCGCCTCACACACAGAAATTCAGACACCCCCTTTGTGGAATTAAGTGGCGCAAACTTCTTGCCCTTACCCGCACAGAAAGCGTTAGCTTCTTTATATAGCTCCGCTTTAACAACACTACCTGAATATGCCATCCAGTCCTGCTTGGCATACATATATGTGTCTTCGGAAATTTGAACAATCCCTGTATTTGTAGATGCACAACCAGCAAGAGCAGATGTGATGGCGACGACAACGAACAACGATTTCTTCATTCTGGTTTCCCTGTTTAGATAATGAACGATTGGTTACGGATGTTAATGCCTAACGCTTGAGTTAGAGCTCACCGGCAGGTCAAGCTGAGCTCTGATTTTGGCGCGTACTCTGCCTGCAATCTGTCGTCACTTCGCTGGCGGAACTCATGCACAGGAAGACGAATAGAGAAGAGGTTGTCATGCGGCGTTTGCTTGACGTGCATTGAGTATGCCGCCTTGCGATGTGACAGTTCTTTGGCCAAGTTTTTTTCAGCGCCGATGGAAATCTGAAACATGCCGCAATGCGGGCATTCAAAGTATTTGACATTTCCATCGTCAACTTCGCCGTACTCCGCCGGGTTGTCGCAGAGAGGGCAGTCCTGATTGAAATAGGTTGCCACGAACTCTCCTTGTGAGCTTTAACGATATGGCTCAGCGGGCGGCGAAGCCGTCCGCTGGAGCGACTGTTTAGACCAAGGACTCAGCACCGCTTTTGATAGTAAAGAGCCTCAGCCACGAAAAGCCTCCAATCGGACTTCCCGAATTCTCGGTCCAACTCGGCGGCGAGCCTTTCCCGGAATTCCGTTCTTCCCTGCTCGATCGTTAAGTGTTCAGTTCTGACGAGTTGTTCCGGCTCTGTCATTCTTAGCGCCACACTGCGCCCCACTTCACCAGCGTAGTATCTGTCGAAAATCTCTCTCCTCGAGTAACCCGGCGATGTAAAAAAAGCGTGGTCAATTTTGAGAAGGTAATTCTCTGTGGACGCATAAACGGCAATTGAGCCAATGACTGCAACCACAAGAAAGGCAAAAAAGTTATTCATGAGGAGCCCCACAACGAATCCAGAAGCTCCCCCAACAATGTAGAAATACTTCTTCAATAGATAGACCCGAGAAATAGAAGAAACTTTCCTCCCAAAAAAGCCCTCAATTTCCGCCATTAGTCCTTCAATTCTCGCCATTTATGCCTCATGCAAATGAATAGCCATTCATCTTGGGAATGTCGCAATGAAGTGGCCTAACGTAATTTAGACGGCAAAACCTACGGTACCTATCGCCGACTGCGATTTGAGCTGGTGTCATCTTGAGGCACCCAGTCTTTGTCAGAGAAAACTTCCTGCACATCGAGAAACCCCGTTAGCCTAAAGCAAAGATCGCACAACACTGAGGAATCGATCATAGAACCGAAGCGGCGCTAGGCCCATCCCCCAATCGAAGGAGAAGCGACGGGCCAACGAGCTTCCATCGAGACGGGCGGCACGACAAGCCCGCTGGATGCATTAGCTGCTTGACACGCTATCAATTAGATAGCTGCTTGCGTCCATTTCCAAATGACCAGAGCCTGTTTTCATGCTGAACAGGGGCGTCTCACGTCGTCAAGTGTGAAAAGCCAGCGCTTCAGCATCAAATCGGCAGTTCACCCAAGCAGTACGGGCACCATAAGCTATTAAATTAGTAGCAAATACGCCAACCACCGCACTACAGCAACCCAGCCCCCGGCAGAAAAACCGGCGGCGGTTCGGGTGGCGGCGGCTCGATCTGCGCGGGTTCGGCTTTTTCCACCGGCATGCGCAAGTCATCGAGGTAATCGCGCGCGATGTTGACCGTGCTTTTCACGCCGAGCGCGTCGAAGCGTTTGGCCAGCCACTCTTTGCCGCAGGCCATGCCCAGGTCGCGCAGCGAATGGATCAGGGCCTTGTCCGTCGATGACTTGCTGGCGGCGGTGAATTTTTCGAGCGCCTGGCCGCCGTCGATGCGGTGCATCAGCACGTCTTTGTAATGCGCGGGGTCCAGCTTGCCTTCGGCGAGCAGGCGCTTGACGAAATCGACCGCGCGCATCTCGGCAATCAGCGCGGCGTTGAAGGTGATCTCGGTCATGCGGTCCATGATCTCGCCGGGTTTCGTCGGCAGTTCGGTGCGCTGGATCGGGTTGATCTGCACCAGCACGATGTCGCGGCTTTCGCAGCGGTAGATCAGTGGGTGAATCGCCGGGTTGCCCGAATAACCGCCGTCCCAGAAGTGGTCGCCGTCAATTTCCACCGCCTGAAACACCATGGGCAGGCAGGCTGAGGCCATCACCGCGCTGGCGGTCAGCCGCTTGCCGCAAAACACCTCGGCCTTGCCGCTGCTGACGCGTGTGGCCACCACAAACACCTGGGGCGTGTCCGGGCTGGCTGCCGCCGCCAGGCGTTCAAAATCCACCTGCTTTTCCAGGAAGTCTTTCAGCGGGTTGATGTCGAAGGGGTTGCGCTGGTAGGGCGAGAGCGCATTCGACCAGTAACGCGTCATGGCGTCGGTCCACAGCCTGCTGGACCAGTTGCCGCCGCCCATCAGTCCGAACAGGATGCCGAACGGCGCCTGCTGTATCTTGCTGACGGATTGCGAGAGCGAGGAAGACAGCGCCCCCATGTCGACAATGCCGTTCCAGAAGCTGTCCAGCGCTTCGCGTGCCGCGTCGTGCCGCGCGGCCCGGGGTTGGCCTTCGGCGCGGGCAAAGCCGTGGGCCAGCGCCACCGCGTTCATGGCGCCGGCGCTGGTGCCGCTGATGCCTTCGAAGTCGATGCGCCCGTCGTCCAGCAGGGCGTCGAGCACGCCCCAGGTGAAAGCGCCGTGCGAGCCGCCGCCCTGCAGCGCCAGGTTGATGCGCGGCGCCCCGGTATCGGGCACGGGGGCAGGGTCCGGGGCGGCGGGCGGGTTCATGCCACAAGCTTAGCAAGAATCGGACGCGGGACTAAAATCGCGCATGGCCTCCGCCCTCCGCTCGCCTCCCTCCTTCCCGACCCCATGAACTACCTGACGGGCTACCCCGACACCCTGCAGAGCCAGGTGCGTGACCTTGTCGCGCACGACCGGCTGGGCGCCCTGTTGCTCAAAAAATACCGCTGCGCGCACGAGATACGCACCGACAAGGCGCTGTACGACTATGTCATCGACATCAAGAACAGTTTTCTGCGCAATGCCGACGCGTTGAGCAAGGTGGCGTTTGACAGCAAGCTGCAGGTGATTGCCCATGCGCTGGGCACCCACACCACGGTGTCGCGGGTGCAGGGCAGCAAGCTCAAGTCCAAACGCGAGATCCGCGTGGCCAGCCTGTTCAAGGAGGTGCCCATCGAGTTCCTGCGCATGATCACGGTGCACGAGCTGGCGCACCTGAAGGAAAAGGCGCACGACAAGGCGTTTTACCAACTCTGCACCTACATGGAGCCGGACTACCACCAGTTCGAGCTGGACCTGCGCCTGTACCTGACCCACATGGCCGCCGGCGGCGAAGCGCCGTGGCCGGTGAGCCGCTGACCAGGCGCCGCCTGCTATTTATTTGATAGCTATCCGCGCACGCAGCACTTGGGCGGGGGCACGAAAAAGCTCAAGAAAAACTCAGGGAACCAGCCCGAGCGCGTGCATGTAGGTCGGGTGCAGCATCAGCGCGTCCCAGGTGATGGCAGGCGTGACGGGCAGCAGGTCAACCCGGCGCCCCTCGCTGGCTTCCAGCGGCTCCCACAGCTGCCTGAGCTGGCCCTGCGTCAAGCCATCGAGCAACTCGTCCACCTCCTGGCCCTCGCCCATCGACTGGTTGCACAGCAGCACCATGTCGCAACCGGCGTTGAGCGCGGCCATCGCCGCTTCGGTGTAGCTGACCGGCTTGCCGTCGAGCAGGCGGGCACCGGCCATGCTGAGATCGTCGCTGAAAATGGCGCCGCCAAACCCGAGCTGGCCGCGCAGGATGTAGGTCAGCCACTTCTCGGAAAACCCCGCCGGGCGCGCATCGACCTTGGGGTAGATCACATGCGCCGGCATCACGCTGGTCAGCGTGGTGTTGAGCCATTCGTAGGGGGCGGCGTCGTCCGCCAGGATGGCCTTGAGGCTGCGCCTGTCGACCGGGATGTCGGTGTGGGAATCGGCTTTCACAAAGCCATGGCCGGGAAAATGTTTGCCGCAGTTGGCCATGCCGCTTTGCAGCAGGCCGTGCATCAGGCTTTTGGCCAGCAGGCCGACGACACGCGGGTCGCGCGCAAAAGCGCGGTCGCCGATGACGCTGCTTTCGCCAAAATCCAGGTCCAGCACCGGCGTGAAGCTGAAATCCACGCCGCAGGCGCGCAGCTCGGCGCCCAGCACGTAGCCGCAGGCGGTGGCGGCATTGGTGGCTGCCATCGCGTCCTTGAGCCACAACTCCCCGAGCGCGCGCATGGGCGGCAGGTGGGTGAAACCGTCGGTCTTGAAACGCTGCACGCGGCCGCCTTCGTGGTCCACACAGATCAGCAGGTCCTTGCGGATTTTCTTGATCTCGGCGCACAGCGCGGTCAGTTGCGCGCGGTTGTCCCAGTTGCGGGCAAACAGGATGATGCCGCCCGTCAGCGGATGCTTGAGGCGGCGTTTGTCGGTTTTGCTCAGGCTCAGGCCGGCAATGTCGATGATCAGGGGGGCGTGTTGGCTCATGGTGGGTGCTCGGTCTCTGGATGGAAAAAAAGGGTGGCTGGCGCCGGGGCTCAGGGGGCGGTTTTTTGTTCGACCACCACAAAACTGGCGGCATAGTCGGTTTCGTCGGTCACGCTGACATGGGCGCTCAGGCCGCGCGCCTCGAACCATTCCTTGAGCGCGCCGTGCAGCACGATTTCAGGCTTGCCGCTGGCGGCCTTGGCAATTTCGCAGTGGCGCCAGGTCATGGGCAAACGCATGCCCATGCCGACCGCCTTGCTGAACGCTTCCTTGGCGGAAAACCGCGTCGCCAGGTAACGCAGGCCACGCTCGGGCCAGCGTGCGCTGCGGGCTTGCCAGGTGGCGAACTCGGCGTCGCTGAGGATCTTCTGCGCAAAACGCTCGCCATGCCGCTCGAAGCTGGCACGGACCCGGCGGACATCGCAGATGTCGGTGCCAATACCGTAGATCATTCTGGCCCGAAGTCCGGCTCAAAAGCTGCATCAATGCAGCGCAGATAAGCAGCGACCGTGGCGCCGTAGCCCAGCTCCAGCGCGTCGGCAATCAGCGCATGGCCAATCGACACCTCCAGCACGCCGGGTACCGCACGCAGAAAATCGGCGAGGTTGTCGCGGTTCAGGTCGTGGCCGGCGTTGACTCCCAATTTGATAGCTGCCGCCGCCCGTCCCGCAAAGACAAACGGCTCCAAAGCCTTGTCCTGTTCAGGCGTGCCCCAGGCCCGCGCATAAGTCTCGGTGTACAGCTCCACCCGGTCGGCGCCGACGGCCTTGGCGGCCGCCATGGCTTCGGGCAGCGGGTCCATGAACAGGCTGACGCGCACGCCCCGGTCGTGGGCTTCTTCAATCAACGGTGTCAAACGGGCCGCATCCTGGGGAAAGCTCCAGCCATGGTCGCTCGTGAACTGGCCTTCGCTGTCGGGCACAAAGGTGCACTGGTGCAGCGGCAGGCCGCGCGCCGACAGGTTGCGCACAAACTCCATCAGGTTCTGCAGCGGGTTGCCTTCAACATTGAACTCGCGGTCCGGCCAGTCCTTCATCAGGGCGGCCAGCTCGTAGACATCGTCCTTGCGGATGTGGCGCTCGTCGGGCCGCGGATGCACGGTGATGCCCTGGGCGCCTGCCTCCAGGCACAGCTCGGCGGCCCGCAGCACATCGGGAATGCCCAGGTGCCGGGTGTTGCGCAGCAAGGCGACCTTGTTGACATTGACCGACAGGGCGGTGCGGTGACGGGGAGCGGGGGCGTGTACAGGAGCCATGGTGGGCATTGATCCGTTAGAAAGCCTGCAGATCGATCATCATCTGCCGGGTTTTGAAAACCTTCACATCGCAATGGTAGTGCAGCAGGGCGCGCAGCTGGGTTTTGAGCGCCGGCAAATGGTTCACACAGGCCTGCACCGTGTCGGTGAACGGCGCATCGTCCTTGAGCGTGTCCTGCAGGTCCAGCCACTGCCGGCCCTGCAGGCTGGCGCGGTCGTCGTCATGCGCCTCGCGCAGGCCGGCTTCGGCCACCAGCACATAAGGCGTCTGCGGCTCCAGCGGCGCCAGGGTGGCGGTCTGGGCGTCCAGTGCCGGCAGCAGGCCGATGCCCTGCAGCAGGCGCAACTCGAACGCGCGCAAAGCCACCTCCAGCGTGTCGATGGTCTGGCTCGCCAGCAGCTGCACCGTGGCGGTGTAGGCGTCGAACAGCAGCGGGTGCGGGTCGTCGCGCGCCAGCAGGCGCATCAGCAACTCATTGAGGTAATAGCCCGACAGCAGGGCGTCGCCGGTCGGCATGACGTGACCGCCCTGCCACTCGGCGCTGCGCAGCATGCGGATCTCGGCGTCGCCGCCAAAGGCAATGTGCAGCGGCTGCAGCGGCAGCAAAATGGGCCGGAAATTCGAGCTCGGCTTCTTGGCGCCGCGCGCCACCAGCGCGATCCGGCCGTAGCTGCGGGTGAACACTTCCAGGATCAGGCTGGACTCGCTCCAGTCGTAGCGGTGCAGGACGTAAGCCGGCTCATCGCTGATGCGTTTGGTAGCCACAGCCGGTGTGCCTATAAATCCGACGGCCGGGCGCATGCCGGCGTTGCGCGGTGCCCGGAATCCTCATGCACCCAAGTGCATTCCGGTGTCCTCCACTCCGTACGCCCTGGCCTGCATCCCTGCCCTCGAATTTCTAGGCGCACCGCAACTCCACTTATTCGTAGCCGAAGGTTTTTACCCTCGCTTCGTCGTCAGCCCAGCCGGAGCGCACCTTGACCCAGATCTCCAGGAACACCTTGCCGCCGGTCAGGGCTTCAAGTTCGTGGCGGGCTTCGGTGCCGATGCGCTTGAGCTTTTCACCCTTTTCGCCAATGATCATGCCCTTGTGGCCGTCACGCTCAACAACGATGGTGGCAGCGATCCGGCGCAGCTCACCCTCCTGCTCGAACTTGTCGATGATCACGGTCGAGGTGTAGGGCAGCTCGTCGCCGGTCAGGCGGAACAGCTTTTCGCGGATGATCTCGGCGGCCATGAAACGCTCGCTGCGGTCGGTCAGTTCCTCGGCCCCGTACATCCAGGGCTGCGGGGGCAGGTATTTCTCGCAGATGCCGAACAGGCGCTCGACATCCTTGGCGTTGTTGGCCGACATGGGCACGAATTCGGCAAAATTGTGCCGCTCCTGCATCTCCTTGAGCCAGGGCGCGATGTCCGCGCGGCGGTGGATCAGGTCAAACTTGTTGGCCAGCAAGATCGCCGGCGTGTTGGCCGGCAGCAGCGACAGCACCTTGGCATCGGCCTGGTTGAACTGGCCCGCCTCGACGACAAACACGATCAGGTCCACGTCGTTGACCGCGCCGACCACTGTTTTGTTGAGCGAGCGGTTCAGGGCGTTGCCGTGGCGGGTCTGGAAACCGGGGGTGTCGACAAACACAAACTGGGTGGCGCCCAGCGTGCGCATACCGGTGATGCGGTGCCGCGTGGTCTGCGCCTTGCGCGAGGTGATGCTGATTTTCTGGCCCACCAGCGCGTTGAGCAGGGTCGATTTGCCCACATTGGGCTTGCCCACGATGGCGATCAGGCCGCAGCGCTGGCCTTCGACCGGCGGGGCGTTGTTGGCCTGCGACGTCATGGCCTTGGCCAGCATGGCTTCCAGGGCTGCGTCCTGCGCCGGCACGATGGCCTCTGCGGGTGCAACCGCAGGCGCAGCCTTGGCCTTGGCTTTGGTAGTGGCGGCTGGCGCTGCCGGTCGTGCCGGCTTGGAGGGGGTCTTTTTTGCGGGGGTCATGGGGGTCGCCTGTTGGCGGCTGCGCTTGCAGCGCCGGTTTCAAATCAAGGGAGCGTTTTTACGTAAGCCAGCATCGCGGCGGCCGCTGCCTGCTCGCCGGCACGCCGCGAGCCGCCGATGCCGCGTTCGGCACGGCCGAATTCGCTGATTTCACATTCCACGTCAAAGGTCTGCTTGTGGGCTGCACCCAGCGTTCCGACCACGCGGTAGATCGGCAGGTTCATTTTGCGACCCTGCAGCCATTCCTGCAACTCCGTCTTCGGGTCTTTGCCGATGGCCTGCATCGTCGGGTTGATTTCAACGTCCTGGAACAGCCGGCGCACCAGACGGTCGGCCTTGTCGAAACCGGCATCCAGGAACACGGCGCCAATGACCGCTTCCAGCGCATCGGCCAGAATCGACGGCCGTTTTTGTCCGCCCGACTTGGCCTCGCCTTCGCCGAGGCGTATCAGCAGCGGCAGGCCCAGCTGCACCGCCAGCTTGTGCAGCGTGTCCTGCTTGACCAGGTTGGCGCGCACCCGCGACAAGTCGCCCTCGGGCAACTCGCTCAGCCGCTCGTAGAGCAGACCCGCCACCGCCAGGTTGAGCACGGAGTCGCCCAGAAACTCGACGCGCTCGTTGTGGTCGGCCGAAAAGCTGCGGTGGGTCAGGGCCTGCTGCAACAGGCGCGGATTGGAAAATTCGTGCTCCAGACGCGTTTGCAGCGCCTGCAGGTCAGGGCTCAGGGAAGGACTGGCACGCACTTATTTGGAGCGGCCGGTGTATTTGAGTAGCAGGTAAGCCGGCCCGCCAAGGTGGATTTCCCGGTTGTAGGCAAAACTGACGGTCACCTTGTCGCCGTCTTTGCCGACTTCAAGGTCCTTGCCACTGATCGACTTGATGTCGTCGATGGCGGCTGCCTTGTCGAAAATCGACCGTACTTCGGGCACCGTGTTGCCCTCGGCAGCCTTGTTGGCGGCCTTGGTGATGGCCTGGAACTCGACCAGCGTGGGAAACACCTGGGCCGCGATCACGCCGGCGAAAGCCAGCACGCCACCCACGAACAGGATGCCGATGAACGAAATGCCACGTTGCCGATTTTTCATGATGTGTTTCCCCAGCTGTTGTTAGTTGCGCTCCATGCCCCGTTCTGGCCCTGCCCTGCCGGCAGGGCCAGCCCGGCACCTCCCTCAGTCGACCTTGCCGATGCGTTTGAGGTTACCAAAATTCATCCAGACAAAAAAGGCCTTGCCCACGATGTTGGCCTCGGGCACAAAGCCCCAGTAACGCGAATCGAGCGAGTTGTCGCGGTTGTCACCCATCATGAAATAGTGCCCCTGCGGCACCTTGCAAACCACGCCCTCGCTACTGTAACGGCAATTCTGACGATAGGGAAAGTCGGCGGCGCCGGCAATAAAGGCCGGCCGGTCCTCGTCATTGAGGACGCGGTAGGGCTTGCTGCCGCTGGTTTCCTGGAACTGCTTGGCATAACGCAAGGCATCTTCGTCAAAGAAATCCGGCAGCGCCACCTTGGGCACAGGCTTGCCGTTGATGGTGAGTTTTTTGTTCAGGTAGGCCACCTCGTCGCCGGGCACGCCGACCACCCGCTTGATGTAGTCCAGGCTGGGCTGGGGCGGGTAACGGAATACCATCACGTCGCCGCGTTGCGGGCTGTTGTTGTCAAGAATCTTGCGGTTGATGACCGGAAGCCGCACGCCGTAATGGAATTTGTTGACGAGGATCAGGTCGCCCACCAGCATGGTCGGAATCATGGAACCGGACGGGATTTTGAAGGGCTCGAACAGGAAAGAACGCAGCAGAAACACGACCACGATGACCGGAAAAAGCCCGGCGGTCCAGTCCAGCCACCAGGGCTGCATGATGACCCTGGCCCGGGCTTCCTCGATGTTGCCGTCCACCTGGCTGATGCCTCGGGCGGCCAGCTCGCTGCGGCGCCGGGCCGCTTCCTGCTCGATGATCCCGGCCGCCTTGCGGCGCTGGGGCCAGAAGTAAAATTTCTCGGCCAGCCAGTAAAGGCCCGTGACCACGGTCGCCAGAAACAGCAGCAGGGAAAAGTTGCCTTCCACCAGGCCCATGTACCAGGCACCACCGTAACCGGCAAACACCATCAGCACCAGCGCGGTGAGCGTAGCCATGAAGCCCATCATTATTCTTCTACCTGCAGGATGGCCAGGAAGGCCTCTTGGGGGACTTCCACCGAACCAATTTGTTTCATGCGTTTTTTACCCGCTTTTTGTTTTTCAAGAAGCTTTTTCTTGCGTGAAATGTCGCCACCGTAACACTTGGCAATCACGTTCTTGCGCAGCGCCTTGATTGTCTCACGCGCAATGATGTTGGCCCCGATGGCGGCCTGGATCGCGACGTCGAACTGCTGGCGGGAAATGATCTCGCGCATCTTGGCCACCACCGCCCGGCCGCGGTAGGCCGACTGGCTGCGGTGAACGATGATGGACAGCGCATCGACCTTCTCGCCGTTGAGCAGGATGTCGACCTTGACCACGTCGGACGCCCGGAATTCCTTGAACTCGTAGTCCATGGAGGCGTAACCGCGGGAGACGGACTTGAGCTTGTCGAAGAAGTCCAGCACGATCTCGCCCAGCGGCATTTCGTAGGTCAGCATGACCTGCTTGCCGTGGTAGGCCATGTTGAGCTGCACGCCGCGCTTGAGGTTGGCCAGCGTCATGACGGCGCCCACATAATCCTGCGGCATGTACAGGTGCACGGTCACGATCGGCTCGCGGATCTCGGTAACCCTGCCGGCGTCGGGGATCCTGGACGGGTTTTCGACCTTGATGACCGTGCCGTCGGCCTGGAGGACTTCGTAGACCACGCTGGGCGCGGTCGTGATCAGGTCCTGGTCGAACTCGCGCTCAAGCCGCTGCTGGACGATCTCCATGTGCAGCAGGCCCAGAAAGCCGCAGCGAAAACCAAAGCCCAGCGCCTGGCTGACTTCCGGCTCGTAGTGCAGGGACGCATCATTGAGCTTGAGTTTTTCCAGCGCGTCGCGCAGCGAGTCGTACTCGCTGGCTTCAGTCGGGTAGAGGCCGGCAAACACCTGCGGCTGGATTTCCTTGAAGCCAGGCAAGGCCTCGGTGGCGGTCGCGGCCGCCCCGCCGGTGCCCGGCCTGATCAGCGTCACGGTGTCGCCAACCCGCGCCGCCTGCAGTTCCTTGATGCCGGCAATGATGAAGCCGACCTCGCCAGCCTCCAGCGAGGTGCGCTGCTCGGTGTGCGGCGTGAACACGCCGAGCTGCTCGGCGTTGTAGGTGGCGCCGCTGGCCATCATCCTGATCCGCTCGCCCTTGGCCAGCCGGCCGTCCACCACACGCACCAGCATGACCACGCCGACATAGGCGTCGTACCAGCTGTCGACAATCATCGCGCGCAACGGTCCGTCCGGATTGCCCTGCGGCGGCGGGATGCGCGCGATCACCGCTTCGAGAATCTCATCGATGCCCATGCCGGTCTTGGCGCTGCAGGGAATCGCGTCGGTGGCATCGATGCCGATCACGTCCTCGATTTCCTGCTTGGCATTGTCAGGATCTGCATTCGGCAAATCCATCTTGTTGAGCACCGGCACCACGGTCACACCAAGCTCGAGTGCGGTGTAGCAGTTGGCCACGGTCTGCGCTTCCACACCCTGGCTTGCGTCCACCACCAGCAGCGCACCTTCGCAGGCCGACAGCGAACGGCTCACTTCATACGAGAAGTCAACATGGCCCGGCGTGTCGATCAGATTGAGGTTGTAAACCTGGCCATCGAGGGCCTTGTATTTGAGCGCGGCGGTCTGCGCCTTGATGGTTATCCCACGCTCCTTTTCCAGATCCATGGAGTCGAGCACCTGCGCACTCATCTCGCGATCCTGCAATCCGCCGCAACGCTGGATGATGCGATCGGCCAGCGTCGATTTGCCGTGATCAATGTGCGCAATGATCGAAAAGTTTCTGATGTGATTCATCAAAGGGAACGCCTAAGTGCTTGAAAGTATTGCGAAGAGCCCGCGGTCAATTCGCGAAAGCCATAAAAAAGGGCGCGTCACTTGTGACGCGCCCTGAACCAACAATCTATGGCAACTGCGATAGTTGGAAGCTTCATTGTAGGCAAAAAGCCGACCACGCATAGCCTCGAAATTGCCAAATTTTTCTCGTTGCAAGGCAGCAACATGAATCTTATACACAAGTTATTCACAATTTTAACCGGGAGCCTATGGACAACATGTGGGTGATCTGTGGATCAGCGGTGAATCGTGCCAGTTCATGCCACGGAGCGGAATTTTGAACGCTTGATATATCGGAATGATCCTGAATATGACATCCATTCTACCAAAATCGATTAATAGCCAAACTTTAAGTTAGCAAGCACAAACATTCATTGAGCCCTTGAACCGGGAAAAAATATTTTTTTGGGCCCATCCGCGAAGTGTCATTTCAGGCAAAACCCCATCCCCGATCAGGGTATGGGGGTTGCCCGGACAGGCAATTGCGCGGCCGGCGCGCGTCAGTGCCCGCCCCGCGCAACCCTTAACGCAAGGGACGGATCAGCGCGAACTGAGCCACCTCGCCGCGCCGGAACAGCACGTTGATCACCTTGCTCTTGTCGGTTTTGGCCAGCACCGCTTCAAAGTCCTTGACGCTGCTGACTTCCGTGTTGGCAATCGCCAGAATCACATCACCCTCACGCAAGCCGGCGCGCGCAGCGGCACCCTCACTCGCATCCACCTTGACGCCGCCCTTGAGCTTGAGCTCCTTCTTCAGGGCCTCGGGCAACTCGCTGACGACCAGCCCGATCACCTGTGCCGGTCCGGCCACCGGCGCTTTGCTCTCGGGCGCCTGGGCCTTGCGCACCGGCTTTTCTGCCTCGACCTCGGCAATCGTCACGTTGAGGTCCCGGGTACTGCCGCGACGGAAAACGGTGAGCGTCGTTCTGGTACCGGGCTTCACGTTGCCCACCATGCGCGGCAGGTCCGTTGCCCGGTCAATCACCTTGCCCTCAAACCTGGTGATGATGTCGCCCGCTTCGATCCCGGCTTTTTCCGCAGGCGATCCGGCTTCGACGCCGCGCACCAGCGCACCTTGCGGCTTGCCCAGTCCGATGGACTCCGCGACATCCTTGCTGACCTGGTCGATCTGCACGCCGATGCGACCGCGCGTCACCCGTCCATTGGTACGCAACTGGTCGGCCACCCGGGTGGCCTCGTCAATCGGAATGGCAAACGAGATGCCCTGGAAGCCCCCGGAGCGCGAGTAGATCTGGCTGTTGATGCCCACCACTTCGCCGCGCATGTTGATCAGCGGCCCGCCCGAGTTGCCCGGATTGATCGCCACATCGGTCTGGATGAAAGGCAGGTAGTCACCGGTGTCGCGCTGCTTGGCGCTCACAATGCCGGCGGTCACCGTGTTCTCAAGGCCAAAAGGCGAACCGATGGCCATGACCCACTCACCGACTTTCAGGCGGCTGATGTCACCTATTTTCACGGCCGGCAAGCCGGCGGCCTCGATTTTGACCAGGGCCACATCGGTGCGCTTGTCGGTACCGATGATCCGGGCCTTGAACTCGCGCTTGTCCGTCAGCGTCACCAGCACCTCATCGGCGCCTTCGACGACATGGGCATTGGTCATGACCAGCCCGTCGGTGCTGAGGATGAATCCCGAACCCACCCCGCGTGGCTGCTCCTCGTCAGGCTGGCCACGGTCCGGCCTGGGCGCGCGCGGCATGTTGGGCGGCACCGGAATGCCGAAACGCCGGAAAAACTCCAGCATCTGTTCGTCGGCGCTGCCAGCTGCGCCGGCCTTGGCTTTTTCAACGGTCCGGATGTTGACGACCGAAGGACCGACCGCTTCCACCAGGTCCGTGAAGTCCGGCAGGGTCCTGGCTTGCGCCATCACCGGCTGCACAGGCATCACGGCCAGGACGGTGCCCAGCGCCAGCGTACCGGCGACGAGGCAGGAGCGACCTTGTTTCCAGTTCAATATATGCATCATCAGCCTTTGAAAAAATTGTCGGAGAAGAAGGGAAAGCCGCGCATCGAATCAGGTGCAGGTCGGCCCGCCGCGGCCAACGGCCGCCCCGCGCCCACAGGCAGGCGCCAGGACGACATGGGGGCGCTATTTCCGGCGTTCAAGACCATTGGCAAACAGGCTCAGGGTGGCCATGGGTACCTCGCCCATCACGGTCAGCCAGTAAGCGTCGATACGCCGGGTCAGCGACTGCGTGGCACCCAGGGACACCCTGGATTCCCTGAGGTGGCGCTGTGCATCAAAGGACTCGACAAAAAGCGACACCGACGCCAGGCCGTCCGAAAAAACCCACTGCATGGGATCGCTTCCCGACTGGCCCGCGAGCGGGCGCTTGTAGCAACTCATGGACTGAAAACCCGGCACCGGGGTTTTCATCACCCAGCCTTCGGCGCTGGCCGTGGTCTTGACCAGTCCCGGTTTCTCGACCCGGTACCCGTCGACCTTGGCCATCATTTGCGCCAGCTTGTCGATCCTGACCGGCGCATCGAGCTGCAATTCCGAAAACGCCGCCTGCTCCAGCACCTTGCCATCGGCATCGAGCGTCTGCAGCTTGACGACCATGCCTTTCTTCTGTTCGGCCCAGACGCGGTAGCCGAAGCGCAGCGTGTCGCGGGGAATCAGGGCGACGATGTCGGCCTCCACCCCGGCCACCCGCTCGCTGCCCTCCTGCCGGGCCTTGTAGAAATCGGCGATGTGGCTGTCGGTGGACTTGAGCAGCTGGGGAAAAAGACCCAGCGACTCCCGCTTTTCAGCACGCACCACCTTCTGGTCGGGCATGAAGGTCACGACCTGGTCGTTGTGCCGGAAAACCGTGCGCGGGGCCCCAGTCAGCGTCTCGACTTTTTCCATCTGCTGCGATCCGTCGCAGACATGCCAGATCTTCGCGCTGGACATGACCCCGCCGGAGGACACCACAAAAGTGCCCACGTAAGACCGGTTTCTGGAGGCTTCGTGCATGCGCATCAACCACTCGTTGATGCTCCTGGGCTCCGCGCCTTGGCCCGGCGCGGTTGCGGTTGCGGCTGCCGGGGCCTGAGCTTGAGCCGCTACATAATTTGTAGCAAACAGCGAACACGCAGCAAGGGCCAGAGGGCGAAAACAGCTGAAATTCATGAGGTGACCTGGCCTGGCGTTGCCTGCAGCGGCCACGTCAGCGACGCTCGCCTTGGGGCGACTCGAAGGTGGCGTTTCGCAGGAAGCCCGAGGGCATCTGCAGGGCCGAGGTGCCACCCAGTTGCCGGTGCGCCGCCAGCAGCTCCTGCGTCCTCGCATCGCGCACCATGGTGCCCTGCTCCGACACCACCAGCACCTGCTGCGCGGCAGGCTCGGTGCGGGCCAGTTGCGGTGCAGCCACTGGCGACAGCAGGCCGGCACCGGCATTCCAGGCAATCGCCGCCACGGCAGCGACGGACGCAAAACCCGCCACCATTTTCCAGGGGAAGCTGGCATCGTTGGCGGCTTCGGCTTTGCTCCACCCGAGCCGCCCGGCCGGCGCGTGACGTACTTCCGGCAGGGCCGGCGCAGCAACCAGGACCGGCTCCTGGCTCAGGCGCACCCGCAGGCGCGCCACAAAGGCCGTATCCGCGGCATGCGGGCTCAGTTCCGGCGAGCGCAACACATCGCCAATCAGGTGGTAGGTGGTCCAGCTGTCCAGCGCTTGGGCATCGGCCTCGCAGGCCGCCAGCGCACGGGCAAAGTCCTCGCTCGCGAGCTGGCCGTCAGCCAAGGCGGAGATCAGCTCACTGTGTTGCGTCATCGGTTTCATGGTGTGCATGGGCAGCTTGGGTCTGCCGGTTTCAATCGTTTACTCTGTCGTTCACTCTGGCTTGCATCAACGCGTCGCTACTTCTCGACAAACTACCAGCGCTTGCCGGACTGGTTTTCCAGCAAGGGCTTGATCCTTGCGGAAATCGCTTCCCGGGCCCTGAAGATCCGCGAACGCACGGTGCCGATCGGGCAGTTCATGACTTCGGCAATCTCTTCATAACTGAGCCCTTCAATTTCCCGCAGCGTGATGGCCTGGCGCAACTCCTCGGGCAAAGCCTCCATGGCGGCGTTGACCATTTGCGCGATCTCCTTGCCGGCAAGCACGGCCTCGGGCGTTTCCGAACTGATTAGTTCGTTTTCCAGCGGGGAAGTTTCATCGCTTTCGTCGCTTTGGCCGGATTTGAAGGAATTCTCCGAGACCGTGGGGTCACGCTTGAGCTCCATCAGGGCCTTTTTGGCGGTATTGACGGCAATGCGGTACAGCCAGGTGTAGAACTGGGCCTCGCCCCGGAACTGCGCCAGCGCGCGGTAGGCACGAATGAAGGTTTCCTGGGCAATGTCCTCGACCAGGTCCACGTCGCGCACCATGCGCCCGATCAGGCGCTGGATGCGGCGCTGGTACTTGATGACCAGCAGCTCAAAGGCCTTCTGGTCTCCCGCGACCGTGCGCTCGACCAGCATGGCGTCGCTGTCGCTGGGCGAAGCCGGCGCCTGCGGGGACTCGTCGGTACTCATGAACCGGAACGCGGCGAAGGAGACTGCGCCGGAAAATCTGACATGACCACAGGGGCACTGGCGTCCCACGGCATCAAGCCCGGAGACAGCCTGTGCCGCGCGTGCACGGCACGGCGCAAATCCAGCCAGCGCTCGGGCTGGGTTGAACGGCCCGCCCAGAGCCACAGGGTGGCGTGGTCCTGGTTCTCCAGCCGCAGCAGCATGATGCGCTGGAGGTCCAGCGCGACTGCCAGATCACGCACGGGTGTGCCCGACCGGTAACCCTGGCTTTCCCAGCGCCAGTCCTGCCCGTCCCAGTGCAGCTGGCCGACCGGCGAATGAAGCCATGCCCAGCCGGCAGCCACACCGGCAGCCAGCACGACGGCCAGGGCCGACCACAAGCGCCAGTCCGCGGCGGGAGCCGCGCGCCACCACAGGGCCAGCACGCCGACCCCGGCGAGCCAGAGGCCCAGCACGGCAACGCCCTGAAAATGCGAACGCCCCAGCGGGTAAGTAACCGGCGGGGCGTTATGCATGGTCAGGGTGCGAAGTGATGGAAATCGGGTGCGGCTGGGCGTGGGGGATGGGGAAAGGCCTCAGACGCGCTTGAACACCAGCGTCCCGTTGGTGCCGCCAAAACCAAAGTTGTTTTTGACCGCCACCTCGATGTTGGCGTCACGCGCCGTGTTCGCGCAGTAGTCCAGATCGCACTCGGGATCCTGGTTGAAGATATTGATGGTCGGCGGAATCTTCTGGTGGTGCAGTGCCAGCACGGTAAACACCGATTCGATGCCACCGGCGCCACCAAGCAGGTGCCCGGTCATGGACTTGGTCGAACTGACCACCAGGTTTTTGGCGTGGTCGCCAAATGCTGCCTTGATGGCATTCGTCTCGTTCAGGTCACCGAGCGGTGTCGAGGTGCCATGCGCATTGAGGTACTGCACGTCGCCGGCATTGATGCCGGCGTCCTTGAGGGCCATGTCCATGGAACGGCGCGGGCCATTCACGTCGGGCGTGGTCATGTGAAAAGCGTCGCCGCTCATGCCGAAGCCGACCACCTCGGCATAAATCTTCGCGCCACGCGCCTTGGCGTGTTCGTACTCCTCGAGCACCAACACACCGCCCCCCTCGCCGAGCACGAAGCCATCCCGGTCCTTGTCCCAGGGACGCGACGCCGTCTTCGGGTCTTCGTTGCGGGTCGACAGGGCACGGGCTGCGGCAAAACCGCCCACGCCCAGCGGCGACACCGTGGCTTCCGCGCCGCCGGCCACCATGACGTCGCAATCACCATGCTCGATCATGCGTGCCGACAGGCCGATCGCATGCAGGCCGGTGGTACAGGCCGTCACGACGGCAATGTTGGGGCCCTTGAAGCCAAACTTGATCGATACATGCCCGGAGATCATGTTGATGATCGAGGCCGGCACAAAAAACGGGGAAATCCGGCGCGGACCGCGGTTGGTCAGCTCGGTGTGCGTCTGCTCGATCATTGGCAAGCCGCCGATGCCCGAGCCGATGTTGCAGCCGATGCGTGTCGCCAGCTCCTCGCCCAGCGCATCGCCCGTGGGCAAGCCGCTGTCGGCCACCGCCTGGCAGGCCGCGGCCAGACCCAGGTGAATGAACCGGTCCATGTGCCGGGCTTCTTTTTCAGGGATGTAATCCGTGATGTCGAAGCCTTTGACCTCGCCCGCAAATTTGCAAGCGTAGCTGCTTGCATCAAATTGCGTGATCAGGTCAATGCCGGGCGTTCCGGCAAGTACGTTGGCCCAGGAGTCGGCCACGGTGTTACCCACCGGGCTGACACAACCCAGACCTGTCACAACGACGCGGCGACGGCTCATGCGCAATTCCTGAAGAAAGTCCCGAAAGACCCAAGGCCTTTCGAGCGAGCTGAAAAAAGACCGGAGTCTTTAGGCTTTTTGATGGGTGTTCGCGTAGTCAATCGCGTTCTGAACGGTGGTGATCTTCTCGGCGTCTTCGTCGGGGATCTCGATGCCAAACTCGTCTTCCAGAGCCATGACCAGTTCTACGGTGTCAAGCGAGTCAGCGCCCAGATCGGCCACAAAGGCTTTTTCGCTGGTGACCTGGCCTTCTTCCACGCCAAGTTGCTCGGCAATGATTTTCTTAACACGTGCTTCGATATCGCTCATAGTTCCCTCTGAGGGTTGTGAATTAATCCGTGATTTTAGCGTTGTTGGGGTTGATTCCCCAACGCGCCAGCCGGACGGATAAAACCCGGCTTGTGGTCCGGTGCCTGCAGGCTGCATGCGTCCCCATTATTCATGATCATGGTGACGCAGGACAGCCCGGCAGTCGCCGGATGGTTTACATGTACATCCCGCCGTTGACGTGAAGCTCCTGCCCGGTGATGTAACCGGCCTGCGGGCTCGCCACAAAGGCCACCGCATGCGCAATGTCCTGCGGCTTGCCCAGGTGCCCCAGCGGAATCTGGCCAAGCAGCGCCTTTTGTTGTTCCTCGGGCAAACCTGCCGTCATGTCGGTTTCAATAAAGCCTGGCGCGACGCAGTTGACAGTGATGTTGCGGCTGCCGAGTTCCCGCGCCAGCGCACGGGTCATCCCGGCCACGCCGGCCTTGGCCGCCGCGTAGTTGGCCTGGCCGGCGTTGCCGGAGGCGCCCACCACCGAGGTGATGCTGATGATGCGGCCATAACGCTGCTTCATCATGGTGCGCATCACGGCGCGGCTCATGCGGAACACCGCCTTGAGGTTGGTGTCCAGCACCGCGTCCCAGTCTTCATCCTTGAGGCGCATGGCCAGCATGTCGCGCGTGATGCCGGCATTGTTGACCAGCACCTGCAGCCCGCCGTGCTCCTTGACGATGACATCGATCAGCGCCTCGGCGGCCGCCACGTCGTTCACGTTGAGGTTGCGCCCGGCGCAACCGGGAAAAGCGGCCAGCGCCTGGCTGATTCTGGCGGCGCCCTCGTCGGTGGTGGCCGTGCCGATCACTTTCAGGCCGCGCTGCGCCAGCTCCAGTGCAATCGCAGCACCGATGCCGCGCGACGCGCCCGTGACCAGCGCGACCTGTCCCTCAAACTTGATCTCGCTCATGCCAGCAGCTCCCTGGTTTGCGCCAGACTGGCAGGGTCGAACATCGCCACTCCCGTCAGTTCGGCATCGATACGTTTGACCATGCCGGCCAGCACCTTGCCGGGGCCGCATTCGACGATGGTCGTCAGCCCGCGCGCCTTGATGGCCTGCACACATTCGACCCAGCGCACCGGGCCAAAGGCCTGCTCGTAAAGGGCGGCCCGAATGCGGTCGGGATCGGTTTCGACAGCGACCGCAATGTTGTTGATCACCGGGATCTGCGGCGCGGCAAAGGCCGTCGCCGCCAGCTTTTCCCTGAGCTTGTCCGCCGCGGGTTTCATCAGGCTGGAGTGAAACGGTGCCGACACCGGCAGCGGCAAGGCTCGTTTGGCGCCGTTGGCCTTGAGGACTTCGCAGGCTTTGTCAACCGCCGCCTGGCTGCCGGCAATCACGGTCTGCATCGGGTCGTTGAAGTTGACCGCCTCCACCACTTCCGCGGTGTTCAGGCCAAAGCTGCGAGCGGCTTCGGCGCACCCTTCAATCACGCGGGACGCCTCCATGCCCAGAATGGCCGCCATCGCACCGATGCCCACAGGCACCGCCTCCTGCATGGCCTGCGCGCGAAAGCGCACCAGCGGCGCAGCCTGCGCCAGGCTCAGCACACCGGAAGCCACCAGCGCGGAATATTCACCCAGGGAATGCCCGGCGACCACCGCCGGCGCGGCGCCGGTCTCGGCCATCCAGGCACGGTAAGCCGCCACACCGGCCACCAGCATCACGGGTTGCGTGTTGGTGGTCAGGCCCAGCGCCTCCTTGGGTCCCTGGCTGATCAGTTGGGCCAGGTCCTCGCCCAGCGCATCCGAGGCCTCCCGCAGCGTCTCCCGCACGGCCGGATGGTCGCCCCAAGCGTCGAGCATGCCGACGGCCTGCGAGCCCTGTCCGGGAAAAACAAAAGCAAAAGGTTTCATAAAATTATCGATGAAAACAGCTTGCCGCCCATATAGAACGGGCGCAAGCTGCTATAGATTCAGGAGTACCGCGCCCCAGGTGAAGCCGCCGCCGACCCCTTCGAGCAGCAGCGTCTCGCCTTTTTTGATCTTGCCGCTGCGCACCGCCACGTCGAGCGCCAGCGGAATGGAAGCGGCGGAGGTGTTGCCGTGCTGGTCCACCGTGACGATCACCTTGTCCATGGACATCTTGAGCTTCTTCGCGGTGCCCTGCATGATGCGGATGTTGGCTTGGTGGGGAACCAGCCAGTCAATGTCGCTCTCCTGCAGGCCGGCCTTGGCCAGGGTTGCCCGCGCCGCATCCTCGAGAACACCGACCGCGAGTTTGAACACGGCCTGCCCGTCCATCTTGAGCAGCGGATCGCCCAGCACCTTGCCGCCGGACACGGTGCCCGGCACACACAGAATGCCGACGTGTTTGCCGTCGGCGTGCAGGTCACTGGCCAGGATGCCGGGCGTCTCGGACGCCTCCAGCACCACGGCGCCGGCACCGTCACCAAACAGCACGCAGGTGGTGCGGTCCGAAAAATCGAGAATGCGCGAAAACACCTCGGCGCCAATGACCAGCGCCTTGCTGGCCGAACCGGTCTTGATCAGGGCGTCGGCGATGGTCAACGCATACACAAAGCCGCTGCAAACCGCCTGCACGTCAAACGCCGCGCAGCCGGCGATGCCGAGTTTGTTCTGCAGGATGCAGGCTGCCGAAGGAAACACCATGTCCGGCGTCGACGTGGCCACGATGATCAGATCGATGTCGCCGGGCTGGAGTCCGGCGGCCTGCAAGGCGTTTTTGGCGGCCTCCACCCCCAGGTCGCTGCTGCAAACACCGGGCTCGGCAAAATGGCGGGCACGGATGCCAGTGCGCTCGACTATCCAGTCGTCGGAGGTTTCAACTCCCTGCGCCGCCAGTTCGGCAGCCAGCTCGGCGTTGCTCAGTCGGCGCGGCGGCAGGTAGCTGCCGGTGCCTGTGATACGTGAATAAGGGCTCATGAATAACTTAATGTGCGGCGGTAGGGTCGGCCAATTCGGCATGTGCCGTCACGGCTGGGGATTCCACCAGCGGCGCACCGGCCATGGCCAGCAGCGGCGCCGCGTGAGCAATGCGTTCCCTCACCCGGTCCAGCAAATTGTTGCGAGCTGCATCATAAGCCCGATTCAGGGCCCTCTCGAAGGCAAACGCATCGGCCGAACCGTGGCTCTTGAAAACCAGCCCGCGCAGCCCCAGCAGCGCTGCGCCGTTGTACCGCCTGTGGTCAACTCGGTTTTTAAATGCAGATAACACCGGATAGGCAACGATGGCTGCAATTTTTGTGAAAATATTGCGAGAAAATTCGGCCTTGATGAAGCCACCAATCATGCCAGCCAAGCCTTCGCTGGCCTTGAGCGCCACATTGCCAACAAAGCCGTCGCAGACCACGATGTCCACCACGCCCTTGAAAATATCGTTACCCTCGACATTGCCGTAAAAATTAAGATCACAACTTTTAGAGGCAGATCGCAGCAGTTCGCCGGCTTTTTTAATGATTTCACTGCCTTTTATCGCCTCTTCGCCGATATTGAGCAGGCCCACGCTGGGATTGGATTTGTCGGCGATGGCCGCAACCAGGGCCGAACCCATGACCGCAAACTGGAACAGGTGATCTTGCGTGCAGTCGACATTGGCGCCGAGGTCGAGCACGGTGGTGGCGCCGCCTTTGGCGTTGGGGATTTGTCCGGCAATTGCAGGGCGGTCAATACCGTCCAGCGTCTTGAGGATGTAGCGCGAAATGGCCATCAGCGCGCCGGTGTTGCCAGCCGAGACGGCAGCTTGCGCGGCGCCCTCTTTGACCTGCATGATCGCCACGCGCATGGACGAGTCTTTTTTGCGCCGCAGCGCGACTTCGATCGGATCATCCATGGTCACCACCTCGGTGGCAACGACCAGCTGGCAGCGCGAATGGGCCTGAAGACGGGGAAACAGCGGGTGGGCCGCCAGCACGGCAGGCTGACCTACCAGCAGGATGGCCGCTTCGGGGTGGCTGTCCAGGAAGGACAGGCTGGCCGGCACGGTGACCTGCGGGCCGACATCACCGCCCATGGCGTCGACAGCTATCCTGATCATGGCAGGACCGGTGCAGTCAGGAAATGGGATTTCAACAAAACAAAGGCCCGCAGGATGAGTGCGGGCCAGTCGTTAAAGCGCGGAATTACGCTTCGGATTTTGTTTTCAGCACTTTGCGGCCACGGTAAAAACCGGTGGGGCTGATGTGATGACGCAGGTGCGTCTCACCGGTGGTGGACTCGACAGCAATGCCCGGAACGGTCAAAGCGTTGTGCGCGCGGTGCATGCCGCGCTTGGAAGGTGATTTTTTGTTCTGCTGGACGGCCATGATCCGCTCCTGAGGGGGTATAGGGTGGGTAAATTACGCACAAAACCCGTGAGAAGGTCTTGGCGCCAAGCCTTGCATTATAGCGCGATACGGGCGGCTTTTCCGCTTGGCACTGCAAGGCGGGCGCCAGCCCCCTGAAAATCCGCTTGCGCAACCGCCTTAAAACCTGCCTGCCCAGTGCCGGCGGGGTCCTGCCGCAGACGCGACTTTGCGGCTATTTTTTCTTTTTCAGCTGGGCCAGGGCCGCAAAGGGGTGGGGTTTGGCTTCTTCCTGCTGCGCCAGCTCACCCTCGCCCGCACTGAACACCGGCGCCACCGGACAGGCCTCGTGCATGGGCACCAGCGGCAGGGCCATCAGCAGCTCGTCCTCGACCACCGCCAGCAGGTCGAATTGCGGCGCCATCACCAGCAGGTCCTCCTCGGACTCGTCGTCCTCGGCCATGGCAATGTCTTCGTCGGCCACAAAGCGGTACCACTGGTCCACGTCCAGCGCGGTGGACACCGCGCCCATGCAGCGCTGACAGGTCAGCGGCAGCGTCGCATTGGCCTGCAGGTGCAGCCAGACATCATCGTCGGCACCGGCGTGCGGCCGCAGCTCGGCGCGGGCTTCCCACTTGACAGCCAAATCGGGCGCCAGCCCATGTATTTCCTGCGCCAGGCGCTCCATAGTTGATAGTGGCGTGCTTTCGACGAGCGGCTTGCCCTCTTGGGCGAAGGCCTGCATGTTGAGCCGGCGGGCGTGAAGATGTCTGGACATGGCAGCAGTGTAAGAGAATCGACGCATGAACCCTGCACCTTCTCCCGCCGCCCGCAGCGGCGCCGCCCGTCCCACAGCGCGCCGCCTGATCCTGGGCTCGACCTCGCCCTACCGCCGTGAACTGCTGCAACGCCTGCAGATCCCCTTTGAGGTGGCCTCCCCCGCGGTCGACGAAACCCCGCTGCCCGGCGAAGCCCCGGTGGCCCTGGCCCGGCGACTGGCCCTGGCCAAGGCGCATGCCGTGGCCGCGGCTTTCCCCGACGCGGTGGTGATCGGCTCGGACCAGGTCGCCGACCTCAACGGGCAGGCCCTCGGCAAGCCCGGCAACCATGCCAATGCGGTTGCCCAGCTTCGCCAGATGCGCGGCCAGAGCGTGGTGTTCCAGACCGCCGTGGCCGTGGTCTGCCTGCAAAGCGGGTTTGAACAGACCGACCTGGCCGCGGTGAAAGTGCAGTTTCGCGCACTCGGCGATGAGGAGATCGAAAACTACCTGCAGGCCGAGCAGCCTTACGACTGCGCCGGCAGCGCCAAAAGCGAAGGGCTGGGCATCACCCTGCTGGAGGCCATCGAAAACGACGACCCGACCGCCCTGGTCGGCCTGCCCCTGATACGCACCTGCCGGATGCTCCAGGCCGCCGGCATCCCGCTGCTGCCGGCACGCGGGGGGAAACCATGACCGCCGCCCCCAAAGGCCGGCTTTACCTGGTGCCCGCACCGCTGGATTTCGGCTGTGACGTGCAGGCCCCGCTCCAGGACGTGATGCCGCTGGGCACGCTGCAGGTCGCGGCGACCCTGTCTAGCTGGATTTGTGAAAACGCCAAAAGCACACGCGCCTACCTCAAACGGGTGGGCGAGGTGGTGCCGCTGCAGCAGCCGGTACAGGCGCAGCAGATCCAGGAACTGCCGCGCGAGGTGCATAAAAAGGGCGACCATGGCGGCAACTTCGACGCCCGCCCGCTGCTGGCGGCTGCGCTGGCCGGCCGGGACATCGGCCTGGTCAGCGAAGCCGGCATGCCGGCGATTGCCGACCCGGGCTCGTCCGTCGTGCGCGCCGCGCATGACCTGGGCCTGCAGGTGCTGCCGCTGGTGGGGCCGATGTCGCTGATGCTGGCACTCGCCGCCAGCGGACTGAATGGCCAGCATTTTGCGTTTGTCGGCTACCTGCCGCAGGACGGCGGCGAACGCAGCCAGCGCATCCGCGAACTCGAATCGCTGGCGCTGAAGACCGGCCAGACGCAGATCTTCATTGAAACGCCCTACCGCAACACCGCCTTGCTGCAGGCGTTGCTGCAGACGCTGCAGCCGGGCACGCGGCTG
This sequence comes from Polaromonas sp. AET17H-212, assembly GCF_002379085.1. Lineage (GTDB taxonomy): Bacteria > Pseudomonadota > Gammaproteobacteria > Burkholderiales > Burkholderiaceae_C > Polaromonas. The sequence goes on along the minus strand of NZ_NBZW01000021.1, from coordinate 7,492 downwards.
GCCCTGAGCTGCGGCCTGAGCCTGCCCGGCGGCTGGTCGCGCAGCGCGTCGGTCAGCACCTGGAAACGCGACAAGCCTGCGGCGCCGCTGGCCCTGCCCACGGTGTTCTGCATCGGCCGCTGAACCCGCGTGGGACAATAAAAAAAGCCCGCAGCGAGCGGGCTTTTTTACCTGGCAGCCGGCCAGCGGCTGCGTGCTGTTTCAGCGAATCGCAGGCACTGTCTTCAGCGTGCGGATCGCCCCGTCGCCGATGGCTGCACCAAATTTCTTGGCCAGGCGTTCGGCGACGTTTTCGCGGCGCGTGTAGTCGATGATTTCTTCGGTCTTGACGATTTCGCGGGCCACATAGTCAAGCGAGCCGAGCTGGTCAGCCAGGCCCAGTTCGATGGCCTGCTGGCCGGTCCAGAACAGGCCGCTGAACATCTCCGGCGTTTCCTTCAGGCGCTTGCCGCGGCCGGCCTTGACCACCGTGATGAACTGCTGGTGAATCTGGTCCAGCATGGCCTGGGCGTACACGCGCTGCTTGTCGGTCTGCGGGCTGAACGGGTCGAGGAAGCCCTTGTTTTCGCCGGCCGTCATGAGGCGGCGCTCGACGCCCAGCTTGTCCATCAGGCCGGTGAAGCCGAAGCCATCCATCAGCACGCCGATGCTGCCGACGATGCTGGCCTTGTCGACAAAAATCCTGTCGGCCGAGGCGGCGACGTAATACGCCGCCGAAGCGCAGGTTTCTCCCACCACGGCATACACGGGCTTCTTGTGTTTGGCCTTGAGGCGCACGATCTCGTCGTTCATCATGCCGGCCTGTACCGGGCTGCCGCCCGGCGAATTGATCAGCAGCACCACGGCTTTGGCGCCTTCGTCTTCAAACGCGGCGCGCAGCGCGGCATTGATGAACTCGGCGCTTGCGTCGGCCCCATCGGCAATCTCACCCTTGAGTTCCACCACCGCGGTGTGCGGCGTGCTCACGCTGGTGGCGGTGCTGCGGTGCATGGCAAACCACACCAGGAACACAAAAAAGGCCAGCCAGGACAGGCGCACAAAGGTTTTCCAGCGGCGCGTGGCCTTCTGCTCGTTGAGCGCGGCAAACGCCAGCTTCTCCAGCGTCGCGCGCTCCCAGCCCGGCTCGGTGCCCAGGGCGTTGCGGTTTGCTACGTTTTCAGGAGCTATTTGCGCCCGTGTTTGCTGGGCTGAGTGCCTGTTTGGATCGAAATCCGGGGTGTCGGACGGATCGGTGCGGTTTGAATCATTCATACGGGTAGTTTAGAACTCCAATGTTTTAAGTTTGTAGGACGTGTGCCAGAAAACAAGGCCTTCGCCTTCGGAAATGTCAATTTTGACCAGCCCGCCCTGGCAGGGGCCGCCGCTGCACTCGCCGGTGTCAGGCCGGTAGGCCGCGCCGTGGCTGGCGCACAGCAGCCACTGGCCGCTGTCGTCGAACACCCGGTTGGGTTGCCAGTCAAGTTCCATCGCCACGTGGCTGCAGCGGTTCAGGTAGGCGTGGGGCCGGCCCTCGAAGCGGACGGCAAAGGCGCGGCAAGTCTGGCCCGCGTAGTTCACGTCGAAGGGCACGGCCTGCCCGCCATCGGCCAGCTCACTGGATTTACACAGGGCAACCAACAATTCATTCATTGCATGAGCCATCCATGCCACAACGCAGCGACAAGGTCGGGGCGGCCTCTTCACCAGCCGGGGCCGCGGAACCGGCTTTGCCGGGCCGCAGGCGCAGCGCCCCCTCGGGGGGCAGTGCAGTACACGAAGTGACAAACGTGGGGGCCATTTGTCAGGCGTTGCGGGCCAGCCAGTCATGCAGGTCCTGCACGGAATGGGCGACAAAGCGCGGCTGGAGGGCGTCAAAGGCGGCACTTTCGTGCGCGCCGTAACTGACCCCGACGCTGGCGCAGCCGGCATTGAGCGCCATCTGCAGGTCGTGTGTGGTGTCGCCAATCATCAGCGTGCGCGCCGGGCTCACGCCGAACTCGTCCATCAGCTCATGCAGCATGCGCGGGTGCGGCTTGCCGGCGGTTTCATCGGCGGTGCGCGAGCCGTCAAACCGGCCCTTGAGTTCGACCGCCTGCAGCGCTTCATCGAGGCCGTGCCGGCTCTTGCCGGTCGCTACCGTCAGCAGGTGGCCGCGCGCCTTGAGCGCGGCCAGCAGCGGCAGCACGCCGTCAAACAGGCTGATGTCGTTCTGGTGGCCGATGTAGTGGTGGCGGTAACGCGCGCCGAGTTCGGGGTACTTCTCGGGCGGCACATCGGGCGCCGCATGGGCCAGCGCCTGCATCAGCCCCAGGCCGATCACATAACCGGCGGCTTCGTCGGTCGGCACGGTGCCGCCCACGTCACGCACCGCCGCCTGGATGCAGCGCACGATGATTTTGGTCGAATCGAACAGCGTGCCGTCCCAGTCGAAGGCAATCAGGTCAAAGTTGAGCGGGGGGGACGGGCGTGGCATGGGCGGTGAAACTCTCGAGATCGGGGGGAAGCGCGGCCAGCAGGTCAATGCGTTTGCCGCTGGACGGATGGGTGAACTTTAACCGCCAGGCATGAAGAAACATGCGTTTGAGGGCCGCGCCGCCAGCTTCTTTTTGCAAGGCTTTGTTCAGTTCGAAGTCGCCGTATTTGTCGTCGCCGGCAATCGGGTGGCCGGCGCTGGCCAGGTGCACACGGATCTGGTGGGTGCGGCCGGTCTTGATGGTCACTTCGAGCAGCGTGAAATCGCGCCCGGCCGCAGCCAGCGCCGCTTTCACCTTGACCAGGGTCACCGCGCGCATGGCGTCCGGATGGTCCTTCGGCACCACGCGCACGCGGCGCTCGCCGTCGGGCAACAGGTATTTCTGCAGGGAAGCGTCCAGCACTTTTTGATTGGCCGGCCAGGCGCCGCTGACAAGCGCCAGGTAAATCTTGTCGGTCTCGCGCTCGCGAAACTGCTCCTGCAGGTTTTTCAGCGCCACCCTTTTCTTGGCGACCAGCAAAATGCCGCTGGTTTCACGGTCCAGCCGGTGGACCAGCTCCAGGAACCGCGCCTCGGGCCGCGCCATGCGCAGTTGCTCGATCACGCCAAAAGCCACACCGCTGCCGCCGTGCACGGCCACGCCGGCCGGTTTGTCGATGGCCAGTAGGTGCTCGTCTTCAAACAGGATGGGGAACTCCCGTGACGGCGCGTAACCACCTGTGGTGGACGCGGCGCCGTGGCGGGCCACCTCCACCGCCATGGCCTTGGCCTTTTCGTCGGCCCGCTCCGAGGTGCGCACCGGCGGCAGGCGCACGATGTCGCCGGCCTCGACCCGGGTGTCGGCCTGCGCCCGGCCCTTGTTGATGCGCACTTCCCCGCTGCGGATGATGCGGTAGACGTGGGTCTTGGGCACACCCTTGAGCTGGCGGATCAGGAAGTTGTCCAGGCGCTGGCCCGCAAAGTCAGCGTCCACTGTCACCAGCGTGGCCTGTGGGGCCGCTTTCGCGGGCAGTTCCGGCGGGGCTTGCAGAGGTGGCGGGGGTCTGGGTCGGTCAGGCTGCGTCGCCGTCAGGGGTTTACCCGGGCGGCGTGTTTTACCTGAACCTGCGCCTATAATGTGTTTCACTAGCGACAAGCTGTAAGTGGTTGATTTGTCTGGGAGTTTAGTCCACACACCCATCAACCCACTGCAACAGCCTTGCTGGAAGGTCGACGCCACTGGCAGCAAATGCCCGCAAGCGCACGGTGCCAGGCACCCCGCGGCAGGAACATGTTGTGCAGACGAGTCGACGTTTTGCGAATACAACTACGGAATACGATGTGTTCAGCCCCACGGGCTGGACACGGATCCAGGTGAAATCTGGTCTTGGAATGGGTAGCCCTTTGACAACAACACTGGTTGAACTGATGTATCTGTGCCTGCGGCGCTTTTTAGCCCCGCTTTCAGGCATGGATCAGCCGCCAGCCCTTGTTTCACGGGCGCAAGCAGCTACTTTTTTGGTAGCAAACCCCTGTCAGACCCCGATTCGCCCCATCCACGCGCCTACGCCCAGACCGCTCCGCTGACTGATTTTTTCAGTCGCCATGGCGCGTCAAAAGCTCTCCGGCAATTCCCCACGTTCGCACAGCGTCTGCTCCCGGCGTCGTTTGCCCGTTTTTCGGGCAGTGATGTTTGAGACAGAAGAACGAAGGAACCCCCATGAAACGCATGCTGGTCAATGCCACCCAGTCGGAAGAACGCCGCCTGGCCATTGTCGACGGACAAAAACTCCTCGACTACGAAATCGAAATTGAAGGGCGCGAACAGCGCAAGGGCAACATCTACAAGGCCGTCGTGACACGTGTCGAGCCCTCGCTCGAAGCCTGTTTTGTCGACTACGGTGAAGACCGCCACGGCTTTTTGCCGTTCAAGGAAATTTCCAAGCAGTACTTCGCCCAGGGCGTGTCGGTCAGCCAGGCGCGCATCCAGGACGTGATCCGTGAAGGCCAGGAAATCCTGGTCCAGGTCGAAAAAGAAGAACGCGGCAACAAGGGCGCCGCCCTGACCACCTTTGTCTCGCTGGCCGGCCGCTACGTCGTGCTGATGCCCAACAACCCGCGCGGCGGTGGCGTCAGCCGCCGTATTGAAGGCGAAGACCGGGCCGAGCTCAAGGAAAACATGGACCAGCTGGAATACCCGGCCGGCGCCAGCATCATTGCCCGCACCGCCGGCATCGGCCGCAGCGCCGCCGAGCTGCAGTGGGACCTGAACTACCTGATCAAGCTGTGGACCGCGATTGACGGCGCCGGCAAGGGCGGCAAGGGCGCCTTCCTGATTTACCAGGAATCGAGCCTGGTGATCCGCGCGATCCGCGACTACTTCAACAGCGACATCGGCGACATCCTGTTCGACACCGACGACGTCTACGAACAAGCGCGCCAGTTCATGGCCCACGTGATGCCCGAGCACGAGCACCGCGTCAAGCGTTACCGCGACGACGCGCCGCTGTTCAGCCGCTTCCAGATCGAGCACCAGATCGAGTCGGCCTATGCCCGGACCGTTCAGCTGCCTTCGGGCGGCGCCATCGTGATCGACCACACCGAAGCGCTGGTGTCGGTGGACGTCAACTCGGCGCGTGCCATCAAGGGCGGCGACATTGAAGAGACCGCCACCCGCACGAATCTGGAAGCCGCCGACGAAGTCGCGCGCCAGATGCGTCTGCGCGATTTGGGTGGCCTGATCGTCATCGACTTCATCGACATGGAAGAGTCGCGCAACCGCCGCGACGTCGAAAACCGCCTGCGTGACGCGCTGCGCCAGGACCGCGCGCGTGTGCAGTTCGGCACCATTAGCAAGTTCGGCCTGATGGAAATGAGCCGCCAGCGCCTGCGCCCCGCCCTGTCGGAAGGTGCCTCGATTCCCTGCCCGCGTTGCGGCGGTTCCGGCCACATCCGCGACACCGAAAGCTCGGCGCTGCAGATCCTGCGCATCATCCAGGAAGAGTCGCTCAAAGACAGCACGGCCTCGGTGCTGTGCCAGGTGCCGGTCGATGTCGCGTCCTTCCTGCTCAACGAAAAACGCTCCGAGATCGCCAAGATCGAGATGAAGCAGCGCATCAACGTGCTGCTGGTGCCCAACAAGACGCTGGAAACACCGAACTACAAGCTCGAGCGCCTGAAACACGACGACCCGCGCCTGGACAACATCGAGGCGAGCTACAAGATGGCCGAGGAGATGGAAGACCCGACCACGGTCACCCGCCGCAGCCAGGAAAAGCACAACAAGCAGGAACCCATCATCAAGGGCGTGCTGCCCGATGCACCGGCACCCATCGCCGTGCCCAAGCCGGCACCCGCACCTGCCCCGGTGGCGGCGCAGCCGGTCCGGCCTGTGGTTGCGGCTCCGGCGGAAAAAAGCTTCTTTGCCAAACTCAAGGAATTTTTTGTAGGCGCAGAAGCGGCACCCGCACCGGCGCCCGTCAAGGAAGTAAAAAAAGACGAACGCGGCGAAGGCCGGCGTGACGAGCAGCGCGGCGAACGGGGTGAACGCAGCGAGCGCGGTGGCCGTGGTGAACGCGGCGGCCGTGGCGGCCGTGGTGGCCGCGGCGAAGGCCGCCCAGGCGAAGGACGTGGCGAAGCCCGTCCGGACCAGCGCGGTGAAGGCCGCGGTGGTGAGCGCGGTGAAGGCCGTGGCGGCGAGCGCCGCGAGCGCAATGCCGATGGCCGCGCCGAAGGTATCCGCCAGGAACGTCCCGCCGGTGAAGCACGGCCCGAAGGTCGCAGCAACGAGGCCCGCCCCGAGCGCGCAGAGCGGCCACCCCGTCCTGAAGGCCAGGGCGAAACCGAAGGCCGCGGCGAACGTGGTGAACGCAGCCGCCGTGGTCGTGGCGAACGTGGTGCCGAGCGCGGTGGCGAACGGGCCGACCGCCCGGCACGCGACTCCATCGAGCAGGATCTGGCACTGGCCAACCAGGCCGCCATGGCCGCAGCCATGAACGAAGGTGATGCCGCGCCGCGCCAGGAACGTCCGGCACAGGACGCCGGCCGTGACGGCGAGCGCCAGCCGCGCGCCGAAGGCCAGGGTCGCCGTGAACGCGGCGAGCGTGGTGAAGCACGCGGTGAGCGTGGCGAACGCGGCGAGCGCGGCGCAGGCCGTCGCAACGAGCGTCGTGACGAGCGCACGGACGGCAGCACCGCACCCGCGGCCGCCGCCCAGGCCGACAGCTTTGATGCAGCGCATCCCGCCGTCGTGGCCGGCCTCGATGAAGCCGGCAACCCGGTGGTGCCCGCCTCTTCCACCGACGTCCAGCCGCGCGCTGAAGGTCAGGAAGAAGGCCAGGACCGCCAGCCGCGCGAGCGCCGCAGCCGTGACCGTTATGGCCGCGACCGCCGCGAGCGTTCAGAGCGCAGCGACCAGCCGGCCGAGGGCCAGGCAGAAGGCGCAGCCCCCGCTGCCGCTGAAAGCTTTGAGCAAAATCAGGCTGCAGCCCAGGAAACGCGTGCGCCAGCAGCTACTGAATTTGTAGCAGCTGCAGCACCGGCACCTGTCGCCGCACCCGCCATCGCCCGGCCAGCGGCCGCCGCGCCGGCCGCTGCTGCCCCCGCAGCACGCGCGCTGCCGAAAGTCCAGACCTACGACTTGCCGCTGCAGGACCTGGCCCAGGTGGCCCAGTCCTCGGGTCTGCAATGGGTCAACTCCGACGCCAGCAAGATCGCGGAGATACAAGCTGCGATGGCAGCCGAACCCAAACCCATCCATGTGCCACGCGAGCGTCCACCGGCACCGCAGCTGGACGCCAGCCCGCTGGTGCTGGTCGAAACCAAACGCGACCTGCGCGACATGAGCCTGCCGTTTGAGCAGCCTGCCGCACCGGCAGCGGGTGAACGCACGGAGTAATCCTGACGTTCGTGCCGGATTGGCACTTCAGATCAAAGGCAGCTTTCGGGCTGCCTTTTTTTCGTCTGCTGTTGTTGGTTTTTTGGGGAGTGGAAGCCGAGGACTTCAGCATCACGCTAGGCCTGCGGTCTGCGCTGGACAGTAGGTCAAACTCCCCACTCCCT
>NZ_NBZW01000003.1 GCF_002379085.1 Polaromonas sp. AET17H-212 | reverse complement strand
CTGTCACCTCGCTTGAGCAGCCCGAACACAACCGTTTTTCGACCGGCGCCACGGCCACGAAGACCTCGCACCCGGCGTGGCCCGAAGTAAGACTCATCGGCTTCCAGTTCCCCACCCAGGGGAGAGACCTTCTCGCACTGCTCGGCCATTCGCTTTCTCAAGCGCAGATAGATCGTGTTGATCGAACGTACCGAAACGCCGCTGAGTTGTGCGCAGTCCGTTGCCGTCAAATCCATCGCAAAGTAGCGCAGGATTTGACGCAGCTTTGCTTCACTGAGTTTGGAACGCCTGAAATACCGGTTTTTCTGAACCACCATAGGAACTTAGCTCACTTGACTGTGAACTTTGCTTCCTAAGCCCCCAATTAAATAGCTGACTGCGCCCGTGAAATATGGGATACAGGCACTTTTTATCAACAAAGCCCGGATTCAATGCCGGAAGTGCCGCACGCCGCTGAGCACCATCACCACGCCACGTTCGTCGGCCGCATCGATCACTTCCTGGTCGCGCATGCTGCCGCCCGGCTGGATCACACAGTTCGCGCCTGCATCCACGACCACGTCGAGACCGTCGCGGAAAGGAAAGAAGGCGTCGCTCGCGACCGCCGTGCCCTTGAGCGACAGGCCGGCATGCCCGGCCTTGATGCCGGCAATACGTGCGGAGTCCAGGCGGCTCATCTGGCCGGCGCCGACACCCATGGTCATGCCATTGGCACAAAACACGATGGCGTTGGACTTCACGTATTTGGCGACTTTCCAGGCGAACATCAGGTCCTGCAGCTGGGCCGGCGTCGGCTGCAGCTTGCTGACCACCTTGATGTCGGCCAGCGCCAGTTCGTGGTTGTCGGCGGTCTGCATCAGCAGGCCGGAGCCGACACGCTTGATGTCCATCAGGTTGCGGCCCTGCTGCCACGCCGTGTCGCCGCCCGGCGGCAGGTCAATCTGCAGGATGCGCACATTGACCTTGGTCTTGAAAACCTCCAGCGCCGCGGGCGTGAAGGCCGGGGCCATCAGCACCTCGACAAACTGCTTGGCGATCTGCTGCGCCGCGGTTTCGTCGAGCGTGCAGTTCAGCGCGATGATGCCGCCGAAGGCCGAGGTCGGGTCGGTCTTGAAGGCCTTGCTGTAGGCTTCCAGCGCATCGGCGCCGATGGCGACACCGCAGGGGTTGGCGTGTTTGACGATGACGCAGGCCGGTCCGGCAAAACTCTTGACGCACTCCCAGGCAGCGTCGGCATCGGCGATGTTGTTGTAGGAGAGTTCCTTGCCCTGCAACTGTTTGGCTGTCACGAGCGAGCCCGGCGCCGGATACAGGTCGCGGTACAGCGCGGCCTGCTGGTGCGCGTTTTCGCCGTAACGCAGGTCCTGCACCTTGATGAAGCGGCCATTGGCCTGGCCGGGAAACAGGCTGTGCGTGCCATCGGGCTGGATGCCCGAGAGGTAGTCGCTGATGGCGCCGTCATACTGGCTGATGCGGTTGAAGGCGGCCACCGACAGGGCGAATTTGGTGGCATCGGCCAGTTGGCCGGTTGTCTTGAGTTCCTGAAGCACGCCGGCGTACTGCGAGGCGTCGGTCAGCACACCGACATCTTTCCAGTTCTTGGCGGCCGAACGCACCATGGCCGGGCCCCCGATGTCGATGTTTTCGATCGCGTCTTCCAGCGTGCAGCCGGCCTTGGCCACCGTCGCTTCAAACGGGTAGAGGTTGACGACCAGCAGGTCGATGGTGTCGATGCCGTGGGTTTTCAGCGCGGCCATGTGTTCGGGCACATCGCGCCGTGCCAACAGGCCGCCGTGCACCATCGGGTGCAGGGTCTTGACGCGGCCATCGAGCATCTCGGGGAAACCCGTCAGTTCGGCGACCTCGGTCACCGGCAGGTTTTCGTCGGCCAGCAGCCGGGCGGTGCCGCCGGTGGAGATCAGCTTGATGCCGAGAGCGTGCAGCGCGCGTGCGAAGTCAACAATGCCGGTTTTGTCGGAGACGGAAATCAGGGCGTTCATGCGTGTCTTTGGTTTCTGGGAATGGGGTGCGACGATCAGGTCACTTGATCAGCTTGTGTTCAACGAGTTTTTTGCGCAGGGTGTTGCGGTTCAGGCCCAGCCATTCGGCTGCGCGCGACTGGTTGTGGTCGGCATACTGCATCACCACCTCCAGCAAGGGCTTTTCGACCACCCGCACCATCATGTCGTACATGCCGTCCGGCTCCGTGCCGCGCAAGTCCCTGAAATAACCTTCCAGGCTGGTGCGTACGCATTCTTCTATGTGTTTCTTGCTCATGCGGGCTCCCCTTCCTTCTTTTTCTGTTCTGCATTGTCGCCGACTGCCGGCTGCGCCATGCCGGCACCCACCACGGGCATGCGGTCCATGCGCAGGCCGAGTCCGTCAAAAAAATCCGCCACCGCCTGCCATTGCGCCTCGCTGTCCTCCAGCAGGTTCATGCGGCCGCGGAAAGCCTCGCCGCCCGGCAACGTCCTGACATACCAGCCGATGTGCTTGCGTGCCGACCTGACGCCGCTGAAGTCGCCGTAGAGTGTGTAGTGGTCCAGCAGGTGATCGAGCAGCAGGCGTTTGACCTCGGCCACCAGCGGCGGCGCAAGATGCGTGCCCGTCGCCAGAAAATGCGCCATCTCGCGAAAAATCCAGGGGCGGCCCTGGGCAGCACGGCCCACCATCACCGCATCGGCGCCGGTGTAGGCCAGCACATCGCGGGCTTTCTCGGGCGTGTCGATGTCACCGTTGGCGACCACCGGAACGGCGACCGCAGCCTTGACGGCGGCAATCGTGTCGTACTCGGCCTGGCCCTTGTAACCCTGCTCACGCGTGCGGCCGTGGACCGTGAGCATCTGCACGCCCGCACCTTCAAAGGCACGCGCCAGCGCGACGGCGTTTTTATGCGATTCGGCCCAGCCGGTGCGCATTTTCAGGGTCACGGGAACACCGCGCGGCGCGCAGGCGGCCACCACCGCCTGGACGATGGCCAGGGCCAGCGGCTCGTCCTGCATCAGGGCGGAGCCGGCCCACTTGTTGCAGACCTTCTTGGCCGGGCAACCCATGTTGATGTCGATGATCTGCGCGCCGCGGTCGATGTTGTAGGCAGCGGCCTCGGCCATCATCTGCGCATCGGTGCCGGCAATCTGCACGGCAATCGGCGCCACCTCGCCGTCGTGGTTGGCACGGCGCGAGGTCTTCAGGGTGTCCCACAGGTCGCGCCGCGAGGTGACCATTTCACTGACCGCGTAGCCCGCCCCCCCGGCCTTGCACAGACGCCGGAACGGTCGGTCGGTGACACCCGCCATCGGCGCGGCAAACAGGTTGTTCGCCAAAACGTAGGGGCCGATGTTCATGGGAATGGGAGGCAGGTGTGGGTGCTCAAAAACGAGGCACGATTGTAACTGCCCAAAATTTCAGCAATTGAAATCTGGACAAGAGACGTTCAAGCCGGCTCCCGGGCCAGAACGCGGGCGTACTGCCTATACTCGCTCCAGATGGAACTCTGGATACAACACCTGATCGAGGCCCTGGCGCTGCCCGAATACGGCTTGAGCACGGTGTTTGTGGTCTCGTTCATCTCCGCCACCTTGCTGCCGCTGGGTTCGGAACCGGTGGTCTTCGGCCTCGTCAAACTCAGCCCGCACCTGTTCTGGCCGGCCGTGCTGGTGGCCACGGTGGGCAACACCCTGGGCGGCGCGCTCGACTGGTGGCTGGGTTATGGCGCCCACAAGGTGGTGGACAAGTATTCGCACTCCTCACACCACAGCCGGGCCATCCGCTGGCTGGAAAAGCTGGGGCCCAAAGCCTGCCTGCTGGCCTGGCTGCCCGGGGTCGGTGACCCGCTGTGCGCGGTGGCGGGCTGGCTCAAGTTTCCGTTCTGGCCCTGCGTGGCCTACATGGCCATCGGGAAATTTGCGCGTTACGTGACGATGACAGGTGCACTGGTCTGGGCCTTTCCAGGCAGCATCCGGTTTTGGGGCGGGTAGAAGGTGGCCCCCACGGTCGCTCACTTCGTGTAGCTCCCTGCCCCCCGAGGGGGCCGCTGCGCCTGCGGACTGGCAAAGCCAGATCCGCGGCCCCTGCTTGTATTTTTACGCCTGTGCCACCCGGCGGCGACCCTAAAACCGTTCGTGAGGCAGCAGATAGCGCCACTGTCCCATCGGCAGGCTGCTCATGGATACCCGCCCGACACGGATGCGCTTCATCGCCTGAACCGTGAGCCCGACGCTTTCACACATGAAGGCAATTTGCCCGGGGCGTTCGCCCTTGAGCGCAAAACGCAGACGGGTCTCGTTTTGCCAGCTCACCTTTGCCGGCGGCAACAACACCCCGTTGAAGGTGAAGCCATGGTCGATGCGGTTGAGCCGCTGCAGGCCGCCCGGCGCGATGGTACCGGTCACGTCCACGATGACCTCGTGCTCCATGACCGCGGCGTCTTCGCTGAGCTTGCGCGCCACGCGCCAGTCCTGCGTGAAGACCACCAGGCCGCTCGCCGGGGTGGCCAGCGGTGTCGCCAGCGTCAATGCACTGACATGTTTTTTCAGGGGCCGGATGCCCGAGCGGTCGTCTTTCGCGTGGTTGGCCGGCACCAGCAACTGCGCAGCCGGGTTGGCAAGGCGCTTGCTCCCTGCATCCAGGCCGGCCTCGTAGCCTGGCGGCTTGTTCAGCAGCAGCGTCACCGGCGTCAGCGCCAGCAGGCTGCCGTCCGGGTCGAGTTCGACTTTCTGGTCCAGCACACGGTGCTGCGGCTCTTCCACGACCACGCCATCAACGCGCACCCAGCCGCCTTCGATGTACTGCTCGGCTTCGCGGCGCGAGCAGTTGAGCATCTGGGCCAGGTGTTTGGCGAGGCGGACGGGTTCAGTCATGGACGCGGGAGGTCTCTGGGTGATACGAAAAATATGCTATTGAATATATAGCTGCTTGCGCCCGCCAGCAAAGGGCTGACGGCATAAAACACTCTCAACCCGGGGCCAACGCCCGCGCCCTAGCTGCTGAACAGGAAATTCATCACGTCGCCGTCCTTGACGATGTATTCCTTGCCTTCACTGCGCATCTTGCCCGCATCCTTGGCGCCCTGTTCGCCATGGTAGGCGATGAAGTCGTCAAAGGCGATGGTCTGGGCGCGGATGTAGCCCTTCTCGAAATCGGTGTGGATCACGCCGGCCGCCTGCGGCCCGGTGTCGCCGACATGGATGGTCCAGGCGCGCACCTCTTTCACACCGGCGGTGAAGTAGGTCTGCAGGCCCAGCAGCTTGTAGGCAGCGCGGATCAGGCGGTTCAGCCCGGGTTCTTCCTGGCCGATCTCGGCGAGGAACATTTTTTTGTCCTCTTCCTCCATGTCGGCCATCTCGGCTTCCATCTTGGCGCAAATGGCCACGACAGGCGCATTCTGGCTCGCCGCGTAGGCACGCAGCTTGTCCAGGTAAGGGTTGTTTTCAAAGCCGTCTTCGGCCACGTTGCCGACGAACATGGCCGGCTTGGCGGTGATCAGGAAAAACTGCTTGAGCAGCGGCTGCTCTTCCTTGCTGAACTCCAGCGTGCGCACGGGTTTGGCTTCATTGAGGGCGGCCTGGCATTTTTCCAGAATCGCGACGAGCTTGATCGACTCCTTGTCGCCGGAGCGCGCGGTTTTCGTCACGCGGTGCAGGGCTTTTTCGACCGCCGTCAGATCCGCCAGGCACAGCTCGGTCTGGATCACCTCGATGTCGGAAATCGGGTCCACCTTGCCGGCCACGTGGATCACGTTGTCGTCCTCAAAGCAGCGCACGACGTTCACAATCGCATCGGTCTCGCGGATGTGCGCGAGAAACTTGTTGCCCAGGCCCTCGCCGGTGCTGGCGCCCGCCACCAGGCCGGCAATGTCGACAAACTCGACAATCGCAGACTGGATCTTCTCGGGCTTGACAATGGCCGCCAGCGCCGCCAGCCGCGGATCGGGCACTTCCACAATGCCGACGTTGGGTTCGATGGTGCAGAACGGGTAGTTTTCCGCTGCGATGCCGGCCTTGGTCAAGGCATTAAAAAGGGTGGATTTACCGACATTGGGCAGGCCCACGATGCCACATTTCATGAAATTTCCTTATGAATCAAACCCCTTTTGCACGACGGCGCCTAACGCAGGCAGCACGGGACGTGCCCGGCAAGAACGCGATGCGCAAACCGGCCTGACTTAGCAGGGAAGCGGGCCTGAAATGCCCGAATTCCTCAATTTTTCGTCCTCGTTTTGCCTGGGGGTAACTGGTGCCGATTGTACTGATCAGCGAATCCTTGCTACTTCGCGCGACCGCAACCGATGGACGCATCCTTCAGAGATCGGGGACCTTGCGGCTTCGGCGTGCGTCTGACCCTGTCTCGGATCAGGATGACGCACTGGACAAACGAAGTGACTAGCCCAACAACTTGCTCCAGGTCCCGACGTTATAAACGTTCCGGTAGCCCTTCTTCCTCAGCATCAGTTTGGCCATGCCACTTCGTGTTCCACTGGCACAGCAGAGAACAACCGGGGTGGACTTGGGTATCTCACCGAGCCTGCTGCCCAGCTCCGGCAGGGGGATGTTGATTGTTCCGGGGGCATTCCCACTTGCGAACTCCCCGGCTGACCTGACGTCAACAAAGATCGCGCCGTTCTTCCTGAGTTCCGGCAGCATGGCAATGACTCTTTTTGAATTCCACCACCTGTACGAAAACCAGAGCACCAGAGCCATGAATGGCCAATACTTTTCAAAAAGACCCAGTAAATCCATATAAATCCTTGTTCGACTGAATTGATGAAATTGAAGTAGAAGTAGCGATGGACAAGCGAAAACAGCGGCCCTTCCATGCCCGCCTCATCCGGTTAAGGCGTTTTCGACGGGAGCTTTTGTCCTGGCTTTGACGCCTGACCTTGATGCGTTTCCGGAAGTGCTTGATGCCATTGGCCTTCTCAGATCGTCCAGCCTGCGGGGGTCGTTTTCCGCTGCAGTGGCCGCCTTGGTCAAGGCGTTCAACGGGGCGAGTTACCGAGTTGGCCAAGCCTGCAACACCGCACTTCAGGCTCATGAAAAAAACCTTCCACAGCAGCCCGGGAAGTGTATGCCAGCCCAGCCAGCGGCAAGGTTCAGTCGAAGTTGTAGCTGGCCGTGATGCTTTGCCCCACCCTGAGCAGGTAGTCGTTGCCCTGCAGCACGATGGCATTCATGCCAAAACTCACAGCCCCCTGGAGGCGCGGGTCCTGCCGGTAGCGCTGCAGGGTGTCGCCGACCTCGGGGCTGCTCTGCGCCGTGGCGGGGTCGATGTTGGGAATCGGGCAGCGCGAACAGGGCTTGACCGGCTTGAGTTGCGCCACGCCTTGTTCCGTCACAATCTCCAGCAGGTTGAGCCGGTCCTCATCGTGCGGCGCCAGTTCGCTGGCACCGGGCGCATCGCCGATCACGATATTCGGCCGGAAGCGTGCCATGCCGACAGCGGCATGAGCGCCGGCCTGCAGCTTGTCATTGAGCCCTGCCAGCGAGGCCTCGCTGAGCACCAGCACCGGGTAGCCATCGCTGAACTGGTTGAGGGCCTCCAGGCCCCCGGTCCACTGCAGATTAGACGCGCGCATTTCGTCAGGATCAAAACGTACCAGCCGCGCCTTCACGCCGAGGAAATCGCTGAACCACTGGGCAGCGATGGGCCCCATGTCGTAAGCCTTGACCTCGTCGTCCCAGATCGTCACGCGCACCGGCTCCTGCACCTGGTCGAGGGCGATGTGCAGCGCCAGCATGCCCGGAGCACGCAGGACCATGTCGTGGTACTTGAGCTGGGGCTGGATCAGCGCCATGCGCGGCAACTCACGCTGCGTCAGAAAGGCGCCCTGCGCATCGACCACCATCCAGGCCCGGTCAAACTCCAGCCCGGTTTCCGTCAGCAGGACTTCCTGCACCTGCACTCCGGCGCAGGACTTGACGGGATAAACCCACAGCCCGGTGATCACCGCCGCGACGTCGCCCGCCGCGGGGCCCGATGTTTCGCTCATTGATTCACGCACGTGTCAAACCCTTCAAAAATTCAGTTCAAGATGCACCGACTGGGGACGATTTTGCCCTGCCTTCTAAAATGAGCCATGTCCAAGCCTTTTGATGTGTGTATCCGCGGTGGCGGTGTGGTCGGCCGTACCCTGGCGCTGCTGCTGGCGCGCGAGCGCCTGCACGTGGCGCTGGTTGCCCGGCCCGCGCCGGCCGGCAACCCGGCGGAACCCGCCGTCCCGCAGGATGTGCGGGCCTACGCCCTCAACAGCGCCTCGCGGCAACTGCTGGCCTCGCTGCGGACCTGGCCCGAGGCGCCGGCAGCCACGCCGGTGCTGGAAATGCGCGTCTGGGGCGACGACGGGGGCCGGCTTGATTTTGCAGCCCCGCAAGGCAGCACCGACCCGGCCCTGGCCTGGATCGTCGATGTACCGGCGCTGGAGCAGCAGCTGGCCGAAGCCGTGCGTTACCAGCCGCAGATAGAAACCGTGGAGGCGCCTGTCAAGGCCGCGCTCACGGTCATCTGCGAGGGCCAGAAAAGCACCAGCCGCAACGAGTTCGGCGTGCAATGGATCATCAAGCCCTATCCGCAAAAAGCCATTGCCGCCCGCCTGCAAAGCGACGTGGCGCACCGGGGGGTGGCCCGCCAGTGGTTCCACAACGGCGAAATTCTGGCTCTTTTGCCGATTGGCGGTGCCGACGGGAACTCTGTGGCGCTGGTCTGGTCTGTCTCTGTAGAGCGCGCAGCCGCGCTGGAGAAGTTGAAGCCGGAAGAATTTTCCGCGGCGGTGCAAACCGTCTGCGGCGCCGAAGCAGGTTGCCTGCAGTTGGCGAGCAGCCTGTCGAGCTGGCCACTGGCGCTGTCGCGGGCCGAACGCTGGGTCGGTCCGGGCTGGGCGCTGGCCGGGGACGCCGCCCATGCCGTGCATCCGCTGGCGGGCCAGGGCCTGAACCTGGGCCTGGCCGATGCGGCCGGACTCGCGGCCGTGATTCACGGGCGCGAATACTGGCGCGGCCTGGGCGACGAAAAGCTGTTGCGGCGTTATGAACGTTCGCGCAAGGCCGAAGTGGCGGCCATGGGCGCGGTGACGGATGGATTACACGGCCTGTTCGCGCAAACCGACGTGCGCTGGCAGGCCTTGCGCAATTGGGGCATGAAAGGTTTTGCGCGCAGCGGACCGCTGAAGGAATGGGTCACGCGCCAGGCCATGGGTTCATCGCCGCAGCGCCCGGGATGAGCGGCCCTTGGGCCGGGCGGGGCAAGACACGGAGAGAAACGCTGTGAAAGGCGTGAGAGTTCATCACACAGACTGGAAAACAATGACACTGTTCAAGACCATCCTGACCGGCACCCTGCTGGCCCTGAGCCTGGGCGCCTTTGCGCAGGAAGCGGCCATCCGCAAGAACCTGGCCGAACGCCTGCCCAACCTGCCCAGGATCGACGAGATCAGCAAGACGCCCATGGCCGGCCTGTACGAGGTGCGCGTCAATGGCAGCGATATTTTTTACACCGATGCCGAGGGCAACTACCTGCTCCAGGGCAACCTGATCGACACCAAGGTCAGGCGCAACCTGACGGAAGAA
Organism: Polaromonas sp. AET17H-212; assembly: GCF_002379085.1. Lineage (GTDB taxonomy): Bacteria > Pseudomonadota > Gammaproteobacteria > Burkholderiales > Burkholderiaceae_C > Polaromonas. The sequence continues at coordinate 268,526 of NZ_NBZW01000003.1, read as the reverse complement.
CGCGTCGACAAGCTCAACGCCGTGTCTTTTGATGCGCTCCCGCTGAAAGACGCCTTCACCATTGTGCGCGGCAACGGCAAGCGCAAGGTGGCCGTGTTTGAGGATCCGAACTGCGGCTACTGCAAGCGTTTTGAACGTGACATGCAAAAGGTCAGTGACGTGACCATCTACATGTTTCTGTATCCCATCCTGAGTCCGGATTCGGCGGAAAAGTCCAAAAACATCTGGTGCGCCAAGGACAAGGCCAAGGCCTGGCAGGACCTGATGGTGCGTGACCAGCCGGTCGCCAATGCCAGTTGCGACGCCGGCGCGGTGGCGCGCAACGTCGAGTTCGGCAAAAAATACCGCATCACCGGCACCCCGACGCTGATTTTTGCCGACGGCTCGCGCGTGCCCGGCGCCATCAGCGCCCAGCAGGTCGAGAAATACCTGAGCGACGCCAAGGTCCAGTAAACCCGGTCCGGCCGCCTGGGTTCATGCACAAAACAGGGCCTCCGCCCTTTGTATTCGGGCGGAAGCCGCTCTTTTTTCAATAGCAATAAATCCAGCCGCCAGCCGCCGGAACACCAGGGCGCGCTCCGGCCGATGCGGTATTCTTTGCGCCTATGCCCAAACCTTCCGCCAAGCCCTCCGGAACGCCATCCGCCGGGGTCCACTACCGCGTCGAGATCGCCGACCTCCACGCCCATCTGTTCCGTGTCACCCTGACCATTGCCCGGCCCGCCGCGCTGCAGCGGGTGGCGCTGCCAGTGTGGATTCCCGGCAGTTACCTGGTGCGCGAATTTTCGAAAAACCTGCAGGGCCTGCGGGCACGGCAAGGCGCCCGGGCGCTGCCTGCCGGCCAGATCGCACAGCTCGACAAATGCAGCTGGCAGATCCGCTGCAACGCGGACAAGCCGCTGGTGCTGGTCTACGAGGTTTATGCCAACGACAACTCGGTACGCACGGCCTCGCTGGACGCGGGCCGCGGCTTCTTCAACGGCAGCTCCCTGTGCCTGCGGGTCGATGGCCAGGACCAGGCGCCGCACCTGCTTGAAGTGATGGCTGCGCCGGCCATCAGCGGCTGGTCCTTGGCCACCGGCCTGAGCCCGCTGCAGGTCGACAAGCAGGGCTTCGGCAGCTACCTGGCCACCAACTACGACGAACTGGTGGATGGCCCGGTCGAGATGGGGAGCTTCTGGAGCGGCTCTTTTGTGGCCTGCGGTGTGCCGCACCGCTTTGTGGTGGCCGGCGCCACGGCCAGCTTTGACGGCGCCCGGCTGCTGGCCGATGCCCGGAAAATCTGCGAAGCCCAGATACGCTTCTGGCACGGCGGCAAAAAGCCGCCGTATAAAAATTACCTGTTCATGCTCAACGCCGTGGACGACGGTTACGGCGGGCTGGAGCACCGCAACTCCACCGCGCTGATCTGCAAACGCCAGGACTTGCCGCGCCTGGGCAGCAGCAAGCTCCCCGAGGGGTACACCACGCTGCGCGGGCTGATCAGCCATGAATATTTCCACACCTGGAACGTCAAGCGCCTGCGCCCTGCAGAGTTCGGCAACTACGACTATGACCGTGAAAACTACACGCAGCTGCTCTGGTTTTTTGAAGGCTTCGCCAGTTATTACGACGACCTGGTCCTGTGCCGCGCCGGCCTGATCGATGAAGCGGCTTATCTGAAACTTCTGAACCGGACCATCAACCAGGTGATGCAGACCCCGGGGCGGTTGGTGCAGTCGGTGGCACAGGCCAGTTTTGACGCCTGGGTCAAGTATTACCGCCAGGATGAAAACACGCCGAATGCCACGGTCAGCTATTACACCAAAGGCGCGTTGGTCGCCCTGTGTTTTGACCTGAGCCTGCGCGCTGAAAGCAAGAGCGCCACACCGGCCACGCTGGACGACGTGATGCGCAAGCTGTGGCTGCGTTGCCGCGGCGGCGTGATGAGCGAGGCGGATTTCGCCGCCGCACTGCTGGAGGTCGGCGGCCGCTCTTATGCGGCGGAAATCGCCAGCTGGGTGCATGGCACGGGCGAGCTGCCGCTGAAAGACCTGCTGCAACGCCACGGCGTCGCGGTGCTGGAGGAGCCGGCACAGCTGGCGCAGGCGTTGGGCCTGCGGGTGCAGGAAACGGACGGCATCCAGATCAAGACGGTATTGCGCGGCGGTGCGGCCGAACAGGCCGGCTTTGCCGCCGGCGACGAATGGCTGGGCCTCGAAATACCTGTGACCGGAAAGGGCCGAAAAGCGGCCCAGCCGCCCAACCCGGGCTGGCGCCTGGGCAAACTCGATGAGTTGCCGCTGTACGCCGGACCCAGTAAAAAAGTCACGGCGCTGGTTGCGCGCGACAAGCGCCTGCTTCGGCTGGAGTTGACGATGCCGCCGGACACGACCACCTGGCGGCTGCTGGCCAAGGACGCGGCGCTGGTGAAAAAGTGGCTGGTGCCCGCCGCCTGAGCCCGGGATTCAGCCAGCAGGCATCTGCGCTTCGATTTTGGCCACAAAACGCTCGGCTTCGGCGGCGCCCTTGATCTCGCGAACGATCTCGCGGGCCCGCTTGATCACGGCGACAAAATCGGCGAGATCGCGTGCGCCCTCGATCTTGATGCACAGCGGCTCGGCCATCGGACCGAGCAGGTGCTCCAGCAAATGCGAGGAGAAACGCTGCGCCTGCGCCAGGTTGGCCGCACGCTGCGGCGGTGCTGCTGCGGCGGGCTTAGGCGGAACATCGGCCGGCTCCAGCGCGGCCGGCATGGTTTTTTCTTCGGCCACTGCCGGCGCCACCAGGCCCTCGGCTTCGAGTTCTGAGAGACGCTGCGGATCGCCGAGCGCCGCGGCCATGGTGGTCAGTTCTGCGTAGGTTCTTTTGCCATCGACCATGATCAACAGGGAACGCAGTCTGGGGGCCAGGCCGGAATGCCGGTTTGCAACCGCCTCCGTTCCCTTCTGCGTTTTTTGATAGATCACTTGCTTGTCCGGCATGGCAACCTCCTGTAACCAGTTATCAAATCAGTCTAGAACCAAAACCGTACAGCGTCGAGAGGGTGCTTACCCCGGAAAACCCGGAAGCGCCGCTCAATGCCGGCGGTCCAGCACCCGCTTGGCCTTGCCCAGACTGCGCTCCACACCGCCCTCGGCACGCAACTCGATATCCACACTGGTCCCGATGTAGGCCTTGATCTCATGCTGCAGCACATCAGCCGCTGCCCGCGCGGACGGGCTGTCGGGCGCCAGACCGGGGCGGGTCTCCACGGCCACACGCAGGCAGTCCATGCTGCCCTCGCGGGTCAGAATGCACTGGTAATGCGGCGCAAGCTCATGGCGCTTGAGGATCAACTCCTCGATCTGCGTTGGAAACACGTTGACGCCGCGCACGATCATCATGTCGTCGCTGCGGCCCGTGATCTTCTCCATGCGACGCATGCTGCGCGCCGTGCCGGGCAACAGGCGCGTGAGGTCGCGTGTGCGGTAGCGGATGATGGGCAACGCTTCCTTGCTCAGGCTGGTGAACACCAGCTCGCCGATCTCGCCGTCGGGCAGCAGTTCACCGCTGACGGGATCGATGATCTCGGGGTAGAAATGGTCCTCCCAGATGGTCGGGCCGTCCTTGGTTTCCACACACTCGCTGGCCACGCCCGGGCCGATGACCTCGCTCAGGCCATAGATGTCCACCGCATCCAGCCCCATGCGTTTTTCAATCGCATGACGCATGTCGTTGGTCCAGGGTTCGGCACCAAAAATGCCGATGCGCAGGCTGGCATCGGCGGCGGACAAGCCCTGCTTTTCAAATTCGTCGGCGATCGCCAGCATGTAGCTGGGCGTCACCATGATGATGTCGGGCTTGAAATCGGTGATCAGCTGCACCTGCCGCTCGGTCTGCCCGCCACCAAACGGCACGACGGTCAGGCCCAGCTTCTCGGCACCGTAATGCGCGCCCAGCCCGCCCGTGAACAGGCCGTAGCCGTAACTGATGTGCACCAGGTCGCCGGGCCGCGCGCCCGCCGCGCGTATGCTGCGGGCGACACAGCCGGCCCACATGTCGACGTCATTTTTTGTGTATGCCACCACGGTCGGCTTGCCGGTGGTGCCGCTGGACGCGTGAATACGCACACACTGCTCGCGCGGCACCGCAAACATGCCGAAGGGATAGCTGGCACGCAGGTCGTGTTTGGTGGTGAAGGGAAACTTCGCCAGGTCAGCCAGCGACTTGCAGTCCCCGGGGTGAACACCGGCAGCATCGAACTTGGCCTGGTAGACCGGGGAATGCCGGTAGGCATGCTGCAGCGTCGACTGCAGGCGCTTGAGCTGCAGGGCGCGCAGTTCGTCGAGGCTGGCCTTCTCAATCGGTTCGAGCGGAAAACTTGTCATGGGTTCTCCGGAATCACGTGGCCTGCAATCTGCGCGCTTTTCCCACGGAACATCGCAATCACCTCGCCGCGCTGGTTGCTGACCTTCATGTCGTAAATCCCATGCCGGCCCTGCAGCGTCTGCTCCACCCCTTCACAGGTCAGCACATCACCGAGCTGGCCGGGTCTGAGGAACTCGATGCTGCAACCCGCCGCCACCGCGACCTTGTTGTAGCTGTTGCAGGCAAAGGCAAAGGTCGAGTCGGCCAGCGTAAAGATCAGTCCGCCGTGGCAGATCTTGTGGCCGTTGAGCATGGGCTCACGCACGGCCATGCGCATCACCGCACGGCCGGGTGCGCAGGACACCAGCTCCATCTGCATGAAGTCGCGCGAGGCACTGTCGGCGGCAAACATGGATTCGCCCACCGCGCGGGCCAGCTGCTGGGCATCCATCTAGTTGCCCCTGAACGCTGGCGGGCGCTTCTCGAGGAAGGCCATCACGCCTTCGATGTAATCGTGGGTGCGACCCAGCGCCGACTGGGTGTCGCGCTCCTGGTCCAGCTGGGCATCCAGGCCCCGGCTGGCGCCCTCGCTGAGCAGGCGCCGCGTCTCCACCAGGGCGCGGGTCGGCATGACGGCCAGGCGTGCGGCCAGCGCCATCGCCTTGTCCAGGCAGTCTTCGCCCTCGCCGGCCACGTCCCAGATCATTCCCCACTCCTTCGCATCCTTCGCGCTGAGCTTGTCGCCCAGCATGGCCAGCCCCAGCGCCCGCGCCAGGCCCAGGCGCTTGACCAGAAACCAGGAGCCGCCCGCATCGGGCACCAGGCCGATCTTGCTGAAGGCCTGGATGAAGCTGGCACCCGGCGCGGCAATCGCCAGGTCGCAGGTCATGGCCAGCGAGGCGCCCGCCCCGGCGGCCACGCCGTTCACGGCGGCAATCGTCGGCACGCGCAGTTTCTGCAGGCGCCGCACCGTCGGGTTGAAGGCCTGGTCGATGATGGGACCGGGGTCGGCACGTTCGACAAGGTTGGGGCCGGGCGCAAAGTCGAACTCGGCCAGATCGGCACCGGCGCAGAAACCGCGGCCGGCGCCAGTGATCACGAGGGCGCGCAGCGATAGATCGGCCTCCACGGCGTCCAGCGCGGTCCAGAGTTGCTGGTGCATCTGGCGGGTAAAACTGTTCAGGGCCTGCGGCCGGTTCAGCGTCACAAGCGCCACGGCGCCCTGTGTGGACAACAGCACGGCAGGTTCGGAAGGGACATCGGTCATAAGCATCTCCTGTCACGAATCTAGCATTAACCGACCGTCAGGTCGGTCAATGTTTTCCCTTGCTTTTCCACCTTGCGACGCGCTGGCCAGGCAAAAAGATCGTGGCATGATTCAGCCTCAAAAGGAACCCGCCATGACTTATGAATTGATCCAGACCCGCACCGAAGGCCGCGTGGCCATCGTCACCCTGAACCGGCCGAAACAACTCAATGCACTCAACGACCAGCTGATGGACGAGCTGGGCGCTGCGCTCAAGGCTTTCGACGCGGACGACAACATCGGCTGCATGATCCTGACCGGCAGCGAAAAAGCCTTTGCGGCCGGCGCCGACATCGGCGCGATGGCGAGCTACAGCTTTGCCGACGTCTACAAGGGCGACTACATCACGCGCAACTGGGAGCAGATCCGCAGCATCCGCAAGCCGGTGATCGCCGCCGTCAGCGGCTTTGCACTTGGCGGCGGCTGTGAGCTGGCCATGATGTGCGACTTCATCATTGCCGCCGACAACGCCCGGTTCGGTCAGCCTGAAATCAAGCTCGGCATCATCCCCGGCTCGGGCGGCACGCAACGCCTGCCGCGCGCCGTCGGCAAGGCCAAGGCCATGGACCTGGTCCTGACCGGCCGCATGATGGATGCCGTGGAAGCCGAACGCAGCGGGCTCGTCAGCCGTGTCGTGCCGCTGGACAAGCTCATGGAAGAAGCGCTGGGCGCCGCGCTGCAGATCTGCGACTACGGTCAGATTGCCGTGATGGCCGCCAAGGAAGCCGTGAACCGCGCCTATGAAGGCACCCTGGCCGACGGCATCATGTTCGAGCGGCGCCTGTTCCACGCGACCTTTGCCACCGAGGACCAGAAGGAAGGCATGGACGCTTTTGTCAACAAGCGCAAGCCAGTGTTCAAGCACAGGTAGAGCCCCCACGGTCGCGCACTGCGTGTCGCTCCCGAGGCCTTGCAGGCCGCGGCTCGCGGGACGCTTCGCCTCTGTCGCCTGTCCAAAGCTGCGCAGGCAGCTTTGGAGCCGCAGGCTCCAGCCCCTCGGGGCCGCTGCGCCTGCGGCCCGGCGAAGCCGGTTCCGCGGCCCCTGCTTGACTGAAGAACCCCGCAGTTTCTCAATGTGGAGCGCATCGCGTGAAAGTCCGTTCAGGTTTGGCTATAATCTGCGACGCGCGGTGATATAGCTCAGTTGGTTAGAGCGCAGCATTCATAATGCTGATGTCGGTGGTTCAAGTCCACCTATCACCACCACGGTTTCGCGGAGCCCCAGAGGTTGATCCTCTGGGGCTTTGTTACTTCACAGCCTCTGGACATACACCATGAAACGCTGCCTGCCCCTCCTCTCCTTGCCGGCCACGCTGATCGCCATCCTGCTGACGCTGGCGAGCCTGTTCGCCACGCCGGCGCTGGCCCAGACCGACGAAGTCCCCAGCGTCCGCAATTTCCCCAAGGCTGCCCTGCGCGGCCTGCTGGTGGTCCGGGCACCACCCGACATCAGCCTCAACGGCAAGGCCGACCGCCTGTCGCCCGGTGCACGCATCCGCAACGTCAACAACAACTATGTGTTGTCGGGCGCCCTGCTGGGCCAGGAGTTGCTGGTCAACTACACCCGCGACAGCGCCGGTCTGGTCCACGAGGTCTGGGTGCTGACCGCCGAGGAAGCCAGGGAAAAACGCGCCGGCCTGTCCACGCGCAATTTCCTCTTCAGCTTCGAGGGCGAAGCCGCGCCGCAGGACGACGGCAAGACCCCTTACAACCAGCTGCCCCGCTACCAGCAGTAGCCGGCTCCGCGCCGGCCCGTCAGCCGTTTTTAGAACAAAAAAGGCCCTAGCCCTTTATTGACGGGCGCAATCAGCTCCCATTTTGATAGCAAATCCATGAGCAAAAAAGTCTTTATCAAAACCTTCGGCTGCCAGATGAACGAGTACGACTCGGACAAGATGTCCGACGTGCTGCACGCCGCCCAAGGTTACGAGCCCACCAGCAATGTGGACGAGGCCGACCTGATCCTGTTCAACACCTGCTCGGTGCGCGAAAAGGCGCAGGAAAAGGTGTTCAGCGACCTCGGCCGGGTCAAACATCTGAAAAAAAAGGGCGTGCTGATCGGCGTCGGCGGCTGCGTGGCCAGCCAGGAGGGCGACGCCATCATCGAGCGCGCGCCCTATGTCGATGTGGTGTTCGGCCCGCAGACCCTGCACCGCCTGCCGGACCTGCTGGCCAGGCGCATCAGCCTGGGCAAATCGCAGGTGGACATCAGCTTTCCCGAAATTGAAAAATTCGACCACCTGCCGCCGGCCCGCGTGGAAGGCCCCAGCGCCTTTGTCAGCATCATGGAAGGCTGCTCCAAATACTGCAGCTACTGCGTCGTGCCCTACACGCGCGGCGAGGAAGTCTCGCGTCCGTTCGAGGACGTGCTGGTGGAAGTGGCGGGCCTGGCCGACCAGGGCGTGCGTGAAGTCACGCTGCTGGGGCAGAACGTCAACGCCTACCGCGGCCCCATGGGCAGCAGCGCCGACATCGCCGATTTCGCCACCCTGCTCGAATACGTCTCCGACATTCCCGGCATCGAGCGCATCCGTTATGTCACCAGCCACCCCAATGAGTTCACGCAGCGCCTGATCGACGCCTACGGCAAGCTGCCCAAGCTGGTGAACCACCTGCACCTGCCGGTGCAGCACGGCTCCGACCGCATCCTGATGGCGATGAAACGCGGCTACACGGCGATGGAATACAAGAGCACCATCCGCAAACTGCGCGCGATCCGCCCCGACCTGGCCATGAGCAGCGACTTCATCGTCGGGTTTCCCGGCGAGACCGAGGACGACTTCGGCAAGATGATGAAGCTGATCGACGACATCGGCTACGACACCTCGTTCAGCTTCATCTTCAGCCCGCGGCCGGGGACGCCCGCGGCCAACCTGACCGACGACACGCCGCACGAGGTCAAGCTCGCGCGGCTGCAGCGCCTGCAGGCCGCCATCGACGACAGCGTGCGTGCCATCAGCGCCAGCCGTCAGGGCACGGTGCAGCGCATCCTCGTCGAAGGGGCCTCCCGCAAGGACCCGACCGAGCTGATGGGCCGCACCGAATGCAACCGCGTTGTCAACTTCAGGGGCCTGCCCCGGCTGATCGGCCAGATGGTGGACGTGACCATCACCGAAGCCTCCCAACGCTCCCTGCGCGGCGACGTGCTGCACCATGAAGCGCCCGCACTGACCGTTTGAAACCACGCGCAGTGAACCCGCCGGCAAGGAACCCCCATGCTTGAGCGCGTTTCCTTCCGCCAGTTGCTGGTGGCCGCCTTTTTGCTGATTGCCGGCCTGCTGGCGGCCGCCTCGCTGCGCGCCGTGTTCACGCTGGAGCAACTCACGATGCAAAGCCGCGACGGCGCGGTGCGCGCGCTCGACCTCAGTGCGGCCGCCCAGTCCCTGGACGAACGCAGCGTGGCGATGGAACGCACGGCGCGCCAGTCGCTGGTATTGTCCGACCGCGTGCTGCGCGAGCGCTTCGACGAGGCCGCCGCCGATGCCAGAACCGTGCTGGCGCGGCTGGGTCCGCAAAACGTGCCCACTGCCCTGGTCAGCGACTGGAAGAACCACCTGCAGGCCGTCACCGCGCTGCTGTCCGGTTCGCCCGATACCGCGCTCGACCGGGACCGGCAGGTCGCGCAGGAATTCCGCGAACTGGACCGCATCAACGCGGCGATTGCGCAGCAGGTCCGGCAAACCATTGCCAGGCAAAACCGCAGCCTGCTCGACACGCTGGAAAACCGCCGCCGGCAATTGACGCAACAGGTGCTGGGCGCGATCGCGCTGGCCGTCCTGATGGCGCTGGCGTTCGGCATCTGGCTCACGCGTCCGCTCAACCGCCTGGAAAAGGCCATCATCGGCCTCGGCGAAAACCGCCTGGACGAGGCCATCCGCATCGACGGTCCGGCCGACTTGCAGCTGGTCGGACAACGGCTGGAATGGCTGCGGCTGCGGCTGGTGGAGCTGGACGCCGACAAGTCGCGGTTTTTGCGCCATGTCTCGCACGAACTCAAAACCCCGCTGGCGTCGCTGCGCGAGGGCGTGTCGCTGCTGGAAGACGGCGTGGCCGGCGAGCTCAGCGCCAACCAGCGGGAAGTGGCCAAAATCCTGCGCCACAACACCGGCCTGCTGCAGGGCCAGATCGAGGACCTGCTGCGCTTCAACGCGGCAGCCTTCGAGGCACGCCAGTTGCGCCGGGAAAAAACCGACCTGCTGCAACTCATCGAAGAACAGGTGGAAGGCCAGCGCCTGCAGTGGCGCGCGCGCGATCTGCAGGTCAGCGTCGAAGGCCCGGCGCTGCAGGCCGAGGTGGACCGCGACAAGCTGGGAACCGCCATTGCCAACCTGCTGTCCAACGCCATCCGGTTTTCTCCGGCCGGAGGCAGGATACGCATCCGGTTGAGCCAGTTCGCCGACGTCGTGCATATCGACATGGACGACGAAGGCCCCGGCATCGCCTACGGCGACCAGGCGCGCATTTTTGAACCCTTTTACCGCGGTGAACGGCAGCCACCGCAAGTGGTGCGGGGCAGCGGCATTGGGCTGTCCATCGTCCACGAGTACATTGCTGCCCATGGGGGCCGGGTGCAGTTGCTGCCGGACGGCCCGGGTGCACATTTCAGGATAGAACTTCCCCATGCTTTCAAGTCTTGAGGCCTGCGGCCCCGTCTTCTGCCGCGCCCTGCCCTGGGCGCTGGCCCTCAGCCTGGCGGCCGGCTGCACCGTGCCGGCCCGTTCGCCGGCCGGGCCAGGCATGGTGACCGCGACGAAACCGGCCCCTGCAGCGCCGGCAGCGCCGTCCAACGCCGCGCCTTCGGAGGCAGACGCCGTCACCCCCCTGCTGGCCTACGCCGACCGGCTGCGCAGCCTGCCTGGCCCCGAACTGGCCCAGGAAATCACCCGGCTCGGCAACGCTGTGTCAGCAGGCGACCAGCTGCGCCTGGCGCTCACGCTGAGCCAGACCCGGCAACTGCCCGATCTGGTGCGCGCGCAGGACCTGCTGCAGCGCGCCCTGGCCAACAACAGCGAGGAAGCCCGGCCGCTGCATGCCCTGGCGCGCCTGCTGGCCACACGTTTTGCCGAGCAACGGCGGGCCGAAGACCAGCTGGACCGGCAGAACCAGCAACTGCGCGAGCTGCAGCGCCGCCTCGAACAGACCCAGGACAAACTCGACGCCCTCAAGGAAATCGAACGCAGCCTGAGCAACCGCCCCGCGGCGGCTCCGGCATCGTCCCCGCGCGGCCGCACCCGGCCACCGAGCCCATGACTGCGCCCAAAGCCCACCTGCTGGTTGTCGACGACGACGCCGACATGCTGCGCCTGCTGACCATGCGGCTGACAGCCGCTGGTTACCGCGTCAGCGCCGTGAGTTCGGCCGAAGCCGCCCTGAGCCAACTCGAGATCGAGCGCCCGCAGCTGGTGCTCAGCGACGTGCGCCTGCCCGGCAAGGACGGCCTGGCGCTGTTTGACGAAATCCGCAGCCAGCACCCCTCGCTGCCGGTGATTCTGCTGACGGCCCACGGCACGATTCCCGATGCGGTGGAGGCCACCGAACGCGGCGTGTTCACCTACCTGACCAAGCCGTTTGACGGCAAGGGTCTGCTCGACAAGATTGCCCAGGCCCTGTCGCTGAGCGCGCCAGTGCCGTCCGTCCCGCCCGGCCAGTCGCCGGCCTGGCAAAGTGGCTTCATCAGCCGTTCCAGCCGCATGGCCGAAACCCTGGCCGAGGCGCGCATGGTGGCCCAGTCGGACGCCAGCGTGATGCTGCGCGGCGAAAGCGGTACCGGCAAGGAGCTGCTGGCCCAGGCGATTCACCAGGCCAGCCCGCGTGCCGCCCGCCCGTTCATTGCCGTGAACTGCGGCGCCATTCCCGAAGCCCTGCTCGAGTCCGAACTTTTTGGCCACGTCAAGGGCGCCTTCACCGACGCCTCGGCCAACCACAAGGGATTGTTCCAGGCCGCCGAAGGCGGCACCCTGCTGCTCGATGAAATCGGTGACATGCCGCTGGCCTTGCAGGTCAAGCTGTTGCGGGTGCTGCAGGAGCGCACCGTCCGGCCGCTGGGGTCCAGCCAGTCCATCCCGGTCGATGTGCGCATTCTGTCGGCAACCCACCGGGACCTCGAAGCGGCCATGGCCGAAGGCCAGTTCCGCACCGACCTGTATTACCGGCTCAATGTGGTCACGCTGACCCTGCCCCCCCTGTCCGAACGGCGCGAAGACATCGCGCTGCTGGCCAATCATTTTCTCGTCAAGCTGGCCGGAAAATACGGCAAGCGCCTGAGCGGCTTTGCGCCGGAAGCGATCAAGGCCCTGAACACGGCCGCCTGGCCGGGCAACGTGCGCCAGCTCTACAACGTGGTCGAACAGGTGTGCGCGCTGGCCAGCACACCGCTGATCCCTCTGACCCTGATTCAACGCGCGTTGCGCTCGCCCAGTGTGCAGGTGCTCACCCTGGCCGAAGCACGCCAGCGCTTCGAGCACGAGTACCTGGTCGGCCTGCTCAAGCTGACCGACGGCAACGTGGCCGACGCCGCCCGGCTGGCAGACCGCAACCGCACCGAGTTTTACCGCCTGCTGCAAAAACACAGCCTGACGCCGGGCCACTTCAAAACCGACCCGGCGAATGCCGCCTCTGATTCTGTCGCCGAGGAGCGACAGGGCCAAGCCCCTGATTCCAAATACTAAATTCCTTTTATGGCAAACAGTTGTCGTCCGGAGGCGACAAAAACAGGGGTTCATCGGCCTCTTTTCCGGTCCGGATCCACGACGGCGCCATGGAACCTCTTCAAGCCGTTGATTTAAAACAACTTTTTCAGGTTGGCACAGGGTTTGCCCTAGTCAACCCATGCAAGCTGTTTTTCCCCGTTTTACCGCGCCTTTCCTGCACGCACTGCCAGCCCGCTTTTTTGCCCTCCTGGGCCTGTGTGCAGCACTGGCCAGTGCTCATGCCTGGACCCTGGACGACGTGGCCGCCCTGGCGCAAAAACGTGCGCAAACCCCTTACCAGCAGCCGCGTCCCGCTGTTCCCGCCGAACTGGCGGCCCTCGACTATGACGGCCTGCGTGACATCCGTTTCAAGGACGACAAAGCCTTGTGGCGCGCCGACCAGCTGCCCTACGAAGCCAAATTTTTCCATGTCGGCCGGCAGACCGAAGCGGTGCACATCCACGAGTTGTCTGCCCAGGGCAACAAGTTGCTGCGCTACAGCGCCGACGACTTCAGCTACGGCAAGAACCAGCTGAATCCGGCACGCTGGGGCGACATCGGCCATGCCGGGTTCCGCCTCCACACCTCGCTCAATTCGCCCGCCTACAAGGATGAGTTGATTGCCTTTCTGGGCGCCAGCTACTTCCGCGCCCTGGGTGCCGGCCAGCGTTACGGCCTGTCGGCCCGCGGCCTGGCGGTCGACCCCACTGGCGCCAAGCAGGAAGAGTTTCCGCGCTTCACCGATTTCTGGCTCGAAAAACCGGCCTCCGGTGCAAAGCAGGTCACGGTCTATGCCCTGCTGGATTCGGCGCGCATGACAGGCGCCTACCGCTTTGACATCCGCCCCGGCGAAGAGACCGTCACCGAGGTGCATGCCCGTATCTTCATGCGCGCAGGCGCCGGCCCCCGCGTCGCCACCCTGGGTGTGGCGCCGCTGACCAGCATGTTTTTCTTCGGTGAAAACCAGCCCCGCGCGGGCGACTTCCGGCCCGAAGTGCATGACTCTGACGGCCTGATGGTGGCCACCGGGGAAGGTGAATGGTTATGGCGTCCGCTGCAGAACCCGGTTTCCCCGCTGGTGACCTCTTTCAGCATGAAAAGCCTCAAGGGTTTTGGCCTGATGCAGCGTGACCGCGCCTTCGCCAGCTACGAAGACACCGAAGCCCGGTACGAGCTGCGGCCCAGCGCATGGGTGACCCCCTTGGGCGACTGGGGCGCGGGCCGCGTCGAGCTGCTGCAGTTTGCGACGCCGGACGAAACCCATGACAACGTGGCCGCCTACTGGGTGCCGGAAAAAATGCCCGCCCCCGGCGAGTCGCTGAACCTCGCGTGGCAGATTGGCTGGCAGGGCAAGAACCAGCAACGCCCGCCCAACGGCTGGGTCACCCAGTCGCGCCGCGGCACCGGCTACAGCAAGCTCAGCGCCGAGGCCCTGGGCCAGCAGACCCAGTTTGTCATCGACTTTGCCGGACCGGCCCTGGACGCGTTGCCCGAGAGCGCCAGGGTGGAGGCCATCACCACGGCCGGCAGCAACGCCCGCGTCGTCGAAAGCATCGCTTACCGCAACCCGGCCACCGGCACCTGGCGCATGAACCTGCGCGTGCAGCGCCTCGCCCCCCCTGCCAACCAGAGCGCCCAGCCTATCGAGCTGCGCGCCTTTCTCCAACATGACAACCACACACTGACCGAAACATGGACCAACCTGATCACACCCTGACCCCCCGCAGCCTGCTGCGCGAAGAACGCCATCCGAACTCGGTCACCGCGCCGCCGCTACACCGCGGATCGATGGTGCCGCGCCCCTGGCGTGGTTTCTGGAACAGCCTGGGCACGGCCACGCTGGGCCTGGCGCGGTCCAGACAGGCCCATCCTGCCCCCCTCCCGGCACGCGCACCCTGGCAACAGGCCGCTGCGCGGCGCCGGGCCGTCTTCGTGCTGCTGACGCTGCTCAGCACCGTGCTGGCCACCAGCCTGTTTGCCGACATGCAGCCCGCCTACGACAGCGCCTGGCTGCAGTACGGCCAGCTCGTGCTGTTTGCGCTGCTGTCCGCCTGGGTGGTCACCGGCTTCATGACGGCGATGATGGGTTTTTACGTGACGATACGCGGCGACAAACATGCCCTGTCGGCCAAACAGGTCCAGCACCATGCACTCGATGCCGGTACCCGGACGGCGATCATCATGCCGATCTGCAACGAGGATGTGCGCAGCGTGTTCGCGGGGCTGCGTGCCACCTGCGAATCCGTCGCAGCGACCGGCCAGGTGAAAGCCTTCGACGTGTTTGTGCTGTCCGACACCAGCCACCCGGCCACCCAGAAGGCCGAACGCGCCGCCTGGGAAGACCTGCGCACCCAGCTGGCCGCCCAGCCCGACCAGCCCCGGATCGAGGTCTACTACCGCCTGCGCAAGCGCCGCACCGACCGCAAGGCCGGCAACGTGGCCGACTTCTGCCGCCGCTGGGGCAAGGACTACCGCTACATGGTGGTGCTCGATGCCGACAGCGTGATGAGCGGTGACTGCCTGGTGGCCATGGTCAAGCTGATGGAAGCCAACCCGAGCGCCGGCATCATCCAGACCGCCACCCAGGCCATCGGCCATGTGACGCTGCATGCACGCGCGCAGCAATTCGCCTCGCGCGTGACGGGGCGCCTGTTCACGCTGGGCATGCAGTTCTGGCAGATGGGCGAGTCGCACTACTGGGGCCATAACGCCATCATCCGCATCGCGCCCTTCATGCAGCACTGCGCGCTGGCGCGCATCCCGGGCACCGGCGGCATGTCGGGCAGCATCATGTCGCACGACTTTGTCGAAGCCGCGCTGATGCGCCGTGCCGGCTACCACGTCTGGCTGGTGGCCGACCTGGTGGGCAGCTACGAACAGCAGCCGCCCGACCTGCTGGCCGAACTGCAGCGCGACCGCCGCTGGTGCCAGGGCAACCTGCAGAACTCGCGCCTGATCGCCGAGCCCGGCATTCACCCGGTGCACCGCTCGATGTTCGGCACGGGCGCCATGGCCTACCTCTCGGCGCCCTTGTGGCTGTGTTTCCTGACGCTGGGGACGGCGCTGTGGCTCTCGGGCACACCCATGGTCAGTGACTGGGCGCTGTTGCCCGGTGAGCTGCTGACCTTGTGGGCATGGACCTTGTCCATGCTGTTTTTGCCGCGCCTGCTGGGCATCGCAGCGGTGCTGATCAACCGCCAGCAGCAGGCCTACGGCGGCACCGCCAGCCTGCTGCGCAGCGCGCTGCTCGAAACGCTGATCGCCCTGCTGCAGGCGCCGATCCGCATGCTGGCGCACTCGCTGTTTGTGCTGGTCGCGCTGACCGGCCTGAAGCTGGAATGGAAGTCGCCTCCGCGTGAAGCGGCGGCCGTGCCCTGGCGTGTTGCCCTGCAGCAGCTGGCCCCCATGAGCGCAGTGATTGTGCTGCTCGCCGCCGGCATCACGTTGATTGACGCCAGCGCGCTGGTCTGGCTGCTGCCGGTCGGTCTGCCTTTGTTGCTGGCCATCCCGATGACCGTGCTGACCAGCAAGGTCGGCGTCGGGACGGCCATGCGCGCCAACAACTATCTGCTGATTCCCGAAGAAACAAAATCACCGGCGGTCTTGCGCCGCGCCTGGCTGCATGCCAGCCAGCAGGTGCGGCCACGGCTCAGGGCCATTTAGGCCAGTGAAAGCCAACGGGCGCCATTAGCTATCAAATAGATAGCTAATGGCGCCCGTTTTTATTGGGCCAATGGCAATTTTCATGAAGAACGGAGGGGTACCTCAGAACTTCGGCATACCCTTCATGCCGCCCATGCGCTTCATCATTTTCATCATGCTGCCGCCCTTCATCTTTTTCATCATGGTCTGCATCTGCTCGAACTCGTTGAGCAGGCGGTTGACCTCCTGAACCTGCACACCCGAGCCCGCGGCAATGCGGCGCTTGCGCGTGGCCTTGATGAGTTCGGGCTTGCGGCGCTCCAGCGGCGTCATGCTCTGGATGATGCCTTCCTTGCGGCGAATATCTTTTTCGGCCTTGTCCATGTCGACCTGGCCGGCCTTGGCCGCCATCTGCGCCGGCAGCTTGTCGAGCAGGCTGGACAGGCCGCCCATGCTTTTCATCTGCTGCAGCTGGCTTAAAAAGTCGTTGAGGTCAAAGCCGCTGCCGGACTTCATCTTGGCGGCGAGTTTTTGCGCCGCTGCCATGTCCACGCCGGCCGTGACCTGCTCGACCAGCGCGACGATATCGCCCATGCCGAGAATGCGGCCCGCGTGGCGCTGGGCATCGAAGACTTCCAGCCCGTCGATTTTTTCGCTGGTGCCCGAGAACTTGATCGGCGCGCCGGTGATCTGCCGAACGCTCAAGGCCGCACCGCCGCGCGAGTCGCCGTCGGTCTTGGTCAGGATGATGCCGGTCAGCGGCAGCGCTTCCTTGAAGGCCTTGGCCGTGTTGATGGCGTCCTGGCCCTGCATCGCGTCCACAACAAACAGGGTTTCAACCGGGTTCAGCGCTGCATGCAGTGCCTTGATCTCGGCCATCAATGCTTCGTCGATCGCCAGGCGGCCGGCGGTGTCGACCAGCAGCACGTCGAAGAAATGCTTGCGCGCGTAATCAAGCGCGGCCAGCGCGATGTCCACCGGCTTCTGGTCGGCCGTGCTTGGAAACCATTCGGCACCGGCCTGTTTCGTCACGGTCTTGAGCTGCTCGATGGCCGCCGGACGGTACACGTCGCCCGAAACCGTCAGCACCTTTTTCTTGCGCTTTTCGATCAGGTGCTTGGCCAGCTTGGCGGTGGTGGTGGTCTTGCCCGCGCCCTGCAGGCCGGCCATCAGGATCACCGCCGGCGGCTGGGCCGCCAGATTGATGTCGCTGACGCCCTCGCCCATGGTCGCGGCCAGTTCCCGGTTGACGATGCTGACCAGCACCTGCCCCGGCGACAG
Organism: Polaromonas sp. AET17H-212; assembly: GCF_002379085.1. Classification (GTDB taxonomy): domain Bacteria; phylum Pseudomonadota; class Gammaproteobacteria; order Burkholderiales; family Burkholderiaceae_C; genus Polaromonas. The sequence goes on along the minus strand of NZ_NBZW01000003.1, from coordinate 251,279 downwards.
CGAACTCATCACCTCCTGGCCCAGCGCCTTTTCCTTGACGCGGGCAATGAAGTCGCGCACCACGGGCAACGCCACGTCGGCTTCGAGCAGCGCCATGCGCACCTCGCGCAGCATGTCCTGCACATTGGATTCGGTGATGCGGGCCTGGCCGCGCATTTCCTGGACGAGGCGGGAGAGTTTGTCGGTAAGGGCAGAGGCCATGAATAAGCTCCACAACTGGAGCGAAAAGGAAGTGAAAGAAGGACCAAGCGTCTGGCGCAGAAGCTAAACTGTAGCCATGGTGCGACTCGAAGTCGCCTCATTCGGTTCTTGAAACCGACTATATCAGTGAATGGTTTCCCTCTCAGGAGGCTCCATTCCGCCCCCTAAGAAGGGCTAACTTTGTAGCAGCCAAATGGCTCTAATTTGGCTGCTCCAGCCCGCACTCTCAGGGTGCGGTAATGGTGAGTTACGTCCTCAAGGGACGTAACTCCGTTGCCAATTAGAGACAAATTTCCGAGAGGAAAGGCCTTGCTACACCTTGTTGCAAACTAGTTTGTACAAGTAAGTGCTGGTGTGAGAGCGCAACCGCTCTCTGTGTCTTGTTTTCCATCAAAACCACGTCTGGAACGGCGTGACCTCAACTGTACGTGCGTCTGGAGCAATCCGGGGGTGCGGAGCTACGGTTAAACAATCCGTGCGAAAGCACATAAGGCTGATGCGAGTCAGTCCCAATCCCACGACTAGGACGCGGGTGGATTGCTGGGGTAAAGGGCATGGGAAATGTAATGTGAACTCTCGTTCGAACCGTCGTTAACAGTAAGCAGCTTACGCCTTAGTTCTCCCGCAAGGGAGGAGCTGCGGCCAAAAGGCACGAAGTCAGGATGCGCAGGTCATGGACTTCGCATCGTTCCCTAAAACGACTTCCGGCGGATAGAGAGTCCCTAACCCCTTCTGTCTGGCAGCCGCCAGACGGGGCACAGAGGGAAACGAGGTAAGCCCCACTCATCGCCAGTCCGCAAGGAACTGGCAAACCCGCGAGCAATCAAGGGCAATGGTGGAGGGGGTAGAGGATTGAGCAAAAAGCGAATGGCCGTCTGTAATGGGCGGTATAGGGGTTCTACCTCGCAGCGAAAGCTGGCTGACTTGCTCAGGGTGCGACAGCGTAAAGCCGTTGCGACTTTATCAACGACCCAGAGGGTATCTGACCCTCTGGGTCAGTGCCGTCTTCAATGGGTCAAACCAAACTGGAGAATGGTATGGAACACATCGGAAACGATGCTGCGTCTCTGGACGAATCAGGTGGTTGGCATTCCATTGATTGGAAGGCGGTCATGCTGTTCGTAGGGAAGGCGCAGATGCGCATAGCGCAGGCGGAAACGAAGAAGGACTTTCGAAGAGTCGCAAGACTCACAAGGAGCCTGATTCGATCCTGGCAAGCCAAGGCATTGGCGGTCAGGAAAGTAACTGAGAACAAAGGGAAGCGAACGAGTGGCGTCGATTGCGAACTTTGGGACACGCCAACAAAGAAATGGAATGCGATTAGTTGTCTGACCCCCAAAGGGTACCGGGCTCGCCCCCTCAGGCGGGTCTATATCCCGAAGGCCAATGGAAAGGAACGCCCGCTGGGTATACCGACCATGAAGGACAGAGCCATGCAAGCACTTTACTTGCTTGCGCTGGAACCCGCTGTGGAATGTGCGTCTGATCCGAACTCGTATGGGTTTCGGAAAGGACGATCAACACACGACGCGCGCAGCCAGTTGTTTGTATCCCTATCCCAGAAGGCCTCGGCCCAATGGGTGCTGGATGCGGATATCTCTGGGTTCTTTGACAACATCAACCACGAGTGGCTGCTGAACCGGGTTCACATGAACAAGGGGATGCTCGCCAAATGGTTGAAATCAGGAGTAGTGGACAAAGGTCAGCTCCTGCGCACGGATGATGGCACGCCTCAGGGCGGCATCATTTCGCCGACATTAGCGAACATCACCCTCAATGGGCTGGAAACGGGGCTTGCGCAATTCCTTCGGGAAGAGCTTGGCACGGGCAATGCACAGAAGGGGAAGGTGCACTTGGTGCGATATGCAGACGATTTTGTAGTGACAGGTAGCTCGAAAGAGCTGCTTCAAACTGTGATCCAACCGTGGATAGTGAAGTTCCTGCGCGAGCGGGGACTGACGCTGTCCGAGGAAAAGACACGCATTGTGCATATTGACCAAGGTTTTGATTTTCTGGGATGGAACTTCCGAAAATACGGAGGCAAGCTACTCATCAAACCGAGCCAGAAAAACGTGAAAACGTTTTATGGCAAGGTAAAGGAGATCATCGCCACGTCGCTATCGGTTCCAACGGAAACGCTCATACAGCGCTTGAATCCAGTCCTGAAAGGCTGGGCTCAGTATCACAAAGGGACGGTCGCAAAGCAGACCTTCAACGACGTTGACCACCTGATTTACTGGAGGTTAACGCGCTGGGGTTTGCGCAGACATCCCCGCAAATCCGGGAGTTGGGTGTATGCCCATTACTGGAAGCAGTGCGGCTCACGCCGTCGGTTCGCGGGGTTGCAAAATGACTTGGCCGGGAATAACGAACGAATACCGCTCCCGCTGTATTCCTTGACGGACATGAAAATTGTTCGTCACGTCAAAGTGAAGGGGGATTACAACCCTTTCCACCCGGATTGGGTTGCCTATGGGGAGAAGCTACGGGTGCAAAGGATGGGTGACGCCATCTGGAGCATTCAACGGGCCTCCCTGTGGTTCGACCAAGGTGGTATTTGCGCTCTCTGTGGGCAGGAAATAGACATGGCTGATGAAAACATGCACGACCACCATATCGTGTATCGGCAGCTAGGAGGAAGTGATGCTCTCTCCAATCGGATGCTGTTACATCCGATCTGTCACAGGCGTGTCCACGCCCTAGGTTTGAAGGTTATCAAGCCGGTCTCCAGCACGGGAGACTTTAATCTGGCGAAGTAGTCGAAGGTTATGCAACCTGATGACGCTGTGTAGCCAGTGGTCGTGCGTGAGCCGTGTGCGGTGAAAGTCGCAAGCACGGTTCTTTGGGGGGGATATCATCGCAAGATGGTATCCCTACCCTCCATTTTAACTTTGAGCGCCTGGTGGGGTCTGGCCATGGCCATCGGCGCCGCGCTAGCCTACGCCATCCTGGCGCTGGCCACCGCGCGTTTGAGCGAAACCACCACGCGTGGCGTGCTTCTGCTGGCCTGGCTGCTGCACGCCCTCGCCCTGGCCGAGGGCCTGCTCGGCGAACCGCCGCGGTTCGGGTTTGCACCGGCCCTGTCCATGACCGTCTGGCTGGTGCTGAGCGTATATGCGGTGGAAAGCCGGCTATTTCCGCAGCTCAAGGCGCGCTGGACGCTGGCCGGCCTGGGCAGCGCCGCCGTCCTGCTGGCGCTGGTATTTCCCGGTACCAGCTACCACGTGATTGCATCGCCCTGGCTGCCTCTGCACTGGGCGCTGGGCATTGCGTCCTACGGCCTGTTTGCCGCCGCCGTGGTGCATGGCTGGCTGATGAACCGTTCCGAGCGCTCCATCCGTTCCGCCACGCAATCCGACTCCGGCGTACCCCTGCTGACGCTGGAACGGCTGACCTTTCGCTTTGTGCAAGCCGGTTTTGTGCTGCTGACGGCCACGCTGCTGGTCGGCTGGCTGTTTGCCGAAACCCTGTACGGTCCGGGCTTGGCCGGACAATGGAACCACAAGACCATTTTCTCGGTGCTGGCCTGGATCACCTTCGCCGGCCTGCTGGTCGGCCGGGCACGCCTGGGCTGGCGCGGGCGACAGGCGGTGCGGGTGTTGTATCTGGGCTCAGGCCTGCTGCTGCTCGGTTATGTGGGCTCGCGTTTTGTCCTTGAAGTCATTTTGAAGCGCGTATGAAATACCTGTTGGTGATTGTGCTGGCGCTGGTGGTCCTCTGGCTCTGGCGGAGCAACCGGCGCACCGGACAGCCGGACCGGCCCGCGCCGCCGGCCGGCCGGACCGGCAAGCCGGCCACCGAAGTCGTGGCCTGCGCCGTCTGCGCCGTGCACCTGCCCCGTTCGGACGCCCTGCCCGGCGGCAAGGGGTTTTACTGCAGCGACGCACATCGTCGCCAGGCCGAGGGTTGATGACCAGGGCGGCGCCGGACTCCGGGAATTCCTGGTTCGGACCGACAGAAAAATCCGGCGTCTGGGAATCGGACGCCGGCGGCGAGTCCTTCGGCCGGCTGTGGCGGGCGTTCATGGCGGCGCGCGTGACGCTGGCCGCCGTGCTGCTTGCCTTGCAGGCCACCATTTATGCGCTGGGCCAGCCCGTCGGCAAAGCCATGATCGTGCTGTGCGTGGCCTATTTTGTTGCGGCGCTCGCCGTCCGTGTCTGGGCCCATCCGAAACCACCGGGCAGCACCTTCGATGCACAGTGGCTTTCCACGGTTGGCGTCGATGTACTGGCATTTTCGGCGCTCAACTTCCTGCAATCAGGGGCGCTCAACTACACGGCGCTGTTCGCGCTGCCGGTGCTGCTGGCTTCCGTGCTGGGCCCCATCCTGCTGGCCCTCGGTACCGCCGCCAGCGTGGCGCTGCTGCTGCTGGCCGATGCCTGGTGGGCCTCGCTGCAATTGCCGGGCGACTCCACGGCGCGCTTCCTGCAGGCCGGCCTGAGCGGTTCGGGCTTTTTCATCATTGCCCTGCTGGCCAACCAGCTGGCCCTGCGCCTGTCGCGGGAACAAAAGCGGGCCGAACGCAGCCACTCGGCCGCACGCATGCAGACCCAGGTCAATGAACTGGTGATCGACACGCTGGTCGACGGCGTGCTGGTGATCGATACCAAGGGCATCGTTCGCGCGGCCAACCCGGCTTCGCTTCGTTTGCTGGCCATCCAGGACACGGCGCGCGCGGCCCCCTTTGTGCTGGCCGCCGAGACGGCCTGGCAGCCACTGACCGCGCTGGCGCAATTGACGTTTGAGCAGCGCCAGCCGCAGCAGGCCGATGTGAGCCTGGAGCAAACCTCGCGCCATGCCCGTCGCCTGCAGGTGCGTACCCGGCTGGCCGCCTCGCGCGACGGCTCCCACGAGAGCCTGTGCGTGATGTTCCTGGAAGACCTTCGAGAAATGGAAGCCAGGGTGCGCACCGAAAAAATGGCGGCGATGGGGCGCATGTCGGCCGCAGTAGCCCATGAAATCAGGAACCCGCTGGCGGCCATCACGCAAGCCAATGCCCTGCTGGAGGAAGACCTGCAGGACCCCGGACAGCGACAGCTCACAGGCATGGTCAGCCAGAACGCGCAGCGGCTGGCCAGAATCGTCGAGGAAATCCTCAACATCTCCCGCGTTCAGGAGCAGGCGCCCCAGGCGCTGACAAGCGCCCTGCCGCTCGATGACATGGTGCAGCGCATCTGCTCGGACTGGACCCAGCAAACGGCATCGGGCCAGCGGCTGCGCCTGCGTGCAGGCGCCGGCCGGACTGGCGTGCTGTTCGAGGCCGAGCACCTGCGGCGCCTGATGGTCAACCTGCTGGACAACGCCCTGCGTTATGCCAGCGCTGCAGGCGATGCGATACAGGTCACCACCGAAATCACCGCCAACGGGCAGCCCCGGCTGTCGGTCTGGAGCGACGGACAACCGCTCGAAAAAACGGTGCAGTCGCATCTGTTCGAGCCGTTTTTCTCTTCGGAGAGCCGCTCCAGCGGGCTGGGCCTGTATATCTGCAGGGAGCTCTGCGAACGCCATGGTGCGCTCATAGGCTACCAGCGGGCCGTCCACAACGCGGTGGAAGGCAACGAGTTTTTTGTCCTCTTCCGGCCAGCCGTCGCCGCGCAAACTTTGTCCCAGACGGGTTTTGACACAATGTGGTCTGACATCCAGAAAGCACCATGACTCTCCCGACGCAAGCGCACATACTGGTGATTGACGATGAGCCCGACCTGCGCACCCTCTACGAGCTGACCCTGCTGCGCGAAGGCTACCGGGTCGAGGCGGCGGCCGACCTGGCGCAGGCGCGCGCCCAGCTGCAGCAACGACGCTTTGATGCCGTGATCACCGACATGCGCCTGCCCGACGGGCTGGGCCTGGAGCTGCTGCGCGAGATGGTCGCCCAACAGCGTCCCGAACGCTGTGTGGTCATCACCGCCCACGGGTCCGCCGAAAATGCGGTGGAAGCGCTGAAGGCCGGCGCCTTTGACTACCTGACCAAGCCGGTGGACCTCAAGCAGTTTCGCGGCGTGGTGGCGTCGGCCATCCAGGGCCCGGCAACCCCCACGGCCATCCAGGAGCGCAGCCGGCCCGGCAGCGAGGACGGACCCGCCGCCTCCAGGGCCGTCCGGCCGGCGGATGCATCGCCGGCATTGCAGCGCCTGGTCGGCGAATCGACCGTGATGCAGGCCGTCAAGGCCCGCATCGTCAAGGTCGCCAGCAGCATGGCGCCGGTGCTGATCCAGGGCGAGTCCGGCACCGGCAAGGAACTGGTGGCGCGGGCCGTGCACGACTGCAGCCATCGCGCGGCAGGGCCCTTTGTCGCCGTCAACTGCGGCGCCATCCCGGAAAATCTGCTGGAAGCCGAATTTTTCGGGGCCCGCAAAGGCGCCTACACCGGCTCGGCACAGGACAGGCTCGGTTATTTTCAGTCGGCCAAAGGCGGCACCCTTTTTCTGGACGAGATTGGCGACCTGCCGCTGGCGATGCAGTCCAAGCTGTTGCGTGCCATCCAGGAGCGGGTCGTCCGCCCGCTGGGCTCCACCCAGGAGGACACGGTGGATGTGCGCGTTGTCAGCGCCACCCACAAGGATCTGGCCGCTGCGGTGGCGGCCGGCACCTTCCGCCAGGATTTGTACTACCGGCTCAACGTCATTGAAATCAGCGTCCCGCCGTTGCGTGAGCGCCGCGAGGACCTGCCCGCCCTGTGTCGGGACCTGCTCGGAAGGATTTGCCGGGAGTCGGGCTTTCACATGCCGGACCTCTCCGGTCAGGTCCTGGCCACCTTGCAGCAGCACCCCTTCAACGGCAACGTCAGGGAACTCGAGAACCTGTTGCACCGGGCCATTGCCCTCGGCGAAGACGGTGACCTGCATCTCGAATCGCCGCCGGCCGAATATGTCGCCGTGCCGGAAAACCTGCAGGACTTTCTTGACGGGCAGGAGCGCAACATCCTGTCCAAGGTCCTGCAGGAAACCGGCTTCAACCGCACGGCGGCCGCCGCCAAGCTGGGCATCAGCCTGCGCCAGATCCGTTACCGGATTGCCCGCCTGAACATCGTGACGCCCCAGGGTGATGAAGCAGCCGATGAGCCCTCCTGAGCCGGTGTCCGCACTGTGGCAGCAAGGCTGGTACCGCTACGCCAGGGCGCTGACCTCGCCGAACTTCGGTCCGCGACCTGCGTCGGCTTGCATCGACCTGATCGTCATCCACTCCATCAGCCTGCCACCGGGCGAATTTGGCAATGGCCAGGTGCAACGCCTGTTCACCAACCAGCTGGACTGGGACGCCCATCCCTACTTCCAGTCGATGCGCGGCTTGCAGGTGTCTTCCCATTTTTTCATCGCCCGGTCCGGGGAACTCTGGCAGTTTGTCAGCTGTGATGCGCGCGCCTGGCATGCCGGGGAGTCCGGCTACCGCGGCAAAAGCAACTGCAATGACGACTCGATTGGCATCGAGCTCGAAGGCCTGGAAGGCGGGCTGTTCGAACCCGCCCAGTACGAAACCCTGGCCAGCGTCTGCGCGGCGCTGCTGCGCCAGTACCCGATCATGCACCTGGCCGGTCATGAACACATTGCACCCGGCCGCAAGCAGGATCCGGGCTCCGGCTTCAAATGGTCGCGGCTGCAGGATTCGCTGGGCTTGCCGGCTAAGTGTTTTCCCGCAAGCCGCTGATGCCCCTGGCGGTGCCAGCTTGGCCGCCGTCCGTCAACAGCCGCGACCATCGAAAGCCCTGATCGCCTTGCAAGGCGCATGAACACGTGATCGGCACGTGTCCGGCCGATGGATGCCCAGCTTCGGAGCACCCCTGAGGACCCAAACTTGTGCATTTTTTCCTGCAAAAAAAAGCTAAGAAAAGTAAGCGGGACGTGACGCAGCGATTCAGGACCGATACACTACCTGTAGTGCTTGAAATCACTCCAGACCCTAGGTATAGTGTCTTAGCCCTATATCCGATGGATGGATTCAGGTGCCCAACAGCCCAAGGAAAGCCCGCCACCAAGCCAGCCACAGGCAACCGTCAGCCCTTCTTCCTGTCCTGAATCACATCGAACTCACCAACAACAAAGCACAACGAGGAAAATATGCAAACCACCCAACACGCAGTCCCCACCCCCGCCGGCGTGCCTGCCGCACAGCAGTCCCCTGCCAGCAGCGCCCACGCCAGTTCCCTGGCCCATTACCAGATCATCCGCCGCAACGGCGCCGTGGTTCCGTTTGAGCCGAACAAGATCGCTGTGGCGATGATGAAAGCCTTTCTGGCGGTGCACGGCACCCAGGGCGCGGCTTCGGCCAGCGTGCGCGAAACCGTGGACGACCTGACCCAGGCTGTCATGCGCGCCCTGATGCGTTCACGCCCGGGCGGCGGCACCTTCCATATAGAAGACGTGCAGGACCAGGTCGAGCTCGGCCTGATGCGCGGCGGCCACCACGAGATTGCCCGTGCCTATGTGCTGTACCGCGAGAAACGCACGCAGGAACGCGCACGCCAGCCGCAAACGCCGGCCACCCAGGCACCGCAGTTGCATGTGCTGGACGGCGGCAAAAAGGTCACGCTGGACATCGGCAAGCTGCAGGCACTGATCGAAGCCTCCTGCGCCGGCCTTGGCGCCGAGATCAAGCCCGACCCGATCGTGCAGGAAACCATGCGCAACCTGTACGACGGTGTGCCGATCGACGAGGTCTACAAGGCGTCCATCCTGGCGGCCCGCACCCTGATCGAAAAAGACCCGGACTACACCTACGCCACCGCGCGCCTGCTGCTGCACACGATCCGCCGCGAAGTGCTGGGCGAGGAAGTCACCCAGGAAGACATGGGCACACGCTATGCGGAGTATTTCCCCCAGTTCATCGCCAAGGGTGTGCAAAACGAGCTGCTCGATGAAAGACTGCAGCAGTTCGACCTAGAGCGCCTGGGCGCTGCACTCAAACCCGAGCGTGACCTGAAATTCGACTACCTCGGCCTGCAGACCCTGTTCGACCGCTACTTCCTGCACGTGCGCAAGCAGCGCATCGAGCTGCCCCAGGCGTTCTTCATGCGTGTGGCCATGGGCCTGTCGCTCGACGAGATCGACCGTGAAGCCCGCGCCATCGAGTTCTATGAAATCATGTCCTCGTTCGACTTCATGTCGAGCACACCCACGCTGTTCAACGCCGGCACGCTGCGGTCGCAGCTGTCGTCCTGCTACCTGACCACGGTCGCCGATGACCTGGGCGGCATTTACGATGCCATCAAGGAAAACGCGCTGCTGTCGAAGTTCGCCGGCGGCCTGGGCAACGACTGGACCCCGGTGCGCGCACTCGGTGCCCACATCAAGGGCACCAACGGCGAGTCGCAAGGCGTCGTTCCTTTCCTCAAGGTGGTCAACGACACCGCCGTGGCGGTCAACCAGGGCGGCAAGCGCAAGGGCGCGGTCTGCGCCTACCTGGAGACCTGGCACCTGGACATCGAGGAGTTCCTGGAACTGCGCAAGAACACCGGCGACGACCGCCGCCGCACGCATGACATGAACACCGCCAACTGGATTCCCGACCTGTTCATGCGCCGCGTGATGGAAAAAGGCAGTTGGACGCTGTTCTCGCCATCGGACACGCCGGACCTGCACGACAAATTCGGCATCGAGTTCGAAAAGGCCTACACCGCCTACGAAGCCAAGGCCGAACGCGGTGAAATCAAGCCCGCCCGCAAGTTGCAGGCCATCGACATGTGGCGCAAGATGCTGTCGATGCTGTTTGAGACCGGCCATCCCTGGATCACCTTCAAGGATGCCTGCAATGTGCGTTCGCCCCAGCAACACGCCGGCGTCGTTCATTCGTCCAACCTGTGCACCGAGATCACGCTCAACACCAGCGACACCGAAACCGCGGTCTGCAACCTCGGCTCCGTGAATCTGGTGCAGCACCTGAAAGACGGCGCGGTGGACCACGAGAAGCTCAAGAAAACCATCACCACGGCCATGCGCATGCTGGACAACGTGATCGACATCAATTACTACGCCGTCAAGAAGGCACGCGACTCCAATATGCGCCACCGTCCGGTCGGCCTGGGCATCATGGGTTTCCAGGACTGCCTGTACGAGCTGCGCATCCCGTATGCGTCGGATGCCGCGGTCGAGTTTGCCGACAAGTCCATGGAAGCCGTCTGCTACCACGCCTACTGGGCCTCGACCGAACTGGCCAGAGAGCGCGGCAAGTACACCAGCTACAAGGGCTCGCTCTGGGACCAGGGCATCCTGCCGCTGGACACGCTGGACCTGCTGGCCAAGCAGCGCGGCGGCTATCTGGAAGTGGATCGCTCGGCGACGCTGGACTGGGACGCGCTGCGCCAGAAGATCGCAGCCGACGGCATGCGCAATTCCAACTGCGTGGCCATCGCCCCGACCGCCACCATCTCCAACATCATCGGCGTGGATGCCTGCATCGAGCCCTGCTTCGGCAACCTCTCGGTCAAGTCCAACCTGTCCGGCGAATTCACGGTCATCAACCACTACCTGGTGCGCGACCTCAAGCGCCTGGGTTTGTGGGACGACGTGATGGTGGTGGACCTCAAACACTTTGACGGCTCGCTGCGTCCCATCGACCGCGTGCCGCAGGACATCAAGGCGCTGTACGCCACGGCGTTCGAGGTCGACGCCACCTGGCTGGTTGAAGCCGCGTCACGCCGCCAGAAGTGGATCGACCAGGCGCAGTCGCTCAACATCTACATGGCCGGCGCCTCGGGCAAGAAGCTCGACGACACCTACAAGCTCGCCTGGCTGCGCGGCCTGAAGACCACCTACTACCTGCGCACCATGAGCGCGACGCACGCAGAAAAGTCCACCGTGAAAGCCGGCAAGATGAATGCCGTAGCCTCCGGCAACACCGATGACACCGGCAGCATGAATGCACTCGATGCGGCAGCAGCCACAGCGCAGGCGCAGATGAGCGCATCACCTGCGACGGACATCAAGTTTTGCGCGATCGACGATCCAGGATGTGAGGCCTGCCAATAAAAAAAACGGATCACGGCGCCGGAAAAAACCGGCGCCTGATTCGATGTAATTGAGCAACACTAATTCAGCGTGATGTGAATGAACACTTTTCATTTTGTATCGCTGCTTTCATAATCCAACTTATTGGAAACATCTATGTTGACCTGGGACGAAGAAGCTAAACCATCGTTGCAAAAACCTCTTGCCAGCGCCCTTCCCGAAGGCCGCTCGATGGAACTTCCGCCTCTTTCTTTGCAGCCCCATGCTGCAGCCCGCCTGCTCGACGACAGCGCCTTGACTTCTTCAGGCGTGCGCGCAGCACCGGCCACCGTGGCACCCACCGCCCATCGCGTCAAAGCCGCCGACAAACGCATCATCAACGGCCAGACCGACGTGAACCAGCTGGTTCCGTTCAAGTACAAATGGGCCTGGGAAAAATACCTGGCCAGCTGCGCCAACCACTGGATGCCGCAGGAAGTGAACATGACGCGCGACATCGCGCTCTGGAAAGACCCGAACGGCCTGACGGAAGACGAACGCCGTCTGGTCAAGCGCAACCTCGGTTTTTTTGTCACCGCCGACTCGCTGGCCGCCAACAACATCGTGCTGGGCACTTACCGGCACATCACGGCACCCGAGTGCCGCCAGTTTCTGCTGCGCCAGGCGTTTGAAGAAGCCATCCACACCCACGCCTACCAGTACATCACCGAATCGCTGGGTCTGGATGAAAGCGAGATCTTCAACGCCTACAACGAAGTGCAGTCGATCAGGGACAAGGACCAGTTCCTGATTCCCTTCATCGATGCCATCTCGGACCCCAACTTCAAGACTGGCACCCAGGAAGCGGACCAGACCCTGCTGAAGTCGCTGATCGTGTTCGCCTGCCTGATGGAAGGCCTGTTCTTCTATGTCGGCTTCACGCAGATCCTGGCGCTGGGCCGCCAGAACAAGATGACCGGCGCCGCCGAGCAGTACCAGTACATCCTGCGCGACGAGTCCATGCACTGCAACTTCGGCATCGACCTGATCAACCAGCTCAAGCTCGAGAACCCGCTGCTGTGGACCGCCGAGTTCAAGGCCGAGATCAAGGCCCTGTTCATGAAGGCGGTCGAGCTCGAATACCGCTACGCCGAGGACACCATGCCGCGCGGCGTGCTGGGCCTCAACGCGTCCATGTTCAAGGGTTACCTGCGCTACATCGCCAACCGCCGGGCTACGCAGATCGGCCTGGAAACGCTGTTCCCGAACGAGGAAAACCCGTTCCCCTGGATGAGCGAAATGATCGACCTGAAGAAGGAACGCAACTTTTTCGAAACCCGTGTGATCGAGTACCAGTCCGGTGGTGCTCTCTCCTGGGACTGACCGACAAGCCGACACAACAATGATTTCCAGACTTGCATTGACCACCGACCGCACCGCAGAAGTGCGCGCGTTGGGCTTTGCTCCCGTGTTCGCGGCGCTGGGCCCGGTTCGCCGACAGCCCAACGCCGTGAATCGCTTCGCGTACTCCAGACGTGAAGTGATCTTTGCAATGTGATCAAGGAGAAAACTATGGCAACTGCGAAAAAAACTGCGGCTAAAAAAGCTGCTCCGAAGAAAGCCCCTGCGAAAAAAGTAGCGGCTAAAAAAGCACCTGCTAAAAAAGTAGCAGCGAAAAAAGCCCCGGCCAAAAAAGCGCCAGCGAAAAAAGTAGCAGCTAAAAAAGCTCCTGCGAAAAAAGCGCCAGCGAAAAAAGCCCCGGCTAAAAAAGTAGCGGCGAAAAAGCCTGCTGCGAAAAAAGCAGCAGCTAAAAAGCCTGCGGCGAAAAAAGTAGCGAAAAAAGCGCCAGCGAAGAAAGCTGCTGCGAAGAAACCCGCTGCCAAAAAGCCAGCAGCCAAGAAAGCAGCGAAAAAGCCCGCTGCGAAGAAAGCCGCGAAAAAACCCGCTGCCAAAGCTCCTGCTGCTCCGGCTGCCCCTGCGGCTCAGACTACTCTGAACCCGCAAGCTGCCTGGCCGTTTCCGACAGCCAGCAAGCCGTAAACAGTAAGACACTTGGCCTGAAGCCCGACATCGCAAGATGCCGGGCTTTTTTACTTTCAGGGTGGGGTGCGAGGCACCGACTGCACCTTCTTCAGGGCAGCCGACCCCGTGGAGGCGTCCCAGTTGCTACAAATTCAGTAGCTGATTGCGCCCATACAAAAAGGGCTGGAAGCCTTTTTGGCTTTTAATCGATGCTTACAGGCCAATCTGAGCGGACGTGAGCGTGTAGTTCTGGCCGCCGCGGAAAGCAATCTTGTGGGCACCGACGCGATTGCCCAGCTCGGCACAGCGCACCAGCGACCAGCCTTTTTCGAGGCCGAACAGCAGGGCCCCGCGAAAAGCGTCGCCGCAACCGGTCGGGTCCACCACTTCCGTGGCCAGCACCGGCGCGACCAGCGTCTTGTCGCCGTCCACCCAGACCTCGCAACCGTGCGCCCCGAGTGTCACCACCAGGCCCTGCACCCGCTTCGAGATTTCGGCGCAGGACAAACCGGTCCGGTCGCACAGCAGCTTGGCCTCGTAGTCGTTGACCGTGACCCAGCTCGCCAGCTCGACAAAATGGGCCAGGTCCTTGCCGTCAAACATGGGCAGGCCCTGGCCGGGATCGAACACAAAAGGAATACCGGCGGCCTTGAACTGCTCGGCATGCTGCAGCATGGCGTCGCGCCCGTCCGGCGAGATGATGCCGATACTGATATCGGTGCGCGGCGCAATTTTTGTCGTATGCGCCTGGCCCATCGCCCCGGGATGGAAGGCGGTGATCTGGTTGTTGTCGCGGTCCGTCATGATCATGGCCTGGGCGGTGTAGGTGTCTCCCACCTCCCTGACAAACTCGGTGCTGATGCCCAGTGTGTTCAGGCGCGCCACATACTCGGCCCCGTCGGTACCCACGGTGGCCATGGGCAAGGGCGTTCCGCCCAGCTGCTGCAGGCTGTAGGCGATGTTGCCGGCGCAACCGCCAAACTCCCGGCGCAGGGCCGGCACCAGGAAGGACACATTGAGGATGTGCAGCTGGTCGGGCAGGATCTGCTCGGCAAAGCGCCCCTCAAACGTCATGATGGTGTCAAAGGCCAGGGAACCACAAATTACAGCAGGCATGGGATGGATCTCGATTCAGTCAGGGATAAAAAGCAAGGACCCGGTAGCCAGCAATCCGCAAGGGCGCGGAAGGCCGCACGGGCGGCGTTTGGGACGCGCTGGCGTCGGGTGGGGAATTCAAAATTCTGATGGCCAGCACGCCGGAAAATTCGGCGCCTGCCGCCAGCGTGGGGCCGGTGGCGCCCAGTTCGGCCGGGGTCAGTACACGCCGCAGTTGCGCCTGGTCCTGGGTGTCGGTCAGTGTCAGCTCCAGCGACGGCAGGGCCAAGGGGATCGCACCTGCGTTCCTGATCACCACCTTGAGCCGGTAGGCGTCGGCGGCGAGTTTGTTGAAGGCCGAACTCTCGATCACCACCGATTCAATCTGCTGTGGCGGCCTGATCTCGCAATGCAGCGAGGCACACAGTGTGTCCAGGGCCGGACGCAGCCAGGGCTGCGACACGGCCAGCGTATGTCTCTGGAACAGGGCGCCCTGCAGCAGCAGGGCGGCCAAGAGCACCGATGCTGCCAATCCCAGCGCCACGCGCAGTGCAGGCCGGCGCCAGAACGCATCGCGCCTGGCCTCACGCACAAACGACACCTCGTGGCCATGGTCGGGAACAGGGGCCCCCGATTCATCGAAGGCACTTTCCGTGTAGCCCGATCGCGCTGCGGGTGCCGCCGCTCCGGGAAAGTCGGATGGCTCCGGGCTCACCGAAAAGGCGAACACGTCGGCGGCGAGGTCTGGCGACGGCGACACCTGGACTTCCGGCACCGATGCGGACGCGGCAACCGATGCGGCCTCTGGCGCCGGAACGGGATCAGACCAGTCGGCCTCCGGCTCCGCAGAAGGCGCCACCAGCATGGGGGCCACGGATGCCGCCCCGCCGCGGTCCTCCCGCAGGTCAGACAGGGCATCGGGTGCAGGGGACACCGGAGCGTCGGAGGACGACGCGGTTGCCTGGGGTGCGTAGGGCTGCAGGTTGGCTGCTGCGTCAAAAACTTCGGCGCAGTGCCCGCAACGCACCCAGCCCTGGGAAATCTTGAGTTGGTCGGCCACGACTTTGAACATCGTGCCGCAGGCAGAACAGCGCGTAATCAGGCTCATTTAGCGCCTTATTGTACGGGGCGTGTACGGGGCGTGACGAGGCGCAAGCCCGCTCAAAGCCGGGCGGTCATCAGTATCCAGCCGTCTTCCTGGTCCGTCACCTGCAGCTGACAGTAAGGCGCATAAGCGGCCTTGAGTTCGTCGGCCTGCCGCTCGAGAATGCCGGCCAGCACCAGCGCACCGCCGGGAGCCACACGCGCACACAACAGGGGCGCCAGCACCTTGAGCGGCGTGGCCAGGATGTTGGCCAGCACGGTCTGGTAAGTGCCTTCGGCCTTGTCAGGCAAGCCGGCATTCAGGGTGACATGGTTGGCTTCAGCATTGGCACGTGTGGACTCAACAGCGGCTTCGTCAATATCGACGGCATCAATAGCGACCGCCCCAAACTTGGCAGCGCCAATCGCCAGAATGCCCGAGCCACAACCATAGTCGAGGACGCGGCCCAATGGCTTGTTCGCCGCGCCCTGGCCGGCAATCCAGCGCAAACACATGCGCGTGGTCGGGTGGGTGCCCGTGCCAAAAGCCAGCCCCGGGTCCAGGCGGATCACCTGCCGGGCCTGCGCGGGCGGTTCGTGCCAGGTCGGGACGATCCAGAACTCGGGGGTGATCTCCACCGGCGTGAATTGCGACTGCGTCAGCCGCACCCAATCCTGCTCGGGCACCGCCTGGACGGCCACCAGCTGGCAGCCGGCAAAAAAGTCCTGCGCGGCCAGCACGCCGGCGGCATCGCGCGCGCCGGCTTCATCGGAGAAAAGCGACACCACGCGCGAACGCTCCCAGCCGGCCCTGGGCGGCGGCATGCCGGGCTCGCCAAACAGGGCCTGTTCGGCCGGCGTTTGTGCGTCGGCATCTTCGACCGACACACTGAGTGCGTCGAGCGCCTCCAGCGCATCGCTCAGTGTTTCCACGCTGGCCACTGGGGCCAGCAAAACCAGTTCAAACATGCTCTTGGGCTGGAGCGCGCCCGGTTCAGCGGTCACGTTGCGACAACCACTCTTCAAGGTAGTGGATGTTGGTGCCGCCGTCCATGAACTTGGCATCCACCATCAATTCACGGTGCAGCGCGATGTTGGTGTTGATGCCCTCGACCACGGTTTCGGCCAGCGCCGTGCGCATGCGCGCCAGGGCCTGCTCGCGGGTGTCGCCGTGCACAATGATCTTGCCGACCATCGAGTCGTAATTCGGCGGCACAAAGTAGTTCGTGTAGATGTGCGAATCCACCCGCACACCCGGCCCGCCCGGCATGTGCCAGGTGGTGATGCGCCCCGGCGACGGAACAAACTTGTAGGGGTCTTCCGCGTTGATGCGGCATTCGATCGCATGGCCCTTGATTTCGATCTGGCGCTGCGTGAAAGGCAGTTTTTCGCCGGCAGCTATCTGGATCTGCGACCGGACGATATCCACGCCGGTGACCCACTCGGTCACCGGGTGCTCGACCTGGACCCGGGTGTTCATCTCGATGAAGTAGAACTCGCCGTTTTCGTAGAGGAACTCGAAGGTCCCGGCGCCGCGATAACCAATCTTCTTGACGGCCGCGACGCAGCGTTCGCCGATGCGCTCGATGATCTTGCGCGGAATGCCCGGGGCCGGCGCCTCTTCAATCACCTTCTGGTGGCGGCGCTGCATGGAGCAGTCCCGCTCCCCGAGCCAGACCGCATTTTTGTGCTGGTCGGCGAGGATCTGGATTTCGATGTGGCGCGGGTTCTGCAGGAATTTTTCCATGTAGACCTCGGGGTTGCCAAAGGCAGCGCCCGCTTCGGCCTTGGTGGTCTGCACCGCATGCAGCAGCGCCGCTTCGGTGTGCACCACCCGCATGCCACGCCCGCCGCCGCCACCGGCTGCCTTGATGATGACGGGGTAGCCGACCTGCTTGGCCGTGCGCTTGATGACCGCCGGGTCGTCAGGCAGGGCGCCTTCGGAGCCCGGCACACAGGGCACGCCGGCTTTGATCATGGTCTGCTTGGCCGAGACCTTGTCGCCCATGATGCGTATGGATTCGGGCGATGGGCCAATGAACTTGAAGCCGCTTTTTTCAACCCGTTCGGCAAAGTCGGCGTTTTCGCTCAGGAAACCGTAGCCGGGGTGAATCGCCTCGGCGTCCGTCACCTCGGCGGCCGAGATGATGGCCGGCATGTTGAGGTAGCTCAGCGCGGAAGGCGCCGGACCGATGCAGACCGACTCGTCCGCGAGCTTGATGTACTTGGCCTCGCGGTCAGCCTCGGAATACACCATCACGGCCTTGACGCCGAGTTCCCGGCAGGCGCGCTGGATGCGGAGCGCAATTTCGCCGCGGTTGGCGATCAGTATCTTTTTGAACATGCAGCGGTCACTCGATCATGAAGAGCGGCTGTCCGTACTCCACCGCCTGACCGTTCTCGCACAGGATGCGGGTGATGGTGCCGGATTTGTCCGCTTCAATCTCGTTGAGGATTTTCATCGCCTCGATGATGCAGATGGTCTCGCCTTCCTTGACCTGGCTGCCCACTTCCACGTACGCCTTGGCGCCGGGGCTGGACGAGCGGTAAAAGGTGCCGACCATCGGGGACTTGACTGCATGACCTGCCGGCGCGGCCGGTGCCGCGGCCTCGGCAGCTGCCGGCACGCCGGCCGCCGGGGCGGCCACCGGTGCCGGCATCATGGTCATGGGGGCCTGCATCACCATGGGCGTGCCGCCCGATTTGACGATACGGACCTTGCCTTCGGCCTCGGTGATTTCCAGTTCGGACACATTGGACTCGGAAACGAGGTCAATCAGTGTCTTGAGTTTTCTTAAATCCATGGTTTCTCCAACGACGGTCGGCGCCTTGAGGCGGGCACCTCTGACATTCATCTTGCCGGCGGCATGACTGGCGGACTCCAGCGCTGATCGCGCCTAAATTCCGCTTTTTACACCCTTCGGCGCCTAAAAATCAGCTAACTTTATTAATTCAGGCTATTTAGCCAGACGCGAAAGGGCGAAGTCTACCGCATAGCGGTAACCAGCCGGCCCGAAACCGGCCATCACAGCTTCAGCCACATCCGAAAAATAGGAGTGGTGGCGAAAGGCTTCGCGCCGATGGACGTTGGAAAGATGCACCTCCACAAACGGAATGGCCACCCCCGCAATCGCATCGCGGATGGCCACACTGGTATGCGTGAAGGCCGCCGGGTTGATGACGATGAACTGCGTGCCGTCGGTACGTGCCTGCTGGATGCGGTCAACCAGGACGCCCTCGTGGTTGCTCTGAAAAGTCTGTAGCGATGTGCCGCGATCTGCGGCGAATTTGACCAAATCTTCGTTAATTTGATCCAACGTGGTCACCCCGTACACCTGCGGCTCGCGGGTGCCCAGCAGGTTCAGATTCGGTCCATGCAATACCAGTATGCTCATCAACACTGTCTCCTTTCCGGCCGGCCGCCGGGCAAGCCCGAACTTTACCCCATATCCACCCGGTATCCGGCCGGCAACCAGGACTCAACTCGGCCCGGCCTCTCAGGCCAGTTGCACCCATTGGGCCAGATCCTCGGGCGTCACCTTGCCGCTTTTGCGATGCAGCAGTTGACCGGACGCTCCAAACACCACGGTGAAGGGCAGCCCCCCGGACAGGTTGCCCAGCGACTTGCTCAGCTCCGTGCCGGAAAAACCAGCCATGGCCACCGGAAAACCCAAGGGCTTGCGCTGCAGCCAGGCCCGCACCGCACTGGGTTGATCCACGGCCAAACCCAGAACTTGCCAGCTTTTAGCCTTGTTTTCCCGATAAAAGCCATCAAGAAGAGGCAATTCCTCGATGCATGGCGGACACCAGGTGGCCCAGAAATTGACCAGCAGGGGTTTGCCGGAAAAACTGGCCAGCGCCAGGCTGGCACCGTCAGGCGTGTCAAAAGCCTGCGCCCAAAACGGATCCAGCGTACCGCCCTGTCCGCTCGAAGCGACGGATGCAGATGCACCATGCGGCTGGAGCTGCCGCCAGGCCACGCCCGCGCCGGCAAGAGCGGCGGCCGCTGCCACCCCGCCCACCATCAGCTGCCGGCGGTTCATGAATGGGACTCCTGGCTGGTCATCAGCAATTTTTGCACATCGGCCAGGTCCCCACGCGGCTTGCGGCCTTTGGCATCGGGCCGCAACGCACCGCGCAGGTGGTCGTGGTCGTACACCATCAGATGCACGCCCACCGTTTCCTGCAGCGGCTTGCACAGGCTGCGCACGCTCAGCGCCTCGACGCTGTCGCCGGTAAAGCCAGTGACGGTACGCGGTTCGTAATCCACGTCGTGGTCGATCAGCGCAATTTCGGCGGATTTCGGGTCGTCGCAAAACAGCTGGATATAGATGTCGGACAAGCGCGTGGCCGTGCCGTGCCAGACGGCGCCGCCCAGATAGGGGCGAAACTGCGCCATGCGCTGCATCCAGGTCAGGGCGAGCGCGCGCAGCGCGGCCAGCTCGGCCGGCTGGGTGTCCGCGCAGAACAGCGCAATGTACTCGCGCACCGCGTCTTCGACCTCGTCGTTGCCCGGCAGCTCACTGCGGCCGGGCAGGTCCATCTGCTTGACGGCACGGCGTTTGGCCGGGCCGTATTCCAGGCCTTCTTCCACGACCAGCGCGGCGGCAGTGGCGGCAATTTCCAGTTTCAGGGTGTGGGGGTTCACGGTGGGGTTCTCGACGATGTGCCGCCAGCAAATCGGCGGTCGCATGAATGATTCTGCATGGGGTTGACCCGACCAGCAGCAGTAAAGTTGCAGGTAACGGGCAAGGCAGCCTCCCGCCAAAAGCCCGTCTCACCCATATTGCTATCAAATAAGTAGCGTTTCGTGCACGATGTATTTGGGCCACGGCCCTGTTTCGTCAAAACTTCCGAGCCAAAAACAGTTGCGTGCCAGGACCGCCCGGCCAGCTGCGGGCCTCCTAGAATACCTGCATGCACATACATATTCTGGGAATCTGCGGCACCTTCATGGGGGGGCTGGCTGCGCTGGCCCGCGAGGCCGGGCACAAGGTCACGGGTTGCGACACGGGCGTCTATCCCCCGATGAGCGATCAGCTGCGCGCGCTGGGGATCGAGCT
The DNA here is from genome assembly GCF_002379085.1 of Polaromonas sp. AET17H-212. Classification (GTDB taxonomy): domain Bacteria; phylum Pseudomonadota; class Gammaproteobacteria; order Burkholderiales; family Burkholderiaceae_C; genus Polaromonas. The sequence goes on along the minus strand of NZ_NBZW01000003.1, from coordinate 230,896 downwards.
GATTGAAGGTTATGGCGCCGACCAGATGGCCTTTCAGCCTGATGTTTTTGTAGTCGGCAATGTGGTCTCCCGCGCGCATGACGCCAGCGGCAAACCCAAATTCCCCCTGATGGAGGCCATTCTGGACGCCGGCGTGCCCTACACCAGCGGCCCGCAGTGGCTGTCCGGCCATGTGCTGCACCACCCGACGCACCACCCCACCGGTCCGCGCCATGTGCTGGCCGTCGCGGGCACCCACGGCAAAACCACCACGACGGCCATGCTGAGCTGGATTCTGGAGTGCGCCGGCCTGCAGCCGGGCTTTCTGGTCGGCGGCGTGCCGCTGAACTTCGGCGTGTCGGCGCGGCTGGGCAGCGGCAACACCTTTGTGATCGAGGCCGACGAATACGATACCGCCTTTTTTGACAAGCGCAGCAAGTTCGTCCACTACCGGCCGCGCACCGCCATCCTGAACAACCTCGAGTTCGACCACGCCGACATCTTCGACAACCTGGCGGCGATCGAGCGCCAGTTCCACCACCTGGTGCGCACGGTGCCCGGCACCGGCCGGATTGTTGTCAATGCCCGCGAAGACAGCCTGGCCCGCGTGCTGGCCCAGGGCTGCTGGAGTGAGCGGGTACTTTTCGGCGGCGCCGCGGCCGAAGGCTTCGCGGCCCAGGGGGAACCCGACGCTTTCGACGTGCTCCGGGACGGCCGCAAAGCCGCGCGGGTTGAATGGGGCATCGGTGGCGTGCACAACCAGCTCAATGCACTGGCCGCCATCGCCGCGGCCGAGCATGTGGGTGTGGCGCCGCAAGCGGCCGCCGAAGCCCTGGCCAGCTTCGAGAACGTGAGGCGCCGCATGGAAGTGCGCGGCACGGTGGCGCGCGCCGGCGGCACCATCACCGTGTACGACGACTTTGCGCACCACCCGACCGCCATCCACACCACCATCGACGGACTGCGCCGCCAGCTGGCCGGCGCGGGCGGCGCCCAGCGCATCCTGGCGATCTTCGAGCCACGCAGCAACACCATGAAGCTGGGCACCATGACGGCGCAGCTGCCCTGGAGCCTGGAGCAGGCCGACCTGGCGTTTTGCCATGCCGGCGGACTGGACTGGGACGCCAAGGCAGCGCTGGCCCCCATGGGTGCGCGCGCGCAGGTGGCCGACAACCTCGACCAGTTGCTGACGCAGGTCAAAGCCGCCGCGCGTCCCGGCGACCATTTACTGTGCATGAGCAACGGCGGTTTTGGCGGCATCCACGTCCGGCTGCTGGAGGCGCTGCAGGCCGGCTGATTGCTCTATTTTTTATAGCTGTCTGCAACCTCTGCTCAAGGGCCGCAGGCCAAAATCATCCTCAAACTCAGTAGCTGATCGCCATCGCCGGCACATCGATGTGAATCACCGGTTTGGCCAGCGAGGCGCTGGCCGCACGTGCAAACGCCTGGGCCCAGGCGACGTCGGCAAACTGCTGCGGACCCGCGGCCTGGGCCACCACCAGCACCTTGTCGGCCATCAGCAACTTGCCGGTGGGCCGCAGTGGCTCGCAGCCCATCTGGGTGAATTGCTCATCAAGCCAGGCCCTGGCAGCCTCGTGTGGCATGGGTTGGACCTCGTTGAGGTCTACCCGCAAGGGCGGGCTGTTTTTGAAGGTGACGGTGACTTCGCTGTACATGGGTTGCCTCGGTATCGGATCGGGATGCCCGCCAGCATGAGCGCCACGGCCCAGTCCGGCAATCGGCTAAAACCCGCGCAGGCGGCGGCGCCGCCCGCAGGCTTATTTGCGCCCCAGTCGCGCCGGCGCCGTCAGGTCATGCTTGCGCACCGGGAGGGTCGGCGGACCCGCAGGCGCGCCCGGCAGTGTCTGCGCCAGCGCGTTCCGGTGTCTGCCGGGAAGGCTGTCCTCCACGCCCGTGAAGGTGGCGGCACCGGCTTTGTCGGGTGTCGTGGTGACCGAGCCGGCGAAATACAGGCTGGCCAGATCCCGCGTCAGCTGGGCAGGCGTCAGCCCAGTGCGCTGCAGCAGGGCGTCAAAGTCGCCCGCTGCCTGCGACAGCTCGCGCAGCAAGATCAGCTGCGAGTCCCTGATCCAGCGCATGGGCACGGCTGGCGCATGGCGAAAATAGACCGGCTTGCTGCGGTAGCGCGAAGGCAACACGTCGCGCTCGGTGCGCTGCGCGTAAATCCAGCGCAAATGGGTCAGGCTGCTGCGCAGAAAATGGCTCGGGATGTCGTGCGCCTCCAGGGGACGCCGGTCCCAGTGGGCCAGTTCGAAATCGACCGGGTCGGCCTTGCGCAAAATGCCGATGCGCCACTCGTGGAAATCCATCACGGCCAGCAGCTGACCCTTGTGGCTGACGTGGTAAATACCGGGCAGCAACTCGTTCTCGCGCGCGATCAGTTGCCCGCCCAGCACAAACTGGGAACGCAAAGGCCGCAACCAGCTCTCGAAATGCTGCAGCACCCCGGACAGGCTGGCCCCCCCACTCAGGTCGAAGGTATGCTTGGGGTCAAAATCATCGGAGGCCAGCGGTAGCGAAAAGCCGATCGGGCGGTCGACCTCGTCCAGATCGAGTTGCACGGTGCGCTCGGTGGGCAGGCCGGCCAGAATTTTCAGGGTATCGGCCGCCACCAGACGGCATTTTTCACCACTGACCAGCCAGGCATCGGCCTCTGCAAACGGACCGACACGCCACACCGCGCCCCGGGGTGGTAACTGGCCGAGCAGCAGATGGAGCCGCTCGCGCTGCTCGGGCGTGAAACCAGCCAGACCCAGGCAGAGAAGGGGTTGCTCGGACGACATGGCGCTTCCTTTGACGACCGGTTCTTCCATGCGACAAGCGAGTGGCTGCGAGGAATGGAAGTGTAACTAGAAGTTCTAAATTTAGCACTTAATGGTTAGCACGCCATCCCCCAATTAGGGGAGGCGTCGTCAACGCGCGCGTCTGGCTTTGACCGCTTCGGACAACCCATCGAGCAAATTGAGCGAATCCTCCCAGCTCAGGCAGGCATCCGTGATGCTTTTGCCGTATTCCAGGTTTTTGGCATCGTCCTTGCCAGGCGTGAATTTCTGGGCGCCCGGCTGCAGATGGCTCTCGACCATCAGGCCGAAGACCTGGTGGGAGCCCCCTGCCACCTGGGCGGCAATCTCGCGTGCCACCTCCAGCTGTTTCTCATGCTGCTTGGCACTGTTGGCATGGCTGCAGTCGACCATCAGGGTGGCCGGCAGTTTGGCCGCTTCCAGCTCCTTGCAGGCCGCGCCCACGCTGGCGGCGTCGTAATTGGGCGTCTTGCCGCCGCGCAGGATCACATGGCAGTCCTTGTTGCCGTTGGTCTGCACAATTGCCACCTGGCCATTTTTGTGCACCGACAGGAAATGGTGGCCGCGGGCAGCCGCCTGGATCGCATCTGTGGCAATGCGGATGTTGCCATCCGTGCCGTTCTTGAAGCCGATGGGTGCCGACAGGCCGGACGCCAGTTCGCGGTGTACCTGGCTTTCCGTCGTGCGCGCCCCGATGGCCCCCCAGGCGATCAGGTCGCCGATGTACTGCGGCGAGATCACGTCGAGGAACTCGCTGCCGGCCGGCAGGCCCAGGCGGTTGATGTCGATCAGCAACTGGCGCGCGATGCGCAGGCCTTCGTCGATGCGGTAGGTCTCGTCCAGGTAAGGGTCGTTGATCAGGCCTTTCCAGCCGACCGTGGTGCGTGGTTTTTCGAAGTACACACGCATCACGATCTCGAGCGTGCCGGCGTATTTCCTGCGCTGCTCGGCCAGTCGGCGCGCGTAGTCCAGCGCCGCCGCCGGGTCGTGGATGGAGCACGGGCCAATGACCACCAGCAGGCGGTCGTCCTTGCCGGCCATGATGTTGTGGATGTTTTTGCGCGTCTGGGTGATCAGCGATTCCACCGGGGTGCCGCTGATCGGGAAGAAGCGGATCAAATGCTCGGGAGGTGGCAACACAGTGATGTCCTTGATGCGTTCGTCGTCGGTCTGGCTGGTTTTGTCGACAGGACTCGCATACCAGGCATCGCTGGCTTGGGTGGCTTTGGCATTCATGGCTGGCTTCCTTTTAGAACGTTCGAGAATCGATTCGGCAAATGGCATGGGCAAAAAAAAACCGCCGGGGGCCCGGCGGTTTTCAAGAATCTGTTGCGTCTTTTTCTGCTTACGCGAGGATCTCTCTACCGCCGGAGGCGCTTGAGAACCAAAAGTAAGCAAAATAAGATTTCGCGGCTGACATGAATGAAATGTAGCACAGCCGCCGGACCATGGATTTTTTAACCGGTGAAGCCCTGGATGGCCAATCCCGGGGAACCTCAAAACGTCCTTATCCGCGCAGACGTTCCCACCAGGTTCTGGCCCGCTCCACCCGCGCCACATCCAGCGCCGCATCGCCGGACTCGCCCGCCTCCCGGCCGCTGAGCTGTTCGTACATGTCGATCAGCAGCATGCCCTCCCCCAGTGTCCGCCATCCGACCAGCTCGAAGTCCTCAAAATGGATGGCTTGCGGCTCCGGCGGGCCGGGCTTGTCCTGGGGACCGGCTGCCAGCAGCCACTGGCCAATCAGCACGCGAAAGTTGTTCAGCGCCGCCAGGTAGGCCGCGTATTCATAGAGGCCGCGCCACGCCGGCGAAAGGGCAATCACCAGCGCACGATGCTCGCGCAGGATGGTCATCAGGTCCATCAGGGGCGCGGCCAGCGCCTGCAGGTCGGGTTCGCGCTTCAGGCCTGACAGCACGGCTTCAATGCCCACCGCCAGACCGCCCATGCCGTCAGCCAGCTGCAGCGACTCCTCGTCGGCCATCGCCGAGCGCAGGAAGTGGCTGAGTTCACCAAAACTCTGGATGCTAGGCAGCAGCGTGGACGGGTCAATCGGCAGGCGCGGGTTGGAAGCAGCACTCATGACTTGCTTGAACGCATGTTGGTGCTCGTCTGTCGCGCTGAAACAGCCAGGCGGCAGGGCCCGCTCCCAAGCCGTCCCGCCAGGAAATGCACCGACAGCCCCGCCGGCATGAGGCTGTATGGATGGGTACAACCGCGATCGTAGCCGGCGAGGCAGCGAGAGCGGGCGGGCAGCGGAAAAGGGAAAAGACGTCGTTTCATTTCCCTGTATTTTCGCCCACTCGGCACAAGGCCGCCGCAACCGGCCCCAGCGCCATCAGCGGATCGCCGCCGGCGTAAGCCGCGCCGACAATCTGAACTGCCGCGGCACGTCGCGAATGCTCCGTGGACTGCATGGCTGTCTCCGCAGGAAAAGGTGACGGGATGAATGTTGGTCGCGTCAACCCGCCGCATCCAGCAGCGCGCATGCGACTTGTCGCGGGCGCTTTTGGCGATCAAGGGAAAGTACTTATTAATGGCGCAGCCCGCTTATGCAACAGTTGGTTTGTCCGACAAACTCCATGATGTCCGCCACCTGCATGCTTGCCGAAGTAGCCTCCGAATCCAGCGAACCTCTGTTTGATCGGGTCAAGGTCACGCCTGCCTACCAGATGATTACCGGGGTCGTGGAAAAGCAGATTCTGAGCGGGAAGCTGTCGCCCGGCACCCTGCTGCCGACCGAGGTCGAGTTGGCTGAGCAGTTCGGCGTCAACCGCTCCACCGTGCGCGAGGCCATCCGCCAGCTGGAGCAGGAGGGTCTGGTCGAGCGCCGCAGTTCCAAGCGCCTGCAAGTCACGATGCCCGGCATTTATGACGCGGCCCCGCGTGCCGCGCGCTCGCTGATGCTGCAACAGGTCACCTTTGCCGAACTGTGGCAGGTTGCAGTGGTGCTCGAGCCCGAGGCCGCGCGCCTGGCGGCCCAGTCAGCAACAGCCGCGGACATCGAGCAGCTCGCGGCCAATGTGGATCGCCTGAAGGCGCACCACAAAAATGGCGGCTCCATGCAGGAGCATGCGCAGATCGACATCGAGTTTCATGCCACCGTGGCGCGCGCCTCCGGCAACCGGGTGTTGATGCTGGCGCGGGAGCCCATCAACCTGCTTTACCGTCCGTCCCTGACCAGGCTGCAGGCCGTCTTGCCGCAGCTGGAGCGACGCAATCTTGACGCCCACAAGCGCATTTTCAAGGCCATTGCCGCGGGCGATGCCGGGCAGGCACAGGAATGGACGCGCAAGCACTTGATTGATTTCCAGCGTGGCTACACGCTGGCCAGGATTCCGATGAACACGCCCATTGAGACGCATCACCTGGAGTAACGGCAAGGCCTTGGCCCGGCCGGTTTTTTTACCTGTTCAACCAATAGGAGATAACGATGGAAATCGCAGAAAAAAATTGGCAGCGCCGCTTCCGGCCCCAGTGGCGTCATGCACTTCTGGCGACTGCCGTGGCGATCGCGGCGGCGCCGGCACTGGCCCAGGAAACCTTCAAGATCGGCATCGTCAGCTTTCTTTCCGGCCAGGCGGCGGAAAGCTTCGGTGTGCCGGCGGTCAATGGTGCCAAGGTGCTCATTGATGCCTTCAACAAGGGGCAAGCGCCCGCGCCCTACAACAAGCCCGGCTTTGCCGGGATGAAAATCGAAGCCGTGTATGTCGACGAAGCCGGCGGCGCGACCAAGCAGGTTCAGGAAATGCGCAACCTGTACGAGCGTGAAAAAGTCGATGCCGTTGTGGGATACGTCGGGTCCGGCGACTGCCTGGCCGTCGCCCCCGTCGCCGAGGAGATGAAGCGGTTTCTCATCCTCTACGACTGCGGCACACCCCGCATCTTTGAGGAAAACAAATACCAGTACGTGTTCCGCACGGCATCCCATGCGACCATGGACAACGTGGCGCTGGCCCGCTATCTGAAGATGCGCAATGTCAAGGTTGAGCGCTACAACCTGATCAACCAGGACTACGCTTGGGGGCAGGATTCGCGCAAGGACTTCGTGCTGTCGATGGAACAGCTCTACAAAGGCGCGAAGGTTGAGGCCGATCTGCTGCCTAAATTTGGCGCAGGCCAGTATGGCACCGAGATTTCCGCACTTTCCACCAAGCCAGCGGACATTCTGCACTCCAGCCTCTGGGGCGGCGACCTGCAAGCCTTCATCCTGCAAGCCAGCGCCCGCGGCGTGTTCCAGAAGCAGCAGGGCGTGTTTTCAGCCGCAGACCACGTGCTGCCCGCCCTGGGGGACAAGATGCCCAATGGCATCATCCTCGGCGCGCGTGGTGCCTATGGCCTGATGTCGCCGAAGTCAGCCCTGAACGACTGGTGGTTCAGCCTGTATGAGAAAGCCAACAACGTGTACCCGGTGCAGGCACCCTACCGCATGGCCCAGGCCTTGTTCGGACTCAAGGCTGCCGCAGAAAAGGCGATGGCGGCCAATGGCGGCAAAAAGCCGACGCAGGAACAGCTCGCCGCGGCACTGAAAGGCAGCCAGTGGGAATCCCCAGCCGGCACCATCCGGATGGCGCTCGGCGACGGCCAGCAGGCGATCCAGGACACCGCCATCGGCAAGACCCGTTACGACGCCGCCCGCAAGATGGTGATGCTCGATGACATCCAGCGGTTTGGCGCTGCTTGCGTCAACCCGCCGGCCAACATGAAGAGCGAAGACTGGATCAAGGCCGGCTTCCCGGGCGCCAAGTGCCCGTGAGTCCCGTGACCCCCTGACATTCAATTTTCTGCACGCTGCACATGAACCTGCTTCTCACCATATTGTTTGACGGCATCACCTATGCATCATGGCTTTTCATCGTGGCGCTGGGGCTGACGCTTGTGTTCGGCGTGCTGAAAATCCTGAACATCGCCCACGGCAGCTTTTATGCCGTGGGCGCATACGCTGGCGCCAGCCTGGTGGGCTGGATGCTGTCCATGCAAATGGCGCCAGCCTTCACCGTGGTCGCATTGTTTGCGGCGGCAGTGGGTGTTTCCGTCCTCCTGGCGCCCTTGACGGAGCGTGGCATTCTCAGAATGTTTTATGGCCGGGACGAAGTGCTGCTGGTGCTGGTGACCTACGCGATGTTTCTGATGCTGGAAGACATCACCAAACTGCTATGGGGCGTGAATCCCTATTACGTGTCGGACACCTACCAGGCCTTCGGCATCCTCAATATTGCCGGTCAATCCTATGTCGGGTATGACGTGCTGTTGATCGGGCTCGCGATCGGATGCGGACTGCTCACATGGTGGGTGCTCAACCGCACCCGTCAGGGCAAGATCGTGACGGCAGTCATTCACAGCGCGGAGGTGGCGTCCAGCATGGGTGTGAACGTGTCGCGGATCTACACCCTGGCTTTCATGGGCGGCGTGTTTTTTGCGGCGCTCGGGGGCGCACTCACGGCACCGATGATTTCAGTGCAGCCAGGCTTGAGCGTCGGCGTGATCATCGTGTCGTTTGCAGTGGTCATCATCGGCGGGCTTGGCAGCATCGAGGGGGCAGCCATAGGCGCATTGATCGTCGGGCTATCGCGAGCGACGGCTGTGCACATCTGGCCGCCGGCCGAGCTGTTCAGCATCTACGTCGTGATGGCCGTGATCCTGATGTTCCGCCCCGAAGGAATGTTCCAGCGCATCCAGGCCCGCAAGATTTGATGGCAAGCCGCCGTCCCCATAAAGCCCGGAGGATTTTGTCTTGATTGTTTCTTCTGCCAAGCGCGTTTTTCTGGTTTCTTTCCTGGTCTTTCTGCTGCTGCTCGGGCTCGGGCTGGTGCTGCCCAAGTGGCTGGTTTTTTTGGGCACCATTGCCCTGGCCAATGGCCTGGTGTCGCTCGGCATCATGCTGATGATGCGTAGCGGCGCGGTGCCCTTCGGCCAGGGACTGGTGTTTGCAGCCGGCGGCTACACCGCCGCCCTGCTGTTCAATCGGCTGGGCATCACCGACGCACTGGCACTGTCCGTGATGGGCGGGGTAACGGCCTTTTTTGTCGCCCTGCCTTTTGCACCCCTGCTGGCGCGCTACCGCGGCATTTTCTTTGCCATGCTGACGCTGGCGCTGTCGATGGTGTTGTACGGAATTCTGATGAAAACCGACACGCTGGGCGGCTCGGACGGCTTCAACGTCACGCGCCCGACCCTGTTCGGCTTCAAACCCGAGGCGGCGCAGTCCACCCTGCTGCTGTGGGGCGTCACCTCGGGCGTCACCTGCCTGATGGCCGGACTGGCGCGCCTCTATTGTGATTCCACGCGCGGCCTGCTGTCACTGGCGGTTCGGGAAAACGAACTGCGGGTGGAATACCTGGGCATGTCGGTCGTCAACATCGTGGCGTGGAACTACCTGCTGGCCGCGTTTCTGGGGGGGCTGGGCGGCGCATTGGGCGTGCTCGCACTCGGCCACATCGACCCCAACTTCAGCTACTGGACAACCTCCGGCGAATTTGTCTTCGTGGCCATTCTGGCGGGTTACCAGAGCGTGACGGCCGTGCTCGTCAGCTCCTTGTTGCTGGAGCTGGTGCGTTCGTTCTCCAGCGCCTATTTCCCGAACACCTGGCAGCTGGCATTGGGCATCTTCCTGTTGCTGGTGATCCGTTTTCTGCCCGACGGACTGGGCTCGCAGATGTACCGGCTGCTTCCCAAACGCAACAACAAGGACTGAGTCGCCGTGAACCCCGCCAAACAAGCCCTGTTGTCCGCCCAACACCTGAACCGCAGCTTCGGTGCCGTGGTCGCGGCATCCGACATCACCATCGACATTGCCACCGGCGAGCGCCTGTGCCTGATCGGCAGCAACGGCGCCGGCAAGACCACCTTCGTCAACATGATCACCGGTTACCTGAAACCGGCATCGGGGCGGATCGTTCTGGACGGCGAAGACATCACCGCACTGGCCCCGCGGGAAATCACGCGCCGGGGCGTGGCCCGGTCATTTCAGATTCCGCAGCTGTGCATGCACATGCCGGTGCTGGACAACATGCTGGCATCGCTGCATTGCAGTCGCGGTGATCGCTCGTTTCTGCGCTCGGGCCGGGAGCCCTCCGCCGTGGCCGAGTGCCTCAGCCTGCTGGAGCGTTTTGACCTGGCAAAACACGCGTCGCGGCCCGTGATGGAACTGCCGGGCGGCGTGCGCAAACTTCTGGACATCGCAATGTCGCTGACCGGACACCCCAAACTCCTGATGCTTGACGAGCCCACCAGCGGTGTCAGCGCCGAGGAAAAATTCATGACCATGGACACGGTCATGAACGCGATTGACCGCGGCGCGCAGGGCCGGCCGGTGACCGTGGTGTTTGTTGAACATGACATGGACATCGTGGAGCGTTACGCCTCGCGTGTGATTGCTTTTTACAGCGGACGCGTGATCGCTGACGGTTCTTCGTCGGCGGTGCTGGGGGACACCGAGGTGCAGCGCTACGTGACCGGCTCCGTGCGCCCCTCCGAGGAGGCTGCAGCATGATCCGGCTTTCGCAGGCCGTCGTGGCCATCCAGAACGTTGATGTGCTGCGGCAGTTCTCCATCACGGTGGAGCCCGGCAGTCTGGTCGGCCTGGTCGGACGCAACGGCGCCGGCAAGACCAGTGTCATGCGGACCATCATGGGCCATCTCGCGCTGCGCGAAGGAACGCTGCACTTTGGCGACGTGGACCTCAGCACCCTGGCCAGCCACGAGCGCGCCGCCCTGGGTATTGGTTACATGCCGGAAGACCGCGGGCTGGTGCCGGAACTGACGGTTGAGGAAAACATCTGCCTGCCGCTTTGGGTGTCACCCAGCCTGCGTGTGGCCGAACGCCTGGAACTGGTCTACTCGGTCTTGCCGGAACTCGTTGAAATGCGCACGCGCAAAGCCCTGCTGTTGTCCGGCGGGCAGCAAAAGCTGGTCGCGCTGGCCCGCGCACTGGCGGTGGGCACGCGCCTGTTGCTGCTGGACGAACCCTTCGAGGGCGTGGCACCCGCCCTGTCGCAAAGGCTCTCGGAGGTCGTGGGGAAAATGCGCGGCAGCGGTCTCTCGGTACTGATCAGTCAATCGGACCTGAACCACTCGCGCCACCTGCTCGACACTGAAATTGTGATCGAGCGTGGCGCAAACCGGCATTGAACCCGTGACGGCACCCATGGACGCCCACAGCACCACGCTGACACATTGGCAGTTGCACGCCCCGCAGGTGCTGCGGCGCGAGGCCCATTTCGATTCGCGCGTCGTCGCCTGCTTCGCTTCCCGACCTCCGGGGCTTGCCACGATGATGCATGAGGCCGCGGCGCGCCATCCGCAAGCCGAGGCGCTGGTGGACGGTGATCAGCGCTGGACCTGGCGGCAGCTGGAAGACGCCGGCCTGCGCATTGCCCAGGGCCTGCAGCGACTGGGAGTGAACCCGGGTGACCGGGTGGCGCTGCTGATGGGCAATCGGGCCGAGTTCGTGCTGGCGCTATACGGCATTGCGCAGCTCGGTGCGGTGGCGGTGCCCATGAGCACGCGGGACTCGGCCAAGGGCGTCGGCTTCATCCTCCATCAGTGCGGGGCGCGGGCCGTGATTGTGCAGGCCGACCTGGCGCGCCTGCTGCCAACGCAACTCGACGACGGCACGCCGATCATTCAGGTGCTGTGCACCGGCGCCGACGGGTCTGAAGTCCCGAAGACCATGCTGTCCACCGCGTGGAACAGCCTTCTGGATCCACCGCTGGCCACCTTACGGCATGAGGGTGAGGTCGAGGAGGCACCCGCCATCATTCTCTACACCTCGGGTACCACGGGGCAGCCCAAAGGCGCGGTCATCACGCGCTTCAATGTGGTGCACTCGGCCCTGCACTACCAGACCTGCCTGGGCCTGGAAGCCGGCGAACGCGCGGTGCTGGCGGTGCCCGGCTCGCATGTGACCGGCATCATTGCCATCGTTGCGGCCATGGGCGCGGTCGCCGGATGTGTGATCATCCTGCGCGAGTTCAAGGCGGGGGCATTTCTGCAATTGGCCGTGCGCGAACGCATGAGTTACACCCTCATGGTGCCGGCCATGTATGCGCTGTGCCTGCGCGAACCCGGATTCGCCACACTCGATCTGAGTGCCTGGCGCCTGGGCGGGTTCGGTGGCGCCCCCATGCCCGAGAGCACCATCGAGCAGTTGGAGCGGCACTGCCCGACCGTGCAGCTTTTCAATGCCTACGGCGCCACGGAAACCACCTCTCCAGCCACCATCACGCCGCCAGGTTCACGGGTGCTGGACGCGGTAGGCGTCGCCCTGCCCTGTGCAGACATCCGCATCATGGACGACGAAGGGCGCGAAGTGCCGCCTGGCGAGAGCGGTGAAGTCTGGATTGGCGGGCCGATGGTGGTTCCCCGTTACTGGAACAACCCGCAAGCCACCGCGCTGTCGTTTTGTGGCGGTTACTGGAAATCAGGCGATATCGGCACCCTGGATGCGGACGGCTTTCTGCGCATCCACGACCGCAAGAAAGACATGATCAACCGGGGCGGCTACAAGGTGTTCTCGGTCGAGGTGGAAAACTGCCTGATGGGACACCCCCGCGTGCTGGAGGCCGCTACCGTCGGCGTGCCCTGCCCGGTTCTGGGTGAACGGGTCCATGCGTTTGTGTTTGTGCAGGCCAGCGCCGGCGGTGTGTCCGGCGAGGCGCTCGCGGAAGAGCTCAAGGACCTGTGCCGCCGTGACCTGGCGGACTACAAGGTACCCGATGCGATCAGCATCATGCCGTCGCCGCTGCCCCGCAACGCCAACGGCAAACTCCTCAAGCGAGAATTGCGCGAGCGCCTGCTTTCAGCGAACTGACCCCACCAGGAAAATCAGGCGGTGCCGCCCACGGTCAGGCCGTCAATGCGCAGGGTCGGCTGGCCGACGCCCACGGGCACGCTCTGGCCTTCCTTGCCGCAGGTGCCAACGCCGCTGTCGAGCTGCATGTCGTTGCCCATCATGGTGACGCGGGTCAGCGCATCCGGGCCATTGCCGACTATGGTGGCGCCCTTGACCGGGTAGAGGATCTTGCCGTTTTCGACCCAGAACGCTTCGCTCGCGGAAAACACGAACTTGCCCGAGGTGATGTCGACCTGGCCACCGCCGAAATTGGTGGCGTAAAGGCCTTTCTTGATGCTGGCGACGATTTCTTCCGGCGCCTTGTCGCCGCCCAGCATGTAGGTGTTGGTCATGCGCGGCATCGGCACATGGGCATAACTCTCGCGGCGGCCGTTGCCGGTGGGCTTGACGCCGGACAGGCGCGCATTGAGCGAGTCCTGGATGTAACCCTTGAGGATGCCGTCCTCGATCAGCACATTGCGCTGGCTGGCGTTGCCCTCGTCATCGACGTTGAGCGAGCCACGCCGGTCGGCAATCGTGCCGTCGTCGAGCACGGTGACGCCTTTGGCCGCCACGCGTTCACCGATGCGGCCGGAAAACGCGCTTGATCCCTTGCGGTTGAAGTCGCCTTCCAGCCCGTGGCCAATCGCCTCGTGCAGCAGGATGCCGGGCCAGCCGGGGCCCAGCACCACGGTCATTTCGCCGGCCGGGGCCGGGCGCGCATCGAGGTTGGACAGGGCCGCGGTCACCGCGTCATTGACATATTCGTTGATCTGCGCCTCGTCGAAATAGGCCAGGCCGAAACGCCCGCCGCCACCGCCCGAGCCCATTTCGCGGCGGCTCACGCCGGCGACCTTTTTCTCGGCAATCACCGTCACCGACAGGCGCACCAGCGGCCGCACGTCGGCGGCCAGCGTGCCATCGGCACGCGCGACCATCACCACGTCGTATTCGCTGGCCAGGCCGGCCATGACCTGCACGATGCGCGGGTCTTTGGCCTTGGCGAGTTTTTCCACGCGCTCGAGCAGCTTGACCTTGGCCGTGCTGCCCAGCGTTGCGATCGGGTCCATGTCCCGATACAACGAGCGGCCGGGCGCGACCTTGCGCGCCGGCACCTTGACACGGCCGGCACGGGTGGCCGCCGAAATGGTGCGGACGGTGCGCGCCGCGTCGAGCAGCGAGGCCTCGGAGATGTCATCGGAGTAGGCAAACGCGGTTTTTTCACCGCTGACCGCACGCACGCCCACGCCTTGGTCGATGCTGAAGGAGCCGGTCTTGACGATGCCTTCTTCCAGGCTCCAGCCTTCGCTGCGCGTGTACTGGAAATACAGGTCGGCGTCATCGACGCCGTGTGAGGTGATTTCCCCCAGGGCCCGGCTCAAATGGGCCTCGGTCAGTCCGAAAGGCGCCAGCAGCAGCTTTTGCGCTATCGCCAGACGTTCCGATGTGGCGTCGGAGTTGGGACGGGCGGCGCGGGCGGCGGTAAAGGCTGGCTTGCGTGCCGAGACCGGCGAGGATTTGAGTGAGGTCATGCGGTCATTGTAGGCAGTCTGATCCGGCCCCGCCCCTGCAAGGCTTCTGTCCGCCGGGACGGGCAGAAGCCCGGAACACCTGCCACCGCCGGCGGTGATCAGGCGCTCAGGTCGCTGGTTGCCGCACCCGGCCCGTCGGTTTTGCACGATGCGATGCCGCTGTCGCGCGCGGCGGCACTGGCGTACATCTGGCTCTGGCCGATCACCTGGTTGTTGCCGGCGCGCAGCGTGAAATAGGGCGATCCGTCCTTGCCGTCCAGGCGCACATACTTTGCTTCATCCGCGGCATTTTTCTTGACGGATTCAATGCCGGCCAGGGCGCTGGCCTTGGTGTCGTACATCTCGCTGACCAGAATGGTCTGCCCATTGCCCGCCAGCAAGGAAAAGAAATACTTGTCGTTTTTGGATTTCTTGAGTTCGAATTTGCCAGCCATCAGAATTCTCCTTGAGAAAAAGGGATTACAAGCGCTTGCCCTTCTTTGTAGCCGACCCCAGGCTGGAGCGCAAGAACTTATTCCTGCGTCTCCCGGGCCGCTACCCGCCGCTGTTGCGCCGGCCATGGTCTGCCCGGCGCGGCTTGGCTTGGCTTGGCTTGGCTTGGCTTGGCTTGGCTTGGCTTGGCGGTCCGGTCTAACGGTCCGCCAGGTATTTGAAAATGGCCGCGTCATCGAGCGCGGCCAGCCCCGCGCTATGTGCCTGGGCAAACACTTCGCTGGCGCGCGCGCCCAGCGGCCCCTCGAAACCGGCGGCCCGGGCCGCTTCCACCGCCAGGCGGGTGTCTTTTTCGAGCAGCGTCACATGCGCGCGTGGCGCATAGTCGCCGGCAATGGCGCGGCGCATGCGGTCGGAGCCTATCCAGCTCTGGCCGCTGGACTGCTCGATGACGTCCAGGGTCCGCCCCGGGTCCAGGCCCAGGCGCCCGGCCAGGGCCAGCACCTCGGCCGCCCCGACCAGGTTGATGCCGGCCAGCAGGTTGTTGACCAGCTTGGTGCGGGCCCCGTCGCCAGCCTGGTCGCTGATGCGAAAGACCTTGGCCGACAGCGCCTGCAGCAAGTCCGCCTGATGTTCATACACGGCCGGTGCGCAGGCGACCATCAGGCTCATGGAGCCATCCCGCGCACGCGCCGGGCCGCCCGACATGGGCGCGTCCACCGTGTGCACCCCCAGCGCCGCCAGCCGGTCCGCAAAAGCCTCGACATCCTGCGGTGAGATCGTCGGGCACAACACCACGGTGTGCCCCGGCTGCAGCATGCGGGCCAGGCCGTCCGCGCCGAACAACACGGCGTCGGTCTGTGTGGCATCCACCACGCAGACAATAAATGCTACCGAATTGATAGCTGCCTGCGCAGGTGCAGAAATGGCTGAAGCCCCTTTTTCTTCCAGATCGGCGACTTTCACAGGGTCGATGTCGCAGACCTGCACGGCCCAGCCCCGGGAAAGGAGGTTGGCCGCCATGGCGCCGCCCATGTTGCCGATGCCGATGATAGTGACCGGGTTGACGGAAGACATCAACTCGACGCCTCATCGGCTTGATCGAGAAACCCATTCCCGGGCTTCGGCGTCCCCGCAGTCCTTCGCCTTGTCGATCCCCGCTGAGCGGGGCCCCTCGCCACCGGGCTCATGACTGCACCAGCCGTTTGGCCTTGGAAATCGACATCAGGATGCCCACCGCCAACCCGAGGGTCACCATGGCCGTGCCGCCGTAACTGATGAAGGGCAGCGGCACGCCCACCACCGGCAGGATGCCGCTGACCATGCCCATGTTGACGAAGGCGTAGGTGAAAAAGATCATGGTGACCGCACCGGCGAGCAGGCGGGCGAACAGTGTGGGTGCCTCCAGCGCAATCACCAGGCCGCGAAAGATCAGGAAAATGAAACCGGCGATCAGCAGCAGGTTGCCGACCAGCCCGAACTCCTCGGAGTAGGCGGCAAAAATGAAGTCGGTGGTGCGTTCGGGGATGAACTCCAGGTGGGTTTGCGTGCCCTGCATGAAGCCCTTGCCAAACACCCCGCCCGAGCCGATGGCGATCATGCCCTGGATGATGTGAAAGCCCTTGCCCAGCGGGTCCCGCGTCGGGTCGAGCAGCGTGCAGATGCGCTGCTGCTGGTAGTCGTGCAGCACCGGCCAGCGCACGCCGTCGGCGCACAGCTGCGGCTCGAACCAGACCACCAGGAAAACCCCAGCCAGCCCCAGCAGCACCGGCGGTGCAATCAGCTTCCAGCTCAACCCGGCAAAAAAGATCACCGCCAGGCCGGCCGCCAGCACCAGCAGCGAGGTGCCCAGGTCCGGCTGCTTCATGATCAGGCCGACCGGCACCACCAGCAGCAAACCGGCGACCAGGTAGTCGAGCGGGCGCAACTGGCCCTCGCGTTTCTGGAACCACCAGGCCAGCATCAGCGGCATCGCAATTTTCAGGATTTCGCTGGGCTGGATCACGATGCCCAGGTTGATCCAGCGTTTCGCGCCTTTTTTCGTGATGCCAAAAATCGCCACGGCCACCAGCAGGGCCACGCCCAGCACATACAGGGGCACGGCAAACGCCATCAGGCGCTGTGGCGGGATCTGCGCCACGACAAACATGATGCCCCCGGCAATCAGCATGTTGCGGCCGTGGTCCACGAAACGGGTGCCGTGGTCAAAGCCGGACGAATACATGATCATCAGGCCGGCGCTGGCCAGCAGGAAAACGGCAAACGCCAGCGGGCCGTCAAAGCCCTGGAACATCGGGGCGGCGCGCTGGAAAAGAGAAGGTTTGTCGAAAACGGCGGACATGAGGAAGGATTATCTGCCAGCTGGTGCCGGCGGGGTTCTCGAATTCAAGTTAACCCGGCATCACGCTGCGGCTGAGGTTCGCACTGGGCAGTAGGGGTGACTCCCCACTCCCTCCCCCCGCCCCTCCCTCGCCCCGCTGGGCGATGGCGGGGAGCTTCATTTGGCAACGTGTGCTGCACTCGCGTGCAAACATGACTGTCTGTTGACTCCGTCCTGACGCGCTGCGCGCGTCAGGACTCCCCGCACCCGAATTTGTTCCCCACCCGTCGGGCTGGGCCGAGGAGCGCAGCCGAAAGTGGATCAGGGCGAGCGATTGTCTGAGCGTAGCGAGTTCGAGCTCGACCCCACTTTCGGCGAGCACCGGAGGCTGCCCGCAGCGAAGCGGAGGGACCCAGACCATCGGGTCGCCTTTTCTTTGGTGACTTTCTTTTTGGCGACGTGTATAGACCGGACACAAAGGCGGCGTCGACAGGCTCAGTCCGAACGGTGTATCGAAACGCTATTAATTCAATAGCTGTCTGCGCTCATACAACAAGGGCTGCAGCCACTTTTCATCCAAATAATCTACGGCAGCCGGCCGCCATAAAAGGACGCAAAGGAATACAGAGGGATTTACCATAGCCCCATGCCCACCACCCACCTCCTCTACCTCCACGGCTTCCGCTCCTCCCCCCAGTCCGCCAAGGCCCGGCAGGTCGCCGCGTGGATGCAAGCCCACCACCCCGGGGTGGTCTGGTGGTGTCCGCAACTGCCGCCCTCACCGCGGGAAGCGATGGAGAGGGTGCGCCAGGGCATCGCCGGCTGGCCGCGTGACAGCATGGCGGTGATGGGTTCGTCGCTGGGCGGTTTTTACGCGACGCATGTGGCCGAAACCTGCGGCTGCAGGGCCGTGCTGCTGAACCCGGCGGTGAATCCGGCGCGCGACCTGGCGAAGTACATCGGCGAGCAGACCGCCTGGCACGACCCGAACGAACGCTTTTTCTTCGAACCGCGGTTTGTGGATGAGCTGCGCGCCCTGGCGCACGGTCCCGTGGCCCGGCCGGAAAACTACTTCGCCCTCATCGCCAAGGGCGACGAGGTGCTGGACTGGCGCGAAATGGCCGGCCGCTATCCCGGCGCGCAGATCCGGCTGCTCGAAGGCGGCGACCACGCCATCAGCGACTTCGCGCGCCACCTGCCGGAACTGATGAACTTCCTGGAACTCGCCTGAGGCCGGCCCGCGGGCGGCTGATTACACTAAGAGAAGTTACCAAAGGATGTCGTTTTGTTTGTATTGTTTGAAGAGGCCGGCAAGTTTCTGGCCGGCCGCATCTTGTCCGAAGCCGATACCTCGCTGCAGGTGGAGCTCGACTCGGGCAAACGGGTCAAGGTCAAGGCGGCCAACGCGCTGCTGAAATTTGAAAAACCCGCGCCGGCCGAGCTGGTCGCCGCCGGCCAGCGCCTGAGCGCGGAAATCGAGCTGGACCTGGCCTGGGAATTCGCGAGCGACGAGGAATTCGGCTTTGCCGACCTGGCGCGCGACTACTTCAGCGCCGACCCGGCCAAACCGGCTTCCATCGAGCAGCAGGCCGCCGCCCTGTTCCGCCTGTTCGAGGCGCCGCATTACTTCCGCCGCGCCGGCAAGGGACGCTTTCGCAAGGCGCCGGGCGAGATTCTCCAGCAGGCGCTGGTGGCCATCGAGAAGAAAAAACAGGTGATTGCGCAAATCAGCGCCTGGGCCGAAGAGCTCGTCCAGGGCCAGTGCCCGGCGCCAGTGCGCGAGCAGCTCTACAAGATCCTCTTCAAGCCGGACAAGAACAGCCCCGAATACAAGGCGGTGGTCGAGGCCTCGCGCTCGGCGCACAAGGCGCCGCTGGACCTGCTGCAGCAATCAGGCGCGATCGCCTCGCCCTACCAGTTCCACTGGAAACGTTTCCTGTTTGAAAACTTCCCGAAAGGCACGGGTTTTCCGGCCGTGCAGGCGCCCGCCATCAGCGACGAGTTGCCGCTTGCGGACGTCCGGGCGTTTTCCATCGACGATTCCAGCACCACCGAAATTGACGATGCGCTGTCGGTGCAGGGCCTGGGCAGCGGCACGGTCACGCTGGGCATCCACATTGCCGCGCCGGGGCTGGCGGTGTTGCCGGGCAGCCCGGTCGACGCCGTCGGGCGCGCACGCCTGTCCACGGTGTACATGCCGGGTTACAAGCTGACCATGCTGCCCGATGAGGTGGTGCAGAGCTACACCCTGCAGGAAGGGCGCAACTGCCCGGCCCTGTCGCTGTATGTGACGTTCGACGAAGCCACGCTGGCGATCCGTGAGTCGGTGACGCGGCTGGAGCAGGTGCCCATCGTGAGCAACCTGCGCCACGACCAGTTGGACGACACCTTCAACGAAGCCTTCTTCGAAGCGGCGCAGGCCGCGCCGCCCGCCGGCGTCACCTGGGGCGTGGAGCTGGCCTTTTTGCACCGGCTGGCCCTGCACCTGAAGGCCCAGCGCGAGGTGGTGCGCGGCAAGCCGGAAAACTTCAACCGGCCCGACTACAACTTCTCGCTCGACATTGCCCCGGGCAAGGAGCCGGAAGGCAACGAGACGGTCAGCATCAGCATCCGCAAACGCGGCGCGCCGCTGGACCTGATCGTCGCCGAGGCCATGATCCTGGCCAACAGCACCTGGGGCGAATGGATGGCCACACATGGCGTGCCCGGCATTTACCGCAGCCAGGCCAGCCTGCTGCCGGGTGTCAAGGTGCGCATGGGCACCAAGGCCCTGCCGCATGCCGGCATCGGCGTCAAGAGTTACGCCTGGGCCACCTCGCCGCTGCGCCGCTACACCGATCTGGTCAACCAGTGGCAGATCATCGCCTGCGTCAAACACGGCCGCACGGCCGCGCTGGCCGCACCGTTCAAGCCGAAAGACGCGGAGCTGTTTTCCATCATCTCGGGCTTTGATGGCGCCTACAGCGCCTACAACGCTTTCCAGGCCGGCATCGAGCGTTACTGGACACTCAAATACCTGCAGCAGAACCAGATCACCGAGCTCACGGCGACGGCCTTCAAGGACAACCTGGTGCGCGCCGACGACCTGCCGCTGGTGTTGCCCGCCGCCGGGGCCCAGGGGCTGCCGCGCGGCGCGAAGGTGCGCATCCGCCTGGGCGACATCGACGAGATCACGCTCGACATCCACAGCACGGTGCTCGAGCGCCTGGACGCCGTGGTGGACGAAGCCGCTGCCGAGCAGGTGGCCGAGGAAGACAACGAATCGGAAATCGCCGCTGGTCCGATCTCGATCGCCGTTGATCTGAACGAGCCGGCCGACGATGCCGCCGCCGCCACCGCGGCAGCTTAGCCCCGATAATCCCCTCCTGTGAAGTCCCCCAGCACCCTGCAAATCGCCCTGGGCGTATCGCTCGCCCTCCATGCGGTCCTGCTGACCGTGCGTTTTGTCGATCCGGAACGTTTCAACCGGATTTTCCAGGACACCCCGCTGGAGGTGATCCTCGTCAATGCGAAGTCCAGCGAACGTCCGGACCAGGCCAAGGCCATCGCCCAGGCCTCACTGGCCGGTGGCGGCGAGGCGGAAAAAGGCCGGGCCACCAGTCCGCTGCCGCCTTCGGCGCTGACCGAACTGGGCGACGCCAGCGAAGATGCGCAGCGCAAGGTCGAGACCATGCAGGAGCAGCAGACCATGCTGCTGGCACAGATCAAAAAGCAGCTCGCGGCCATGCCGCCACCGGACCCGAAAGTGCCGTCCGCCGATCCGGCCCAGGCCGAGCGCGAGGAAAAGCGCAAGCAGCTGATCAAGATCCTGGCGGAAATCGAACGGCGCATCAACGAAGAAAACGCGCGGCCCAAAAAGCGCTACATCAGCCCCGCCACCCGCGAGGAGGTGTATGCCGTGTACTACGACACGCTGCGCCGCAAGATCGAGGAAAAAGGCACGGTGAACTTTCCCGAGCAGGCCGGCAAAAAACTGTACGGCGAACTCACCATGGTGCTCACGGTGAACTTCGACGGCCGCATTCTGTCCACCGAGGTGGCCGAAACCTCGGGTAACCTGACGCTGGACCGGCGAGCCCAGGGCATTGCACGCAACACCGGCCCGTTTGACCGTTTCAGCGAGGCCATGCGCCGCAAGGCCGACCAGATCGTGGTGGTTTCGCGTTTCAGGTTCGCGAGCAACGAGACGCTGGAAACCAGGCTCCTTGAGCGATGAGCGGCCCCATGGATCACTATTGCGTCCTCGGCAACCCGGTGGAACACAGCAAGTCGCCCGCCATCCACGCGCGTTTTGCCGAGCTGACCGGCCAGGCCATGGACTACCGCAAGCTGCTGGCGCCGCTGGACCACTTCGCCCAGGCGCTGCAGCAATGGATAGACAGCGGCGGACGCGGCTGCAACGTCACCGTGCCCTTCAAGTTCGAGGCTTTCCGGTTGGCCACCAGCGCCACCGAACGCGCCCAGCTGGCGCAGGCGGCCAACACGCTGAAATTCGACGCCGGCCGCATCGAGGCCGACAACACCGACGGCATCGGCCTGGTCAATGACATCCAGAACAATGCGGGCGTCCGGCTGGCCGGGCGTGACCTGCTGCTGCTCGGCGCCGGTGGGGCGGCGGCCGGCGTGCTGGGGCCGCTGCTGGCGGCCGGGCCGCGCCGCCTGGTGGTCGCCAACCGCACGCACGCGCGTGCGGTCGAGCTGGTGGCGCGCCACACCAGCCATCCTTCGCTGCAGCAGTTGCTACAAAAAACAGAGCTGGTGGCGCAGGAGATGCAAGGGCTGGAGGCCGGTTTTGATGTGATTATCAACGCCACGGCGAGCAGCCTCAGCGGCGCAGCCATCACGCTGGACCCACGCCTGCTCAAACCCGGCGCGCTGGCCTACGACATGATGTATGGCGCGGCTGCCCAGGGGTTCACCGACTGGGCACGCGCCCACGGCGCGGTGCCGCGCGACGGTCTCGGCATGCTGGTGGAGCAGGCCGCCGAATCCTTCCTGTTCTGGCGCGGCGTGCGCCCGCCTTCTGCCCAGGTGCTCCGGGAAATGCAGCAACCGCCCAAGGCCCCGGCATGAAAGCCGTGCTGCGCTGGATCCTGCTGGTGCTGCTGGCCGCCGTGGCGCTGCAGCTCTATTTTGCCGGCCGCATCGCGCTGATGGTCGTGGTGGATCCGCAGTCCACGGCCTTCCAGCGCTCGGAAGCGTACCGCCTGGTCACGGAAAAGGGCGAGCTCAAATGGCGCCAGCAGTGGGTGCCTTATGCCGAGCTGCCGGCCAACCTCAAGCGTGCGGTCATCGCGTCCGAAGACGCTACCTTCATCGAGCACGAAGGGGTGGACCTGGAAGCCCTCGAAAAGGCTTGGGAGAAAAACACCCAGGCCGAGCAGCGCGCCGACAAGGCTGCCAGCAGGCTGTCCAGCCGCGCCGCGCCGGCGGGCATGGCCAAGGCCGCCAAACCACCCAAGATTGTGGGCGGCTCCACCATCACCCAGCAGTTGGCCAAAAACCTGTTTCTCTCGGGCGAACGCACCCTGATGCGCAAGGGCCAGGAGCTGGTGCTGACCCTGCTGCTCGAAGCCCTGCTGAGCAAGCAGCGCATCCTGGAAATCTACCTCAACAATGTCGAATGGGGCGAAGGCGTGTTCGGCGCCGAAGCCGCGGCCCAGCACTATTTCCGCAAGCCCGCCTCGAAACTCAGCGCCTACGAGGCCGCGCGCCTGGCCGTCATGCTGCCGCGTCCCAAGTACTTCGAGACCCGCCCGGGCTCGGGCTACCTCGCGTCGCGCGCCTCCACCATCGCCGCGCGCATGGGCGGCGTGGAAGTTCCATGAGCAGGCAAATTGCCCGTCCTTCGAAGATCATGAGCCATTGGAATGACAATAGCGGTCCCAGACCAGCCGGGGCTGCGGAACCGGCTTCGCCGGGCCGCATGCGCAGCGGCCCCCTCGGGGGGCAGCGTAGTACGCGAAGCGACAAGCGTGGGGGCTTATAGATGCTTGCCAAAATCATGAGCCTGTTTCTGCTGGGCCTGATCCGTGCGCTGACCGGCGCGCAGGCACGCTGGCAGGGCTGCCCGCCCAAGGCCGAACAGCGCATTTATTTCGCCAACCACCAGAGCCACGCCGACCTGGTGCTGATCTGGGCCGCCCTGCCCAGCGAGCTGCGCAGCATCACGCGGCCCATCGCCGCCAAGGACTACTGGACCAAAACGCCGTTCAAGCAGTGGCTCACCACGGCCGTGTTCAACGCGATCTACGTGGACCGCGCCAAGACCGGCGACCAGGACCCGCTGGAGCCGCTGATCGATGCGCTCGAAAGCGGCGACTCCATCATCCTGTTTCCCGAGGGCACACGCGGCAACCAGGAGGAGCCGCAGGCCTTCAAGTCGGGCCTGTACAACCTGGCGCAGAAATTTCCGCAGGTGGTGCTGGTGCCGGCCTGGATCAACAACGTGCAGCGCGTCATGCCCAAGGGCGAAGTCGTGCCGGTGCCCATTCTGTGTTCGGTCACCTTCGGTGCGCCCCTGGCGCTGCAGGAAGGCGAGGACCGCGCCGCCTTCCTGGCGCGTGCGCGTGACGCCGTGCTGGCGCTGAGGGAGAGCTGATGAGCAGCTTTCTGCGCAACCTGAGCCCGTCCAACCAAGTCGGCCTGCTGTTTGTCGTGGTGTTCGGCCTGCTGATCGTGGCCGGCATCGCGGCGCTCATCATGTCGCTGCGCGACAGCGGCGAGGACGAGATCCGCACCCAGGACATCAAGGAGTTCAGCAGCCTGCTCAACACCTCGTGGATCATGTGCACCGTGTTCTGGATCGGCTGGGCCCTGGGCGAGACAGTGGCCACCCTGCTGTTTGCCCTGGTGGCTTTTTTCGCCCTGCGCGAATTCATCACGCTGTCGCCGACCCGGCGCGGCGACCACCGCAGCCTGGTGCTGGCTTTTTTTGTGGTGCTGCCGGTCCAGTTCTGGCTGGTCATGACCGAGCGCTTTGACCTGGTGACCGTGTTCATCCCGGTGTATGTGTTCCTGGCGATCCCGGTGGTCAGCGCCCTGGCCAACGACCCGCAGCGCTTTCTGGAGCGCAATGCCAAGCTGCAGTGGGGCATCATGGTCTGTGTTTATGGCATCAGCCATGTGCCAGCCCTGCTGCTGCTGGACTTTCCGGGTTACAGCGGCAAAAACGCCTTCCTGGTGTTTTTTCTGGTGTTTGTCGTGCAGACCGGCATGCTGGTGCAGCACCTGGCCGCGCGCAAGTGGCCGCGCCCGCCCACGGCGCCCCAGGTCAGCCAGAGTTTTCACTGGAGCAGCTGGCTGATCGGGCTGGCGGTCGGGGGTTTTGTCGGCGGGCTGATGTCGGGCCTGACACCGTTCAAGCCGGCCCAGGCGGTGGCCATGGCGCTGATCGCCTGCGTCGCCGGCTCACTCGGCCACCTGGTGATGAAGGCCCTCAAGCGCGACCGCGGCATCACCAACTGGGGCAGCGAAGGCCGGTCGGTCACCGGCGCCACCGGCCTGCTGGACCGGGTCGACGCCCTGTGTTTTGCCGCGCCGGTGTTTTTCCATTCGGTTCGATGGTATTTTGGCCTCTAGCCCATAATCCACGGTCGCGAGCAGCTATAAAAAACAGAGCAATGAGAATCCTCGGCATCGACCCCGGCCTGCAGATCACCGGCTTCGGCGTGATCGACGTGGAAGGCCACGCGCTCAGTTATGTCGCCAGCGGCACCATCAAGACCACCCACCTGGACCGCGGCAACCTGCCGGCGCGGCTCAAGGTGCTGTTCGACGGCATCTGCGAAATCACCGCCCGCTACACGCCCGACAGCTCGGCCTGCGAGATCGTGTTTGTCAACGTCAACCCGCAGGCCACGCTGATGCTGGGCCAGGCGCGCGGCGCCTGCCTCACGGCCCTGGTCAGCTGCAACATCGAGGTCGCCGAGTACACCCCGCTGCAGATGAAAAAGGCGGTGGCCGGTTACGGCAAGGCCGGCAAGCCCGAGGTGCAGGAGATGGTGATGCGCCTCTTGAAACTGCCATCACTGCCGGGCAAGGACGCCGCCGACGCGCTGGGCCTGGCCATCACCCATGCCCATGTGGGAGGTTCCGCCGCTATCCTGGCGCGCGCCGCCACGCTGCAGCGCAAATCCACCGCGTCGTTCAAGGACGGCAGGCACTACTGAGAGAGGCAGCGAAGAGGCGCACGATTCGCCCAAGCCGTGCCCCGCTGTCTCTATCTGTCATCCCGGATGTGAATCAACATCCGGGGCGCCCTGTCAGATCACGTGGTCCGCAATCAGCACGGCAAAAAAGACGAAAGCGGCCACCACGGTCCATTTGAGGATGGCGAGCCCCGCACGCTTGTAACGGACCTGGGAGGTGATCGCATACAGCGCAAAGGATGCACCGGCCGCGAACAGCAGAAGGAAAATAGCGACGCGAAAAACTGGCATGCATCCTCCTGCGTGCGGCCCTGCAGCTACCAGGCCCGCGCCAGGGTCGCAAAACCCTCAGGCGCTTTTTTTTCGTCGTCGAAGGTGACGACTTCCCAGGCATCTTCGTGCGACAGCAGCTCGCGCAGCAGCTTGTTGTTCAGCGCATGGCCGGAACGGAAGGCCGTGTAGGCGGCCAGCAGCGGTTTACCGAGCAGGTACAGGTCGCCCATTGCGTCGAGTATCTTGTGTTTGACGAACTCATCGTTGTAACGCAGGCCGTCGGTGTTGAGCACCTTGTAGTCGTCCATCACGATGGCATTGTCCAGGCCACCGCCGAGGGCCAGCCCGTTGGCGCGCATCATCTCGACGTCCTTGGTAAAACCGAAGGTGCGGGCGCGCGCGATGTCGCGGCTGTAGGAGCCGCTGCCCATGTCGAACTCCACCCGCTGGCCGGTGGAATCCACCGCCGGATGGTCGAAGTCGATTTCAAACCCGAGCTTGTAGCCGTTGTAGGGCGACAGGCGTGCCCATTTCTCGCTGGCGCCCTGCCCTTCGCGCACCTCCACCGGCTTGAGCACGCGGATAAAACGCTTGGGCGCCGCCTGCAGTTCAATGCCGGCCGACTGCAGCAAAAACACAAACGAGGAGGCCGAGCCGTCGAGAATCGGCACCTCTTCGGCCGTGATGTCCACATACAGGTTGTCGATGCCCAGGCCGGCACAGGCCGACATCAGGTGTTCAACCGTGTGCACTTTGGCGCTGCCGCTGGAAATGGTGGAGGCCAGGCGCGTGTCGGTCACCGCCTGCGCGGAAATGGGAATGTCCACCGGCTGCGGCAGGTCCACGCGCCGAAACACAATGCCCGTGTCCGGCGCCGCCGGCCGCAAAGTCAGCTCGACCCGCTGACCGCTGTGCAGGCCCACACCGACCGCCTTGGTCAGGGATTTGAGGGTTCTTTGGGCCAGCATGGCATTATTTTAGTTTGAGGCCACTCAAGACGCACCGGGTCATGCGCAATGACGCATATAGCCTGTGTGATTAGCGGCTCCAGCTATCGAATCCCCGATTGATCGAATGGAAAGCGTCGCGAGCAGCCCGAGCTTGCGTTGAGGAGCGGAGCCGTACCCAGGTACGGTGAGCACCGCAGACGCAAGATCGGGTTGCGCAGTAGCTTTACATCGATCAATCCGCCTGCTTGCGCAAGAAGGCTGGAATCTCGAAGTCGTCCATGCCGCCCGACGCCAGCGCATCGACCTTGGCCGCGGCCTGCGTGCGGTTGGTGCGCCAGACGCTGGGGACCGTCATGTTGCCGTAGTCGGTCTGTGCCGAACCCATGCTGCTGCCGCCCGGATGGGAGCCGCTGACGGTGCCGCCGCCGATCGCCATGTTGAGCACCGGCATGTTGTCGGTGCCGGTACGCAGCACCTGCAGCGGAGGCGCCTGGCGGCGTACGCCCTGGCGGCTCAGGCCGGTGGCGACCACGGTGACGCGGATGTCTTCGCCCAGGTCGTCGTCGTAGGCCGTGCCGTAGATCACATGCGCATCGGGCGAGGCGTAGGCGCGGATGGTGTTCATCGCGAGCTTGGACTCGTTGAGCTTGAGCGACCCCTTGGCCGCGCTGATCAGCACCAGCACGCCCTTGGCACCTGACAGGTCAATGCCTTCGAGCAGCGGGCAGGCGACGGCCTGCTCGGCCGCGATGCGTGCGCGGTCCGGGCCGTTGGCGCGAGCCGTGCCCATCATGGCCTTGCCGGGTTCGCCCATCACCGTGCGAACGTCTTCGAAGTCGACATTGACGTGGCCGGGGACGTTGATGATCTCGGCGATGCCGCCGACGGCGTTTTTCAGCACATCGTTGGCGTGCGCAAAGGCTTCATCCTGCGTCACGTCGTCGCCCAGCACCTCGAGCAGCTTCTCGTTGAGCACCACGATCAGCGAATCGACATTGGCCTCGAGTTCGGCCAGGCCGAGGTCGGCATTGGTCATGCGGCGCCCGCCCTCGAACTCGAACGGCTTGGTCACCACACCGACGGTGAGGATGCCCATTTCTTTTGCGATGCGTGCAATCACCGGCGCCGCGCCCGTGCCGGTGCCGCCGCCCATGCCGGCGGTGATGAACAGCATGTGCGCGCCGGCGATGGCGGCGCGGATGTCGTCCACCGCCAGCTCGGCCGCGTCGCGGCCCTTCTCGGGCTTGCTGCCTGCGCCCAGGCCGCTGCCGCCGAGCTGGATCTGCTTGTGCGCGCTGCCGCGGCCGAGCGCCTGTGCGTCGGTGTTGGCGCAGATGAACTCCACGCCCTGGACGTTGCGCCCGATCATGTGTTCGACCGCATTGCCGCCGCCGCCACCCACGCCGATCACCTTGATTTGCGTGCCCTGGTTGAACTCTTCGATTTCAATCATTTCGATGCTCATGTGAGCCTCCTATCCATATGTTGCAGTTGCCAAAAATTTTTATTAGTTTCTTTTCCATCGGTCAGCCATCACGCAGGGGGATCGGCGCCCCCCGAGTGGCTGCAGCGCGGACTCCGCCAGATAAAAATCGGAAATTTTTTCATCAGAAGTTCCCCACCAGCCAGTCCTTGACCCGGCCAAAAGCGTTGTGAACACTGCCTGCCTTCTGCGCGACGCGGTGCCCGCGCATGCGCGCCAGCCGCGCTTCCTCGAGCAACCCCATGACGGTGGCCGCGCGCGGCTGGGCCACCATGTCCGACAGTGCGCTGGAATAACGCGGAATGCCGCGCCGCACCGGCTTGAGAAAAATGTCTTCGCCGAGTTCGACCATGCCCGGCATGACCGCGCTGCCGCCGGTGATCACGATGCCGGACGACAGCACTTCCTCGTAACCCGACTCGCGGATGACCTGCTGCACCAGCGAGAAAATTTCCTCGATGCGCGGCTCGATCACACCGGCCAGCGCCTGCTTGCTGAGCATGCGCGGCCCGCGGTCACCCAGGCCCGGTACTTCGACCTGGGTGTCCGGATCGGCCAGCAGCTGCTTGGCAAAACCGCTTTCGACCTTGATGTCTTCGGCGTCCTTGGTCGGGGTGCGCAGCGCCATGGCGATGTCGCTGGTGATCAGGTCGCCGGCGATCGGGATCACGGCCGTGTGCCGGATCGCGCCGCCGGTGAAAATCGCCACGTCGGTGGTGCCCGCGCCGATGTCGACCAGCGCGACGCCGAGCTCCTGCTCGTCGCGGCTGAGCACCGACAGGCTGGAGGCCAGCGGGTTGAGCATCAGCTGGTCCACTTCGAGGCCGCAGCGGCGCACGCACTTGATAATGTTTTCCGCCGCACTTTGCGCGCCGGTCACGATGTGCACCTTGGCTTCCAGCCGGATGCCGCTCATGCCGATCGGTTCGCGCACGTCCTGGCCGTCGATCACGAACTCCTGCGGCTCGACCAGCAGCAGGCGCTGGTCGGTGGAGATGTTGATGGCCTTGGCCGTCTCGATGACGCGGGCCACGTCGGCCTGCGTGACTTCCTTGTCCTTGACCGCCACCATGCCGCTGGAGTTGATGCCGCGGATGTGGCTGCCGGTGATGCCGGTGTAGACCCGCGCGATCTTGCAGTCGGCCATCAGTTCGGCCTCCTTCAGCGCCTGCTGGATGCTCTGCACCGTGGCGTCGATGTTGACCACCACGCCGCGCTTGAGCCCGTTGCTGTAGGCGATGCCCAAGCCGGCCAGCTTGAGCTCGCCACCGGGCAGGACCTCGGCCACCACCGCCATGACCTTGCTGGTCCCGATGTCCAGCCCCACCACGAGATCTTTGTATTCTTTCGCCATATCTTTACCTTTTTGCTTTCCTGTCCTCTTTGCCGCCCAACACCGTGGTGGTGACGCCTCTGAGCTTGAGTGCATACCCGTTGCCGTAACGCAGGTCGGCCGACTCGAGATTGCGGCCGAACCTGCTGGACACCTGCGTCAGCGTGGCGATGAATCGCTCGGCACGGCTGTGGATCTCCTCAAGGGAGCCCAGTCCCAATTCGATGACCACACCGTCCTCGAGCCTGGCCCGCCAGCTGCCGCGGGCCGTCAGCTCCAGCTGTTCCAGCCGCGTGTCCACTTTTTCGAACACCGGGGCCAGCCTGCGGTAACCCGCCAGAACCAGCACGGCCTGGCCCTGCGGCCCGTTGAGCAGCGGCAGATCGTCGGCCTCGACGTCGCCCTGGTTGGCCTCGAACACCTCGCCGTAGCTGTTGACCAGGCGGGCATCGCCCTCCTGCCCCCAGAAGGCAATGGCCTGGTGCTCCTGCAGCACCACCCGCAGCCGGTTGGGGAACTCGCGCTGCACCACCGCCTTGCGCACCCAGGGCACGCTCTCGAATGCCGCCTGGGTACGGACCAGATCGACTGTGAAAAAATTGCCCGTCAGCTTGGGAACGACATTGGCGCGCAGCGTGACCGCGTTGTTGTGGCCCAAGTCGCCGCCGACCCGGATGGCCGTGAGGCGAAACAGGTTCTGCTGCAGCAGCCACGACACCCCGAAGGTCACCAGCATGCCCGCAAACGCCAGCCCCAGCACCAGCGATGTGGTGTTCATGAGCTTGACGTCCAGCGGGACAGGCAGGGTTTGGCTCACGCAGCGCCTCCCGGAGTACGCGGGTTGTCCAGGCTGGCCGTGCGCAGCACGTCCAGGCAGAGGTCCTCATAACTCATGCCCGCGGCACGTGCCGACATCGGCACCAGCGAATGACTGGTCATGCCGGGCGAGGTGTTGATTTCCAGCAGGTAGGGCTGACGGGTTTTGCCGTCGATCATCACGTCGAGGCGGCCCCAGCCGCGGCAACCCAGCAAGCGGTAGGCCTGCAGCACCAGCGCCTGGATCACCGCTTCCTCGCCGGCCGGCAGGCCGCAGGGCACCAGGTATTGCGTGGTGTCGGTGAAGTATTTGTTCTGGTAGTCATAGTTGCCCTCGGGCGCAACGATGCGGATCACCGGCAGGGCCCGCGCATCCTCGCCCGTGCCCAGCACCGGGCAGGTCACTTCATCACCGCTGATGAACTGCTCGCACAACACGTCGGCATCCATCTGCGCCGCCTGTTCGACCGCGTCGACCATGCCGGAATAACCGGCCACCTTGACCACGCCGATGGACGAACCTTCGCGCGCCGGCTTGACGATCAGCGGCAGCCCCAGGTCGTCGGGGACCGCAATCACCTGCTGGCGCTCAAAGGCGCCGCGCCGCAGCAAGGTGTACTTCGGGGTCGACAGGCCCTCGGCCAGCCAGATGCGTTTGGTCATGACCTTGTCGATGGCGATGCTGGAGGCCATCACGCCAGAGCCGGTGTAGGGAATGCCCAAGAGCTCGAGCGCGCCCTGCACGGTGCCGTCTTCGCCAAAGCGGCCATGCAGCGCAATGAAGCAGCGCGCGAAGTTCTCGCGTTTGAGCTCGCCGAGGTCGCGCTCTGCCGGATCGAAGGCGTGGGCATCCACGCCGCGCGAACGCAGCGCCTCCAGCACCCCGCGGCCCGACATCAGCGACACCTCGCGCTCGGCCGAGTGGCCACCCAGCAGCACCGCCACCTTGCCAAATTGGGAGTCTTTCAGGCTCACAGCCCTTTTCCTTCCTGCGCAGAACGCTCTGTTTTTTGTAGCATTTCGACCACCTTGCCGGGCACCGCACCAATCGTGCCGGCCCCCATGCACAGCACCACGTCGCCGTCCCTGGCGTTGTCGGCGATCGCCTGCGGCATGGCCTCGATGTCGTCGACGAACACCGGCTCGACCTTGCCGGCCACCCGCAGCGCGCGTGCCAGCGAACGGCCGTCGGCCGCCACAATCGGCGGCTCGCCGGCGGCGTAGACCTCGGACAGCAGCACACTGTCGGCCTGGGCGATGACTTTCACAAAATCCTCGAAGCAGTCACGCGTGCGGGTGAAGCGGTGCGGCTGGAAGGCCAGCACCAGGCGCCGGCCCGGGTAGGCACCGCGCGCCGCCGCCAGCGTGGCGGCCATCTCGACCGGGTGGTGGCCGTAGTCATCAATCACGGTAAAACTGCCGCCGGCCGGTGCCGGCACATCGCCGTAATGCTGGAAGCGCCGGCCCACGCCCTTGAATTCGGCCAGGGCCTTCTGCACCGAGGCGTCGGGGATGTTGAGCTCCACCGCGACCGCGATGGCCGACAGCGCATTGAGCACGTTGTGCTCGCCGGGCAGGTTCAGCACCACCGGCAGGTCGGGGAGGATCACGCCGTTGCGCCGCTGCACCGTGAAGTGCATCTGCCCGCCGGCCGCCTTCACGTTGATGGCGCGCACCTGCGCGTCTTCATTGAAGCCGTAGCTGGTGATGGGGCAGGACACCTGGGGCACGATTTCGCGCACGGCCGCATCGTCGGTGCACAAAATCGCCGTGCCATAAAACGGCATGCGGTGCAGGAAATCGACGAAGGCCTTCTTCAGGTTGCCGAAGTCGTGGCCGTAGGTCTCCATGTGGTCGGCATCGATGTTGGTCACCACCGCCATCACCGGCAACAGGTTGAGGAAGGAGGCATCCGACTCGTCGGCCTCGACCACGATGTAGTCGCCCGAACCCAGCCGCGCATTGGCGCCGGCACTGTTGAGCCGCCCGCCGATCACAAAGGTGGGATCCAGACCGCCCTCGGCCAGGATGCTGGCGACCAGGCTGGTGGTGGTGGTCTTGCCGTGCGTGCCGGCGATCGCAATGCCCTGCTTCAGGCGCATCAGTTCGGCCAGCATCAGCGCGCGCGGCACCACGGGGATGCGTTTTTCGCGCGCCGCCAGCACCTCGGGGTTGTCGGGTTTGACCGCCGTCGAGGTGACGACCGCATCGACACTGGCCAGGTTTTCCGCGGCGTGCCCGACAAAGGTCCGGATGCCCAGCCCGGCCAGACGGCGCAAGGTGGCGCTGTCGGACAGGTCGGAGCCGGAGATCACGTATCCCAGGTTGTGCAGGACCTCGGCAATGCCGGACATGCCGGCGCCGCCCAGGCCGATGAAGTGAATGTGTTTGATCGCGTGTTTCATGTCGCCAGCTCCTCGCAGGCGGCCACCACGTTGGCGGTGGCATCTGTTTTTTGCATCTTTTTGGCCTGAAGCGCCCGTTGTAAAAGCGCAGGTCGCTCTGTTTTTTGTAGCATGTTTGCCAGAAATTCAGGGGTCAGGTCACGCTGCGGCACCAGCCAGCCGCCGCCGTTGTCCACCAGAAAGGCGGCGTTGGTGGTCTGGTGATCGTCCACCGCGGCCGGGAACGGCACGAACAGCGCCGCGGCACCGACGGCCGCAATTTCAGTCACGGTGCTGGCGCCGGCGCGGCAGACCACCAGGTCGGCCTCGGCGAAAGCCCGGGCCGTGTCGTTGATGAAGGGCGTGAGTTCGGCCTGCACACCGGCGGCGCGGTAGTTCTCGCGCAGCGCCTCGATTTGCCGGGCACCGCTCTGGTGGATGACCTGGGGACGCTGCGCCTCGGGGATCAGGGCCAGCGCCTGCGGCACGATGCGGTTCAGCGCCTGCGCGCCCAGGCTGCCACCGACCACCAGCAATTTCAGGGGCCCGCTGCGGCCGGCAAACCGGACCGCCGGGTCGGGCTGCTGCGTGAAGGCCGGGCGCAGCGGGTTGCCCACCCAGGTCGCGTTTTTCAGCACCCCCGGGAAGGCCGTGAACACCCGGTCGGCCACCCCCGCCAGCACCTTGTTGACCAGCCCGGCGACCGAGTTCTGCTCATGCAGCACCAGCGGTTTGCCCAGCAGCACACTCATCATGCCGGCGGGAAAGGCAATGTAGCCACCCAGCCCCACCACCACATCGGGCTTGACGCGGCGCACCACCGCAATGCTTTGCCAGAAGGCCTTGAGCAGGCGCAGCGGCAACAGGGCCAGCGTGCTCACCCCCTTGCCGCGCACGCCCGAAAATTCAATGCTCTCGAAGGGAAAACCGCGCGGCGGTACGAGCTGGCTCTCCATGCTCGGATGGTCGGCCGTGCCCCGGCCGCCCAGCCAGTGCACGCGCCAGCCGCGCTCACGCAGCGCCTCGGCCACGGCCAGGCCCGGGAAGATGTGGCCGCCGGTGCCGCCGGCCATGATGAGGGCGCACTTAGCGATATCGCTCATGCTTGTTGCCTCCGGCACTGCAGCACAGTGCGAACCGTCAGGCGTCGGCAACGCATCCCATTCGCTTTACTGTCGATCCCCATCAAGATGGGGCCCCTCGCCAGGTAGCTCATGGTCGCCCTCCGCGCATGAGTAACCTGTTTTCGTAATCGATGCGCAGGACAACCGCCAGCGAAATCAGGTTCATCAGGATCGCCGAGCCGCCGTAACTCATCAGCGGCAGGGTCAGGCCCTTGGTCGGCAAGGCGCCGAGGTTCACGCCCATGTTGATGAAGGCCTGGAAGCCTATCCAGATGCCCACACCCTGGGCCACCAGTCCGGCAAACAGTCGGTCCAGCGCAATCGACTGGCGACCGATGTGCATGATGCGACGCGTCATCCACATGAAGGCGCCGATCACGCAGAGAACGCCCAACAGACCGAACTCCTCGCCGATCACTGCCAGCAGGAAGTCGGTGTGGGCTTCGGGCAGCCAGTGCAGTTTTTCGATGCTGCCGCCCAGGCCCACGCCGAAAATTTCGCCGCGCCCGAAGGCGATCAGGGAATGCGAGAGCTGGTAGCCCTTGCCCAGCGCGTATTTGTCGCTCCAGGGATCGAGGTAGGCAAAAATCCGCTCGCGGCGCCAGTCGCTGAGCATCACCATCAGCGCAAAGGCGATCACCACCACGGTGGCGATGACAAAAAACATGCGGGCGTTGACACCGCCCAGGAAAAGAATGCCCATGGCGATCACCGAGATGACCATGAAGGCGCCCATGTCGGGCTCGGCCAGCAGCAGCAGGCCCACAATGCCAATGGCCACGGCCATCGGCAGGACGGCGCGGAAGAAGCGTTCCTTGACTTCCATCTTGCGCACCATGTAGTCGGCGGCGTACAGCAGCACCGCAAACTTCGCGAGTTCCGAGGGCTGGAAGTTCATGAAACCCAGCGAGATCCAGCGGCGTGCGCCGTTGACACCCTTGCCGATGAAGGGGATCAGCACCAGCATCAGCAGCACCAGCGAGGCCACAAACAGCCAGGGCGCGACTTTTTCCCAGGTCGACACCGGCACCTGGAAGGTCAGCAGGGCGATGGCAAAAGCCACCCCCAGCGACAGCGCATGGCGCAGCAGGAAGTGGGTGTGGGCATAACGCGCGAACTTCGGGTTGTCCGGCATGGCGATGGACGCGGAGTACACCATGACCAGGCCCCAGACCAGCAGGGCCACCGTGACCCAGATCAGGGCCTGGTCCACCCCCGACAGGCGGACCGGCGCCGACGGGGAACGCGCGCGGCGCTGGCCGCCCAGCCGCACCGGCAGGCCCTCGGGCGCAGCGCCGCCCAGGTTGGAGAACCAGCCGGAAAGACGGGCAGCCACCGTCATGACACCACCCCCGCGTCCTGTGCGAGCGCCTGGACCGCGTCGCAAAACACCTGGGCGCGGTGCCCATAGTTGTCGAACATGTCAAAACTCGCGCAGGCCGGCGACATCAGCACGGCATCACCGGCTTGCGCCTGCCGGGCCGCCAGTTCAACGGCGGCCTGCATGGAGCCGGCATCGAACAGGGGCACGCCCGTGCCTTCCAGCGCCGCACGGATCAGGGGCGCATCGCGCCCGATCAGCACGACCGCCCGGGCATGCTGGCGGACCGGCCCGGCCAGCGGAGAAAAGTCCTGTCCCTTGCCTTCGCCACCGGCGATCAGCACCAGTTTGCGTTCGGCACCCAGGCCAGTCAACGCCGCCACGGTGGCACCCACATTGGTGCCCTTGCTGTCGTCAAAATACTCGACGTCGTGGACCACCGCCACCGGGGTCACGCGGTGCGGCTCGCCCGTGTACTCGCGCAGGCCGTGCAGCATGGACGCCAGGTTGCCGCCCACCGCGCCGGCCAGCGCCAGCGCGGCCAGCGCGTTGGTGGCATTGTGGCGGCCACGGATGCGCAGGGCCTCGACCGGCATCAGGCGCTGGATGTAGAGCACCACTTCTTCGTCCTTGCGGCGCTTGACGGTTTCGTCGGCCTCGGCAGCACGCACCAGCCAGGCCATGCCATTGACGGTTTCGATGCCGAAGTCGCCCGGCCGTTGCGGCATGCCCAGCCCGAAGGTCACGTATTCGCGCCACTTCGGCTTTTGCAGCTTGAGGCGCACCGGCTCGGGCAGCATGGCCATCACCGCCGGATCATCGCGATTGAGCACCATCAGGCCCTTGCTGCCGAAGATGCGCGCCTTGGCCGCGCCGTAGGCTTGCATGCTGCCGTGCCAGTCCAGATGGTCCTGCGTCAGGTTCAACACCGTGGCGACGGTGGGCTCAAAACCCTGCACGCCGTCGAGCTGGAAACTCGAGAGCTCCAGCACCCAGACCTCGGGCAGGCTGTCCGCATCAAGGTGCTGCGCCAGCGTGTCCAGCAGGTTGGGGCCGATGTTTCCCGCCACCGCCACGGTGTTGCCGCCATGGGCCACCAGCTGGCCGGTGAGCGCCGTCGTGGTCGTCTTGCCGTTCGTCCCGGTGATCGCCAGCACCCTGGGGGTGTAAGCACGTTCGGCCCGCAGCTCAAGCAGGGCCCGGGCGAACAGGTCCAGTTCGCCGCCTGTCCACAGGCCGATGGCCTGCGCCGCCTGCCAGACCGGGGCGACCTCCGCAGGCGACAGGCCCGGGCTCTTGAAAACGGCACGGATGTCCTTGCCCGCCACCAGGTCCGGCCCGAAAGCACCGGCGCGGAATTCGACCTGCGGCAAGTCCGCCTGCAAGCGGGCCAGCTGGGGCGGCGTCTCGCGGGTATCGGCCACGGTGACACGCGCACCCTGACGCACGCACCAGCGGGTCATGGCCAACCCTGAAGCGCCCAGACCCAGGATGAGGACATGCTGGCCGTGCAGCGCCGACACCGGCGTTTCGCCGGCGGCCGGGGCCTCATCGTCGGCAGCCGCCTGCACCGGCTCGTCGGCCGGCAACGCCGCCACGGGAACCGCCGGCAGGGTCGGTTCGGGGCTGCTCACCTCGGCAAACAATTGCGCGACAAAGGCCGCCGCATCGCGCGCGGCCGTCAGTGTTTCGGGCAGCGGCCGTGGGCCGGCTTTGCCGGCCACGGTGCTCAGGTCATCTTCTGCCACCGGGGCTGGCGATGCCAGTTCCGACGCGGACTCCTCCGCTGGTACCGCGGGCTCCGCCTCCAGCGCCGGCACAGGCACAGGCACAGGCACAGGCTCCGGCGCGTGCGCCTGCGTCACCGCCACGGGCGGGACTTCGGGCACTTCAGGCGCTTCTGGCGCCTCGCCGGGAGGGGAGGATGCGTCGGTGTTCATCGCAGTTTCAGCGTCGACAGGCCAATCAGGCACAGCAGCATGGTGATGATCCAGAAGCGCACGACCACCTGCGTTTCCTTCCAGCCGCTTTTCTCGAAATGGTGGTGCAGCGGCGCCATCCGGAACAGCCGCCGGCCTTCACCAAAACGCTTGCGCGTGTATTTGAAATAGATCACCTGCAGCATCACCGAAAGGGCTTCAACCACGAAAATACCGCCCATGATGGCCAGCACGATTTCCTGGCGCACGATGACCGCAATCGTTCCCAGCGCGGCGCCCAGCGCCAGCGCGCCCACGTCGCCCATGAAGACCTGCGCGGGATGGGTGTTGAACCACAGGAAGGCGAGACCGGCACCGGCCATGGCCGAGCAGAAGATCAGCAGTTCGCCCGCGCCCGGGATGTGCGGGAAAAACAGGTATTTTGAATAAACGGCACTGCCCGTCACATAGGCAAACACACCGAGCGCCGAGCCGACCATCACGACCGGCATGATTGCCAGCCCGTCCAGGCCGTCGGTCAGGTTCACGGCATTGCTGGCGCCGACAATCACGAGGTAGGTCAGCAGCACAAAACCGAACACGCCGAGCGGGTAGCTGATTTCCTTGAAGAAAGGCAGCTGCAAGCCGGCCTTGGGCGGCAGGTTCACGTCAAAGCCGGACTGCACCCAGCTCATGAACAGCTCCAGCACCCGCAGGTTGGAGCTTTCCGAGATGCTGAACACCAGGTAGAGGGCGGCCAGCAGGCCGATCACCGATTGCCAGAAGTATTTTTCCCGCGAACGCATGCCTTCGGGGTCCTTGTGCACCACCTTGCGCCAGTCGTCGGCCCAGCCAATGGCGCCAAAGCCGAGCGTGACGATCAGCACAATCCAGACAAAACGGTTGCTCAGGTCAAACCACAGCAGCGTGGAAATGCCGATGGCCAGCAGGATCAGCACGCCGCCCATGGTCGGTGTGCCGCTCTTGCTCAGGTGGGTCTGCATGGCATATTCGCGGATGGGCTGGCCGATCTTAAGGCTGATCAGGCGGCGAATCACAAAAGGGCCGGCGACCAACCCGATCAGCAAGGCAGTCATGGCGGCCATCACCGCGCGAAATGTCAGGTACTGGAACACGCGGAAGTAGCCGAATTCCGGCGACATGGTTTGCAGCCACTGGGCCAGGCTAAGCAGCATGGGTCTTCTCCTCTTTTTGTTGTTGTGTGTCGCCCGTGATAGCCTGGACCACGCGCTCCATCTTCATGAAGCGCGAGCCCTTGACCAGCACGCTGGCCACATCCGGCAAGGCCGCCAGCACGGCGGCCTGCAGGGCATCGATGTCGCCGCCAAAATGCCGGCCGTTGCCGAAGGCCCTGGCAGCGTCGGCGGACTGCGTGCCCAGCGTGAACACCTGCTCAATGCCGCGCGCACGCGCATGGGCACCCACCTCGACGTGGAAGGCCGGCCCCTGATCGCCCACCTCGCCCATGTCGCCCAGCACCAGCAGGCGCGGCCCCGGCAGCTCGGCCAGCACGTCGATGGCGGCACGCACGGAATCCGGGTTGGCGTTGTAGCTGTCGTCGATCAGCGTGAGGGCGTGGCCCGCCACTTGGCGCTGGAGGGCACGCGAGCGGCCCTTGACCGGGACAAAGGCCGACAGCCCGGCAGAAATGGCCGCCAGCGGCGCGCCGGCCGCCAGGGCGCAGGCGGTGGCGGCCAGGGCATTTTTGACATTGTGCCGGCCGGCCACTTGCAGGGAAAAATCGAAAGCACCTTGCGGCGTGCCAGCCGACACCTGCCAGGCGCCGCCCAGCCAATGCGCCGTCCCGGTGACGTCGGCCTCGCCCGACTCGGCGAAGGTCAGCACCGCGCGGGCTCCGGCGAGTTCCCGCCACAGCGGTGTGTACATTTCGTCGGCCGGAAACACCGCGACGCCCGAGGCCGGCAGCGCCGCGATGACCGCGCCGTTTTCGCGGGCGACGGCTTCCACCGTGGCCATGAACTCCAGATGTTCGCGCTGCGCGTTGTTGACCAGCGCCACGGTGGGCCGCGTCATGGCTGCAAGGCTGGCAATTTCACCGGGGTGGTTCATGCCCAGTTCGACCACGCCAGCCTGGTGGGTGGCACGCAGGCGCAGCAGCGTCAAGGGCACGCCAATGTCATTGTTGAAGTTGCCTTCGGTCGCAAAAGCACCGTCACGCTTCCAGGCGCGCAGGATGGATGCCACCATTTGCGTGACCGTGGTCTTGCCATTGCTGCCGGTCACGGCGATCAGCGGCAGGGTGAACTGCGAGCGCCAGCCCGCGGCAAGCTGGCCCAGCGCCTGCTTCGAATCGGCCACCAGCAGGCCGGGGAGCTCGGCACCCAGGCCATGCTCGGCCAGGGCCGCCACCGCGCCCGCGCTTTTTGCCTGCGCCAGGAAATCATGGGCATCAAAACGTTCACCCCTGAGCGCCACAAACAGGTCGCCGGGCTGCAGGCTGCGCGTGTCCGTGTGCACGCGCTGGAACCGCAGCGTGCCGTCGCCCACCAGCCGGGCCGAGGGCAACCACTGCAGGGCCTGTTGCAAGGTCATCATGCGAGGCCTCCCGGCGCGGCATGGCGGCTCGCACCCTGGTCCAGCGCCGCTTCGGCCTGCGCCTTGTCGGAAAACGGCAGTTTGACGCCCGCGGTTTCCTGGTAACTTTCGTGGCCCTTGCCGGCAATCAGGACCACGTCGCCGGCCTGTGCCCGACCCACCGCATGGGCGATCGCCAGGGCACGGTCTGGCTGAACGTGCACGGCATCACGGCGGCTAAAGCCCTTCAGTATCTGGTCGATGATGGCATCGGGATTTTCGCTGCGCGGGTTGTCACTGGTCACCACCACCCGGTCCGCCCCTTTTTCCGCCGCTGCCGCCATCAGCGGCCGCTTGCTGGCATCGCGCTCCCCGCCACAGCCAAAAACGCACCAGAGTTGTCCAGAGCGACCGGCGGCCAGCGGCCGGAGCGCGCCCAGCACCTTCTCGAGGGCATCGGGGGTGTGGGCATAGTCGACCACCACCAGCGGCCGGCCCGGCACCGCAATCGAGTCCATGCGTCCGGGCACCGGCGACAGGTGGGCGCAGGCCTCCACCACGTCGGCCAAAGGCAGACCGAGCGCACGCAGGGCCGCCATCACCCCCAGCAGGTTGGACACGTTGTACTGCCCGACCAGTGCGGTCGAGAGCCGATGCCGCTGCGCCCCCTCCACCACATCAAAGCCCAGAAAATCCAGGCCGTGGTGAATGGCCTGGGCCTGCAAGCGCGCGGGCGCCAGGCAGGACACGGTCCAGACGTCGAGACCCGACTCGCGCAGCGACACGGCCAGCGCGGCCCCGTGCGGGTCATCGATGTTGATCACCGCCGCCCTCAGGCCGGACCAGCCAAACAAGCGGACCTTGGCGTCCCAGTAGGCCTGCATGGTCTGGTGGTAGTCGAGGTGGTCCTGCGTGAAGTTGGTGAAAATCGCCACATGGATGTCAGTGGCGTCCAGCCGGTGCTCGGCAATGCCAATCGACGAGGCCTCCAGCGCACACGCTGAAAAGCCGTCGTCCACCCAGCGCCTGAGCTGCTGCTGCAGCAGCACCGGATCGGGCGTTGTCAGGCCGTTGAACACCATGGCCTCGGGCTGTCCAATGCCCAGCGTGCCGACCACGCCGCAGCGCCGGCCCAGCTTGCCCAAGGCCTGGGCCAGCCACCAGGCGGTCGAGGTCTTGCCGTTGGTGCCGGTCACGGCCAGCACGTCCAGCTTTTTGCTTGGATACTCAAAATAGGCCGCGGCGATCGGCGCCGTCGCCGTTTTCAGGCCGCTGTAGGCCGCGACACGGCTGTCGCTGAAGGCATAGGCCTCCGCCCCGGCCTGCTCCACCAGGCAGGCCTGCGCGCCCGCGGCCAGAACGTCCGCCACGTACTTGCGCGCATCGGTGGCAGCACCCGGCCAGGCAATAAAACCATCACCGGCACCGACCTTGCGGCTGTCGGTCCAGAGATTGCCGCTCACGCGCTGGTGCAACCAGTGCGCGGCCTGCTCGGGGGTGTGCAGCCGCTCCATCAGAACGACTCCTCCACCGCGTTGGTGACGATCTGTGGTTTGACGGCCATGTCGGGCTGAACGCCCATCATGCGCAATGTCTGCTGCACGACCTCGCTGAATACCGGCGCGGCCGCCAGCCCGCCATAGTATTTGCCGTCACTGGGTTCATCAATCATCACGGCAACAATGATGCGGGGCGCGTCAATCGGTGCCATGCCGGTGAACCACGCGCGGTATTTGTTGCTCGCATAGCCCTTGCCGACCTGCTTGTGCGCCGTGCCTGACTTGCCGCCAACCGAATACCCGACGGTCTGCGCCAGCTGGCCGGTGCCGCCCGGCGCCGCTGCCATCTGCAGCATTTTCCTGACCGCACGCGCGTTCTCTGGTGAAAACACCTGCACGCCCGTCGCAGGCTCGCCGCTCTTGAGCATGGTCACCGGAATGATCCGGCCGTCATGCGCGAAGGACGTGTAGGAATGCGCCATCTGGAACAGCGAGGCGGACAGGCCATAGCCATAGGCCATCGTGGCCTGCTCGACGGGCCGCCATGACTTCCATGGACGCAAGCGCCCAGTGACTGCGCCCGGGAATTCGATTTGCGGCTTCTGCCCGTAACCCAGCGCAACATAGGTCTCCCACATCTCATGCGGGCTCATCTTCTGGGCAATCTTGAGTGCGCCGACATTGCTTGACTTCTGGATCACCCCTTCCACCGTGAGCGTGCCGTAATTGTGGGTGTCGCTGATGGTGAATCCGCCAATGCTGATCCGCCCCGGGCCGGTTTCAATGAGCGTGCCCGGCTTGATCCTGCCCGCCTCGAGCGCCATGGCCACGGTGATGGGCTTCATGGTCGAGCCCGGCTCGAAAGTATCCGTCACCGCACGGTTGCGCAACTGCTCGCCGGTGAGGTTCTGGCGTTTGTCAGGCACATAACTTGGATAGTTGGCCAGCGCCAGCACTTCGCCCGTGATCGTGTCGAGCACCACCACGCTGCCGGCCTTGGCCTTGCGTTCAATCACGGCATCGCGCAGCTTCTGATAGGCAAAAAACTGCACCTTGCTGTCAACGCTGAGCTGAATGTCCTTGCCTTCCACGGGCGGCACCTGCTCCCCGATACTTTCGACCACGCGCCCCAGGCGGTCCTTGATCACGCGCCGGGAACCTGGCTTGCCCGCCAGATCCTTGTTGAAAGTGAGTTCGATGCCTTCCTGTCCGCGGTCCTCCACATTCGTGAAGCCGACCACATGTGCAATGGTCTCACCCTCCGGATACTTGCGTTTGTATTCCTTGCGCTGGTAAATGCCCTTGATCCCCAGACTGTGAATCTTTTGTGCGACAGGCTCATCGACCTGGCGCTTGACCCATACAAAGGTCTTGTCCTCGTTGGCCAGTTTCTTGTTGAGGTCGGCCACTGGCATTTCCAGGAGTTTGGCCAGCTCGGCAAGCTGGGCTTTGCTCGCCTCGACATCCTCGGGAATCGCCCAGATACTCGACGCCGGCACGCTGGACGCCAGAATGAGTCCATTGCGGTCCAGAATCCGGCCCCGGTTGGCAGGCAGCTCCAGCGTCCGGGCAAAACGAACTTCGCCCTGACGCTGAAAGAACTCGTTGCCAACCACCTGCACATACGCCGCCCGGCCGGCCAGCCCGGCAAAAGCC
Organism: Polaromonas sp. AET17H-212; assembly: GCF_002379085.1. GTDB lineage: Bacteria > Pseudomonadota > Gammaproteobacteria > Burkholderiales > Burkholderiaceae_C > Polaromonas. Next base: position 188,515 of record NZ_NBZW01000003.1, on the reverse strand, counting down.
AGGGCAATGCCGGCGACGATCAGCTTGCTGCGCCAGACCGGGGTCTTGCTGGCCAGCAGCGGACTGGAGGTGTAACGCACGCTTCTACTCATGGGCGTGACCTGCCGCGGGCGGATTTTTATAGGTGACGTATTGCGTGATGGCCGGCGTCGCCGAACGCATCTGCAGCCTGTCCCTGGACAGCTGCTCCACCCGCAACGGCGTGGCCTGCGCGCGCTTTTCAACCTGCAGGCGCTCCTTGTCGGACTCGAGCTGGCGGCTGAGTGCCACGGTTTTTTCCAGCTCGACAAACAGCCGGCGTGACTCGTACTGCGTGCGCACCAGGTACAGCGCGCTGACCAGCACAGCCACCAGCAGGACCAGATTCAGGCGCGTCATGCTGAAGTCCCCGGGTAACGCTGGGTGCCCGCCTGCACGGGCACCTCGGTCCGTTCGGCCACGCGCATGACGGCGCTGCGTGAGCGCGGGTTGGCCGCCACTTCTTCGGCGCCGGGCTTGACACGCTCCAGCGCCTTGAGCCGCATGGCCTTGGGCGCGGCAAACGGCGCGCGGCGGTCGAACACCTCGCGCGAATGTTCGGCGATGAATTGCTTGACGATGCGGTCTTCCAGCGAATGGAAACTGATCACCACCAAACGTCCTCCCGGTTGCAGTACTTTCAGCGAAGCCTCTAGCGCCTGTTGCAGCTCTTCAAGCTCGGCGTTGATGAAAATCCGAAAAGCCTGAAATGTGCGCGTTGCAGGGTCCTTGCCCGGCTCGCGGGTTTTGACCGCGCCAGCCACGACCTCGGCCAGTTCAGCGGTGGTTGCAATAACGCCCCGCTCCTGTCGGCGACGATCAATCGCCTTTGCGATCTGCCCAGCAAACCGTTCTTCGCCATATTCACGAATGACCTCCGCAATGGTGTCTGTCTCTGCATCGGCCAGCCACTCGGCCACACTCTGGCCACGCGTGCTGTCCATGCGCATGTCCAGCGGACCGTCGCCGCGGAAGGAAAAACCGCGCGCCGGGTTGTCGATCTGCGGCGAGCTGATGCCCAGGTCCAGCAGGATGCCCGCCGCACTGCCCGCCGGCATCTCGCCCAGATGGCTGAACGCCTGATGGCGGATGGAAAAACGCGGGTCGGCGATGGTCTGCGCTTCGGCAATGGCCTCCGGGTCCTTGTCGAAGGCGGTCAGCCGCCCCCGGTCGGACAGCTGCGAAAGAATGAGGCGCGAGTGGCCACCACGCCCGAAGGTCGCGTCGATGTAATGCCCGTCCGGATTGATCTGAAGCGCTGCGACCGCTTCGTTCAACAAGACGGTGCGGTGTGTCCATGTGTCTTGCACCGTCGTCTTTCAGAATGAAAAGTCTCTGAAGACATCGGGCATTTCGCCCTTCATCTGCTCGGCCTCCTGGGCCGCATAGGTCGCCGCATCCCACAACTCGAAGTAGCTGCCCATGCCAAGCAGCACCGTGTCCCGGCTGATGCCTGCCGCGCTACGCAATTCCGGGGAGACCAGAACGCGCCCGGCGGCGTCCATGTCAACGTCCATGGCGTTGCCCAGGAAAATCCGTTTCCACCACTGTGCCTGCATCGGCAGCGAAGCAATGCGTTCGCGGAATTTCTCCCACTCGTTGCGCGGGAATATCATGAGGCAACCGTGCGGGTGTTTGGTGATGGTCAGCTGGCTCGATGCGGTGGCGCTGAGCACGTCGCGATGCCGGGTTGGCACAGAGAGCCGACCCTTGGTATCGAGAGCTAGAGAAGACGCGCCTTGAAACACCGTTAAAAACCTTTTGAGAACACTTTTCACCACTAAATTGCACTTTCTCCCACTTTATCAGGAAAGTTTTGCCATGCAAGTGGTTTGCTACAAATTTTTTCAATGAAATCAAGCACTTAGAAACACTTTCGCAAGCAGGTCTCAATTAAAAATCGTTCTAAATTAAGCACTTAGAACATCCAGTGAAAGTGTTGCGTTAAGCCAGGGGTGGACCGGACTGATGTCGGCTCGGGTGACAGGCGGGAAAAGGAAGGAAAAAAACAGGCGCTGGAAGGCCCTGCTGGTGACAGCCGGCGCAGCAGCCGCGTGCCGGTCACCCGGCGCAACGGCCTGTGTGTTGTGCAGGCAGCGGCGGCATTTTTTGCAGCCCGCGATGCGGCGGGGCGCGCAGCCCGCGCTAGTCGATGCGCGTCAGGACACGGGCATGTTCGGTGATGCCAATCACGTTGAAAAATGCGGCCACCAGACGATTGACATCGGTGAACTGCACGGCGCGATTTTCGGCTTCCCGGGCGGAAACCCAGTTGAGCAGGGTCCCGGCTGCAGAAAAATCAACACGAATCAGCTTCGCGCACGAAATCACCATGATGTCTGCGCCCATCAGCTTGGCCTCGAGCGTGTCGAGCACGGCAATGGCATCGCCCTCGATCTGGCCAGACAGTTCGACCGCATACAGATGGCTCATCTGGGAGTTGCCGCCCATCTCGGTATCGCCCTCCAGCGCGCTGCTGAGGCTGGACGGCACCGAATCGCGGTAAACATCGCCAATGATGGCCTGCCCGGCCAAGGCGCTGCCGCGCGGCTCCAGCGGCTTGTAGTCGCAGCGCGCACTGTCCCAGGCGGGTGGCGACACCTCGTACGTCACGCAAAAATCGAGGGCCGTCAACTCAAACTCGTCCGGCTGGTGCGTCACCCGCAGGGTCTCCAGGCGCAACTGCCACCATGCCTGGGGCGTGTCCCGCACCCCTGAGGGGGTCGCGTCCTGCAGCACGTGCTGCAACTGCGCCTCACCCATGAAACGCAGTTGCACCGGTTGTGCCGCCCAGCCGCTGAACACCTTGCACAGGGGTTCCACGGCGTTTTCATCGATGGTTTTGAGATTTTTCCAGTCCAGCCGCCAGGGCATGGGCGCACGAGCCAGGGCGGCGCTCAGTGCCGCCACGGTCTGGATGCCCAGTTTTGACGGGCAGATCCAGTCCGCAGCCGGCCCGTTGCCAGCCACCGGGCCGGCCGAGCTGGCCGGCTGGGACAACTGCTGCACCATCTCGGGCATGGAGAACCACTGCGGCGCTGAACGGTCAAACCGGCCGACAAACTCGACGGCCAGGTTTTCGAACTTGTCCTGCTGCCCGGTGGCGCGGTACAGATCAAACAGCGCGAGCCAGGTGTCTGCATGCTTGGCGCGGCCTCCCTGGGGACCCAGCGTTTCGAGCAGCCCGGCTTCCGCGCCTGCATCGTCGCCATTGGCAAAACGGATGGAGGCCTCCTCCAGTTCGGGGTCGTGCGCCACCTCCGAGGCATCCACCACGGAAAATTTGGATGCCGAAAAGCCCGAAGACTCCCCGTCGCGGGAGACCGCAGAAATGGCCGGTCTGGAGGCAGCAGGCCTGGGGGGCGTGGCAGGCGGCGCGACGGCGACAGGACGGTCCTCCAGCTTGGGGACCGATGCCGGCTGCGGCGACGTGGCGGCAGCCCCGGTTTTAGCCAGTGCCGCGGTCAGGGCGCTGGGCGCCGTGACCGAATAGCTGGCGGGCAGCGCGTTGTCCAGCAGCGGGGCATGCGTGCTGAGGTTGGTCGGACCGGCCAGCGTCGCCGGGGCCAGCGAGGAAGGCTCGGTGACGCCCGCTGCCGCACTTCCATGCTTGGTTTTCCACCACTGCATGGACATCTGGGCTTCGATCTCGTCGATTTTCTTCAGCGTGACGGCACGGTCGTCCGGCTTGGACGGCATGCTGCTCTGGAAGAACGACGGCCGGGCGCCAGGGTCCTGGCCCGTCATGGCCTCGCGCTTGCGCATTTTCCGGAGCATGTCAAATTCGCGCTTGCGCACAAAATCGTTGCGGCGTTTGCGCTCAATCATCTCCTTGAGCATCTGCTTGCTCAGGGCTTCCTCCCGGTCCGACTCCTTGCCTTCAAGTTCGGACCAGTTCGTCGCCGGGTTGCGGACGAACTTCACGACTTTTGAAAGCAAGCCGGGTGTGGTGTCTTCTTTGGCCATCAACAACGGTTCAGGAGGAAGTGGACAACAGGAAGGTCAGTCGCCGAACATTTTCTGCTTGAGTTCACGACGCTGCTGCGCCTCCAGCGACAAATTGGCCGTTGGACGGGCAATCAGGCGTCCCACACCGATGGCCTCGCCGGTCTCGTCGCAGTAACCGTAGTCACCGGAGTCAATGCGGGCGATCGACTGCTCGATTTTCTTGAGCAGCTTGCGCTCACGGTCACGTGTACGCAGCTCGAGAGCGTGTTCCTCTTCGATGGTTGCGCGATCGGCCGGGTCCGGCACCACCACGGTGTCTTCCCGCAGGTGTTCGGTGGTTTCACCGGCACTGTTGTGGATGTCCTGCTTGAGCAGGGACAACTTGTGCCGGAAAAAGGCCAGTTGCTTGTCGTTCATGTACTCCGAGTCCGGCATGGCCTTGACTTCTTCGTCCGTCAACTCTTCCCCCTGCTTGGTCTTCCAGTTGTTGGCGAGTTTGGGATCTTTTTTGGCCGCCACATGCGGGGGCGGTGCGATCACGCGCTCGGCAATGGTGGAGTAGCTGGCTTTCGCAGCGTCAGGGGAGTGGGTCGGAATCATGGGCGCGGGCGGCGGTGCAAAAGAGGAATTCCGCAAGGAGGCGCGGCGTCCTGGCTTCAGGGCCGGCGTCTTCAACGGAGCGGGCGCCGCAGCAATGCTGGCGGGGCTGGGCGGGGTTTTCACGGCGGGGGCTGCCGCCGTTTTGGTGATCGTTTTGATGATGACTTTTTCTTCAGGTTTGGCGGGAGCTTTGCCCTTCACGGACGGCGGGGCCGGCTTGGTGACAGGTTTGGCGGCTTTGACCGCGGGTTTAACAACAGGGGCGGGTTTGGCAGATTTCACGGCCTTGACGGCCGGACGGCTTTTGGCAACGGGCGCAGGCTTTTTCGCAACGGGCGCCGCCTTGGGCTTGGCCCCCGCTTTGGTTTTGGCCACCGGCTTGGCAACCGCTTTGGGCTTGGTTTTGGAAGCCGCCGGAGCCGGCTTTTTCACAGCGGTTTTCGAAGCCGCTGGTTTGACCGCCACTTTGGTCGTGGCTTTGGCTTTGCCGGCTGACGTGGCTTTTCCAGCGGACTTGGCCGCGACCTTGGACTTTTTAGCTTGAGCTTTCACACTGGGTCTCCTCGTGGAGGCAGCTTCGGGATGGTCCCCATGCTGACTCCGGGCCAGGCTGACCTTCGTCAACCCAACCCTGTCTTTTACCTGATTGTCCGGTTTGTTCAACGCCGCACCTGCCGTTTCAAGGCCGGTACTTACCCTGACTTCCCCCCCTTGCCTTTTTGCCGGGGCTGACCGGCCAGGGGAGTCGGCGCGCGATTGTAGCGGCTCACCGGGACGCTGGGATGCCCGTGAGCCTAAACGTTGGAGAATGGAGACAATCATGAGGCCCTCCCGCCTTTCAAGGCATTGTGTGGACAGCCTACCTCAAACCAGACATTGCTCCAGGCCCTGGAGAAAAATATCTTTCGGCAGATCGATGCCGATGAACACCATCTTGCTGACCTTTGTTTCGTCCGCCGCCCAGGCCGGCCCCAAGTCGCTGCCCATCAACTGGTGCACGCCCTGGAAAATCACCTTGCGCTCGGTCCCCTGCATGTTCAGCACACCCTTGTAGCGCAACATGCGCGGGCCGTAGATGTTGACGACGGCACCGAGGAAGTCCTCGAGTTTCGCCGGATCAAAAGCGCGCTCCGAACGGAACACGAAACTCTTGACGTCGTCATCGTGGTGGTGGTGATGGCCGTGTTTGTCATCCTGCGCGTGGGACGGGTGATCGCAATGCTCGCCGTGCGCGTGCTCATGGCCGGCATGGTCGTGCTCGTCGGCCTTGAGGAAGTCCGGATCGATGTCGAGCTTGGCATTGAGGTTGAAGCCGCGCAGGTCAAACACGTCGGCAATGGCCACCTCGCCGAAATGCACGGCTTTTTGCGGCGCGCGCGGGTTCATGTGTTTGAGGCGATGCATCAGCGCCTGGACTTCATCCTCGGCCACCAGATCGGCCTTGCTGATGAAGATCTGGTCGGCAAACCCGACCTGGCGGCGCGCCTCCTGGCGGTCGTTGAGCTGGGTGGGCGCATGTTTGGCATCGACCAGCGTCAGGATGGAGTCGAGCAGGTACTGTTCGGCGATTTCCTCGTCCATGAAAAAGGTCTGCGCCACCGGGCCGGGATCGGCCAGCCCGGTGGTCTCGATCACCACGCGCTCGAAGTCCAGCAGGCCCTTGCGCTTCTTGGCGGCCAGCAGCTGCAGGGTCTCGCGCAGGTCCTCGCGGATCGAGCAGCAGATGCAGCCGTTGTTCATCTGGATGATGTTTTCCTGGGTGTCGTTGACCAGGATCTCGTTGTCGATGTTTTCCTCGCCGAACTCGTTCTCGATCACAGCGATTTTCTGGCCGTGGGCTTCGGTCAGGATGCGCTTGAGCAGTGTGGTTTTGCCGGCGCCGAGGAAGCCGGTCAGGATGGTCACGGGAATCAAACTCATGGTGTCTGCCTAAAAAATACAGGAAAAACAGGAGAAAAGCGGGAACGGTGGACCCGTGGAGGTGAGGAGTTTAGTCGTCAACGCAAGGCCCTGAGGCGCACATTGGCTCCGCACGGAGCCCGTCGGATCACTTTACAGGCCCTGTCAAGCGTTCCAGCGTCGGTGATCCTTTTTTGCTACTTTATTGATAGCTATCTATGCCCATCCAGCGGGGGGGGGGGAAGAGCCATTTTTTATTGAAGACTCTTATTTTTTGAGCAGCACCAGGCCCTTGAGGTACTCGCCCTCGGGGAAACTGACGGTCATCGGGTGGTCGGGCGCACCGCCCAGGCGTTCGGTGATGAAGGCATCGACCCCGGCATCGGTGCCGGCGGACGCCACGATCTTGTGGAACAGGTCGGCGCTGATGCCGCCCGAGCAGGAATATGTGAACAGCACGCCGCCGGGCGCCAGGATGGACAGCGCAATGCGGTTGATGTCCTTGTAGGCGCGCGCCGCACGTTCGGCATGGGCCACGGTGGGCGCAAACTTGGGCGGGTCCAGCACGATGGCATCAAAGGTTTTCCCCTCCTTGTGGAACTGCCGCATTGAGGCATTGACATCGGCGTCCAGCATGGTGGTGCGGCCGGCGTCAAAGCCGTTGAGCGCCACATTGGCCGCGGCTTTTTCAATCGCCGGACCGGACGAGTCGATCGACGTGACATGCGCCGCGCCGCCGGCCAGCGCCGCCACCGTGAAGCCCCCGGTGTAGCAGTAACAGTTGAGCACGTTCTGGAACTGCAGGCGGCGCGCATGCTCGGCGAACTTGCGGCGGCTGTCGCGCTGGTCCAGGTAAAAGCCGGTCTTGTGGCCGGTGGCGATGTCCAGGCCCAGTTGCCAGCCGTGTTCGGTGATGACGAGGTCGGTGGCGCCACTTCCGGCCAGCCAGCCGGTCGCCTCCGGCAGACCTTCGAGCGAACGCACGCTGGCATCCGAGCGCTCGTACAGCCGCGTGAGCCCGGTCTCGGCCAACAGGGCGTCGACGATCACGCTTTTCCAGCGCTCGACGCCGCAGCTGGAAAACTGTGCCACCAGCGTGTCGGCATAGCGGTCAACCACCAGGCCGGGCAAGCCGTCGGACTCGCCATGCACCAGGCGCATCCCGTCACTTTGTATGTCAAAACGGCTTCTGGCCCTTATGGCCCTTGCGATACGCGCTACAAAAAACGAAGCATCGATACGCTCGGCCTCGACAAAACTCCAGACCCGGGCGCGAATTTTCGAACTCGGGCTGAAGGCCGCCCAGCCAAGAAACTGCCCGTCGTGCCCCTCGACCCGCACCGTTTCACCGGCATCCGCCCCGCCACGGGCAATCGCACCGTCAAACACCCAGGGATGGCGCCGCAGCAGCGAACGTTCCTTGCCTTCTCTCAACCGTATTGATTTCATGTGTCTATTGTCGCGGTTGACCCTACCGCCTTGAAAAGTTCCGGGAACCATGATGTACTTGCGGACTTGCAACATTTTGTTACGCCATCAGATGCCTTGCTTGAGCGACACAGTCAACATCGATAGTTTCAACAAGCAAATTCGCGCTTTCAGGCACGCATTGGCCGCCGCCGCGTGGTGCTTGCTGGCCTCGGGACTCGGGCTTGCAAGCGCGGCCGCCATGGCCCGCACGGTCTTGGACCTTTCAACGCCAGCGCTCCCTGTCGGGCTGATGGACTGGGGCGACTACCGGATAGAAACCGGCGCGCCAGTCTCGCCCGCCGGCATCGCTGCCAGCGGGTCGGGCTGGCAGCCCACCCATCCGGAGGCGATCTACCCACTGATCACGGGGCAAGCGCTATGGATACGCTTCACCCTGCCACCAGCGCCGGATGCCGAACGCTGGTACCTGGAGATTCCTTATTCATCGGTCGACCGGGTGTCGCTGTTTACCCTGGACAGTGCTGGCCAGTGGAATGAACAGAGCGCCGGAGATACGATCGCCGTGAATGCCTGGCCGGTTCCGCACCGCCATCCGCTGCTGCCCATGGCCGTGTCTGCGGAAGAACCCAGGCAATATCTTGTGCGCATCGAAAATGCACACAGCTTCGGCGCCCCGCTGCGCTTTATCAGCGAAAGCTACCTGAGCCGCACCGAGCAGCGCACTTCGCTGATTCTGGGGATCTACTTCGGGTTAGCGGGCCTGGCCGTGATGCTGGCGGCCCTCAGCGCCGCGTCGCTGCGCGATGCAGCCTATGGGCTATACGCCGTGAGCGTTGCACTGATGGCGCTGACACAGGCGGCCATCACCGGAATCGCGGGTCTGCACCTCTGGCCGCAATGGCCCGCCTGGAACGACCTGTCCTCGCTGGTATTGCCGGTGCTGGCGGTCGCCTCGCTGCTCTGGTTTTCTTCTGCCGTGGTTTCCATGCCAGCGCGGTCGCGCGCGCTACACCGCCTCCTGACGGGCATGGGCGGCGTGGGCATCGTCATCAGCGCAGGCATCGTCATGGTGGAGCCTTCCAGCCGCTTTCAGCTCATGGTGCCATACATCGTCGTCTCGATGTTCATCGTCATTGCCGCGCTGCTATGGGCAGGGCGCCATGGCGATCGCTACGGTGGCTGGCTGCTGGCAGGAAGCCTGCCGCTGATCGCGGCCTCGGTCTTTCCCCTGGCCCGCCTCGGCGGCCTGATTCCCGTCAGCTTTCTCACGATGTATGGCATGCAGATCGGCATGGCGATCGAATTGCCGATTGTCATGGTCGTGCTGATGCTGCGCAGCCAGCACCGGCGCGAAAACATGCGTCGTATCCAGGGGCTGGACCGGGTGGATCCGTCGACGGGCCTGATCAACGAGCAGGTGTTCATCGAACGCATGACACGCATGATTGCGCGTTCAGGGCGGCTCAGACACCAGGGCGCCGTGCTGCTGATCGACTTGGTCAACAGCGAGCAGATCCAGCGCGACTTCGGACGCCGTGCCGCCGAGGAACTGCCGCTGCGCGTGGCCGAGCGGCTGCTGTCGACCGCCCGCGAAATCGACAGCGCCGCACGCCTGTCCGAGCAGCGTTTTGGCATGCTGGTGGAGGGCCCGTTTTCCGCGGAAGAAGCCGCCACGCTGGGGCCACGCATCGTGGCACGTTGCCTGATGCGCTACAAGGGCCTGCCGGAGGACTGCGTGGCCCAGATTCGCGTGGCTTATGCGCTGGTGCCGCGCCAGGGGCCGACCGCCGAGATCGTGCTGGGCCGCCTGGCCCAGCGGCTGACCGGCATCCCGGCCGAAACCAAGCGCGCCGTGTTCATGCTGCCTGACTACAAGTAAAGCCCCCGAAATAGAGCCCCCACGTTCGCTCACTGCGTGTAGCTCTCTGCCCCCCGAGGGGGCGCTGCGCCTGCGGACTGGCAAAGCCAGATCCGCGGCCCCTGCTTGACGAAAGGCCTCTCGCCCGCGAAGGTCAGGGCTTGGTCTTGCCAGCCATTTTGAGGCCCGCCACCGTCGCACGCGGATGTGCGGCGTCGTAAACCTTGGCCAGGTGCTGGAAATCGAGCCGCGTGTAGACCTGCGTGGTGGTGATGTTGGCGTGGCCCAGCAGCTCCTGCACCGCCCGCAGGTCGCCGCTGGACTGCAGCACATGGCTGGCAAACGAATGCCGCAGCATGTGCGGATGCACCGGTGTGGCCAGGCCGGCCTGCAGCGAACGCTGCTTGAGCCGCACCCGGATGTGTTGCGGCGTCAGACGGGTGCCGCGCTGGTTGATGAACAGCGCCGCGTCCTCTTTGGCCCAGGCGCTGCGCAGCGCCAGCCAGTCCTGCAGCGCCTCCAGGGCCTTGCTGCCGACCGGCACGCTGCGCCGCTTGGACCCCTTGCCGAGCACATGCGCCTCGGCGGCCTGAATGTCCAACCAGCCGCGCGCCTGGCTGCTGGCCACCGTGTCCAGCCCGGTCAGCTCGCCGATACGCAGGCCGCAGCCGTACAGCAGTTCGGTGATGCAGCGGTCCCGGGCCTGCAGGGCCGCGTCGCCGGCCGTGCCGTCGCTGCGCCAGGCGGCCAGCTGCACCGCCTCATCGACACTCAGCGCCTTGGGCAGCGGTTTGGCGGCCTTGGGCGCGCGCAGGTCCTGCACCGGGTTGCTGCTGACCAGGCCTTCGCGGCCCAGCCAGGTGTAAAAGCCGCGCCAGCCCGACAGGATGAGCGCGATGCCGCGCCCGCTGCGGCCAGCGCCGTGCATCTGCGCGACCCAGCGTCGCATGTGAATGTTTTGCACCGCCGTCAGCGCCACACCGGCGCTGCGGCAGTTGGCCTGCAGCTTGATCAGGTCCAGCGCGTACAGCTCGACGGTGCGCTGGGCCAGCCGCTTTTCAACCCGCACATGTTCGAGGTAGCGCTCGACCAGCGGGTCCGCGTCAGGCGCCGCCAGCACCGCTGTGCCGTCGCTGCCTGCGGGTTGCCCGTGCGCGGCCATGGTTCAGCGCAGGGTCAGGCTTCGGAGGCTGCCGGCCGCAGGCGCGACAGCGCCGCGCCGGCCAGCTCGCCGATGCGCTCGAGGAAATCCGTGCCCATGCCGCTGCTGAAACGCTCGGGATCGGGCGAGGCCAGCACCAGCATGCCGAAGGCCTGCGGCGACTTGCCCGGGCGTAGCGGAATCAGCGCGACCGACAGGGCCTGGGCCGGATCAGGCAGCCAGCCGACGGCCTCGAAACCTGAATTGACGCCGCAGTAGGGTGTGGTCAGCGAGGATGCAAAGGTCTGCGTGTCTTCGCTGACACCGGTCGAGAAATCTTCCATGGAAAAAATGCCATTGACGTGCCAGACCTTGATGGCCGCCTGCGGCACCAGAAACTGCGTCTGGATCTCGCGCACGATGGTGTCGGGCAGGTCGCGGGCATGGGCGGTCAGCAGCAGGTTCAGCGTGCACTGCTGCAGCTTGTCGGCAATGCCGACGTTTTCCTGGCCGTGGCGGATCATGTCGACCACCCGGGACTCCAGCACCTTGATCTTGTCGCGCAACATGCCGGCCTGCCGCTCCTGCAGGCTCACCGCCCGGCTGCCGTGGCCGCTGGACAGCTGCACGGTGGCCAGCAGCTCGGCATGGCGCTCGAAAAAGTCGGGCGTGTTGGCCAGGAAGTTGGCAATGTCGTCTTCGGTGATCGGGTTCTGGATGGAGTGTTCGCTTGGGTTCATGTGCTTGTGGCTTCCGTCAATCAGTGGGGGTCAGTCTACAGGTGGTCGGGAACGTCGATAGTGGCTTCAAACACCGTGGTCGCCGGCCCGGTCATCAGCACCGGCGCCGGGCTGGCATCCAGCCCGCCCTGCCACTCGATGGTCAGGGTGCCGCCGTGGGTCAGCACGTCCACGCGCGCATCCAGCAGGCCCAAGCGTATGCCAGCGACCACCGCCGCGCAAGCCCCGCTGCCACAGGCCAGGGTTTCGCCGGCACCACGCTCATACACACGCAGGGCGATCCGGCTGCGCGAGATGACCTGCATGAAGCCGGCATTGACGCGGCGCGGGAAACGCACATGGTTCTCGATCAGCGGGCCCGTCTGCGCTACCTCCGCAGTCTCCACATCGTCCACCAGCTGCACCGCATGCGGGTTGCCCATGGACAGAACCGCTACAAAAACAGGAGCTGTCTGCGACCGCCCCTCAAGGGCCAGCGGCCATGTTTGCCATGAATGCACGGTTTGCGGCGTCAAGCCGCTGGCATCGAAGGGCACACGCGCCAGGTCGAAGATGGGTGCGCCCATGTCCACCGTGACGCGGCCGTCCGGCTGCATGCGCGGCTCGATGACGCCGGCCAGGGTCCGGACCCTGACCACGTCCTTGTCCGTCAGGCCCTGCTCGCGCACAAAACGCAAAAAGCAGCGTGCGCCGTTGCCGCACTGCTCGACCTCGCCGCCATCGGCGTTGTGGATCACGTATTCAAAATCAACACCTTCGCCGGTCGCGGGCCGCACCGACAGGATCTGGTCGGCGCCCACGCCGAAGTGGCGGTCCGCCAGAAAGCGGTACTGGCCCGGCGTCAGGTTCAGGCGCTCACGCGTCTCGTCAAGCATGACAAAATCGTTGCCCGCACCCTGCATCTTGGTAAATCGGATTAGCATCCGGGCATTATCCGCTGAGGCTGCGCCGCCCTCCTCCCCACTTGCACTACTTCAGGAAACACAACCCATGCGCATTCCCGACTGGACGCCCGCCCTCAAACCCCAACCCCAGGACCTCGTCGATGCCGTCCTGAAACGCCGCGGCGGCACCCTGATCAACCTCGACAAGGCCCTGCTCTGGAGCGAGCCGCTGGCACGCGGCTGGAACGTCTACCTCGGCGCGGTGCGCACCGGCCTGCCGACCAGCCGCAAGCTGCGCGAGCTGGGCATCTGCACGGTCGCGCTGCTGACCGGCGCCGCCTATGAATACAAACACCATGCACCGGACTTCCTGGCCGCCGGCGGCAGCCAGGCCGAACTCGATGCGCTCAATGCCTTGGTGAAAGCCGATGCACGCGCCTCGGCAGCGCACCCGGCGCTGGGCGCGGTCGAGCAGCTGGTGATTCGTTACGCCGCGCAGATGACGCTGGACGTGAAAGTCAGCGACGACGTGTTCGAGGCACTGCGCAAACATTTCGACACCACTGAACTGGTTGAACTGACCAGCGCGATCGCGACCTACAACATGGTGGCGCGTTTTCTCGTGGCGCTGGGCGTGTCGCCGGAGGTGTAGAGACGAAGAGTCTGGAGACCCGCACTCTCATACCCAATCGCCGTGCTTGGCGGCTGCTTGGCCCCGTCCACCTAGGCTGTGAGCGGTCGCCCCGTCCACAGCCCCCCTGCAACGTATGTGCGCAAAGCCGAGTAGCGTGATGGCCATGATTTTATGTATCGGACACTGAATAGCGTCCATTCACAAGCCGTGCATATTTCCTACTTATGGATACCGGATTCTCGATGAGACTTCTTAAAGAAATAATCTGAGAAATGTCGGAAATGCCGTCAATTTGAAGTTCAAACGCTCCTCCTGAATTTAAAGCGTGCTCTTTTACACCGAAGCAAATTCGGTACTCCTGTTGCCATGAATATTTTTTGTCTTTTCTAAATAGACCAACATGACCAGACCGATTCTCTAAATCTAAGTACTGCACCAACCCGCAGCCTCCTTGGAAGTACGCCCCTCCATAGATAATTTCGTTGGTCGCTATCGCTTTATTGACTCTCTCTGCAAATACAGAAGCATTTCTAATCACAAGCACGTGACTTCCAAATTCTTCAAACCGCGCATCAAAATAGAGCTTTCCGTCTCTTTCGCTGGGCATTCTTCCGGTCTCGTCATCCGCTAACGCTGACATGCAGAAAAGCATAGTGCTTTTGGGGTTAGGAACCTCCAAGGACATGACAGCTGCCGGGCCAGCGTCTAGCGTCTTTTTATCTTCCCCATCTCCAAGCTGAATCAGTATTTTTCCGGTGTATCCGTTTGCCGTACCTGCGTGAAACTTCGCGTACGTTTTTTCCAACGGGTCTTTACGGAGTGCGGTCGGACCGGCCTCTTCTAGCGTGGAGAAGTAGGAAACACTATTCATATAGAGCACCCCCTTTTGCATTCCAAGCAGGCGTTCATATGAAGCAACTTTAAACATGAGCCAAGCCATTTTGTTCGGCACATAGGGCTCGAAGATCGAATATGGATCGCCGTATTGCTGTGTCAAAGTGTCCCTCCTAAAGATCAACTCCGATATGTTCTTCAAAACTGGATGGTGACGCAGCACCGCTCCATCGAAAATCTTTTATTTTGATGAAGTTACGGCTCAATTTTAGTTTGAGCCCCACACTCAATGCGCTTCATTCCGTTCTCTCTCGCAACCTTTTCCCAGGTATCGATCTGCTTCTTGATGAATATACGGGGCGAGCTCAGCGTGCCGTCCAGAACGTGAGTGAGATTGCGGCTACAAGGTAGTCACGCTTTTTTTGGTAGCACTGGGCGTCTCGCCCGAAGAGCAAGCCTAAGAACCCGACGCAAACCGGCAGAGTCAGGGTATTTGGGAGCATGCCTGCACTCTGTACCCATAGAGGGTCACAATGAAAAACATGTCAACACTCTCCCACCTCCCTTTGCCCGCTGACCACCGGCTGGCGTCCGTCCTGCTGGCGCTTGTTGCACTGACGGCTTGCGCCACGGTGCCTGCCACCGCCCCTGTGGCGCCATCACCGGGGATGCGCACTCCGGCGCCAGCCGCCTCCGGCGAACTGGACCAAAACCAGCGCTTTGCCCGCTGGATCGCCGATTTCAGCACCAGCGCACGCGCAGCCGGCATCACCGGGGAGACGCTGCGCCTCGCCTTCGATGGCGTTCGCTTCATTCCGCGCGTGACCGAGCTGGACAGCGCGCAACCCGAGTTCATCCGCGCCGTCTGGGACTACCTTGATAGCGCGGTATCGGCGCAGCGCGTCGTGCGCGGCCAGGACAGGCTGCTGCAATCCCGGCCCGCGATCGATGCCGCCGCCGCGCGCTACGGCGTGCCGGCAGAAATTCTGGTGGCGATCTGGGGCATGGAGAGCAACTACGGCAGCAACACCGGCGACATCCCGACCATCGATGCCCTGGCGACACTCGGTTTCGAAGGTCGGCGCGAGGCCTGGGCGCGCACGCAGTTGCTCGCCGCCCTGAAGATTCTGCAGAACCGGGACATTGAACGCGCGCAGATGCTGGGTTCGTGGGCCGGCGCGATGGGCCAGACGCAGTTCCTGCCAACCAACTTTCTGGCCTATGCGGTCGATGCCGATGGCGACGGCCGGCGCGACATCTGGGGCAGCCTGCCCGACGTGATGGCCTCGACCGCCAACTTCCTGGCCAGCGCCGGCTGGCAGGCCGGCCAGCCTTGGGGGCTGGAGGTGCGCCTGCCGTCGGGATTCGACCTCGCGCTCGCCGATGCCGAGGTGCGGCAGCCCGCCTCGGCCTGGGCGGCCCAAGGGGTGCAGTCCATGGACAGCGCACCGCTGCCCGCTCTGGCCGACAGCGCCCTGCTGCTGCCGGCCGGCGCCCGCGGGCCGGCCTTCCTGGTCGGCCCCAACTTCCGCACCATCCTGCGCTACAACAACTCGACCAGTTATGCGCTCGCCGTCAGCCTGCTGGCGCAGGCCCTGGCCGGCGGCACCGCGGTGCAGGCAGCCTGGCCACGTGATCTACCCCCGCTGTCGCGCAGCCAGTTGCTGGCCCTGCAGACGGCGCTGAACTCACGCGGCTTCGACAGCGGCACGCCCGACGGCACGATGGGGCCGGCCACGCGGCGCGGTCTACGTCTCTACCAGCGCAGCCTGGGCCTGCCGGCGGACGGGTATCCGACTTTGGAGTTGCTGCAGCGCCTGCAGTAGCGCCGCGGTAATTTGGAGTGGCATCTCGTGATGCCATGAAAAAAGGGCCCGCAGGCCCTTTTTTTTATTTGAATCCGGCGTTCAATCCGCCTTGATCCCGTTGTCCTTGACGACCTTGGCCCAGGTGTCGATCTGCTTGTCGATGAAGACACGGGCCGAATCGGAAGAACCGCCAACAATGTCGATGCCCTGGGCGCTGAGTTTTTTGGCGATCTCGGGATTTTTCAGCGCCTTGTTGACTTCCTCGTTCATGCGTTTGAGGACCTCGGGCGGCGTTTTGGCGGGCGCCAGGATGGCCCACCAGGCGGGCGCGTCAAAGCCGGCAAATCCGCTTTCGGCCACCGTCGGCACATTCGGCAGATCGGGCGAGCGTTTGCTGGTCGTCACGGCCAGCGGGCGCAGGCGGCCGCTGTCGATATGCGGCTTGGTCACAAACACCGAGGCGATGGACAGCGGCACATGGCCGGCCACCGCGTCGGTCATCAGCGGACCGCCGCCCTTGTAGGGCACGTGCTGCCAGTCGATGTTGCCGCTTTTGCCCAGCAAGGCCATGGCCAGATGGCCCAGGCTGCCCGAGCCGATGCTGCCGTAGTTCACGTTCTTCTTCGCTTTGGCCGCAGCCACCACATCGGAAAAACTCTTGTACTCGGAGGCCGCAAAGGTCGCCAGCACCATGGGCGAGGTGCCGATCAATGTGACCGGCGCCAGGTCCTTGCGCGTGTCGAACGGCAGGCCGGGAATCAGGCTGGGGTTGACGCCATGGGTGTCGAACACCACCGCAAAGGTGTAGCCGTCGGCCGGCGCCGCAGCGACCGCCGCGGTGCCGATGGAGCCCGAGGCGCCGCCCTTGTTTTCGACAATGATGTTCTGGCTCAGCTGCTGCGACAGCGGCACGGCAAGAATGCGCGCGACCTGGTCGACCGAGCCGCCGGGCGGGAAAACGGCGACAAACTTGATCGGTTGTTTCGCGGGCCAGGCCTGGGCCATGGCACTCAGGCTGGTGGCGCACAGGGCGGCGGCCGTCATGGCCAGGGCGGTTCTGGAAATCCAGTGTTTCATGATTCACATCCAGCAAATAAGGTGGTGGCCAGTATCCCCACGCTGCCGCCAAAACGCCATTGCGGTAAACACGTAGCATGCTATCCATCGCGGCCGGCCACGGGCTGCGGCAGCCGCCAGCCGCCGTCCGCCGTTTCACTGCAAAATCACGCCATGGTCCGACCCACCCAACTCCTCTACCCGCAGCGCGAGCCCGCGCCCACCCGCCCTGCCGCCACCGTGCTGCTGCTGCGCGACAGTGCCGAGGGCATCGAAATCCTGATGACACGGCGTTCCATGACGGCCAGTTTTGCGCCGGGCGCCTACGTGTTTCCCGGTGGCGGCATCGATACGGCCGACGCGGCAGCACACGCGCAATCCACCCGCCGCGCCACCCAGACCGACCTGCACCTGACGCAGGCGATTGCCGCCATCCGCGAAAGTTTTGAAGAGCTCGGCGTGCTGCTGGCCCGCCATGCCGACGGCAGCCACGCCAGCACCGCCGATATTGCGGCCCTGAGCCGCACCGCGCCGTTCGCCGCGCAGTGCCGCGAGCGTGGCCTGACGCTGGCTGGCGACCAGGTGTTTGTTCTCGCGCACTGGATCACCGACCGCGACCTGCCGCGCCGTTTTGACGTGCCTTTTCTGGTCGCACGCATGCCGGACGGCCAGGAGCCGGTGGCCGACGAAAGTGAGCAGTTCGAGCCGGTCTGGGTGCGGCCGGCCGAGGCGCTGGCGCGGCACGAAGCCGGCGGCTTTTTCATCATCTTCCCGACCATACGCACACTGCAGCGCCTGCAGCATTTCGACACCGTGGACGCCGTGTTGCAGGCCTGCGCCGCGTCCGAGCAGCCGCTGTGGACCTCCTGTCCGCGCGCCGGTTTTCTGGCCGGCGCGGAGGCGCGCTACATGGAGCACGAAGCACCGTATGGCGAACTCGCGCTGACCAGCCCCGACGGCCAGATGGTGCACACGCTCGACTGGCAGACCGCGCAGCCGGTGGCCCTGCTGAAAAACGTGATGCGGCTGACCGCGCCCAACCCCGGCGTGATGACGGGGCCGGGCACCAACAGCTACCTGGTCGGCGACCCGGCCACCGGCTACATCGTGATCGACCCGGGACCGGCCGACACCGACCACCTGCAGCGCCTGTGGCGCGCGGCAGGTGGCAACATCCGCATGATTGTGTGCACCCACTCGCACGCCGACCACTCGCCCGGCGCCAAGCCGCTGCAGGCCCTGTGCAGCAACACGCCGCCCATCCTCGGCCTGCCCTCGGCGCCGACGGCGCGCGCCGCCAGCCAGTTCACGCCCGACCGTTCGCTATTAAATCAGGAGCTGCTTACGCTAGTGGGACAAGGGCCGGAGGGCGAAATGATGCATACCCTGAAGGTGATCCACACCCCCGGCCATGCCGCCAACCACCTGTGCCTGGTGCTGCTCGAAGACGGCATTCTGTTCAGCGGCGACCACATCCTCAACGGCAGCACCACGGTGGTGGACCCGCCCGACGGCAACATGAACGCCTACCTCGATTCGCTGGATGTGCTCGATGCGGCCTGCGACGAACACGGCATCGCCTTCATCGCGCCGGCGCACGGTTATGTCATCGGCGAAGCCAAAACCGCCATCGCCCAGCTCAAGGCGCACCGCCTCAAACGCGAAGCCAAGATCATCGGCGTGATGCAGGCGCAGCCGCAAGGCAGCATGGACGAGTGGGTGGCCGCCGCTTATGACGATGTGGACCCGCGCATCTGGCCGGTGGCCAAACGTTCGCTGCTGGCGCATGTGGAGCGCATCGAGTCGCAGGGGCTCTTCAACCTGTAGGCGCTTCCGGAGCAGCGCCTGGCCAGACCTTCTCAGCTGGCCGCCGCCAGCCGCACAAAGGCCTGCACCACCTCCGCCGTCTCGGCGCTGCGCTGCACCGCGTAGACATCGGCATGGGGCGCCTCCTTGCCGAGCGGGATCACCGTGATCTGGTCCGGAAACAGGCCGCGCAGCGACGACGGAATCAGGGCCACGCCCATGCCCGCCCCCACCAGGCTCAGCAGCGCGGGCAACTCCAGCACACGCTGGCTGACCTGCGGCGAAAACCCGGCCTGGACGCAGCAGTCATGGATGTACTGCGCATGGGCCGACGAATCGGTGCGCAGCATCACAAAGGGCTGGTCGCGCAAATCCGGCAGACGCAGCTGGCGGCGCCGCGCCAGCGCATGGCCCACAGGCAGCGCGACCGCCACCGGATCGCGCCAGAGCAGCGTGCTGCTGAGCACCGCGTCGTTCACCGGCGTGCGTGACACGCTCAGGTCAATACGCCGCTCGCGCAGGGCCTGCAGCTGCACGGCCGGCTTGAGCTCGTGCAGATTGACCTCGACCTCGGGATGGCTTTGCGCATAACCGGCCATGATGCGCGGCAGCGGCCCCAGAAAATGCGAGCCCGACAAACCGATGTCGATGCGCCCGGCCAGGCCCTGCCCAATTGCGCGGGCCCGGTTGCCGGCCTCGTCCACGCGGGCCAGCACCGCCTGCGCGTCGATCAGAAAGGCCTGGCCCGCGAGCGTGAGCTCGACCCGGCGGCTGGTGCGCTGGAACAGCCGCGCGCCGATTTCCCGCTCGAGCTGGCTGATCTGCAGGCTCAGCGGCGGCTGCGACACATGCAGGCGGCGCGCGGCCCGGGTGAAGCTGAGCTCCTCGGCCAGCGCAACAAAGTAACGCAGATGACGCAGTTCCATGGCGATTGATTGATACCTTAAAGATCTTGATCAAGACTAACAATATATTGGACACGAATTTCACGCCGTTCAAAAATACGCCTTCGGTTCCGAAAAAATCATCCAGGAGACACCCCATGCTCAAACAACTTTTCACCACGGCCGCCCTGTGCCTGGGCACGCTGGCCATGGCCCAGGACGCCTACCCCTCCAAACCCATCACCCTGATCGTGCCGAATCCGCCGGGCGGCTTTGTGGACGCGTCGGCCCGCCTGCTGAGCGAGCCGCTGGCCCGCGTGGCCAACCAGTCCGTGGTGGTGGACAACCGCGGCGGCGGCAGCGGCAACGTGGCCTACCAGGCGGTGGCGCGCGCCAAGCCCGATGGCTACACGCTGCTGATTTCCTACTCGGCCTACCACGCCGGCAACCCGGCCCTGACGCCCAACCTGCCCTGGGACCCCGTCAAGGACTTCGCGCCGGTGGCGCTGCTGACGGTGGCGACCAACGTGATTGCCGTGCATCCGTCGGTGCCCGCCAACAACCTCAAGGAATTCATCGCCTTCCTCAAGCAGAACCCGGCCAAACTCAACTACGCCTCGCAGGGCAATGGCTCGCTGTCGCACATCGGCACAGAAGTGTTCAAGCAGCAGACCGGCACCTTCATGACGCACATTCCCTACCGCGGCTCCGGCCCGGCAGTGCAGGACGTGCTCAGCGGCCAGGTTCAAGTGTTCATCACCACGCCGCCGTCGGTCATGGGCCACGTGCAGGCCGGCAAGCTCAAGGCCTTTGCCGTCACCGGCGACAAGCGCAGCCCGCAGATGCCGCAGATCCCGACCACGGCCGAAGCCGGCCTGCCCGGCTTCAAGCTGGAAGCCTGGGTCGGCCTGTTCGCGCCCGCCGGCACCCCACCCGCCGTGATTGCCAAGCTGACGGCCGACGTCAAGCGCGCCATGGAACTGCCGGAAGTGAAAACCCGTGCCGATGCCGCCGGCATCGAGATCCGCTACCAGGGCCCCGACGCGCTGGCCCAGCTGGTGAAGTCCGACCTCGCCTACTGGAGCAAAACCATCAAGGCGGCTGGCATCAAGGCCGACTGACATTTTTCAGGACACCCGCACCCATGAGCCGCACCTACCGCATCGGACAGATCGTCCCCAGTTCCAACACCACCATGGAGACCGAGATTCCGGCCATGCTGCGCGCCCGCGAGCCGCATTTTCCGGAACGCTTCACCTTCCACTCCAGCCGCATGCGCATGCAAAAGGTGACGAAGGAAGAGCTCACGGCCATGGATGCGGCCTCCGACCGCTGCGCGCTGGAGCTGTCGGACGGCCGCATGGACGTGCTCGGCTATGCCTGCCTGGTGGCCATCATGAGCCAGGGCCTGGGTTACCACCGCGCCTCCGAGAAGCGCCTGCACGAGGTCACGCTGGCCAACGGCAAGCCCGCGCCCGTGGTGTCCAGCGCCGGCGCGCTGGTCGAAGGCCTGCAGGCCCTGGGTGCGAAAAAGATTTCGGTGCTCACGCCCTACATGAAGCCGCTCACGCAAATGGTGGTGGACTACATCGAGCACGAGGGCTTTCAGGTGATGGACAGCCTGTCGCTGGAAATCGCCGACAACCTCGAAGTCGGCGCACAGGACCCGCTGGCGCCTAGCCGTCTGGTCAGCCGGCTGGATACAAAGGGCGTGGATGTGGTGGTGCTGTCGGCCTGCGTGCAGATGCCTTCGCTGGCGTCCATCCAGGTCGTCGAGGACAAACTGGGTCTGCCGGTGATCTCGGCTTCGGTCTGCACGGCCTACACCATGCTCAAGCGCCTGGGCCTGTCCACCCACGTGCCGGGTGCCGGCACGCTGCTGTCGGGCAAGTACTGAGCGCCCTGCCCGGATCGGCAGTGCGCATGAAAAAGTGTGAAGCCCGCCGATAGGCCGGATTTTGTGCGGAACGGCTTCCTTGCGGTCGCCGCCCCGTGACTGCCATTAATCTGGGCCGTCTGTCGCCAGACGGCTCGGTGCTACCTACCCGCACACTCCGGGGGCCCCGTCAACGTGTGCCTACTTGGTATTGCTGCGCGTAGAGATTGCTCGTTTCACCCGGACTTAACCGGCTCGTCTCTGTAGCTCTGATCCTCACCTCACGGTGGACAGCTGTTAGCTGCTACGCTGCCCTTTGCAGTCCGGACCTTCCTCCAGTGCGGTGTTTCCACCCTTGCACCAGCGGCAGTCTGGCGTGCTTCACCCCTCTATTATCCCGGCAAATCGTTCGCTACTGATTTGATAGCTGCTTGCGCCCACCCCTTCTGGGCCAGGGGCTTAAAATACTTCATAGATCCGAAATACAGATCCACGAGGTAACACCCCATGATCCGCCTGACCGAGCTCAAGCTGCCGCTTGACCACCCCGAAGACGCGCTGCCCGCGCTGATTGTCAAGACACTGGGCATCCAGCCCGCCGAGCTGCTGCGCCACAGCATCTACAAGCGCAGCTACGACGCGCGCAAGCAAAAGCTGCTGCTGGTTTACATCGCAGACGTGGAAGTGGCCCCCACGCTTGTCGCTTCGCGTACTGCGCTGCCCCCCGAGGGGGCGCTGCGCCTGCGGCCCGGCGAAGCCGGTTCCGCGGCCCCGGCTGGTGGAGAAGACGCCCCCTCACTGGAAGCTGAACTGCTGGCAAAGTTCAAGGACAACCCCCACATCCGCCCCGCGCCCGACCAGAGCTACCACGTGGTGGCCCAGGTGGACAGCGCGCCGGCCGTGCGCCCCGTCGTCGTCGGTTTCGGCCCCTGCGGCATTTTTGCGGCGCTGCTGCTGGCGCAGATGGGTTTCAAACCCATCGTGCTGGAGCGTGGCAAAAAGGTGCGCGAGCGCACCAAGGACACCTGGGGCCTGTGGCGCAAGGGCGTGCTGAACCCGGAATCGAATGTGCAGTTCGGCGAGGGCGGCGCCGGAACGTTTTCTGACGGCAAGCTCTGGAGCCAGATCAAGGACCCGCGTTTCCTCGGCCGCAAGGTCATGCTGGAGTTCGTCAAGGCCGGCGCGCCCGAGGAAATCCTGCTGGTGAGCAAACCGCACATCGGCACCTTCAAGCTGGTCAAGGTGGTGGAACACATGCGCGAGCAGATCACGGCGCTGGGCGGCGAGATCCGCTTCCAGCAGCGCGTCAGCGATGTGCTGATTGAAGAAGGACACATCCGCGGCCTGACCGTGCAGAACCTGCAGGACGGCAGCAGCTACGAACTGCGCGCCGACCACGTGGTGCTGGCGCTGGGGCACAGCGCACGCGACACCTTTGCGATGCTGCATGAACGCGGCGTCTACATGGAAGCCAAGCCCTTCTCGGTGGGTTTCCGCATCGAACACCCGCAGGGCCTGATCGACCGCGCAAGGCTCGGCCAGCACGCCGGCCACCCGCTGCTGGGCGCGGCCGACTACAAGCTGGTGCACCACGCGGCCAACGGGCGCTCGGTCTACAGCTTCTGCATGTGCCCGGGCGGCACCGTGGTCGCGGCCACCTCCGAGGTGGGCCGGGTCGTGACCAACGGCATGAGCCAGTACTCGCGCAACGAGCGCAACGCCAACGCCGGCATCGTGGTCGGCATCACCCCGGCCGACTACCCGGGCGGGCCGCTGGCCGGCATCACCTTCCAGCGCCAGCTCGAATCCCACGCCTTCACGCTGGGTGGCGGCGGCTACGTGGCGCCGGGCCAGCTGGTCGGTGACTTTGTCGCCGGCCAGGCCTCGACCCAGCTCGGCAGCGTGGAGCCCTCCTACAAGCCCGGCGTGCTGATGACCGATCTGGCCAGCGCCCTGCCCGACTACGCCATCACGGCCATGCGCGAGGCGCTGCCGGCCTTCGGCAAGAAGATCAAGGGCTTCGACATGCACGACGCGGTGCTGACCGGCGTTGAAACCCGCACCTCGTCGCCGCTGCGCATCACGCGCGGCGACGATTTCCAGAGCCTCAACGTCAGGGGCCTGTACCCGGCCGGCGAAGGCGCCAGTTACGCGGGCGGCATCTTGTCGGCCGGCGTGGACGGCATCGAGGTGGCCGAAGCGGTGGCGCTCGACCTCACGAAAACAGCCAGGGCATGAAAAAAGCCGCTGCATCCGCAGCGGCTTTTGATTCGCCAGTGTCGGCTTAAACCTGGCCGGGCTGGGCCGATTGCAGCGCGGCAATGCGCTCTTCAATCGGCGGGTGCGTGGCAAACAGCTTGCCGATGCTGCCGGTGATGCCCATGGCTTCCACCGTCTTGGGCAGCTGGCCGGGCACCATGCCACCCAGGCGGGCCAGCGCGTTGATCATGGGTTGCTTCTTGCCCATCAGCTGCGCGGCACCGGCGTCGGCGCGGAACTCGCGGTGGCGCGAGAACCAGGCGACCACGATGGCGGCGGCAAAACCGAGCACGATGTCGAGCACGATGGTGCTGACGTAATAACCAATGCCGGGGCCGGAGTTGCTGTCGCTGCCCTTGCGCAGAAAGCTGTCCACCGCATAACCGATGACGCGGCTCAGGAACACCACAAAGGTGTTCATCACGCCCTGGATCAGCGTCATGGTGACCATGTCGCCGTTGGCCACGTGGGCAATCTCATGGCCGAGCACGGCTTCGATCTCTTCACGCGTCATGCCCTGCAGCAGGCCGGTGGAGACGGCGACCAGCGCCGAGTTCTTGAAAGCACCGGTGGCAAAGGCGTTGGGCGCACCTTCGAAGATGCCGACTTCCGGCATGCCGATGCCGGCGGTGGTGGCCAGCTTGCGCACCGTCTCCACGATCCAGGCTTCGTCGGCATTTTGCGGCTCGTTGATCACGCGCACGCCCGAACTCCATTTCGCCACGGGCTTGCTGATCAGCAGCGAAATGATCGCGCCGCCGAAGCCGATGACCGCAGCGAAGCCCAGCAGCATGCCCAGGTTCAGGCCCTGGGGCGTGAGGTAGCGGTTGACGCCCAGCAGGCTGGCGACAATGCCCAGCACCACCACAACGGCGAGGTTGGTCATGACAAATAGAAAAATACGCTTCATGGATGCTCCGTAGAGGTCGGTAAAAACAAGTGCTGCAACACAGGAGGATGCTGCAGGCAAATGGGGAGGGTTCAGCCCAAATCAAGCCAGGGAGGTTGATCGTGACGCAGGATTTTTTACTTGGTGTTGTTTACCTGCGCGGGCGGAATACGAAAGAGTCATCATAAAAGGAAAAGTTCTCGTTTTCCGGCCACCAGCCCGGCACGCCAAGCACCGGCAAGGGCAGGAAGGGCTTGGCAGCGAGCTTGTCCGCGCTCAGGTCGGCCGCCACCCAGGCGTCCAGATCTGCTATTGAATTCATAGCTGGTTGCGCCCGGTAGATATGGGCTGTGATCGGTTTTCGTGGATAAACCAGCTTTTCCAGCAAGGCATGGCCAAACAGCACCAGCTGCGCCTGCTGCCAGAGCGGGCGCAAGTCGACAAACAGGCGCTGCCAGTCCCGCCCGGCCAGCGCATCCCACAGCGGGGACGGTGCCGACAGGAAAGCCGCGTTTTCGTCGAACACCGTCAACGCGTCACGCACCGGCCCGCGCAGCGGTGCCACACCGGCCGCGGCGATTTCTGCCGCCTGCAACTGGTTGAGTTTTTTCTTGGTCAGCGGAAAACGCATCCAGCACAGCCCGTTGAAAAAGTCGTGCAGGTTGTCGCGCGTCGGAACGGTGCCGGTGTCAAATATGAACTGCTCGTAGGCCTGTCCGTCGGGCAAGTCGGACTGCGGCACAAAGCGCCGCGGCGCGGCCGGCTCGCGGTTCAGGGCTTCATGACACCTCGCACCGGCTGCGATGGCCTGCGCCACGCGCTCCCCGGATTCGCGCCAGGGGGACAGCCAGGGGCGATGCCAGTCCACCGGCCAGGGCGCGGTTGGCGCCTCGGCGCTCATCCGTTCCTGGCAGCCGGGCGGGACAGCCTCTTGTCGCGCACCATGACCGTGGACTTGCCTTCGTCGACGATGTCAAACAGCTGCGTGGCCACCAGCAGCTTGGTCAGCGTGGCGTAGCCGTAGTTGCGGTGGTCGAACGAGGCCTGGTTGGCGATCTGCGTGCCAACCGCACCAACGCGCGCCCAGCCGGAGTCGTCGGCGGCGGCCTGCACGGCATTGCGCAGCAGCATGACCAGTTTGGCGTCCTGCTTGAGCTGCGCCGGTGTGGCACGCAGCGGCGCGGCGGTGGCCGCTGCCTCGGCCTCTTCGCGGCTGTCGGCCGGGGTGTCGGCCGCGGCAATGGGGCGCAGCTTGTCAAGGTAGAGAAACCGCGAGCAGGCGTTGACAAAGGGCTCCGGCGTTTTCTGCGCGCCAAAGCCGTACACGGCCGCCCCCTTGGCGCGCAGGTGCATCACCAGCGGGGTGAAGTCGGCGTCGGACGAGACAATGCCGAAAGCGTCGGGCCGGTCGGTGTAGAGCAGCTCCAGGGCATCGATCACCATCGCCATGTCGCTGGCGTTTTTTCCCTTGGTGTAATCGAACTGCTGCATGGGACGGATCGCGTGTTCGTGCAGCGCTTCTTCCCAGCCCTTGAGTTCGCTTTTTTTCCAGTTGCCGTAGGCGCGGCGGATATTGGTCTCGCCGAAGGTCGACAGTTCGTTGAGGATCAGGTCGATCTTGGAGGCCGGCGAATTGTCGGCATCAATCAGCAGCGCAACGCGCGGTTTGCTTTCCATCAGGGGCTCCCGTTGCCAACCAGTTTCCAGGCCAGTGACTCGCCGGAACGCAGCGGCTTGAGTTCGGCCTCGCCAAAGGCGTAACTCTCCGGCGGCGTCCAGGCTTCCTTCTTGAGCGTGATGGTGCCCTGGTTGCGCGGCAGGCCGTAGAAGTCGGCCCCGTTGAAGCTGGCGAAGGCCTCCAGCTTGTCCATGGCGCCCACGGCATCAAAGGCTTCGGCGTACAGCTCCATGGCCGCGTGGGCGGTGTAGCAGCCGGCGCAGCCGGTGGCGTGTTCCTTCAGGTGCGCCGGGTGCGGCGCGCTGTCGGTGCCGAGGAAAAAGCGCGGGTTGCCGCCGGTGGCCGCTTCCACCAGAGCCAACCGGTGGGTCTCGCGCTTGAGCACCGGCAGGCAGTAATAATGCGGGCGGATGCCGCCGGTGAAAATCGCGTTGCGGTTGTACAGCAAATGGTGGGCCGTCACGGTGGCCGCGGTGAAGCGGCCGGCGTCGCGCACATAATGCGCGGCTTCCTTCGTCGTGATGTGCTCGAACACGATCTTCAACTCGGGGAAATCGCGGCGCAACGGAATCAGCTGGGTGTCGATGAACACCGCCTCGCGGTCAAACAGGTCGATCTCGGGCGAGGTCACCTCGCCGTGCACCAGCAGCAGCAGGCCCTCGCGTTGCATGGCTTCCAGCGTCTTGTAGGTCTTGCGCAGGTCGGTCACACCGGCGTCGCTGTTGGTGGTGGCGCCGGCCGGGTAGAGCTTGAGCGCGACCACACCGGCGTCCCGGGCGCGTTTGATTTCGTCGGGCGGCAGGTTGTCGGTCAAATACAGCGTCATCAGCGGCTCGAAGGCCACGCCCGCCGGCACGGCGGCCTGGATGCGCTCGCGGTAGGCCACGGCCTGCGTGGCCGTGGTCACCGGCGGACGCAGGTTGGGCATGATGATGGCGCGGCCAAACTGCGCGGCCGTGTGCGGCACCACGGTGCGCAGGGCGTCGCCATCGCGCACGTGCAGATGCCAGTCGTCGGGTCGGGTGAGGGTGATCTTGGAAGTCATGGGCAACATTGTCCCAGAGGTCGGCCCGGGGTCAAAAACGGCTCATTGAAGCGCCGTCAAATTGAAAGTCAGCCGCGAGCCCTGCAAATTCAGGGCAATTCGGGCGGCAATCTCATCCGCACAGGCTCGCTGATGGTCTTCAGCCCCCGCGTCGCCAAGTGCTGCAGCTACCTGGGCGAGCGCCCTGTGGCATTTCCACGCAAGCGGGATTTGCCCGATGCCTTTGGCCTCCCCCAAGGCCTCGACCAAATCCTTGCGCGCGGCTGCGTATGCCTTGCCGGCGAGCCATGCCCGCCCGAGCAAACAGTGCGCCCGACCGGTCAACTCCCGCATGCCGCCGCGGGACGCCAGCGCCAGAAGCTCCCTGGCGTGCTTGATGCCCGCTTGCGCGTCGCCCTCGACCAGGGCCAGCTCGGCGAGCGCCTCCAGGCAGCGCAGTGTGAGCCAGCCTTCGTTGTGCTCTTGCGCGTACTGCCGGGCCGCTTGCAGCGTCGCTCGATCACCCGGAACACCGAGCCGCAATTGAGCAATCACCAGATTGGCTTGCAGCCTCGGCAGCCAGTACCTGATTCCGGCATCGCGCGCGAGCCGCAGGCCCCGGTCAAAATGCTCCGCGGCCTCTTCAGGCAGATTCAGGTCGAGCAACAGGCAGCCCAGCGCGTCATGCGCCATCATCTGGTAGCGCACCAGTCCCAGTGTCTCCAGGCGGGGCAGCGCTTCATTCAGATCAGCCCAGGCTTCGGCAAAGCTGCCGAGCGCTACCCGCACATGGGCGCGCCCGATCAGTGTCGGGCCCAGATGCCATTGCAGGTCGGCGGCTCGCGCGATGGCGAGCGCGGCATCGAAGCTCGACAAGGCGCGCGGGTAGTCGGCCAGCCCCATGTGACCGGTGCAGGCCCAGCCGATCATCATCAGGTTTTCCGACTCATAACTCTTGTCGCCGATGCCGCGCGCCAGGTCGAGGGAGCGCGAGAAAGAGACGATGGCCGCGGCCGGTTCGGCGTTGGCGAAATGCGCTTCCCCGCGGCCATGAAACGCCTGCACGGCGACCAGGTCCGTCAGCGCCAGGCGCTCACAGATCTCCACCGCCTGCTGATGATGGGTCATCGCCAGATCGTTGCGGCCATTGCTCCAGGCGACGGTTCCCAGGTGGTACAAGGTATCGGCCACATGCCGCTCGTCCTCTGTGGCGCGCGAGGCCGTGAGCGCTTCGTCGAGGCAGGCGACGGCCTGCTCGTAGGCGTCGGCGCGCCGGTACGCCATGCCGAGCTGAAT
This sequence comes from Polaromonas sp. AET17H-212, assembly GCF_002379085.1. Taxonomy (GTDB): domain Bacteria; phylum Pseudomonadota; class Gammaproteobacteria; order Burkholderiales; family Burkholderiaceae_C; genus Polaromonas. The sequence continues at coordinate 159,952 of NZ_NBZW01000003.1, read as the reverse complement.
CAACACATCGCGCGCATGCTCGTGCTCGCCAAGGGCGCGCGCCGCATCGATCACCCGCTGAAAGTCGGCCACCGCCCCCTCGATCTGGCCGGCCTGCGCCCGCGCCACCCCGCGCCGCTCGTACAGCGCCAGTTGCTGCGCCCGCGTGGCCGCCTCCGGATGCGCCTGGAACAAGGCGACGGCCCGGTCAAACCACTGCAGCGCTTCGCGCATCGCAAACAGTTTCTGCGAATGCTCGGCGGCCAGGCCCAGGTAAAGCAGCGCCTTGGGCCAGACCTTGCCGCGCTCATAGTGCTCGGCCAGGTGGGCATCGCGCTCGTGCGACTCGCTGTCAGCAGGCTGCTCCAGCAGCTCCGCCACGACCCGGTGCAGCAAAACGCGACGGGCCATGCCGATATCCCGGTACACCACTTCGCGAACCTTGTCGTGGCTGAAATCATAGAAGCCACTGTCCTGATCCTCGCGCAGCAGCCGGCGCTTGACCAGCGACTCCATGGTGTGCAAAAAGCGCGCCTCGGGCACCCGGGTCAGCGCGAGCAGGGTCTCGAAGTCGAAGCGACGACCGAGCACCGCCGCAACATCGAGCAGCGGCCGGTCTTCCTGCGGCACGCGGGCCAGACGCGCGCGCACCGAATCACGCAGGGCGTCCGGCAGCGGCAGGCTGAGCGCATCGCTGACCGCACATTCGCCTTCGCCCAGCGAGTGCAGGATCGACCACAGGAAGAACGGATTGCCGTCCGTTTCCCGGTGCAGCCGGACGGCAAGATCGGGCGCCCCCAGCTTCGGGTCGTTCAGCTTCCGGAGCAAGGCTTCCGTATCGCCGGGCCCGAGCCGCGCCAGCGCCATGTGCCGCGCATGCGGTTCACGGCGCAGGCTGTCCACCAGGCTGGTGAGGCGTTCGCTGTTGTCGAGCTCCTCGTCCCGGTAGGCACAGGCCAGAAGCACCGGCCGGCTCGCGATCTGGCGCGCGAAAAAATGCAGGAATTGCAGACTGGCGTCGTCGGCCCATTGAATGTTGTCGATGATGAGCATCAACTGCCGGTTTTGCGCCAGCGCGTCAAAGAGCTGGACCAGCGCATGAAACAGGCGCGCCTGCCGCGCCTCGGGAAAGTCCGCCGACAGCGGCGGCAGGTCGGCCAGGCGCGCGGCCATGGCCGGCACCAACGCGGCGATCTCGGCCAGCAGGATGGGCGCGATCATGCGCAGCCTGGCCTCGGGCGCGGCCTGGCAAGCCTGCGCAGCGAGATCGATCACCGGCTGATAGGCTATCGAACGCTCGATTTCGTAGCAATTTGTTACCAGCGTTGGCAGATCGCGCGCCTGCGCATAAGCCGCCACTTCCAGCATCAGCCGGGTCTTGCCGATGCCGGCCTCTCCCTGGAGGAGCACCACGTGACCGCTGCCCATCGTGAGGCGGGCGATCAAACCGACGAACTGCCCGTACTCGTTGCTGCGTCCGACGAAGGGGAACTTGTCCTCGTCTCCATGCGCGAGCCTGTCGCTCGCGGCGGGGGCACCCATGGCTTCGAGAGGCAGCGCATCGAGCTGCATGCGGTCGGTCGGTTGCAAGGCGCGCGCGGCTGCCAGAAACGCCGTTCGGTCCTGCGCGGGAATGGCGAGATGTTCGGCCAGGCGTTGCGCCAGCCCCCTCGACGGCCGGCGTTCCTCGGCTTCGATCTTCTTGATGGCGGCCTGAGAACAACTGACTTTTTGCGCCAGCGCGCCCTGGGTCAGGTCGAGCGCCTTGCGTCGCCGCCGCAGCCAGTATCCGAAAGAATTGCTTCGTTCGTCCATGTCCGGTGCCTGTCCTCGTTGCCCGTATCGACGTATCTTATTCCTGCGATCTGCGTCTGTCCCCCTTTTTGTCTCCCCGTTTGTCCATGTCGTGGTGACCCCGCGCCGGGACCGATGGGGTGCAATGCTATTGCGTGTTCCGGAATCCCGAATGCGCGTGGTCACGGTGAGATCAACGTAGAACCCAAGCATCAAAAGGAGATTTTTATGACTGCCACTCTTTACCAACGACTGGGCGGGGCGACCGGCATGACGCGGCTTGTAGATGATGTGGTTGCCGCGCATTTGAGCAACCCCATCGTCAAGACCCGGTTCGAGAACGTCAAGGACCTGGATCATCTCAAGCAGATGGCGTGCGAGTTTTTCAGCGCCGGCTCCGGCGGCCCCGAAGCCTACACGGGCAAGGACATGCTCGCCACACACAAAGGCATGAACATCAGCGAACAGGAGTACCTGGCCGTGACGGATGACATCGTTGGGGCCATGAACAAAAACGGCATCGAAGAGGATGCGAAGAAGGATGTCATCGCGATCCTTTACTCACTCAAGGACCAGATCATCCGCGTCTAAAAATGCGTCCAATCCCACGCCGGGCGCGGACGCGCCGCTAGCGGCATGCCGATCCGCTGGCCATTCGGTTGGGCGGCAATGCCGCTGCTGATCACTTTCAACCAGAAGAAAAATCACCATGAAGGAACCGAAAAATAGCGGTGGCCCTTGAGCAGTTGGATATGGCCGCTACAACACCATGTCTGTCATTCCGCAGACTTGTAACCATCAAAAGGAATTCCCCATGACAGCTGCACTTCACCAACGACTCGGCGGGGCCGAGGGCATCACACGGCTCGTGGACGACGTCATTGCCGCACACCTGGCCAACCCCCTCGTCAAGAACCGATTCGAGCAAATCAAGGACATGGCACCTACCAAGCAGTCGGTGCGCGAGTTTCTGACTGCCGGCCTGGGCAGTCCCCCAACCTACACCGGCAAGGGCATGCTCGGCGCCCACAAGAGCGCGAACGTCAGTGAGCAGGAGTTCCTGGCGGCGATAGATGACATCGTTGGAGCGATGAACAAGAATGGCATAGACGAGGAGTCGAAGCAGGACATCCTCGCCATTCTCTAGTCGCTCAAGGACCAGGTCATCCACGTGTAAAAAGCGGCGGGATGAGGGGTCGAAAACGGCCTCCAGGCCCGACTCCGAGCTGCACCCTGCCGCCGCTTGCTGGCGACCCCGCATCAATGCCGTCGCGGTGAGATGTGCCCCGTGGGATCCATCCGCGACAACCTTCAATCCCCCTTCCATGAACAGGAGAAAAAACATGACACAAAGATTCGAATCCCGTCGTTACGCAGCCGCTGCGGTATTGGCATTTGCGGCGCCGTTGAGCTGGGCGCAGGCCAGCCATCCCATGATGGGCGATCCCGACAAGCTGAACTGGGCGGCGGTGCCGTCCCTGCCCAAGGGCGCGCAGCTTGCGGTGATCGAGGGCCCCATGAACGAAGCCGTGCCGTTCACGGTGCGGCTCAAGTTCCCCGCCAATTACCGGATCCCCCCGCACTGGCACCCGGCGGTGGAACGCGTCACGGTGCTCTCGGGCACCTTCAACATGGGTGCCGGCGACAGCTTCGACAGCAGCAAAACGCAGGCGCTCAATGCCGGTGCGATTGCGATCATGCCCGCCCAGAGCCGCCACTTCGCGTGGACCGCCAGCGAAACCGTGGTGCAGCTGCTCGGTACCGGTCCCTGGGGCATCACCTACGTCAACCCCGCTGACGACCCCAGGGCGAAATAAACCCCCTTGTCCAAGGAGAAAACACATGGAAACCATATCCCCCCCACCGGTCGCCGATCTGGCGGCGGTCAAGCTCAAGCAAAAGGCGGCCTGGTCTGCCGGCGACTATGCCGTGATTGGAACAACGCTGCAAATCGTCGGAGAGAACCTGTGCGAAGCGCTTGATTTGCGTGCCGGCGAGCGCGTGCTCGATGTCGCCGCCGGCAATGGCAACGTCACGCTGGCGGCGGCACGGCGCTGGTGCGACGTTGTATCCACCGACTATGTGGCCGCCTTGCTCGAACGGGGTCAGGCGCGGGCAAGCGCCGAGGGCCTGGACATACGGTTTGAAGAAGCCGACGCCGAGAACCTGCCTTACGCGGACGCATCGTTTGATGTCGTGCTGTCCACGTTCGGCGTGATGTTCACGCCCAACCAGGAACGGGCAGCGAGTGAACTCGCCCGCGTGTGCAAGCCGGGCGGCAAGATCGGCCTGGCGAACTGGACGCCGTCCGGCTTCATCGGCCAGCTGTTCAAGGTGATCGGCCGTTACATCCCGCCTGCCGCTGGCGTCAAGCCTCCATCGCTCTGGGGCACCGAAGAACGCCTGCGCGAGCTGTTTGGCGAGCGCATTGCCAAGCTCGACGCGGTGCGCCAGAATTTTGTATTCCGCTACCGCACGCCGCAGCATTGGCTGGAGACGTTTCGCACCTACTACGGGCCGATGAACAAGGCGTTCGGCGCGGTGAACGCCGCCCAGCAGGAGTCGCTAGCCGCGGATCTGATCCAGCTTGTGCAACAGTTCAACCGCGCAACCGATGGAGCGATGCTCGTACCGAGCGAGTACCTTGAAGTGGTGATCAGGAGGCGATGACGCCGGGCTCGCTGACGGGGCGGAAACGGATAAAAAAACCAGACCGCCCCAGTCAGAAAATCGCTGCCTGAGTCAGCAGGACAGCTCTTCAGTGCTGCAGGATCTTGTTGAGGAAGTCGCGCGTGCGCTCCTGGCGGTTTTCGGGGTGGCTGAAGAATTCGTCTTTCGAGCAGTCCTCGAGGATCTTGCCGCCCACGTCCATGAAAATCACGCGGCTGCCGACCTTGCGGGCAAAACCCATCTCGTGCGTGACCACCATCATGGTCATGCCCTCGACGGCCAGGCCCATCATGCAATCGAGCACCTCGCCGACCATTTCGGGGTCGAGCGCCGAGGTCGGCTCGTCGAACAGCATGGCGATCGGGTCCATGCTCAGCGCACGGGCAATCGCCACGCGCTGCTGCTGGCCGCCCGAGAGCTGGCCGGGAAACTTGTCCTTGTGCGCCATCAGGCCCACGCGGTCCAGGTATTTCAGGCCGTGCGTTTTGGCCTCGTCAGGCTTGCGGCCCAGCACCTTGATCTGGGCCAGGGTCAGGTTTTCGGTCACGCTCAGGTGCGGAAACAGCTCGAAATTCTGGAACACCATGCCGACGCGCGAGCGCAGCTTGGGCAGATCGGTCTTGGGATCGTGCACGGCCTGGCCGTCCACGTAGATCTCGCCCTTCTGGAAAGGCTCGAGCGCGTTGATGGTCTTGATCAGCGTCGATTTGCCCGAGCCGGACGGGCCGCAGACCACGACCACCTCGCCCTTCTTGATGCTGGTGCTGCAGTTGTTGAGCACCTGCACGGCGCCATACCATTTGGAAACTTCTTTGAGTTCGATCATCTTGGTTCTCCGGGAAGCGGGTGCGATGGGTTGTTAGCGAATGATGGCGATCTTGTTTTGCAGCTTCTTGACGACATACGACAAGCCAAAACAGATCACGAAATAAACCACGGCGGCCAGCAGGTAGGCCTCTTCAGGACGGCCATAGATCTTGCCGGCGGTCGTCAGGCCCTTGAGCAGGTCGTAGGCGCCAATGGCGTAGACCAGCGAGGTGTCCTGGAACAGGATGATGGTCTGCGTCAGCAGGATGGGCACCATGTTGCGGAAGGCCTGCGGCAGCACGATCAGGCGCATGTTCTGCGCATAGGTCATGCCCAGCGCGCGACCGGCGTTGACTTGGCCGCGTGAAATCGACTGGATGCCGGCGCGCATGATCTCGCTGAAATAGGCGGCCTCGAAGGCAATGAAGGTGATGATCGCTGAAATCTCGGAGCGGTTGTTGGCACCGCCGGGAATCATGTCGAAAAAAGCGGCAGGCATCAGTAGGTAAAACCACAGGATCACCATGACCAGCGGCACCGAACGCATGCCGTTGACGTAGAAAGTGGCGGGCAAGGTCAGGGCCTTGATGCCGGACAGGCGCATCAGCGCCAGCACGGTGCCCAGCAGGATGCCGCCTATGGTCGCAATCACCGTCAGCTCCACGCTGAAAATGAAACCCTTGATGACGAACTTGGAAATGATGTCCCAGTTCAGGAAGCTCATGTCGAGACCCAGCATGTCAGTGCCCCCCACCGGTGCTGCCGGCCACGATGTAGCCCGGAATCTGGACCTTTTTCTCAACAAAAGCCATGACGCGATTGACCGCGAAGGCTGAGATGGCATAGAGCACGGTGACGGCCAGGTAGACCTCCACGCCGCGCGAGGTTTCTTCCTGGGCCTGCATCGCAAACATGGTCAGCTCGGCAATCGAGACCGCAAAGGCGACGGAAGAGTTCTTGAGCAGGTTCATCGACTCGCTGGTCAGCGGCGGGATGATGATGCGCAGCGCCATCGGCAGGATCACGTAGCGGTAGGTCTGGGCGGTCGTGAAACCCATGGCCATGCCGGCATAACGCTGGCCACGCGGCAGGGCCTGGACGCCGGCGCGGACCTGCTCGGCAATCCGTGCCGAGGTAAAAAAGCCCAGCGCAAACACGACCAGCAAAAAGCTCGGTACCTGCTGCATGAAAGGAAACATCTTGGGAACGACGAAATACCAGATGAAGATCTGCACCAGCAAAGGCACGTTGCGAAAGACCTCGACCCAGACATTGGCCAGCCGCACCAGCCAGGGGCTGTTGGGGAGCGTGCGCAGCGTGCCCATCAGGCCACCGGCCAGCATGGCCACGACCCAGGAACAGCCCGCCACCGCCAGGGTCCAGCCCCAGGCATCGAACATCCATGCCAGATACGTCCGGCCGCTACCGTCGTCATTCAGAAAAACCTGCCAATCCCAATTCATGTTCTCTCCCGCCAGGAATTTTTTACTCTCTCAACCGGCAGCCCGCGCCGCATTGCGTCCGCAAAGCTCCCAGTAAACAACAAACCCCGCCGGCAAGATCACAGACGGGGTTTGAGGTTCAGCTCAAGCCAGGATTATTTCTTGGCGTAGTCTTCCATCGGCTTGTCGTTGGGGTTGGCCCAGGCCGCCTTGGTGCTGTCGCTGACAGCCAGGCCGACGCGGCTGTTCTTCGGTGGGATAGGCTGCATGAACCATTTGTCCCAGAGCTTGTTGATTTCGCCGGTCTTGATCAGGCCCTTGATGGTGTCTTCGCCGATTTTCTTCAGGGCGGCATCGTCCTTGCGAACCATGATGGCAATCGGCTCGACACTCAGGACCTCGCCGACGATCTTGAAATCAGCCGGGTTCTTGGCCGTGGCAATGTTGCCGGCCAGGATGGAGCCGTCCATCACGAAGGCGTCGGCACGGCCGGACTCGAGCAGCAGGAAGCTGTCCGAGTGGTCCTTGCCGAACACCTCCTTGAAGTCAATGCCCTGGGCCCGCTCGTTCTTGCGCAGCGTCTGCACGGACGTTGTACCGGTGGTGGTGGCCACGTTTTTGCCGTTGAGCTGGGCAATCGAGGTGATGCCGGAGTTGGCTTTCACGGCGATGCGGACTTCTTCCACAAAGGTCGTTGGCAGGAACGACACGTCCTTCTGGCGGGTGGCGTTGTTGGTGGTCGAGCCGCACTCGATGTCCACCGTGCCGTTTTGCACGAGCGGAATGCGGTTCTGCGAGGTCACTGGCAGGTATTTGATCTCGAGCTTGCGGCCCACGGCCTTTTCAAGGTTGGCGATCACGCGCTGGCAGATTTCAACGTGGTAACCGGCGTACTTGCCGTCACCCAGGGTATAGGACAGGGCGCCCGAGGAATCGCGAACACCCATGGTCACCACGCCGGAAGCCTTGACTTTGGCGACGGTGTCGCTGGCCTGGGCAAATGCGCCGCTGGATGCAAGCAATGCGACGGTTAGAGCGGCTAGTTTGAGTTTCATGGAGAGTTTCCTTCGGGTTAAATGAAAAGGTTGGTAAATGCCATTCTAAGGAGTGGGTCCCGGGGCGACCCCCAAGGTTTACCCCAGCCCTGAAAACAGCATCGAGAGGACGGGACAGTTCCGGAAAGGGGTCAACGCACACGAAGCGGGAAAAGCTGGCAACACCGGGGAAGCGTCAGAAAGGTTGAAAGCCGTCAGCGGATCAAACAAGAGAAAGTCCCCAAGATAGTGCACGTTGATTGGATGGAACCAGGATGACCTGACAAGCAGTCTTTGTGCCAACCCGTCACCTGCCTGCGCAGGGCTCTCTGGAGTCACGCCAACGCCCTGGCAGAACGTGACGGACTGTAAATTTACGTTCGGTGAAAAGCCAATGCTGTTTGCGTGCAGCATTATGCATATTATTTATAACCGCTAAGGGTTGCTACCAAGTCGCGCTTTGCCGAGAGGCCGCGGCTGGGCCTGGCTTTCCAGGTAATGCCACAGCGCTTGCGCCGGGCTTTTGGCCGTGGCCTTGCCGGCCGGCCGCTCGCGGTAGACGCGCAGGTCCATGGTCATTTCCAGATCCTCGCCGGCACTGACCAGCTTTTTGGCGCGCAGCTCCTTCTTGACGGCGCTGAAGGGCAAAAAGGCAATGCCGTGGCCTTCCAGCGCCATGGCCTTGAGCCCCTCCGCCATGTCGGTCTCGTAGACCCGGTCCAGGTGGATGGCGGTGCTTGACTGCTTGAGAATCAGGTCGACCATGCGCCCCAGGTAAGCCCCGGGGGCATAACCCAGGTAAGGCAGGGGCTGGCCGGCCCGGCCCGGCAAGCGGAACAGGGGCGTGCCGTCGGCCTCGGCCTTCACGAAAGGCGCCAGCACTTCCTGCCCCAGGCTGATCATCTCGTAACGGTCGGCATCCAGCTGGAAGGGCTGCGAGTCGTGGTGGTAGGCAATCAGCAGGTCGCAGCTGCCCTCGACCAGGCGCAACACCGCGTCATGCACGTTGAGCGCAATCAGCCGGCTCTTGATGGGGCCGAACTTTTCGCGCAGGCTGCTGACCCAGGCCGGGAAGAAGGTGAAGGCCAGCGAATGCGGCACGGCGAATTCGATGACGTCATGCGCGGCCGAGTTGTGGCCGCGCAGCATGGCGCGCGTCGACTGCAGGCCCTGCAGCATCTCCAGCGACTGGCTGTACAGGGTTTCACCGGCCGGCGTCAGCCGGGTCGGGTAGGAGCTGCGGTCCACCAGGTCGGTGCCGGCCCAGGCTTCGAGCGCCTGGATGCGGCGTGAAAACGCCGGTTGTGTCACGTGGCGCAGCGTGGCCGAGCGGCTGAAGCTGCGGGTTTCAGCGAGACTGACGAAATCTTCCAGCCATTTGGTTTCCATACCTAGAAACCGTAGTTGGACGCGCCCAAGTGGGCCGTCATGGGGTGGGCTGGCAAGGCGAGACGACGCTGCGGGCTGATGCCCGCAAGGAGGAGCCACGCCGCCAGCGCGCGCCAGGGCGGCTCAATCGGGTGCGTAGCGCTGTCACCTGAAAGGAGAACACGTGCGTGAGTCAATAAGTGTGTGGTCATGCGGCTCTTCCAGCGGAATATGAGCGGTCAACTGCGGTTTCTAGGTTTAAGGATTATGCGAGTTGACGGCAGACCGGGGCCTACGGGGAATCCCACGGTGCGACCAGATGGCGGCCAGGCAGGAAAAGATGGTTTTTATGGCTGATCGCCCGGGGACTGGCGGATTGCTATCAAATAAGTAGCTACTTGCGAGCGCAGCTATTGGGCTACAGCCCGAAAACATTCAAGGTTTACTCGGAACTCTGCTGCAGGGCCCACATGGACGCATAACGGCCGCCCAGGGCCAGCAAGGCGGCATGGGTGCCGCGCTCGATGATCTGCCCGGCCTCCATGACCAGGATCTCGTGCGCGTCCACCACCGTGGACAGCCGGTGGGCCACCACCAGCGTGGTCTTGTTTTCGGCGATGCTGCGCAGCTCGGCCTGGATGGCACGCTCGTTGGCCGAGTCCAGCGCCGAGGTGGCCTCGTCAAAAATCATGATGGGCGGATTTTTCAGCAAGGTCCGGGCAATCGCCACGCGCTGCTTCTCGCCGCCCGAGAGTTTCAGGCCGCGCTCGCCGACCATGGTGGCGTAGCCCGCCGGCGTCGAGCTGATGAAGTCGTGGATGCGCGCGGCACGCGCGGCCTCTTCCACCTCGGCGCGGCTGGCGCCGGGCTTGCCGTAGGCGATGTTGTACTCGACCGTGTCGTTGAACAGCACGGTGTCCTGCGGCACGATGCCGATGGCCTGGCGCACGCTGGCCTGGGTCAGGTGCTTGATGTCCTGGCCGGCGATGGTGATGCGGCCCTGCTGCACGTCGTAGAAGCGAAACAGCAGGCGTGCCAGCGTGGACTTGCCGGCCCCCGACGAACCGACCACGGCCACCGTCTTGCCCGGCGGTATCACGAAGCTGATGTTGTGCAGGATGGGCCGGGACGGTTCGTAGGCAAAACTGACTTTTTCAAAACGCACTTCCGGCGAGGTCTGCAGGACGAGCGCCGGCGCGCCGGGCTGGTCGGCGATCTCGCGCTCGCGCTCCATCAGGTTGAACATCTTGGACAGGTCGGTCAGGCTTTGCTTGATCTCGCGGTAGAGCACGCCCAGGAAGCCGAGCGGAATGTAAAGCTGGATCATGAAGGCGTTGACCATGACCAGGTCGCCCAGCGTCATGCGGCCGTCGACCACGCCCTGGGTTGCGCGCCAGAGCATGGCCACCAGGCCGGTGGCAATGATCAGCTGCTGGCCGGTGTTGAGCAAGCTCAGCGAGGTCTGGCTCTTGACAGCGGCGCGGCGGTAGCGCTTGAGGTTTTCGTCGTAGCGCTGCGCCTCGAACTCTTCGTTGTTGAAGTACTTGACGGTTTCGTAATTGAGCAGCGAATCGATCGCGCGGCTGTGCGCCGAGGAGTCGAGTTCGTTCATTTCCTTGCGGAACTTGGTGCGCCATTCGGTCACCGTCACGGTGAAGGTGATGTAGAACACCAGCGCGATGATGGTGATGCCGGCAAACCAGACGTCGAACTTGACCGCCAGCAACGTGAGCACCAGCGCCACCTCGATCAGGGTCGGGATGATGCTGTACAGCGAATAGGAAATCAGCGAATGCACGCCGCGGGTGCCGCGTTCGATGTCGCGCGTCATGCCGCCGGTCTGGCGCTCGAGGTGGAAACGCAGGCTCAGCGCATGCAGGTGGCGGAACACTTCCAGTGAAATGCGCCGCGCTGCGCCCTCGGTGGCCTTGGCAAACACCAGTTCGCGCAGCTCGGTGAACAGCGAGGTCGACAGCCGGAGCAGTCCGTAGCCCACCAGCAGGGCGACCGGCACGATCAGCACGGCCTGCACGTCGCCGGGCTTGAAGCTCATGGCGTCGACCAGGTTTTTCAGCAGCAGCGGCACACCGACGTTGGCCACTTTGGCGCCCACCATGAAGGCCAGCGCGGCCATCACGCGCCATTTGTAGTCCCAGAGGTAGGGAAACAGGCGCTGCAGGGTCGCCCAGTCGGAGCGGTTCAGCGCGGGTTTGGCGGGGGCGCCCGGGACGGGCGGTGTTTCGGCGGCGGGGGCATAGGAGCGCATCGGAGACAATTGTCCTGTTGTTTCAATTTTCCAATACCGATTGTGCCTATGTCCAACGAAACTGGCCTTCCCTCCCACGCCCCGAACGTCAAGCTGCCTCTCGACAAGGAACTGGTGCTCAAGGTGATTCCGATGCCGGCGGACTGCAACGCCAACGGCGACATTTTCGGCGGCTGGGTCATGGCCCAGGTTGACCTGGCCGGCTCGGTGATCCCGGCGCGTTACGCCGGCGGCCGCATGGCCACCGTTGCGGTCAACGAGTTCATCTTCAAGCAGCCGGTTCGGGTGGGCGACATCCTGTCCTTCTATTCCGAGCTCACGCGCATAGGCCGCACCTCGATGACGGTCAAGGTCGAGGTCTATGCCGAGCGTTTTGGCTCGCAGGGGCGCTACATCAAGGTGACCGAGGCCAGCGTGACCTATGTGGCGATCGACGATGCCGGCCAGCCGCGGCCGGTGCCACCTTCCTCCCTGCCGCGTCCGCTATAGTTCTGATAGCCGCCTTCGACCGCCAGATAAGGGCCGGAGGCCAATTTCATCCTTAAAACTTGCCGTGCCGCCCCTCGCCGCCGGCAAAACGGGCCGCGCCCTGCAGGCCTTCGCCGAGACACTGCCGGCCGCGGTCCCACTCCTGCTTGAGCGCCTGCGGCAAGGGCAGGTCCCACTGCGCATAGGCACTCTGGCGGTCGGCCAGCATCGTCTTCTGCGGAAAAGCCGCGAGTTGCCGAGCCAGCACCAGCGCCGCCTCGCGCGCCGTGCCGGTGGCCACCACCCGGTTGCACAAACCCATCTGCAGCGCCTCCGCCGCCTCGACCTTGCGCCCGGTCAGGATCAGGTCCATGGCATGGCCCATGCCGACCAGGCGCGGCAGGCGCACCGTGCCGCCGTCGATCAGCGGCACGCCGAAACGGCGGCAATACACGCCGAAATAGGCGTCCTCGTCCATGACACGCATGTCGCACCAGAGCGCCAGTTCCATGCCGCCGGCGACGGCCGCGCCGCTGACCGCGGCGATCACGGGTTTGGACAGCAGCAGGCGCGACGGACCCATGGGGCCCGCCGGCTGGCCGTCTTCCGGCTGAAAGTCCAGCCCGGCAAACACGCCGGCGTTGCCGTCCCCGGCCTCGCGCAGCATCTTCGCGCCCGACTGCAAATCCCAACCCGCACAGAAGTGCCCGTGCGCGCCGTGGAACACCGCGACTTTCGCGCTGTCGTCGCCGTCGAAGGCCAGGAAAGCCTTGTACAGGGCCCGCGCATGATCGCTGTCCACCGCGTTGCGCACCTCGGGGCGATCCAGGGTGACGATGGTCACCTCGCCATCCTTCTCTATATGGACTGTCATGTGTCTCCCCACCAGCCGACCCGCGGCGCCGCCAGACAGGCGGCGAGTTCGTCGGCGCTGACATTGATATCCATGCGCAGCAGCGCCGCCGCCATGGACTTGCCCAGGTTGTCCAGCCGCAGGTTGCGCGCACCGCCGCCCTGCAAGGCGTCGTGCAGCACCAGCTTGATCGCCAGGATGTTGGGCAAGGTCCAGCACTCGACGCGGCCGGGCAGCCAGGGTGCGAAGTGTTCCGCCACACGCTGCGCCGTGACCTCGCGCGCCAGCACGGCGTAACCCGCCTCGTTCCAGGCAAACAGGCCGAAGTCCACCCAGTCGGCCTTGTCGCCGCTGCGTGCATGGGCCAGCCGGACGAGCTGGATTTTTTGAGTGAAGGTAGTCATGTCTGCAGCAGCTCCACGCGCGTGTTGGGCTCCACCAGGTTGCGATCGATCAGGGCCGGCCAGATGCCCAGCAACTCACTGGTGTTGTGCAGGCCGTGAAAGCCGCAGGTGTAGGCCGGCCCGCTGAGTCCCATCCACGGGAACAGCCGGCCGAAACCGTCGGCGGCCTTTTTGTCGCGCGTGCGCAGCACCATGCGCACCCAGACTTCGTTGAGTTCGGCCAGTGCCTGCGCATCGGGCAAGGGCGCCAGTGCACCGTGCGCCGAATTCAAACCCGGGAACTCGACAAACAGGGCCTCGTGTGGCACGCCCTTGTCGGCCAGCTGGGTCTTGACCATCTCCACCGCCGCCAGCGCCTTGTCATAGGCATCGGGCCAGCTGAAGCCCCAGGTCACCTCGGCCTTGAAGCCGTCGCGGTAACCACCGACCACCTTGAGCTGACCGGTGCGTGGCTGGCCGGTGGCACCGGTCATGCGCACCCGGTCCTGGCCCAGGTCCTCCAGCCGGACCGTCGACAGGTCCAGCACCACGTCCGGCGACACATAGGCATGCGGGTTGTGCACTTCATACAGCAGTTGCTGGCGCACGGTGTCGAAGTTGATGCGCCCGCCCGTGCCCGGCGCTTTCATGATCACCGCGTCGCCGTCTTCACCGACCTCGGCCATCGGGTAGCCGATGTGGGCCAGGTCGGGAATGGCTTTCCAGGCCTGGGCGCTGCCGAAATTGCCGCCGCTGCCCTGGCCCGAACATTCGAGCAGGTGGCCGACCGCGAGGCCTTGCGCCAGCCGGTTCAGGTCGGCCGGTGTCGCCGTGTCGCCTGCATCGCCGAGATTCCAGTTGAACTCGTGCACCAGCGGCCCCAGAAACAGGGCGGCATCGGCGACACGGCCGGTGATCACGATGTCCGCGCCCTGCTGCAGCGCAGAAACAATCGGCCGTGCACCCAGGTAGGCGTTGGCAAACACCATGCGCTCACGCACGGTATCGAACGGGGCGCCGCTGAACATGTGTGCCGGCGCCAGCCCGCTGACCTGCTGCAACACCTCGTCACCTGTCACCACGGCGACGCGAGCCTGCCAGCCCTTGGCCGCAAAAGCAGCCTGGACGGCGGCCGCGGCACCGGCCGGATTGAGCCCGCCGGCATTGCACACGAAGCGGACCTTGCGCTGCTTCATGGCCGGCCACAAACGCATGAGCATGGGCACCACGTCCCTCGCGTAGCCCAGGGCCGGATCGCGCTGCAGGTCCTTCTGCAAAATGGCCAGCGTCAGCTCCGCCAGATGATCGCTGGCGATGTAGTGCACCCCCCCGCGTTCAATGCTTGCGAGCACCGGTTCCCACGCATCTCCGTAGAAACCCAACCCGGCACCAATCCGGATTGATTTTTTCATTGAATGCAGCTCATGATCAATGCAGTCAGGGTTTAACCGGATCAAAAATCCGCCGCTCCCTTGCCTTCCCGGTGTTAAATTATTTTTACAAAGCAAGTGCTTTGTAAAAATTATTGTGGAGCAAAAGTGCAGTTATTGCAATTAATCATCAGCGGCATCGCGCAAGGCTGCATTTACGGGCTCATCGCCCTGGGTTTTGTCCTGATTTACAAGGCCACCGAAACCGTGAGTTTCGCCCAGGGCGAGCTCATGATGCTGGGCGCCTTTGGCGGACTGGCCTGCATGACCATGCTCGGCTTCCCGTTCTGGCTGGCCATCCTCAGCGCCATTGCCGGCATGGCCCTGTTCGGCGTGCTGCTGGAGCGGCTGGTGATACGGCCCATCCTGGGCCAGCCGGCTTTCTCGATCGTGATGCTGACCATCGGTGTCGGCTACGTGGCGCGCGGCCTGATCACCATGATTCCCGGCATAGGCACGGAGACCCACACCCTGCCCGTGCCCTACAAGGACCAGATCTGGAACGTCGGTGCCCTGGTCCTCAATGTCGAGCAGATGGCCGTGATCGGCAGCACCGCGGTGCTCTGCCTGGCGCTGTTTGCGCTCTTCAAGTACAGCAAGCTGGGCATCGCCATGCAGGCCTCCTCGCAAAACCAGCTGGCAGCGTATTACATGGGCATCCCGGTCAAGCGGCTCAATGGCCTGGTGTGGGGCCTGGCCGCAGCCGTGGCGGCCATCGCCGGGCTGTTGCTGGCCCCCATCACCTTTGTGCACGCCAACATGGGCTTCATCGGCCTCAAGGCTTTTCCCGCGGCGGTGGTTGGCGGCTTCGGCAGCCTGCCCGGCGCCATCGTCGGCGGCCTGATCATCGGCATCGTCGAATCGCTGGCCGGCTTTTATGCGCCGGACGGCATCAAGGACATCGCGGCCTATGTCGTGGTGCTGATCATGCTGATGGTCAAGCCCAATGGTTTGTTTGGCGAAAAACTCAGGAAAAAAGTCTAGCCACGGCGCCTTCGCCGGACGCTTCCCCTGCCGCCATCGTCTCCCGAATAGAAATACAAACATACCAACATGCGATTCATCTTCAAGACCGACTACGGGCAGGACATCAAGCTTGCCAAGCACGGCGGCCATATCTTCTGGTACAGCCTGCTGCTGTTGCTGCTGCTGGCCGCGCCCTGGCTGTTTGCCGAGTACTGGCTGGCCCAGCTGACCTTCATCCTGATCTACGCCATCGCCGGCCTGGGCCTGATGCTGCTGGCCGGGTTCACGGGCCTGTTTTCGCTGGGCCATGCGGCCTTTCTCGGGGTCGGCGCCTATACCCAGGCGGTCATGACCAACGCCGGCGTGCCCTTTCCCATCGCGCTGGCCTGCGCGGCTGGCCTGTCGGCCGCGGTGGGGCTGGTCGTCGGCTTGCCGGCGCTGCGCGTCAAGGGCATTTACCTGGGCATCGCCACCCTGTCCTTCGGTTTCATCGTCGAGGAAGTGTTTGCGCGCTGGGAATCCGTCACCGGCGGCAATGCCGGCATCCACATCAAGGCGCCGGACATGTTCGGCTGGAAACTGGGCAGCGGCGAGGCCTTTTATTTTCTCTGCCTGCTGATCGCCATTGGCGCCACGCTGGGCATCCTCAACCTGCTGCGTTCGCCGACCGGCCGCGCCTTTGTGGCCATCCGCGACTCGGAGATCTCCGCACAAAGCATGGGCATTCACCTGGCTCGCTACAAGACGCTGTCGTTTGCGCTGTCCGCCGGGCTCGCCGGCATCGCCGGCGCCCTGTACGCGCACAAGCTGCAGTTCATCTCGCCCGACCAGTTCAACATCCTGCAGTCGATCGACCTGCTTTTGATGATCGTGGTCGGCGGCCTGGGCTCGGTGCACGGGGCTTTCCTGGGCGCCATCTTCCTGATCTCCATGCCGCAGGCCATTGCGATGGTCAAGGACTACCTGCCGGCCTTCATCGGCCAGGCCCCCGGCCTGCAGGGCCTGGTCTACGGCCTGGTGCTGATTGGTTTTGTGCTGTTTGAACCGCTGGGGCTGTACGGCCGCTGGCTCAAGATACGCACCTACCTGCAGACCTTTCCGTTCTACCGCAAGGGCATGTTCAAACGGCAGAAGTCCTTCCAGAAATCCGACAGGTTGAAATGATGAGTGAAATCCTTCTGTCAGCCAAAAACCTCAGCGTCCGCTTCGGCGGGGTACTGGCCGTGAACAATGTCAGCTTCGATGTCCGGCAGGGCGAGGTGTTCACGCTGATCGGCCCCAACGGAGCCGGCAAGACCACCGTGTTCAACCTGATCAGCCGCATCTACACGCCGACCTCGGGCGACATTGACTACATGGGCACCAAGCTGACCAGCCAGCCGCCGCACAGGATCGCCGCGCTGGGCATCGCCCGCACCTTCCAGAACATCGAGTTGTTCGAACACGCGACGGTGCTGCACAACCTGCTGATCGGCCGGCACACCCACCGGCAGACCGGCCTGTGGAGTGAAATTTTCTTCACGAAGAAAACGCGCGAGGCCGAAATCCAGGCGCGGGAAAAGGCCGAGCAGATCATCGACCTGCTGGACCTGCAGCACCACCGCGATTCCTTTGTGGCCGGCCTGCCCTACGGCGTGCGCAAGGTGGTGGAGCTGGCCCGGGCACTGTGCACCGAACCCAAACTGCTGCTGCTGGACGAACCGTCCTCGGGGCTCAACGTGGAAGAAACCGACGACATGGCCTTCTGGATCCAGGACATCAAGAACGAGCTGGGCGTGACCGTGCTGATGGTGGAACACGACATGACCCTGGTCTCCAAGGTATCCGACCGCGTGCTGGCGATGAACCAGGGCGAAGTGCTGGCCATGGGCACCCCGCGTGAAGTCCAGACCGATCCTGGCGTGATCGAGGCCTACCTCGGTTCCATCGACGACGTGTCCTCGCTACGCCGGCAACACAAGGCTGTCGACCTGCACACGGAGGTACGCTCATGAGCGCCGTGCCCCCCCCTGTGAGCGATCAGCCCGTGCTCAAGCTGCTCAACGTCGAGAGCTCCTACGGACCGATCAAGGCCATACGCGGCGTCAGCCTGCAGGTGCGCCGCGGCGAAATCGCCACCGTGCTGGGCTCGAACGGCGCCGGCAAGACCACCATCCTGAAAACCATCTCCGGCATCATCGACCCGCGCAAGGGTTCGATCGAGTTCAAGGGCGGCAACATCACGGCGCAGGACCCGGCCTACATCGTCCAGCAGGGACTGAGCCATGTGCCGGAGGGGCGGGAAGTGTTCCCGCTGCTCAGCGTGCGCGACAACCTGCTGATGGGCGCCTACACCCGCAAGGACCGCGACGGGGTGGCCAGGGACATCGAGCTTGTGTTCGGCTATTTCCCCATCCTGCGTGAGCGTGCGCTGCAGGACGCCGGCCTGCTCTCCGGCGGCCAGCAGCAGATGTTGTCGATCTCGCGCGCCCTGATGGCCTCGCCTGACCTGATCCTGCTCGACGAGCCCAGCCTCGGCCTCTCCCCCAAGCTGACGAAAGAAATCTTCGAGATTGTGGTGCGCATCAACCGCGAACGCGGTACCACCATCTTGCTGGTAGAGCAAAACGCCAACATGGCCCTGAATGCCTCCGACTACGGCTACGTGCTGGAAAACGGCCGTATCGTGATGGAAGACACCTGTGCCCGGCTACGGGAAAAGGAAGACATCAAGGAGTTCTATCTGGGCATGAAGGAAGACGGTGTGCGCAGCGAGCGCCGCTGGAAAAAGAAGAAGACATGGCGGTGAAGACCATGCATCCCAGAGCCAATTTCACCTGCGTGTGTCATTGCGGACCGGCTCCGCAATCCATGTCCCATGAACCCCATTTGCGCGCGCGGCATGGATCCCGGATCAGGTCCGGGATGACAGCCGTGTGGAGAAACGTATGAGCAACCTTTGGGATCTCTCCCACATCCAGCCTGAAACCCGCGTGGTGCTTGAGGGTGACACCATTCCGGCAATGTTCTGGAACGGCGTCGCCCAACGCCAGGACAAGGTCTGGATGCGGCAGAAAAAACTCGGCATCTGGCGCAGCTGGACCTGGAACCAGACCGGCGAGGCCGTGCGCGAGATTGCCGGCGGCCTGATCAGCCTGGGTTTTGCCAAGGGCGAATGCGCCTCCATCCTCTCGAACACGGTCATCGAATGGGTGCTGGCCGACCTTGCCGTGCTCAGCTGCGGCGGTGTGGCCAACGGCATCTACCCGACCGACGCCGCCTCGCAGGTGCACTACCTGTGTGAAGACTCGCGCACCACGCTGCTGTTTGTCGAAGACGATGAACAACTGGACAAGGCCCTGGAAGTGCGCAGCGCCCTGCCCGGCCTGCGCAAGATCGTGGTGTTTGACATGGAGGGGCTGCGCGACCTCGACGAGCCCGATGTGATCAGCCTGGCGGCCCTGCGCGAGCAGGGGCGCAGCTACCTCGCCGCGCACCCCGGTGCGGTCGAGGCGCGTGTCAAGGCCTGCCGGCCCGAAGACCTGGCCATCCTCGTCTACACCTCGGGCACCACAGGCAAACCCAAAGGTGCCATGCACAACCACCGGGGCCTGGTGTTCACGGCACGCGGTTACAACACCCTGGTGGCGCAGGACGAAAACGACGAACGCATGTGTTTTCTGCCGCTGTGTCACATCGCCGAACGCATGGGCGGTGAATACTTCGCGATGTACACCGGCGCCAAGCTCAACTTTGTCGAGAATCCCGAGACCATTCCCGAGAACGTGCGCGAAATCGCACCCACCGTGTTCACCGCCGTGCCCCGCGTCTGGGAGAAGTTCTATTCGGGCGTGATGATTGCGCTCAAGGAAGCCAGCCGCCTGCAGCAGGCGGCTTATGCCTGGGGCATAGGCGTGGGCACCGAGATCGCCGACAGGGTGATGGCGGGCCAGCCGGTCAGCAACTGGCTCAAGCTCAAATTCACGATTGCCCGCTGGGTGGCGCTGGACAACGCACGCAAGCTGATCGGCATTCACCGCGCGCGCTTTTGCGTGACGGGCGCGGCGCCGATCTCGCCGGAACTGGTCAAGTGGTACATGGCGCTCGGTGTGCCCATGCTGGAGGTCTGGGGCATGACCGAGACCTGCGGTGCCTCGACCGGGGTTCCGGCCAGCCGCATCAAGCCGGGCTCGATCGGCCCGGCCGCGGGCTTCAACGAGGTCAGACTCGACCCCGCCACCGGCGAAATCCTGGTGCGCGGCACCAACGTGTTCATGGGCTACCTGAACCTGCCGGAGAAAACCGCCGAAACCATCGACGCTGACGGCTGGCTGCACACCGGCGACGTCGGTGTCATGGACGAGGACGGCTTTTTCCGCATCACCGACCGCATGAAAGACATCATCATCACGGCCGGCGGCAAAAACGTGACGCCCAGCGAGCTTGAAAACGAGCTGAAATTTTCACCCTACATCACCGACGCGGTGGTCATTGGCGACAAGCGGCCTTACCTCACGGCCATCGTCATGATCGACCAGGAAAACGTCGAGAAATATGCGCAGGACCACGACGTTCCCTTCAGCAACTACCTGAGCCTGACGCGTTCGGCCGAGGTCCAGGAACTGATCCAGTCCGAAATCGACCGCGTCAACAAGAAGTTTGCGCGGGTTGAACAGATCAAGAAGTTCTTCCTGCTTGAAACGCAGCTGACGGCAGAAGACGAGGAGCTGACCCCGACGATGAAACTCAAGCGCAAGCTGGTCGAGAAGAAATATGCCGAACAGATCGAGGCGATGTACCGGTGAGGCCCCCCGGGTTGTCGACCTGTTTTTTCTGTTTAAGTAGTTTCCCTTGCGTACTTACGCCAGCTTGACTTTCACGGGTTGGCGTCAAGAATGAAGCGATGTGCACACGCCGATTGCCGGCAAGCTGCGTCCCCCATGAACCCCCTCATCACAGGAGCCTCTCGATGAAATTTGGATTCACCCTGGCCTTGGCCGTATTGGCCCTCAGTGCCGGCTCTTCCATGGCCCAGCAGGGCGTGAGCAAGACTGAAATCGTGATCGGCACCATCCAGGATTTGTCGGGTCCGCTGGCAGGTTATGGCAAACAGGCACGCAACGGCATGCAGCTGCGCGTGAACGAAATCAACGAGCAGGGGGGCGTGCACGGGCGCAAGCTCAAACTGCTGACCGAGGACTCCGGCTACGACCCCAAGAAGGCGGTTCTGGCGGCCCAGAAGCTGGTGAACCAGGACAAGATTTTCATCATGGCCGGTCACCTCGGGACGGCTCAGAACAACGCGGCCATGCCGGTCCAGTTCGAGAAAAACGTCATCAATTTCATGCCGCTCACCGCGGCGCGCGAGATGTATGAGCCGACCCACCGGCTGAAGTACGCCTTGCTGAGCTCCTACTACGACCAGATGCGCACCACCCTGCCCCGGATGGTCAAGGACAAGAGTGCCAAAAAGGTCTGCGCGATTTACCAGGACGACGAGTTCGGCCTGGAGGTCCTGCGCGGTGCGGAAGCCGGCCTCAAGTCCATCTCGATGGAAATGACCGAAAAAACCTCATTCAAGCGAGGTGCCACGGACTTCTCGTCCCAGGTGGCCAAGATGAAGGCCTCGGGCTGCGACCTGGTGGTGCTCGGCACCATCATCCGCGAAACCATTGGCACCATCGCCGAATCCCGCAAGAACGGTTTCAACCCCGTGTTTTTCGGATCGGTCGCGGCCTACACCGACCTGATCCACAAACTCGGCGGCAAGGCCATGGACGGCATGTACGCCACCATGTCGGTGCAGAACCCCTACACCGACGAAGCGTCGCAACCAATCCGCTTCTGGGCCAACAAGTACAAGACCAGGTTCAACGAAGATCCCACCGTCTTCTCGGCCTATGGCTACACCATGATTGACATCCTGATCCAGGCGGCGCAAAAGGCCGGCCCCACACTCACGACGGACAGTTTCATCAAGGCCATGGACGCCATGACCATTCCACCCGATATTTTCGGAGCCCCCCAACTGACGTATACCGCCAGGCAGCGCCTGGGCAGCGACCTGTCGCGTCTGTCGCAAATTCAGGATGGCAAGTGGAAGGTGGTTTCGGACTACGTCAAACCCTAGCTTTGCGGCAACCGGCCAGGCCTGGAAGCCTGTCCGGCCTGCACCCGGTTCCAGTGTCAGCTGTTTCCCCCCATCACAAATGGAGATCAATGATGAAATTCAAAACAACTGTGGTACTTTCCGCCCTGGCCCTGGCAAGTACGCTTGCCGGCGCCCAGCAGGGCGTGAGCAAAACCGAGATCACCCTGGGTTCCATCCAGGATCTGTCAGGCCCCATCGCGGGTTTTGGCAAGCAGGCGCGCCTGGGCATGCTGCTGCGTGTTGACGAGATCAACGAGCAAGGCGGCATCAATGGCCGCAAGCTCAAACTCATTGTGGAAGACTCGGCCTACGACCCCAAAAAAGCCGTGCTGGCCGCGCAGAAGCTGGTCAACCAGGACAAGATCTTCATGATGGTGGGCCACATCGGCACCGCGCAGAATCTGGCCGCCATGCCGGTCCAGTTTGACAAGAACGTGATCAACTTCTTCCCGATCACCGCAGCACGCGAAATGTACGAGCCCTTCCACAAGCTCAAGTATTCGTTTGCAGCCACCTACTACGACCAGATGCGCAATGCTGCGCCCAAACTGGCCAAGGAAAAGGGCGCCAAGAAGGTCTGCACGATGTACCAGGACGATGAATTTGGTCTGGAGGTGATGCGAGGCGCGGAAGCCGGCCTCAAGACCATAGGCCTGGAGTTCGCCGAGAAGACGTCCTACAAGCGCGGGGCGACCGATTTTTCGTCGCAGGTAGCCAAGATGAAAGCGGCCGGCTGCGAAATGGTCGTGCTCGGCACCATCATCCGTGAAACCATAGGCGCCATTGGTGAATCACGCAAGACCGGCTTCAGTCCGATCTTCCTGGGCTCCAGCGCCGCTTACACCGACCTGATCCACAAGCTGGGCGGCCCGGCCATGAACGGCCTCTACGCCACCATGACGGTGCAGAACCCCTACCTCGACGAAGCTTCGCAGCCCATCCGTTTCTGGGCCAACAAGTACAAGACCAAGTTCAATGAAGACCCCACCGTTTTCTCGGTCTATGGCTACAACATCATCGACATCTTTGCCAAAGCCGCCCAGAAAGCCGGTCCCAACCTGACGACGGAGAGCTTCATCAAGGTCATGGACACCATGAGCATCCCGCCCGACATGTTCGGCAGCGCACCGGCCAGCTTCTCCCCGACCAAACGCCTGGGCAGCGATGCCTCGCGCCTGTCGCAAATCACCGACGGCAAATGGAAAGTGGTCTCCGACTACATCAAGTAAGCGGACTGCGTCTGTCCTCAAAAGCCGCCTGCGGGCGGCTTTTTTCATGACACGATGTAAGCGCCCGCCCCGGTGGACAACAGCTGGCCATCGGCGCCGAGAAACTCCATGCGGGTGCTGGCCACGCGCGAACCCAGGCGCAGGACCTCGGCGCGCAGTTCAAAAAACTCGCCGATGGCGGGCCGCAAATAGTCCACCCGCAAATCGATTGTGCCGAGTTTGGAAAAGCGCTGCATGCGCTGTGCGGGTGGCTCGTCCATGTGGCGTGCACCGATCGCCGCCATGATGGCCAGGCCCGCCATCGCGTCGAGTCCCGCGCTGACCACCCCGCCGTGAATGCGGTTGTAGGCATAGTGGCCCACCAGCGAAGGCCGCATGTCGATGCGGCCAACCACGCCATCGGGGCGGACCGACACCACCTTCAGGCCCAGGGCCTGGTTGAAGACAATTTTTTCTTCAAAAAGTGTTTTCAGGGCAGCGATGAACTCGGGCTCGAAGTCAACGGTGCCGGTGGGTGGTGGGGTGGTTCTGGTCATAGGCCCAATTGTCGTGCAGCCAGGTCTTTCATGATTTCCTCCGCGCCGCCGCCAATCATCATGACCTTGACCTCGCGGTAGATGCGTTCGCTTTTGGTGCCGCGCATGAAGCCCATGCCGCCCAGGATCTGCACCGCCTGGTCGGCGCAGAACTGCATGGTCTGCGTTGCATGGTTTTTCAGCATGCAGACATGGGCGACCCAGTCGGGGCCCTGGTCGCCGGCGTCGGCACGGTCGGCCACCGCATCGACCCAGGCCTGGGTGGAGGCGATGCGCATCTGCATGTCCACCAGCTTGTGGCGAATCACCTGCTTGTCGACCAGTGTGCTGCCGAAGGTCTTGCGCTGGCGCGCCCAGTCCAGCGCCTCGTCGTAACAGGCCTGGGCAAAACCCAGGGCCGCAACCGACATGGCCAAACGTTCGCCGTTGAAGTTGCCCATGATGATTCTGAAACCACCGCCCTCCTCGCCCAGCAAATGGTCGGCCGGCACACGCACGCCGTCAAAACGCAGGTGCGCGGTGTCGGAGCACCACCAGCCCATTTTTTCAAGCCGGCTGCGTGACAGGCCCGGGCTGTCGCCGGGCACGAGGATCATGGAAATTCCGCTGGAACCCTTGCTGCCGGCGTCGCCGGTGCGCACCGCCACCGTGATGAAGTCGGCGCGCATGCCCGAGGTGATGAACACCTTTTCGCCGTCGATCACATAGTCGGCGCCGTCGCGCCGCGCCGTCGTGCGCAAGGCCGCCACATCAGAGCCGCCGCCGGGCTCGGTGATCGCCAGTGCCGCAATCTTCTCCCCACGCAGCACCGGCGGAATCACCGCCTGCTGCAGCGCCGCCGATCCATAAGCGAGCACCGGTGGCAGACCGATGTTGTGCGAAAACAGGCTGGCCAGCACACCGCCGCTGCCGCCGTAGCGGCACAGCGCCAGCGTCATCGCGTTGCGCAGCCGCCAGGACGCCGGGCTGCCGCCCAGTGCCTCGGGGTAACCCAGCGCCAGCAGGCCCAGTTCGGCCGCCTGGTGGTACAAGGCGCGCGGAAACTCGCCGGCGTCATCCCACTGGCTGACCTGCGGCGCAATTTCGCGCTGGGCAAAACGCTTGACCGACTCAGCCAGGTCGGCCAGCGCGTCGAGATCGCCGGAGGAAGTGTTCATGCTTCAAACCTCAACAAGACCTGGCCTGGCGCGGTCTGCTGGCCGGGCTCCACGGCCATGGCTGCCACCACTGCATCGCGTGTCGCGCACACCGCATGTTCGAGTTTCATCGACTCGATCACCAGCAAGGTGTCGCCACGTTTGACCGATGCGCCGGCGCTCACCTTGACCGCGATCACCTTGCCATTGAAGGGCGCCCGGAGTTCCATCGCCTGGTTGCCCGAGGCGACCCCGGCCGCCGGTTCCAGACTCGCGTCCTTGAGCCAGACATCGACCGCACCAACCTGCACATGCCAGCGCCCGTCGGCCACCCGGCAAGCCCGCGCCGTACGGCTCAGGCCGTCGAGTGTGACCCGCATCTGGCCGGCCCCGGCAGGCACACAGGTGGCCGCGTGCTGCTGCGTGCCCGATGACACGTCCAGCCCGCCCGCGCCAGTTTCCGTCACGGTGATGGCCAGCACCTGTTCGCCATGCAGCACCCGCAAGGCCTTGCCGAAGGGACAGGGCAAGGCCTGCGCAGCGCCGGCGCCGCCCTGAAAGTGCAACCCCAGGACGGCGGGCAACAACACCTGCGTTTGCTGCTCCTGCAAAGTCTTCCGGATCTCGCCACCATAGTCGGCCAAAAAGGGAATCAGCGCCTGGCCGGCGCGGAACACCGGGTGCACCAGGCACGCCGCCAGAAAGGCGCGGTTGGTCGGCAGGCCCAGCACCTGCGTGCCGGCCAGCGCGGCCACCAGGCGGTCCATGGCCTGCGCCCGCGTGGCCCCATGCACGATCAGCTTGCCGAGCATGGAGTCGTAAAACGGCGTGACCTCGCCACCGGCCTGCAGCGCATGGTCAAAGCGCGCGTGCGCAGGCTCAACAAAGTGCTGCACCCGCCCGGCATGCGGCGAAAAATCATCGTCTTCGGCACACAGGCGCACCTCGATGGCATGGCCGCGGAAAACCACGTCGTCCTGGCCCAGCGGCAAGGCTTCGCCCTGCGCCATGCGCAACTGCCACTCGACCAGGTCCAGGCCGGTCACCGCTTCGGTGACCGGGTGCTCGACCTGCAGCCGGGTATTCATCTCCATGAGGAAAAAATCACCGTTCTCGTCAAGCAGAAACTCCACCGTGCCGGCGCCCACATAGCCGGCCGCCTGCGCCAGCGCCACCGCACAGCCGCCCATGCGTTCGCGCAACACAGGGTCCACCGCCGGGCTCGGCGATTCTTCAATCAGTTTCTGGTGACGCCGCTGCACCGAGCAGTCGCGCTCGCCCAGGTGAATGCACCGGCCATGCGCATCGGCAAACACCTGCACCTCGACATGGCGCGGGCGCAGGAGCGCGCGTTCGAGCAGCAACTCGTCACTGCCAAACGACGACAACGCTTCGGAGCGCGCGCTGTGCAGCGCCGCCTGCAACAGGGACGGCGCCAGCACCAGACGCATGCCGCGGCCGCCGCCGCCTGCCGCGGCCTTGACCATCAGCGGGTAACCCAGTTTGCCCGCCTCGGCCATCAAACGCTGGTCAGACTGGTCCTGGCCCTGGTAGCCGCTCAGGCAGGGCACGTTGTGCTGCAGCGCCAGGTTCTTGGCGCTGGCCTTGTTGCCCAGCGCGCGAATCGCGGCCGGTGGCGGACCGACCCAGGTCAGGCCGGCGTCGAGCACCGCCTGCGCGAACTCCGCGTTCTCGCTCAGGAAACCGTAGCCGGGATGCACCGCGTCCGCGCCGGCCGTCTTCGCGGCGGCCAGCAGCTTGTCGATACGCAAATAGGAGTCGGCCGAGAGCGTGCCGCCCAGCGCCACCGCACTGCCCGCTTCCTGCACATGCGGGGCCTGCGCATCGGCGTCGGAATACACGGCCACGGTGGCCAGGCCCATGCGGTGCGCGGTGCGGATGATGCGGCGCGCGATCTCGCCGCGGTTGGCAATCAGCAGGCGGCTTATGGTGGTGCTGGTCGTGGCAGTCATGCGGCCCACCCGGGCTTGCGCTTTCCGGCAAAGGCCGCCAGGCCTTCGGCGGCCTCGGGGCTGCGCAGGTTTGCTGCAAATTTGATAGCTGCTTGCGCAGGAAAATCGGGGGCCGGGGCCTGATTCAGCATGCAAAGCAAAGCCTTGGTATGGGCCACGGCCCCCGGGGCCGCCCGGCGCAGCGCGCTGATGCGACTGGCTAGAGCGGCCGGCAGATCGTCAGCGACCTCGTCCACCAGACCTTGTGCCAGGGCTTGCTGTGCAGCAAGCTTTTCTCCGGACAGCATCAGCTGCCGCGCCAGCCGGTCACCCAGACGCCGGTGTACAAAAGGCGCAATCTGCGACGGCACCACACCCAGCGTGACTTCGGGCGTGGCAAACACGGCGCGCGGACTGGCCAGCACGAAGTCACCGCAGCACACCAGCCCCAGGCCGCCGCCCATGGCCGGTCCATCCACCGCCACCAGCAGCATCTGCGGCAGCGCGCACAGGGCCTGCAACACATGGCCAAAGCCGGCGTTCATGGCCAGCAGCGGGTCGGTCTGCCCGGGGGGCAAGGCCTGCCCGATCGCCTGGGCAAAACCGCCCAGACTGCCACCGGCGCAAAACGCGCCGGCGCTGCCCTGCAACACGACAAAGCGCAAGGCCCTGTCCTGCGCGGCGCGTGCGCAGGCTTGTGCCAACGCCGCCACCACCTCGTCGGTCAGCGCGTTGCGCGTGGCCGGATCGTGCAGGGTCCAGTGTTCGACCTCATCGGACCGGGTGATCTGCAGCTTGTCGCTCATGGCCGTGGTCATCCTCAGGCCGCGGGTTTCTTGCTGCTTTTGGACAGGCCCATGTACTTGGCGATGATGCCCATCATGACTTCGTCGGCTCCGCCGCCTATCGAAGCCAGCCGGCCGTCGCGGAACATGCGCGCCACCTTGTTTTCCCAGGTGAAGCCCATGCCACCCCAGAACTGCAGACAGGTGTCGGGCACCAGGCGATTCAGCCGCCCGGCCTTGAGCTTGGCCATGGAGGCCAGTTCGGTCACGTCCTGGCCCTGCACGTAAAGCTCGCAGGCGCGGTAGGTCATGGCGCGCAGGCTCTCCACCTCGGTCTTCATCTCGGCCAGCTTGAACTGCACCCACTGCTGGTCGGCCAGCGTGGCGCCGAACAATTTCCGCTCATGCGCCCACTCGACCGTCCAGGCGATGCAGTTGGAAAGCGACTGGATGCAGCTGGCCGCACACCAGAGCCGCTCTTCCTGGAACTGCATCATCTGGTACATGAAGCCCGAGCCTTCCGCGCCTATCAGGTAGCGTTGCGGCACCCGCACCTCGTCGAAATAAATCAGGCCGGTGTCGCTGGCATTCATGCCTATCTTCTTGATCTTCTTGCCGACCTCGATGCCGGGGCGCAGCTTGCCTTTCTCGCGCATGGGCACCATCACCAGGCTTTTGTTCTTGTGCTGCGGGCCGTCGCCGGTGTTGACCAGCATGCACATCCAGTCGGCCTGCAGGCTGTTGGTGATCCACATCTTCTGGCCGCTGATCACATAGTCGCCGCCGTCCTTGCGCGCATGGCTCTTGATGGACGCCACGTCGCTGCCGGCGCCCGGCTCGCTGACACCTATGCAGCCGACCGTGTCGCCGGCAATCGCCGGGGCGAGGAACTCGCGCTTGAGCTCGTCGCTGCCGAAACGCGCCAGCGCCGGGGTGCACATGTCGGTCTGCACACCAATCGCCATCGGGATGCCGCCACAGTCGATGTGGCCCAGCGCCTCGGCCATGGCGACGCCGTAGGAGTAGTCAAGCCCTGCGCCACCGTATTCCTCGGGCTTGGTCAGACCAAGCATGCCCAGATTGCCGAGTTTTTTGAAGACCTCATGGGCGGGAAAAATTTCAGCCGCTTCCCATTCCTCCACATGCGGGTTGATCTCGGCGTCGATAAAACGCTTGAGGGTCTTCTGGATTTCGAGGTGTTCGTGGGTGTATTGCATGGTTGTCTCCTTGAAATTGCGTTCACATGCGCGCCACGCCAAACTGCATGGGCCGCAATTGCCGGGTTTCGGCCTCGGCACACATGGCCAGGCACTGCGCCAGCACGGCGCGGGTATCGCGCGGATCGATCACACCGTCATCGAGCAGCAGGCCGGAGGTGTAAAAAGCGTCGGCCTGCGCCTCGAACACGGCAACGATCTTGTCGAACTGGGCCTGCGACTGCGCCGCATCCACAGCGATGCCTTTGCGCAGCATCGCGGCCTCCGTCACGATCTGCATGGTGCGCGCCGCCTGCTCGCCACCCATGACCGCCGTTTTGGCACTGGGCCAGCTGAACAGGAAACGCGGCGCATACCCGCGGCCGCACATGCCGTAGTTGCCGGCACCAAACGAGGCGCCGCACTGGATGGTGATTTGCGGCACCGTGGCGTTGGTCACCGCCTGGATCATCTTGGAGCCGTGTTTGATCATGCCGCCCTGCTCGGCGTCCTTGCCGACCATGTAGCCGGTGGTGTTCTGCAGGTAGACGATGGGGTGGCCGAGCTGGCACATCAGCTGGATGAAATGGGTGGCCTTGTTGGCGCCTGCCACGTCGATGGGGCCGTTGTTGCTGATGATGCCGACCGCGCGGCCGTCGATCGCCGCCTGCACACAGACCGTGGCGGCGCCGTAGAGGGCCTTGAAGGGCAGGAAGTCCGAGCCGTCGACCAGCCGCGCAATCACTTCGTGCATGTCCACCGGCTGGCGCAGATCGCCGGCCATCAGGCCGAGCAGCTCATCGGCCGGGTACAGCGGTTCGATTGCTCCTGAATCCATAGCTTCTTGCGCCCGTACCATATGCGCTGGAGGCCGACTTGACCACGCAGTCCGGGCGACGGCCTGGCGCACCAGGCCCAGCGCCTGGCGGTCATCCTCGGCCAGCTGTTCACCGAGGCCCGACACGCTGGTGTGCATCTCGGCGCCGCCCAGCTCCTCCTCGGTGGCCACCTCGCCGGTGGCCGCCATCAGCAGCGGCGGGCCGGCCAGAAAGGCGCGCGAGCGGTTGCGCACCATGATCACCACGTCCGAGAGGCCCGGCATGTAGGCGCCGCCCGCCGTGCCGGAGCCGTGCTGCACCGTGATGACCGGAATGCCCGCCGCCGACAGGCGCGCGAGGTTGCGGAACAGGGCGCCGCCCTGGACAAACCCCTCGACGCGGTAACGCATCAGGTTGGCGCCGGCGCTTTCCACCAGGTGAATGAACGGCAGCTTGTTCTGCAGCGCGATCTCCTGCACCCGCAGGATTTTCTCCAGACCCATGGCCTGAATGGCGCCGGCCTCGATGCCCGAGTCGCTGGCCACGACCATGCAGCGCGCGCCCTCGATGAACCCGATGCCGGCCACGATGCCGCCACCGGGCACCGACAACACCGGGTCCTTGTGGTCCTGCATGAACCCGGCCAGCGAACACAAAGGCAGCCAGGGCGCGCCCGGGTCCAGCAGCAGGGCCACCCGTTCACGCGGCAACAACTGGCCGCGCTTGTCGAACACCGGTCTGGATTTGGCTGACGCCTGCGCGGCACGGGCTTCCAGCGCGCGCAAAGCCGCCAGGCGCGCGAGCATGGCCTGGCGCCGCTGAACGGCCACCCCGCCCTGCGCGTTCCAGGCCGACTGGAAAACCGTCATGGCTGGAACACCTTGGGCGTCGTCGCCAGATGAAAACCGTCAAAGGGCTTGACGGCCTCGCGCTGCTGCGCCTCGGCATCGGGCAGGCGCATGGGCCAGCCCATGCGCACCTGTGGCCGCGCGCCATCCACACGCAGCACGGTACCGCTGATGAAACTGGCCGCGGGGCTCAGCAAAAACACGATGGCGGCCGACGTTTCCGCCTCGGTGCCGAAGCGGCCCAGCGGCACGGTGTTGCGCATCTCGCGCAACATGTCCCCGGCCTCGGGCGGGTAGTGGTCCATGCCGCTCGAGGCGATGTAGCCCGGTGCCACCGCGTTGATACGCACGCCGCTGTGCGCCCACTCGGCGGCCGCGGTTTCGGTGAAGCTGACCATGCCGGCGCGCGCCGCACCGCTGTGGCCCATGGAGGGCATGGAGCCCCAGATGTCGGCCACGATATTGACGATGCTGCCGCCGCGCTCCGCCATGGACTGCAGGTAACACTCGCGTGCCATCAGGAAGCCGCCCGTCAGGTTGGTGTTGATGACCGCTTCCCAGCCCTTCGCGCTGATGCTTTCCAGCGGCGCGATGTACTGCCCGCCCGCGTTGTTGACCAGGGCGTCGATGCGGCCCTGCGCGATCACAATCGCCGCGACCGTGACCTTCACCGCCTCTTCCTGGCGGATGTCGCAGGGGTGGAAACTGGCACGGCCGCCGGCGGCCACAATCTCGCCGGCCACCTCGTGCAGCTTGTCGATCTTGCGGCCGATCAGCACGACATGCGCGCCCAGGGCTGCCAGCTCATGTGCCGTGCAGCGGCCGATGCCGGAGCCGCCGCCGGTGACGACCACCACCTTGCCGGCAAACAGGCCGGCGCTGAATACGGATCGGTAAGTCATGGTCGGGTTTTCCTTGTGGAGGGCGTCCTGTCTTCACCGATGAACAGCGCCATGGCCGCGTCGGCCAGCTCATCGAGCGAGGCGCCTTTTTTGGCGTCAAACCACTGCGCCGACCAGTTCAGCGCCCCAAAAATCAGCAGCCGCGCCAGTTTCACCGGGGCCTGCAGCCGGCCCTGGTCGCTCAGGGCCTGGAGCACCGGCTCCCAGACCGATTCGTAGTCGCCCTGCAGCCTGGCCAGCGACGCGCGCTGCCTGGCCGTGATGGAACGCGACTCGTACAACATCACGGGAATGAAATCGCTGCCCGGGCCCAGCAGCACGTCGAAATGATTGCGGATCAACACGCGCAGCAAAGCCGCCGCGTCGGGTGCGGACGGCGCCGCCGCCTCCAGCGCCGCCGCCTGCCGGGCCATGGCCGAACGCATGCCCTCCTCCATCACGGCATACAGCAACGCACCCTTGCTTTTGAAATGGTAGAAAGGCGAGCCGCTGTGCATGCCAACGGCTGCCGCGATATCGCGCGTGCTGGTGCCGTCAAAACCCTTGCGGCGAAACAGCCGCGCGGCGGTGTTGACCAGCTCCACCCGCCGGTTGCCGTCGTCGCGTTCGCCGGGCGTCTTGCGCGGCCGGCCGCGCGGCCGCTTTTCGGCGGCGGCGGCAACAGCAACAGGCGGGGCCAGGGCGCGGCCGGCAGGGCGGGTGCGCGCAGGTGTTTTGTCCATGGAAACAGACCATAACAAAAGCCGTTATTTTTAGCAAGCGCTTGCTTTGTAAAAATAAGCCCGGACTGCGGCACGGACCCGGAACTCCAGCTGACTACACTGGGGGCTTCCCAAAACAAAACCGAAGCATTGATGGACCTCTTCTTTCTGGCGCTCATGGTCGCCGCCGGCGCTTATACGCTCAAATCCGGCTACGAACGCAAGCGCATCGCCCTGCTGGGCAGCCATCTCGGCCAGTACCAGATCGAAAAACTCATGGAAAGCCTGACAGAGGGCTACATGCGCGCACTTCGCGAGGACGATCCGGAGCGCCGTGCAAGCATCTGGGCCCTGTTGACGAGCACCGAGGCCAAGCTGTGCGAGCAGTTCAACAACTTCGTGGCCGGGTTCTCCCGGGTGGAAGGTGCCGCGGCACGCGTGAGCAGGCTGCCCCTGCCCCTGCCTTACGCCGACAAGCTCTTTCCGGCGGCGACCTTCGACTTGCGCCAGGTCCTGCTGGTGCATGCCGAGGGCATCACGCGCGCCGCGAAAAGCAAGCCCGAACAATCGCCCAAAACCAAGGCCTTCACCCTGTCTGCCGAGATGTTCCTGATGCAGCACAGCTGCCACTGGTTCTGCAAGTCCAAGGCCGTCGCCTCTGCCCGGCTGCTGGTTCGCCACAAGACGTCGTATGAGCAGGTGCTGGCATCGGTCGCACCAGAAACGCGCCGGGCCTACCTCGCGCTGGTCGGCTCCTGAATCATCCGCGTTGTTGAGCGGACGGCGGCGATGGCTAGGGCCTGCTCGCGAGCTGCGCAGTTCACCAGAAAGAAGCCAAGAAGCCGCCCACCATTTCCTTGGCCTCAGCAAACGGACCGTCCAGCACCTGCGATTTGCCGGCGCTCACGCGCACGCGGGCGGCATTGTCCTGCGAGCCCAGCGACGCCACGCCAAGCAACACGCCTTCTGACTTCAGCTCCTCCGCGAACTTCAGCATGCGCCCGTACACCGCATGGCCTTCGGCCTGGCTGCGCGATAGCCGCTGGCCGGGGGGCTCGATCATCAGCAGCATGTAGGGCATCGTGATCCTTCCATGGGTGGGTGGCAGGGCTGGGCGCAAGTCGCCACAATCATAGCGCCGGCATGGCCCGGAGGCAGCCCCCTGTCCAGGACATGGTCCGCGTCAACAGGCCCGCAGCCCTGTCGACCGATACTTGAAACACGACTGAAAATACCGACAGAAAGAGAATCATGAGCACGTTCGACCATGTGGGCCTGATGCAGGACATCAACGAAAGCCTGGCGCAGTTTCGCAAGGCACAACCTGAGGCGATGCAGGGGTTTGGGCAGCTCTCGCGGGCCGCGATGTCGGAGGGCGCCATCAGTGCCAAACACAAGGAACTGATGGCCCTGGCGATCGGGGTGACTCAGCACTGTTCGGGCTGCCTCGCTTTTCATGTGAAAGCCCTGCACAAACTTGGATGCACCCGCGCCGAGCTGGAGGAAATGCTCGCGGTGTGCGTCTACATGGGCGGAGGTCCGGCCCTGATGTACACGGCCGAGGCCCCCAAGGCCTGGGATGCCATCGCGCCGGATCACAGCTGAAAGCCTGACCCGTCCGCCTATCTTCAATCCACAAAGAAATCCGGAATGAAGTTCTTCGTTCCCGGCTTCACCGAATATGACTCAAGATCGGTCACGCCGTGCGCGGCCAGCAATTCATCGTCAAGGTAAAAATTGCCGGTGTTCGAACTCAGGCTGGTCAGTATCAAATACGCCGCGTCCGACAAAATTTCCGGCTTGCGGCACATGTTGACGTCCACGCCGGGGATCATCTGCAGCGCCGCCGTGGCAATCGCGGTGCGCGGCCACAGGCTGTTGACGGCAATGCCGTATTTCCTGAATTCGCCCGAATGGCCCAGGGTGCACATGCTCATGCCGTACTTGGCCATGGTGTAGGCCGTGTGGTTCTCGAACCAGTGCTGCTTCATGCTCAGCGGCGGCGACATGGTGAGCACCTGCGGCTTGCGCCCGGCCTGCGCGGATTTCTTCAACTCCGCCAGACAAGCCTGGGTGCACAGGTAGGTGCCGCGCGCATTGATGCCGTTCATCAGGTCGTAACGCTTCATCGGCGTGTGTTCGGTGTCGGTCAGGCTGATGGCACTGGCGTTGTTGACGAGGATGTCGATGCCGCCGAAAACTTCCACCGCTTTGGCCACCGCCGCCGTCACCGCGTCTTCATCACGGATATCCACCGCCAGCGGCAGCGCCTGCCCGCCGGCGGCTTTCACCGCCTCGGCAGCGCTGTAAATCGTGCCTGGCAGCTTGGGGTTGGGGTCGGTGGTTTTCGCCAGGATCACGATGTTGGCGCCGTCGGCCGCGGCACGGGTGGCGATCGCCAGGCCAATGCCGCGCGAGGCGCCAGTGATGAACAGGGTTTTGCCTTTGAGACCGGGAACTGTACTCATGATGCCTCCTGAATGCTACACAATTGATAGCTACTTGCGACCACCGAATAAGGGCGACTGGCCAATTAGGCCTCAAACCTTGGAAAAATCCGGTTTCCGCTTCTCCATAAAGGCGCCGAACGCTTCGCGGGCGGCGGGCTCCTTGAGCATGCGGCCAAAACTCACGCCTTCCTCGGCCATGCGCTCGGCCACCATGCCGGCCTGGCCTTTTTTCATCAACCGCTTGGTTTCCACCAGCGAGCTCAGCGGCTTGGCAGCGAGTTTTTGCGCCTGGCGCTGCGCCAGGGCGTTGGCTTCGGCGGGTGGCACGATGCGGTTGATCAGGCCCATCTCGAGCGCCGACTCGGCCATGAAGGGTTCACCGAGCAGCAGCGCCTCGGCCGCGCGTGCGTAACCCATGAGCTGCGGCGCCAGAAGGCTAGACGCCGCTTCCGGACACAGGCCCAGGTTCACAAACGGCATGGAAAAGGCGGCGTTGTCGCCGGCATAGACCAGGTCGCAATGCAGCAGCAGGGTGGTGCCTATGCCGACCGCGGGGCCACACACGGCAGCCACCAACGGCTTGGGAAAGGTGCTGATGCCGCGCAGAAAGCGGAACACCGGCGACTCGTGGGTGGCAGGCGGGCCGTTGAGGAAATCACCGATGTCGTTGCCGGCTGAAAAAATGCTTTCGTGGCCCTGGATCACCACCACACGCACGGCCGCATCGGCATGGGCCGCGTCCAGCGCGTCGGCCATGGCGGCGTACATGGCCGAGGTGATGGAGTTTTTCTTCTCGACCCGGTTCAGGGTGATGGTCATCACCGCGTTGTCGGTGTGGACCAGGATGTCTGTGCTCATGTAGTGCTTTCCAGTGTTTGTTTGACGAAATAGATACAGACGCTGACGCTTCCAGGCCAACCCGGGCCGCGGAACCAGCTTTGCCGGGCCGCAGGCGCAGCGGCCCCTGTCTCTCGTACAAGGGGCAGCGCACCGCCGAAGGTACACGCAGTAAAAAGCGTGGGGGCCACGTTACTCCTTGTAATAAACGACCTGGTGTGTGGTCACCAGCAATTGGCCGGCTTCGTTCCACAACTGCGCAGTCTGGTCGAAATAGCCGTTGCGAAAGGCCTGGGCCTGCGTCTGCCCCAGCAGGTAAGCGCTGCCGGTGGCCTGCAGCAAGGCGGCATCGGCATGGTAATACACCGTCATCGACACCGTGCCTATCGGTACCAGCAGCGGCCGGCGGCGCCAGACGCGCGGATAAAACACGTCCGACAGCGCCGTCAGCGAGGCGAAATCCAGCGGCCGCGGCGGATCGTCGCGCAGCCACAGCCGGGTGCGGCTCGCGCCCTGGTCGGCCCCGTGCCATTCGACAGGAATCGCGCCTTCCACAAAACGCATTTCATAACGTTTGACCCACTCGACCCGGGTCGGGCCGCCGGCCCGCGCGACATCGGCCGGGGGCGCTACGTCCGGCATGGCGTGTTCGTCGGCGCCCCAGGTCTCGCGTCGCAAGCCGAAAAACGCGGTGCCGGTCAGCACCGTCTCGCCGTTTTGTTGCATCTCGATCACCCAGTGCTGGGTCGAGCGGTTGGTGCGTGCGGGGCGCGCGCTCACGCTGAACGGCCCGTCCGCCAGCGCGGCGGCGAAGTTGACGGTCAGCGAAATCGGATCGCCCAGGCGCTGCGGATGCTGCAGCACGGCATTCAAGGCCTGCGCCGCCGTGACGCCGCCGAAGGGCCCGACCATGTTGGCATAGGCCGCGCTGGTGTGACCGAGACATGTGCCGTCGGCCTGCGCCTGCAAGGCCACCGCGGTATCAAAAGGATGAAAACTCATGGTCGGAGTATGCCGCCGCCGTCGGTCTCAGGCAGTCGTGCCGGGGACGCCAGCCGCCGGTCGGGCCTGGCGCATCTGCTCGAGAATCTGCACCGTGTGCGGCCACAGGTTCTGACGGAACTGGTCGCGGAAGAAGCCGAAATGGCCAACGCGCCGCACACCCAGCTCGCCCGGCGTGATGCGCTCAAAACTGCGCGGCGCACCGCTGTACAGGTTGATCAGGTTCTGCGTGCCGCGCCAGGTCATCAGTTCATCGTCGGTGATGGACAGCGCCAGCACCGGAAACCGGGCCTGCGCATAGGCCAGGCGCGCGCCCTCACCTTCGGCGCCCACGCTGTAGCGCGGGTTCAGGCACCACTTGCGCCACTGCAGCACCACGCCGGCCGGCAGGTCGCCGACCTTCCTGAGCCTGCGCCCCGGGAAATAGCCGCACAGGCGGGTGGCCAGCGGCACCAGCACGTACCAGAAATACAGCACCACGCGCTTGAGCTGCGGCGCGTTGTCGCGCCAGTAACCGCTGCCGGCGGCAATGCTGACCAGGCCGTCGACCTGGTGCTGGTTTTTCAGGAAACCCGGCAGTTGCGCGCCCAGGCTGTGGCCCAGCAGGTAAAGCGGCGCCTGCGGCAGTGCAGCCTTGGCCGAGGCCACCACCGCGCCGTAGTCGCTGGCCCAGTCGAAAAGATCGGCCTGGAAGCCACGCAGCGAGCCATCCGGCGTACCGGGCAGCGACTCGCCGGAACCGCGGTAGTCAAACGTCGTGACGCGAAAGCCCTGGCCGGACAACCATTCGGCAAACGGCGCGTAGTAGTCCTGCCGCACGCCCATCGCGCCGCCGATGACCACGCTGGCGCGCGCCGGCGTGGCGGCCTCGTAGATCCGCAAGGCGAGTTGGGATGTGCCCGATTCCAGAAGCTGCTGTTGCATGACGTTCCCCTTAAAGAACCACGTAGCCGCCAGGGCGTAGCGAGCGGGATGAGCTGCAAGGCGGCCGGAGCGGACCCACCGGAACGTACTTCAGGTACGTGAGGATGGGGAGCACCGGACCAACGCCGCAGATCGCCCGCGCAGTAGCCCGCCGTTACACCCGTTCGAAGATGCCGGCGGCGCCTTGGCCCATGCCTACGCACATGGTCACCATGCCGTACTTCAGCTGGTGCCGGTGCAGCGCATGGATCACCGTGGCGGCACGGATCGCGCCGGTGGCGCCCAGCGGATGGCCCAGCGCAATCGCGCCGCCCATCGGGTTCACTTTCGCGGCGTTCAGCCCCAGCGTGTTGATGACTGCCAGCGACTGCGCGGCAAAGGCTTCGTTCAGTTCGTACCAGTCGATGTCGTCCTGCTGCAGGCCGGCATAACGCAAGGCAGCCGGAATCGCCTCGATCGGGCCTATGCCCATGATGTGCGGTGGCACGCCCTTGGCGGCGTAGCTGACAAAACGCGCGAGCGGCTTGAGGCCATGTTCCTTGACCGCTTTTTCGCTGGCCAGGATCAGCGCACCGGCGCCGTCCGAGGTTTGCGAGCTGTTGCCGGCCGTGACCGAGCCGCGCGCGGCAAACACGGTCTTGAGTTTGGCCAGGCCTTCGAGCGAGGTGTCGGGGCGCGGGCCTTCGTCCAGGCTCACGGTGCGGGTTTTGCTGATGACTTCGCCGCTCTCCAGGTCCGGCGAACGGTCGGTGACCTCGACCGGCGTGATCTCGGCGGTGAACTCGCCGGCCTGCTGCGCCTTGATCGCCTTCTGGTGCGACTCGACGGCAAACTGGTCCTGCGCCTCGCGCGACACCTTCCACTGCTGCGCGACTTTTTCAGCGGTCAGGCCCATGCCGTAGGCAATGCCGATGTTCTCGTCGTTGGCAAACATGGCCGGCGACAGCGAGGGCGAGTTGCCGGACATCGGCACCATGCTCATGCTTTCGGTGCCGGCGGCAATCATCACATCGGCCTCGCCGACCCGGATGCGGTCCGCCGCCATCTGGATGGCGGAGAGGCCGGACGCGCAAAAACGGTTGACGGTGATGCCGCCCACGCTGGTCGGCAGGCCGGCCAGCACCGCACCAATACGCGCAATGTTCAGGCCCTGCGGGCCTTCGGGAATCGCACAGCCGCAAATGAGGTCTTCGATGGCTTTCGGGTCCAGCGTTGGCACCTGCGCGAGCGCAGCGTGCAGCGCCCGCACCAGCAGCTCATCGGGGCGGGTGTTGCGAAAAAAACCCCGGTGCGAGCGCCCGATGGGCGTGCGCGTGGCGGCAACGATGTAGGCTTCCTGGACTTGTTTGGCCATGATGTTTTCCTTTTTGATTCTTCAGCTGCAGATTGCGCTGTTTAACTTTTACGCGGACCGGAGGGAATCCAGGCCCAGACAAATTCGCATTCGACCGGGTTCACACCGGCCTCGTCGGTCACGGTGACGGACACCGTCACTTCACCCTTGTCGCTGGCCTGCATGGCGGCGCGCTGCTCGTCGCTCAAGGTGGCCACGGCGCGCAGTGCACCAGTGGCGCGCTTTTTGAACGCCATCTTCAGTTCCTTGGCCAGCGGCGTGCAGTCATCCCGCACATTCATGCCGACCACCATGCCGGTGGCGGTTTCCGCCAGCAGGTTCATCGCCGACGCATGGATGCCGCCAATGTGGTTCTGCACCTTCTTCTCATTCTTGATGCCGATCTCGACCCTGCTGGTGGTCATCTCCAGAAAGTCCAGCCCCGCCGTACCGGTGAACGGCACGGCGCGGCGCATCACCACGCTGCGAAACCAGGTGCGCGCAAAAGCCGGCACGTCGGACAGCCGCTCCAGCTGGCGTTCAAGGCGGTTGGGGGAATGAGTGGTCATGGGCTTTGATCGGTTATGCGAAGTAGCGTGCGTGATTGAGAAAGCGTAGCGAGGAAGCCATCAGGCTAGGCGCGGGCGCCCGAAGAAAACCGGAGCGACCTTGGGGGTCGTGAGGATTTTCTTTGGGCTGCAACGACGCATGATGGCTCCGCAGTAGCTTTATCAATTACGCACAGGTTTGCCCGTGCTCATCATGCCCATAATCCGCTCCTGCGTTTTCGGGTGTTCCAGCAGCGAACAGAAGGCCTTGCGCTCCAGCGTCATCAGATACTCTTCGGTCACCAGCGAGCCGGCATCGACATCGCCGCCGCAGACCACGTTGGCGATCAGGCTGGCAATGTGGAAGTCGTGCGCGCTGATGAAGCCGCCGTCGCGCATGTTGACCAGTTGCCCCTTGATGGTCGCCAGGCCGCTGCGGCCCACCACCGGGAAAGGCCGCTTGTGCGGTGCGCGGTAGCCGGAGTTGAACAGCGCGCGGGCCTCGTTCAAGGCCACATACAGCAGCTCGTCCTTGTGGGGAACGATCACATCGCTGTCGAGCAGATAGCCGATCTTGCGGCTCTCAATGGCGCTGGTGCCGACCTTGGCCATGGCCGCGGCGGTGAAGCCCTCGGTCAGGAAAGGCAGCATGTCCTTGCTGGTGGAGCTTGCCGCATTCTCCGCAGCACGGCGCGCAATATAGGTCAGGCCGCCGGCACCAGGCACCAGGCCAACACCGACTTCGACCAGACCGATGTAGCTTTCCATCGCCGCCACCCGTTTGCTGGAATACACCGCCAGCTCACAGCCGCCGCCCAGTGCCAGGCCGCGCACGGCCGACACCACGGGAACCGCCGCATAACGCAGCTTGAGCATCACCTGCTGCATCTCGGCCTCGGCGCCTTCCACGGCCGAAACACCGGCCATCATGAAGGCGGGCAGCATGGCCTGCAGGTCGGCACCGGCCGAGAACATCTCGTCGTTCGACCAGATCACCAGGCCCTTGTAACTTTTCTCGGCGAGGTCCACTCCCATCGCCAGGCCTTCGACCACGTCGGGGCTGATGGCGTGCATCTTGGTCTTGATGCTGGCAATCACCACGTCGCCCTGCTCACCGTCCAGCGTCCAGAGACGGATGGAATCGTCTTCGTGCAAGGTGGTACCGGCCGTGGTGAACGATGGCGCTTTGGCGCCCAGCACATCCTCGGGGAAAAACTGGCGTTCGTAAACCGGCAACTTGCGGCGCGCAATGAACTTTTTCGCCGAAGCGCTCCAGGAACCTTCAGGTGTATGCACACCGCCGGCTTCGGCCACCGGGCCCTTGAATACCCACTCGGGCAGCGGCGCCTTGCACAGCGCCTTGCCCGCGGCTATGTCTTCCTGGATCATCGTCGCCACGGCCAGCCAGCCGGCTTCCTGCCACAGCTCGAACGGGCCCTGCTTCATGCCGAAGCCCCAGCGCATGGCCTGGTCCACATCGCGCGCGTTGTCGGCAATGGTCGCAAGGTGCACGGCGGCGTAGTGAAAGCTGTTGCGCAGGATGGCCCAGAGGAACTGGCCCTGCGGCCCTTCGGCATTGCGCAGCAGGCGCAGGCGTTCGGCGGCCGGCCGCTTGAGCATGCGGGTGTACACCTCGTCGGCCTTCTGGCCGCCGGGCACATACTCTTCGCTCTCCAGCTCGAAGCGCAGCACGTCGCGCCCCACCTTCTTGTAGAAACCGGCCTGGGACTTCTGGCCCAGGTTGCCCAGTTCCAGCAGTTTTTTCAGCACCTCGGGCGTGCCGAAGCTGGGGTAGAACGGGTCGCTTTTTTCGTCGAGGTTGTCCTGCAGGGTCTTGATGACATGGGCCATGGTGTCCAGGCCCACCACGTCGGCGGTGCGGAAGGTGCCACTGCTGGCGCGGCCCAGCTTCTTGCCGGTGAGGTCATCAACCACGTCATAGGTCAGACCGAAGTTCTCGACCTCCTTCATCGTTGCCAGCATGCCGGCAATGCCGACGCGGTTGGCCACGAAGTTGGGCGTGTCGTGGGCGCGGATCACCCCCTTGCCCAAGCCGCTGGTCACAAAGGCTTCGAGGTCGTCGAGCACCTTCGGATCGGTGGTCGGGGTGTTGATCAGCTCGACCAGCGTCATGTAACGCGGCGGATTGAAGAAGTGGATGCCGCAAAAACGCGGCTTGATCGATTCCGGCAATGCCTCGCTGAGTTTGGTGATCGACAGGCCCGAGGTGTTGCTCGCAACGATGGCGCCTTCAGCGATGAAGGGCGCGATCTTGTGGTACAGGTCGGTCTTCCAGTCCATGCGTTCGGCAATCGCCTCGATGATCAGGTCGCACTCCTTGAGAACATCCATGTGTTCCTCGTAGTTGGCCTGCTGGATCAGGGCCGCGTCTTCGGGCACACCCAGCGGTGCGGGCTTGAGCTTTTTCAGGCCTTCGATCGCGCGGCTGACGATGCCGTTTTTCGGCCCCTCTTTGGCGGGCAGGTCAAACAGCACCACCGGCACCTTGAGGTTGACCAGATGGGCGGCGATCTGCGCACCCATCACGCCGGCGCCGAGCACGGCGACTTTTTTGACTTGGAAGCGGGACATCTGTTTTGTTCCTTATGGATTGCTTATCTTGTTTCGTTGCGCATGCTGGCCATTCAGCTGAGCTCCCAGGCCAGTGACAGCGTGGAACCGGCTATGCCGGGCCACAGCTGTCGCCCCTGCAAGGGGGGATGCGGCTACACGCAGTGAGCTGCAGGCGGGGTGTGCCATCAATTGATGCGCACCCAGGTCTGGGTGCGGCCGAAGGGGCCAAACGAGCCCCGGACTTCAAGTTTTTTGCCGCCTTCGACGGGCGTCAGGCGCAGCGTGTAGTTGCGGCCGTTTTCGGGGTCCAGGATCCTGCCGCCCTCCCACACCTCTTTGCCTTCGGCCTTTTTGGCGCCGCGGATGATCTCCAGGCCGAGGATCGGTTTGTCCTTGCGGTCATCGCTGCAGCGGTCGCAGACGTCGTCGGGCTGGACGTCCTTGCCCAGGCGCGTGGCGATCTTGCCGCTGAGCACACCGGCGCTTTCGACAATCCGGATCTCGGCCTTGGCCTCCCCGGTCTTGTCGTCCACATTGCGCCACAGGCCGACAGGCGTCATTTGGGCCAGGGCCGGAACGGCCATCGCTCCCAAAACAATAGCTGTCAGCGCACGGTACATCAGGGCTCCAGGGCTAAAAAGCATGTCAAACAGGCGGCCACCGGTCAGGCCAGCGCGGCATCCGTGTCCATCAGCGCCTTGCTGCCGCTGCGTGCGGTGCGCATCAGCGTCGCGGTCTCGGGGAACAGCTTCGCGAAGTAAAAACGCGCCGTCTGCACCTTGGCCAGATAGAAGGGGTCGGCATTGCCGGCGGCGATTTCGCGCAGCGCGGTTTGCGCCATGCGCGCCCAGAAGTAGCCAAACACCAGGTGG
Source organism: Polaromonas sp. AET17H-212 (assembly GCF_002379085.1). Taxonomy (GTDB): domain Bacteria; phylum Pseudomonadota; class Gammaproteobacteria; order Burkholderiales; family Burkholderiaceae_C; genus Polaromonas. Next base: position 117,719 of record NZ_NBZW01000003.1, on the reverse strand, counting down.
CCGGCGACGCGCAGGTAGTCCACCGCCGCAGCGCCCACTTCGTCGGGGTTCTGGAACCCCTTGAAACCCAGCTCGGTCGTGAACTTGGTCATCTGGTCGGCCAGGTAGGCCAGCGGGTTGATGAACTCGGCCATCTTCTCGTTGACGCCTTCCTCGGCAATCAGCGCGCCGATGATCTTGCCGAATTTCTTCAGCGTGGCGCCGTTGTTGCCGAGCACCTTGCGGCCCAGCAGGTCCAGCGACTGGATGGTGTTGGTGCCTTCGTAAATCATGTTGATGCGGTTGTCGCGCACGAACTGCTCCATGCCCCATTCCTTGATGAAGCCGTGGCCGCCGAAAACCTGCATGCAGGCGTTGGTGGAGATGTGGCCGTTGTCGGTCAGAAAGGCTTTCACGATGGGCGTGAGCAACGCGACGATTTCGCCGGAGTCCTTGCGCACCTTCTCGTCGGGGTGGTGCAGTTCCTTGTCGAGCAGCATGGTGCAGTAGATCGCCAGCGCACGGCCGCCCTCGGCATAGGCCTTGGCGGTCAGCAGCATCTTGCGCACATCCGGGTGCACGATGATCGGATCAGCCGGTTTGTCCTTGGCTTTCACACCCGACAGCGAACGCATCTGGATGCGGTCCTTGGCGTAGGCCAGCGCATTCTGGTAGGCCACTTCGGTCAGGCCCAGCGACTGGTTGCCGACGCCCAGGCGGGCGGCGTTCATCATGACGAACATGGCGGCCAGGCCCTTGTTGGGCGCGCCCACCATGGTGCCGACGGCGCCCTCGAGCACGATTTGCGCGGTGGCGTTGCCGTGGATGCCCATCTTGTGCTCCAGGCTGCCGCAGTAAATGCCGTTGCGCGAGCCGATGGCGCCGTCTTCCGCGACATTGAATTTCGGCACAAGGAACAGGCTGATGCCCTTGCTGCCCTGCGGTGCATCGGGCAGGCGGGCCAGCACCAGGTGCAGGATGTTTTCGGTCATGTCGTGTTCACCGGCGCTGATGAAAATCTTGTTGCCGGTGAGTTTGTAGGTGCCGTCTGCCTGTGGCTCGGCCTTCGTGCGCAGCAGGCCCAGGTCGGTGCCGCAATGCGGCTCGGTCAGGCACATGGTGCCGGTCCACTCGCCGCTGACCAATTTTGGCAGGTAGAGCTTTTTCTGCGCGTCCGTGCCGTGCGCATGCAGCGCCTCGTAGGCGCCGTGCGACAGGCCGGGGTACATGGTCCAGGCCTGGTTGGCGGAGTTCAGCATTTCGTAGACGCACTGGTTCACGACAAAGGGCAGGCCCTGGCCGCCGTATTCGGGGTCGCAGGACAGCGCCGCCCAGCCGCCTTCGACGTACTTGGCATAGGCTTCCTTGAAGCCCTTGGGCGGCGTCACCTCGTGTGTGGCCTGGTCCAGCTTGCAGCCTTCCGTGTCGCCGCTGATGTTCAGCGGGAAGGTCACCTCGACGGCAAACTTGCCGGCTTCCTCGAGCACGGCATTGATGGTGTCCGCGTCCACATCGGCATGTTTCGGCAGGGCCCTGAACTCGTCGGTGACCTTGAGCACTTCGTGCATGACGAACTGCATGTCGCGCAGTGGCGGGTTGTATTGAGGCATGGAAAGGTCCTTTGGTGGGAAGGGATTAAACGGAAGAAGCGGAAGAATCAGGCAGCGGGCGGTCGCCGCCACCCGTCAGTGATGCGGAAGTGATGGGGGACGCCAGCGCGCCGGCGGCGTCGCTGCCGTAACGCGCCAGGATGCTCTGGAAGGCACGCAATGTCCGGTCAATGGAACCGGGTGTCTTGAGGAAGCGGGCTTCGTAATGCAGGGCCAGGATCAGGCCGTGGATCTCGAAGGCGATCTGGCGCTCGTCGGCGTCCGCACGCAGATGGCCGGCCTCCTTGGCCAGCACCACCGCGCGGTACATGGCCGCCAGCCAGGTCTGCACCGAGGTGGCCAGCGCGTCGCGCACCGGGCCGGGCCGGTCGTCAAATTCGACGGCGCCGCTGATGAAGATGCAGCCCGACTGCAGCTCGACCGCCACCCGTTTCATCCAGTTGCCGAACAGGGCCTGCACCCGCGGCAGGCCTTTGGGTTCTTTCAGCGCGGGGTAAAAAACCTCTTCTTCAAACCGCGCGAAATATTCGCGGATGACCGAGATCTGCAATTCTTCCCGGGAGCCAAAGTGCGCAAACACGCCCGACTTGCTCATGTGCATGACTTCGGCCAGGGCGCCAATGCTCAGGCCTTCCAGGCCGATCTGCGTGGCCAGTCCGAGCGCCGCATCGACGATGGCCGCCTTGGTCTGCTGACCCTTTTGCATACCGGCATGCGCCGCGCGACCACTTTCCCGGGGACCCGGGCGGGCTGTCTTGACAGGAAGTTCGGTAACAGACATGAAAGCCAGACAAAAAAAAGAACGACCGTTCTATTTTGCCGCAAAACCCATGCCGTCAAGCGCGATGACCCGGAAACTCCGATTTATAGAGGCGACGACCTAGGTCAACTCAGGGTAAACCCTAGACAGCCTCAGATTCCGAAACCGGGGATTCCGCAATCCAGTCAGAAAGCTGCTGCGGATCGAAGGGCTTGGTCAGGTGCCGGTTGAAACCTGCCGTCAGGGCCTTCTGCTGGTCATCCGCCTGGCCCCATCCGGTCGCGGCAATCAGCAGCGGTCGGTCGCCCCAGGGCTGGGCGCGCACCAGCCGCGCGACTTCATAACCATTGAGGCCGGGCATGCCGATATCGAGCACCAGCACATCGGGCCGCAAACGCTTCGCCAGGTCGGCCGCCTCCAGCCCGTCGTGGGCCGTGTGCACGAGGTAGCCGTCCATGCGCAGCAATTCGGCCAGCACATGGACCGCGTCGCGGTTGTCGTCAGCGAGCAGCACGGTCCGGGCCTGCGGCTGGCGCAGGGCCGGCAGGGCCGCCGCCGGGCTGACGAGAACCGCTTGCCGGTCAGCGGAATACGGCAGCTTCACGACAAAGCGGCTGCCGCGGCCCGGGCCTTCGCTGAAGGCCGACACCGTGCCGCCGTGCAGCTCCACCAGCCCCTTGGCCAGCGCCAGCCCGATGCCCAGACCGCCTTCCGAGCGGTCCAGCGCTGACTGTTCCTGCGCAAACATGGTGAAGATGTTTTCAATGGCCGCCTGACTCAGGCCAATCCCGCTGTCCGAGACCGTGAAACTCAGCCAGTCGCCCTCGACCTGCACGTCGAAACCGATCCGCCCGCCCGCATCGGTGTATTTGACAGCGTTGTTCAGCAGGTTGGACAACACCTGCGCCAGCCTGAGCGGATCGGCCACCAGCTGCAGGCCGTCGCCGCCGATCGTGGCCACCAGCGTGTGCCACTTGGCCTCGGCCAGGGGACGCACCGTTTCCAGGACGGACTCCACCAACTCATCAACAGCCAGGGGCACTTTTTTCAGGACCACCCGGCGCTGGGTGATGCGGGCGACATCGATCAGATCGTCCAGCAAACGGGCCATGTGGCCCACCTGGCGCCCAATCACGTCCACGGCATGCTCCCGCGCCGCTGGCCGGGAAGCCGGCGAGCCGAGCAGCTGCACAGCGGCGCGAATCGGCGCCAGCGGGTTGCGCAGTTCGTGCGCCAGCGTCGCCAGAAACTCGTCCTTCTGCCGGTCCGCATCGCGCAGCGCCTGGTGGTTTTTTCTCGCGTCCTCGATGTCGGTGGTGGTGCCGAACCAGCGCAGCACGCGGCCAGAGGCATCGAGCTGCGGTACCGCCCGGGTCAGAAACCAGCGGTAGACCCCGTCATGGCGGCGCAACCGGTACTCGACCTGCCATTCGGTGCCCTGATCACGCGCCGCCGCAAAGGCCTGTCCCGGCGCGTCGCGGTCCTCGGGGTGGAGCGCGCCCGTCCAGCCCTGGCCGAGCGCGGCCTCGGTGCCCTGACCGGTGTAGACCGACCACTGGGAATTGAAACGCTCCAGGCCACCGTCGGCATCGGCCACCCAGGCCATTGCGGGAATGCTGTTGGAAAACACCAGCAGGGCCGCCTGCGCGCGCTGCAGCTCGGTCACGTCATGGCCATGCACAAACACACCCTCGATCTGGCCGGTCGGCCCCTTCAGCGGCTGGTAAACAAAATCGAGGTAGGCCTCCGTGAGGGGCCCATCGGGTTCTCTGTTGAGCATCAGCCGCACCGAACGGCCGACATACGGCTCGCCGGTGGCAAACACCTTGTCGAGCAATGCCACAAAACCCTGCTCCACCACTTCGGGCAGCGCCTCGGCTACCGGTTTGCCGATGACATCGCGAAAGCCCGCCAGCTGCAGGTAGGCGTGGTTGGCGATCTCGAAGACATGGTCCGGTCCGCGCGTCACCGCAACAAAGCCGGGCGCCTGGCTGAACAGCGTCTGCAGCCTCTCCTGCTCGGCGCGCTGATGCCGTTCGGCCAGCACCATGGCCGTGGTGTCGGCGCAGGCGCAATACAGGCCGGCAATAGCGCCGTCTTCGTTGCGCACGGGCGAATAGGAAAAGGTGAACCAGGTGTCCTCGTCGTAACCATGGCGGCGCATGCGAAGCGGCAGGTTTTCGACAAAAAAAGCTTCTCCGCCCAGCGCTCGCTGCACCAGCGGCTCAATGTCGGCCCGAATGTCATGCCAGGCCGCGTAAAAGGGCCGGCCCAGCGCCTGCGGATGCTTGGCGCCCAGCACCTCGGCATAGGCGTCGTTGTAGAGCAGGGACAGGGTTGGCCCCCAGGCCACAAACATCGGAAAGGCCGAGCCCAGCATCAGGTTGACCATGGAGCGCAAGGATTGCGGCCACAGCCCGGGCGCGCCCAAGGGTGAGCCCGCCCAGTCCTGCTCGCGCATCAGCCGGGCAACACCGGTATCTCCAGCCAGGAAAGCAAGCGGGGGGTGGGCACTCATGGATTCGAGTGTAGCCCCCGGGTCATTCAAAGCAGGCCCTGCACGCAGGCCACCACAGCGGCCTGCGCCTGAGCCGGCATCACAGCTTGAACGGAACCACCACCTGGCGCTGCTCACCCAGGCCTTCAATGCCCAGGGTCATGACGTCGCCCTTTTTCAGGTACAAAGGCGGCTTCATGCCCATGCCCACGCCGGGCGGGGTGCCGGTGGTGATCACGTCGCCGGGCATCAGCGTCATGAACTGGCTGACATAACTGATGATTTTGGCCACGCTGAAAATCATGGTTTTCGTGCTGCCGGTCTGCGCCCGCTGGCCGTTGAGGTCCAGCCACATCGCCAGCTTTTGCGGGTTCGGCACATCGTCGCGCGTGACCAGCCAGGGGCCGATCGGACCGAAGGTGTCGCAGCCCTTGCCCTTGTCCCAGGTGCCGCCGCGCTCGATCTGGTACTCGCGCTCGCTGACGTCGTTGATGGTGCAATAACCGGCCACAAAATTGAGCGCATCCTTCTGCGAGACATACCGCGCGCGGGTGCCGATCACCACGCCGAGTTCGACCTCCCAGTCGGACTTGACCGAGCCCTTGGGCAACATGACCGGGTCGTTGGCCCCCTGGATGCAGGTGGTAGCCTTCATGAAAACGATGGGCTCTTTCGGAATCGGCAGACCCGACTCGGCCGCATGGTCGACATAGTTCAGGCCGATGGCGATGAATTTGCCGACACCGGCGACCGGGCTGCCCAGACGTGGCTTGCCCTTGACGAGCGGCAGGTTCGCCGCCTTGAGCTTGCGCAGTTTGGCCAGTGCGGCATCACCGAGCTGGTCGGGACCAATGTCGCCGATCACGCCGCTCAGGTCGCGCAGTTTGCCCTCGGCATCGATGAGACCGGGTTTTTCCTTGCCGGGGTTGCCGTAACGAACGAGTTTCATGGTTTTCCTTTTTAGCTACACAAAAACAGGTGAGAGGTGAGAAATGGGGCGTCCAGCAATTCGATTATCGGGATGCAGGGCGAGGCGCACGGCGCGCAGGAACCGGAATGCACTTGGGTGCATGAGGATTCCGAGCACCGCGCAACGCTGCCATGCGCCCGAGAATCGGATTGATGGATGTCCCCATCAGTAGGTGGAGCGGCCGCCCGAAAGATCGAACACCGCGCCGGTCGAGAAAGAACACTCTTCGGTGCACAGCCAGCCAACCATGGCCGCCACCTCGTCGGGCGTGCCAAAGCGGCCCATCGGTATTTTCGACAGCATGAAGGCAATATGCTCCGGCGACATCTGGTCAAAAATGGCGGTCTTCACGGCAGCCGGCGTGACGCAGTTGACACGCACGCCGGTGTCGGCGAGTTCCTTGCCCAGCGACTTGGTCAGCGCAATCACCGCCGCCTTGCTGGCACTGTAGGCGCTGGCATTCGGGTTGCCGTCCTTGCCGGCCACCGAGGCGATGTTGACGATGCGGCCGTAGTTGTTGGCGCGCAGGTGCGGCGCCCATTCACGGCAGCACAGGAACAGGCCGTTGAGGTTGACGGCCATCACCTGCTCCCATGCGTCGACCGGGTAGTCCCAGAGCTTGACGTTGGGGCCGGTCACGCCGGCGCTGTTGACCAGCGCATCGACCTTCGGGGCCAAGCGCAATGTCGCCTGCACCGCGGCGCGCACCGAGGCATGCTGCGACACGTCCACCGCCACCGCCGAGGCCCGCGGACCCAGCGTGGCGGCCGCCTGGTTTGCCGCCGCTTCGTCGCGGTCCCACAGCGTGACACTGCCGCCGGACTGGAGCAGCCGCTGCGCAATGGCATAGCCCAGGCCGGTGGCGCCACCGGTGACCACCGCGTGCCGGCCCTTGAAGTCGAGCTGGTTCATATGGTCATGCCGCCGTCGATGTTGTAGTGCTGGCCGGTGACAAAGGCCGCTTCGTCGCTGGCCAGAAAGGTCACGACGGGGGCAATCTCGTGGGCCTGGGCAAGCCGGCCCATGGGCTGGCGCGCAATGAAATTCTTGCGCGCTTCGGCCGGGTCTTCAAACACATTGATGCGGTCCTGCAGCGAGGGTGTATCGACGGTGCCGGGGCAGATGCAGTTGCAGCGTATGCCCTGCATCACATAGTCAGCCGCGACACTTTTGGTCAGGCCGATCACCGCCGCCTTGGACGCGCCGTAGACAAAACGGTTGGGCAGCCCCTTGATGCTGACGACACTGGCCATGTTGATGATGCTGCCGCTGCCCTTGCCGCCGTTGTTCGCGAGCATGCGCGGCAAGGCCGCCTGGATGGTCCAGAACTGCGAGCGCACATTGAGGTTGAAAGCGAATTCCCATTCCTCGTCGGTCGCCTGCAGGACGGTGCCGGCGTGCACAAAACCCGCGCAGTTGAACAGCACATCGAGCGCGGGCAACCCGGCGATCGCCTTCTGGATGGCCGCCTTGTCGAGCACGTCCAGCGCCAGGGTGTGGATGTTGGGCATGCCCGCATAACTGTCCAGCAGCTTTGCGTTGACATCGGTGGCCCAAACCTGCGCACCTTCTGCCGCCATGGCCAGCGCGCTGGCCTTGCCTATGCCCTGGCCGGCGGCCGTGATCAGTGCGGTTTTCCCTTGAAGTCTCATGTCTGTTCCTTGGTTGATTTATTGATTCAGGGTGGTATCGACAAGCTGCCGTTTTTCGATGACCGGCCAGTCCCACGCAATGCCCAGCCCGGGCGTCTCCGGCGGCCAGGCATAACCGCCCTCGACCCGGATGCGGCTGGTCGTGATGTCGTCGAGTTGCGGGATGTATTCCACCCAGGCCGCATTGGGAACGGCCGCGCACAGGCTGACATGCAGCTCCATCAGGAAATGCGGACACACGGGCACGCCGAAACCTTCGGCCAGATGGGCCACCTTGATCCACGGCGTGATGCCGCCAATACGCGCCACGTCGGGCTGGACAATGCTGCAGGCGCCGCGCTCCAGATATTCGCGGAACTGGCTCAGGTGGTACATCGACTCCCCCACGGCCACCGGAATGGCCGTCTGGCCACGCAGTTGCCGGTGGCCCGAGACATCTTCGGCCGCCATGGGCTCCTCCAGCCAGGCCAGGTCCAGGCCCGCAAAGGCCGCCGCACGGCGCAAGGCTTCCGGGCGGTTGAAGCCCTGGTTCGCGTCGACCATGATGTCAAAGCCCGGGCCGACGGCCTCACGCACGGCGGACAGCCGCGCCACGTCTTCGCTGACATGCGGCCGGCCCACCTTGATCTTCGCGCCCCGAAACCCCTGGGCCTGGGCCGCCAGCGTCTGCGCCACCAGTTCGTCGGCCCCCAGGTGCAGCCAGCCGCCCTCGGTGGTGTACACCGGGACGCGTGATTGCGCGCCACCGAGTAACTGCCACAGGGGCAAGTCCTGGCGGCGCGCGCGCCAGTCCCACAAGGCGGTGTCCACACAGGCCAGCGCCAGGCTGGTGATGGCCCCCACGGCGGTGGCGTGGGTGTGAAAAAACAGGTCTTTCCAGATCGCCTCGACATGCAGCGGATTGCGGCCCAGCAGACGCGGCGCCAGATGGTCATGCAGCAAGGCCATGACCGACGAGCCGCCGGTGCCTATGGTGTAGGCATAACCGGTGCCTTCCACACCGTCGCTGCAGCGCAGGGTGAGCAGCAGGGTCTCCTGCGTCACAAAGGACTGGATGGCGTCGGTGCGCACGACCTTGGGCGGCAGGTTGACCTGCCGCAAGCGGATGGATTCAATCGTGACAGGCGCAGTCATGGGCGAACGCAGAGAAAAAACATTACAGGGTTTAGCCGGATGGCCGGAAGGACTGGAATCATGGGATTATCAATTGGTCTGACCACTTGTCCACTTCTGGCTAACCCTTAATTCCTTCGTGCACTGAAACATGCCGCTGCAAACCGTCGAACCGCAACGCCTTTACCGCCAGATCGCCGAGCAGCTGCGCTCGCTGATCAGCAAGGGTGAATTTGCGGCCGGCACACGCCTGCCGGCAGAACGCGACCTGGCCAAACAGCTCGGTGTGAGCCGGCCGTCGGTGCGGGAAGCCCTCATCGCCATGGAAGTCGAAGGCTGGGTCGAGGTGCGCACCGGCTCCGGCGTGTATGTGCTGGACCGGTCCATGCGGGCCAGCCGGTCCAAGGGGCCGCAGGTGGCACTGACCGAATGGGGGCCCCTGGAATTGATACGCGCGCGCCGCGTGGTGGAGGGCGAGGTCGCCTCGATGGCCGCTCTCCAGGCCAGGCGCAAGGACATCGACGCCATGCGCGCCGCCATTGACACCATGGTCACCGACGCCAACCGCGGCGTATTGCCGCTGGACGGCGACCGGGCCTTCCACAGCGCGATTGTCGAGGCTTGCGGCAACGTGGTGCTGATCGAAACCGTGCAGAGTTTCTGGGACTCCCGCCGCGGCCCGCTGTTCACGCGCCTGACCGGCTACTTCGAGACGATGAAATCATGGCAATCGGCGATTGCCGAACACGAAGCGATCCTGGCTGCCATCTGCGCACACGACGGCCCCGCCGCCCGCACGGCGATGCATGCCCACATGGACAAGTCCCATTCCCGATTCAGCGCGAGCTGGCGCCGCGCGAAGACAAGCTGAAGGAAGCGCCCGGCAACTCCCCTTTTCTTTCCCATTCTTTTAACCGAGGAGACAACATGACGAAACGATTTGCTCTTAAAACAATAGCGTGCTGCGCAATTATGGCGGGCACCCTGGGCACATTTGGCATTGCCAATGCGCAGACCAAACTGAAATGGGCACACGTCTATGAAACGTCCGAGCCCTACCACAAGTGGTCGGTCTGGGCGGCCGACGAGTTCAAGAAACGCACCAACGGCAAGTACGAGATCCAGGTCTTCCCGGCATCCAGCCTGGGCAAGGAAAGCGACATCAACCAGGGCCTGCAGCTCGGCACGGTGGACATCATCCTGACCGGCGCTTCCTTCGCGTCCAACTCCTATCCGCGCCTGGCCGTCAGCTACTACCCGTTCACCTTCCGTGACGCCGACCATGTGGTCAAGTACGGCAAGAGCGATGTTTTCAAGGAACTGGCCGAGGGCTACAAAAAGGCCACCGGCAACACGGTGACCGCGCTGACCTACTATGGCGCGCGCCACGCCACCAGCAACAAGCTGTTCACCAACTGCGACCAGATGAAGGGCCTGAAGATGCGGGTGCCCGATTCGCCGGCCTACACCGCGCTGCCGCGCGCCTGCGGCGCGAACCCGACACCCATCGCCTTCGCCGAGGTCTACCTGGCGCTGCAGAACGGCACCGTGGATGCGCAGGAAAATCCGCTGCCCACCATCGAAGCCAAGAAGTTCTATGAAGTGCAGAAGAACATCATCCTGACCGGCCACATCGCCGACGCGCTGCTCACGGTGATTTCGCCCAGCACCATGGCCAAGCTGTCGACGGCCGAGCAGAAGCTGCTCGCCGACATCACGCAGGAAGCCGCTGAAAAGGCCACCAACGACATCCGCAAGCGTGAAGGCGAGCTGGTGGAAGAGTTCAAGAAAAAGGGCAACAACGTGGTGACGGTTGACCGCGCCGACTTCCAGCAGCGCGTGCTCAAGGCCATCACCTTCGAATCCATGAAACTCGACAAGAAGGACTGGGACCGCATCATCGCCATCAAGTAATCGCGTGATCGTGTGATCGCCCGCGAGGGGTCCCGGCCCGGGACCCCTTGCCGGATCGGACAGCTCGTGTTGCCGATACCGACCGCAACCGGCATTTTCCTTCTCAATAGACAAGCGACCAAAGGCAACACTGACATGGAAACCATTGACGACATGGCCCCCGTGATGGGGGCGGACGGACAGTTCCACGCCCAGGACGAAGCGGTGGACCTTTCCGACACCAAACTGGAAGCCTGGGTGGCGCTGGGCTTCTTCTGGATCCTGGGTGTCACGGTGTTCTACCAGTTTTTCACCCGCTATGTGCTCAACGACTCGGCGGCCTGGACCGAGGAGATCGCGCGTTACCTGCTGATCGCCGTGGTCTTCACCGGCGCAACCATCGGCGTGGTCAAGAACAACCACATCCAGGTGGACTTCTTCTACAAGTTCATGCCCCGGCGCATGGCACGCGCCATGGCAACCACCGTCGATGTGCTGCGCGTGGGGTTCTTCGCAGCCGCCGCCGTGTTGACGGTGATGATGATGCTCAAGCTGGGCAGCAATTCGCGCATGACCATGGTCGACCTGCCCATGAACTGGGTCTACGGCATTTGCCTGCTGGGCTTTGCCGCCATGGCCTTCCGCTCCGTCCAGATTGCGCAGTTCCACCACCGGCGCGGCTACTCCGTCCTTGAACGTCCCGAGTCCTCGATGGACGACAAATAACAACCACATACCATGCTCAAAATCATTTTCCTGCTGCTCATGAGTGGCGGCATTCCGGTGGCCATCGCGATGGCGGGCTCGGCCCTGCTTTACATCTGGTGGACGGGCACCCTGCCGGCTTTCGTGGTGATCCACCGCATGGTCAGCGGCATCGACAGCTTTCCGTTGCTGGCGGTTCCGTTTTTCATCCTGGCCGGCAACCTGATGAACAACGCCGGCATCACCAACCGTATCTACAACTATGCGCTGGCGCTGGTCGGCTGGCTCAAGGGCGGCCTGGGCCATGTGAATGTGGTGGGGTCAGTGGTGTTCGCCGGCATGAGCGGCACCGCGATTGCCGACGCCGCCGGCCTGGGCACCATCGAGATCAAGGCCATGACCGACCACGGCTACAGCAAGGAGTTTGCCGTCGGCGTGACGGCAGCATCGGCCACGCTCGGGCCCATCATTCCGCCCAGCCTGCCCTTCGTGATTTACGGGATGATGGCCAACGTCAGTGTCGGAGCGCTGTTTCTGGCCGGCATCCTGCCGGGCATCCTGATGGCCGTGCTGATGATGCTGACCGTGGCCTACTTCGCCCACAAAAACGGCTGGGGCGCCGACATCAAGTTCGAGTGGCCCCGCGTGATCAAGGCGCTGCTCGAAACCCTGGTGGTGGCCGGCTGGCCGCTGGCGCTCTGGCTGCTGATCACCAAGGCGGGCTTTCCGCCGCAGATCACCGTGTTTGCCGGCCTGATCGTGCTGTTTGCCGCCGACAAGTTTTTCAACTTCCAGGCCGTCCTGCCCATCATGACGCCGGTGCTGCTGATAGGCGGCATGACCACCGGCATCTTCACGCCCACCGAAGGCGCCATTGCCGCCTGCCTCTGGGCCATGGTGCTGGGCCTGGCCTGGTACCGCACACTGAACTGGAAAATGTTCGTCAAGGTCTGCCTGGACACGGTGGAAACCACCGCCACCGTGCTGTTCATCGTGGCGGCCGCCAGCATCTTCGGCTGGATGCTCACCGCCACCGGCATCACCGCGGCGATCTCCGAATGGGTGCTCGGTTTCACCAAGGAACCCTGGGTGTTCCTGCTGCTGGCCAACATGTTGATGCTGTTTGTCGGCTGCTTTCTCGAACCCACGGCCGCCATCACCATCCTGGTGCCGATTCTTGTGCCGATCTGCCAGCAACTGGGCATTGACCTGGTTCACTTCGGCCTGGTGATGGTGCTCAACCTGATGATTGGCCTGCTGCATCCGCCCATGGGCATGGTGCTGTTTGTGCTGGCACGGGTGGCCAAACTCTCGGTCGAGCGCACCACCATCGCCATCCTGCCCTGGCTCGTGCCCCTGCTCGGCTCGCTGGCCGTCATCACCTATTTTCCGAAACTGGTGCTCTGGCTGCCAAAAATGGTTTACTGAAATCCCCTTCGACCTGAACCCACCATGACCCCTTTTATCCGCCTTCATCCCGCCGACGACGTCCTGATTGCCCGCGCCCAGCTCGTGGGCGGCACCCAGGTCGAAAACATCACCGTCAAGGGCCTGATCCCGCCCGGCCACAAGGTCGCCACGCGCGCACTGGCCGCCGGCGAGGCGGTGCGGCGCTACAACCAGATCATCGGTTTTGCCAGCAAGGCGATTGCGCCCGGTGAGCATGTCCACACGCACAACCTCGACATGGGGCCCGACAAGGGCGACTTTGCGCGCGACTATGCGATTGGTGCCGACGTGAAACCCGCCGTCCCGCGGCGCGAGGCCACCTTCATGGGCATCAAGCGGGCCGACGGCCGCGTGGCGACGCGCAACTACATCGGCATCCTGTCCAGCGTCAACTGCTCGGCGACCGCCGCGCGTGCCATCGCCGACCATTTTTCGCGGCAAAACAACCCGACCGCGCTGAAGGACTTTCCCAACGTGGACGGCGTGGTCGCGCTGACGCACGGCACCGGCTGCGGCATGGACACCGAGGGCATGGGCATGCAGATCCTCGAGCGCACACTGGCGGGCTACGCCACCCATGCCAACTTTGCCGGCGTGCTGGTGGTCGGCCTGGGCTGCGAGGCCAACCAGATCAACGCCTGGCTGGCGCACAGCGCGCTGCGCGAAGGCGACAACTTCCGCGTCTTCAACATCCAGGACACCGGCGGCACGCGCAAGACGGTGGACAAGGGGATTGCCCTGATCAAAGAGATGCTGCCGCGCGCCAATGCCGTGCAGCGCGAACCCTGCAGCGCGGCCCACATCACCATCGGCCTGCAGTGCGGCGGCTCCGACGGTTATTCGGGCATCAGCGCGAACCCGGCGCTGGGGGCGGCGGTGGACCTGCTGGTGGCGCATGGCGGTACCGCCATCCTCAGCGAAACCCCCGAAATCTACGGTGCCGAGCACCTGCTGACACGCCGCGCGGTGCGACCCGAGATTGCCGAAAAACTGATCGCCCGCATCAAATGGTGGGAGCACTACACCGAGATCAACGAAGGCGAGATGAACAACAACCCCTCGCCCGGCAACAAGGCCGGCGGCCTGACCACGATTCTCGAAAAGTCGCTGGGCGCCGTGGCCAAGGGCGGCACCAGCAACCTCGAGGCGGTGTACGAATACGCCGAACCGGTGGGCGCACACGGCTTTGTCTACATGGACACGCCAGGCTACGACCCTGTCAGCGCCACCGGCCAGGTGGCCGGCGGCGCCAACCTGATCTGCTTCACCACCGGGCGCGGCTCGGCCTATGGCTGCGCGCCCTCGCCCTCGCTCAAGCTGGCGACCAACTCGGCCCTGTGGCAGCGCCAGGAAGAGGACATGGACATCAACTGCGGCGAGATCATCGACGGCGGCGTGTCCGTCCAGGAGATGGGCCAGCGGATTTTCGACATGGTGCTGGCCACCGCCTCGGGCGCGCAGAGCAAAAGCGAACAACACGGCTACGGGCAAAACGAATTTGTGCCCTGGCAAGTCGGCGCGGTCATGTAGCCCATTCTTCACTCCCTCTCCTTCCGGGAGAGGGAACAATATCCGTAAAGCTGGAACATCATGCAAAAAACACTCCCGGCCCAATCCCTGCAAGCGCAGGTAGCTACTGTTTTAATAGCAGCCGGCAGCGCTGCCGAAGAAGCCGCTGCCGTGGCGGCCAACCTGGTGCTGGCCAACCTGAGCGGCCACGACTCGCATGGCGTGGGCATGCTGCCGCGTTATGTGGACGCGGTGCTCGAGGGCGGTCTCCACCCCAACACCGGCGTGAAAGTGCTGCTCGACACCGGTTCGCTGCTCACGCTGGACGGCCAGCGCGGCTACGGCCAGATTGTCGGCCAGCAGGCGATGGCGCTGGGCATGGAACGCGCCAAAACCCACGGCAGCTGCATCATGACGCTGGCCAACGCGCACCACCTGGGGCGCATCGGCCACTTCGCCGAGATGGCCGTGGCCCAGGGGCTGGTGTCGCTGCACTTCGTCAATGTGTTGTCGCGCCCCGTGGTCGCGCCTTTCGGCGGTGCTGATGGCCGCTACGGCACCAACCCCTGCTGCATCGGCATTCCGCTGGCGGGACGTGCACCTTTCGTCCTGGACTTCGCCACCAGCCGCGTCGCGCAGGGCAAGATGCGCGTGGCCCACAACGAAGGCCGGCGCGTTGAGCCCGGCACGCTGATCGACGAACTTGGCCGGCCCACCACCGACCCCGGCGTGGTCGTGGTGCCGCAGAGCAATGGCCTGTTCGGTGCGCTGCTGGCCTTTGGTGAACACAAGGGGTATGGCATGGCCGTGGCCTGCGAACTGCTGGGCGGCGCCCTGACCGGCAGCGGCACCTGGCACAAACCGACCGACCCGGCCGTGCGTGCGGTGATCAACGGCATGTTGACCATCCTGATCGACCCGGCCAGGCTCGGAACCCAGACCACGTTTGAGCAGGAAGCGCTGGCTTTTGTCGACTGGCTCCGGGCCGGCCCGGTGGCGCCGGGGTTTGACGCGGTGCAGATTGCCGGGGACCCGGAACGGGCCTACCGTGCAAAGCGGCAGGCCGAAGGTATCGCAGTCGATGCCCAGACCTGGCAGGAAATCGTGGCCGCGGGCCGCAAGGTCGGCGTGAATGTGCCCGGCTGAGTGGTGCCGGGCCCACCAACAGCTACTTAATTGATAGCGATGTGCGCTTGCCAGTCAATGGCTGGCGGCCTCGATGATCGTCAACGCCGCGCGCCTCTGACAGGACAAGCCTGCTGACCCCGTCCGTCCTGCGGGACTCCCAGTTCGGGGGCCTGGCGGCGCTGACGCAGCGGCAGGCGGAACTGGGCGATGCCCGAGCGCAGGGCCGGCATCCCGACGTTTTGAACAAAACCGGCCCCCGGCCCTGACGGGTCGGGCGCGAGATGCTCTCTTTTTGAGAGTAGCGCCTAACCCAGCACCACGGCCAGGCTGGCGTCGAGGTGCTCGGTCGGCAGGCGCTTGAAACCCGAGCGTGAGAAGCGCTGCAGGCGGCCCATCATGAAAGCCACAATGACCGAGGCCTGCACCTGCGCCTGGACGGTCGGTGTGGCGGCGCCGTCGGCCCCGGCCGCATCGCGCAGGTTTTGCTTGAGGCTGGACTCGAGCTTGTCGAAAAACTGGTTCATGCGCTCCTGCAGGCGCTCGTTTTCGAACACCAAGGCGTCGCCGGCCATCACGCGCGTCATGCCCGGATTTTTCTCGGCAAACTGCAGCAGCATGATGACCAGCTTGCGGGTGCGCTGCGCCGGGTCGGTCTCGCGTTCGGCGATCTGGTTGACCAGCGTGAACACGGTCTGCTCGATGAACTCGATCAGGCCCTCAAACATCTGGGCCTTGCTGGCAAAGTGGCGGTACAGCGCCGCTTCGCTGACCTCAAGCCGGGCCGCCAGGGCCGAGGTGGTGATGCGTTCCGCACCGGGCTGCTCCAGCATGGTCGCCAGCGCCTGCAGGATCTGCACGCGGCGCTCGCCCGGCTTGGGGCGCTTGCGCGGCGCAGCCGGTGTGGAGAGCTCGGGACTCACATCAGACTCAAACTCGGACATAGGGCATGCAGTACGTTGTTGTAAGAGATGTTTCAAAAACTGGGCCGACGCTTTGGATTCTCGCACAGCCAGAGGGGGCTTTCGGGCGACGCCGGTCAGGGGCAAACCCGCGGACCCGACCCTGCCGCGGCGTGGTTTTTCGGGCGCGCACAGCCGCTCAGGCTGGGGAGCGCATCACCAGCCGCACCCGCAAGCCGCAAGCGACACCGTCCCGGCTGCCGGCGGCCTCCAACGTCAGCTGCGCCCGGTGGGCGCGCGCGATCTCGTCGGCGATCGCCAGCCCCAGGCCGTTGCCCTCCCCGCCGGTGCCCGGCACCCGGTAAAACCGCTCCAGCACCCGGGTGCGCTCCGCGGCGGGGATGCCCGGGCCATCGTCTTCCACCTCGAGAAAAACCTGGGCCTCGCCCGCAGCATCCTGCGCCGGGCACTCCAGCCGGCCGCAACGTATCGTGACCGTGCCGCCCGGCGCCGTGTATTTGACGGCGTTGTCCACCAGGTTGCCCAGCAGTTCGCGCAGCAGCCACTCGTGGCCAGAGACCTGGGCGAAACGCACCTCCAGCCCCAGATCGATGCCTTTGGCCGCGGCCGCATCCAGGTGCAGGGCCAGCACCGACTCGCACAAGTCCTTGAGGTCCACCCGATGCACCGGCTGGCCCGCCATGTGGGAGGCATCGGCCCGCGACAGGGCCAGCAGCTGGTTGGCCAGTTGGGAGGCGCGCCGGGTGGCGCCGCGCAGTGCCATGATCTTGTCGGCCGACAGGGTCAGCTGCCGGCCTGCCGCGGGTGCCATGGCCGCCTGCGCCCAGGCTTCCACCTGGGCCTGCAGCCCCGCCAGCGGGGTGCGCAGCTGATGCGCGGCATCGGCCACAAAGCGGCGCTGGCCCTCGGCCTGGTCGTTGACCAGCGCAAACAGACCATTCAGTGAAGCCACCAGCGGCCGCACCTCGCTCGGTGTGCTCTGCGGGTCAATGGCACTGAGGTCGCGCGGGGACCGGCGCTCGACCGCTTCCTTGAGCGCCAGCAGCGGCCGCAGGGCGCGGGTGACGGCCCAGTTGACGGCCAGCGCGGCGGCCAGCACCAGAATCAGGTTGGGCAGCAACACCTTGAAAAACACGGAGCGCACCCACTGCTGGCGGGCATCCGAGCCATCGGCCAGCTGCAGGATCAGCTCGCCCGCCGCGGTTCTGACGCGTTGCACCACCACCCGGTAAGTGACGCCGTTTTCCTCCATGCTGTGAAACTCGGGCTCGCGGGTGGTGGGCACCACCATGCTGATCCAGGCCTCACCGGCCAGAAAACGGCCGTCGACATCCGACACCCGGTAACCGGCAAACCCGGTGCGCGCCTTGATGAACTCCTCGACCGGCGGCGCCAGCAACATCACCGGGCTGTCGTCGGCCGCGCGGCCGGGCGCGAGCACCGAGTCGGCCAGCAGGGGCGCCAGGCGCCGCAGTTGCTGGTCCTGCTGCAGGGCGGCATTGCCTGCCGCTTCGTAGTCGAAATAAATGCTGACCAGGGCAAACAGGCTGAGCGGTGCCAGCAGCAGCAGCAGCAGTCGGCGCTGCAGCCCGGACTTCATGGCCGCAGGCACGCGCAAGGCGGCCGCGCTTTCCGCGGCAGCCGCCGTGGCCGGGTCTGCGCCGGTGGTCTCACCCATCAAGGCAGGGCCGGCGCGTCCAGCGATTCCCCGCCCACCAGCTCCAGCCGGTAACCAAAGCCGCGAATGGACCGCAGTGCGATGCCATATGGCTCCAGCTTGCCACGCAGGCGCGAAACGTAGACCTCGATCGCGTTGGGGGTGATTTCCTTGTCCCAGCCGGTCAGCGCGGCGAGCAGTTTTTCCTTGCTGGCCGGTTTGGGCGCATGGATGAGCAAATACTCCATCACCGTCCACTCGCGCGGTCCCAGCTCAATCAGCTGGCCGTTGGCGCGCGCCTGGCGGTTCGCCGAATCAAGCTCCAACGAACCAAAACTCAAAATGGCGCTGGTGGCGGCCTGCGACCGGCGCAGCAGCGCACGCAGGCGCGCCAGCAATTCGGGCAGCTCAAACGGCTTCACCATGTAGTCGTCCGCCCCCAGGTCCAGGCCCCGCACCCGGTCCTCCAGGGCGTCGCGCGCCGTGAGGATCAGCACCGGCATGGCCAGCCCCCGGCCACGCAGCCGGCGTGTGAGCTCGAGTCCGTCAATGTTGGGCAGGCCGAGGTCGATGATGGCGGCGTCAAAACTCTCGCCCTGCAACACCTCTTCGGCACGCTCGGCGCTGCCAACCCAGTCCACCGCGTAACCGGCATCGGACAGCCCCAGCTTGATGCCGCTGGCCAGCATCACGTCGTCTTCAACGAGGAGCAATCTCATAAAGCATCGATCAAAGTTAAAAAACGCGTCCAGGAAGCGTAGCGAGCGGCTGTCAGGCTAGGCGCCCGGAGCGCAGCAACCGGAATGTGTTTGACGCACATGAGGATGGCGAGCACCGCGCAACAACGCATGGCAGACGCGCAGTAGCTTCATGGGCGCGTTTTAATGCGACCGGATCATGGTGCCGTACGCCTGATCGGTCAGGATCTCCAGCAGCATGGCGTGCGGCACCCGGCCGTCGATGATGTGGACCGAGTTCACGCCGCTTTTGGCCGCGTCCAGCGCACCCTCGATCTTGGGCAGCATGCCGCCGGAGATGGTGCCGTCGGCGAACAGCTCGTCGATTTCGCGGGCGCTGAGGTCGGTCAGCAGTTCGCCGGCCTTGTTCAGCACGCCGGGAGTGTTTGTCAGCAACACCAGCTTTTCGGCCTTCAGCACAATGGCCAGCTTGCCCGCCACCACATCGGCATTGATGTTGTAGCTTTCATTGTGCTCGCCAAAGCCGATCGGGCTGATGACCGGAATGAAGGCGTCGTCCTGCAGCGCCTTGACGACGCTGGGGTCGATGCTGAGAATGTCGCCGACAAAGCCGATGTCATGCTGTTTGGCCGGGTCGTCCTTGTCGACCATCTTGAGTTTCTGCGCCCGGATCAGGCCGCCATCGCGCCCGGTCAGGCCCACCGCCTTGCCGCCGGCCTGGTTGATCAGGCCCACAATGTCCTGCTGCACCTGGCCCGCCAGCACCCACTCGACCACTTCCATGGTCTCTTCGTCGGTGACCCGCATGCCCTGCACAAATTCGCCCTTTTTACCCAGGCGATTGAGCGCGGTCTCAATCTGCGGCCCGCCACCATGCACCACCACCGGGTTCATGCCCACCAGCTTGAGCAGCACCACGTCCTCGGCAAAATCCGCCTGCAGCGCCGGGTCGGTCATCGCATTGCCGCCGTACTTGATGACCAGCGTCTTGCCGTGGAACTTGCGGATGTAAGGCAGCGCTTGCGCCAGGATTTCGGCCTTGTCGCGCGGGCCTACGTGGGAGAGGTCGGGGTCGGGGGAAGAGGTGGTCGTCATTGCGGCTGGCCTTGGGTGGGGAAATAATGGTGAATTGTGCCGCATGCTTGCCGGAGCACCCACACCCCATTAACTCGGCGTATATCCCTGCACATGGCGCTTGAGCGTGGCCTTGATGGCTTCGACATCGCTGGCTTGGGCGGCGAGCCGGAACGCGCGCAATTCAGGGGCCAGCTCTGACCACGGCAGGAAGGGCTCATGGGCTTTCATGATGCGGGGGTGCGCCGTGGATTCAGGGTTGTCGCCGATCAGCAGCTCCTCGTAAAGCTTTTCTCCGGGCCGCAATCCTGTGACCTTGATCTCGATATCACCGGTATCCGCACCTTCTTCCCGCACAGTCAAACCTGACAGTTCAACCATGCGACGCGCCAGATCCATTATTTTTACGGGTTCGCCCATGTCAAGCACAAAGACATCACCCCCCACAGCCATGGCGCCGGCCTGGAGCACCAACTGCGCCGCTTCAGGAATGGTCATGAAATACCGGGTGACCTCGGCATGGGTGACCGTCAGCGGACCGCCATCGGCCAGTTGCCGGCGAAACAGCGGAACAACGCTGCCGCTTGAGCCAAGCACATTGCCAAATCGAACCATGGTGAAGCAGGTCCTGTTGGCATGAGCGCCGCCTGAAACGGGCCCGGAGTCGAGGAACACTGGCGCTCTTTCGTCTGCCAGCGCCTGCAACACCAGCTCGGCCATGCGTTTGCTGGCGCCCATTACATTCGTGGGGCGCACGGCTTTATCGGTTGAGATCAGCACGAAACGCGCGACCGAGTTCTCCAATGCAGCGCGAGCCATGTTGAGCGTGCCGAACACGTTATTTGCGATGCCTTCACCGGCATTGCCCTCCACCATGGGCACATGTTTGTAAGCAGCTGCATGGTAAACAATGGCTGGCTGGTAAAGCTTGCACAAGGCCGACATCCGGTCGTAGCTGACCACGCTTCCGAGCAAAGGCACAAGCTCAACCGGCAGTTCAGCCCCGGACTCCCCGGCGGAACACAGTGCCTGAAGCTCCTGGTGGATCGCATAGAGTCCGTACTCGCTGTGGTCCACCAGCAGCAATTGGCGTGGTCCTTGTAGAAGAATCTGGCGACACAACTCGCTGCCGATGCTACCGCCCGCACCGGTTACCAACACGACCTTGCCAGTGATATCCCGCGCGAGTAACTGCCCGTCAGGCGGAATGGGGGTGCGCCCCAAAAGATCTTCCACATCCAGCTCACGAAAATCCCTTACCGTCACCCGACCACTGGCCAAGTCGGCCCAGGCTGGCAAGGTACGAATATGAACAGGCAACCCCCGCAAGCTTTCGATAATGCTATTACGGCGTTCCCTCGATGCACGGGGCAATGCCAGCAAGATATCAGTCACCTGATGCCGGGCCACAACCTGCGGTACATCGATAAGGCCAAAGACCGGAACACCATTGATGCTGCGCCGCATCTTCGAGGCATCATCATCAATAAAACCCACCAGCTTGTACTGGCCTGTAATGCCAATCGCAGTGGCCGTCTGCACGCCGGCATTGCCTGCACCATAAATCAGCAGCCGCCCTTCCACATGACGGGCCATGCGGCCGGGATCCGACAACCAGAACCGGGCCAGCGCGCGGCTGGTGCCCACCAGCACCAGAAAAATCACGGGCTGCAACACGCCAATGGTGCGCGGTATGCCTGGCCACTGTTGCCATAGCAACAAGGTAAAGAGCAATATTCCGTATACCGCTACCGCCTGTGCAGTCGCCACCAAAGCCGCGAGGCCGGTGTATCGGAAGATGGCTCGGTAAAGTCCGAATTTGATGAACACCGGGACAGCAAGCACAGGCGCCAACGCATATGCCACCCACTGCATGTCGGAGGGCCAGTGCAGCGTGTCCAGCCTCAGCGAAAACGCCATCCACATGGCAATCACGGCCATGACGACATCCAGCAGCATGACCAGCAACCATTTGGTTACGCGCGACCAACTGAGAACTTGGCTACGCATGAACATTGTCCGGCAAAGGCTGGAGAAAAAGGCGCTTTCGACGTACCCCAACCTGAGCCAAAACCCAGGTTCGTTTCCCTGATTTCATGTTTTTATCAACCGATCTTCATTTTTAAGGTGCTGCACAACCCCCGCCGCTACGCTACCCCGTGATATCTCACGACTATGAAAGCCATACGCCAACAGAACACCTAGCGATACACAGAAAAAATCACCAATGTAGGCATCGTAAAGGGATGAATTGAACAGGCAAGAAACGGTGAGAGCCAGCAATACCGACTGACCTGCACGGGCAATGGGGGACCCCATCTTACGCAAGTCAAGCAATACCGCCCCCCCGAATGCGAACAAGAGCAAGATCCCACCTACCCCCAGCTGCACACCCCACAAAAGAAACTCCTGGTGAGGGTTGCCGTGTGATTGAGCACCCAAGCTTGGGTGAAGGGGGTTTTTCAGCTGCTCGATTCTGTTGTACTCCGTCACCCAGCTCCCGACACCGGAACCCATCAGGGGTTTCTGGGAAATCGCTCCCACAGAAGTTGTCCAGAACTTTAATCTGGTGCCCGATGAGCTCCCCTGTCCAGTCTCGGCAGAATACGCTGACACCTCCGACTTGACAGCAGAAAGTCTTTGTGCCACCTTGTCAAAGCTGAGAAATACCACCACCAGCACCAACGGCGGCACCAACAGGGAAGCGAATCGATACCTTTTGGGAAAAGCAAAAAAAATGGCCAGCGACAACACCGCCATCCCTACGAGATGCCCGGTGCGCCCGGTAAAAACAACAAACACGCACCCCAAGGCCAGTACCGATACCGCGGTGGCTGCATAAAACAAAAAACGATTCCGTGCAAAGGTTCTCAGATGCCAGAAAATGGCCGCTACCACCGCGCTCATGATGCTCTGGTCCAGATAGCTGGAAAAAACAGCGTAAGACGTTGTGGCCATGTTTGATGTGGCCCATGGAACCGGCACATGGAAATACAGCGCCCAGGAACCAAGCAGCAAAAAAACTTGCGCCCCCAAAAAGAAGATCAGTGCATACACGGCCTCACGGCGGGTCTGAATCAATACTAAAAGCGCAGGAATTAGCAGAAACTTACCGTACTTGCCGACCGCACCCAGCGCACTGTCCAAGGGGGCGGAAGTCCACAGAAGACTGACTGTAAAAACCAGCACGACGACGGTCGCCAGCAGCGGGGTCCACATGTGCTGCAAGGCTGCACCGCTGGAAGCAGCCCGGTTGCCCCGCAACAGCACGACCAGAAAAGTGACGACCAGCAAGACCTTGCTGATGCTGATGATGGCCATAGACAGCCCCACCGACGCGGCAACCAGACACACCAGCGCCAGGCGCATTTCAGGTTTTTTCCACATCAACGGTTTGCCTTCAATGCGAGACACCGTCACGACGCAGCACTTTCACAAAAGTGAGCCACAGAATACGCAAGTCAAACCAAAGCGACTGGCGCTGTAAATACTCGACATCAAGCATCACCTTGTCTGGTATCGGCAACTCATCCCGACCATTAACCTGCGCCCAACCCGTGAGGCCCGGAAGAAGTCGGTGAACTCCATAGCGGGTACGCAATTCAATCAAATCATCCTGATTGAAAAGGGCTGGCCGCGGACCTACAAAGCTCATGTCCCCTTTAAGAATGCTCCATAATTGTGGTAGTTCATCAAGGCTGCTTTTGCGCAAGAAACTGCCTATGGGTGTGAGATGACTATGAGGATCGCTTAACAAATGGGTCGCAACCGCGGGAGTGCCCAAACGCATACTGCGAAACTTTGGCATTCTGAAAATCGTATTGTGACGCCCCACACGGTCGGACCAATACAGCACCGGCCCCGGAGAGGTCAGTCGCACCAATGCGGCAAGCAGAGCAATGGGGAGCGCCAGTACCAATGCCGCGCATAGCGCCAATGCTAGATCAATTAATCGTTTCACGCGAACAGGTTTCTGCGAGGTTAAAAAAGCATTGATGGCAGGGTCTCGTCAGACTGACTCAATAATGCTTCCACACCGTGCGGCGCACATAGTCCGTGTAGCTGTGCATGATCCGCACAACCTTGTCGGACACATTGGGCATGCTGTAGTCGGCGACGGGCCGCAGCAGGCGCTCGGCGCCGCGCGGCTGGCTTTCGAGCACGGCCAGCGCCTGCAGCACGCGCTCGACGCTCAGGCCGACCATCATGACCGAGGCCTCTTCCATGCCTTCGGGCCGCTCATGGGCCTCGCGGATGTTGAGCGCCGGGAAATTCAGAATGGAGGACTCCTCCGTGATGGTGCCGCTGTCGGAGAGCACGGCCTTGGCCTCGGACTGCAGCTTGACGTAGTCCTTGAAGCCCAGCGGCTTCAGCAGGCGCACGCCCGGATGGAAGGTGGCGCCGGCCGCGTCTATGCGCTTTTGCGTACGCGGATGGGTGGAGACGATGACGGGAAGCCCGTAGGCCGTCGCCACCGCGTTGAGCACCTCGACCAGGCGGCTGAAGTTGGCCTCGAGGTCTATGTTTTCCTCGCGGTGCGCGCTCACGAGGAAATACTTCCCCGGCTCCAGCGCCAGCCGGGACAGCACGTCGGAGCCGTCGATTCCGGCGCGGTAATGCGACAACACCTCGAACATCGGGCTGCCGGTCTTGATCACCATCTCGGGCGGCAGGCCCTCGCGCAACAGGTAGTCCCGCGCGATGGAGCTGTAGGTCAAGTTAATGTCGGCGGTGTGATCAACGATGCGGCGGTTGATCTCTTCTGGCACCCGCATGTCGAAACAGCGGTTACCGGCTTCCATATGGAAGATCGGGATCTTGCGCCGCTTGGCCGGAATCACCGACAGACAGCTATTGGTGTCACCGAGGACCAGCATGGCGTCGGGCTTCACTTGATCCAGCACCGCATCTATCGCAATGATGATTTTACCTATGGTCTCGGCGCCGTTGGCGCCCGCCGCATTCAGGAAGTGCGCAGGCTTGCGGATCTCGAGGTCCTTGAAGAAGATCTCGTTGAGCTCGTAGTCGTAGTTCTGCCCGGTATGGACGAGTACGTGCTCCGTGTGCTCGTCCAGCGCGGCCAGCACCCGTGAGAGGCGGATGATCTCGGGCCGCGTGCCCACCACCGTCATGACTTTGAGTTTTTTCATCTCAGACCTTGTGCGAAAAAGTATCCGGCCGCTGGCGGTCGAAAATTTCATTGGCCCACAGCATCACCAGCATTTCGTCGTCGCCGACATTGGTGATGTCGTGGGACCATCCGGGCACCGTTTCAACGATGGTCGGCGTCTCGCCGCTGGTCAGTATTTCAAAAGTCTCGCCGCTCAGGATGTGGCGGAAACCGAAACGGGCACGGCCTTTGATGACCAGAAATTTTTCTGTTTTGGAGTGATGGTAATGGCCGCCCCGCGTGATACCGGGATGAGCCGTGAAATAGGAGAATTGCCCGCAGTCGGGCGTCTTCAGTACTTCCACGAACACACCGCGCGCGTCACCGTATTTGGGCACGCCGTAGGCAAAGCTGTCGGGAGGCAGGTAGCTCAGGTAGGTGGAATACAGCGCCCGCACCAAGCCTGTGCCCACTCGGTCGGTAACGAGGTTGTCCCGGCTCGCGCGGAAGCCCTCGATTTGCGTAACGAGTTCGCCCACGGTCGCGCTGTACTGCGGCGTCACCCGGCATTCGCTGCCGGCAGGCAGTCCACCATGCATGGCCTGCATGAATGAATCCACCACGTCATCCACATAAACCAGCGATACTGGCGCCGCCGGGTCGTTGACCTGCACGGGCAGGCCGCGGGCGATGTTGTGGCAGAAGGTGGCGACAGCCGAGTTGTAGTTGGGCTTGCACCATTTGCCAAACACATTGGGAAGCCGATAGATATAAACCGCCGCGCCCGTGCTAGCTTGGCAGGCTAGCAAAAGCCGCTCGGCCTCCAGCTTGCTGGCTCCATAGGGGTTGTCGCGGCCAGCCTGAATGGAAGAGGTATAGAGCACCGGTACCTTGCGCCCCGTTGTCCTGGCCACCTCCCGCAATGCGTCGCACAAGGCACCGGTCAACCCTACATTACCCTGGGTGAATTCGGCCACGTCCTTGGGACGGTTGACGCCCGCCAAGTGGAACACAAAGTCAGCCTGCGCAACGGCACCGGCCAGCGCTTCAGGCGGCGATTCCCGGGTAAACGGCAGCACCTCAACGTCTTTACGCTCGGCAAAATGGGCCAGCAGGTTTTTACCGACAAAACCATTCGCGCCTGTGATCAAAATCTTCATGGCCGCTCCGGGTTCATGCGCTTTTTTGCGCAAGGAGTTCGCGGATAAAGTCCAGCTTGAGCAGCATCTTCTTCAAGGCGTCGACTTCCAGCCGCTCGGTATTGTGGGAGTTGTAGTCTTCGCTCTCCGAGATCTTCCGCTCACCCTGCTCCACGAACTTGCCGTAGTTCAGGTCGCGCAGGTCGGGCGGCACCCGGTAGTAGCCACCCAGGTCTTCGGCGCTGGCCATCTCTTCGCGGCTCAGCAGGGCTTCGTACAGTTTTTCACCATGGCGCGTACCGATGATATTGACGGGATGGTCCGGCTTGCCCAGCAGTTCCAGCAGCGCCTGCGCCAGCGTCCTGATGGTCGCCGCCGGGGCTTTCTGCACAAAGATGTCGCCGCTGCGGCCGTGCTCGAACGCATACAAGACCAGATCGACCGCATCATCCAAGGTCATCATGAAGCGTGTCATGTTGGGGTCGGTGACGGTGAAAGGCAGGCCTTCGGACAGCTGCTTGACGAACAGCGGGATGACCGAGCCGCGCGACGCCATGACGTTGCCATAGCGCGTCCCGCAAATAATGGTCGAGTTGCTGCCGCGCGACTTTGCCACCATGACTTTTTCCATCATGGCCTTGGAGATGCCCATGGCGTTGATGGGGTACACGGCCTTGTCTGTGCTCAGGCACACGACGCGCTTGACGCTGTTCTGGATGGCGGCCTCAAGAACGTTTTCGGTGCCCAGAACGTTTGTCTTGACCGCCTCCATCGGGTGGAACTCGCAGGAAGGCACCTGCTTTAGCGCTGCCGCGTGGTAAATGTAGTCGACCCCGCGCGTGGCGTTCAGTATGCTTTGGTAGTCGCGCACGTCGCCGATGTGGAACTTGACCTGGCGGTCGTTCATTTCCACGCGCATGTGCTCCTGTTTGAGCTCGTCGCGGGAGAAGATCCGGATCTCGCGGCAGCCGGCGGTGCGCAGCACGTCAAGCACCGCGTGCCCGAACGACCCCGTCCCCCCGGTGATCAGCACGGTGCTGTCGGCGAACACCGGGTTTCTGGATTCCTGTTTTTTCTGCGTCATCTCACTTTGTCCTTGCTGGCGCTGCTGTTTTGTCGGTGACCTCGGCCAGCCATGCATCCAGGTGGTCCAGTACGCGGTCACGCGCGAAGTTCATGTCGAAATAAGCTTTCCCGTTGCGGCCCATCTGCTCAAGTTCCGCGGCCGGCATGTCCGCCATGCGCTCCACCGCGGCGGCCAGTGCGGCCGAATCCCCCGCCCTGCACGAAATTCCAGCTCCGGAGTCATCCACGATGCGGGCTCCTTCGCCGTCCAGCATGGCCAGCACGGGTTTTCCGCCGGCCAGGTAAGACTGCAATTTACCGGGGACTGTAATGGAAAACAAAGGGTCGGGCCGAAGGCTCAGGAGCAAGGCGCTGGCGGCGTCAAAAAAGCCGGGCATGGCCGACAAGGGATGCTGGCCCAGGAAAACCACTGCGTCCCCGAGCCCTCGTATCTGCACTTCTTCCTTCGCCCACTGCGCCAGCCGTCCGTCGCCCACGATCACCCATTTAATCTCGGGCCGTGATTTGAGCCGCTCGGCCGCATCCAATATGGCGGGAAAGTCCTGGGCTGCCCCTATATTTCCGCCATAAAGCACCAAAAAGCCATCCGGCAGTCTGGGCAGCCCGGCCGCGGGTGAAGGCGCATTCAGGCCGGACTCGCCCCAGTTGGGAAAATAGCGGATATTTTCTGCCGCAACCCCGCGCTGTTGCACCTCGGGAGCAAAGGTTTTTGAAGATACCAGCACAAGCCGGCAGCGGCGGTACACCCAGCGGACCAAGGTGTCGACCCGCCGCAGCACCCATTCCGAGCGCACAGCGCCCACGGCGGCCAGCGATTGCGGCCACAGATCCAGCACCCAGAACAGCATCGGCGCCCGGTACTTCCAGGCGGCTAGGGCCGCCGGGATGCCCACGGTGATCGGCGATGTCTGGAACACGAAGACGGCGTCGAACGCCCGCCCGCGGCCCAGCCGGAACAGCACGCCCCAGCACCCGGTCACCACGAAGGACAGGTAGTTCAATGCCAGGCGGATGCTGCCCTTTTTCCGGGGAAGCAGGGGAACACGAAGCACTTCGGCGCCCGCATGGCGCTCGGCCGACGGGCCGCTCCAGCCGTAGCCCGGATGAAAGTCCCCCGAGGGATAGTTGGGCTGGCCGGTGAGCACGACCACTTCATGCCCGCGCTCGGTCAGGCTGGCGACGAGGTCGTTGATGCGGAAATTCTCGGGCCAGAAATATTGCGTGACGACCAGCACACGAAGCCCCGGCCTGAGGGTTTCGCCCCCTGCGCCGCCTAGGCTATGACTCATGGGACCTGGCGGCTGATGGCATTCGCGAACCCAGCAGTCGCTCATGCTCGGCGATCTGGGCCGGCGAGAACCGCTGTTTCACGATGCGGGCGGGCGCCCCCACGACAAAGGCGTAGGGCGGGACATCCTTGGTCACCAGGGACCCAGCGGCAACGACCGCACCTCGGCCTATGGTCACCCCGGACAGCACGATGGCGCCGTAACCTATCCACACGTCGTCTTCCACGACAACCATGCCCGCATCCCCGCGCGGCCCCTCGAACATGGTGGTTCCGGCAATGTCGGTGCTATGGGCATCCCTGGCGATCAGGCCAACGTGCGCGGCGAGCATCACGTCGTTGCCAAGGATCACATCCGTATTGAGGACGCAGAAGTGGCCTATGCCCACGTTGTCGCCGAACCTGCAGATATGCTTCGGTGAATAGATCACCACGCTGGACTGGACGTGCACATTGCGGCCGTGCTGGACCCACGGATAAAAGATCCGGAACAGCAGGATATTGCGCAGGGTGTTCAGCAAGGACTTCATGGTGGGTGCATGCCGCGGCCTAGGCGGCCAGTATTTGGTCGTAAAACGCCAGCAGCGCCTGCGCCTGGCTTTCATAGCAATAGCTGTCTTTGAAGCCCTGCTGCCCATTCCGGCCAAGTTGCACCGCGCGGCCGCGGTCCGCCACCAGGGATGCTATCGCGCTGACGAAGGAGTTGATGTCTTCGGGTTGCGCCAGAATACCCGCACCGGTGGCTTCCACCACCCCCACTTGGTGGGGCAAGTCGCTCACCACGACAGGCAAAGCTGCAGCCATGTATTCGAATATCTTGGTATGGATTCCCATGATCTGCTGCGGCACGCGCAGGTTCGGGGAAATTCCGATCGTGGCCCGGTTCAGCACCGCCATCAATTCATGCGGCTTGACGTTGGGGATCAACTCCAGCGTGTTCTGCAATCCGCGCTTTTTGATTTCAGACGTGACGTGATTGCGAAACGCCGTGCTGGAAAACCGGTCGGTAGCCAAGAGCTTGACGCCGGGCACCTTTTCGGCCATCTTCTCGGCGATGTCCAGCAGCAACAAGCTGCCATTGTTGATGTGTTGGGAACCGATAAACACCACCGCGTCCTCGCGGCTGTCATGGTTGTCCGCCACGCCGTCGAGCAATGCGACGGATGCGTAGTTGTAAATATACGTCTGGCGAAAGCGGGGATTCGAGAAATCCGGCTTCTGGGAAGGAGCCACCAGAACAATGTTGCGCACCACCATGGACAGCAGGAACTGCCCCCAGTGCACCGCATGGTAGAGAGGGCGGCGCAACACGACGGGCACCCATTCGCGTACCAGCATCTCGTGGGCATAGTTCTCGTGAACGTCGTACACCACGGGCTTGACCAGCGACACAAATGCCATCCAGGGCAGTAGGTCGATATCGTGGAAATGCACAATATCGACTTGAGCTAGAACGGCCCGCAGGCGCGGTAGAACCCGCAACGGCACCTGGAACAGACGCTTGGCGCGCGAGGTCGCCATTGGAAACGGGTGCAAGGTCACACCGTCGATCTCTTCACGATCTTTCACCTGCCACGGGCAAATCAGGTCGACGCCGACGCCATTGGCGGCAAGAATGCGGGCATGCTTCCAGATCCTCGCATCAAAGTCCGGATGGATAGACGTGACGATCGCTACACGACGAGGCTTCATTTCACGCTTCTTTCGTTTCACCTGCGGTCTTCAGCCGATCACGGAATATGAGGTAGAGCAGGAGTGTCACCGCCCATCCTCCGGTCAACAGCACGGTGGACAACGGAAGTTCAATCATCATGGCAATGGGAATGAAATTCAGAATAAGGGCCCAGCGCCAATCACCGGAAAACATCCGGGCAATAAATGCCAACAGGAAAGCAAACAGCGCTCCGCTCAGCACCAGTCCCTTAAATCCGAAATTGGCATAGTCTTCCATGAAACTGGCCGCCGTCATCGTTCCGCGAACACCTTCTCTCACCAGGATCGGATTTTCAATATCGTGGACCAAAGAGGGATAAAACTGAAATTCACATCCCCGAATAGCGGCTACAAATCGGTAACCGCATCCGTTCGCAAATGGAAGTCGTGACGGAATATTGGAAAACCACACGGCAACCACCTGACCCGGAACAACAAAAATTCTCAAATAAATCGTCTCGACGAATTGCACCAAGGGGTATGAGGATGACTGCGTTTTCTTTCTCGCGGCAATGGCCTCCGCAATGGTGGGGGCTTCAACAATAAGTGGCTTCCCCGATGCGGTCGCCTTGTCGCGCGGCGCAATGGCCTCCGCAATGGTGGGGGCTTCAACAATAAGTGGCTTCCCCGATGCGGTCGCCTTGTCGCGCGGCGTCCAGAGCTCGGGACGCACCTGGGGGTTCTGCACGAATACCAGCAAAGCCAGGGCCGCAACCGGTATAAGAGCCATCCCCGCGGCAAAAAGGAAACGTCGACTGAAAAGCAAATACAAGATCAGTGGTGCGTAAAGAATGACGACAAACATCTTATTCATCAACGCGACGCCGTAAAACGTCCCAACTCCCAACGCAACTAAAAAAGCCCTCCTGCGACCAGTGACACAGTAGTAGAGCAACAAAAACGGGAGCAGGCTTTTCAAAATTATGTTTGGCAGGTATCGAAATACGGCCGGCGCCTCGAAAAACACGCTTTGTCGGATTCGCATAATGTCGAAATAATCATTGCTCGCGATTCCCGCCAATACGGGGACATGGCCAAGGTACGAAAAATGAAGAACAATGAATATGACACATCCCGCAAGCAGACCATTGGCCAGGCGGTCCGCAATCCTGGTGAGCCGACTGCCAGCCGCAGGTTTTGAAGCCCCGGAACTGCTGCCGCGGAGGCCTAGCAACCTGCTAAACAGCAGGTAGCTGACCAGTAGGGAACCCGCGTACGTCAGCAGGTAGTCGGTATTCCTGGACCCGCTTTCCACCGTGACACTGTAGAAAAGCGCGGCCAACAGCCCGCAATAGAGCAGAAAGACTGCAGAATCTTTAGCCCGCCCGGTGATATTCAAAATGATGCCCACAAGTACTTTAATGTTGATGTTGCGGCCACTCAGACTCTGGCCGTTGTTATCCCGCGCAACTTCTTGATTGCACCCCATACCGCCCCTTTGAGCTTGTAGAGCCACTCCTCCGTGGGGTACTCGGAATAGTCGTGCGGCGGTTGCTCGACGATGTGGTCGAACTCCGCCACAGAAAGGCCGATTTTCTTGGCCACGAACTCCTTGTCCGTCGCGAGCTTGTCCGCCGGGTAGGTCGGTTGCTGCAGTTCCAGCAGGGCTTCTTCGCGCGTCATTTGTCCTGACACGATCAAGCTCGAGAGGTGGGCGCGACGCTTGTCGTAACCAAATTTGTGCGGCAGATAGTAAGCCTGAAAGAAGCGCGTGAAGATCGACTCGTAGTGCTTGCCGCCGTAGTCTCGCCAACCGAGGTCTTGCTTGATGGTTTCCTTGACTTGAGCCTTGTTGTAGGGCATCAGGTTCAGGATGCGCACGGTACGCAATCCGTGCACCACCGGATAGTAAAAATAGCGCCCAAAGAAGCCCAGCGTCGGGTAGGTCTTGAGCTTACGCGTACCAAAGCGCCGCTGGATTGCCCGTAGATGCGTCAAGTCGGCCGGACTGTAGCCCCATGCGCGCGGCAGGATGGCCTCCGTCGCGAAGTTGGTGCCAGTGACGATATGGCGGATGCGGTGCTGGGCCGCGACGCGGTACAGCACCGCGAGGAACGCATGATCAGTCGGCGTGTCGCAATTGGCTACGCCCGCCCTGAAGAAGGCCAGTTGCAAGTCCCGCATCTCGTCCCAATCACACACATGGGTGTACAGGTCGATGTCCAGCCGCTTGACGATGTTTTCAATATTGTTGACCGCCAGTTCCGAGTTCCAGCCGCTGTCGAAATGGACGGCCAATGGGCGCAGGCCCAGCTCCTTGACTTTGGCCGCCACATAGCTGCTGTCGACACCGCCGCTCAGACCAATCAGACAATCGTATTCGTTCCCTTTGCCTGCGGCCTTGATCTTCGCGACGACCCTGGCGAGCTCCGGCGCGGCCTGGCCGCTGTCGGCACGGTCCACGATCGGCTTTGCCTCGACCTCGTAAGAACGGCAATGGTTGCACACGCCGGACGCATCGAAAGAAATGCCGGGGTCGCTGGTATCCATGACGCAATGCGTGCAGATTTTGTATTCACGGGTCATAGGGATATCAAGTGCAATCAGAATAGTTAATTAGCGGTTGGCCGATGGAAGCGGCTAGTCCCATCGCCGGCCATAAATGGTTCATAGCCTCAGGCTGTCAATTTCCGCGGGTGCCGGATAACTTATCAACACCGCACGGTGCTTGCCATGAAACACGAACATGCTTCCGGCGGCAGCGCCGGAAGCTCCCGCCTTCAGCGCGGCGGCGAGATCCTGATTGGAAGCGGCGCCTCCACAGGCAACCAACGGAACCGACACGGCGGCGGCCATTTCCCGAATCAACTCCAGGTCGTATCCCTGGACGGTTCCATCCCGGTCCACGAGATTCAATAAAATTTCACCAGCCCCCAGGGCGCAGACCTCTTGAGCCCATTGCACCGGGTGGGTTGCTTTGGATTTCTCCGTATTCTTCCAGCTCAGCTGGTAGCGCCCGAACAGGTTCTTCTTGGCGTCCACCGCCACCACCACGCTCTGGCTTCCCACCGCGGTGGCCAGCTCACTGACCAAGCCGGGGGTCTCCACCGCGGCGCTGTTCAGGATGATTTTTTCCACTCCAAGGGCCAGAATGCGCTTGGCCTGCTCCACAGTGGTGACTCCGCCGCCATAGGACATGGGCATAAAGGCTTCGCTGGCGATCTCTCCAATTTTCTCAAAATCCGGAGGTCGGTTGTTTCGCGAAGCCTCGAAATCCAGAAGCACGACTTCGTCGACTTCCTTCTCATTGAATATTCGAACGGTATTGATCGGGTCCCCGACATACACCGGGTTCTTGAAGCGCACCGTCTTGTACAAACCGTTGCCACGAAGCAGGAGACAAGGAATGATTCTGGGCCGGATTCCGCTCATAATGCCGCGAACTGCCGGAACAGCTCCATACCGAAGCGGTGGCTTTTTTCCGGGTGAAACTGCACACCGTAAACATTCTCGCGCTGAACGGCGGACACGATCTCCGATCCATGGTTGGCAACCAGCAGGGCATCAGCGGGATCCTTGCAGACCATGCGATAGGAGTGCGCAAAGTAGAACCGTGCGTCATCGGCGAGCGTTGCCGTCAGGGGATGCGGCTTGACAGCCGTCACGTGATTCCAGCCCATGTGAGGAACCCTTAGCCCAGGCGCATCAGGAATCCGCTCGCAATGCGCGTCTAGCCAGCCGAAGCCCGATTCGCGGCCTTCCTCGCTGCCATTGCCAAGCATCTGCATGCCGACACAAATCCCCAACACAGGCCGGCGCTCCTCAAGCACTTTCTTAATCAAATCCTGTTCGAGCCCGCTCGCGCGAAACTGGGTCATCACGTTGTCAAACGCGCCAATCCCCGGCAGGACCAGCTTGTCCGCGGCCCGGACATCTTCCGGCCTGCTCGAGATCAACGCGGAAGCGCCAACCCTTTTGAACATGTTAAGAATGGAGCCGAGATTGCCGACGCCGTAGTCGATGATGAGCAGCATGAAGACTCTAATTGGGGGTCGCGGCGGATTACGGTGCGAACCGTTTCTGGTACATAAGCATTGTACCGTAAGCAGCTATTCCCAAGGCCAAAAACGCCCCTCCCGCGGCCTGCGCCAACGCAGGCAAAGGAGCCAGCAGCAAGAGGCCGCAGCCCGCAGCGCATGCGCCCGCGCTCAGCAGCAGAGTACCGGCCAAGGAGACGAGACGGGTGGTGCGGAACCGCCCAACGTGGAACAGGCCAAGCAGATAAGCCACGTGGTAAACAGCATCGGCAAGCGCATAGCCGACGATGGCAGCAATGGGGCCTGCCCCCGCCCAGAGCGGGATCAAAACCGCGGCGACCTTGGTAATATTCCCGCCAAATTCGATCCCCAGGGATACCGCCTGCCGTTCTGAGACTTCGTAAAGACGCTCGGGCCAACTCGTGAAGAGGAAAAGAAACCCGACCGGTGCGTACCAAGCGGCAATTTGCCCCGCCATGCGCCAGCTTTCCCCAAATACCAGGACAAAGATTTCCTCGCTCCAGAACATGAAAAACGCCGTGAACGGCGCAACAACCAGGCCCAGGCGGTACATTAACTTGAGCGTAAGAGTTTCCAGGGCCGGCGTGCCGAACAGCTGCGCCGCCTCCCGGAAAAAGACCAACCCCAGCGAGGAAGAAAGGTAGCGCGCGGGAAGCAGCAGCACTGTGCGCACCAGCGCGAAATGGCCGGCGATGCCGACATGGTGATACGCGAGAAGCGCAAAGACCAGGAACTCCTGGGACAGCGCGCCCAGCAGGCTGTAAGGCACGTTGAAAAACGGAAACTGACGGTAGCGCCGAGCTACCACCGCCAGCCCGGAAAACTCAAAACGCAGGCGCGGCAAGCCGGGACGCAGGCGCGCCGCCAGCCAGACGGTCGACACCAACTGCCCGATCAGGCGCCCAGCCAGCAGGCCGCCAGCCATCGCCTTGGACCAGCCGATTACTGAGGCAATCAGGACGTTGCCGCCCTGGTTGAGCACGCTGGTGCTCGCCATCTCGCGGTAGGCGCGTTGACGGTTGGCCCAGGCGGAAAGAATCTGCGAGCCGGCGATCGCGAGCATCATGACGGGCACCAGCGGAAGCACATGTGCCACGGCGGCAAAGGTCGGGATGGTAGACACCAGCAGCGGCCCGAACAGCCAGAGCAGCAGGCTGGCGAGGACTGTAGCCCCCACCAGAATAAGGAGAGACAGCTGGAACAGCTTGCCCGCGTCGCCCTCATCCTGGGGCAGCAGCAGCGCGAGGTCGTAGCGTAGCGTGGCGAAAATGCTCAAGATGGTGGACACACCGACAAACGCGGCCACCACCGCAAAATCGGCAGGCCCGTAAAGCCGGGTGAGCAACGGTGCTGCCAGCAGGGCAATCATCTGCCCCGCGGCCGTCCCCCCCAGCAGAGTGACCATGTTCCGCAGGAGCGCGTTGTTCAGCATGGCCTTGCCGAGGACCGGGACATACAGTGCAACATCCTCACAGACGCTTGCCGGCGCCTGACCGCCGCGCTCTTCATGCCGTTACAGCAGAAACATCCTGTCGTAGCTGCTGCTCAAGCAGATCGAGGATGCGATCAGCCGCATGGCCATCGCCGTAAAGCAAGGGGCGCGCGGCCGGTCTCTGAAGCCCCGCATAGGCACCGACGATGGTGGCTGCGTCGGCGCCGACCAGACGGTTCCAGCCGGCTTCCACGGTTTCCACCCATTCAGTTTCGTCTCGCGTTGTCAGGCAGGGTACGCCAAAGAAATAGGCTTCTTTCTGCACGCCGCCGGAATCAGTGACGATGGCCTGGGCCGACTGCTCCAGGCGCACCATGTCGAGAAAGGAGACGGGGTCGATCACCTTGACAGCGCCGAGCGCGCCGATAAGGCCCTGCTCCGCCAGCAGCTTGCGGGTCCTCGGATGGAGGGGAAGCACCACCGGCACCTGGCGCGCGATGACGGCCAGCGCTTCGACGATGCCGCGCAGGCGCAGGGGGTCATCGGTGTTTTCGGCGCGATGGCAGGTGGCCAGCACGTAGTGGCCTTCGGTGAGCTGCAGCGCATCGAGCACGGTGCTGCGCTCCAGCGCCAGGCCGCGGTAGAACAGCGACACGTCGTACATCACGTCGCCGACATCGTGCACGCCCTCGCGCACGCCTTCCGCCTGAAGGTTGCGGACGGCAGTGGAGGTGGGGCAAAACAGCAGCGTGGAAACGCGGTCCGCGAGAATGCGGTTGACCTCTTCGGGCATGCGCATGTTGAACGAACGCAGGCCGGCCTCCACGTGCGCCACCGGTATATGCAGCTTGGCGGCGGCCAGCGCACCCGCCAGCGTCGAATTGGTATCGCCGTAAATCAGCAACCAGTCGGGCTTCTCCTGCAGCAGAACCGCTTCCACAGCTTCCAGCATGCGGCCGGTCATCTGACCGTGGGAGCCGCCGGCGATCTCCAGGTTGTAGTCCGGCTTGGGAATGTCCATTTCCTCGAAGAAGACTTCGGACATGTTGCGGTCGTAGTGCTGCCCCGTATGGACAATGCACTCCACTGTGGCCGCGGCGCCCGCGGCTTGGCGCCGCTCGCGCAGCGCACGCGAGATGGCGGCGGCTTTGATGAATTGGGGCCGCGCGCCGACAATGGTGACGATCTTCATGCCGCGCATGCCTGCGAGCAGGCGTCCACAATGAAATCCTGCGTGGCAATGTCCAGGTCCGCATGCATGGGCAAGCTGACCACCTGCGCCGACAGCGCCTCCGACACCGGAAAGGACGGGGCCGGGCACAGCGCCTGGTAGGCCGGCTGCCGGTACAGGGGAATGGGGTAGTGCACGGCAGTCGGCACTTTCCGGCTGGCCAGTTCGGCCTGGAATTGTTCGCGATTGGGAACCAGCAGCGTGTACTGCGCGAACACGCTGTCGCGATCGGCGAGCACGGTCACCGGCCTGGCGCCGTTGACCAGCCCGCCCAGCAGCGCCGTGTAGCGGGCGCCGACTTCCAGCCGCCGCTCGATTTCCCAGTCAAAACGCTCGAGCTTGGCCAGCACGACGGCACATTGCAGGGTGTCCATGCGCCCGCCGACGCCCACGCGGGTATGGTAGTAGCGGCGCTCCTGACCGTGCACGCGGATCTCGCGCAAGGCCTTGGCCAGCGCATCGTCATTGGTGAACAGGGCGCCGCCGTCACCGTAGCAGCCCAGCGGCTTGCTGGGGAAAAAGCTGGTGCAGCCTATGGTCGACAGGTTGCAGCTTTTTCTGGAAACGCCGCCCGGGCCGCTGTAGCTGGCGCCGAAGCTTTGCGCGGCGTCCTCGATCACGGGGATATTGCCGTGGCGTGCCGCCAGCGCGTTGATCGCGTCCATGTCACAGACCTGGCCGTACAGCGACACCGGCATGATGGCCTTGGTGCGCGGCGTGATTTTGGCCTCGATTATGGCCGCGTCCATCAGGCAGGTTCCGTCCTCGATGTCCACGAACACAGGGGTCGCGCCGACCAGCACGATCATCTCGGCCGTGGCCGCAAAGGTGAAGGGCGTGGTGATCACCTCGTCGCCGGGGCCTATGCCCAGCGCCATCATGGACATCAGCAGGGCTTCGGTGCCGGACGAGCAGGTAATACAGTGCCTGCTGCCTGTATAGGCGGCAAGCTTTTC
Source organism: Polaromonas sp. AET17H-212 (assembly GCF_002379085.1). Taxonomy (GTDB): domain Bacteria; phylum Pseudomonadota; class Gammaproteobacteria; order Burkholderiales; family Burkholderiaceae_C; genus Polaromonas. The sequence continues at coordinate 80,152 of NZ_NBZW01000003.1, read as the reverse complement.
TTCCAGTTCGGCGACTTCGGGCCCCATGATGTACTGACCATGGTCCAGTACTTTCTTGATACGCGCATCTATGCTTGGCTGTAGTGCACGGTATTGCGCCTTGAGGTCAATAAATTCAATTTTTGGCAAAGCTTTAAGCACTGCATTCATACATATTCCTCTAGTCTCAAAGACATCAGTGCGAAAGCGAACATATACCGTCTTTCAACTCGTAGCGCTCCTGGGTATGCTCACACACCGCCATGCCAGAGCCCTGCAGAGGCAAAGAAAGGCGCTCGCCAAAACGGCTCATCCAGCCGATCTGTCTTGCGGGCACGCCCACCATAAGTGCAAAAGATGGAATGTCTTTATTTACGACCGCGCCGGCACCAACAAAGGCGTACTCTCCCACTGTAGTTCCACAAACGATGGTGCAATTGGCGCCCAAGGTAGCACCTTTCCTGATCAGAGTGGCCCTATATTCGCTCTTGCGCTCTATAAGCGCGCGAGGGTTGTAGACATTGGTAAACACCATGCTGGGGCCGCAAAAAACACCGTCTTCCAGAGTGACATTGTCATACACGCTGACGTTGTTCTGGATCTTGCAGCCATCGCCAATGACAACCTTGTTGCCGACAAACACGTTTTGACCGAGCGACACCCCTTTGCCAATGCGGGCTCCCGCGCAGACATGCACAAAGTGCCAGATGCGTGATCCCTCGCCAATTTGAGCGCCATCGTCCACGATGGCACTGGGGTGCTGCGTGTAACTCATGTCCGTAGCCGCTTTGCGTAGGGATGCGCATCCGCACCCATCACGGCGATTTTGGCCGTACGGATAACGTTGACCGTCTCAATGCAGTGACGGGCGTCATCCAGCCCATAGCCACGACCTGCAAGAATTTCCTTATAACTGGTCGTATGCAGGTCAGTAAAGCCCTCAGAGAATTCAAGCTGCTCGCCGCTGATGTCGATATTGCGGTACGTGGACTTCTTGCCCTTCACCTCGTCGGGCAGATCGTTGGCATCGATAGAGAGAAACCAGCGCACCCGCGCATGTTCATATTCCAAATAGCCTGCGGCCTTGGACTCACCACTGTAGTGCACCACGTTTTGCTGCAACTTGCCGAAGATAAAATGCAGCATGTCATAGAAATGAACGCCGATGTTGGTAGCTATCCCGAAGGACTTGCGTGGATCACCTTTCCAGCTTTCCGCATACCACTTTCCGCGCGAGGTGATGTAAGTCAGCTCCACATCGAACTTCGTATCTTTTGACGCAGCGGCGACTGTGTCGCGCAGCTTCAGGATGGCGGCATGGTGTCGCAATTGCAGAATGTTAAAGACGCGCTTACCGGTTTCCTTCTCGACCGCCGCCAACTCGTCCAGCATCTCGGGAGTCGGCACCAGGGGTTTTTCGCAGATCACATCACAGCCCAGGCGAAGGCCGGCAGCGATGTGTGAATGGTGAAGGTAGTTTGGCGTACAAACTGACACGTAATTCAACGCAGTAGCGACGTCGCGCTTGAGCTTGTAGCCATGTTCGAGGAAGCGTTCAAATTCCGTAAAAAATTCGCTTTCGGGTGAAATGCTGTCAATGATGCCTACAGAATCGTTGACGTCATAAGCCACTGCCAAACGGTTGCCAGTATCTTTGATGGCGTGCATATGACGAGGCGCGATATAACCGGCTGCGCCAATCAGAGCAAAATTTTTCATATATTTGTTTTCAAGGAATTACAAGCGGAAGACAGTGAAGCCAGCTGCCGCGGCCTCGTGCCGATCAACCAAGCTCTTCACATCGGCCAGTACGGGCCGGGAACCACGACACAGTGCGCGCAACTCCGCCGGAGTGGCATGACGATATTCATTGTGTCCCACCGCGACTACCAGCGCATCCACCGGATTTTCGGCATCAACACGGCCCAACTGCAGGCCGTATTCATGTATCACTTCTTTCGCATCGGCCCAAGGGTCGGCCACCACCACCGTGGCGCCCCAAGCCTCAAACTCACGCACCATGTCCACCACTTTGCTATTGCGGATGTCAGGGCAGTTCTCCTTGAAGGTGATCCCCAGAACACCCACGCGACAGCGCGGCACGTCCATCCCGTTTTTCAGCATGAGTTTGATGGTATTGCGCGCCACATAACGGGCCATGTTGTCGTTGATGCGGCGGCCGGCCAAGATAACCTGCGGGTGGTAACCCACTTCCTCAGCCTTGTGAGTCAGATAATATGGATCCACGCCAATGCAGTGCCCCCCGACCAGTCCGGGCCGGAACGGCAAAAAGTTCCATTTACTGCCAGCGGCTTCGAGCACATCCAGCGTGTCAATGCCCAAGCGTTCAAAAATGACCGAGAGTTCGTTGACAAGCGCAATATTCAGGTCGCGCTGGGTATTTTCTATGACCTTGGCAGCTTCCGCCACCTTGAGGCTACTGGCCTTGTGGGTGCCGGCGGTAATGATGCTGCCGTAGAGGGCGTCTACCACATCAGCAACGTCAGGCGTACTGCCGCTAGTGATCTTCTTGATCTTGGTCAGGGTGTTGACCTTGTCTCCGGGATTGATGCGCTCGGGACTGTAGCCGCAGAAAAAGTCTATGTTGAACTTCCCTTTACTGTACTTTTCGAGAATTGGCACACACACCTCTTCGGTGGCGCCAGGATACACGGTGGATTCGTAAATCACCAAGGCGCCTGGAGGCATTGAGCGGCCAACGGTTTCGCTGGCCTTGACCAGCGGCGAAAGATCAGGACGGTTAGCCTTATCTACAGGTGTAGGCACCGTGACAATAAAAATATGGCAAGACTCCAGATCGGCCGCATTGCTGCTAAAACTCAGCCCACCGGCCAGCTTTAACTCGGCGGGAGTCACTTCCAGCGTGCTGTCCTGCCCCACCTTCAGCTCGCCAATGCGGGCCTGATTGATGTCAAAACCAACAACCTTTCGAAGCTTGCCAAACTCAACCGCCAGCGGCAGCCCAACATAGCCCAAACCAATTACTGCAATTTTCGCGTGATCCAGGTTCATAGATGACTAGTGATTATGTTTATCGGAAGCCGGGCGTCCGTCCATGGCGCTTCAACTCAAAGCAAATGCGACCGCACCGCGCTGGCCCGTAGGCATATCTTGATTCCCTGATTTACAGGCCATAGAGTGATTCAATTGCGCGCCCAAAACCTCTTGAAATCAAGAAGTCCAGATCGATTGAGATAGCCAGTCCCAACTCCCTAATTGCCGGAAGCGGCTTCCCCTCCCTTTAACGGGCAAAGAACCCGCGGCCGATGTTAACTGATCAGCCGACCAACCTTCCCCGGCAAACGCGCGAATAAAACGCCATTTTACGGGCGCTCCGCGATTTCGCGGTAACGAGGGAGATCACGCCAGTTACCCGGAAACCTGAACGTCAGTGGCAGCTTCAGTTTCTGCGGATCTGCGATTCGGGTCAAGTCCACCAGACAGGGGGCTTCAGTCGCGGGCATTTCAACCCCGGCAAAACGAAAGTGCCCATCACGCTGAAAGACGGGAAACACTACCCGCGTCTGCTGATCGATGCCCAGAGAAACGCGTTGATTGAAGTCGTACACGGGCGAGTTGAACTCGTAGGTATATTTCACATGGACCGAGTCCCGGCCGCAGCGGCGCTGGTCGAAGTCAGCCACCAAAAACTCGATGCGCGCCTTGTGCACGCCGCTCAAGGGGCTGCCCAGGGGCGCAAACAAGCCTTGCGGAGCCATCCTGAGCAGATCACCAGACCGGATGCGCTCAATGCCGGCGAGCGGCTCGGTCTTCGCGCTAGCGTAGGACTCGAAAAGCGCAAGGGTATGCTTGGACTGATAGGCCCGCAACCCGAAAAAAATCAACGCAGGCAGCACCACAAAGAAGATCGAGAACTGAATCAAGACAACCTTCCAGCTGACCCGAAGATCCTCACCCAGGGCTGCAATGACGCCGGAGCCGGACCGGTATGCGGCCCACACCTTGCCCAGCTTGTCGGCCCAGGTCTGCAAGACGAGGCCTGTCAGCCACAACCCGACCACCTGCAAATAGAAGTAATGGCGGACGCCGAACTGGAGAAAGGGATAACCGGCCATGAAAAGCAGAATGACCATGGCAGCCATCCCCAATCTCAGGCCACGCCTCAAAATAATGAGCAGGGCACTCGCCAATACACCGATCGATACCAGGTCCCAGATCCGGTGGTGGGTGAACGCCCACAATTTGGGATCGATGAAATCGTCGTAGAAAAAATAGAGGTCCTCGTAGGTCACGAACGCGGTCACCGGGAGGTGGAGGATCTTCCAGGCTGCGGCTAGAAAGCGAGTGGCCATGTCGGCCGGGAAGGTCGCAGCGATATCCGCGTAGTACTGCGCCCCAAGACGCCCGTATTCCGGTGTCGGAAACTCTATGACTCCACCGCCATAGCCATGCAAAACGGCGTAGCCGTTCAGTAGCGTGCTGGCGTACATATCCAGGTAGTGATGGCCCAGCCCGTACAACGCTTCTGCCAAGCCCAGCTTAGGATCAAACTCACCCATCAATCCCAGCACCAGTACATGCGACATGCCACCTGATTGAGAGCCGCCGACAACCTGCGCTGCACAAATAGTAAGCGCAGCCATGAACGCCAGCGCGTTCGCGCCCTTACACAGAAAGTTGGCGGCCAATTTGTCAGGAAAAAAAAGAAATATCGCGAGTAAATAGAGCGGTGCCAAAGTCACAAGATCAATCCGAAAACCCATGCCTATTCCGGTCAAAATGCCCGCCAGCGCGGACCAGGCTACGGAGCTTCTGCTGAATTTTTCCGCACGGAGCTGCCAGACCAGCAGGGCAAGCACACCCAAAAAGAACGGCGCCTTGATGTAATCGCGCAGGTGCGGCAGATTGAACAGTTGCAGCGGCGACAGCATCATCAGGCCGGCGCAAACCAGGCTCAGGGGCCGCCCCATCGCACTGCGACACAAGGCGTAGGCCGCCAGACCGGTCAAACCCAGAACCAGGCCGTACAAAGGTTGCAGCGCCGCCCACGACACCCCGCCCAGCTTCCACGCGCCCGCCACGACAAGCAGCAGGTACTTGTGAAATTGCTGAAAAGGCGTGGGAGTCCCCATCGCCACCGACGCCGGAATATCAGCACAAGCAAATACCGGACGTTGAGCCGCCAGGTATTCGGTCATCGCCTGCGGCTCGGGGACCGGCTGGGCAAATTCATGCCCGCAGGCGACCATTACGGCCGGCGCAAAAGTTTCCTGGTAAAAATGAAAGGCCTTGACGATGCCGGAGCCGGTAAACCATTGGCCGATGAACATGCCGGCCGCCAGGATGAGTGCCGCGTAGGCCAGGTCGCCAGCACTCGCGCGGGCGTGCGATGGACTTGCGTGCGCATCAGCAGAAGACAACAGGAAGCCTGATTTCATGGGGTCCAATAGAAGAGAGGGTTAAACACTGCGCGCACCTCTTAGGCCGCCCACAACCCCGGTCGGCGCACGTCACGTGAAGAAGGCCTGCGCGCAATGCAAAACCGGCATCTACTGCTAGCCGGACGCCACAGCCCCGGGAGATTCTCCCACGGCGCCGAAACCTATAATCCGCCAACCCATGAACGACATCCCCGCAACCCGAAAGCCCTCCCCTCGCCGCCGACTCTGGGCCGCGCTGATTATCTTATATGTGGCCGGTTTGCATGTCGTTGTAGGCTTGGCACTCGTCAAAACCGACCTGGCGGATCGAACGATCCGGAAACTGTCGGCAATGGTGAGCCAACCACCTCAACCTCTTCCCCCGCCACCGCCAGAACCAGAACCAGAACCAGAACCAGTGCCAGCGCCGGTGCTGGTGCCGGAGGCCGTCGAAACGCCACCACCACCAGTCCGTGACTACCAAAAAGAACTGGCCGCAATCATCGGCAGGGACCACTTCACCTACCCCCTCTATACACAGTTTGCGCTCATGAGCTTGGTGCCTCCAGATCCAGTTTTTTTTGTAGGCGACAGCATAGTTCGCGGTCTGGAGGTATCTGCACTAGCGCCTACAGCCGTTAATCTTGGCTTAAGTGGCGACAACACTGCCGGCACTCTTTACCGCATCCGTCTGTACGCGAAAGTCATGCCGCACTTCCAGACGTCCAGGCTTCTGGTAATTGCGATTGGGACTAACAACCTTGGGCTGGGCGCCCCCGCAGATCCCTTGATCGCCAAGCACATCCGGCTGATGCTGGCGAACCGGCCCAAGGATCAGCGCGTGGTGCTGAACGCCATTTTCCCTGTTGATCAGACGGTCGCCCCCGTTGAACTGGCGGGATACAACCAGCGCATTCAAACGATCAATCAAGACCTGCAGCGCGTTTGCGCTGCGTTTGCGAATTTCACTTTCCTGAATGCCGGCAGGAAAATGCGCGACAGCAATGGCAACCTGGCGAGGAAATATCACAATAAGAAAGATGCGTTTCACCTCTCGCCGGCGGCGTATGCCTACTGGACTGAAGAACTACGCAGCGTCCTGGAAACCGCGAATGCCGCACCACCAAGCGGTCCCCAGTTGGATGAGGCTTCATCGCCCGGCCGCTGAGGCTGGACCGGATCCGCTCCGAAACCCCCGACTCCGCCTTCATCTTCATCTTCGAATTGCCAGTGCCGCATGTTAAGGCAAGGCGCACTCTGTTTACATATCGTAATCCGGTGTTATTTGGCAGGAACGGAAACACGCCCAGACTGGCAAAACTGGGGATTAAACTAATGAGTTACTCAAGAACAAAATCTCATCGCGTGACTCATACCCTTACCCGTCAGGAACACCAAGAAAAGGTCCTGCTTGCCGCAGCGATCCTCGTTACTGCGGTCACGCTAGCATGGCTGCTCCGGTTCAGCCACTATGGCATTGACTTCACGGATGAGAGCTTTTACTTGGTCTGGATGGCCCATCCCTCCCGGTATGCCGCCTCGGTCACCCAATACGGATTTGTTTACCACCCGGTCTACGCACTGCTCGACGGCCAGGTCACGGCCTTGAGACAGTTCAACATTCTTTTCACCTTTGCACTGGCATGGACGCTGTGCTGGGTGTTTCTGAGGACCACTTTTTCCTCCGCGGCCTTGGGCAAGGCCCCCCTCGCGGTAGTTGCCGCCGCGCTGGCCACGGTGTCGCAGCTCTTTCTGGCCACCTGGGTGCCAACCCCCAGCTACTACAGCCTGACGCTACAGGCGCAGCTGATTGCCTCGATCGGCTTGCTCCTTTGCAGCACCAAACCGTCCGCGCCGAGCATTGCCGGATGGCTGCTGGTGGGGGTAGGCGGATGGCTGGCCTTTATGGCGAAACCGACAACGGCGGCAGCGCTGGCAGCCTGCACAGTCGTCTACGTTCTCGTTGCCGCGAAGTTGAATCTCCGGCTACTCGCGGCCGCCGCTGCAACATCCGCCGCGCTTGTCTGTTTGAGTGCATGGGCTATTGACGGCTCCATTATTATTTTCATTGACCGCTTGCGGGGAGGAGTCGAAGCAGCCAGATTGCTGGGCGGCGGGTACACGTTGACCGAGTTGCTTCGTTTTGATCGTTTCACACTCGGCCCGAAGGCAAGCATACTTTTTTTAATTGTCATGTCGCTATCCGTGGGCGCCGCTTGTCTCGGCGGAGCGAATAACAAGTGGCTAGCGGGGGCCGGCGCGTTGGCGACACTGCTCTTGGCGGGGCTGTCTCTGGTTGTGATTTTTCGTGCCTCCCCCGGGCGCTTGTATGCCGGCAAGTTCCAGGAACTACTTATTTTGGCGGTTCCCGCCGCAGCCGCTGTGATCGCAGGGGTGCTCCTGCGGCTCAAAGGCCTGCGTGACCTCAACCGCGGCCAGATCGGGATAGCGCTGGTATTCCTGGTGCTACCGTACGCCTATGCCTTTGGAACCAATGGCAACTACTGGATCACTGGCGCCAGTGCAGGCTTGTTCTGGGTCTTGGGTGGAATTGCTATCCTCGGCCCCATGACCTCCTCCGCAAGCTTGCGGGCGGTATTGCTTCCCCTCGCTTTGGCCGGCCAACTGATCACCGTGACACTAATCCACACAGGCATGGCCACACCCTATCGCCAACCCGAGCCGCTCTGGAAAAATGACTACGTCGCCGAATTCGGGCGCCCCGGACAGAAACTGATTCTCTCCGGCGGGTTTGGCCGCTATGTTGACGAAGCCGTCAGGACAGCAACGGCGGCCGGATTCAAGAATGACACCCCGATGATTGACCTGACAGGCCAGTCTCCCGGCATTCTGTACGCCATGGGGGCCAACAGCATCGGGCAGGCATGGATAATCGGCGGTTATCCCGGCAGCGAGGCGCTGGCGGAAGCGTCCCTGAAGGGCGTGTCCTGCGACGATCTCTCGCAGGCATGGCTGCTCCTGGAAAACGACGGGCCCCGGCGAATTTCGCCCGATGTGCTGTCGGTCTACGGCGCGGACCTCGCCAAGGATTTTGAAATGGTTGGCAGGTTCAAAACGGCCGCGGGCGCGGGCGGCTATGAGGACGCCCGGCTGCAAGAGATTTTCAAACCGATACGTTCCCCCGAAGCAGCGGCCGCCGCTTGCACCGCAAAGAAAACCGCACGCCCATGAAAAAAATCGCCATCGTCCAGTCCAACTACATCCCCTGGAAAGGCTATTTCGACATGATCGCGGCGGTGGATGAGTTCATCCTGTACGACGACATGCAGTTCACGCGACGCGACTGGCGCAACCGCAACCAGATCAAGACGCCGCAGGGGGTGCAGTGGCTGACGGTTCCGGTGCAGGTCAAGGGAAAGTATCATCAAAAAATCAGGGATACCGGGATTGACGGCTCCGACTGGGCATTGGCGCATTGGAAAGCATTGGCGCAAAACTATCGCCGTGCGCCACACTTTGGCGAGATCGCTGCATGGCTTGAGCCGCTGTATCTCGCTGAGCCTTGCACGCATCTGTCCCAGTTAAATCGCCGGTTCATTGAGGCCGTGTGCGGTTACTTGGGGATCAAGACGACCATCACTAATTCATGGGACTACACACTGCTTGATGGAAAGACGGAGCGCTTGGCCGACCTTTGTGCCCAGGCAGGCGGCACGGAATACATCTCAGGCCCCTCGGCCAAGGATTACATTGAGGAAACCGTATTCAGTGAAGCGGGCATCAAACTGACCTGGTTTGATTACGCCGGATACTCCGAATACCCACAACTCTGGGGCGAATTCGCCCACGGGGTCACCATCCTCGATCTGCTGTTCAGTTGCGGAAAAGACGCGACCCGCTATATGAAGTACGTACCCCCATGAAGCTTTCTATTGTTGCTACGCTTTACCAATCGGCGGCTTATATTGCCGAGTTTCATCAGCGGGCATGCGCTGCTGCCAAACAACTCGTGGGTGAAGATTACGAAATCGTTCTAGTGAACGACGGATCGCCCGACAACAGCCTAGACATTGCCGTGCAACTCACCGAGAGCGACAGCCACGTTGTCGTCGTAGATCTCTCCCGTAACTTCGGCCATCATAAGGCCATGATGACTGGGCTTGCCCATGCCAAGGGTGACCGAGTATTTCTGATCGACAGTGACTTGGAAGAAGAGCCGGAGTGCTTGATTGCCTTTGCCAAGCAGATGCGGAGCAACACGTGCGATGTGGTGTACGGGGTCCAAGAACAGCGCAAGGGCGGTTGGTTCGAACGCTGGAGCGGCCAGTGGTTCTACCGATTCTTCAAAGCACTCACTGGGCTGGCCCTACCCGAAAATATCGTCACGGCACGATTGATGACGCGCCGCTACGTGGATGCCCTATTGCGCCATGAGGAACGAGAAGTCTTCATGGCAGGCCTATGGCACATCACAGGCTTTGCTCAACTTCCACAGGTCGTGAAAAAGCACAGCACCAGTGAAACCACATACACCTTCCGAAGAAAAATGACTTTACTTGTCAATTCGGTGACTTCGTTTAGCAATGCACCATTGGTCAGCATCTTCTATATCGGTATATTGATCTCTCTCGTCGCGATTTTCTACACCACTTACTTGGCCTTTCACTGGCTGTTCCTTGCCAAACCATTAAGCGGCTGGACCTCCGTTATGGCTTCGATCTGGCTCCTTGGCGGAATGGTCATATCTTTTATAGGTGTAGTTGGCATCTACCTCTCAAAAATTTTCTCTGAAACCAAACAGCGCCCCTACACAATCGTGAGGCAGATTTATGCAAAACAACAAAACTGACTTGCTGACCGAAGTTGCCGAATACTACTCATCCAAGCTGGCCCAACATGGCGAAACCCCTCGGGGCGTTGATTGGAATGGTGAAGAAAGCCAGACCTTGCGTTTCGGGCAACTATGCAAAATCATTGATACCCCGAATCAATTTTCAATAAATGATCTGGGGGCTGGCTATGGGGCGCTATATGATTTTCTCGCCTCCGAACATGAGCGCTTCTCCTATTCGGGGATCGATGTCTCCGAAAGCATGATTCGAGCTGCCGAGCAGCGCTATAAAGACAAATCGCAGGCTCGCTTTGTCCTTTCCAGCGAGCCTGATCAAGTTGCTGACTACGGCGTTGCGAGTGGCATTTTTAATGTCCGGTTGGGCAGATCAGAGGACGAATGGTGGTCTTATCTTGAAGCAACCCTGGATGTGCTTGACAATACCAGTCGCATCGGTTTTGCGTTCAACTGCCTCACTTCTTACTCTGATGCGGACAGGATGCGAGACAATTTGTATTACGCAGATCCATGTGTTCTATTTGATCTCTGCAAGCGTCGCTATTCTCGTAACGTGGCTCTTCTTCATGACTACGGGCTTTATGAATTTACGATCTTGGTGAGGAAGCAGCCATGAAAACCCCCCTGGTTATCTTTGGCTCTGGTGACATTGCCCAACTTGCACACTTCTATTTCAGCTCGGATTCGGAATACGAAGTCGTCGCCTTCACCGTGGACGCAGCGTATTTGACGGATGCAGCGTTGTGTGGACTTCCGGTTGTCGCCTTTGAAGATGTCACCACGCATTTTGCTCCGGATCAGTGCGAGATTTTTGTTGCACTTAGCTACTCCAAGCTAAATGCTGTTCGAAAGGAAAAATATCTGGCAGCCAAGGCATTGGGTTACCGGTTAGCCAGCTTTATTAGTTCCCACGCCACCGTTCTGAACGAAGGTCATATTGGAGAGAACTGTTTCATTTTTGAAGATAACACCATTCAACCGTTCGTCACCATTGGCAACAATGTCACGCTTTGGAGCGGTAATCACATTGGGCATCACTCCACCATCAAGGACCACTGCTTTATTGCCTCGCATGTAGTTGTTTCAGGCGGCGTGGAGATTGGGGAGCAGTGCTTTATCGGTGTGAATGCAACACTGCGCGACCATATCAAGGTGGGTGAAAAATGCGTGATTGGCGCTGGAGCACTGCTGCTCGCGGATGCGGCGCCGGAAGGCGTTTACATCGGTGCAGCAACGGAACGCTCAAACGTACCCAGCACGAGGTTGAGAGGGATATGAAACCCAATAAAAGGTGGAAAAAGCTTGGCCTCATTTTTTGTCCCGCAGGTGAGGTTGAATGGATGCATTCGCATGCGGCCGTGCCTATCGCCGAGAGCTTAGGTGGAGGTTTATTTAAGATTTATTTCAGCTCACGCGACAAATCCAGTAGGAGCTATACGGGTTATACGGTAATCGACATCGATCGTCCGAATCAGCTACTGGACATATCCACCAAGCCAGTTCTTGTCCCTGGAGATATTGGCGAGTTTGATGATAGTGGCGCGATGGCAACTTGGCTTACTTGCCATAAGGGTCAAAGATTTCTCTACTATATTGGCTGGAATCTGGGCGTAACAGTTCCTTTTCGTAACTCAATAGGCTTGTCCATCAGCACCGAGGGTGGTGAATTCACGCGCTTTTCGAGCGGGCCAATTGTTGATCGTTCTATGCGTGAACCGCATTTCTGCGCAAGTTGTTGCGTCCTACCTGAAGATGGTCTCTGGCGTATGTGGTACCTGTCGTGCACTGGTTGGAAAATGCGCAATGGGAAACCTGAGCATAGATACCATATTAAGTATGCCGAATCTTGCGACGGAATAATTTGGCAACGAAATGGGCTTGTTGCCATCGATTTTGCAAACGAGCAAGAGTTCGCAATCTCTAGGCCGTCAGTTATTCATGACAATGACTGCTGGAGGATGTGGTACTCCTTTCGTGGCCAGTCCTATCGTATTGGATATGCGGAATCCGAGGATGGTCGGCAGTGGGAACGACTTGACAGTCAAGTTGGCATCGATGTCTCTACAACAGGTTGGGACTCAGAAATGATCGAATACCCATTCGTTTTTGACCATAAAGGCCAGCGTTACATGCTGTACAACGGCAATGGTTACGGCAAAACCGGCTTTGGTTTGGCCGTATTGGAGCAAGGTTAATGCCACGTCTTGTCGATTATCTTTATATTGTCGCAACAATAGGATTTACTGTTTACGGACAGCTTATTCTTAAGTGGCGCATCGCGAAATTTGGCCTGCTTCCAACTGATTTTTTTGAGAAACTGAAGTTTCTGATTTCATTGCTGTTTGATCCAGCAATCTTCTCGGGCTTTGCTGCTGCATTTCTGGCTTCTCTCGCGTGGATGGCTGCCATGACCAAGTTCGACCTGAGTCATGCTTACCCATTCATGAGCTTGAATTTCGTGGTGGTACTGTTACTGAGTGGATGGCTTTTGAATGAACCCGTGACGTTTCAAAGAGTGCTAGGCGTGGCGCTAATTGTGGTCGGTACGATGGTGGCGGCGCGTGGCTGACCGACAAGCAATGCCGCGCTTTTCGCTGGCGTTCGCACTATCAAGCTCGGCGGTGTTGCTCCTGCTGCTTTGTGCACTATTCACGCCCGCGTGGGAAACCAACGATGACGTGGGGATGTCGATGATCGCCCACGGCTACGGCATGGCGGCGCAGAGTTCGCCCAAGTTGATGTTTTCAAACATACTATGGGGCTATTTTGTTGGTGCGCTCCCAACAGTCGGCGGAGTACTTGGATACTCCCTCGCGACGCTAGCCGTACTTTTCGCTGTCGGCGCGGCGATCTTTTACGGGATGCACAGGCTCGGCGCTGGAGCACCAGCATGCCTGGCGATGCTGGCCTTGGTAATGATTCGACCGATATTGTTTCCGCAATTCACGGTAAATGCTGGCCTGCTGCTGGTGGCGGCATTGGTCTGCTGGCATGTCTACGCACGGCACAACAGCCCTCTTGCACTTGGAGCCGGCTGCGTACTCGCATTTCTGAGCTACCTAGTGCGCAGTCACGAGTTTTTACTAGTTTTCCTGGTCGCGCTACCGTTGATACCGTGGCAGCCCTTATGGCGCAAGCCCGTTGCACGTGGCACTTTTGCGTTATTAATCGGGGCAATAGCAATCTCAGCTATTTTTGACGCCGGGAACTATCAAGGGAAGGAGTGGGAGCCATTCAACCAACTCAATCCTGCGCGCGCAGCTTTTACGGACTTTGGCGCGGGCGAAGAGCTGAAGCAGCATCCGGACATACTTAAACGCCATGGCTTTAGCGTCAACGACGTCGATCTGGTGTCAACTTGGTTTTTTGTCGATACACGTATTGCCGATCCGAAGCTACTGCGCTCCATGCTGGGTGAACTAGGGATTCTGCCGGCCGGCTCGAATTCTTGGGCGAATGCATGGCTAAGTCTGAAGTCTTTATGGCATCCGGATATTCGGCCCTTGCTTGCAATCGCACTGATCCTGGCACTACTTCGGCCTAGCTATGGCATCGCAGCCAGTTGGCTGCTTTTCCTGGCAGCAATCATCATCATGGGTGTTCTGGGACGCCCCGGCATCCTGCGTGTCTATGTTCCGCTGCTATCGCTGCTGGCCGTGGCCCCGTTCCTCAGCGAAAAAGCATTTCGCCCACTACGTCCCCTCGCAGCGTTGCTCGTGGCCACGGCCGCAGCCATCAGTGCCTCTGCCGCGACTGAAAATTCGAAGAATTTTGAGTTGGCGGCAATTGAGACCCGCCGGGAGTTCACCGCATTTCCAGCCGAGCCAGTAGTCATTTGGGGAGACTCGTTTCCTTTTGAAAGGATATACCCCGTGCTGGGAGCCTCGCCCGCCGCCATGACGTATCGCCTCTACGGATTGGGGGTCTTCACTTGGTCGCCGTTTTCGGTGGCTTTTGCCGAGCAAAAACGACAGCGCGGCGTGGTTGATCGGCTTCGGCAGTCAGCGGGAATGCCTTTTCTCGCAACAGAGGAGCGATACGAATACTTGAAAAAATATTGCGACGAGCACCACGATGGCTCACTTAGGGAAATTTCGGAACTTACCCTTGGTCAACAGCGGATAAGCTGGCGCAGATGTAGCGAAAAAATCTCTGTCCCGTTGTCGGATTCACCACCTCAAAAACATGAAAATTGACAAGATAGCCTTCAACCGGCCGTACATGACAGGCAAGGAGCTGCGTTACATCACCGAAGCGAAATCGGGTCATATGCTCGCCGGCGACGGCCCCTTCACCAAACGCTGCCACGGCTGGATTGAGGAACAGACCGGCTGCGCCAAGGCGCTGCTCACCCACTCCTGCACCGCGGCCCTGGAGATGGCGGCCCTGCTGCTGGATATCCAGCCCGGCGACGAAGTCATCATGCCCTCCTACACCTTCGTCTCGACGGCCAATGCCTTTGTGCTGCGCGGCGGCGTGCCGGTGTTTGTGGACATACGGGAAGACACGCTGAATCTGGACGAGCGCCTGATCGAGGCTGCGATCACGCCGCGCACCAAGGCCATCGCGCCGGTGCACTACGCCGGCGTGGCCTGCGAGATGGACACGATCCTGGACATTGCCCGTCGCCATGGCCTGCGGGTCGTCGAAGACGCCGCCCAAGGCGTGATGGCCAGCTACAAGGGCCGCGTGCTGGGCAGCATAGGCGACCTGGGCGCCTACAGCTTCCACGAAACCAAGAACGTCATTTCGGGAGAAGGCGGCGCCCTGCTGGTCAACGACCCTGAGATGGCCTTACGCGCGGAAATCATCCGTGAAAAGGGCACGGACCGCAGCCGCTTTTTCCGAGGCCAGGTGGACAAATACACCTGGCAGGAGGTGGGCTCCTCCTTCCTGCCCGGCGAGATCACCGCGGCCTTTCTGTGGGCCCAGCTGGAAGATGCCCAGAACATCACCACCCAGCGCTTGGCGAACTGGGAGCACTACCATGCGGCGCTCGCCCTGCTCGAGGCCCAGGGGTTGCTGCGGCGCCCGATTGTGCCGACGGAATGCCAGCACAACGCGCACATGTATTACGTGCTGCTGGCGCCGCACATCGACCGGCAGGCGGTTCTGGGCGAGCTCAAGCGCAACGAGGTTTTCTCGGTCTTTCACTATGTGCCGCTGCACTCCTCCCCTGCCGGAAAACGCTACGGGCGTACCCACGGCTCGCTGGAGATCACCGACAGCCTGTCGGACCGCCTGGTCCGCCTGCCCCTGTGGGTAGGGCTGACCGAAGCGCAGCAGGACCGGGTGGTGCAGGTGCTGGCCGACGCCCTGCGCCGGGCCGCCTGAGCCGTGGAACGCGGCCTGCGCCGCGGCTGCCCATCCCCTGGAAAAAACTATTGACCGCCGGCAGGCAGCGCCGTCTTCACAACCAGCGGCGCGACCCTTCTTGAGCCCGCCACGCTGAGGTGGTTGTCATCCGCGTACATCAGCTGCCCGTCAATCAGGCCGGAGCAACCGCCGGCGCTGCAAAGAGCCGGCTCGACGTCGATGATGTGCAGATAGGGGGCTTTTGCCGCCAGGCTGGCAATCTGCGCCCTGTAAGGCTGCATCCGGCCTCGGTAAATGTCATAAGGCACCCGGCACCTGTCGGCCTGTTGGGAAAGCGTCAGCGGGCGGCCCAGGCAGTCCCGGGCCGAAACGCCCAGTTCCGGCACCTGCAGCAGGTAGGACACACGCATGCCGCGCTCATGCAGTTGCGCTGCGGTATTCACCAACCCCTCGGTAAAAACCTGCTCGGGGCTGGCGGGAGCTCCACCCGCGGGAGATGAACGGGCCGCGATGGGCGGGAAGTTGTAGTTGGCTTCGACCGGCCCGAACCCCAGCCCGTTCAGGTACTGGGGTCCGCGCGAGGCCAGCACCACGCTGGCGATGCGCTTGTCCTGGCGCAGCGCCTCGACGATGGTTTCTATGCTTTGCGCGCACTGCGCGTGCTCGGCGGGCGTGCGCCCCGTGACCGCGCCGATGAAAGGCGGGCAGCCGGAGTTCGCCAGCAAAAGAGTACCGTAACCCTGTTGAGCGGCAAGCTCGGAGATGCCGGAAAAGAGGACGTGCGCATGCGAATCCCCGACCACGGCAATCATGCGTTCGCCGGCGTGGTTTTGCCGGCAATAGACGGGGGCAACCTTCCCGGCAAAGAGCGCCAGGCAGGAGGCGTCCTGGCGCGCTTCGCGGACCATCTGCCCCTCGTTTTTCTTGAAATACTGGAGTGCCGGACGCTCCGGCATGCCCTTGCCGAGGACGACGGCCAGCGCGGCCGCCAGCAAGGCGCCCATGGCGCAGCACAGGAAAACCGTCACCCTGCGTTTGCCTTGGCCATTGCCTGCCGCCCGGCGCAGCGGCAACTCAACACCCGCATAGGTCGCCCAGGCCAGCACTATCGCCAACACGGCACCGAGCCAGAGAACCCATGGCGCAGGGCTGCCGGATTCGGCAATCCGGGCATAGGACAAAATCGGCCAATGCCACAGGTAAAGCGGGTAGCTGATCAGCCCTATCCACACCAGGGGGCGCCAGGACAGCATACGGTTGACCACGGCGCCCGGCCCAGAGGCCATCAGCATGACCGCCCCCATGATGGGCCACAGGGTGGCCAAGCCGGGGTGCGGCAAGGTCTTGTTGAACGCGAGCAAGGCGCTTGCCGTCAAGGCCAGCCCGGCCAGCGACAGGGCATCGCGCGCGCGGGCCGGATGCAGCTTCGACGGCAGCCAGTTGGTGCCGTTCTTCTGGTGCATCCAGGCAATCGCCACCCCCGACAGCAACTCCCAGAATCGGGGAAGGGAGTGGTAGTACAGCTTGTCCGGGCTGATGCGGCCCAGGTGGAGCCCGTAAAGAAGCGACAACGCGGCGCAGGCGGCAATTACCCAGCCGGGATTGCAGCGAAAACGGCGCGACGCCAACAGCAGAATCGGCCACAGCAGGTAAAACTGCTCCTCCACCGACAGCGACCAAAGGTGCAAAAGCGGCTTGCTGTAGGAAACGGCGTCGAAGTAGCCCGCCTCGCCAAGCAGCTGAAAATTCAGGATGAAAACAATGGCCGCAGCCGCGTGCTTGCCCAGGCGTTCGTACTCATTGGCAAACAGGGCAAAAAACCCGAACATCAGGCTCGCGGCAAGAACCAGCATCAGCGCCGGAAAGAGGCGCCTGACGCGCCGGCCGTAAAAACCGGCAAAACTGAAGGCCCCTTCGGCCTGCTCCCGAAACAGGATCAGGGAGATCAGGTAGCCGGAAATCACAAAAAAGATATCCACGCCCAGAAACCCGCCCGGCAGCAGCCCGGGGTTCACGTGGAACACAAGCACCGACATCACCGCCAGCGCGCGCAGGCCGTCGATGTCCGGCCGGTATTTGACGATGCTCATGGCCGCTCCATCGTCGGAACGCGCGCCAACCGCTTATGCGAATGCCGAGCTGGGCCCGGGTCGATAGACAATTCTCCAGCCATTCGGGCAAGTCTCCCTGTAATGCTTGCAGGCAAACGGCCCGCGGCGCCGCCGGCTCGCCTCAAGATGGAAGCTCGCAGGAGGGCAAGAAGGGGGCGTCCTGGTCTCTTTTCGAGAGCAGGATGGAGGGCAAGGCTGGCCATTCAATGGCCAAGTCGGGGTCGTCCCAGCGTATGCTGCGCTCATGCTCCGGGGCATAGTAGTCCGTGACCTTGTAGAAGACTTCAGCCGCCTCGCTAAGCACAACAAACCCGTGCGCGAAGCCTGGGGGTGTCCATAGCTGCTTGTGGTCCTGGCTTGTCAGTTCTATCCCAACCCAGTGCTTGAAGGTGGGGGAGGAGCGCCGGATATCGACGGCAACGTCAAAAATGCTGCCCTGGATCACATGCATCAGCTTTCCCTGCGGCTGCCGGATCTGGTAATGCAGGCCGCGCAGCACGCCCCTGCCGGAGTACGAGAGGTTGTCCTGGACGAACTCCGCATCCACACCGGTGGCACGCGCGAAATTTCGCCGATTGAAGCTTTCGAAGAAGAAACCGCGATCGTCGCGGAAAACCTGCGGCTCGATGACGAGCACTTCCGGCAAAGCGGTGGGGGTGACTTTCATGGGCCCGGATTTTCTCTCAATATCCTCTGGAGGTATTGCCCGTACCCATTTTTTGACAAGGCTGCCGCCAGCACTTCCAATTGAGCGTCCGTGATGAAATGGCTGCGCCACGCGATTTCTTCGGGGCAGGCGATTTTCAGGCCCTGGCGCTGCTCCAGCGTGGCGATGAACTGGCCGGCCTGCAACAGGCTTTCGTGCGTCCCGGTATCCAGCCAGGCGTAGCCCCGCTGCAAGGTCTGGACATTCAATTCGCCGCGATCCAGGTAGGCCTGGTTGACGGAGGTGATTTCAAGTTCACCGCGCGCGCTGGGCTTGATGCTTTTTGCGATGTCCACGACCTGGTTGTCGTAAAAATACAGGCCCGTCACCGCAAAGCTGCTTTTCGGCCGCTCGGGTTTCTCCTCAATGCTGCTGGCCTTGCCCTCGGCGTCGAAGGCGACAACGCCATAACGCTCGGGGTTGGTCACGTGGTAGGCGAACACCGTGGCACCGGAAGTCTGCGCATGCGCATCGGTCAGCACCTGCGCAAAACTGTGGCCGTAAAAGATGTTGTCGCCCAGCACCAGCGCGCTGGGCGAGTCGCCGATGAATTCTTCACCGATCAGGAAAGCCTGCGCCAGGCCGTCGGGCGACGGCTGCACCGCATACTGCAGGTTCAGGCCCCACTGCGAACCATCGCCCAGCAGCAACTCGAAGCGGGGCGTATCCTGCGGTGTGCTGATCACCAGTATGTCGCGTATCCCGGCCAGCATGAGCGTGCTGAGCGGGTAGTAAATCATCGGCTTGTCGTACACCGGCAGAAGCTGTTTGCTGATGGCCAGCGTTGCCGGGTGCAAACGTGTGCCGGATCCTCCGGCCAGAATAATGCCTTTGCGCTGAGTCATGTTTGGGGGACAGTCATAAGTAGTTCGTTCAACATTCGTTCGACACCGGGCTGCCAGACCGGCAAGTTCAGGCCGAAAGCGCTTTTGAGCTTGGTGCTGTCGAGCCGGGAATTGCAGGGGCGCGTGGCCAGCGCCCGAAATGCAGCACTGCTGGCTGGCGCAATATTAGCCACATTTGCCTTCAGGGGAATGCCCAGGCACTGCGCCTGGGCCACCACAAAACGCGCATAAGCGTGCCGCGATACCTCGCCGCCGGCCGCCAGGTGGTACAGGCCCGCGTACCGGAGGCCCTCTGCCGGCCGCTCCTGCAGGACCCGGCGCAGGGCATGAGCCGTCACGTCGGCCACCAGCTCGGCGCCCGTGGGCGCCCCGACCTGGTCATCCACCACGTCGAAGCGGTCGCGCTCCGCGGCGAGCCGCAAAATCGTCTTGGCGAAGTTTTCGCCGCGCGCGGCATATACCCAACTTGACCTGAAAACCAGATGCCGCGCGCAACGTCCGGCCACCAAGCCTTCGCCTTCAAGCTTGGACCGGCCATAGACGGACAGCGGCGCGGGGGTGTCCGTTTCTTTCCAGGCGCTTGTGCCGCTGCCGTCAAACACATAGTCGCTCGAATAGTGCACCAGCCACGCGCCTATGCCTTGCGCCGTCTCCGCCAGGGCGCCGGGCGCCAAGGCATTCACCGTCCGGGCGAGTTCGGCGTCGCCCTCCGCCTTGTCGACCGCCGTATAGGCGGCGGCATTGACGATGACATCGGGCCGCAACTGGCGCACCGTCGCGCTGATCCCGGCCAGATTTGCGAGGTCGCCGCACAACTCGGTGCTGTGGCGATCCAGCGCGACAAGTTCACCCAATGGCGCCAGGCTGCGCTGCAGTTCCCAGCCAACCTGGCCGTTTTTTCCGAAGAGGAGAATTTTCATGGGTAATGCGGGGGCATGGATGCCGGGTCAGGCCCGGCGTGACAACTTACTCGGAAACCGGGGCGTACTGCCGACTCACCCATTCGCGGTAAGCGCCGCTTTGCACGTGCGCCACCCACTCCGGGTGGGTCAGGTACCACTGCACCGTCTTGCGTATGCCGGTTTCAAAGGTCTCCGCAGGCTTCCAGCCCAGCTCGCGCTGGATTTTCCCGGCGTCGATGGCGTAGCGGCGGTCATGGCCCGGGCGATCCTTGACATAGCTGATCTGCTCGCGGTATTGTTTTCCATCGGTGCGCGGCCGAAGTTCGTCGAGCAGGTCGCAGACGATGTTCACAATGGCGATGTTGGGCTTTTCGTTCCAGCCGCCCACGTTGTAGACCTCGCCCGCCCTGCCGGCTTCGAGCACGCGGCGGATTGCGCTGCAATGGTCTTTCACATAAAGCCAGTCGCGCACCTGCATGCCGTCGCCATAAACCGGCAGAGGTTTGCCGGCCAGCGCGTTGACAATCATCAGGGGAATCAGCTTTTCGGGAAAATGGTAGGGGCCGTAGTTGTTGCTGCAGTTGGTGGTGAGCACCGGCAAACCATAGGTGTGGTGATAGGCCCGTACGAGATGGTCGCTGGCGGCCTTGCTGGCTGAATAGGGGCTGTTGGGCTCGTACCGGTGCGTCTCTGTAAAGGCAGGTTCCGTCGGTGCCAGTGAGCCGTAGACCTCGTCGGTTGACACATGCAGGAAACGAAAGCCGGCCTTGGCTTCAGCGCCCAGGCCACCCCAGTAGGCCCGGACCGCCTCCAGCAAGCGGAAAGTGCCGACGATGTTGGTCTGGATGAAATCTTCCGGGCTTGAAATGGACCGGTCGACATGGGATTCGGCTGCAAAATTGACGATGGCGCGCGGCTGGTGCCGGGCCAGCAGGCCGCCCACAAGCGCGCTGTCACCGATGTCTCCCTTGACGAAAACATGCCTCGGATCGTCCTGCAACGTCGCCAGGGTTTCCATGTTGCCGGCATAGGTGAGTTTGTCCAGATTGATAACCGGCTCATTGCGCCCGGCCAGCCAGTCAAGAACAAAATTGGCGCCGATGAAACCCGCACCTCCGGTAACCACAATCATGAGCCCGTCCCTCTGTGTCTCTATGCACCTGCGCCGCTCGACGCCCGCTTGCATTATGCCTTTGGCGCTCTCGTCGCCCCAACTCCGTCGCCAGCAGCACAAACAAAAAATCGCCCTCTGGGAGCGATTCTTTTTTTCAGACCGCACGACGGTCAGAAGTGAATGCCCCGCATCATCTGCTGCAGCGCCACGGCTTCCGGGGACAACGTCTGCTTGACCGGTTTGTCGCCCGGCTTCGCGCCCTTGGCGGCCGATGAGTCGGGGAACATGCGAAAGCTGGTATTCATGGCGATTTGCGCCACGCGCGGCAGCAGGGCATGCAGCACCTGGCCGGCAATGCCCAGGCGGGTGGCGATGCGCACCGGCTTGAAGATGCAGGCTTGGGCCACCAGGTCGGCAGCCTCTTCCGGGCTCAGGGTCGGGACGTTGTTGTAGAGGTTGGTCGGGGCGATCATCGGTGTGCGCACCAGCGGCATGTTGATGGTGGTGAAGGTGATGCCCTGGTCGGCAAATTCGCTGGACGCGCAGCGTGTCCAGGCGTCCAGCGCCGATTTGGAGGCCACGTAGGCCGAAAAGCGCGGTGCATTGGTCAACACGCCGATCGAGCTGATATTGACCACGTGGCCCTTGTGTTTGGCGACCATACCGGGCAAAAAACCCATGGTGACCCGCAGGCAGCCGAAGTAGTTGAGCTGCATGGTGCGCTCGAAGTCATGGAACCGGTCATAACTGGCCTCGATGGCGCGGCGAATCGACCGGCCCGCGTTGTTGATGAGGAAATCAACGCCGCCGTGTTTTTCGATCAGCGCCTGTACAAAGCGGTCGCAGTCGGCCATGTCGGCAATATCGGCCGGGTAGGCGATGAAGTGGCAGCCCCTGGCCCGGGCCTCCTTGCAGGCCTCATCGAGCTTGTCCTGGTCGCGGCCGCAGATGAGGGTGATGGCGCCGGCTTCGGCAAACTTGTGGGCGGCCGCCAAACCAATGCCCGAGGACCCGCCGGTGATCAGCACCACCTTGCCGCTGACGGTGCCCTTGAGCGAGCGGTCGATGTGCAGGTCGGGGTCGAGGTGACGCTCCCAATAGTCCCACACGCGCCATGCGTAGTCTTTCAGGTTGGGGCATTCGACGCCCGAGCCCTTGAGCGCTGCCAGGGTTTCGCGGCAGTCAAAGCGCGTCGGGTAGTTGACGAAGGTCAGCATGTCCTCGGGCAGGCCCAGGTCGGCCATGATGGCATTGCGCACACGGCGCACCGGCGCCAGGGCCATCAGGCTTTTCTTGACGCTGCGCGGAATGAAGCCGAGCAGGGCCGCATTGACAAACAGGTTCATCTTGGGTGCATGCGCAGCCCGGCTGAAGATGTCGAGCACGTCGCCAACGCGGTACCCCACCGGATCGACCAGGTGGAAGCATTTTTTGGCAATACTGGCCTTGTGGCTGATGACGTCCAGCGCATCAACCACAAAATCGACCGGCACGATGTTGATGCGCCCCCCCTCCAGGCCCACGGCCGGCATCCAGGGTGGCAACAGCTGGCGCATGCGCTGGATCAGCTTGAAGAAGTAATAAGGCCCGTCGATCTTGTCCATCTCGCCGGTGGTGCTGTCGCCCACCACCATGGCCGGGCGGAACACGGTCCAGGGCACCTTGCACTCCTTGCGCACGATTTTTTCGCTTTCATGCTTGGTCATGAAATACGGGTGGTCGTAGTTCTCGGCTTCCTCGAACATGTCCTCGCGGAACACGCCTTCGTACAGCCCGGCCGCGGCGATGGAACTCACATGGTGAAAATGCCCGGCCTCGATGGCCTTGGCGAACTCGACCGTGTGGCGGGTACCGTCCACATTGACGGCAATCTGGCTTTCCTCGTCGGCACTCAGATCGTAAACAGCCGCGAGGTGGTAGAAATGGTCAATCTGGCCTTTGAGTTTTTTGGCGTCGTCGCTCGAGACGCCGAGTTTCTTCGCCGTGAGGTCACCATGCACAGGAACCGCCCTGGCGGCGCTGACGCCCCAGTACTCACGCAAGGCATCGACCTTGCCGGCACTTTCCTTGCGGATGAGGAAATACACCGTCGCACCCTTGCGCGCCAGAAGCTTTTTGACCAGCCGTTTACCGATGAAGCCAGTGGCTCCAGTGACGAAATACTGCATTGTGTTCTCCGCAAGATCACTCTATTCTTGCGCAAGCCCCGCTGCCCGCCGGTCAGCAGAAACCCGCGCCCACCCTGTCTGGCACCGTTTTTCCATAGGGGCGGACCACTAGCGTTTTAGGAGCAAACACCTAAACCTGCACCCCTGCAGCGCTTATATTTTCATAACCGTGTCGCCCAATGGCGGCGCCAACCAGCCATCCACCCATCGACAGGAGTCCCCCATGGTCAAGAAACTGCAAAAAATGAGCGCCGACAAAAAATCAGGCCCCCAACTCTCGGGTGCCGTGAAGGAATCGGCCCAGCAGATCTGGCTGGCCGGCCTGGGTGCTTTTTCCAAGGCGCAGGAAGAAGGGGGCAAGGTCTTCGAGACCCTGGTCAAGGAGGGTCTGTCCATCCAGCGCAAGACGCAGGCTGTTGCCGAAGAGAAGATTTCCACCGCCACCAGCAAGATGGCCACCATGGCGACCGACATCACCTCGAAAGCCGGCACCCAGTGGGACAAGCTGGAGAACATTTTTGAAGAGCGCGTCGCCAAGGCCCTGAACAAGCTGGGCGTGCCCTCTGCCAAGGACGTGGAAGCCCTTATCGCGCGGATCGACGAGCTCAACAAGAACGTGCAGAAGATGGGCGCCAAACCGGCTGCATCCAAGTCAGCGCCGCGTGCCGCCAGAGCAAAACCCGCCGCCGGAAAAGCCGCAGTGCGCAAACCAGCCGCCAAGCGCGCGCCGGCTCGCAAGTCCGCCTGATACCTGGCACCTCGAACCCCCAAAGGACGTTGAAGCGTCCTTTTTTTCGTCCCCTCACCCCGTCCCTCTCCCAGGGGGAGAGGGCGTAAAACCAGCCCAAACTACCTGAGTAGTTACAAAAGATCAATAATTCCAACACCCGGGCGAGTGGGTTAGAGTCGAACAAAAACACGAGGTAGACACCATGGCGAAAAAAGCGCCGCGCCGAACTGCTGAACGCATCCTGGAAGTGACGCTTGATCTGTTCAACCGTTTTGGTGAACCCAATGTGTCGACCACGCTGATCTCGGCCGAACTGGGCATCAGCCCCGGCAACCTGTACTACCACTACCCCGCCAAGGACGAGCTGATCAACTCCTTGTTCGACCGCTACGAGCGTTCCCTGAGCGAGCTGCTCAATGCCAGCGACAGCGTGCGTGACGTGGAGGACGCCTGGTTTTTCATGCACACGCTGTTCGAACTGATCTGGCAATACCGCTTCCTGTACCGCGACCTCAACGACCTGCTCAGCAAGAACCGGCGGCTGGAAACCCACTTCCAGTGGGTGCTGAAAAACAAGACCCGCTCGGTCAAGACCATGCTCGACAGCATGAGCCGGGCCAACACCGTCAGCATCGACTCGCGCGAGGTCGAGGCCACGGCCACCAGCATGGTGGTGGTGCTGACCTACTGGCTGAGTTTCGAATACGTGCGCGACCCGCGCCATGCACTGGAGCCGGAAAACGCCCAGGCCGCCCTGCTGCGCGGTGCGCACCACGTCCTCAACTTGCTGATTCCCTACCTCGAGCAGGGCCAGCGCATGCACTTGCAGGCCCTGGTGGGTGCCTACACCAGCCCCGCCTGACCCCGATTTTTCAGCCAACCAACAATAATTCCCAAGGAGACGACCGATGGCCAAATGGACTGCTTTCCCCCACGCTGGCGACTATGCATTCGATGCCGCCAGCCTGAAAAAAAACTGGGCACGCCTGCACCAGGGGGACTGCGAGCCCCTGCCCAAGGACGCCGCCGTGTTGCAGGCCTGGGTGCTGTTCCACAACGGTGAATTCCAGCAGGCCGCCGAAGCGGGCCTGAAGGCAGGCGGCGCTGGCATCTCCGTGGTCAACAAGGCCACGTCCATTTACGCCAACTACCTCGAGAACAAGGAAAAGACCAAACTCGAGCTGTTCATGGAAGTCGCCCAGCGCGCCGAAGCCCAGCAAGCCGCCGACCCCCAGAACGCCAACGCCTGGTACTGGCAGGCCTACGCGCTCGGGCGCTACAGCCAGGGCATCAGCGTGGCCAAGGCGCTCGCCCAGGGCCTGGGCAGCAAGGTCAAGAACGCGCTGGAGCAGGCCATCAGGCTCTGCCCCAAACATGCCGACGCGCACATTGCGCTGGCCGCCTTTCACGCCGAGGTGATTGACAAGGTCGGTTCCCTGATTGGCGGCATGACCTACGGCGCCAAGAAGGACGTGGGCCTGTCGCTGTTCAAGGAGTCCCTCAAGCTCAACCCGGGCTCGGCCATCGCCATGATCGAATACGCCAACGGCATGGTGATGCTCGAAGGCGACAAGCGGATGAAAGAGGCCACCAAGCTCTACGAGCAGGCCGCCGCCAGTACCCCAGCGGACGCGATGGAGCGGCTCGACGTGGAAATGGCCAAGGTCGAACTGGAAGACTGAGCCACAAAAAAAAAGCGCATCCGCTATATTTTTTATAGCTGGATGCGCGCGTACCTCATGGGCTGGAGCCAAAAAATACTATGAAGTCAGGCCGTCCACCGCCTGGAACAGCGACTCCCGTGCCTGGCTGATGATCCGGTCTTTCCAGGCGTCGGTGTCCACGTAAAACGCATCCATCATCTGCTGCCGGATCTGCGTCGCCAACGCCGGTGGCGCATCGGGGTGGACATTGAGCCAGTGTTCGGCGCGCAGCGCCTGCATCATCTCGAAGGGCGGCAAGGTGCCGTACTCCATCGCGATGCCGGTGTATTCCGCGTCGGGGCACTCGTCGTAGATCGAGGTCCACATCAGGCCGGTCAGGAAAGCCGAACTCGACGAGCCGTCGTAAATCGAGGTGACCGGTGTCGCGCCGCCGCCGCCCCACCAGGCGCGTGCCCGGGCCAGCGCCGCCTTGTCATCGCGGCAGGCGCAAATGCGTTCGCCGACCCCGCTGGGGCCCAAGCCGGTGTGGATGTCAATCCACGCCACCCGCCTGGCCTGGCGCGCATGGGTCTGCAGCACCTTGCGCAAGGTCTGGTTGCTCCAGGTCGGCGCGGTGCCACCGAAAAACAGGCCCTCGGGGAATTCATGCTGGCCGCGCGTGATGGCTGCCTGGTAGGCATCCATGCCGCGGCTGCCGATGTAATGGTCGGTGGCCACCTTGTTGTCGTCGTTGGGCGGCCACTGGTCAGGCAGCAACAGCGGCTGCAACTCGCGGTAGGCCTCGTTGACGGGCAAGGTCTGCGAGAAGTCATGGAAGTTGCGGTTCAGGTCCACGTTTTCGTGGGTGGTGCGCCGGATGTGCGAAAAGCCATAGGGGTTGAGCGCATGCACATACAGAACCGCCACGCCCTGCGCCCTGGCCTTGGCACGCCACTCGGCGTCCCTCAGGGCAAACACCTGCACGCCGGAGCCGCAATACCCTTCAACGCCATGGCAGGCGCTGCTGAGGATCAGCAGGGAGCGGGCGTCGGCCGGGCCGTCCAGCACCACGTCCATGGCCAGCACTTCCCCCTCGCGGCCGGTTTCGGGGTGCAGCTGCGAATCCGCCTGCAGGCCGGCCGCAGCGGCCGCTTCCAGGAATTTGCCGCGCGCCTCGGCATAGGTGCCGGAAAAAGCGTCAGTCACTCCGCTCATGCGGCGTCCGTGGCCAGCCAGCTTTCGCTCAGGCGCACCCAGAAGGTGGCCCCCAGCGGGATCAGGTCGTCGTTGAAGTCGTAGCTCGGGTTGTGCAGCATGCAAGGCCCTCCGCCGTGGCCCATCTCGCGGTGCGTGCCGTCACCGTTGGCAATAAAGACATAGCAGCCCGGTTTGGCCTGCAGCATGTAGGAAAAGTCTTCCGCGCCCATGGTTGGTTCCTGGGCGATCACGTTGGCCTCGCCAACGATCTCGGCCATCACCTTGCGCGCAAACTCGGTTTCCTTCGCATGGTTGATGGTGGGCGGGTAGTTGCGCACAAACGCAAACTCGCACTGGGCGTCGTGCGCGGCGCAGAGGTGCTCGGCGATCTGCTGCATGCGTTTTTCAATCATGTCCAGCACTTCCAGCGTGAAGGTGCGCACCGTGCCCTGCAACTCGCAGCTGTCGGGGATCACGTTGGTGGCCTCGCCGGCATGGATCATGGTGACCGAAATCACACCGGCATCGACCGGCTTCTTGTTGCGGCTGATGATGGTCTGGAAGGCCTGCACCATCTCGCAGGCCACCGGCACCGGGTCGACGCCGTTGTGCGGCAAGGCGGCGTGGCCGCCCTTGCCGCGAATGGTGATCTTGAACTCGTTGCTCGAGGCCATCACCGGGCCGGTGCTGGCGGCAAACTTGCCGACCTGCGTGCCCGGCCAGTTGTGCATGCCGAACACCGCGTCCATCGGGAACTTGTCGAACAGGCCGTCCTTGATCATCTCGCGCGCGCCACCGCCACCCTCCTCGGCCGGCTGGAAAATCAGGTAGACCGTGCCGTCGAAATTGCGGTTTTTTGCAAAGTGCTGCGCGGCGGCCAGCAGCATGGCGGTGTGGCCGTCGTGGCCGCAGGCGTGCATCTTGCCGGCATGCTGGCTGGCGTGTTCGAAGGTGTTGAACTCCTGCATCGGCAGCGCGTCCATGTCGGCGCGCAGGCCGATGGCGCGGCTGGAGGTGCCGTTCTTGATGATGCCGACCACACCGGTGGTGCCCATGCCGCGGTGAATCGGGATACCCCACTCAGTCAATTTTTGCGCCACCACGTCGGCGGTGCGCACTTCTTCGAAACACAGCTCCGGGTGGGCGTGGATATCGCGGCGCACGGCGGCAATGCCGGCGGCCTGGGTGACGATGGAATCAATGACTTTCATGAAAACCTTTGGATGATCAGGCCCACCCCACCCGCTGGTTTCAGGATGATTGGCGGACCCAGGGTTGACCTTGGTAGTGCGCATAGTCTGCCAGATTTAGCAGCGGCACGTCGCCGCGTGAATCGCCATACGCATGCAAAACAACCGCTGCGGCAGGAACGCCGCGATTGGCCAGCCAGGCCTGCAGGCGCAGCACTTTTTCCTCGCCGTGGCAATTGCGGGTCGCCATGCGCCCGGTAAGCATGCCGTCACTGACCTCCAGCTCGGTGCAGAGCACCGCATCCACGCGCAATACGTCACCCACCCCGTGCAGATAAATCCCGGGGGAGGCGCTCACAATCACACAGCCATGGCCCTGCTGCTGGTGCCAGCGCAGCCGTGCCAGCGTCTCCTCCTGCCATTGCCGGGGCAGGTACTGCGCCACAAAGTCGGCCGACCAGCGCTCGATCTGCGCCGCGCTGTACCCGCCCAGGCTGGCCTGCAACAAGCGCGCCTTGGCCCGGTGGTTGCTGGTGAGCCGGCAGGCGTAGGCGGCCAGCCAGGGGCTGCTGCGCAGCAAGGCGAGCAGAAACCGCGGCCAGCCCAGGCTGCGGCGCAGGTAGGGAAGCAGCGTATCGCGCCGGGTCAGGGTGCCGTCGAAGTCGAAGGCCGCGACGACGACCGGAGTGGTGCCGGCGACCCCTACTTCGTGCATCGCACCTGGCCGCAAAGGCGCTCGCAAAACGGGCAGCCGGTCATGGGCAACCAGGCCGGGATGTTGTAGTAGCGGCTGTGAATGGTGGCGAGCACGCCCTTTTTATAAGCGGCGTAGTTGAAGCCCCGGCCCTCGACCGCGTAAAAGGGCACGCCGTCCTGCGAAAAACTGAGGACCTGCACGCTGTCGAAGTAGGGCTGGTACTCCTCGAGGCGCGGGGCGTCCATGCGCAGGATGCGCACGGTTTTCCCCTGGTACAGCGAAAAATCAACCAGCATGTCGTCCTGCCGCGCATGGAAATTGCCCGGGCCGAACACCGGCACATACTTGCGCAGCGTGTAGCCATAGATGGACGCGGGCGTGTAGGCACTGGCCATCAGTTCCACGCCGGGTGCCGCCACCTGCTGCAGCATCTCGGTGGTCTTGTAACTGCGGATGATTTGCGGATAGAGCTTTGTGCTTTTCCAGTTCTCGAGTGAGGTGGCATGGAGGCCGGCCACCACCAGCACATGCAGGCCGGCAAACGCGGCCATGCCCAGTGCACAGGTCCTGAGCTTGTCCCGCGGCAAGGCAAAGGCCAGCAACGCAAAACCGAAGGGGTAAAACGACAGCACCCAGTGCAGCCCCACCACCTTCTTCAGCGACAGCAACGCAAAAAACAGCAGCGGCACGACCACCACACAGGCCAGCAGCCGTTGCCGCCGCGCCGCGGCAGCCAGCGCCCCGCGCTGCTTCCAGACCAGCCAGGCCGCCACCGGCGTGACCAGGTAGACCAGCATGGCCAGGTAGAGCAGCGGCTTGTTCCAGGCGAAGCTCTCGCCTTCGTTGCGGTTGTAGAGGTTGAACATGATGTTCGACCAGCCGTGCGACATGTTGTAGGCGATGTTGATGGCCGGACCGGGCAAGGCGCACAGCACCAGCAGCGCAAACGCCGCCCAGCGTTCGCGCCGGTAGACCGCGAAATACACGAAATAGGTCAGGCCGAGCACCACCGAGAAGTACTTGGACAGGAAGGCACAGCCCAGCGCCAGGCCCGATAACGCGTACAGCCCCCAGGCCGTGCGGTCCATGCGCTCGCGCCGCTCGGCACGCAGCAGCAGGGCCACCGACAACACTGACCAGGCCATCAGCGGCGTATCGGTGGTGATCAGCACATTGAGCCAGTTGATCGGAGCCAGCCAGAAAAACAGCACGGCCCAAGCCGCACGCACGCGGTCCAGCGGGGCCAGCGCCCAAGCCACCAGGGCGCCGAGGGCCAGCGGCAGCAGGACCACCGGCAGGCGTATCGCCCAAGTCGTGTCGCCCAGTGTCGCGCGCACCAGCGCAATCAGCCAGCCGACCATGGGCGGATGGTCGTAATAACCCCAGTCGGGGTAAACGCCCCACCAGTAGAAAAAAGCCTCGTCGCCGGTGATCGGGAAGGTGGCGGAGAGCCACAGCCGCAACGCCAGCGATAGCGCACCGGCAGCGACCAGCCCGCGCACCAGGAAAGGGGAAAGAAGGGGGGCAGCCGGGGCGGCGGAACGTTCAAGCATGGGCAGGAAGACTTATCTGAAACTGATGTCGCGAATGGCGGCACTATAGACCAGCGCCAGCGCACCGATGGCCACCGCCAGCCACAGGGTCAGTACCCGGACCAGCACGGTGATGCCCAGCGCCTGCGCCGCGCCGGCGCCATGGAGGACGAGCAGGCCAGTCAACAGCGCTTCCATGCCGCCCAGGCCCGCCGGCAACAGGGAAAGCGCGCCGCCGACCATGGCGATGGCGTAAAAACCAGCGGCTTGCAACAGGCCAATGGCCAGGCCCGCCTCGCGGCACAAGAGCCAGACGGCCAGGCCCTGCGCGGCCCAGGCCACCCCGGTCAGCGCCAGCCAGACCGCGGGACGGGTGGCCAGGCACTGCCAGGCATCACGCAGCCAGGACAGCCGCAGCAGCAGGCGCCGCCGGAACGTGAACAGAAGCACCAGCAGAGCGAGTGCGGCCAAGCCGCTGCCCAGCGCCAGGCGGTAAGCCACGGGACCACCCAGCGCGACCAGCCACCAGGCCACCGGCAGGCACATCAGCAGCAGGCACAACAGGTCGGCCAGGCGTTCCGCACCGAAAATCGCCAGGCTTTGCGCCGGGCCCAGCGGACGGCGCGCCAGCATCAGCCCACGCGCCGCCTCGCCGATGTTGCCGGGCGTCGGCGTGAAGGTGTAGCCCGCCAGGTACAGGCGCAGACCTTCCGCGAGACCGAACGCCCGCCCGTAATGGGCCATCCACATGCGCCAGCGCAGGCCGCGCAGCAGGTAATTCAACAGGCACAGGGCGGCGGCTTGCAGGCCCGCGAGCGACCCCAGCCGCTGCAGGGTTGCCAGGGCGCTGCCTTCGCCGAAAACGGCCAGTGCCACCGCATACGCCGTGGCGGCCAGGCCCAGAACCAGCAACAGCGGCTTGAGCGGCAGGCGGGGCGCCGGCCGGCCCGGCGGCTTCAAAAGCGGCGCCCCAGAAACACCAGCAGCCAGGCCGCCAGCGCCGCCAGAATCCAGGGGTCGCGCACCAGGTCGCGCGACACGTCCTCGCCGCGCCCACGGTGCACCTGGTAGGCGTAACGCAGCATGGCAAACACGACAATGGGCACGCTGTAGACCAGCCGGTTGCCGTGCTGCAGCTGCGCCTCGGCGCTGGTGGCAAACAGGCCGTAGGTCATGAGGCTGGCCGTCATGGTCACAGCCATGAACATGTCCAGCAGGGCCGGCGGGTAGTGCTCGAGCACGGCGCGCTTGGCGGCCTGGTCGTGAAAGGTTTCCGCCTTGCGTTTTGAAAATCCCAGGAACAGGGCCACGAACAGGCCGGCCAGCAGCATCCAGCGCGACGGCGGAATCCCCACCGCCAGGGTGCCGGCCAGCAGCCTGAGCATGAAGCCCGAGGCAATGATGGACACATCGACCACCGGCACATGTTTGAGCCGCCAGGAATAGGCCAGGTTCAGCGCAACGTAAATGCCCAGCAGCGCCAGCAAGGTCCCGTTGCCGGCGGCAAAAGCCAGGCCCGCAGCCAGCAGCAGCGCTGCCAGCGCCAGCGCCATCGCGGGCAACACGGCGCCGCTGGCCAGCGGCCGGTGGCGCTTGACCGGATGGCGGCCATCGCTGACGCGGTCCAGCCAGTCGTTGAGGATGTAGACCATGCTGGAAAAGCAGCAGAACGCGGCAAAGGCCTTCAGCACCTTGAAGGCCACCGGCCCGTCGCTCCAGCTCTCACTGAACACCAGCCCGGCGAACACAAAGGCGTTTTTCAGCCATTGGTGGGGGCGCATCAAGGTGACGAGGCGGAACAATAAACGCATGGGCGGAGGAAAACTCGGTTGAGGCGGTCGGGCGGGGACAAGCTTAGACCACGTGCGCGCGGTCGGGTTCAAGCATAACCGCCCCCGCAGCGGACGCAATTGGGCCAGAATCAGGCATGACCTTTGCCCATACCCTGCCCTCTTCCGACCTGTCCGCCCCGGCCCTGGCGCTTGCGCAAACGCTGGTGCGCATGAACACCGTCAGCCGCAACTCCAACCTGGAGCTGATCCATTTCGTGCGCGACACGCTGAAAAAATCCGGCGTGGCCAGCCGCATCACCTGGAACGCCGATAAAACCAAGGCCAACCTGTTTGCCACGCTGGGAGAAGGCAAACCTGCCGGGGTGATCCTGTCGGGCCACACCGACACCGTGCCCTGGGACGGTCAAGACTGGTCGGTCGACCCGCTGTCGGCCCTGGTCCGCGACGGCAAGCTCTATGGGCGCGGCAGCGCCGACATGAAAAGTTTCATCGCGCTGGCGCTGGCCCAGGCAGACGCCTTTTTGAACAGCCCCGCGCCTTTTGCGATTCACCTGGCGCTCAGCTACGACGAGGAGGTCGGCTGTTTCGGCGTGCGGGAGCTGGTGGCCGACATGAAGGACGCCGGCATTGCGCCGCTGGCCTGCATCGTGGGGGAGCCCACCAGCATGGTGCCGGCCATCGCCCACAAGGGTGTTTACCGCTACAAGTGCTGTGTGCGCGGCAAGGAAGCGCATTCGTCGCTGACACCGCAATCGGTCAACGCCATCGAGATGGCCGCGCGGGTGGTGGGCAAGCTGCGCGACATGGCCGAAGGTTTCGAGCGCAACGAGCCGCGTTATGAAGGTTTCGATGTGCCCTTCAGCACGGCCAGCGTTGGCCAGTTCCACGGCGGCATTGCCGACAATGTGGTGCCGCGTGATGCCGAGTTCCGCTACGAATTTAGGGACCTGCCCACGGCCG
This sequence comes from Polaromonas sp. AET17H-212, assembly GCF_002379085.1. GTDB lineage: Bacteria > Pseudomonadota > Gammaproteobacteria > Burkholderiales > Burkholderiaceae_C > Polaromonas. The sequence goes on along the minus strand of NZ_NBZW01000003.1, from coordinate 47,057 downwards.
ACGCGGCCGCGATGCAAAAAGAGGTACTGGCCTATGCCCGGCAAGCGGAACCAGCTATGAAAAAGATAGCACCCGAGGCCGGCTTCAGCTTCGAGACGATTTGCGAAGTTCCGAGTTTTCTGGGGTCGGCCAATGACGCGGTGACGCGGCTGGCGCAGCGCCTGAGCGGCGAGTCACGCACCACGCAGGTGGCGTTTGGCACCGAGGCCGGCATCTTCAAGAACTCCGGCATTTCCACCGTGGTCTGCGGGCCCGGCAGCATCACGCAGGCGCACCAGCCCGATGAGTTTGTCAGCCTGGAACAACTCGCACGCTGCGAGGCCTTTCTGCGCGGGCTGGCCGCGACGACCACCATCGCCTGACATGCTGGTCACCCGGTCAGCATGAAAAAAGCGCCTGAACCATCAGGCGCTTTTTTTTCAGGCGGTGAGGCAGGCGAACCTCAGGTGCGCACACGCCCGTCGCCGGTCAACATGGACAACTCCACAAAGTTCGAGGCCACATGGTCGGTCGGTGAGAAGGACACGGAAAAGCCGCCCAGCGACTGGCTGCCCAGGCCCTCCAGGCCGGCAATCAATGACTCGCGGCTGAGCTTGCCGCTGGCGCGCTTGAGGCCCTCGACCAACAGTTTCGCGGCCACATACCCTTCCATGCTGGAGAAGTTGACCTGGGCATCCTTGCCGGCCGCCTTGACGGCATCGGCAAACTCGCGCGCGATCGGGCGCGCCGCGTTGTAGGGCGACGGCATGACCTGGGACACCACCACACCGGCACCGTCCTTGCCCAGCTCGTCGGCCAGCGCCTGCGTGCCGACAAAAGACACGTTGTAGAACGTGCCGCCATACCCGGCCTTGCGTGCAGCGCGAATGAAGGCGGCACAGGATTTGTAGGCGCTGATCTGCACCACGGCATCGGGGGCCGCGGCGACCAGGGTCTGGACTGCCTTGGCCACATCGACGGAATTGCGCTCCACCGTGGCCTGCGCCACCGCTTTGAGCCCCAGGCCGTTCAGGGCCAAGGTGACGCCGTCCAGACCGGCCTTGCCGTAAGCGTCGTTCTGGTAGAACACCGCGATTTTTTTCAGACCCAGGCTGGTCAGCTGCTTGACGATCAGACCGGTCTCGTCGTTGTACGACGCGCGGACGTGAAAGGCGTATTTGTTGAACGGCTCGCGCAGGCCCATGGCGCCGGTGAACGGGGCAATAAAAGGCACCTTGTCCTTGACCGCCAGCGGCAGGGCCGCCAGGCTGGTCGGGGTACCGATGTAGCCAAACAGCGCAAACACGTCGTCGGCAATCAGCTTGCGGGTGTTCTCGGCGCAGCGGTCCGGCTCGTAACCGTCGTCCAGGTTGCGGATTTCAATCTGGCGCTTGCCCACGCCGCCCTGGGCGTTGACCTGGTCAAAACAGACCTTGGCCCCCTGGTAAAACTGGATGCCCAGTTGCGCGGCAGGACCGGTAAAGGCGGCCGACTGGCCAAGGATGATCTTGCTGTCGGACTGGGCCCGGGCAATGTTGAAGCCGGCCAGCACGGCGGCGCCGGCGGTGAATGAGAATTTGCGACGATTGATAAGCATGCGTATATTTTCAGCATGCAACATGCCCTGAACCTGACAGCCGGATCACCTCCCGCTTCACCCTGCAAGGAATTGAATGATTTGGTTTTAAAAAATCCCAACCCCAGGGGTTAACCCTCGAAATCAAGTCAGAAAACTGACAGCCTGTGTCGTACCTCACCAACTGCACCCTACTCCCTGACCCGCCCCTGCGAGTCGATCAAGCCCAGCTCGACCAGCCGCGAACCCACGCGGTCTTCAACAAAGTGAATGCGAAAGCCGCCGATACTGAGATCGTCCAGGGCCTCAATGGCCTTTCTGAGCTTGGCTCGCGTCGGGTCCTTGCTGATGCGGCGCAAGGCCTCGGTGTACACGCGCGCAGCGATGTAGCCTTCCACCATGTAGACATTGGGTTTGCCCAGCTTGGCCGCGGCGGCGTCGGCCTGCAGTTCACGCACCAGGGCCACCTTGGAGCCATCACTTTTGGGAACCACGCGTGCCACCACCACGCCGGCACCTGACCTGCCCAGCTGTTCGGCCAGCAGGCTTTCGCCGGTATTGGAAAAACCATAAACCGGCCCGCGAAACCCTTTGGCCCGCAGCTCCCGCACCACCGACGCCGCACTCTGCGAGTCACCGATCACCAGCACCGATTCGGGACCGGGCGCCAAGGCCTTGTCCACGCTGCCGGCCACGGCTCCGCTGGAAAAGGCAGCACTGACAAGAAGGTTCGCGCCCATGCTGGTCATGGTCCGTTGCGCCGAGTCCAGTGCAGCCAGCGACTCACCATCGCTGGCATGCAAAATGGCCAGCTTGCGCGCGCCCAGGGCGGCAGCATGTTTGGTGATGGCCGCTGCCTCTTCCGAGTAGCCGGGACGCAGCGAGTACACATTGGCATAAAGCGCGCCGCGAAACTCGTCGGCCGCCGCCATGGGGGCGAACAAAATGATGTCGCGGTCCTTGATCAGGGGATAAGCGGCCGTCACCTGGGGCGACCCGTAAAACCCGAACAAGGAGAGCACCCCCTGGTCGAGCAGCTTCTTGGTGTTGGCGGCGGTGTTGGCAGGGCTCCCCTGGTCGTCCAGCGTGACCAGTTCGATCTTGCGCCCGTTGACCCCGCCAGCCGCGTTGACGTTGTCAAAGTAAAGCTTGGCGCCTTGATGAAACGGCTGGGCCAGCGAGGAACCCGGACCGGTCAGCGCCAGGCTCTGGCCGAGCACGATGGCGGTTTTGTTGACCCCGTCCTGGCTGTGCACCATGGCACCGGCGAGCGCCAGGACAGCTACGATAAGGGTCTGCCCCAGAGTGTGTAATGTTTTCATATTGATGGCCCTGGCTGAAACGCCAGCAGGGCGACTCCTTGTAAGAAAATGTAGTTCTATTTATGACGGTTCCCATCAGCATCTCCCCTAGTGTCAGTTTCGTGAACGGCACGGCCAAGGTGCGCGGCGCCTGCCCGCACGACTGTCCCGATACCTGCGCCCTGTTGACCACCGTGGAAAACGGTGTGGCGGTCAAAGTCCAGGGCAATCCTGAACACGCGCAAACCGGCGGCGTGCTGTGCACCAAGGTGTCGCGCTACACCGAGCGCAGCTACCACCCCGACCGCATCCTGCAACCGCTCAAGCGCGTGGGGCCCAAGGGCTCCGGGCAGTTCGAATCCGTCAGTTGGGACAGCGCGCTGGACGAGATCGCAGCCCGGCTCCAGGCCATAGCGCAGCGCGACCCGCAGGCCATCGCGCCCTACAGCTACGCCGGCACCATGGGCCTGGTGCAGAGCGAAAGCATTGCCGCACGCTTTTTCAACAAACTGGGCGCTTCGCTGCTGGACCGCACCATCTGCGCGGCCGCCGGCGGCGAGGGCCTGACCCAGACGCTGGGCGGCAAGATCGGCATGAAGGTCGAATTTTTTGCCGAGGCAAAACTCATCCTGATTTGGGGCAGCAACTCGATCGCCAGCAACCTGCATTTCTGGCGTCATGTGCAGGAAGCCAAACGCCAGGGTGCCAAGGTCATCTGCATTGATCCGCGCAAGACCGAAACCGCCGAGAAATGCCACGAACACATCGCCCTGCGACCCGGCACCGACGCCGCGCTGGCGCTGGGCATCATGCATGAGCTGATCGTTCACGACTGGCTGGACCACGCCTACCTTGAAAGCCATACCATCGGCTGGCCCTTGCTGCGCGAGCGTTCCATGCTATGGAATCCGGAGCGTGTTGCAGACGTCTGCGGGGTGCCGGCGGAACAGGTGCGCTCGCTGGCGCGTGACTACGGCGCGTGTTTCGTCAATGGGCAAGCGGCGGCCATCCGCCTGAACTACGGCATGCAGCGCGCGCGCGGCGGCGGCAACGCCACCCGGGCCGTGGCCAGCCTGCCAGCACTCATTGGTGCCTGGCGGCACCGCGCCGGCGGCGTGTTGTTGTCGAGCTCGGGCATGTTCCCCATCAACCGAGCGGCCCTGCAGCGGCCCGACCTGCTGGCCGGCCGCCAGCCGCGCACCCTCAACATGGTCACCGTCGGCGACGATCTGCTGCGGGACAGCTCACCGGCCTTCGGCCCCAAGGTAGAAGCGCTGATCGTCTACAACAGCAACCCGGTGGCGGTGGCTCCGGACTCGGGCAAGGTGGTGCAGGGCTTTGCGCGCGAGGACCTGTTCACCGTGGTGCTGGAGCATTTCCAGACCGACACCGCCGACTACGCCGACTTCATCCTGCCGGCCACCACCCAACTGGAGCACTGGGATGTGCACGGCGCCTACGGCCACACCGATGTGCTGCTGAACCGCCCGGCGATCGCCCCGGTGGGCCAGGCCCGGCCCAACACCGAAATCTTCCGCGGCCTGGCGGCCCGCATGGGCTTCACCGACCCCTGTTTTGCTGAGGACGACGAAACCCTGTGCCGCGCGGCCTTCAGCCACCCGGACGGGGACAAGATTGATTTCAACGAACTGCTGGACAAGGGTTTTGCCACGCTACCCGGTCCTGACGCGCCGTTTGCCGAGGGCCGCTTTCTGACCCCGTCGGGCAAGTGCGAGTTTTTCAGCGAACGGCTCGCCGCGCAGGGACTGGACGGCCTGCCCGACCATGTGCCCAATTACGAAACGGCCGGTACCTCGGCCAGCTACCCGCTGGCAATGATCTCGCCGCCGGCGCGCAACTTCCTGAACTCCACCTTTGTCAACGTGAAAAGCCTGCGCGACATCGAGGGCGAGCCGGTGCTGGAAATTAACGCACTGGACGCCGCCGCGCGCGGCATCCTCACCGGCAACGTGGTGAAGGTGTTCAACCAGCGCGGCAGCTACCGCTGCAAGGCCAGGGTGTCCGACCGGGCGCGGGCCGGCGTGGTCCACGGCCTGGGCATCTGGTGGCGCAAGTTCGGCCTGGACGGCACCAATGTCAACGAGCTGACCAGCCAGCACCTGACCGACCTGGGGCGCGGCCCGGTGTTCTACGATTGCGTGGTCGAGGTGCAACTTGACGCCGCGCCAGCACTCTGATCTGGATGCCCTCCTTCCGGTGCGCCCCCAAAACAGCAGCCCTGCTTGCGGGCGTCCTGCTGGGTCTGTCCGGTTGCGCCAGCCTCGGTTATTACTGGCAGTCGGTCAGCGGGCATCTGCAGCTGATGAATGCCGCCCGGCCGGTTGACGACTGGCTGCAGGACAGCGAAACCCCCGACAAACTCAAGGCCAGGCTGGCCCTGACCCAGCAGATCCGGCGCTTTGCGGTGAGCGAACTGAAGCTGCCCGACAACGCCAGCTACCAGCGCTACGCCGACCTGCGCCGCAAGGCCGTGGTGTGGAATGTGTCGGCCGCGCCCGAGTTTTCGCTGACCCTGCAGACCTGGTGTTTTCCGGTCACCGGCTGCGTGGGTTACAAGGGTTATTTTGACGAGGCCCAGGCGCGCGCCGAAGCCGACAAGCTGAGCACGCAGGGGCTGGAAGTCAGCGTTTATGGCGTGCCGGCCTACTCCACCCTGGGCTGGATGAACTGGGCCGGCGGCGACCCGCTGCTCAGCACCTTCATCGGCTACCCCGAGGGCGAACTGGCGCGGCTGATCTTTCATGAGCTGGCGCATCAGGTGGTGTACGCCGCCGACGACATGGACTTCAACGAATCCTTTGCCACCGCCGTGGAACGCCTGGGCAGCGCTCGCTGGCTGGCCACCCACGGCAGCGCCGCCGTCCGCCAGGAGTACGCGCTGTACAGCGAGCGCCGCCAGCAGTTCCGCGCGCTGACGCTGGGGCTGCGCCGCGAGCTCAGCGAAATTTATGAGCCAAAAATGGCCCCAGCCCCCGACCGCCCTACGCAAGCAGCTATGAAAATCATAGCCATGCAGACCTTCCACACCCGTTACGCCGCGCTCAAGGCCGGCTGGGACGGCTACGCCGGTTACGACCCCTGGGTGGCCCGCACCAACAACGCCTCGCTGGGCGCGCTGGCCGCCTATGATGAACTGGTACCGGGCTTCGAGGCGCTGTTTGCGCGCGAAGGCAGCGACTGGCCGCGGTTTTATGATGCGGTCAGGCGGCTGGCCGCCCTGCCCAAACAGGAGCGGCACGACGCCCTCCGCCCTTCCCTCACGACGCAAAGCAAGGAAACACCGCATGGCTGACATCCATATCGAACGCGAGCACAGCCTGGGCCTGGCCCAGGCACGCAAGATCGCCTTCCAGTGGGCCGAACAGGTCGAGGAAAAGTTCGACATGCGCTGCACCTACGAGGAAGGCGACACCTGTGACGAAGTCAGCTTCACCCGCTCGGGCGTCAGCGGTACGCTGAAGGTGACCAAAGACGTGTTTGAACTCGACGCGAAACTGGGCTTTCTGCTCGGCGCCTTCAAGGACCGGATCGAAGGCGAAATCGTGAAAAACCTCGACACGCTGCTGGCCCAGAAGGCGCCGGCCGCCAAAAAGGCTGCGGCGAAAAAGAAGGCCTGAGGCGTGGGGACTCAATGAACCTCGCGCGGTTTGACCTGGTGTCCATCCGGCTGGCGGTGGCCTGTGCCCAGACCGGCAGCCTGACCGCCGCGGCGCGCGATTCGCACCTGGCGCTGGCCGCGGCGAGCCGGCGCATCCGCGAACTGGAAGGCGCCCTCGGTGACACACTGTTCGAGCGCCATGCGCGCGGCCTGCTGCCGACGGCGGCCGGCCGGGTCTTCGTGAAACACGGCCTGACCCTGCTGCAGACCATGGAGCACCTCGGCGGCGAACTGGCCGACCTGCGCCAGGGCATTGCGCGCCACATCCGCCTGTGTGCCAGCAGCGCGGCGATCAGCCAGTTCCTGCCCACCCTGCTGGCGCAGTACGGCCGGCTGCATCCGCAGGTACGCGTCGATCTCGAAGAGCAGGTGTCGCAAGCCGTGGTGAGCACCTTGCGCGAGGGCCGGGCCGACGTCGCCGTGTTTGTCGAGGGGCCCGACACCAGCGGCCTGGCCACGCGGCTGTTTCGCGAGGACGAGCTGGTGCTGGTGTTGCCCGCCAGACATCCGCTGGCGGGCAAAAAAACGCCCATCGCCTTTGCCGACACGCTGGACGAGGAATGGATCAGCCTGACCGCCGGTGCCGCCATGCTGCAACAGCAGCAGCAGGCCGCGCTCGCCGCCAGCCGCCCTCTCAAGCTGCGCATGCAGGTGCGCAGCTTCGACGCGGTCTGCCACATGGTGGCCTCCGGGCTGGGCATTGCGGTGCTGCCCAAGGGCGCCAGCCTGCCCATCGTCAAGACCATGAAACTCGGCTGGCGGCCCCTGAGCGACGCCTGGGCGCAGCGCCGCCTGCTGGTGGCCACCGCCGCCGGCGACAACGAGGCGGCGATTGTGTCGCTGGTGGATTTCCTGGCGGCGGGCGCCCAGCCTTCGCAAAAGGCGAAGGCCGGACGTCGCAACAAGTAATGGACGCCGGGTGCCCGGGGCGGCACACTGCGCGGCCATGGACACCTCTTCTTCTTCCTCCGCCGGGCCGCTGGCCGGCCTCAAGGTTCTCGAACTCGGCCAGCTGATCGCCGGGCCCTTCGCCGCCAAGACCCTGGCCGACTTCGGCGCCGAGGTGGTCAAGATCGAACCGCCCGGCGCGGGCGACCCGCTGCGCAAGTGGCGCTTGCTCAAGGACGGCACCTCGGTCTGGTGGCAACTGCAGTCGCGCAACAAACGATCGCTGGCACTGGACCTGAAGACGCCCGAGGCCCAGGACATCGTGCGCAAGCTGGCTCTGGAGTCCGACGTGCTGATCGAGAACTTCCGCCCCGGCGCCATGGAAGGCTGGGGCCTGGGCCCGGACGAACTGCTGCAGCTCAACCCGCGCCTGATCATGCTGCGCATCAGCGGCTACGGTCAGACCGGCCCCTACCGCGACCGGCCCGGTTTCGGCGTGGTGGCCGAAGCCATGAGCGGCCTGCGCCACCTGACGGGCGAGCCCGGCCGCGTGCCGGTGCGTGTCGGCGTCAGCATCGGCGACACGCTGGCCGCGCTGCACGGCGTGATCGGCATTTTGCTGGCGCTGCAGCACCGCCATGCGTCGGGCCAGGGCCAGGTGATCGACGTGGCCCTGTACGAGGCGGTCTTCAACTGCATGGAAAGCCTGCTGCCCGAATACAGCGCTTTCGGCGCAGTGCGCGGCCCGGCCGGCAGCGCCCTGCCCGGTATTGCGCCCAGCAATGCCTACCGCTGCAACGATGACAGTTACGCGCTGATCGCCGGCAACGGCGACAGCATCTTCAAGCGCCTGATGACCGTGATTGGCCGCGAGGACCTGGGGGTGGACCCCGCGCTGTCCGACAACGCCGGCCGCGTCGCGCGGGTGGCGGAGATCGACGAGGCGATCGGCCAGTGGGCAGCGCAGCACACGGTCGACGAGGTGCTGGCGCTGCTCGACCAGGCCTCGGTGCCGGCCGGCCGCATCTACACCGTGGCCGACATCGCCGCCGACCCGCACTACCGGGCGCGCGGCATGCTGGACGAATGCCGCATGGACGACGGCAGCAGCTTGATGCTGCCCGGCATCGTGCCCAAGCTGTCGGCCACGCCGGGCAGCCACCGGCGCAATGCACCGGCGATCGGTCAGGACAGCGACGCCGTACTGAAAGAACTCGGCCTGAGTCCCGACCAGATTCGCGGCCTCAGGGACAAAGGAATCGTGGCATGACACAACGCATTTTTTTCAACGAAGTCGCGACCCGCGATGGTTTCCAGATCGAACCAGCATTCATTCCGACCGACAGCAAGGTGGCGCTGGTCGATGCACTGAGCGAATGCGGCTACGCCAAGATCGAGGTCACTTCCTTCACCTCGCCCAAAGCGATTCCCATGCTGCGCGATGCGGATGAAGTCATGGGCCGCGTACGGCGCGTGCCGGGTGTCGAGTACACGGTGCTGGTGCCCAACCTGCGCGGCGCCGAACGCGCGCTGGAGGCCAGGGCCGACGAGCTCAACCTGGTGATGTCGACCTCGGAGACACACAACCTCGCGAACCTGCGCATGCCGATGGCGCGCAGCTTTGCGGCCTTGTCCGAAGTCATCACCCTCGTCGACGGCCGCACGCCGGTCAACGTCTCACTGTCCTGCTGCTTCGGCTGCCCGATGGAAGGCGAGGTGCCGCAGGCCAACGTGCTGGACTGGGTGGCCCGTTTTGCCGACCAGGGCGTGCGCGGCGTGACGATTTGCGACACCACCGGCATGGCGCACCCGGCCCAGGTCAGCCGCATGGTGGAGGCGCTGCAGGCGCGCTTTTCAGACCTGCAGCTCACGCTTCATTTTCACAACACGCGCGGCATGGGCCTGGCCAATGTGCTGGCCGCCGTGCAGGGCGGCATCACGCGTTTTGACGGCTCGCTCGGCGGCCTGGGCGGCTGCCCCTATGCCCCCGGCGCCAGCGGCAACATCAGCAGCGAAGACGCCATCCACATGCTGGATGCCATGGGGTACGACACCGGCATGGACCTGCCCCGGCTGCTGGCGATTGCACGCCAGATGCCGGACATCGTCGGCCACGACGTGCCGGGCCAGGTCGCCAAGGCGGGACGCATCACCGACCTGCATCCGGCGCCCGACTTTGTGCAGGCACTCCGCAGCCAGTTTTCATGATCGACCACCTGGACCATCTGGTGCTGACGACTGCCCATGAAGCGGCCTGCGTGGACTTCTACACCCGCGTGCTCGGCATGGCGCTGAAGACCTTCACCGGCGGCACGCCACCGGTTGAGCGCCAGGCCTTTCGCTTTGGCCAGCAGAAGATCAACCTGCATATCCAGGGGGCCGAGTTCGAGCCCAAGGCGCACCGGCCCCAGCCCGGCGCGCTGGACCTGTGTTTCATCGCGAACGTGCCGCTGGCCCAGGTCATGGCCCGGCTGCAACGCGAAAACTGGCCCCTTCTCGAAGGCCCGGTGCTGCGCACCGGTGCCACGCAAAAAATCCGCTCGGTCTATGTCCGTGACCCGGACCTGAACCTGATTGAGATTTCCGAGCTGGCCTGATCACTGCCCCCTCCCTTTTTCCCTTGCTTGCCTTTCCCAACATCCCAGGAGACAACCCGTGACCCCGATTTCCAGAAGAACACTGATCACCGGCGCCGCCGCCGCGGCCACCGTAGTCGCCGCCCCCACCTTCATGGGCAGCGCCTTCGCGCAGCCCGCCGGCAAGCCCATCACGCTGGTGGTGCCCACGCCCGCGGGCGGCACCACCGACATTGCGGCGCGCCTGCTGGCCGAGCCGCTGGGCAAGCTCCTGGGCACCTCGGTGGTGGTGGACAACCGCGGTGGCGCCAACGGCAACATCGGCGGTCAGCTGGTCGCCCGTGCGCCCGCCGATGGCACCACCCTGCTGGTGCAATACTCGGGCTACCAATGCATCACGCCGCTGCTGCAGCCCGCCGCCGGCTTTGACCCCGGCAAGGACCTCAAGCCCCTGGGCCACCTGATCGACGCGCCGCAACTGATGGTGGTGCGCAGCAATTTCCCCGCAAACACCTTTGCCGAGTTCCTCCAGTACGCCAGGGCCAACCCGGGCAAGGTGAACTACGCCTCCAGCGGCAATGGGTCACTGCAGCACGTGACCACGGAATTGCTGAAGGACCTGACCAAAACCTACCTGGTGCACATCCCCTACCGCGGCACCGGCCAGGCCCTGACCGACCTGCTGGGCGGCTCTGTCGACTTCACCATCACGACGCCGCCACCGCTGCTGCCGCATATCCGCTCGGGCAAGCTCAGGGCGCTGATGGTGACCGGCCGCACGCGGCTGGCGGCGTTGCCGGAGGTGCCGACCGCGACCGAACAGGGTGTGCCGCTGGTGGCGTCTTCCTGGTTCGCCGTGTATGGCCCGAATGGCATCCCCACCGAAACGTCGGCACGGATTTCAGCCGCGATCAAGCAGGTGGTGGAGTCCGACACCTTCCGCAAACGTGCCGAGGAACAGGGTGCCAAGGCCGTGTTTCTAAACAGCGCGGAACTGGCCAAGCTCGAGACCACCGAGCGCGGCATGTGGAGCCGCATCATCAAGGTGTCGGGTATCAAGGCGGATTGATGGCAGCGGGTTCAGCGAGCCCTGGCTGCTACTACATTGATAGCTGATTGCGAACGTGGGACAAGGGCTGAGGACGGATTTTTACTATTAATCCGGTCAAGTCTGTAGATTTTTTATCATTCTTGACACCACCCCGTTCAGGCTGAGCCTGTCGAAGCCCTTCGACAAGCTCAGGGCGAACAGTAGCAAGTTTTCGCCATGATCTACTGGAACCTCCATAGAATCGCCGTGTTTACTGTGCGGTTGAATTCCATGACAGGAGCGTCCATGCATAAGAACTCTTGCAACCTTAGCGCTTAGCGCCCTCGCGGTCAATCCGGACCGGGCTCAGTCGCAGCGGCCAAGGGATACCGCAGGCTGCGCGGCATCCATTAAGTTAAGTGTCGCAGGCGATCTGCACTCATGACGGCAACTTTCTCCACCTACGCACTCGATTCAATGGGATTTCGAGATCTCATCGACAAAGGCAGTCTTGCTGCGAGCTTCATGGGCGTGACTGTCTATGAGATCGGAGGAATTACGCTTCCGGAAAGCTTTGCAGATGCGCGACGGACTCACGTCGCAGGTGCCAACTATCGAATCGCCCTATCCAAAAGCGTCAATGCGGGTTCTCAGCGCCTAATCGGTGACGACTTCGCAGAGTCCGAGTCAGAATGGCTTAAAGAGGTCAAAGCGACAGGGCCGTTTCTACTCGTAGCTGTAGGACCAACCGCCGTCATCGAATGCGAGGCTGGGCGCATGATGCGAATGCCAGACGGCAGCATCACCACATACAACAGCTTCCCAAGTCTTCGCGAAACTCTAAAGTCGCTCGAAGATGGCGTTCTGCCTCCTGTCGTCGCCACGCTTAGCCAAACCACCGCTCGGCGCCCATCTGCGATCAGATGAGACTGAGCCCAGGTACGAAAGACGGGTCAGCTCAAGCAAGCTCGATCCCCACGCCGAGAAGCTGGCCATCTGGCTAGGAATCGAGGCAACAAAATCTCGGAAACAGCGGCGCACTTTGAGGTAGCTCCACATATTCATAGCATGCTCAAGAGTCCTGACGAAATCGACCTGGAGACGCTTTAAACATCGATTTGAATCGGAGGTGAAATGCACTCACACTTGAAAATCCGCAGGTATAGGCAACTAGTGCAATCGGCAGCCCATCTTGTAGCAGCGTTCGAGCAAAGGAAAGCGTAACTAAAGAGCGCCAGTGCGCAAAGCTTGTACCTAATTGATTTCTAGATAACCGCGAGAGTGTTCTTGCGCTCAGACCGTACCTGGCCGCAATAGCCGCATTGGATTCCCGTTCTCCGAGGTGATCAAAAACATGGTTGCACACTGCGTTCAATCGCTTATCGAATGGTAAAAAAAACCGATCCCCTTGAGACAAGCCTGACCTAAGTTCTTCGTAAAGTAGAAAGACTATCGCCCGATAGCGCGCCGACGTGTTCTCCATCGTATGGCTGTCAAGCTGCCCAATCAACTCGACGGCAAAGCGCCTAAGCTCCACAGTTTGGACTTCGCGCGAAGAAAATAGCGGCTGAAGCGGGTCGAGGTACAGAGATACATAGGTGCAATCGGTGAAAGCTTCCAGGGCATGCGTCTGGCCAGCTGGAATCCAAGCGCTGCGTGAAGGCGAGACAAACTGCGCTTGGCCCCCGCTACCCCCCATAAGAATAAGCACACTGCCATTTAAGCTCACAGCGAGCTGATCCCACGAATGCTGATGTGAATGAAATCGCTCGCCAGCAACAAGCTTACGTTGTCTCCGCTTTATTGGTGCCATCGACGAGGGCGCGATGGCGGCCGGTGCGGTCACGTCGAGCCCTACCGCTTTTGCGCGTTTTAGTCTCATAAATATTGACCCGAATTGCAGCTGCGATGGCCGATTTTCGCACTACTTCGACGGATTGAACAGATAGAGTTCATTCTTCAAAACGTGCTGAATTGCTCGAAAGACGGTTGGAATTGAATCAAAAAATTCACATCTCATCAGCACTCTCCGCTAAAAATCACGAAGGGAGCTACCTTTGAATCTTCCGCTACTGATGGACTTGTGCAACGTAGTTTGCCGTCACTATTTCTCCTCAAATGCAAAAGAGGTAATTTTCAGTGCTATGGATGACTTGGCGGCACAAGATGTTCAAGCCATCATCTTGGGATGCACTGAGATCCCGCTAATCCTTAACGGCGAAACCAGTTACGACAGTATCCAACTGATCGATTCGATTGATGTCCATATCTCAGCTGCACTGCGCCATTCGCAACAGTCAACTGCGATGGAGATGTGAGGCTTTGAGTACGCTCCAAACCTCGGTTTTTCTCGCAATTCTGGTACTGGTGACAGTAAGAACCCTGATTTTTCGTCGTGTGGCAGTCAGCACGGCGCCTGCGGCCACTGCATTGGGGGTCGGCTCGGGAACAGTCCTTGTATGTCTGATTTTTTTGCCCTTTGCTTGGGGTGCCAATGTCGCGGACTTGGGTATGCTGCACAACCTTGCCGGGATCGGCGCAGGACTCGTCAAAGGAGCCCTTCTTACGGCTTTACTAGTAGCTCAGCAGCAATTGATTGGTCGTAGTCTCTCGGCAACGACATATGTATTCCCGGTAGCACTAGGTGCAATTGCTGTTCTCGATGTGATCATGTTCGGTAGCGCAATTTCTGTGAGAGGAATGTTCGCCATTTCTGTGCTTTTCTTGTCGGGAGTAGGTTTCATGATTTTCGGCCACCTAGGTGCAATGTCATTTGGGGACAAGAAGCGGTTTTCGTTCATGATTGCAGCGGTGGTCGGATTCGCTTGTTGCGACAAAATCGGCATCCCGGCTTCTGGCTGGTACATATACCTGCTCTATACTGGCCTCGGGAATTTTCTATCCGCTGCAGTTTTAAAGCGTCACCGTGTACATGTCGGTGTTTCGACCTGGTTGATCATCGCCTTATGCTGGGCCATCCCGGAGCTGTTTTTCAGTTTTGCGCTTTCCGACATTCTTCCTGTTAGCTATGGCTATTTAGCAATTAGTCTGAGGGTTCCCCTCTTGATGTTGATTGCATCTTTTGTGTTCAAAGAGGGGCAGGCAGCAGGGCAATTGGCCTTCGGAGTACTTTCACTGGTTGGAACGATTCCTCTGCTCTTTAAATGAGAAGCATGTCCATGACGGGCCTTTTTGGATAACTCGGCGGTTCAGCTCAACGACTCAATCAAATCCACATACTGTTGCATCGCATCTTCCTGCGACGTGCCCTTGAGGTTGTTCCAGGCATCCCACTTGGCGCGTGCCACCATGTCACCGAAGCCGGGCTTCTTGTCGGTGTTGTCGCCCACGCTGCCCTGCTTGTAGAGCGCATAGATCTTCAGCAGGGTGGCGTTGTCGGGCCGCTCGCTGAGGTTTTTGGAATCGGCCATGGCCTTGTCGAAAGCGGCTTTGATATCTGACATGAAGATGCTCCGTGGGGGTTGGAAGTGGCAATGAATTCGGGTAACTGCCCGGTATCTTAGCCACTGCCTTGCCTGCAGAATAGGGAATTCACCCCATCCGGGGCAGTCGGTGCACGGAGTTTTCATGGTCACACGCGTTTCGGCCCAGGCAGCGGGCAAAAAAGTCGCAAAGAACGTTCAGAAAAACGTCAAACGCGCCGTCTCCGGCACGTTGGGCCTGTCGGGCGAACGCATGAGCAAGGTCGACACCGCCTGGCTGCGCATGGACACGCCGTCGAACCTGATGATGATTGTGGGCGTGTGGTCGCTGCAACCCGGTGTCAGCCATGCCGCCGTGTGTGAGCGCATTGAAAACAGCCTGCTCAAGTACGCGCGCTTTCGCCAGCGCGTGATGGAAGACGCCGCCGGCGCCACCTGGGTCGAGGACCGTTATTTCGACTTGCAGAACCACGTGATTGCCGACAAGCTGCCGAAGGTGGCCCGGGGCAAGGAGCAGGAAGCGCTGCAGGAACGCGTGGCCGAACTCGCCATGCAGCCGCTGGACCGCAAGCGCCCGCTCTGGCAAATCCACCTGATCGAGGACTACACCGGCCCTGACGGCGTCAAGGGCAGCGCCATGATTGTGCGCATCCACCACTGCATTGCCGACGGCATTGCGCTGATTTCGGTGACGATGTCGCTGGTGGACGGCGGCGCCGCACCGCCCGAGCGGAACAAAAAGGAAAGCAGCGGCGGCGCCGAGGACTGGATTGCCGAGACCCTGCTCAAACCTTTCACCGATTTGACGGTCAAGGCGCTGGGCGCGGCCGGCGAAGGCGCGGCGCGCTCGTTGCACCTGCTGAGTGACCCGCACAAAGGCATGGCCGGCTCGCTCGACATGGCCAAGGTCATGCTGCAGGTTCTCAAGGACAGCGCCGCGCTGGCGCTGATGCCCGACGACTCGAAAACCCGGCTCAAGGGCAAGCCGGGCACCAGCAAAAAAGTCGCCTGGTGCCAGCCGATACCGCTGGATGAAGTTAAGGCCGTCGGCAAGGCGCTGAACTGCTCGATCAACGATGTGTTGCTCAGTTGCGTGGCCGGCGCGATTGGCGAATACCTCAAGTCGCACGGCGACGACGTGAAGGGCCAGGAGATACGCGCCATGGTCCCGGTGAACCTGCGGCCCCTCGAGCAGGCCTACAAGCTCGGCAACCGCTTCGGCCTGGTGCCGCTGGTGCTGCCCATTGGCGTCGACAACCCGGTGGAACGGGTCTACGAGGTGCGGCGGCGCATGGCGGCGCTCAAGGGCAGCTACCAGCCGCTGCTGGCCTTCAGCCTGCTGGCGGTGGCCGGGCTGCTGATCAAGCCGGCGCAGGACGCGATGCTCAACCTGTTCTCGAAAAAAACCACGGCGGTGATGACCAATGTGCCGGGGCCGCGCGAAAAGCTCAGGTTCTGCGGCGCGACGCTGGAGCAAAGCATGTTCTGGGTGCCGCAGTCGGGCGATGTCGGGCTCGGCGTATCCATCCTCAGTTATGGGGGCGGCGTGCAGTTCGGCGTGATCACCGACAGCACGCTGTGCCCGGAGCCACAGCGCATCATCGACGAGTTTGTGCCGGAGTTCGCCAAGCTGTCCATCGTGACCCTGATGCTGCCTTGGGGTGACGCCGCGTCGTAATTCCCAGCGTTTTTGGCCCCCAGACCTTCAAGGACAAGCGCCGACAGCTATTGAATTGATAGCAATCGGCGCCGCGATCAGGCGGAGGCGGCAAAGCGTTGCGCGGCGATTTCCAGCAGGCCGTCGAAAATCAGGCCTTCCACCAGCTCCACGTTGACCGACATGCTGGGCGCCATCTTCCAGCCCGCGCCGCCCGTCATGATGCATTCGGGCGCCTCGCCGCAATGCCGGGCGGTGTTTTCCACCATGCGCTGCACGGCGCCGGCAATCGCAAAGGTGCCGCCACTGGTGAGGGCATCGCTGGTGTTGGTGGGGAAGTCTTTCACCTCCCCCGTCGGGACATGCAGGCCGGCGGTGCCGGACTCGAGCGCACGCAGCATGATGCCGTGGCCCGGCAGGATGATGCCGCCCAGGAACTTGCCGGAAGCGTCGATGGCCTCGACCGTGACTGCCGTTCCCACCATCACGACCACGCAGGGTTTGTGGATGCCGCGGCCCAGCAGCCGGTGCCGCGCCCCAATCATCGCGACCCAGCGATCGGCGCCAAGACGCGCCGGGTGGTCGTAGCCATTGGTCACGCCGGCCTCCTGGGCGCTGGAAACGACCCAGCGCGGCTGGACATCCCAGTGCTCCATCTGCTCCTCGACACGCCGCTTGACCGCGTCGCCAGCCACGATGCAGCCCAGGATGTGCGACGGTGCGGGCAGACCGCGCCACTCCTCGTCGGCCAGCTTGTCGATGTTTTCCAGAAACACCGCGCCATGAGCCAGCACGGGCGACCCGACCACCGGGGCCGCGTAATGGGCCCACTTCAGCCGGGTGTTGCCCACATCGAGTGCTAAAAAAGTCATGCCCCCCGATTATGAACAGCTTCCGGGGCCAGGAGCGCCGGCAAGCCTAGAGGTTTTCCAGTAAATCAAGGCTCAAGGAGCGCGCCCCGCAGCGAAGGGCCGCAGGCGCCTCAGGGGGCGATGGCCACCGGCCGCTTGAAATCCACATCGGCCGGCCGTGCGGCCTCGTAGGCGCGCGAGGCGCGCAGCACCAGCGCGTCACCAAACATCGGCCCGACAAACTGCAGGCCGATGGGCAGGCCCGCCGCGGTCAGACCGCAGGGCACGGTGCTGGCGGGTTGCTGGGTCAGGTTGAAGGGGTAGGAAAACGGTGTCCAGCCCAGCATCGCGGCCGGGCTCATGGGACTGTGCCCGGCCGGCCGCGCCTCGAACGCCGGCACCGCCACGCTGGGCGTGACCAGCAGGTCGAAACGCTGCATGAACTGGCGCATGTGCGAACCCAGCGCGCCGCGCTGCAGGTGCAGGCGCTGGATGTCCAGCAGGCTGAACTTCTCACCGAGCAGCGCCTGGGCGCGAAAGTCGGGGTCGGTCAGCGCCTGCTGCGCGGGTGTGAGCGTGTTCCATACCGTCCACGCACCGGCAAACCACAGGCCGGTGGTGATCTCGAGCGGGTCTTCGAAGCCCGGATCGACCTGCTCGACCAACGCGCCAAGGTCGGCCAGCAGCGCCACAGCGCGGGCCACGGACCGGGCCACCTCGGGATCCACATTGCGCGCATAACCGAGGGCCGGCGACCAGGCGATGCGCAGCCCGCGGATGCCGTCTTCCAGCCCTGACAGGTAGTCGCTGCTGTCCGGCGGCAGCGAGGTCCAGTCCCGGGCATCCGGCTTTTTGAGCACGTTCATCATCAGCGCCGCATCACGCACGCTGCGGCTGTGCGGCCCCAGGTGCGCGACCGAGCCGAACGGCGACAGCGGGTAGGCCGGCACCCGGCCAAAGCTGGGCTTGAGGCCGACGTTGCCGCAAAACGCCGCCGGAATACGCACCGAGCCCGCGCCGTCGGTGCCAATGGCCAGCGGCCCCAGGCCGGACGCCACCGCCGCCGCCGCACCGCCGGAGGAGCCGCCCGGGGTCTTGCTGACATCCCAGGGGTTGCGCGTGATGCCGGTGCGCGGTGAATTGGTTTCGCCCTTGCAGCCGAACTCCGGCGTGGTGGTTTTGCCGAGAAGCACCGCCCCGGCTTCGCGCAACCGCGCGGTGGCCGGTGCGTCCACCTCCCAGGGCTGGTTCGCATCCACCGTGTGGCTGCCGCGCAGGGTCGCCATGCCGCGGGTCAGGATCAGGTCCTTGATCGAGACCGGCACGCCGTCGAGTTCACCGCAGGGCTTGCCGCCCTGGCGAAACTTTTGCCAGCGCGCCTCGCTGTCCCGGGCGCTTTGCAGCGCAGACTCGTGCGCCACCAGGCAGAAGGCGTTGAGGGCGGGGTTGAGCGCGTCAATACGCGCCAGCACGGCACGGGTGGCCTCGACCGGCGAGGCCTGGCCGCTGCGGTACAGCTGCAACAGCTCGGTGGCGGTGCAATCAGCCAGACCGGGCAAAGGGGGGGAAGAGGTCATCAGCTACTCCAGTCGTTGCTTGGTCCGGGCGAGGCGGCCTTCAAGGGCGGCGCCGGATCGCGTCGGGCAGGTTTTTCCATGGCAGATCGGCCGGATCCGCCGCCATCGGCCCCGCGGCTTTGGCCACCAGGATGTCGGTCGCCGCATTTTCCACCAGCGGCGTGAAGTCCGCGCGGAAGTGGTTGGAGCTTTTGACCACGATAATTTTCATCGCCTCGGGCGTGATGCCGACCATGCGGAACAACTCGCGGTCCAGCATCTGTTTTTTGCCGCTGCTGACGGCCACCAGCACGCCGTCGATCTCCAGGCAGGCACAGGGGCCGAGGTGCACGGTGAGCCCGGTCATCATCGCGCCCTTGAGCGTGACCTTGCCGTCGTGGACCGCGCGCACCTTGAACGTCCCGGAAACCGGCGGGTCACTGCGGTGTCCAGTGAAGGTGGGGACGGCCTTGCCCAGCGTGGTGGTCATGGTCGCACCCACGCCGGCCGCCACCGCCATCGCGGCCGCCTCCGGGTCAAACATCAGGCCCAGCGCAACCTGCCCGGGAAAGCGCCGCCCGGCGCCCTGCTGCAGCAGGGCGTGCAACAGCCCGGTGGTGTTGCTGTCGCCGCCGGCGCCCGGGTTGTCTTGCGTATCGGCCATCACCACCGGTGTGCCCTTGCGCGCCGCCAGCGCCATGGCATGCGCCACCGCATCGCCCGCGTCCAGCGTGGTGAGCCGCCACTGCGCCGGTTCGGCCACGCGCTCACCAAAGCGCTGCACCGCCTGCTGCGCACGGTCGCCATAGGCCCAGACCATGGGCGCGCACTCTGCAAAATCCGCCGCCGGGAAGGCCATGCAAAAACTCAGCACCGAGCCGAGGTCGCGATCCAGGTCCAGCAGTTCTTCGTAAATGCTTTTGGCCGGCTCCATCCAGGTGCTCTGTGCATTGAGTGGAATCAGGAAAGGCAGGCGCCGGAAGTGCAGCGGCTCGCGCCGCCCGAGCTTGAGCCGGCGCGCCAGCAACTGCGCCGCCAGCTCGCCGGTGGCGGCCATGTCCACGTGGGGGTAGCTGCGGTAGGACACCAGCGCATCGGCCTCCTGCAGCATGCGCCGCGTGACATTGGCATGCAGGTCCAGGCTCGCCACGATGGGCAGGTCGGCACCCACCACGCGGCGTATGCGTGCCAGCAATTCGCCCTCGGTATCGGCGACATGTTCGGCCACCGCCGCGCCATGCAGGTCCAGGTAGACCGCATCGAAACCGCCCCGGTGCACATCGGCCAGGATGGAGGCGCTGATGCGCTCAAACGCGTCTTCGGTCACATACGACGAAGGAATGGCGCCGCACCAGCTGCTGGGCACAAGTTGCCACCCCATGGTCCGCGCCGCCTCGATGAAGCCGCCGATGGGAATGTTGATGCCGGCAAGTTTGTCCAGCATGGCCTGGCCATGGATGAACGCGGGAAAGGAGTCGCCCCGGTTGAATGCCGCCCAGTCGGCCTTGGTGGGGGCAAAGGTGTTGGTTTCATGCTGGTAACCAGCGACGAGGACTTTCAGGCTTTTCAAAATATGGCTCCCGGCGCGGCCGCGAACAGCCGGCGTGTGTAGTCGTGTTGCGGTCGCGCATACAGCGCGGTGGTCGGGCCCTCTTCCACAATTTCGCCCTGGTGCATGACGATCACCCGGTCGCACAGCTGCGCCGCCACGCGCAGGTCATGGGTGATGAACAGCATGCCCAGGCCCAACTCGGTCTGGATCTCGCGCAGCAGTCTCAGGATTTGTGCCTGCACACTCACGTCGAGGGCGCTGACCGCCTCGTCGGCCACCAGCACACGCGGCCGGCAGGCCAGCGCGCGGGCAATCGCGATGCGCTGGCGCTGCCCGCCCGAGAACTGGCTGGGGTACCGCTGCAGGCCTTCGGCGGGCAACCGGACCTTGTCCAGCAAACTGGCCGCCAGCGCCATGGCTTCTTCGCGGGTAGCTCCGAAATTCATAGCACCTTCGATGATGGAATCACCGACCTTGCGGCGCGGGTTGAGCGAGCGGTTGGGGTCCTGGAACACCACCTGCACCTGGCTGCGCAAGGGCCGGAGCCGGCCTTCGCTGAAGCGGGCCACGTCAAGCATGGCATCGTCCCCGCCCCCTGCGTTCTGGCGCCACAAGACCTGGCCAGCGGTCGGATCGATCAGCCGGATCAGGCAGCGCGCCAGCGTCGACTTGCCCGACCCGGACTCGCCGACAATGCCGACAGTTTCACCAGCCGACACGGCCACCGAGGCAGCCTTCAGCGCATGGGTCAGCCGGCTGCGGCCCAGCCAGTCGCGGGCGCTGTAGGTTTTGCTGACGTCCTGGCCGCGCAGCAGCGGCGCGCCCAGCGGCGCCGGCCGGGCCGGCGGCGGCGTCATGCTGGGCACGGCCGCCAGCAGCATCTTGGTGTAGTCGGCCTGCGGCGACTGCAGCACCGCTTCGCGCGTGCCGTATTCGACCGCCCGGCCCTGGTGCATGACCAGCACCTCGTCGGCAATCTCGGCCACCACCCCCATGTCGTGCGTGATGAAGAGCACGGCACAGCGATGGCCACCCGACAGGTCCGCCTGCAGTTCCTCGATCAGCCGGAGGATTTCCTTCTGGGTGGTCACGTCCAGCGCCGTGGTCGGTTCATCGCAGATCAGCAGGGCCGGCTGCAAGATGACGGCCATGGCAATCACGATGCGCTGGCGCTGCCCGCCCGAAAGCTGGTGCGGGTAGCTGCGCACCATGCGTTCGGGCTCCGGCAACTTGACGCGCCGCAGAATGTCCAGCACCGCCTCGCTGCGCCGTTTCGCGCCCCAGTCGGTGTGCTGCCTGAGCAGTTCGTCAATCTGGTCGCCGCAAGTCATGACCGGGTTCAGCGCGGTCATCGGCTCCTGGAACACCATGCCCATGGCCTGACCGCGCAACGCGCGCAGCCGCTGGTCCGAAGCTTCCAGCAGCGACTCGCCCTGCAGCACGATGCGGCCCGGACCGGGCTGGAGTTCGCGGGCCAGCAGGCCCATCACGGCCGTGGCCATGACCGACTTGCCAGAGCCCGATTCACCGACCACACACAGGGTCTTGCCGGGATGGATGCGCAGGCTGATGTCTTCCACTGCGTAGGGCCGGTCACTGCCGGGCGGCAGGGCGACGTGCAGCCTGTCGATGACCAGAACCGGGGAAGTGCTCTCACTCATGAGGTGCGCTTTGAAAATTTCGGGTCCAGCACATCGCGCAATCCGTCGCCCAGCAGGTTGATGGCCAGCACCGTGGGCACCAGGAACAGCGCCGGAAACAGCACATTGCCCGGGTACTGGGTGAACTGCACCCGGCCCTCGGCCATGATGTTGCCCCAGGTCGGGATGTCGGCCGGCAGGCCCAGGCCGAGAAAACTCAGGATGGCTTCGGTCAACACGGCCGACGCCGCCACAAAAGTGCCCTGCACGATCAGCGGCGCCATGGCGTTGGGCAGGATGTGCCGCCACAAAATCACCGGCGTTGGCGTGGCCAGCGCCCGCGCGGCTTCCACAAACGGTTCCTCGCGCAGGGTCAGCACCATGGCCCGCACCAGGCGCGTCACACGCGGAATTTCCGGAATGGCAATGGCCACCACCACCGTCCACAGTTGCGCGCCCAGCGCCGCCACCAGCGCAATCGCCAGCAGAATGGCCGGGATGGCCATCAGCCCGTCCATGAAACGCATCAGCACGGCATCCACGGCGCGAAAGTAGCCGGCCAGCATGCCCAGCAGCGCCCCCACGCCAATCGCCACCGCCGCGGTGAAGGCCGCCACCAGCAACGAGGTGCGGGTGCCGTACAACACGCGGCTGAAAATGTCGCGGCCGAAGTTGTCGGCGCCCATCCAGAAGGTGTGCGCCACCACCGTGCCATCAAGCTGCGCAAACTCGCCGCGCACGCCGGCGGCGGTGTTGATATGGGCCGAGTCCATGGCGGCCGGGTCCACCGTGCCGAGAAAGGGCGCCAGCGCGGCCAGCGCCAGCAACACGCCCAGCACCAGCACGCCGAAGCGGAAGGCGCTGTTGCGCCAGAGGCGCTGGGAAAGAAGTTGCCAGACCTGCATCAGTAACGGATCCTCGGGTCGAGAAACAGGTAACTCACGTCAACCAGCAGGTTGACCCCCACATAGAGCAGGCTGAAAAACAGCACCAGGCCCTGGATCACCGGAAAGTCGCGGTTCAGCACGGCGTCCACCGTCAGCGAGCCGAGACCGGGAATGGAATAAACCGTTTCCGTGACCACCACGCCGCCGATGAGCAGCGCGACGCCGATGCCGATCACGGTGACGATGGGCACCGCCGCATTGGCCAGCGCATGACGCATCAGCACGGCCGATTCAGCCAGGCCCTTGGCGCGCGCCGTGCGGATGTAGTCCTCGGTCAGCGCCTCGGAGACACTGGCGCGTGTGACACGGGCAATCAGCGCCACGTAAATCATGGCCAGCGTGAGCCAGGGCAAGGCCAGCTGGCGCGCCCAGGCCCAAACGCCCTGCCCGTCGGCGCCGAACAGCCGGCGGTAGCCCTGCACGGGGAACCACTCGAGTTGCACCGCAAAGATGTAAATCAGCAGATAACCGGTGACAAACACCGGAATCGAAAACCCGGCCACCGAAAAACCCGACAGCACCCGGTCCAGCCAGCCCCCCATGCGCCAAGCGGCGATGGTACCCAGCGGCACGGCCACCAGCACCGCCAGCACCAGGGTCCCCACGGCCAGGCTGAGCGTCGGCTCCAGCCGCTGGGCGATCAGCTCGGTGACGGGTTTGTTCAGATAAAAGGAGTAACCCAGGTCCCCCTGCAGCACATGGCTGAACCAGATCCAGAACTGGGTCAGCAGGGGTTTGCTCAAGCCCAGGGTCTCGCGGATCTTCTCGATGTCTTCGTTGGTCGAGTTGTTGCCCGCAATCACGGCGGCCGGATCACCGGGCGTCAGCCGCAGGATCAGGAACACCACGACGGCCACCACCAACAGGACGGGGATGGTCGCCAGCAGGCGCTGCAGCAGAAATCTCAGCATGGGTGGACGGGCATAAAAATCTGGAACAAGGCCTGGCTATCCACAGGCCGGGCCGCGGCCTGGCCTGTGGTGAAAATCGCCGGACCGATCCGCTAGATCAGTTTTTCTTGATGTTCCAGTACACCTGCGCACCGCCTGGAACGAGCCCGCTGATGTTGCTGCGCAAAGCCGCCGGGTTGTTGTATTGACCAAGATGCACGTGGCTGGCGGTCTCAATCGCACGCAACTGCAACTGCTCGGCGAGTTTTTTCTTCTCGGCTTCGGTGCCGGCCTGGGCGAACTTGACCTTCAGGTCTTCAATGACCTTGTCATCCTGCCAGCCAAACCAGCCCTTGTCGCCGGATGCATTGAGCATGGCCATGGTCAGCGGATTCTGGATGTCGCCGGCCGTCCAGGCCGTCATGAAGGCATTCCAGCCGCCCTTGTCCGGTGCATCCTTCTTGGCACGGCGGGCCAGCAGTGTGGCCCAGTCGGACTGCTGCATGTCCACCTTGAAGCCGGCGGCTTCGAGCTGCTGCTTGGCGACCAGCGGCAACTTGGCTATCGAGGCCAAGTCGGTTGGCCGCATCAGCACGATGGGTTCGCCCTTGTAGCCGGCCTCGGCCAGCATCTGCTTGGCCTTGGCCGGGTTGGCCATGCCGGTATAGATGCCGGTGTTGTCGCTGGCATAAGGCGTGCCGCAAGGGAACATGCTCTTGCAGAACTTGTACATGCCGGGCGCGCCCACCTGTGTTTTCAGGAAAGCCTCCTGGCCCATGGCCACCATGGCCGCCTGGCGGATCTTCACGTTGTCAAACGGGGCATGCAGGTGGTTGAAGCGGAAGATGTACTGCAGGCCGGCCGGTTGGGCATCCACAATCTGCACATCCTTGGCGGCCTTCAGCGAGGCGTACTGCTCGAAGGCAGGCTGCTCGATGATGTCGACCTCGCCGGCAATCAGCGCATTGAACTGCGTCTGCGGATCGCGGATGATGATCCACTCGACCCGGTCCAGGTACACCACCTTGCCGCCGGTGGTGCCGTCCGGCGCTTCTGCGCGGGGCTTGTACTTCTCGTTCTTGACGTACACCAGCTTCTCGCCCGGCTTGTACTCGGCCGTGACGAACTTGTAGGGGCCGGAGCCGATGTTTTCCTTGATCTGCTCGCTACCGGGCGTGGCCGCAATGCGGGCAGGCATGATGAAGGGCACGTTCGACGAGGGTTTGCCCAGCGCCTCGAGCATCACGCCAAAGGGCTGGTTGAACTTCACGACAAAGGTCTTGGCATTGGGGGTTTCGTAACTCGCCAGGCTTTTGGCCATGACACCGCCGAAACTGTCGCGGCTGGACCAGCGCTTGAGCGATGCCACCACGTCCTCGCTGGTGACGGGTTTGCCGTCGTGGAACTCCAGGCCGTCCCGCAGCGTGAAGGTCCAGACCTTGTTGTCCTTGGAAGCGCTCCAGGTGTCCACCATCTGCGGCTTGACCTTGCCCGCCAGGTCGGTCCCGAACAGCGTGTCATAAATCATGTAGCCGTGATTGCGGGTCACAAAGGCGGTGGTCCAGATCGGGTCCAGAATGGTGATGTTCGAATGCGGCACGACCTTGAGCGTTTTTGCCTGGGCCTGGGCCGCGGGCGGCAACAGCAAACCGGAAACCAGGGCCACCGAAGCAGCCAGGGTGAAAAGGGAGCGACGTTTCATGACAATTTTTCCTTGGCAACAAGAGTTGGGGACAGTCAGGCAGCAATCACAAAGCTGCTTTGTAATGTAACCACACTTCTGATGCAATATTCAAGCCATATGAAAAACAGCTCACAGCCCGGCAACCCCATCACTGCCTGGACCGCCACCGAACTGTCGCGCGCCATCCATGCACGCTGGGTTTCCTGCCGCGAAGTGATGCAGGCCTACCTGGACCGCATCGCCCAGGTCAACCCGCTCCATAACGCGCTGGTCAGCCTGCAGGAGACGGACCATCTGCTGGCACAGGCCGACGAACGCGATACGCAGCTGGCGCCCGGCAAGTCGCGCACGGGAAGCATGGGCTGGATGCACGGCATGCCGCAGGCCATCAAGGACCTGGCCGCCGTGCAAGGCCTGCCCACCACCCTCGGTTCACCCCTGATGCGGGAGTTTGTCGCCCGGGAAGACGGCCTCATGGCGTCGCGCATGAAGGCCGCGGGCTGCATCGTGATCGGCAAGAGCAACACACCGGAGTTCGGGCTGGGTTCGCACACCTTCAATGAGGTGTTCGGCGTCACGCGCAACGCGTATGACCCGTCAAAAAGCGC
Organism: Polaromonas sp. AET17H-212; assembly: GCF_002379085.1. GTDB lineage: Bacteria > Pseudomonadota > Gammaproteobacteria > Burkholderiales > Burkholderiaceae_C > Polaromonas. Next base: position 21,200 of record NZ_NBZW01000003.1, on the reverse strand, counting down.
GGGTGGCAGCAGCGGCGGTGCGGCGGTGGCGCTGGCCACACGCATGCTGCCGGTGGCCGACGGCAGCGACTTCATGGGCAGCCTGCGCAACCCGGCCGCCTGGAACAATGTGTTTGGCCTGCGGCCCAGCCAGGGCCGCGTGCCGATGTGGCCGGTGCAGGACGTCTACCTCAGCCAGCTCGGGACCGAAGGGCCCATGGGTCGCACCGTCGAGGACGTCGCCAGGCTGCTCAGCATCCAGGCCGGCTGGGATGCGCGTTCGCCGCTGTCGATTGCGGAAGATGGCGCCCAGTTTTTGACCTTGCCTGCGCCGGACACCCGAACTGTCCGGATTGGCTGGCTCGGCGACCTCGAGGCCTATCTGCCGATGGAGCACGGCATCATCGACACCTGCGAGCAGTCCTTGCGGCGCTTCGAACAGCTCGGCTGTGCGGTTGAGGCGACGGCGCTGGGCACACCCGCCGACCGGGTCTGGCAAGCCTGGCTGGTGTGGCGGCGCGCCCTCGTCGCCTCGCGCATTGCCCCATTTCTGGTCCAGGACAGCAACCGGGCAAAGATCAAGCCGGAAGCGCTGTGGGAATACGACCAGGCCCAGGGCCTGAGCGCCAGCGGTTTTTCAGCGGCCAGTGCGCAGCGCACCGCGTTTTACCAGCACATGCTCACCCTCTTCGAGCGGTATGACTTTCTGGCCCTGCCTGCGGCGCAGGTGTGGCCGTTTGATGCGGGCGAGCGCTGGCCCCGCCAGATCAACGGCCACCCCATGGACACCTATCACCGCTGGATGGAAGTGGTGATTTACGCCACGTTCGCCGGCCTGCCGTGCATCAGCGTGCCTGCAGGCTTCGGCCCGCAAGGCCTGCCGATGGGGCTGCAACTGATCGGCAAACCGCGCGGCGACCGGGCCGTGCTGCAACTGGCGCAGGCCTACGAAGGTGTGGCGCAGGACATTCTTCAGATCACCCCGAGCCAGCAGGCGCGCTGAATCGCCGACATCTTGTTGTCCACCTTGAGTTTGGCCATGGCATTGGACAGGTGATAGTTCACGGTCCGCTCGGCGCACTGCAGGCGCTCAGCGGTCTGGCGCGCCGTCAAGCCTTCGAAGGCCAGCGCCAGGCATTCGCCCTCGCGCGGGCTCAGCGGACTGCTGGCCTGGGCCAGGGTGCGCTTGAACAAGGGCCAGATATTGAGGGCCGACCAGACCAGCGCCGCAGCCTCGGCGCGGTCGTGGAACTGGCGTGGACTGAAAATGAAACACTCGAAGGCCCGTCCTGACGGCAGCGGAAATTCGATCCGCACCACACTCTGGAAACCAAGGGCCAGCCACAACAGGCGCCAGCGGCTGGTGTTGCCGGACTCTGCCTTGCCAATGTGCTGCCAGGCCACGAGGGATGCATCCGACTCGCGCCAGGGCGCGCCGAAATCCTCGCTTTCTGCCAGCGCCAGCGCTGCGTCGAAAAAGCGGGGCGGGTGGACCGCTGCCACCAGCCGATCCTGCCGCTGGCCAAACGGGTCGGGGCTCAGCACCACCACCGCCTCGACGGAAAATTCGCGCAGTGCAGAAATCCAGTCACTCAACATGCTATCCAGCGCAATACTGTCAAAGTTGACAGGGGGCCGCATCGTCATTTAAGCCCCGGAACTGTGACAATGTATTGTGATATGTTGGAAAATTTACGCATGACTTCCGGAGTACCCGCCACGATCAAACAATTGATTCACACGCTATGGAGCAGCCCCGGCGCGTGGGTGCGGCTGTGGTGTGCGCGAATCAGGGCTGAACTGCTTCAGGAGCAGCTGGTTCTCATTTTGCACCCGTCGCGCTGGCGACTGCGCTGGCTCGGGCTGTTCACGCTGGTCGGTCATCCCCTGTTTGGGTGGATCTGGGGACAATGGCTGCCGCAGCCTTACGAGAGCCCCGCGCTTCGCGCTGTCATGGGCACGCTGGGCTTGCTGTTGATCTCGGAGAGCATCACCAACGATCCTTCCAGCAAGCTCTCGGCGCGAATTTTTTCTGTGGTTTTCTGGATCCAGCTGCCGGTTTTTTTCAGCTGGATGTATCTTTGCAACAACGGAAACACGGTCTGGCTGGCCAGCTATTGCGCCATGGTGCTGATTTATTACCATGTGACCGACTGGCGTGCAGCCACCCTGGGGACGGTCAGCGGGGCCCTGCTGGCCTGGGCGCTGTTCCAGGTGTTTGGTCCGGCGGTGACCCCCATGAGCCAGGAGCAGTTTTCCATCAACGCCGTCGTGATCGGCTTCAGCTGGGCCAGCGCCCTGCTGCTGGGGCTGTCGTCGGCCAACCTGCGGCGTGAGCACCTGCAGCACACGCTGACCACCATGGGCATCATGGCGCACGAATTGCGCACGCCGCTGGCCACGATGTCGCTGATCGGCGACGCCGTGCGCAATGAAGGCCGGCAGATCAAGGAGTCCGGCGGCGGCCAGCGGCTGGACCAACTGGTGGTCAGGCTGCATACACTGGTGCGCAACATGAACCAGCAGATCGACACGCAGATCGCCAATGCACGCCTGCTGCGCCTGCCGACACACCGGGAATCCGTGGCTGCCGCTGCGCTGCTGCGCAACGTGGTCAAGGACTACCCGTATCGCAATTCGCGCGAACGCGAATCTGTGGTGCTGGTGCTGCGCAAGGATTTTTCATTCGAATCGTCCTACCGGCTGTTCGCGCAGGTCATCAACAACCTGCTCAAAAACGCCTTTCGTGCGCTGGCGGCAACCAGCTCGGCCGCCAAACCCGGTGACCTGCGCATCGAGGTCGGGGTGCTCAATGGTTATGGGCGCATCATCGTCACCGACCAGGGCACCGGGGTTCCGCCGGAATTGCAGGCACGCATCTTCGAGCCGTTTTTCTCGACCGACCGGGGGACCGGTCACGGACTGGGGCTGGCTTTCTGCCAGCAGGTCGTGGAAAGTGCCGGCGGCACCATCCGGGTGAAGTCCGAGCCCGGGCGCGGCGCCATTTTCATCATCGAGCTTCCGGTTCTCAGGTAACCCAACCCATACGCGCATCCATGAGTTTTCCCTTGTTTCATCGCCCGGGCGCCATCGTTTTCCTTGACGATGACTCTGCCTACCTCGAAATGCTGGCGATGGTGCTGCCACGCCAGTGGTACGTCAAGCTGTTCCTGCGGCCGCAGACCTGCATCAACCAGCTGCAACAGGAACCGCCGCTGTGGGAGGCCGACGCATGGACGCAGCAGGAGATGATCGAGCGCTGGCGTGCAGGCAGCCCGCTGATTCCGCAGGTCCTGAACTACTGGGCCAACCACACCGAACGTTTCGGACTGGCCAGGGTCTGCGTGTTCGACTACGCCATGCCCGGCATGGACGGCCTGCAGGCACTGGGCGAGTTGACGGACTGGCCAGGGGGCCGGGTGCTGCTGACCGGGCAGGCCGACGAGCATGTGGCGGTGAGCGCCTTCAACCGGGGGCTGATCGACCAGTTCATTGCCAAGCAGACCGTCGACATCTCCCAGCACCTGATCACCGTGATCCAGCGCATGCTGGCCCAGCCGCAAATCCGCCATTCCCAGATATGGCGGGCCGCGCTGACCCAGCCCCAGCATGCCCTGTTGCAGGTGCCGTCGGTGGCGCGCCAGCTCACCAGTCTGGCCAGCAGCCACTGGGTCGAACATGTGGTCATTGGCCAGCCCTTCGGCATCCTGGGCATGGGCGCGGACGGTCGCGCCAGCTGGCTGCAGCTGGAGTCTGCCGCAGGCCTCGCCGACCTGGCGGAGCTGGCAGAGTCCCAGGGCCTGAAGACGGCTGCCGCTGACGACATCCGGGCCGGCCGCCACCTGGTGGACCTCGAGCTTCAGCAAGCCCTGGGGCAACCCGGACCCGCGCGCCTGGTTCCGGCGTTTTCCATTGGCCACGATGGCACCTTGCTGGGTGCCCTGTTTCCGGTCGAGTTGGCCGCCAGTCCGCCGGGGTTGACCGGTTACAAACACTGGCTCAAAAAACACGGCCGGCGCACTGTGCGGGACTAGTCTTGCCGAACCTTCCAGCGGCTTAACTTGTTTCAGCCGTCCGCGCCCGGCGGGCAATCGGCCAGTCCCAGGGCTTGACCAGCGGCGCGACCTCGTACGCGACCGCCTCCACGTGGCTGAGCTCCGCATCGGTCAGCCCAGCGTGCAGGGTCAGGCGCACCATGGCCCGGTTGCGGCTGGTCGCCGGGGCACAAAACACTGCACCAAAAACACCGCGTTCCTCCAGGTGGTCGCGCAGCACCATGGTGTCAGGTTCGGTGCCGGCCTCCAGGGAAATGATCTGCTCCGTGCCCTGATGGATCGGGTAACCCATGTCCGACAGGCTGCCGCGCAGCCTCAGCGTATGGGCCCGCAGGCGCTGGCGTTGTTCGTCGCGTTTGCCGATCACGGCGAGTGTGGCGCCCAGGCCGGCGATCTCGTGGGATAGCAGGCAGGAGCTGAAGATATTGGGGTAGCTGGAACTGAGGATGTAGTAACGCAGCTCTGCAGGCGCCGTGAAAAAACCACCGCGCCCGGCAAAGGCCTTGGCCAGGCTGGCCGTGATGAAATGCACCCGGTCCGTCAGACCGAGTTCGGCGCACAGCCCGGCGCCGCCGGGTCCATGCGTGCCGAGCGAATGTGATTCGTCCACCAGAATCATGCAGCCGTGGCGCTCGGCCACTTCCACCATCTCGCGCAGGGGACACAGGGCGCCGGTGGTGCTGTACACCGAGTCCACCACCACCACACCCGGACCGTGCCGTGACAACACCCGGTCCAGGTGGGCCGGGTCGTTGTGGCGAAACGGATGCGCCGGTGCGCGCGCCGCATGCGCGCCCTCCCACAGCGACGTGTGCGCCAGCGTGTCGAGGTAGACCGGGGTTTGCGGATCGGCAATGGCCTGCAGCAAACCCACATTGGCCGCGTAGCCGGACTGGCAGACAAACCCGTCTTCCTTGCCGACCCACTGGGCCAGGTTTTTTTCCAGTGTCCGGGCGGGATGCTCGCCATGCACAAACACGCCGGACTGGATCACGAACTCCCGGTCGTTGCGCAGGGCTGCCACCTGGGCGCTGACGATGTCGGGATGGCCGGTCACGCTGAGGTAATCGTTGCCGTCCAGCCGAACGGCATCGGGGCCGGCCGTTCGGCCGTGAAGGACAAACTTGCCACCCCATTGCTGTTGCCAGCGGGGCGTGAATTCGCGCGCAATGCGCTGCTGCAGATGCGGAGAGAGGCCCGGGTTGACAACTGCTTTTGTTACCAGTTGTGCGGGGGATTTTTCGAGAAGTTGAGCGTGCATGGTGGTTACCTTGTGAAAAAGTACCACCATTGAAGATGAATTTAACAAATTCAGGGTTGCCCCCCCTGTCAACATTGACAGGGGTCAGCTCCCGAAAGTCGGATTCCGGTGTAGTAATTGCCCTAAATCACTACCTTGGTATTACTTTGATGTTGCATGGCGACCACTTGTCAGGCTTAAAGCGGCCAGTGCCATGATTTTTGCGCTGTCCACCAGCTCCTGAATGCCCACATATTCGTCGGGCTGATGCGCCAGATCGAGAATGCCTGGACCGTAGGCGATACACGCATCGAGCTTGCCCGTGCGCACGATGTGTTTCTGGTCGTAAGTGCCGGGACTGGAGATGTAGCTGGCCTCGCGGCCCAGCACCCGGGCGATGGCGCGCGCGGTGGCCAGCACCACCGGCGCGTCCTTGGGGGTGGCCGTCGGCACAAAACTCATGATGTCCCGGATGCCGTAGTCAAAGCCGGGGCGGCTGCGCTTGAGCTCCTCGAGCATGGCCACAATCTCGGCCTTCACGGCCTCCAGGTTTTCTTCAGCGATGAAGCGGCGGTCCAGCACGGCGCGGCATGAGTGCGCCACCACCGGCGCCGGCAGATCGCCGGTGGGGCGGCCGCGCGCGTCCATGGCAAACAGCTGCTCCACCTGGCCACCGTGCAGGCTGTTGATGTTGAGCGTGCTCACCCGGGCACCAGGCGGCTCCACCGGTTCCGCGGTATGGCGCCCGGACAGCCGCGGCTGCAGCTGCGTCTCCAGCAGATGGATGAAGGCGCTCATGTGGTTGATGGCGCTGTCGCCCAGGAAGGGCATGGAGCCATGCGCAATGCGGCCCAGGGTCTCGACCTCGCCCCACCAGACACCGCGGTGCCCGAGGCAGATGCGGTCCACCCCGAGCGGCTCGGGGATGATCACATGGTGCACGCGCGGTTTCGTGAAATAACCGCGCTCGGCGAGATAACCCACGCCGGCGAAGCCGCCCGACTCTTCATCGACGGTGCCTGAAATTTCCAGCGCGCCGGCAAACGGCAAGCCTTCTTCAAGAATCGCCTCGCAGGCAATCACGCTGGACGCCAGTCCGCCCTTCATGTCGCAAGTGCCGCGGCCGTAGACCTTGCCGTCCCGGATCTCGCCGCCAAAGGGATCGGTGGTCCAGCCGGAACCGGCTTCCACCACATCGATGTGGCTGTTGAAGTGCACACACTCACCACCGGGCGCACCTTCGTAGCGCGCCACCACATTGATGCGCGGATGGGAGTTGCGGTCGCCCGGGGCTCCCTCGGCCCGGATGTATTCGACGGCGAAGCCGCGTTTTTGCAGCCGCTCGCCAAGCAGTCGGGCGCAGGCTTCGTAGGCGTTCCCTGGCGGGTTGATGGTGGGAATGCGAACCAGGTCCTGGGTGAGCGCAATCACCTCGTCGCGTTTGGATTCAATGCGTTTGAGCAGGCTGTCATTGTTCATGCAGCCAGTTTATGTGAACCGGGCCCGGCTGTCTCATGGCAGTTCATGCACGGCCTCGGGGGCCCCCTTCGACAGGCTCAGGGCGATCCGTCCGAAGCGACAAGCGTGGGGGGCTCCCTCCTCACCAGCAGGGGCCGCGGGTCCGGCTCCGCCGGCCCGCAGGCGCAGCGCCCCCTCGGGGGGCAGAGAGCTACACGAAGTGAGCGAACGTGGGGGCTCTAATTCTGCCGCCACGGCAGGCCGCGGTAACGCCAGCCGCCGCGTGCACCACGATGGGCCTGCGCATCGGGATCGCCTTCGAACCCTTCCAGGATGTTGTAGGCCTCCAGCCCCAGTTCGGTGGCACGTCGGGCGGCGGCGATCGAACGCACACCGCTGCGGCAAAGCAGCACGGCCTTGTGGCCCGCCGGCACGGCGGCCCGCAGGCCTTCGTCGAACTGCGGGTTCATGGCCATGCCCGGCCATTGCTTCCACGCCAGCGCTATCGCACCCGGCACAAAACCCACCCATTCACGCTCCGCATCGGTGCGTACATCGACCAGCACCGCCTGGCCGGCCTGCCACCACTGGCAGGCCAGTTCGGGCGACACATTGCCGGCATAACCCTCGGCCGGCAGGACCTGGAACAGGTCGGCCCCACCGGCATCGTGGCGACCGGTCCCCATGCCGGAACTCTGGTTGGCAGGAAGCGCTTCGTCCATGCGCGCGGGCCGGGGCAGCTGGAGCTGTGCCATGGTGGCCACAAACTCGGCCAGGCTTTTCCCGGCGATGCGGGCATTGCCGGCCTTCTCGGCCGCAATCGTCGAATGGGTCCGGCCCTGGTAGTCGTGGCCCGGCCAGACCACGGTGTCGTCCGGCAGCGTGAACAGCCGCCCGGTGATGCTCTGGTAGAGGTCTTCGGCGCTGCCGGACTGGAAGTCGGTCCGGCCGCAGCCGTTGATCAGCAGGGTATCGCCGGTGAACACATGGTTGCGCCAGAGGTAACTGACACTGCCGGCCGTGTGACCCGGGGTATGCATCACGCGGACCTGTTCACCGCCGACCTGCAGCACATCACCGTCGCCCAGCTGCCGGGCGGCCGTGGCAATGCCGCAGCCTTGCGGCGCCGCCGTGCGGGCGCCGGTGTGTTCCGCCAGTTGCCCCGCGCTGGTGATGTGGTCGGCATGGGCATGCGTCTCCACCGTCCACAACAACTTGAGCTGGTGCTCCCGCAGCACCGCGAGGTCGCGCTCGACCTGCTGGTCCACCGGGTCGATGATCAGGGCCTCGCGCGTGGACGGATCAAACAGCAGATAGGTATAGGTGCTGGAGGCTGGGTCAAAAAGCTGAATCGGTGTCATGACAGGTTTCCAGGGCCGCAGGCAGGCAAAAGGCCTGCCTGCGTGAGCCCCAGTTTAGAACCTCATGGCCGGCGACAGCCTGTCGCCCCCTCCAAAAAAAGAAGCATGCGCCGGAACCATCGTCGCCACACGCCGTTTGCCGACGCGGAACGGACGGGATCGATCTGAACATTGACTGAAAGCTGACAGCTTTCAACCATCGTTAGACACGGCCCAGATAAACAGTTTCACCCCATTTGGAGGCAATTGCCGCTGCCCCGTTGGTAAAAACCCTCTTCCATGCCGGGCCGCTATGGAAAAAGATAGTGCGCTAACGTTTTTTCACAACAGGAGACAAGCCATGACCGATATCAAGACCCCTCGCCGCCGCAGCCTGCTCAAGGGCGCAGCTGTTGCAGCCGGCGCCGGCGCCATGTCCGCACCGATGCTGGCGACCGCGCAAACGGCCACCACGCTGCGCTTCCAGAGCACCTGGCCGTCGAAAGACATCTTCCACGAGTACGCCTCCGACTTCGCCAAAAAAGTCAACGACATGGCGAGCGGCAAGCTCAAGATCGAAGTGTTGCCCGCGGGCGCTGTCGTTCCTGCGTTTCAGCTGCTCGAGGCCGTCAACAAGGGCACGCTGGACGGTGGTCACGGCGTGGTCGCTTACCACTATGGCAAAAATTCGGCGCTCGCACTGTGGGGTTCCGGCCCGTCCTTCGGCATGGACCCCAACATGCTGCTGGCCTGGCACAACTACGGCGGCGGCAAGGCCCTGCTGGACGAGATTTACAAGTCCATCAACATGGACGTGGTGTCCTACCTCTATGGCCCCATGCCGACCCAGCCCTTCGGCTGGTTCAAGAAGCCGATCTCCAAGGTCTCTGATATCCAGGGCATAAAGTTCCGTACTGTGGGTCTAGCCGTCGACATGTACACCGACATGGGCGCGGCCGTCAATCCGCTGCCGGGCGGCGAAATCGTGCCGGCGCTGGATCGCGGCCTGATCGATGGCGCCGAGTTCAACAACGCTTCATCGGACAAGCTTCTGGGCTTCCCTGACGTGGTCAAGAACTGCATGCTGCAGAGCTTCCACCAGAGCGGCGAACAGTTCGAGATCCTGTTCAACAAGACCAAGCTCAACGCCCTTCCGGCGGAACTCAAGGCCATCATCGACTACGCCGTTCAGGCAGCCAGCGCAGACATGAGCTGGAAGGCCATTGAGCGCAACTCCAAGGACTACATCGAGCTCAAGAAGGCCGGCGTCAAGTTTTACAAGACGCCCGACGCCATCCTGCGCGCACAGCTAGCTTCCTGGGACAAGATCATGGTCAAGAAGGGGGGAGAGAACGCGCTGTTCAAGAAGGTGCTCGACTCGCAGAAGGCCTTTGCCGAACGTGCAGGCCAATGGCAAAACGACTACACGGTCGACTTCAAGATGGCTTATAACCATTACTTCAGCAAAGGCAAAAAGGCTTAAATCAAGCTTCGGCATCTAAGGGGCACCTTGGGTGCCCCTTTATTTTTTCAGGGACCGTCCTTTGGCGGCGCTAGGAGTTGCAATGCAATCGTTTTTACTGGCGGTGGACCGGTTTTCCACCTGGATCGGCAAGGCCTGCGCCTGGAGCGTGGTCCTGCTGACCGTGCTGATCAGCTGGGAGGTGTTCAGCCGTTACGTGCTCAACCACCCCCACGCCTGGGTGCTCGACGCCCAGATCATGCTTTATGGCCTGCTGTTCATGATGGCGGGCGCCTACACCCTGAGCAAAAACGGCCATGTGCGCGGCGACGTGCTTTACGGCTTTCTCAGGCCGCGCACGCAGGCGATCGTCGACCTGACGCTGTACATCCTTTTCTTCCTGCCGGGCGTTGTCGCGCTGACCTGGGCCGGCTGGACCTATGCCAATGAGTCGCTGGCGATCCGCGAGCAGACCTTCAACGCCGACCCGATTCCGATCTATCCGTTCAAGTTCGTGATTCCGGTGTCGGGCTTTGTGCTGCTGCTGCAGGGCTTTGTGGAAATCATCCGCTGCATCCAGTGCATACAGACCGGCGCCTGGCCGGTGCGCGAAGGCGACGTGGAGGAAGTGGACGTGGAAAAACTCAAGGAAATGGTGCACGTGAAAGACGAAGACATGGCAGCGCTCGAGCGCGATCTGGCCCTCAAGGAGAACCACAAATGAAGATCCGCAAAGAACTCTGGTTCGGCCTGACCTTCATGGCGCTGGTCATCATCGGCGCCGCCACGCTGCTTCTGAGCGTCGAGAAAATCACCAACGGGCACCTGGGGCTGCTGATGCTGTCCCTGGTGGTGACCGCCATCATGCTCGGTTTTCCGACGGCCTTCACGCTGATGGGCATGGGCATGATTTTCACCTGGCTGGCCTACAACCGGGACACGACGAAGACGCTGGACCTGATGGTCCAGGCGGCCTTCAAGACCATGGCCAGCGACGTGCTGATTGCGATACCGTTGTTTGTTTTCATGGGTTACCTGGTCGAACGGGCCAACCTGATCGAAAAACTCTTCAAGAGCCTGCATCTGGCCATGGCCCGGATTCCCGGTTCGCTGGCCGTGGCGACCCTGGTCACCTGCGCCATCTTTGCGACGGCCACCGGTATCGTGGGTGCCGTGGTCACGCTGATGGGCCTGCTGGCCTTGCCGGCGATGCTGCGTGCCGGTTACAGCGTCCCGCTGGCGGCCGGCGCCATCACGGCGGGCGGCTGCCTGGGCATCCTGATTCCGCCTTCGGTGCTGCTGATCGTGTACGGCGCGACCGCCGGCGTTTCCGTCGTTCAGTTGTACGCTGGTGCGTTTTTCCCGGGCCTGATGCTGACCGGCCTGTATATCCTCTACGTCATCATCGTCGCCAAGCTCAAGCCGCAATGGGCTCCTCCGCTGTCGGCCGCCGACCGCGTGGTCACGTTGCCGCCCCTGACGCAGCGCCTGACGAGCAGCACGGCCACCCACGCACTGACAGCCTTGTTCAGCGCGCTCAAGGGAAAGCGCAATGCCGACGTGCCTTTGGGCCACATCCTGCGACAACTGACGGTGGTGGTCCTGCCGGGCCTGCTCTTTCTGCTGGTGCTGGTGACCAGTTACCGGGCGGTTACCACCGTCGAAGCCGAAGCGATGTATGACATCCAGCAGATAGGCGCGTCCAGCTCGTCAGCAGCACCAGGCGCTGATGCCGGTGGTCTGCAGGAACCTCCCCAGGAAGGTGGCCTGAAAGAGCCGGTTGCCGAGGGCGGCCTGCAGGAACCCCCGTCGGGTGATGTCAAGGAGCCACCAGCCGCCGAAGCCCCCGCCGCGCCGGCGGCCGCGAGTGTGGCAGCACCTCCCGCCGCAGTTGCCGCCAGCGCCGACAAGACACCTGCTGACGCGACCACGCGCGACGCGCCCACCTGGTGGTGGGTCTGCTTTGCCATTTTTGGCGCGCTGGTCGCCCTCTTCTACCTGTTCCTGAGTTTTGCGCGGCTGGAAATCTTCAAGATGCTCCTGACCTCGTTTTTCCCGCTGATGATCCTCATCATCTCGGTGCTCGGGTCCATCGTGATGGGACTGGCCACTCCGACCGAGGCGGCCGCGATGGGCGCCCTCGGCGGCTTTCTGCTGGCGGCGGCCTACAAGCGGCTCACACTATCGGTGCTGCAGGAGTCGGTGTTCCTGACGGCCAAGACCTCGGCCATGGTGTGCTGGCTGTTTGTCGGTTCGGCCATCTTCTCGGCGGCTTTTGCGCTGCTGGGCGGCCAGGAACTGGTCGAGACCTGGGTACTCAGCATGAACCTGAGCAAGACGCAGTTCCTCGTGATGAGCCAGGCGATTATTTTCATTCTCGGCTGGCCGCTGGAGTGGACCGAGATCATCGTGATCTTCATGCCCATCTTCATCCCGCTGCTGGATAACTTCGGCGTCGATCCGCTGTTTTTCGGCCTGCTGGTCGCCCTGAACCTGCAGACGGCTTTCCTGAGCCCGCCGGTGGCCATGGCCGCGTTTTACCTCAAGGGCGTGGCACCGAAGCATGTGACGTTGAACCAGATCTTCGCCGGCATGTTGCCCTTCATGGGCATCCAGATCCTGGCCATCGTCCTGCTGTACCAGTTCCCCGCCATCGGCCTGTGGTTGCCGCAGTTGCTGTACAAATAGAACCAAGCGGGCATCGCCCACCAGTCGGAAACCAAAGGGGCGCGCAGGCGCCCCTTTGTTTTGGAAAAACGGTAAGATTGACGTTTACGTAAACGTCAATCACCCACACGGAGACAGCCATGTCCAACGGCAACAGCAAGCGCGCGGCCCTGCTGGCCCCCTGGCAACCGCCCAGCACCGGTCGCGGCCGGCCGTTCGGGCTGTCCGAACTCAAGGCCTCGGCCAAGCCCCTGTCGACCGGGGACAAGGAGGCAGACAAGGTCGCCGTGGACGCCCTGGCGATGGAACTTGATGGCCTGCAGGACCTTTTTTTTGCCGACAAGCGCTACAAGCTGCTGGTCCTGCTGCAAGGCACCGACACCTCCGGCAAGGACGGTACGATTCGCGCCGTGTTCAGCCGAACCAGCCCGCTGGGCGTGCACACCGTGGGCTGGAAGGCACCGAGCGAGGAAGAGCGGGCACACGACTACCTGTGGCGCATCCACCGCCAGATGCCCGGGGCGGGCGAAACCATGATTTTCAACCGCAGCCACTACGAGGACGTGCTGGTCCCGGTGGTCCAGGGCTGGATCACGCCGGAGCAGACCGCGCAGCGTTTTGCCCACATCAACGCGTTCGAACGCCTGCTGGCCGAAACCGGCACGGTGATCCTCAAGTTCATGCTGCACATCAGCTTCGAGGAACAGGGCCAGCGCCTGCAGGAACGGGTGGACGATCCGACCAAGCGCTGGAAGTTCAGCATGGGTGACCTCGCGGTACGCAAGCAGTGGGCCGACTACCAGAAGGCCTACGAGGCGCTGCTGGGGGCAACCAGCACGCCCTGGGCACCCTGGACCGTGGTGCCCGCCGACTCCAAAACCCACCGCAACCTGATGGTGGCCACGCTGGTGCGCGACAAACTGAAGTCGCTGGACCTGCGCTACCCGCCTGACGATCCGGCGCTGGCCGGATTGAAAATCGAATAACTCCTCCCGCATCCAAGCCACGAGACAACCTCCAGAGAGCGCCGCCATGACCGACCTGTCCGCCGACTACCAGGCCCTTGCCAACTACCGCCCCACGCACAAGGTGCGCTTTGTCACTGCCGCCTCGCTGTTTGACGGCCATGACGCCGCGATCAACATCATGCGGCGCATCCTGCAGGGCATGGGTGCCGAAGTGATTCACCTGGGCCACAACCGCAGCGTGGACGAAGTCGTCACAGCGGCGCTGCAGGAGGATGCGCAAGGCATTGCCATCAGCTCCTACCAGGGCGGCCACGTCGAGTACTTCAAGTACATGGTCGACCTGCTCAAGAGCCGGGGTGGCGAACACATCCAGGTGTTCGGCGGCGGCGGCGGCGTGATTGTGCCGCCGGAGATCCGCGAGCTCCATGCCTACGGCGTCGCCCGCATCTACAGCCCCGAAGACGGCCAGAAAATGGGCCTGGCCGGCATGATCGGCGAGATGGTCATGCGCTGCGACAAGGACCTGACCGGTTTCGCCCCTACAGACCTCCAGGCGATCGAAGGCCATGGCGAGATGGCTTGGCGGGCGCTGGCGCAGCTGATCACCGCGCTTGAAAACGATAACGCAGATTCGGCTTTGGTCCAGTCGCTGCGGGCGCAAGCTGCTATCAAAAAGATACCGGTGCTGGGCATCACGGGCACCGGCGGCGCCGGCAAGTCCTCGCTGACCGACGAACTGATACGCCGGCTGCGGCTGGACCAGAACGACCAGCTGCGCGTGGCCGTCATCAGCATCGACCCGTCGCGGCGCAAGAGCGGCGGCGCGCTGCTCGGCGACCGCATCCGCATGAACGCCATCAGCCCCTGGCAGCAGGGCCCGCGCGTTTTCATGCGTTCTCTGGCCACGCGCGAATTCGGCAGCGAGATCAGCAAGGCCTTGCCCGAAGTGATTGCCGCCTGCAAGGTCGCCGGCTTTGACCTGATCGTGGTCGAGACCTCGGGCATCGGCCAGGGCGATGCCGCCATCGTGCCGCATGTGGACGTGCCCATGTATGTGATGACGCCCGAGTTCGGCGCCGCCAGCCAGCTCGAAAAAATCGACATGCTGGACTTCGCCGAATTTGTGGCCATCAACAAGTTCGACCGCAAGGGCTCGCTCGACGCCCTGCGCGACGTGGCCAAGCAGGTCCAGCGCAACAAGGAAGCCTGGGGCACCGCGCCCGACCAAATGCCGGTGTTCGGCACCATGGCCGCGCGTTTCAACGACGACGGTGTCACCGCGCTGTATCAGGCCCTCAAGCCGCGCCTGGCCGGACTCGGCCTGAAGCTGGCCGACGGCGCCCTGCCCGCCGTCGACGTGCGCCACAGCACCAACCAGACGCCGGTGGTGCCGGCCGCGCGCACGCGTTACCTGGCCGAGATCAGCGACACCGTGCGCGGCTACAAGAAGCGCGCCCGCGAACAAGCCAGGCTGGCGCGCGAAGTGCAGCAGCTGCAAGCCGCGGCCGCCATGCTGAAGATCGACAAGCCGGACCGCGCGCCCGCCGCCGAGGCCGCGCTGGACCTGGCCGGCAAGCGCAAGGCCCGCATGGACAGCGATGCACGGCAGCTGCTGGGCCAGTGGCCCGACATGCAGCAGGCGTATGCCGGCGAGGAATACGTGGTGAAGATCCGCGACAGGGAAATCCGCACGGCGCTGACCAGCAAGTCCCTCTCGGGCACGACCATCCGCAAGGTGGCGCTGCCGCAGTACGAAGACCACGGCGAGATCCTCAAGTGGCTGATGCTGGACAACGTGCCGGGCAGCTACCCCTACACCGCCGGCACCTTCGCCTTCAAGCGCGAGGGTGAGGACCCGACCCGCATGTTTGCCGGTGAAGGCGATGCGTTTCGCACCAACACGCGTTTCAAGCTGCTGAGCCAGGGCATGGCCGCCAAGCGCCTGAGCACGGCTTTCGACTCGGTCACGCTGTACGGCAACGACCCCGACCTGCGGCCCGACATTTACGGCAAGGTCGGCAACAGCGGCGTGTCGATTGCCACGCTCGACGACATGAAGGTGCTGTACGACGGGTTTGACCTGTGCAGCCCGAGCACCTCGGTCAGCATGACCATCAACGGCCCGGCGCCCACGATTCTGGCGATGTTCATGAACACCGCCATCGACCAGAACCTCGAAAAATTCAGGAAGGACAACGGGCGCGACCCGACCCCGACCGAGCTTGAAAAAATCCGCGAATGGGTGCAGGAAAACGTGCGTGGCACGGTGCAGGCCGACATCCTGAAGGAAGACCAGGGCCAGAACACCTGCATCTTCTCGACCGAGTTCAGCCTCAAGGTGATGGGCGACATTGCCGAATATTTTGTGCACAACCGCGTGCGCAACTTCTACAGCGTCTCCATCAGCGGTTACCACATCGCCGAAGCCGGCGCCAACCCGATTTCGCAGCTGGCCTTCACGCTGTCGAACGGCTTCACCTTCGTGGAAGCCTACCTCGCGCGCGGCATGCACATCGACGACTTCGCGCCGAACCTGAGCTTTTTCTTCTCCAACGGCATGGACCCGGAATACACGGTCATGGGCCGCGTCGCGCGCCGCATCTGGGCCGTGGCGATGAAGGAAAAATACGGTGCCAACGAACGCAGCCAGAAGCTCAAGTACCACATCCAGACCTCGGGCCGCAGCCTGCACGCGCAGGAGATCCAGTTCAACGACATCCGCACCACCTTGCAGGCGCTGATTGCGATTTACGACAACTGCAACTCCCTGCACACCAACGCCTTCGACGAGGCCATCACCACGCCCACCGAAGAGTCGGTGCGCCGCGCGATGGCGATCCAGCTCATCATCAACCGCGAGTGGGGTCTGGCGAAAAACGAGAACCCGTCCCAGGGCGCCTTCATCATCGAGGAACTCACCGAGCTGCTGGAAGAAGCCGTGCTGCTCGAATTTGAGCGCATCGCCGAGCGCGGCGGCGTGCTGGGCGCCATGGAAACCGGCTACCAGCGCGGCCGCATCCAGGACGAGTCCATGCATTACGAGATGCTCAAACACACGGGCGAGCTGCCCATCATCGGCGTCAACACCTTCCGCAACCCACATGGCGACGCGGTGCAGGACAAACTGGAGCTGGCCCGCTCCACCGACGAGGAAAAGCAGAGCCAGCTGGCACGCCTGCAAGACTTCCACCAGCGCCATGTCAAGGAAGCACCGGCGATGCTCAAGCGCCTGCAGCAGGCGGTGATTGCCAATGACAACGTGTTCGAGGTGCTGATGGACGCGGTACGCGTCTGCTCACTCGGCCAGATCACCCACGCGCTGTTCGAGGTGGGTGGGCAGTACCGGCGGAACATGTAGATTGCTATTAATACAGTAGCTTCTAGCGCTTTCTGCGTAAGGGCTGTGGGCACTTTTTATTAATGATCCGGCATCACGCTGCGCCCGCGATTTGCCTCGGACAGTAGGTCCGACTCCCCACTCCCTCCCCCCGCCCCTCCCTCGCCCCGCTGGGCGATGGAGGGGAGCTTCATTTGGCCGCGTGTGCTGCGCCCGCGTGCATACATCACGGCCGCTTGGCTCCGACATGACGCGCTGCGCGCGTCATGTCTCCCCGTATCCGCTCCCGTATTCGTCTCCACCCGTCGGGCTGGGCCGAGGAGCACAGGCAAGAGCGGATCAGGGCTCGCGATTGTTTGAGGCGAAGCCGAGTTCGAGCGAAACCCCGCTTTTGCCGAGCACCGCAGGTTGCCCGCAGCGAAGCGAAGGGACCCAGACCATCCGGTCGCCTTTTCTTTGGGTACTTTCTTTTGGCGACGCAAAAGTAAAGTGCCTCGCCCGCCGGGGCGAGACCCGGCTTGCTGGCGAACCACCACCCACGGATCAACACGCGGCGTCGACCCTTCGACAAGCTCAGGACAGACCAAGCTCAGCCCGAACGGTATGAGTTATCAGACATGGATCCCGGATCAAGTCCGGAAGGACAAATCCGGTCCAGCCCTCAGCCCAGCGCCGTCCACAACAACGCCAACCCCGAGCAAACCAACAACCCGTCCAGCACATGCCCATGCACAGCCACGCTCATGCGCAGCACCAGCGCCTTGCCTGCGAAGGTGCCAGCCATCAGCGAGGCGCCCACGATCAGGCCCTGCAGCAGCAGGTCGACGGGCAGCGCGCCGAATTCATGAAAAGTCACGACCTTGCTGAGGTAGATAAACAGCGAACTGGCTGCTTCCGTTGCGAGGAAGGCGCCCTTGAGCAGGCCATAGGACAAAAAGACCGGAACACTGAGCGGCCCGGTGGACAGCACAAGGCCGGTGAGAAAACCGATGCATGTGCCAGCCACGGCGAGGTGCCACAGCCGCGCCTTCCACTGCAGGCGTGCCAGCACGTGGCGCACCGGGACCATGGCGAGGAAAAAAATGCCGAGGCCGATCTCGATGACGTGCGGCGGCAGGGCCAGCAAGGTGCGGGCACCCAGGGCTGCCGCGGGCACGCCGGTGACGGTGTAGGCGGCGACCGCCTTCCAGTCCACCTCGCGCCACCAGGCCAGCACACGTGACAGGTTGGCCATGACCGCCGCGATGGCCATGATGGGCACGGCCTGTTTCGGCCCGAAGGCATGGACCAGCACCGGCAGCAGAATGATGGACGAACCGGTGCCGATGACGCCGCTCAGGCAACCGGCTGCAAAACCGGTGAGCAGGACAAAGGTGTAGGCGGCCATGGCCTCAAACTCGTCCGGACGGCGCGCAGCAAAAAGCCCCGCGAGCCGGGGCTTGCTGCAAAGGCACCCCCATCAGTGGATCACGATGGAAGGTGCAGCCGCGAACGGCTTAGCCGCCTTTGTGCGGGCGCTTGCCGGGGTTCTTTTTGCTGCGGGTCCAGGTGCCGCGCTCCAGGCTGATCTTTTGACCACGGCCGGCCGTGCGGGTCATGCCGGGGGCGGGAACGGGCTTGGGTGCGCAGATGTCGGCTTCGACGCGGATTTTTTTGGACATGGAAGACTCCGGATTAAAAAATTGGCAGAACCCGGCATTTTAAGCTACCGCGCCCCGGTCGGGGCAAGGCAGGGCCAGCCGGCCGTCCGGAACCGATTTACATGGCCCCCTTCAGCGGCAGATTCAGCAGCAGATTCTGCGGTTTGAGCTTGACCGACTGGCCGGCATTCATCATCAGGCCCAGGTACACCGGCTTGCCGGCCACATCGGCGCGCATTTCCTGCGGGTCGGCAAAATCGAGCCGGAACAGGCTGAGCAGGCGCTGCAAACGTCCGGCCTCCACCTCCCGGCCCTCGTACAGGTCATTGAGCAGCGCCGTCGCCTCCACGTCCAGCCCCACATGCCAGCGCCAGGCGGCGTCATCGACCTTTTGCAACGGCCGGATGCTGACCTCCACACCGAGAAAATGCTGCACCCACTTTTCCAGCACACGCGCCAACGCTGTCAGGCCCGAGCGGGCGCGCGTCATGGTGAACACCAGGCCGTGGCTCAGATCGTTGCTGATTTCATGCGTCAGGTCGAGCAGGAAGTGGTGGCGGTCGCTGGCGGGCCAGTAGTCGGGCGCGTTGGCATCCGTCAGCACCTGCATGTCAATGCTGCGCAGCGGTGCCTGGGCCTCGGCCAGGAAACGCCCGAAGTCGCCGAGCCCGCCGGTTTCGTTGAACATGTCCAGTACCTCGCGGTCGCCGGCCAGCACCTGGCCGTCCTGCGTGCTGATGCGCTGGGCACGAAACAGCATCTCGGCGGCACGCACCTCGTAGGCGTCGGTGGTGTCGTCCAGCACCTGGCGCAGGATGGCCTGGGCCAGCAGGTCGATGAACAGCGGCGCAATGCTGATGCTGCCGCTGCGGAACAAGCCCAGGTAATAAGCCTCCAGCGTGCCGGCCGCCAGCAAGCCGTCGCGAAAACGCAAAAACAGGCTGTAACTCTCGCGGGCGTCTGCGTCCTGCAGGGCCTGCAGTTCGGCCTCGGTCACCGGCCGCGACGGCGCGGCCAGCAAGGCCGCATGCAACGCCTGTTCGGCCGCGCAGGACTCGGGCACCAGGGCCAGTTCGGGGCGGCTCAAGAAGAGACGCAGGTAATCGTCGGTGGGTGCCAGCCAACCCCGTGGGGTGATCTGGAGCTGGCTGAAGCCACTGGAAGGCCAGAAATTTTGCATGGGGGCAATCGTCGCACATTGCGCAGGCAGGCCAATTGCTATCAATTAAATAGCTGCTTGCACCCGTGGAATAAGGGAGAAACGGGTATTTGTCATACAAAATCCGCAAAGCCGGTTCTGGCGCGCTCAGGCCCTGGTAGAAAAGGCAGCGGCCACCGACCCGCCCTGCGTCCGGGTGGCCGACGCTGTTTTTTTGCTTTGCGTACAGTAGGGTGTTGCAATGCGCAGGGCGCAGGGCGCAGCAGATGGAGACACCCATGAACACAACTTTGAAACCACGTGAATGGCGGGGGCACACGCTGGCCTCGCTCGGCACCAGCCTGCTGGTGCTGGCGCTGGCGCCCGCCTGGGCGCAGTGGCCCACCGTCACCACCCGGACCGAAACCTGGTCAGGCACCGGCCCGCCGCCCGACTACAGCGCCATCGAGCGGGCGCAGTGGGAACAATGGCAGTTGCAGCGCGAACAGGAGCGACGCCAACGTGAGCTGACGCGCCTGCAGGATGCCCAGATCCGGCAGAGCCAGGATAGCCTCGGCGAACGTGCGTTGCGGGAGCAGGCGCAGCGCAATGGCACCTGGGTGCCCCAGCGGCCTGGCCCGAGCGACCAGGAGCAGGCCTGGCGCGAACAGCAGCAGTTGCAGCGTGACCAGTGGCGGCAGCAGCGCGAGCTAACACGCCAGGATGACCAGCGGCAACGGCAAAGCGAGGAGTCGCTGGGCCAGCGCGCCCTGCGCGAGCAGGCGCAGAACCGGCGCGAACAGGGCCGCATTTCCAGCGGCGACAAACGTTAGGGCTGCGCCTCGCGGTAACGGGTGGCCTGCGCATCCAGCCAGCTGCGAAACAATGCCAGCACCGTGTTGTCGGACTTCTGTTCCGGGTAGATGAAGTAATAACGCCGGTCGCTGACGAACTCATGCTCGATCAGCGGCACCAGGCGGCCCTGCTTCAAGTCCTCTTCAATCAGGAAACGCGGGATCAGCGCCAGCCCCTGCCCATGGATAGCCGCTTCGGTGGTGATGGAAAACAGCTCCATGCGCGCCCCGGCCAGGTCGTTGTCGATGTGCAGGCCCAGCGACTCAAACCACTGCCGCCAGGCGTAAGGCCGCGTGCTCATCTGCAGCAGCGGCAGCGGCAGCTGCGCCAGGTCGGCGGCCTTCAGCGTGCGCCGTGTCTTGACCAGCGCCGGGCTGCCCACCGCCACCAGGCGTTCATCCATCAGGAAACAGGACGCCGTGCCCGGCCAGCCGGCGTCACCCGCGAAAATGGCCGCGTCCAGCGCGGTGTCGGCAAACAGGAAGGGCCGGGTGCGCGACGACAGGTGCACCGCAATATCGGGGTGCAGGCGCTGGAAATCGCCGAGCCGCGGCACCAGCCACTTGGCGGCAAAGGTCGGCACCACCCCCAGCTCCAGCGCCCCGCCGGCCCCGCCCTTGGCCATCAAGGCCAGCGTATCGCGCTCCACGTCGTCGAGTCGGGCACGCACGTTGCGCGCGTAGTTGGTGCCCGCTTCGGTGAGCAGCACACCGCGTTTGGTGCGCCGGAACAGCTTCACGTTGAGGAAGTCTTCCAGACCGGCAATCTGGCGGCACACCGCGCTCTGGGTGACCGCGTGCTCCTGCGCCGCCTGGGTAAAACTCTGGTGGCGCGCGGCCGCTTCAAACAGCGCCAGCGCCGTGGTGGAAGGGATTTTTCGTCGCATGGCGGGCTCCTGCCTGGGCGGCTTGCTTGGAGTTCCATTTTTGCACACATCCGTGCCAAATCATCGGTTGCGCCGGGTGCCGGGCTGCGCGTATGCTCTCACCATCATCCTTCCCGACCCGGCCTCCTGAGTTGCGATTTATGCACACAGGCAGGCCTCCCACCCCCTTTGGAGA
>NZ_NBZW01000020.1 GCF_002379085.1 Polaromonas sp. AET17H-212 | reverse complement strand
AGGGCAAGCAGGTGCATAGGGGTGATCGTCTGCTTTGGGAAGAACTCGCGGATCTGCATGAACAAGTACCCCTCGGGCAGGTTCATATCCATGGCCGGGAACAATGCGCCGCCGCCGTCGAAATGCAGCTTGCTCGCTGGCATGAGGAGGGAGACGATAGGCTGGTCCGGGTCGTCGCGGCTGTAGTCAAATGTGTAGGTCGATGCGTGCGCAAGCCGACCGCTGAGCGCACCGTTCACCTCAACATCGAGAAGACGAATACGCTCAGGCAGCATTGTCATCTTCCTCATCAGCGAACCGGCGTTGCATTTCCTCGAGGGTTGGCATGCCCGCCCTCTGCAGCGTCAGACAAAGGCCCATTGCGCGCAGAATGTCGAAGAGTGAGGAGACTGTGACGTCCTCTCCGCGCTCAAGTTTGTGGAGCACGGTTCGGCTGCGCCCAGCCTTGTTGGCCACAGCAACTGCCGAGAGTTTGTTTTGCTCACGGTAGCTGGCAATGGCTTTGCCGAGGTCTTCAGGTAATCTTATTTTGTCCAACATCGTGAACGATTATTCCATAAATTATGAAATCGTGCACGATAATGAACATTTAACTACCCTGCTGCAGGCGCAGGTCCTGCACGGCCTCGAGCACCCCTCGCACAATCTTCCGGAATGACTTCTCGCAGCCTACGTTCACCCAGGAAGGACGACGTGTTCTCGAACCAGGCTGCGAGACGCATTGGATCCGTGGCAGCGAATGTAGAGATCACATCCTTCATTGCGGGCAGCGACCGCCAGTCGAGCCCGAAAGCGTAACGCGGGTACACGCCTTGATCGGGCAAGGCATTGGTGCAAAGATGAGTTATGGTCATTTTCATCTGGCCCAGTACATAAGGTGAATCCGAGGTTTTCCGGTGAGAGTTGTGACATCGAGGGACCTTTAGTCATCCTACAGCGCTAATGGGTGTCACAATAGGTCGAAGGTAACTCGTTGATTTTGTTGAATAACGCCGACTGGGACCATTCAATTCATCGAGAGATCAATGTATATACGCATCGAAATTCGGGCCTCCGAAGCCAAGGGTCGTGGGTTCGATCCCCGCCAGCCGCACCACATTTGCTGTCAGTCGGTCATGTCTGTCCCCGGCCATGCATGACGCCGTGCCCCATGCCCTGGAGTGACACATGAATACCGAGTCAGACGGTCGCGCACTTTTTGCGGACCAGCTGGGCTTCGGTTTTGACGACGCTGCGCCCATCGCGCCGGCGCCCGTTTCGACCAAAACCCGCAAAACCCGAATTGTTCCCCCTGCTCCCGCGTCGGAGCCGCTCACGCCGGAAGCGATGGCGCTGGCGCTGGAGCGGCATGCCGATTACCGTGTGCTGCGGCGCCTGCCGGTGCCGCAGCAGTTTGCACACCAGTCCGGGGGGCCGGTCACGCGCCTGCTGATTCTGGATACCGAAACCACCGGGCTGGACGCATCGCGCGACCGCATCATGGAGTTGGCACTGCTGCGGGTCGATGTGGATCTGGCCACCGGCCTGCCGGTCGGCACCGTCGATGTTTATGACGGCCTCGAAGACCCGGGCCTGCCGATTCCGCTGGAGATCCAGGAACTCACCGGCATCAGCGACGACATGGTTCGCGGCCACAAGCTGGATGAGCTGCGGGTGGCGGCCATGCTGGCCGATGCGGACCTGGTCATTGCCCACAACGCCGGTTTTGACCGTCCGTTTGTCGAGGCCAGGCTGGCGCGGTTTGCGCAATTGCCCTGGGCTTGCTCTTTCGCCGATCTGGACTGGAAAAAAGAAGGCCGCGGCTCGGCCAAACTCACGCAGCTGGCGCTGGAACTCGGCTGGTTCTACGATGCGCACCGCGCCGAGATGGACTGCCACGCGCTGCTGGCGGTGCTGGCCAGCCCGCTTCCGGTGTCCGGCCAGACCGGGCTGGCACAGCTGCTGTCTGTCGCGGCCAGGCCCAGCTACCGGCTGCAGGCGACCGCCGCTCCCTTCGAGGCCAAGGACCTGCTCAAGGCCAGGGGCTACCGCTGGGACGGAGAGCACCGGGTCTGGCACACCCGCCTCGGTGACGAGGCGCAGTTGCAGTCGGAATGTGAATGGCTCAAGGCCTCGGTGTATGGCAACCGCGCCGCGCGTGTCCAGGTGGAACGCCTGGATGCGGGCAACCGGTATTCGCTGCGACCGGGCCAGGTCGAGGCCAGGGCTCTTTAGGCGCTTTAGAACTTGTCCGGGCTGCGCTGCCAGGTGATGCAGCGGTTGTTGGCGGGCATGGCGCGGTCTTCCACCAGCTGCAGGCCGGCCGTGGCCGCCAGGGCATGGACCGCTTCGACATCGCGCAGTCCGCTGGCGGGGTTGCCGGCACGCAGGGAGGCATCGAAGGCGGCATTGCTGTCGCTGGTGAAGCGGCCGCCGTAGTTGAAGGGGCCATACACCGTGAGCAGCCCGCCCGGCGGCATGTGCCGGCCCAGTGCCTGGAACAGCCGCTGCACTTCAGGCCAGCCCATGATGTGCAGGGTGTTGGCACTGAACACCGCGTCGAACGACAGATCGGGCCAGTCCTGGCGCAGGTCCAGCGCGATGGGTGCCGGGGTATTGGGCAGCCCGGCCTCATCCAGCCAGAGCTGAATGCCCGGCAGATGGCCGGCGACATCCGAGGTTTGCCAGCGCAGCCAGGGCAGGGCGGCCGCGAAATACACCGCGTGCTGGCCCGTGCCGCTGCCAATTTCGAGCACCGAACGCCGGTCGGTAAAACGCTCGCGCAGCACGCTCAGGATGGGGTCGCGGTTGCGGTCGGTGGCGGGCGCATGGGGCTTGGTCATAGGTCACCGATTGTCGCTGCGCGGGGAACCGCTGCGCCCCGGGGTGGGTCGAATCCCGCAACCCGGGGCGGTGTATAACAAACACAGCGGCCATTCAACCCAAGGACCTGCCATGCGATTGCCCAAGCTTCTTTTTGTTCTGGTCGCCAGCCTGCTCTGGCTCGGTGGCTGCGCACTTCTTCACCCGTTCAGTGCCGTCCAGCCGGGCATGTCGCGCGATGAGGTGGTGGCGCGAATGGGTCCGCCCGGTGCCGTGGTGGCGATCCCCCAAGGCACGCGCCTGCAATACTCCGGCCAGCCCACCGGCCAGTTCGCCTTCATGGTGGACCTGGATGCTTCGGGCCGCGTGTCCAGCGTCCGGCAGGTTCTCAATGCCAGGGATTTTGCGCGCATCGAACCCGGCAAATGGACGCGTGACGATGTGTTGCGCGAGTTCGGTCGCCCCACCCTTGTCGATCGCGTGGCCTCCTGGCCGGGCGACATCCTGACCTACCGCTGGTACGACCTGCAGGACCTCTTTTACTGGGTCTATCTGGACGGCAACCAGGTGGTGCAGCGAGCGCATCCGGGCATGGAGTTTCGCAATGACCCGGAACCGCGCAATTAGGAGCCAGACAGTCCCGGTGGTCAGGCTTTTTTCAGCTGCAGGGCGGCTTCGTACAGCTCATTGCGCGGCGCGCCGGTGATGTCGGCGGCCAGTTTGACGGCGGTTTTGAGCGGCAGCTCGGCCAGCAGCAATTGCAGGACACGGTGGCCGTCGTCCTTGGCGCGTGCCTCTTCGCCGGGGTGCAGCACCAGTGCAAATTCGCCGCGGGTGCGCTGGGTGCCGGCGGCCAGCCAGGCGCTGAGGTCCTGCGCCGCGACCGTGGCAATTTCCTCAAACTGCTTGGTCAGCTCGCGGCAGACCGTGACCAGCCGGCCGCCCAGCGGCGCCATCGCGCGCGCCAGGGCTTCCATGCGGTGCGGCGCTTCGAGAATGACGACGGCACGCGCGTCGGCCTGCAGTGCCTGCACGGCCTGCTCCCGCTCCATCGCCTTGGACGGCAGGAAGCCGGCAAACACAAACCCCGAGCCGCCGCTGATGCCGGCCACGCTCAGCGCGGTGGTCACGCTGCTGGCGCCGGGCAGCGGCAGGATGGTCAGCCCGGCGCCGCGCACGGCCGCCACCAGGCGTGCGCCCGGGTCGCTGACGGCCGGGGTGCCGGCGTCGCTGACATAGGCGACGCGTTCGCCGCGCTGCAGGCGTTCGATCACGAGTTGCGCCGCCTGGGCTTCGTTGTGTTCATGCACGGCCAGCAGCGGCTTGTCGATGCCGTACTGGCGCAACAGTGTCTGGGTATGCCGGGTGTCTTCGCAGGCAATCGCATGCACCAGCTCCAGCACGTGCAGCGCACGCAGGCTGATGTCCGACAGGTTGCCAATCGGCGTGGCCACCACATACAGCGCAGCTTCGGGATAATGCTGCATGCCTGCCGCAGCGCGCGCAGCGGGCAGGGCCAGGTCAAAGGAAGCGTTCAATGTGGTTTTCCAGAAAACAGGTTGCAAAAGGGCCACCGGGTGGCGCCGGCGCTGACGCAGCGGCGCCGCCCGGCCAGATTACCACCAAGCGCCTGGGGGATGCGGCGGAGTCGCTGGCACTGGCACATCTGGTGCGCGCCGGGATGAAGCTGGTCGCGTCCAATTATCGGACCCCCGGCCGCGGCGGCGGCGAGGTGGACCTGGTCATGCGCGCCCCCGACGGCACCCTGGTGTTTGTCGAAGTGCGCCAGCGCCGTAGCATGGGGCATGGCGGGGCGGCGGCCAGCATCAGCGCCGTCAAGCAGCGGCGCATCATTTTTGCGGCCCGGCATTACCTGATGCGGTTTGCCAGCCTGCCGCCCTGCCGCTTTGACGTGGTCACGGTACAAGGCCGGCTGGACGCACCCGACACGGTGGCCGTGGAATGGCTGTGCGGCGCCTTCGAGGCCGACTGAGCCGCTTGCGCCGGGCGGTTTCGTCCCCATTTTGTAACCATGCATTGCGTCTGGCGGGCCGGAGGGGCTGCGGGGCGCTGATTGAAAATCCGACCCGGTATCATTGACCCATGCTCGAACAACGTATAGAACAGCACTTCATCGACAGCGCCGACCTGAAGTACCAGGCGGCGCAAATCCTGTCCAAGCCGATTGCGGCGGCGGTGCAGGCCATCCTGGCCAGCGTGACCAGCGGCGGCAAGGTGCTGGCCTGCGGCAATGGTGGCTCGGCGGCCGATGCCCAGCATTTTGCGGCCGAATTTGTCGGACGTTTCGAGCGCGAGCGGCCCGAGCTGGGCGCCATTGCGCTGACCACCGACAGTTCCATTCTCACGGCGATCGCCAACGACTACGACTTCAGCGTGATTTTCTCCAAGCAGGTGCGCGCGCTCGGCGGTGCCGGCGACGTGCTGCTGGCGCTGAGCACCAGCGGCAACTCGGCCAACGTGCTGGCGGCCATCGAGGCAGCCCATGAGCGCGAGATGACCGTGGTGGCGCTGACCGGCAAAAGCGGCGGAAAAATGAGCGCCGCGCTGCGCGAGACCGACGTGCACATCTGCGTGCCGCATGACCGCACGGCACGCATTCAGGAAGTTCATCTGCTGGCCCTTCACTGCATCTGTGATGGCGTGGATGCCCAATTACTTGGTGACCAGGAGAACACTTAAATGACCGTCAAAGCCATTTCCGGACCCATGCGACCGTACCAACGGCTTCTGCTGACCGTCTGCACCGCTGCCCTGGTGGGCAGCAGCCTGAGCGCCTGCTTCCCGCTGGTTCTGGGCGGCGCGGCCGCTGGTGCGCTGGTTGCCATTGACCGCCGGACCTCGGGCGCCCAGCTCGAAGACGAGGGGATCGAGCTGCGCGCCATGGCGCGCCTGCGCGACAACATCGGCAGCCGGGCGCGGGTCAGCGTGACCAGCTACAACCGCCAGGTGCTGCTGACCGGCGAAGTGCTCAACGAGCAGGACAAAAAGCTGGTGGAGCAGGTCGTGTCGCGGGTGGAGAACGTGGCCTCCGTGGTCAATGAGCTGGCCATCATCAACAGCCCGACGCTGGTGCAGCGTTCCTCCGACGTCTTGATCACCGGCCAGGTGAAGGCCCTGCTGATCGACTCCAGCGACATTTATGCCAACGCCTTCAAGGTGGTCACGGAGCGTGGCACCGTCTACCTGATGGGCCGTGTGACGCAGCGCGAAGCCGATCGCGCCACGGAAATCGTGCGCGGCGCCCGCGGCGTGCAGAAGGTGGTGCGCATTCTCGAGATCATCAGCGAGGACGAGCTGCGCGGCCTGGTGCCGCAGCCGGCCAAACCCGCCACGCCAGCCCGCGCGCCGGGCGGCTGACAGGGGCATCTTCTTCAAGCAGGGGCCGCAGGCGCAGCGGCCCCCTCGGGGGGCAGGGAGCTACGCGCAGCGAGCGACCGTGGGGGCTACTTCAACCGCTTGATCAGGCTGGAGGTGTCCCAGCGCTGGCCGCCCATGGCCTGCACGTCGCCGTAAAACTGGTCCACCAGGGCCGTGACCGGCAGGCGGGCACCATTGGTCCTGGCTTCGTCGAGCACCAGGCCCAGGTCCTTGCGCATCCAGTCCACGGCAAAGCCGAAGTCGAACTTGTCGGCCACCATGGTCTTGCCGCGGTTGTCGAGCTGCCAGCTTTGCGCCGCGCCCTTGCCAATCACGTCCAGCACCTGGTTCATGTCCAGGCCGGCCTTCTGGCCAAAGGCAATCGCTTCGCTCAGGCCCTGCACCAGTCCGGCAATGCAGATCTGGTTGACCATCTTGGTCAGTTGGCCGGCACCGCTGGCGCCCATCAGCGTGAAGGCTTTGGAAAACGCCATGCCGGCCGGCTTGACGGCGTCAAAGGCCGCCGCGTCACCGCCGCACATCACGGTCAGCAGGCCGTTTTGTGCACCCGCCTGGCCGCCCGAGACCGGGGCGTCCACAAACTGCAGCTTCAGGGCCTGGGCGGCGGCGTACAGCTCGCGGGCCACGTCGGCCGATGCGGTGGTGTGGTCCACGAAGATGGCGCCCGGCTGCATGCCGGCAAAGGCGCCGTCGGGGCCGAGCGTCACGCCGCGCAAGTCATCGTCGTTGCCGACGCAGCAAAAAACGATGTCGGCGCCGCGCGCCGCTTCACGCGGTGTCGCCGCATGTTTTGGATCTTTGGCGCCCGCGTATTCTGCGCACCATGCTACTGATTTGGCAGCAGTCCGGTTGTAGACGGTGACCTGGTGACCGGCCAGAGCGAGGTGGCCCGCCATCGGGTAGCCCATGACGCCCAGGCCCAGAAAGGCGACTTTGCGGGATGGGGCGGGTTCGTAGGTTTTGGGGTTGGTGCTGGAAGTGGTCATGAGTTAAACAATGGACATGTGTTCGGTGCCGGCGGCCAGATCCTGCGTCTTGGCGCGCTGCGAGTTGAGTTTGATCTGCAGCCGCAGGTCGTTGACCGAGTCGGCGTTGCGCAGCGCATCTTCATAAGTGATCATGTTGCTCTCGAAGGCGTCGAAGAGCGCCTGGTCGAAGGTTTGCATGCCGAGGTTGCGGCTTTTCTTCATGATCTCCTTGATCTCGGAAACCTCGCCCTTGAAGATCAGGTCGGAAATCAGCGGCGTGTTGAGCATCACTTCGACGGCGGCGAAGCGGCCCTTGCCGTCCTGCTTGACCACCAGCCGCTGGGAGATCATGGCCTTCATGTTCAGCGACAGGTCCATCAACAGCTGGGCGCGGCGCTCTTCCGGGAAGAAGTTGATGATGCGGTCCAGCGCCTGGTTGGCGCTGTTGGCGTGCAGCGTGCACAGGCACAGGTGGCCGGTTTCGGCGAAGGCGACGGCGTGTTCCATGGTTTCACGGTCGCGCACCTCGCCCATCAGGATCACGTCGGGGGCCTGGCGCAGGGTGTTTTTCAGGGCCGCCTCCCAGCTGTCGGTGTCCAGGCCCACTTCGCGCTGGGTGATCACGCAGTTCTTGTGCGGATGCACAAACTCCACCGGGTCCTCGATGGTGATGATGTGGCCGTAGGAGTTTTCGTTGCGCCAGTCCACCATCGCGGCCAGCGTGGTGGACTTGCCCGAACCGGTGGCGCCCACCAGGATGCACAGGCCGCGCTTGGACATCACCACGTCCTTGAGCACCTGCGGCACACCCAGGCCGTCAATGGTCGGCAACACGGCCGGGATCACCCGCATCACCATGCCGACCTTGCCCTGCTGGATGAAGGCGTTGACGCGGAAGCGCCCGACGCCGGGGGGCGAGATCGCGAAGTTGCATTCCTTGGTGCGTTCGAACTCGGCCGCCTGCTTGTCGTTCATGATGGCGCGCGCCAGGGCCAGCGTGTGGCCGGCGTTGAGCGGCTGCGGCGAGACCTTGGTGATCTTGCCGTCGACCTTCATCGCGGGCGGAAAGTCGCCGGTGATGAACAAATCGCTGCCGCTGCGGCTGACCATCAGCCTGAGAAGGTCGTTGATGAATTTACTGGCCTGGTCGCGTTCCATGGTTTCTCCAATTGGCTGCTGCGGGCCCGCAGGCCGCAGCAGCGCTTCGCTGATGACGGTCCCTGTTTAGCCGGGGAAGTTCTCGGGTATTTTTGCCTTGCCGCGGGCTTCGGCCGCCGAGATCACGTTGCGCTTGACGAGGTCGGTCAGGTTCTGGTCCAGCGTCTGCATGCCCACGCTGTTGCCGGTCTGGATGGACGAGTACATCTGCGCGACCTTGGCCTCGCGGATCAAATTGCGGATCGCGCTGGTGCCGAGCATGATCTCGTGCGCGGCGACGCGGCCCTGGCCGTCCTTGGTCTTGCACAGGGTCTGCGAGATCACGGCCTGCAACGATTCCGACAACATGGCGCGGATCATTTCCTTTTCTTCGGACGGAAACACGTCGATGATCCGGTCGATGGTTTTGGCGGCGCTGGAGGTGTGCAGCGTGCCAAACACCAGGTGGCCGGTCTCGGCGGCGGTCATCGCCAGGCGGATGGTTTCCAGATCGCGCATCTCGCCGACCAGGATGGCGTCCGGGTCTTCACGCAGCGCGGATTTGAGCGCCGCGCTGAAGCTCAGCGTGTGCGGGCCGACCTCGCGCTGGTTGATCAGGCATTTCTTGGATTCATGCACAAACTCGATCGGGTCTTCCACCGTCAGGATGTGGCCGTACTCGGTTTCGTTGAGGTAGTTGACCATGGCCGCCAGCGTGGTCGATTTGCCCGAACCGGTCGGGCCGGTGACCAGCACCATGCCGCGCGGCTTCATCGCCAGGTCGCCGAAAATTTTCGGCGCGCCCAGCTGCTCCAGCGTCAGGATTTTCGAGGGAATGGTCCGGAACACGGCGCCCGCGCCGCGGTTCTGGTTGAAGGCATTGACGCGAAAACGCGCCAGGCCGTCGATCTCGAAGGAGAAGTCGATCTCCAGGAATTCTTCGTAGTTCTTGCGCTGGGTGTCGTTCATGATGTCGTACACCATGGCATGAACCTGCTTGTGGTCCAGCGGGTCGACATTGATGCGCCTGACATCCCCATGCACCCGGATCATGGGCGGCAAGCCGGCCGATAGATGCAAGTCAGATGCCTTGTTCTTGACGCTAAAAGCCAGCAGTTGGGTAATGTCCATCCCGGGGATTCCTGAAAAGTTTTACATTTGGATTATGACCATGATTGTGCGCAACCTCCAACTTGTCCGTGACCGTATAACCACGGCCTGTGTTGCTGCCGCACGCGATCCCGCCAGCGTGCGCCTGCTCGCCGTGTCCAAAACTTTCAATGCCGACGCGGTGATCGAGGCCATGTCCGACGGGCAACGCGCATTCGGCGAGAACTACATCCAGGAGGGGGTGGACAAGATATTGGCAGTGCGCGGGTGGGAAGCCGATCACCCTGGCCTGCCGCTCTCCCGTCCATCGGAGTGGCATTGCATCGGCCCCATCCAGAGCAACAAGACGCGGCTGGTCGCCGAACACTTTGACTGGGTGCAGTCGGTGGATCGCCTGAAGATTGCGCAGCGCCTGAGCGAGCAGCGCCCGCCGCATTTGCCGCCGCTGCAGGTGTGCCTGCAGGTCAACATCGACGGCGGCGCCACCAAGTCCGGTGTGGCCCCGCAGGACGCCCAGGCGCTGGCGGCCGAGGTCGCGCGGCTGCCGCGGCTGCAGCTGCGCGGCCTCATGTCGATTCCCGAGCCTGCTCCTGATTTTGTAGCTGCTTGCGCTGTCCACAAAAGGGCTGCAGACCTTTTTGACCAGATCAATCGGGCCGGCGTGTTGCCGCAGGCTATGGACACGCTGTCGATGGGCATGACGGCCGACCTCGAGGCGGCGATTCACGCCGGCAGCACCATGGTGCGCGTCGGAACCGCCATTTTCGGCGGCCGGTAAAGAGCCCCCACGGTTGCTCACTGCGTGTAGCGCCCTGCCCCCCGAGGGGGCCGCTGCGCCTGCGGACTGGCGAAGCCAGATCCGCGGCCCCTGCTTGTAGGGGGAGAGACCGCGGTGTTCGTGCTGCCTATTTTTTAGGCACAGCCAGCGGCTTGATGTTGCCGCAGTCCGCCGACAGCCATTTGCCGCCGCCATCCATGGTCATGGTTTCCGGCTTGCCCTGCATCATGCTTTTCATGGTCATCTTCATCGTGTAAGCCTCGGGGCTGACAAAGGTCACCGTGCCTTCGCCGCTGGACGGCGGCTGGGTGCAGGCAAACGACATCTTCATGGTGTTGCCCGAACGCGGCGAGTTGGTGGTCTTGCAGTCGCCCTGCTGGGCGGGCAGCTCATTGCGCTCCGCCATCTCTTTGGTCATGCAGATTTTCACGGCCATGTTGCCGCCGGCACCGGGGCCCATGGACAGGCCCTGTTTGGCCAGCATGTCCTGCATCATCTTGCGCTGCTCGGGCGGCATGGCGGCCATCTGCTTTTGCGACTCGGCCATGGCTTTTTCCATCTGGCCCGAGCTGGACTGCATTTTGTTGTTGATCTCCCACAAGCCGGGCTTGAGGGACTGCGCCGCGACGGGTTGGGCCAGCAGCAAAAGAAGGCCCAGCGCAGGCGCTGCGGCGGTGAACAGACCCCGGGATAAAAAGCGTGTCATGACTTTCCTCCTCAAAAAAGCATCACTTTAGTGCATTGCACTAGCGAACAAAACGCCCGCCGCGCCCAATGATGGTCAGGTCGGTGTAATGGGATGCTTCATGGTCTGTCGGACTGTAGTTAACCATGAACCCGCCCATGTTGACATCGCGCATGGACTCCAGCCCGCTGACCAGGCTTGCGCGTGTCAGGGCCTTGCCGGCCCGGCGCGCCCCTTCGGCAAACACCTTGGCGGCCAGAAAACCTTCCATGCTGGAGAAGTCGAAGTCCTTGTTGCCGGCTTCGGTCATGCGCTGCTGGTACTCGCGCACGATCTCCGACGAAGGCGTGTAGGGAAAGGGCACCACCTGCGAAATCGTCACGCCGGCGCCGGCATCGCCCAGTTCCGCCGACAGGGCCGTGGAGCCGACAAAACTCACATTGAAAAATTGCCCGCCATAGCCCTTGCTGCGCGCCAGCTTGATCAGCGCCGCGCAGGATTTGTAGGCGCTGATCTGCACCACCGCTTCCGGCGCGGCTTTCAACAGTTCGGCCCATGCGGCGGTGACATCGACCGAATTGCGCTCCACCGTCACCGCTGCGGCGGGCTTGAGGTTGCGTTTGGTCAGCGCCCGTGTCACGCCTTCCAGACCGGCCTTGCCGTAGGAGTCGTTCTGGTAGAACACCGCAATCTTCTTGATGCCCAGCGTGCTCAGGTGCTGCACGATGCGCTCGGTTTCGTCAAAGTAGCTGGCGCGCACATGAAACAGGTTGCGGTTGAGCGGTTCGCGCAGGGCCTGCGCGCCGGTGAAGGGGCCGATCAGCGGAATGCCGGCCGCGTTGATGGCGGGCACCGCCGCCAGCGTGGTCGGCGTGCCGACCGAGCCCACCAGCGCAAACACCTTGTCCTCCTCGATCAGCGCCTTGACGGCGGCCACCGCCTTCTCCGGCTCATAGCCGTCGTCGCGCGACACCAGCCGGATGCTGCGGCCGTTGATGCCGCCGGCCGCGTTGACCGCCTTGAAATGCGCCAGCATGCCCAGCTGCATGCGTTTGCCGAGTTCAGCGGCGGGGCCGGTCTGGGCCGCGAACTGCCCCACCAGGATTTCCTTGTCCGTGACGCCGATGTCCGCCGCATGGCCGGGCGCCGTGAGCAGGACCGCAAGCAGGCTGCAGGCGCCCCATCGTTGGAAAATGTTCATGCTGGACTCCGTGGTGTTGTTGTGCGATGCGGACGGCTTGCCTATGCAAGGCAGAACCTACCCGAGGCCAATTTAGTTCAACTAACCCACTTTGACAACGCGGTTTGCCCGCGAGGATGCGAACTATTGTCTAAAACAGCGCAAATTGCCCGCCGCTGCCAGGGCTGCCAGGGCTGCAGTTGCTGCGCTTACACGCCCAGGGCGAGCTGGGTGGTGTTCTTGACCTCTTCCATCACCGCGTAGGTGCGGGTTTCGCGCACGCCGGGCAACTGCCAGAGCGCGTTGCCGGCGAAGTCGCGGTAGGCCGCCATGTCGGCCATGCGGGTTTTGAGCAGGTAGTCAAAGCCGCCGGCCACCATGTGGCATTCCATGATCTGCGGGTACACCTGCACCGCTGCCTTGAAAGCCTCAAACACATGGGGCGTGGTGCGGTCCAGCAACACCTCGACGAACACCAGCATGCCGGCGCCCAGCTTGAGCGGGTTCAGCCGCGCCTCGTAGCCCAGGATGTAGCCATCGCGCGTGAGCCGCTGCACCCGCGCCAGCACGGCCGTGGGCGACAGCGCCACCGCTTCGGCCAGCTTGAGGTTGGAGAGGCGTCCGTCCTGCTGCAGCACGCTCAAAATCTTCAGGTCGATACGGTCAATGTCGGTCAAGGTGTCGGTCATGCTGGTGAATTATTCAGAATAAGCGACTGAATTTAGCGTGAAATTTGGATCAAATCCAGAGAACATGGCGTTATTCACCAGATGACGGAGATTTTCATGTCGCAACAGCCACGCCTTCCCTTCCCTTACCGGCCCGAAGCCGGCATCGTCGCCCGGCACCTGCAGGCGCTGGCCGGGGCGCTCGACTGGGCTGCCGCCGCGCCGCTGGCCCGGCCCTGGGTGCAGGCCGTGCGCAACAACCCGCCGCCCTTCTGGGCCATGGAAAGCCTGCTCAAGGAATACCCGATTTCCAGTGCCGAAGGCCTGGCCCTGATGCGCCTGGCCGAAGCCTTGTTGCGCGTGCCCGATGCCGAGACCGCGATTGCCCTGACCGCCGACCAGCTGGGCCGCGCCGATTTTGACGGCGCCAGCGACGGCGTGATGGCCCGCCTGTCGGCCTCGGCCATCGCGATGTCCAAGAAGTTTCTGCCCCCTTCGACAAGCTCAGGACAGGCTGCCGAACCTGGCCTCATGAGCAAGCTCGGTGCGCGCACCGTGGTGGCCGCCACCCTGCGCGCGGTGCAGCTGCTGGGCCGGCAATTTGTGCTGGGCCAGACGATAGGTGAGGCCATGGGCGAGGCCGACAGCGCGCGCAGGAAGGTGGCGAATCTGAGATTCAGCTATGACATGCTGGGCGAGGGCGCACGCACCGATGCCGACGCGCTGCACTACCTGGCCAGTTATGAAGGCGCTATTAAATCAATAGCTGCTCGCGCAAATGCGACCTGCGCTTGTGAGCAAAACGACGGCATTTCCATCAAGCTCAGCGCGCTGCATCCGCGCTACGAGGACGCACAACATGAACGCGTCATGGCCGAGCTGGTGCCGCGCGTCTGGGGCCTGTGTGCGATGGCTGCACGCGCCAACATCAACCTGACTATCGACGCCGAAGAGGTGGACCGGCTCGAACTCTCCCTCGATGTCTTTGAAGCGCTGGCCGCTTTGGTGGCTGAGCAGCAGCCGCAATGGCAGGGCTTCGGCCTGGCCCTGCAGGCTTACCAGACGCGCGCGCTGGAGCTGGTCGGCCACGTCATCGCGCTCGCCCGCCAATACCGGCTGCGTTTCATGTGCCGCCTGGTCAAGGGCGCCTACTGGGACTCGGAAATCAAGCGCGCGCAGGAGCTGGGCCTGCCGCATTACCCGGTCTTCACCCACAAGCACCACACCGACGTGTCTTACCTCGCCTGCGCGCAGGCCCTGCTGGCTGCGCCCGACGCGATTTACCCGCAGTTTGCCGGCCACAACGCCGGCACCATCGCCGCCATTATTCAGATGGCGGCCCGCGATGCCGACGTGCGCCGCGCAGGGCCGCCCCAAGCAAGCACAGCCCCCTCGGGGGGCAGTGACGTACACGAAGTGACGAACGTGGGGGCCGGATCATCTTTCGAGTTGCAGCGGCTGCACGGCATGGGCGAAGGCGTGTTCCGTGAAGTGCTGAAAAACCCGCAGATCAGTTGCCGCGTCTACGCCCCGGTCGGCGCCCACCGCGACCTGCTGGCCTACCTGGTGCGCCGCCTGCTGGAAAATGGCGCGAACTCCTCCTTTGTGCACCAGCTCGCCGACGAATCGGTCGGCATGGACCAGTTGCTGACCTCACCCCTGCGCATGGAGCCCGAGTCGTCCCTGCCGCTGCCGCCCGCCCTGTACGGCCCCGGCCGCCCCAACAGCGAGGGGCTGGACCTGACGGTGGAAGCCATGCGTGCGCCGCTGTTCGCTGCCTTCACGACGGCGCACGTGCCCGCAGTGCCGGCGTTTGATATCAAACTGGCCATCAGCGCAGTAGCGACGGGCGCAAGTAGCTATCAAAAATGGAGCAAGATCGACGTGGAAGAACGCGCCGCCATCCTGCGTCGCGCCGCCGATGCGCTGCAGCAGCAGATGCCCATGTTCTGCGCCTTGCTGGTCAAGGAAGCCTTCAAGACCTGGGGCGACGCGGTGTCCGAGGTGCGCGAGGCCATCGACTTCCTGCGTTATTACGCCAATGAGGCCGAACGCATCATGGCGCCCATCGCCCTGCCGGGGCCGACCGGCGAAACCAACGAGCTGCGCCTGACTGCACGCGGCGTCTGGGTCTGCATCAGCCCCTGGAATTTTCCGCTGGCCATCTTCACCGGCCAGGTCGCCGCCGCGCTGGCCACCGGCAACGCGGTGCTGGCCAAGC
The DNA here is from genome assembly GCF_002379085.1 of Polaromonas sp. AET17H-212. Classification (GTDB taxonomy): domain Bacteria; phylum Pseudomonadota; class Gammaproteobacteria; order Burkholderiales; family Burkholderiaceae_C; genus Polaromonas. The sequence continues at coordinate 71,813 of NZ_NBZW01000020.1, read as the reverse complement.
CCGCCGAGCAGACGCCGGGCGTGGCGCTGGCCGCCGTCCGGCTGCTGCACGCCGCCGGGGTGCCCGAAGGCGCGCTGCAGCTCTTGCATGGCCCGGGCGAAACCGTCGGCGCGGCGCTGGTGGCGGCGCCGGGGATTGCCGGCGTGGTGTTCACCGGCTCCACCCAGGTTGCCAAAATCATCAACCGCGCGCTCGCCGCCAAGGAAGGACCCATTGTTCCGCTGATCGCCGAGACCGGCGGCATCAACGCCATGCTGGTCGACAGCAGCGCGCTGCCCGAGCAGGTGGTCGATGCCGTGGTGCAAAGCGCCTTCCGCTCGGCCGGCCAGCGCTGCTCGGCGCTGCGCCTGCTGTGTCTGCACGAGGGCATTGCCGACAAGGTGGTGGAGATGATCCAGGGCGCGCTGCAGGAGCTGGCCGTCGGCGACCCGGCCGCGCTGGCCACCGACGTCGGCCCGGTGATAGACCGCGAGGCGTTTGACAACATCCAGAACCACCTGCAGCGCCTGGGCGCCACGTCAAAAGTGCTTTTAGCCCTTTCCGGTCGGGCGAAAGCAGCTCCTGATTCAATAGCAAATCTGGTCCTGCCCAGCGCCTTTGAAGTCGCCAGCCTGGCCGAGGTGAAAGACGAAATTTTCGGGCCGGTGCTGCAGATCGTGCGCTGGGGCAGCGGCGCGCTGAAAACGCCCGAAGCCGTCATCGCGCAGATCAACGCCCTCGGCTACGGCCTCACGCTGGGCATCCAGACCCGCATCGATTCGCGCGCCCAGGCGCTGGCGGCGGCCGCGCATGTCGGCAACATCTACATCAACCGCAACATGATCGGCGCGGTGGTGGGTGTGCAGCCTTTCGGTGGCGAGGGGCTCAGCGGCACCGGCCCCAAAGCCGGCGGCCCGCATTACCTCTACCGCTTCTGCGCGGAGCAGACCGTTACCGTGAACACCACGGCGGCGGGCGGCAATGCGGCCTTGCTGTCGGGGACCTGAACAAGCCCTGGAGGGGGCCGGATAGGCGAAAAGCCCCGCCAGTCCGGGGACTGGCGGGGCTTTCCATATTCCTCAAATTCACCCGCTGCCAGGGCCGGAGCCCGGGCAGTGGGGCGTCGACCGGCCGAAATCCGGCCAGCGCGCAACTGCCATTACAGGTAGGTGGCTTCGCCGCGTGGGATCTGGCCCAGGCGGACAGCGTCGGCCGCCTGGGCCCGCACGGTGGCGCGGTCGGTCGCGGACTGCACGGTAGCCGCCACGCGCGAGCCGGCAGGCTCCTGGCTGTGGGTTTTTACTTTGGTGGCGGCTTCGGCCTGGACTTCGGCCACGGAGCGGGTCGAGTTGAACTGGACGGCAAACTGCGAGCCATCGGCTTCGTCAGCGTGGGCGCCGAAAGAGGCGACGGTGGCAAGCGCGGCAACAGCGAAGAATTTGGATGCGTTCATGATGACATTTCCTTGGGAGAGTGAATAAACATTTCCGGGCATGGCGGGCTCGTTGATCCCGTCTGTCCAGCCTCGGTGAGTCGTTTATTGGTTGCGGCTCATCGATGTATGAACTTTACTGTTGCCTCAAACAAAGAAAAATAGCAAACCGATCAATTGCTAATTGCTGTTTGCGAAACAATAAGGACTTGAATTGTCTCCGCCAAGGCCAAGGGACGCTTTATCCCCATCCCGTGCAAGAGTGGCGAAACCAGCGCCCCTGGGGGCTCGATGTTCAAGGCAAGCGATTTGGTTCGCGGCGTCCAGAGCAGGCCGCGCCAAGCCTCTTTGTTGGTTCGTGCGAGCTGCAGGCGCGGCGTCGCTCAGCAGGCCGGCGCGTCCACCGGTGGCCGTGCCATGCCCTGCATGAACACCTCGAGTTCGTCGATCGGCAGCGGCTTGCAAAACAGGTAGCCCTGGAAGCAGTGGCAGCCGTGGCGGGCCAGGAAGTCGCGCTGGGCTTCGGTCTCCACCCCCTCGGCCATCACGCCCAGCCCCAGGCTTTGCGCCAGGCCAATGATGGTGCGGGCAATTGCCGCGTCGTTGGGGTCGGTCAGCACGTCCTTGACGAAGGCGCGGTCGATCTTGAGCTGGTCCAGCGGCAGGTGTTTGAGGTAGGACAGCGCCGAGTAGCCGATGCCGAAGTCGTCGATGGACAGCGTCACACCAGCGTCCTTGAGGGTGCCCATCTTGGCAATCGTCACGTCCATGTCGTTGGCCAGCAGGCTCTCGGTCAGCTCCAGCTTGAGCCGGTGCGCACTGATGCCGGCGCTGGCGATGGCGGCCATGACCTGCTCGACAAACTCGGGGTGGCGAAACTGGCGCACGCTGACGTTGACCGCGATGCTGAACTTCTCGGTGAGCGGACAGGCCGCCCAGCGCGCCAGCTGGGCGCAGGCGGTTTCCAGCACCCACTTGCCCAGCGGCAGGATCAGCCCGCTTTCCTCGGCTTGGGGGATGAAGTTGTCGGGAAACACCAGGCCGCGCTGCGGATGCTGCCAGCGCACCAGGGCTTCGACGCCCACCATGAAACCCTTGGGCCCCACCTGCGGCTGGTAATGCAGCACGAACTCCTGGTTGCGCAGGCTCTGGCGCAGCTCGTAGGTCAGCGCCGCGTTGGCCGTTGCCACCGCCTGCATGGCGGGGTCGAAAAAACAGATGGTGTTGCGGCCCGCGGCCTTGGCCTGGTACATCGCCAGGTCGGCCTGCTTGAGCAGGTCGCCCACGCTTTGCTCGTGCTGGGTGATCAGCGTGATGCCGATGCTGCAGGTGCCGTCATAGTCGTGGCCCGACAGGTCGCAGGGCTCGCTCAGGGTGGCCAGAATGTTCTGTGCCACGACTTCGGCTTTCTTGCGGGCCAGCGGCGGGTCGTCGCCCAGGTCTTCGAGCAGGACCACAAATTCATCGCCGCCCAGGCGGGCCACGGTGTCGCGCAGCCGCACAGAGCTGTTCAGGCGCGCCGCCACCTTTTGCAGCAACAGGTCGCCGATGGCGTGGCCGCGCGTGTCGTTGAGCACCTTGAAGTTGTCGAGGTCGATGAACATCAGCGCCCCGATTCTGTTGGGGTGGCCGGTGCGGGACAGCGCCGTGCGCAGGCTGTCCATCAGCAGTTGGCGGTTCGGCAGCTGGGTCAGCGTGTCGTAAAACGCCAGGTGCTCGATTTCTTCCTCGGCGGCCTTGCGCTCGGTGATGTCGCGCGCCACGGCCACCCAGTGCGTCAGGCCCCGGCTGAAATAGTCCACCGGCACGATGTCGAGCTCCAGCCAGAACTGCTCGCCGTTTTTCTTGTAGTTGATGAGTTCCGCGCGCACCGGCTGCGCCTGCTCCAGCGCCTGCCGGATGCGGTCCAGCTCGGCGCGCTGCGTGCGCTGCCCCTGCAGCATGCGCGGCGTCTGGCCCAGCACTTCGGCCGGGCTGTAGCCGGTTTGCCGCTCGAAGGCGTCGTTCACAAACACAATGCGCGGGCCGGGCGCGTCCACCGGGCCGGCCTCGGTGATCAGCACGATGTCGTTGAGGTGCGAGATGCTGGTTTGCAGCAGCAGCAACTGCTCTTGTGACTGGCGCCTGTCGCTGACATCGCGAAGGTACACGGCCACCCCCTCTTGAAAAGGGTAGGCGCGCAGCTCCAGCCACCGGCCGGGAAGGGCGCAGAAGACCTCGAACTCGCGGCTGGCGCCGCTGCCCAGTATGGCGAGGATTTCCTGGCGCACCCGGCTGGTCTCGGTGCCGTCCAGTGCGTCCCACAGCGTCTGGCCCAGCAGTGTCGTGCTTGTGCCGCGCAACAGGCGGGCGCTCTCGCGGTTGATGTAGGTCAACCGGCCTTCATGGTCCAGCGTGGCAAAAGCGTCGGTGATGCTCGCCAGCGTGGTTGCCAGCCGCATGGTCAGGCTCTGGCTTTCCTGCTCGGCACGTTTTCGGGCCGCGAGGTCCTGCAGAACCCCGGACAGCTGCACGATGGCGCCCGAGGCATCGCGCCAGGCCTCGCCCAGCGAGCGCACCCACAGCCGCCGGCCGCGCCCGGTGATGACCTGCACCTCTTCGTCAAACGCCGTGCCGTCGGCAAGGCAGCGCTCCAGGGCCGCGGCCATGCAGGCGCGCGACTCGGCCGCATAAACATCCAGCGCGTTGGCCCAGGTGGGCGCCTGTTCCGGCGTCATCTCCAGCAGGGCGGCCAGTTGCGCCGTCCAGGTCAGCTGGTGCGCCGGCAGCGCCAGCATCCACGCACCTGCACCGGTGGCCCGCTCCAGCAGGGCAAGCGGGCCGGGCGGCGACGGGGCGGGGTCCGGCGTGGAGCCGGGGGGCAGGTTCGGGGGCATGGTGACCACGCTAACAGAAGCGGGGCCGGCCCGGGCTTCGCAAAGCGCCCGTCAGGGTGTCGGACGTTGGCTGCGTTCCTGCTTCAGCGCGGCGTGCAGACGGTCCAGCGAGCCGACACAGTCGAGCACGACGGCCTGCACCAGGCTGGCCGACAGTGCGGCCGAATGGGTGGGCACCTCAGGCAGCTCTCCGAGCCGATCGCCCACAATGCGCCGCAGCGTGGTTTTCACCGCCTCAAACAGCACGTCCCAGTCCTCGACCTCGATGGCCAGGTGTGCGTCGTACGGCGCATCGAGGGGGCCGGCCTCAAGGTGGGGCGCTAGCCCGTTCTGGCGCGGCACCGGGGCTGCTGGCGCATCGTGCAGGCGTGCCGCGTCCACGTCGTGCGCACCGGGGGGCTGCCCCGGCGTGGTTGGAAGAAAGGAGGAGGAGGTCATTGGACGGGCCTCTTGAGGACGAGGTTGTAGCGTAGCGGCCATGGCAATGCAGTTTGTGTACCGACGCTGGTATTTGTAAATGAGTTTTTTTCTATCGTCTGTGCGCTGGCGTACAAAGAGGCTGTTGCCGTGGGGTGGGCCGCGGCACGGCGGTCCTGGCGCCGATGCTGGATGCTGTTCAGTGAGCGCTGTTCGCTCCGGGCTTGTCGAAGAGCCTTTCGACAAGCCCGGGACAGGCTTCGACGGGCTCGGTCCGAACGGCAGGCGAGCAGCTGGACGCCTAGCCGAGCAAGTCGGTGTAGGTCCGGCGGTCGGCGGCGTAACAGCTGCAGGCGGCGGCTTCCAGCCCCTGGCGGTCCAGCACGGTGAGTTCGCCGCGGTGGTACTCGATCAGGCCGCCCTTTTGCAGGGCGCTGGCGGCGGCCGTGATGCCGACGCGGCGCATGCCCAGCATGTAGGCCAGAAATTCGTGCGTGACATGAAAGCTGTCGGAGTGGGCGCGGTCCTGGCTCATCAGCAGCCAGCGCACCAGGCGCTGGCCGGTCAGGTGAAAACGCAGGCAACCGGCAGACGCGGCGTGCTGCACCATCAGCACATACAGGTAGCGGTTCAGGCCGCGCTGCAGCGCCGGGCTGCGCGCCAGCTCGCGCTTGAAGGCAACCGTGCCAATACGCCAGGCGCCACCGGCGCCCTGCACCAGTGCGCGCCAGGGCGCAGTGGCGACACCCAGCGCCAGTTGTGCACCCAGCATGCCTTCGCGGCCGACCATGCCCACCTCCACGCCCGGGCTGCCATCAACCGGCGTGACCAGCGAAATAAAGCCCTGGGTGGGAAAGTACACGTGGCGGATAGGCTGGCCGGGCTCGCACAGGACGTTGGACAGGGCCAGGTCGACGGGTTCGCAAGCGGCCAGCAGGCGTGCGCGGTCCGGACGGGGGAGACGTTCAATGAGGTGGTTTTCGACTGCGGACAAGCGGCTCTCCGGTGGGTTGCGGCCCCTTCACGGGGGCAATTACAAGGCCGCGCCACTGTCAGATGCAGTTCCAGTCGGTGCCCCAGTATGCGCTAGAAAATCTATCCATGCGAACCATGGAGGCAGCGCACGCAGACGGGGCGGGGGTCAGGCGGCCAGCTTGTCGGGGAGCAGACGGTCGTATTCTTTCTTGACCACGGCATAACATTCGCAGGTGCGTTTTTCCAGCCCGGGCCGGTCCAGCACCGTGATGCGGCCGCGCGAATAGCGGATCAGGCCGAGGTTTTGCAGCTTGAGGGCGCCCTCGGTCACGCCTTCGCGGCGCACACCGAGCATGTTGGCAATCAGCTCCTGCGTCATCACCAGCTCGTTGCCCTGCAGCCGGTCCAGGCTCAGCAGCAGCCAGCGGCACAGTTGCTGGTCCAGCGAGTGGTGGCGGTTGCAGACGGCGGTTTGCGCCATCTGCGTGATCAGCGCCTGGGTGTAGCGCAGCAGCAGGTGCAACACCGGTGCCCGCTTGAACTCTTCCTTGATGACATGTGCCGGGAGCCGAAAGCCCTGGCCGGCGCTTTGCACCACACCCCGGCTGGGCGTTGATTCGCCGCCCATGAACAGCGAGATGCCCACCACGCCCTCATGGCCAACCACGGCGATTTCGGCCGAGGCGCCGTTTCCATCACATACAGCAGGGAAACAATGGAGGTGGTCGGGAAGTACACATGGCTCAGGGTGCTGCCCGACTCATACACCACCTGGCCCAGCGGCATGTCGACCCATTCAAGTTGCGGCAACCAGCGCTGGAACTCGGCGTCTGGCAGGGCTGCGAGCAACTCGTTTTTTCGCGGATCGTGGGAAACGGCCATCAACAAAGCTCCGAAGCGGTAGCTGGCTTCGAATTGTGCCTCTGACAGAGGTGTCGTACCAGAGTTCCATATTAGGCACTTCGAAACACTTTGTATGTACGCTATCGCACAAACCGACCAACGGCCTGTCAGGCCGGGCGAACGCCGGCTTTGTGGCTTTGTCAGTTGGGGGACGTGGCCGGATCGTGCTGCGCGACGGCTTCACGCTGCGCCTCCTGCACATCGTCCGTGAGGATGTTGGCCGTTTGTTCGGCGCAGTAAGCAAACAGCGCGTCAAGCTCGGTGGTCTTGTCAAACACCGCGTCGGCGCCGAGTTCGGCCGCCCGCCGGCGGACTTCGGGCGTAGCGTAGTTGGTCAGCACCACCACCTTCTGGTAGGGCTCGCGGTGGCGGCAGCCGGCCAGCACGCCCAGCCCGCTGCCTTCCTTGAGAAAAAGATCCACGATGGCCAGGTGCCAGGTGCCGTCATGCAGTGTCAGCCAGCGGCTGGCCTCGGCTTGGGTCACTGCGTGTGCCACGACCTTGACATCGGCGATTTCCTCCAGGGTGTCGGTCAGGTTGTCCCGAATGATCTGGTTGTCTTCGGCGAGGTAGGTGATGAGGGCCATGGCGGTTGTCCGGTGGGGTCGTGGACCGCTTGCCAGGCGGTGAATGAAGCGGCTTCTTCCATGAGGCGCCGGGGCGTTGAAAAAAATGCCGTCCGTCGGCGCGCGGGGGTGTAGGACCACGCAGCCAGCGTGCACCTGCCCCCTTGGCGCCCGGGTGCCATCGGCGAAAGCAGGCTGTTTGGCGGGGGGTGCTGTGTACGGCCAGCGTACAGAGGGAGCCGGCGCAGCGTCCTACAGGCACGGACGGCATTTCCTCAGGTATTCGGCTCTTCGCGCTTTCTATAGTCGTGACACTTAGTTAACACCCGTTCCCGAGGACCAAAGAACTTGGGACGCCAATACCTATGCAGAACGAATTCGATCAGCTCAAGAACTTTCCCGACATCAGCACGCTGCGACCGGCCCTCCATTCGCTGTGCTCGCGTTATGGCTCCGTCGCCCGGCTGGATATCCTCGCGGCCAGCCAGGCGGGCAAGCGGCAGGCCCTGTGTTTTTTGCGCATGGACTCGGCCGCGCAGGAGCAGCAACTCATGCGCGAGCTCGGGGTGGGGCGTTTCGGCGGCGACCTGGTCGTGATTGTTGACTTGTTGACCCCTGCCGCCATGACGGGCCACGGCGCGAACACGCAACTGACGTGACCCTGGACGGTGAAACGCCCGCTCATCCCTACTTCCTTCTTCGGGCCCTTGTTCCTGCCTCCGTACATGCGTGTGCAGGCTTGCCGCCGTTTCTTCCCCTTTTCAGGAAAGCATCCATGCAAAACATTCTCATCGTCTCGGGCACGCGCCCTGAAATCATCAAGCTGGCGCCGGTCTACCACGCGCTGCGTGCGACGGACTGGGCGCACGTGCAATGGCTGCACACGGGCCAGCATGGCGACATGGCGAGCCAGATTTTTGAATGTTTCGATGTCACGCCCGACATCTCGCTGGAGCGGGGCGGCAGCAGCCTGCTCGATTTCAGCATGGGTTGCCGGCAGCAGCTCGACGCAGTGGTGACCGGCCAGGACTGGTCGCTCGTCATCGTGCAGGGCGACACCGAAAGTGCTTTCCAGGGTGCGCTCGCCGCCTTCTACAACCGCGTGCCGCTGGCGCATGTGGAGGCCGGGCTGCGCACCTACAACCTGGCCCGGCCGTTTCCCGAAGAGGGCTTGCGGCAGATGATCAGCCGTCTGACGCGGTTTCACTTTGCGCCCACCCAGCGCGCCATGGTGGCCCTGCAGACCGAGGGCATTGCCGACGAGTTCATTCACCTCACGGGCAACACCGTGATTGATGCGCAGCAATGGACCTGCGCCCACCGCGGTGTCAAGCGCACGAGCGCGGGCCGCGGCCACCTGCTGGTGACCGTGCACCGGCGTGAAAACTGGGGCAACGACGTGGAAGAAATCTGCCACGCCATTGCTGACATTGCCCGCCAGCAACCTGACCTGCAGGTGCTGTTTCCGGTCCACCTCAATCCCGTGATCCAGGGCCCTGTCAACGCCCTGCTGGGCGACATCGCCAACGTGACCCTGACGGCGCCGCTCGACTACACCGGCATGCAGCAGGCGCTGGCCGATGCGTGGATGGTGCTGACCGATTCCGGCGGCCTGCAGGAAGAAGCCCCGACCTTTGGCGTGCCCGTGCTGGTGCTGCGCGATGAAACCGAGCGGCCCGAAGCGATTGAAGCGGGTTGCGCCCTGCTGATTGGTGCGACACGCAGCGCCATCGTCTCGGAAGTCACGCGGCTTTCGCAGGATACCCAGGCCTACACGCGGATGGCGCAGGCCGGCAATCCGTTCGGCGACGGCACGGCCTCCGCGCAGATCGTCGCTGTGCTCGAGCGCAGTCTGGTGAATGCGCCGGCGGCCATCCCCGCGCTGGCCTGACCGAACCCGTTCTCACTGGAGCCATGCCCATGCCGCCTTCCTCTTGTAGCCTTTCCACCGAAAGCCTTGTTCACGTCACCCGGCGGCCGGGTCGGCCCCGTGTCGCGTTCGCCCTCGCGGCCACCGCCTTCATGGGGGCCGGGCCGGCCCTGGCGCAAGCCCAGGCGACCGGTGCGCTGATTCCCTCGTTCAAGGATTACCCGGTCGCCGCCGTCATGGCCTCGCTGCTGTTCCTGATCGTCGTGGCCATGATGATTTATGGCGTGCGCCACTTCATGTTCACGATCAACCGGCTGACCGGTGTGCAGCGCCACCCCTACATCGACATTGCCGTGGCGCGCTGGCCCATGATCACCGTCTTCATTGCTGCGCACAACGAGGAAAAGGTGATCGCCGGCTGCATCGAGGCGCTTCTCAATACCGACTATCCGGCGGACCGGCTCAAGATCATTCCCGTCAATGACCGGTCGAAGGACGGCACGGGCGAGATCATCGACAGCTATGTGGCGCGTTTCCCCTCGCGCATTTCGCCATTTCACCGCAGCACCGGCAAGGCCGGCAAGTCGGCTGCCCTGAAGGACGCCCTGCACTTTGCCGAAGGCGACATCGCCATTATTTTTGACGCCGACTACGTGCCCGGCCGCGGCCTGCTCAAGCAGCTGGTGGCGCCGTTTTTCGATCCGGAAATCGGCGCTGTGATGGGACGTGTGGTGCCCGTCAACAGCGGCGCCAACCTGCTGACCCGCATGCTGGACCTGGAGCGCTCCGGCGGCTACCAGGTGGACCAGCAGGCGCGCATGAACCTGAACCTGCTGCCGCAGTACGGCGGCACGGTCGGTGGCGTGCGCCTGTCGGCGGTCGAGGCGGTGGGCGGCTGGCACGACGACACGCTGGCCGAAGACACCGACATCACGTTCCGGCTCATGCTCAATGGCTGGAAGACGGTGTACACCAACCGTTCGGAATGTTACGAAGAAGTGCCCGAGGAGTGGAGCGTGCGCATCAAGCAGGTGACGCGCTGGGCCAAGGGCCACAACCAGGTGATGACGCGGTATTGGTGGAAGTTTGCCACCAGCGCCTACCTGACGCCGGCTCAGCGCATTGACGGTTTGCTGCTGCTGTTTGTGTTTGTCATCCCGCTGGTCATGCTGGCCGGCTGGGGCCTGGCGCTGGGACTGTATTTTCTCAATGCGGGTTCCCTGCTGTCGTCGCTGATTCCCATTTTCGCGCTGATGATTTATGGAACGCTGGGCAACTTCGCCGCATTTTTTGAAATTGTGGTGGCGGTGCTGATTGACGGCAACCGGCGACGGCTGAGGCTGCTGCCTTTCAACATGCTGGGTTTTCTGGTCAGCCTGTTTGCCATTTCAGGCGCCGTCTGGAGCCTGCTGCTCGACAGGATCCTCAAACGCGAGATGGTCTGGGACAAAACCATCCGCTACCGCACCAAGGCTGCTGAATAATGACTGAAAACTACACCACTTATGCCGCATTCGTGCTGATTTGCCTGCTGCTGCTGACGCTGCCGTTTGTACCGGCGTTTCGGGAGTGGCTGCGGCCCACGGACTTTGCCGCCTTGCCGATTTCGGCCAACTACACCACCGACATCGACCACTTTGCCCGGCGCCTGCATGCCGATGTATCGGCCAGGCTCGGGCTGGGCGAGCCCACCGGGTTCGAGGATTTCGAGTTTGTTGGCGATCCGGCGTCCGCTGCAGGCGTGGACCTGGACTGGCGCAAGGCGGACAAGCGGCTGATCGCCCGCAGCAGCATTGCCAGCCTTTCCCCTGTGCGCAGCGCGCAGCCGGTTTACGTGCAGGGAAGCCTGCGGGGCGGCGCCGAATCGGCTTTTCCGGCGCTGTATGCCACCGGTGACATTGCCCTCGGGGACCACAGCACCGTTGATGACTGGGCCCATGCCGACGGCGTGCTGCGCATGGGTCCGCGCAGTGTGGCCCTCAGGCGTGTGTCCGCGGGCAGCGCCATCGAACTCGGCAACGAGACCTGGTTTGAGCGCCTGCATGCGCCTGCCTTGCGTTTTGGCACGCACGTCAGCGATGTGCTGCCACCGGCCGGCGCCGAGCAGACGCCGGCCAGTTATGCCGATCTGCCGGGCGCGGTTCAGCAAACGCCCCTGCTTTTCCTGATTCGCGGGGATTGCGCGCTGCCGCCCGCCCGCATTTACCGCGGATCGCTGGTCGTGACGGGCTTTCTGACCATTGGGGCGGCGACCACCATCGTCGGCGACATCAAGGCGCGCGAAGGGGTGAGCATCGGCCACCGCGCCAGCGTGCAGGGCGCCGTGACCTGCGAAAAACGTGTGTACGTTTACAAGGATGCCCGGGCCTGGGGGCCGGTGGTGTCCGAGAGCGACATCCTGATCGGGGCCAACGCGCTGGTGGGCCTGCCTGACGCGCTCACCACCGTCACCGCCCGCAACATCATCGTGGAAGACGGGGTGGTGGTGCACGGCACGGTCTGGGCGCGCGAGATCGGCATGGTGAAACAGGCATGAAACTCAAACAACTGTTGACGGTTTGTACGATGGGCGTGTTGCTGCTGACCCAGGCGGGATGTGCCGGTGCGGCAGCGCCTCTGGAACTGGGCGGCTACACGGACGACAGCGGCGCCATCACCGTGCTGCACGGCGGTGATTCGGCGGACCCGTATTTCGCGATGCAGGCCTTGTTGCTGGCGCACGAAAACGGCATGGATATATCGGCACCGGCTGAAAAGTTCGCCAACTGGCTGGTGCCGCGGCAAAAGCTGGACGGCACGTTTGACCGGTTCTGCCGGGGCGCCGATAAAAAATGGGTGTCCTGCAAGGCGGCCGATGCCGACGACTCCTTGCTGGCGATCTGGATGAAGCTGCTGGAAACCATGCCGGCCAAGCTGGCCAGCAACCCGGTCTGGAGCAAGAGCCACCAGGCCAGCAAGGTGGCGCTGGAGAACCTGTACCAGCCGTCGCGCGGCATCTACATGGTCTCGCCAGTGGTGCTGCACGGCCTGTTCATGGACAACCTGGAAGTCTGGTCGCTCAAGGTGCACCTGAAGCAGCCGCAGCAAAGGGCTGCGTCCGACAAGCTGGCACGCGCCATTCATGACACCTTCTGGGACCCGGTCAACAAGCGGTTTCTGGTGTCGACCCAGCTGGAGCAGCGCTCGCAGAAACCCGCGTTTTACCCCGACCATGTGGCACAGATCTTTCCGCTGCTGTTCGATTTTCCGCTGGTGCCGGGCAACGCGCGGCAGTACTACCGCGACTGGATGGCGGTGCACCGCGGGGAGTGGCTGATGCAGGGCGAAGCCGACTACCCGTGGGGGTTGCTTGCCGTGCTCGCCATGCGTCAGAACGACAAGGCCACCGCCGCTTGCTGGCTGCGCCAGTCCACGCCGCTGCGCCACTCGTCGCGCTGGGCGGTGAGCGACGAAGCGTCCTACCAGATCCTGGTGAGCCGGGGCGTGACGGCTGCGGCCAAGGATGCGAACTGCAAATGAGCGGGGCACGCGGCGGTGTGCCGCCCGGGCCGGCGAGTGTGGTACCAGATTACTTTTTTGGAGTGAGTTTTGATGTTTAAACCTTTTTTTCTAGCGCTGCCTGTGTTGCTGGCCGCTGCCCTGCCCGCAACGGCTCAAACCGTCGCACCCACGGACGCCCCGGCGCCGGTCGACAACGTGGCGGCGCCGGCTGGGCCGGGGGGCACCGGGCCCTTGCGCAGCCTGGAGCTCAGCACCGGTGTGCAAAACCTCAGCAATGGCTTCGGCAATTGGCGCGACGTGACCCTGAAGGGCGCCTATGGCGTGGACAAACATGTCTTGCAGGGTGAGTTGTCCGCGCACAAGCGGTTTGGCGAAAACGGTACGTTTCTGGGTCTCAGCGACACCTACACCTTCAATGAAGACTGGTTTGGCTCGGTGGCGCTGGGGGTGGGCGACGGTGCCTTCTATCTGCCGCGTTACCGTGTGGATGGAACGATTTCCCGGAAATTTCTGCCCGGCCGCAATCTGGTGGGCACGGTGGGGGCAGGGTATTACAACGCGCCCGATGGCCACACCGACCGCAGCCTGTCGCTGGGTGCGGCCTACTATTTCGAGGCGCCGTGGATCGTGGAAGGTGGCGTGCGGCTGAACCGCAGCAACCCGGGCTCGGTGGACACGCAGCAGCAATTTGTGGCGCTGACCTGGGGACGCAACAAGCAGGACCTGGTGACCGCGCGCTACGGGTGGGGCAGCGAAGGGTATCTCGCCATTGCCGCCGACCGGCAACTGGTCAACTTCGACAGCCGCGAGGCCAGTGTGAGCTGGCGCCACTGGTTCAATCCGCGCACCGGCGTGCTGGTCGGCGCCAACCGCTACACCAATCCGCTGTACCGCCGCAGTGGTGTGAATGTCGGCGTTTTCCACGAATTTTGATCACGCCCCATGAGCTCCAGAACCAAATCCCTGTCGGAACCTGCGCGTGAGCAGGAGCGTCTTTTCAATGCCTCTTTTTCTGCTGCCCGGGAAGCCCGCGCCCAGCGGGTTCTGGTGCGCCCGCACCGCTCCATCACACCGCTGAAGGTCACGCCCTGGCTGCTGGCGCAGGCGATTGTCCTGCCGCTGATCCTGTGCGCGCTGGTGTATGTGGGAAAACCGCTGCTGTTTGATTTCTGGCGCGATTGCATCCTGTTCTGGTCCGTGGGGCTGGACATGCCTTTCACACTGACCAACCAGCTCAACGATGCCGGGCAATACGCGATGCTGCTGTCAAGCGGGCCGGACGACAGGCCGTTGCCTAGCCGTACCATCCTGCTGGTGACCGCGGTGGTCACGCTGGCGGGGCTGGCCTTGTCGCTGCGTATGAAAAACGCGCAACTTCCGCTCAAGTATCCCTTGCGCATCGTCGGCGTCATACAGCTGGTCACGCTGGTCTATTTCTGGCTCTCGCCAGACGCTTTTCCCTACAGCATTGCACGCCACAGCGAGGAACTGATGACCATCGGTTATGTGGTCATGCTGGCCACACCGGTGATGCTGGCGATGGGGTATTACATCCTGAACCAGAGCCTGTCGATCAAGCTGTTCCACACCGCGCTGATCCTGGGCTTTTTCGCCGTCATGATTCCCCACAAGGTGCTGGCGCAGGCTTTCATCATGCAGCACCTGTCGGTGCTGTTCATGCCGGTGCTGTACATCTGCATGGGCGCCGTCTTTGATGCACTGGTGTTTGTCGCCCTGTACTCCTGGGCGGTCAGCAGCGCGCCGCGGGACGCCACGGTCTGACCTGCGCCTGAACGGCGGGTCGGGGCGGTTCAATACCGCACGCTGCAGACCTCCAGCGCATGGAGTCCGCGGTCGGTGATGAGGTAGCCGCCTTCGCCGTCATCGTCCAGGAAGCCGTGTTTGTTCAGGGAAGCGACGGTTTTCAGGCCGTGGGCGCGGGTTTTGTGGGGTTGCGGCTGCTTGCGCCCGGTGGGCGGCAGACCGACGATCCTGAAGCCGTAGCGGGCATCTTCCAGGCACTCGTACTGCTTGTAGGTCAGTATTTTCACCGGCAGGGCGCCGGTGCTGGTGCCGCTCCACTCAAATTCGGGCGGCGCGTAGCTGACCCGGTAGGTGCTGTCTTCCGGCGCGCTGCGGTGCGGCTGCGTCTGCCCCCCGGCTGCCGGCGATGCTGCGGCCCTGCGTTTCATGACGCGGTACACCCCCCAGCCGAGCGCCCCCAGCACGATCACCGCCATGAACAAAACAGCAAACTCCACGACCCCCCTTATTTGGCAACTGGTGTAATTATCCGTACAAAGCGCGCGCCGGTCTGGCGTGCTCAGCAGTCCTGGATCTCCAGCTCGAAGTGGGCATCGCCCATGTAGCGTTCGGCGCCAAAAGCCGCTTGCGTGGCCGCCAGCTCGGCCGCTTCCCACTGCTCGGCCAGCAACTGTTCCGCCGGCGCCAGATCCCAGGGGCGGGTCTGCTCCCCGTGGACCTGCAACAGCCGGAGGTAGGCGCGGTAGACGGGCGCCACCAGGCTGGCATCGCCCAGAGAGGCGTCAAGCGCGGTCCGAAACCGCTGCGCCGCGCCGGCGCGTTCGGCGTCCGAGACATCCTCGCTGTGAAAAATCCTGACCGTGTAATGCATGGCACAAGTCTACAAGTTCGCACCCGGCGCTGGCGCGCACGGACGCAGCGGACCCGGTCATTTCGTTACTCATCTTGCATTAGCAGTGGAGACTTTTCAAAACGCTCTCCGTACCATCGGTTCTTTTTCAAGGAAATCCAGATGGCACTGCAATCACCGTTCTTTGGCAAGCGCGACAACGAACCTTCCAGCCTGCGTCATGGCAGCCCCAATCCCAATCCTTACGCGAACACGCCTGCGGCAACCAATGTGTCGAACAGCGCGCCCGCTGCCGCTGCGGCCGCCACCAGCGCGCCGTCTGCCGCCCCGCGCGAAGGCGGCGGCAGCAAGCTGACGGTGGGCCCCAACATCAAGCTCAAAGGCGTCGAGATCACCGACTGCGACACCCTGGTGGTGGAAGGTCTTGTAGAGGCCACGATGGACTCGCGCGTGATGCAGATCTCCGAGCATGGCGAGTTCAAGGGCTCGGCCGAGATCGACATCGCCGAGATCCACGGCGCGTTTGATGGCAACCTGACGGTGCGCCAGAAGCTGGTGATTTATGCGACCGGCAAGGTCACCGGCAAGATCCGTTATGGCAAGCTGGTGATTGAAGAGGGTGGCCAACTCGCCGGCGAGATCCTGTTCGGCGCCGTGGGCAATAATTCGAAACCCGCACTGGCTGGAAAGCCGGGCCTGCAAGTCGCCTGAGTTTTTGCAGACGCGCACGCTGTCGCCGAGTTGACGACAGCGGCGCGCCGGGCGGGCGCAAAATGCGCCGATGTCCGCGGTGTACTCCCCCCTCCAGGCCCAGGTGGTTCAATGGCAGGTTGAGCCCGGCGCTGCCGTGCGCGCCGGTGACCTGCTGGTGATTCTCGAGGCCATGAAGATGGAGCACGAGGTGCGCGCGGCCATCGGCGGCCGCCTCGGCGACGTGTTTTTTGCCGCGGGCGAACTGGTGGAGTCGGGCGCGCTGCTCGCGCGCATCGAGCCCCTGTTGGCGACGGTGGCCCAGCCTGCCGCCTCTGCGGCTGCACCCACCGAAGCCTCCTCCCCCGCGCCCGGCAGCCTGCGCGCCGACCTGCAGCGCACGCTGGATCGCCATGCGCCCACGCAGGACGCCAGCCGCCCCGAAGCGGTGGCCCGGCGCCACGCCCTGGGCCTGCGCACCGCGCGCGAGAACATCACCGACCTGTGCGACGAGGACTCCTTCAGGGAGTACGGCGCGCTGGCTGTCGCGGCGCAGCGCAGCCGCCGCAGCGAAGAAGACCTGCTCAGGAACACCCCGGCCGACGGCATGGTCACCGGCATCGGCAGCATCAACGGCGCCCAGTTCGGCCCGCAAGCGAGCCGGGCCGTGGTGATGGCCTACGACGCCACCGTGCTGGCCGGCACACAGGGCATGCGCAACCACCAGAAAACCGACCGCATGCTGGGCATCGCGCTGCAGAACAAGCTGCCGGTGCTGCTGTTTGCCGAAGGCGGCGGCGGCCGGCCCGGGGACACCGACATGCCCATCGTTGCCGGCCTGCATGTCGGCACCTTTGCGAGTTTTGCCCGCCTCAATGGCCGGGTACCGGTGGTTGGCATTGTGGCGGGCCGCTGTTTTGCCGGCAATGCGGCCCTGCTGGGTTGCTGCGACGTGATCATTGCCACCCGCGGCAGCAACATCGGCATGGGCGGCCCGGCGATGGTGGAGGGCGGTGGCCTCGGCGTCTTCAAACCCGAACAGATCGGGCCGGCCGGCGTGCAGCACGGCAACGGCGTCATCGACGTGCTGGTGGACGACGAAGCCGGGGCGGTGGCGGCGGCGCGACACTATCTGTCTTTTTTTCAGGGTGCCACCACAGACTTCGCTGCGCCGGAGGCCCTGGCCCTGCGCGAGGTGGTGCCCGAGAACCGCTTGCGCGTGTATGACACGCGCGCGGCGATCAACGGCATCGCCGATGCCGGCAGCGTGCTGGCGCTGCGCACCGGCTTTGGGCAAGGCATTCACACCGCGCTGGCGCGTATCGAGGGGCGGCCGGTGGGCATCCTGGCCAACAACCCGCAACACCTGGGCGGCGCCATCGACGCCGATGCGGCCGACAAGGCCGCGCGTTTCATGCAGCTGTGCAATGCGCATGGCCTGCCGCTGGTCAGCCTGGTGGACACCCCGGGTTTCATGGTCGGCCCGGAGACCGAGGCGCAGGCGCAGGTGCGCCATGTCAGTCGCATGTTCATTGCCGCGGCGCATCTGCGCGTGCCGTTTTTCAGCGTGGTGCTGCGCAAGGGCTACGGCCTGGGCGCCATGGCCATGACGGCCGGCAGTTTTCATGCGCCGGCCTTCAACGTGGCCTGGCCTACCGGCGAGTTCGGCGCCATGGGGCTGGAAGGGGCGGTGAAACTCGGCTACCGCAAGGAGCTGGAGGCGCAGCCCGACGGTCCGCAGCGTGAGGCCTTGTACGAGACCCTGGTGGCGCAGCAGTATGACAAAGGCAGTGCGCTCAACATGGCGACCACGCTGGAAATCGACGCGGTGATCGACCCGGCGCAAACGCGCGACTGGCTGGTGCGCGGCCTGCAGTCGTCACCCATCCGGCCCGCGGATGGCGCACTGGCCATCGATACCTGGTGACTCCTTAAAAAATGCGGAACAGCAGCGGCATCAGCAAGGACGCCAGCACCACCTGCAGGCCCAGCGCCAGGCCGGCGTAGGCGCCGGCATCGGCGTTGACCTGCAGCGCGCGCGCTGCGCCTATGCCATGCGAGGCGGTGCCGAGTGCAAAGCCGCGCGCCGTCCAGCCGGCCGCATCCAGCGGAATCCCGAAGGCGTCAAACAGGTATTTGCCACTCAGCGCACCGACCAGTCCGGTGATGACCGCAAACACGGCCGCCAGCGCCGGGATGCCGCCTATCTTGTCGGCAATGCCCATGGCCACCGGCGCGGTGACGGACTTGGGCGCCAGCGACAGCACCACCTCCAGGGGCAAACCGACGGCCCAGCCCAGCGCCAGCGCCGAGCCGCTGGCGGCAAAACCGCCGGCCAGCGCGGCCAGCAGCAGGCGGCCCCAGCGCAGCCGCAGCTCGGCACGGCGCTGCCACAGCGGCCAGGCCAGCGCCACCACGGCCGGTCCCAGCAGGAAGTGGATGAACTGCGCGCCGGCGAAATAGGTCGGGTAGGACACGCCGGTAGCCAGCAGCACCGCGGCAATCACCAGCACGGTCCAGAGCACCGGGTTGGCCCAGGGCGCCTGCTGCAGGCGCGCGTAGATGGCCTGGGCCACGACGTACACCACCAGCGTGGCCGTCAGGCCGAACAGCGGCGTGGCGGAAAGGTAGACCCAGAGTTCAACGAATTTCGGCATGTTTGCGCCACAGGACATGCAGGGTCAGCACCGTCACGGCCAGCCCGATCAGCGTCGACAGGACAATCACCAGCAACATGCGGCCGCCGTACTGGCTGACCAGGCTCAGATGGGTCATGACACCGACACCGACCGGCACAAACAGCAGCGACAGGTGCGCCAGCAGAAAGTCGGCGCAGGCCGCCACCGGCTCGCGCACCACCGGCCAGCGCAGCGCGACCAGCAACAGCAGCATGCCGATGACCGGGCCGGGAAAGGGCAGGGACAGGCCGCGCGAGAGCAGTTCGCCGATGGACTGCAACAGCAGCAGCCAGGCCAGGCCGCGTAAGCCCAGCATGGCTAGAACCTCGGGAGGTCGGGGTGCGAGATCTTGCCGCCGCGCACCAGCATTTTTCCGTACTCGGCGCAGCGCTGCAGCGTCGGGATCACCTTGCCGGGGTTGAGCAGGCCCAACGGGTCAAACGCGCGCTTGACGCCGA
This sequence comes from Polaromonas sp. AET17H-212, assembly GCF_002379085.1. GTDB lineage: Bacteria > Pseudomonadota > Gammaproteobacteria > Burkholderiales > Burkholderiaceae_C > Polaromonas. The sequence goes on along the minus strand of NZ_NBZW01000020.1, from coordinate 52,854 downwards.
ACATCTGCTCGTTTTCCGCGGCCGAGAACTGCACACACATGGAATTGAGTTTTTCCACGCCCACGCCGTGTTCGCCGGTCACCGTGCCGCCCATGGCCACACTGGTTTCCAGGATGTCGGCGCCGAACAGCTCGCAGCGGTGCAACTGGTCGGCGTCGTTGGCGTCGAACAGAATCAGTGGGTGCAGGTTGCCGTCGCCGGCGTGGAACACATTGGCACAGCGCAGGCCGTACTTGATCTCCATCTGCTGGATGGCCAGCAGGATGTCGGCCAGGCGCTTGCGCGGAATCGTCGAGTCCATGCACATGTAGTCGGGGCTGATGCGGCCGCTGGCCGGAAAGGCGTTCTTGCGCCCGCTCCAGAAGCGCAGGCGTTCGGCCTCGTTCTGGCTGACCGCAATCGCCGTGGCGCCGTGGTTGCGCAACACGGCGCTCATGCGGCCGATTTCTTCCTCGACCTCTTCCGGCGTGCCGTCGCTCTCGCACAGCAAGATCGCCTCGGCCGTCAGGTCGTAACCGGCGTGCACGAAGTCCTCGACCGCCGCGGTCATGGGTTTGTCCATCATCTCCAGCCCGGCCGGAATGATGCCGGCGGCAATCACCGCCGCCACCGCGTCGCCGGCCTTGCGCAGGTCGTCGAAGCTGGCCATGATGCAGCGCGCCAGCACCGGCCTGGGCACCAGCTTGACGGTGACCTCGGTGGTGACGGCCAGCATGCCTTCGCTGCCGATGACCACCGACAGCAGGTCGTAACCGGCGCAGTCCAGCGCGTCGCTGCCGAATTCCACCGCCTCGCCTTCGATCGTGAAGCCCCTGACCTTGAGCACGTTGTGCAGGGTCAGGCCGTACTTGAGGCAATGCACGCCGCCCGAGTTTTCGGCCACGTTGCCGCCTATGGTGCAGGCGATCTGGCTGGACGGGTCGGGCGCGTAATACAGGCCCAGCGGGGCGGCGGCTTCGCTGATGGCGAGGTTGCGCACACCGCCCTGGACCACCGCGGTGCGGCTGGCCGCGTCCATCTTCAGAATTTTGTTGAACTTGGCCAGCGACAGGGTCACGCCCAGCTTGTGCGGCATGGCGCCGCCGGACAGGCCGGTGCCGGCGCCGCGTGCCACCACGGGGACTTCCAGCGCATGGCAGGTTTTCAGCACGGCCTGCACCTGGTCATAGGTTTCGGGCAGGGCGACCACCAGCGGCCGTTCGCGGTAGGCGGTCAGGCCGTCGCATTCATAAGGCGTGGTGTCTTCGCTGTTCCAGAGCAGCGCATGCGCCGGCAGCACCGCTTGCAGCGCCGCGACGACCTGGGCCTGGCGTTCGGAGCGTTTCAGCAGCTGCTGCTGCCGGGAGTCAAGAGGAGCATTCATGGGCGGCCTTCAGGAGGAAACACGGCTTGGCGCCGGGATGAAAGCACTTTAATGCAAAGCGCGCGCGGGCGGCGTGAAGAAAATGGCGGTTTTTTGTGAAAACCGAGATGCTATCATTTTGGTAGCTACCTGCGTCCGCCTTTCAAGGGCTGGAGACCTAAAACGCATCAAAATCGGCAGGACAGCTAGGCGACCGATTTTTTCAGCCAGTCGGCAAAGGCGGCACATTCCCAGCGGTCCATCATGCCGGTGCGCCAGCACAGGTAGTGGGCGTGCGGGCTGGGCACGTTGCGCTCGTACAAACGTACCAGGGAGCCATGTTCCAGCCACGGTGCGCCCAGCTTGAGGCGCACCAGTGCCACACCCATGCCGGCGGCGGCGGCGTCGCACATCAGGCCGATGTCATTGAACTGCGAGCCATCGACCGGCTCGGCCCAGTCCAGGCTGTGGGCCGCAAACCACGTGCGCCAGGGCTCCAGCGGCGAGCGCAGCAGCGCTTCCCCGTCCAGATCCTCGGGAACTTCAAAAGGCCCGTGCTCCCGCACATAGGCCGGCGAGGCCAGCGGCGTGACTTCGTCCTTCATGAGGCAGACGTGCTCGAGGTCGGCATAACGGCCGGTGCCGAAACGCACGATCAGGTCGGCGTCCTCGGCCACCACGTCCAGCAGGGGGATGGACACCTGCAGCGTCAGGTCGATCTCGGGGTAGGCATCGGTGAACTGGCGCAGGCGCGGGATCAGGATGGAGCGGGCAAAAGTCGGCGTGACGGCCAGGCGCAGCTTGCGCTTGCCGGGGCTGCCGCTCTGGCCGGCCGTGCCCGGAAATTTCTGCAGCGTCGCCAGGCCCTCGCGCACATGGGCCAGGTATTCGCTGCCCTCGGTGGTCAGCGAAAAGTCAGCCCGGCCGAACAGCTTGGTGCCGATGATCTGTTCGAGCTGCTTGACGCGGTGGCTCACCGCGCTGGGCGTCACGTTCAGCTCTTCCGCGGTTTGGGTGACGCTGCGCAGCCGCGCCAGCGCCTCAAAGGTCAGCAGGCACTGGATGGGCGGGATGCGGGCAGCGGTCACTTGAAGATGACTGTCTTGTGGCCGTTCAGTAAAACCCGGTGTTCGCTGTGCCACAACACGGCACGCGCCAGCACCTGGCTTTCGGTGTCCCGGCCCATGGCGGTCAGGGCTTCCACGGTCTTGCTGTGGTCGGCCCGGGCCACATCCTGCTCGATGATCGGGCCTTCGTCGAGGTCGGCCGTCACGTAGTGCGCGGTCGCGCCTATCAGTTTCACGCCGCGGGCGTGGGCCTGGTAATAAGGTTTGGCGCCCTTGAAGCTGGGCAGAAACGAGTGGTGGATGTTAATGGCCCGGCCGGCCAGCTTTTTGCACAGGTCGTTGCTCAGGATCTGCATGTAACGCGCCAGCACCACCAGTTCGGCGCCTTCGGCCTCGATGATGTCGTACTGCTTCTTTTCGGCCTTGTCCTTGGTCGCGGCCGTGACCGGAATGTGGTGGAAGGGCACGTTGTAGCTGGCCGCCAGCTGGTAAAAATCGCGGTGGTTGGAGACGATGGCGCGGATGTCCAGCGGCAGCAGCCCCGACTTCCAGCGAAACAGCAGGTCGTTCAGGCAATGCCCTTCCTTGCTGACCATGAGCACCGTGCGCATCGGCTCGGCGGTCTGGTGCAGGCCCCAGCGCATGTCGAACAGCACACCCAGCGTGCCGACCTGTTCCTTGAGATTTTCATAGGAGAGCTGGTCACAGGCAAAACTGACACGCATGAAAAACAGGCCGGTGGCGTCGGCCGCCGGGTCGTCGCGCTTGTCGTCGCTGAACTGCGCCGCTTCCAGGATGTTGCCGCCGCGTTCGAACAAAAAACCGGAAACCGCATGAACAATGCCCGGGCGGTCGGGGCAGGACAGGGTGAGGATATAAGTAGGACTCATGGGGGATGAATTGTCGCAGGTGGCCGGCCACCAGGTGCTTGCCGGAAAGCACATTGTCGCCGGGAGTGCCAGAATGCATGATCTACCGCCAATACCCGGCTGCCCCATTTTTTAGCAGGAGATTTCGCCATGGCCTATCAAGACTTCAACATGGACCACCAGTGGTTGCCCTTCACACCGAACCGCAGCTTCAAGAAGGACCCGCGGGTTTTTGTGAAAGCCGATGGCATGTTTTTCACGACGCACGACGGCAAGCAGGTGCTCGACGGCATTTCCAGCCTGTGGTGCGTGGGCGCCGGCCACAACCGCAAGCCGATCAACGAAGCCATCAAGAAGCAGCTCGACACACTGGACTACGCGACCGCCTTCCAGGCCAGCAACGACCAGGCCTTCAAGGCCGCCGACCTGATTGCCGGCATGGCACCCGGTGACCTGAACCAGGTGCTGTTCTGCAATTCCGGCTCGGAAGCGGCCGACACCTCGCTCAAGGTGGCGCTGGCCTACCACCGCGCGCGCGGCGAGGGCCACCGCAATGTCTTCATCGGCCGCGAAAAAGGCTACCACGGCGTTGGTTTCGGCGGCATGAGTGTGGGCGGCATTCCGGCCAACCGCAAGGTCTACGGCTCGGCCTTCCTGCCGCGCGTGGACCACATGCGTTTCATCCACGACCCGGTCAAACACGCTTACATCCACGGCGCCGAGCCGGTCTGGGAAGAGGACATCCTGCTGGAACTCGAGCAGCGCATTTTGCCGCTGCACGACGCCAGCAACATCGCGGCCGTGATCGTCGAGCCGGTGGCCGGCAGCGCCGGCTGGTACCTGCCGCCCAAGGGTTACCTCAAGCGCCTGCGCGAGATCTGCGACAAACACGGCATCCTGCTGATTTTTGACGAGGTCATCACCGGTTTCGGCCGCATGGGCACCAACTTCGGCGCCGACTATTACGGCGTGGTGCCCGACATGCTGAACTTCGCCAAATGCGTGACCAACGGCGTGATCCCGCTGGGCGGCGTGATCTGTTCCGACCGCATCTACAACACCATGATGGACGCCAATGCCGACAGCCCGGCCCATGCGGTGGAGTTTTTCCACGGCTACACCTACTCGGGCCATCCGGTGGCCTGCGCCGCGGCGATTGCCACGCTGGGCCTGTTCAAGGAAGAAAAGCTGTTTGAACGCGCCGGACAGATGGGCACCGTGCTCGGCGACGCCATGCACAGCGGCTTCAAGGGCCTGCCCAATGTGGTCGGCATCCGCAGCCTGGGCCTGGCCGGTGCGGTGGAGCTGACGTCCATCGCCGGTGCACCGGGCAAACGCGCTTACGACATCTTCATGGACTGCTTCAAACACGGCGTGCTGGTGCGCCCGGCGGCCGACAATATCGTGATCTGCCCGCCTTACATCGTGGAAAAAGAGCACATCGAGCGCATCGTCAGTGTGGTGGCGGACTCCATCAAGAAGAACGCCTGAACGCCTGAGCGTGGCCGGGGCTACTGCCCGCTGAATTTGTCTTTCAGCGTTGCGCAGTAGTCCTGCGCGGGTACAGCCGGTGTCGGCCAGACGGCATCAAACGCCGGCCTGCTGTCGGCCTCCCGGCGCGCATCCGGCGCGCTTGTGGCCGGACCGGCGCGTAGCTGTATGGCCTTGGCCTGGAGGCCGGGCGGCAGGTGCTGGGGCACGCCCAGCGTGCGGTTGACATGGCCGCTGCCGGCCAGCAACACCACGGTTTTCCCGGGCAGGGCCGCCTGCTGCAGCGTGTTCGCCATGCGGATGTCGCGCGCGATCTGGATGCGTGTCATCGGGGAGATCCGGTCCTCCGGCAACAAGCCGCAGTGGCCGATGCGTATCAGCTGCTGCTGGGCCTTGAGCGCGGGGCCGGGCAGGGGCTGGTCCAGCCGGCCGTCGGCCATGGCTTCGCGCATCTGCGCCGCCGGCAGGTTGGCGCCCAGCACCGGCACGCCGGCCTTGACGGCAGCCATCACGGCCGGGCCGTACGCCGCCCAGGGCCAGTTCTTGTGGTTCCAGCCCAGGGCGGCCTGCACCTGCAGCTGGGTGCTGTTCGATTTCAGGGCCGCAGTGCTGGTGCCGGCCTCGGCCATCTCCAGCGCCACGGCGGCCAGCTGGCCGCGCACCGCCAGGTACTCGATGACCTGACGCTGGATGTCCTGGTGCTCGGCCGCATCGTGCTGCTCGCCGAGCAGGATCACGTCGGCAGGCAGCAGGGCCTCGGTGCGTGCCGTGATGTCATTCGGCGCATGCGGAAACAGCCGCGGCTCGGGCGCCTTGGCGCAGGCGGCCAGCAGCACGAGCAGCAGCGGGACCAGGGCGGCAAGGCGCCGGCGTGTGTGTTGAAGGGTGGGTGGGGCGGTGTTCATGGCATTCTCGGAGAGACTCTCAGGGCGATACTAGCCCCATCTGAAATCCGGTGGCTGCCTGCCGGCCAATGCCCTGCCCTTCTTGCCCCTCACCTCCTTTTTGCCCCGGATGCGTCTCAAGCCGTTTCATGTTGTTTTCTCCCTGCTGCTGGCGCTGGCCGGCGCCTGGCTCTGCGTCTGGATCGGGACGCCCCTGCCGTGGATGATTGGTCCGCTGCTGGCCACGGCCTGCGCCGCGATCGCCGGTGCGCCGACCGCCAACTGGCGGCCGCTGAACAACACCGGCCAGTGGGTGATCGGCACGGCGCTGGGCCTGTACTTCACGCCGCAGGTGACCGCGCTGGTGGGCAGCCTGTGGTGGGCCATCGCGCTGGCGATTGTCTGGGCGCTGGGGCTGGGCCTGGCCTTTGGCGGCTGGTTGCACCGTGTCAACGCGCCGCGCATGCCCGGCGTGCCGGCGCCGGCGATGCGTGCCACCAGTTATTTCGCGGGGGCCATAGGCGGTGCTTCCGAGATGACCCTGCTGGCCGAACGTGCCCATGCACGCACTGACCTGGTGGCGGCCTCGCACAGCCTGCGGCTGCTGCTGGTCACGGTGACGATTCCGTTTGCAATGCAGTTCAGCGGACTGCATGGCCTGGACCTGAACCCGCCGGTGCTGCGCGCGGTGAGCGGACCGGGGCTGGCCGCGCTGGCCCTGGCCACTGCTGCAGGCGCCTGGCTGATGCTTCGGCTGGGCCGGGCCAACCCGTGGTTCATGGGGCCGCTGCTGGTGACCATGGGCCTGACCATGGCCAGCCTGCACCTGTCGGGCATTCCGCCCTGGCTGACCAACACCGCGCAACTGCTGATCGCCGTGGGTCTGGGCGTGCGGTTTTCACCGACCTTTCTGCACGCCGCGCCGCGCTGGATGGCGTCGGTGGTGCTGGGCACCCTGGTCATGCTGGTGCTCTGCAGCGGTTTCGCCGCGCTGCTGGCATGGGCCACCGGCTTGCCGCTGGCCACGCTGATTCTGGGGACCTCACCGGGCGGTATCGCCGAGATGGCCATCACCGCCAAGGTGCTGCAGCTCGGTGTGCCGGTGGTCACGGCGTTTCAGGTGTGCCGGCTTGTGGCCGTGCTTATTTTGGTGGCACCGCTGTACCGCTGGCTTTACAAGGCCGATTGATTCCGGCGGACTGAGTCCGCGCCTTCACGGCTGGCATGTGCCGGCGTGGTGCGGGCATGCCGCGCCACGACAAGCGCGGCATGGCACCTCGGGTCGTTTCAGTGCAGCCCCACCGGCGTGTGCGCCAGTTCGGCATAACTTTCGAGCATGTCCTCGACTTCTTCCTGCGTCGGCGTGTTTTTTTGCCAGACGTTCAGGCGCTGCTGGAACAGCTCGGCCCAGGAGCCGTCCAGGTAGACCTCCTTGCCGGAGCGTTTGTCGACAATTTCAAAGCCGTTGCGGGCCAGCTGGGGCACGGCCAAGGCGGGGGCAGACTCCTCTGGGGCGTTGGCGTGAATCTGTACCACCGCAAAGGATTCGGAGTCGTAGAGCATTTGCATGGTGTGGTTTCCTTCTTGTGTTCATATATATCAACGGCCGGGCGGAGTTCAAGAGCCACAGGGTTAATCCCTGAAATGCCCCGAAATGCCAAAAAAATCACGTCGTGAAGGAAAGAGACGCGGTGGCGCCGGCGGAGGTCAGGGTTTTTCGACCACGCGCAGTTGCTGGTCGATGAAGTCGCCGTTCTGCTGGGTGATGCGGCTGCGCACCGGCAGGTAGTCCATGGCGGGCGCGAACCAGATTTCGACGGTCTGGTCGTAGTCGCGCTGCGGCTTGCGCGTGAGCTTGAGCGTGGCGGCTTCGCCGGCGGGCAGCCTGAGGGTTTCCTCGGCCTCGACCGTGAAGGTCCAGGTGTCGGCCTCGCGCGGGCCGGCGGTGTACAGCGACACGCTGGCGCCGACCGGGTAACTGGCCGGGGCGCCGGCGAGCAGGCTGCCCAGTTGCAGGAAAACACTCAGGCGGTCCTGTGCGCCGCGCAGCCAGGGAGCATCGGGCGTGTTGGCACTGAAGCTGATCTTGCCCTGGTCGGCCTGGAAATGGGCGGCGCGTTCGCTGCGCGCCTTGTCCAGAAAACGCGTCGGCGCCAGGCCGTCGGCAGTGATGCGGCCGCTGCTGGTCATGCTGCGCGATCCCAGGAACAGGGCGCTGACCACCATCTTGGCGTCATAGGTCTGGCCGTCCTGCAGCCAGTCGAGTTGGGCAAAGGCGCTGTAGTCCATGTTTTTTGAGCGGCCCGTCATCGCGTATTTCAGCCGCACCGAGCCGGGGATGGTCAGGGCCGTGCTGGCGCCGGGCAGGGGAGGCGCCGCTTCCACGGGAGTGGTCGCGGTGGCCTCTGGCGGCGGGCTCGGCGGGTCGACCGGGGCCGTGCTGCCAGCGGCTGGAGATGCTATGGATTCGATAGCTGTCGGCGCTTGCAGATCGGGGGCTGGTGCCCGATTTTCCTGTGAAACAGGGGCGCGACGCCGGACCGGGCGCGGGCGCACCGGTGGGGCGGCGGGCGCGCTGGCCACGACCGGTTCTGGCTTGATCTCCAGCGTTCGCGTGATGAAGGGGCGCGGCGCCGTCGCCTGCGGGTCGGGCACCGGCCCCCACGCCAGCGGCGCCGCCTGCAGCAGCAGGACATGGGCCAGCACCACCAGCGAGGTCAGGGCGATCAGGGGTCGCGCCGGCAGCGCTGGGGCTTGCCGGGCGGTCGGGGTGTTCATGCCCCTGTGAATCCCAGATCGGCGGAAAGTTGCCGTGCCGCCGCCGCCAGCGGCCGGGCCACGGCGCCGTCCCAGGCAGGGTCGAAGTTGGCCAGTGAGCCCATCGCCACCATGCCCAGCACCAGGTGGCCGTCGGCGTCGAACACCGGCGCGCAAAAGCCGGCCACGCCGGGCAGCAGGGTGTCCACCACGCGGGCCAGGCCGCGCCGGCGCACCTCTTCCAGCAGCGCGGTGACCTCGGCCATGGTCTTGGGCACGTCCTTGCGGGCGAGCTTGTGCATGCGCGCGAGTTCGTCCCGGAGCAGCGGCGTCAGGCGATCCTGCGCGGGCGGCCGGGTGGTCGGGCTTTTTTCGCCGCGGCTGCCGGCCGGCTGCGCCATGAAGGCGGAGAAACACAGGCCGGTGGCCGAGGACAGCAGGGGCATGACATCACCGAGGCGCAAATTGACGGTCACGGCCTGCGGCGACTCTTCCCAATGCACGATGGTCGGCCCCTGGTTGCCCCACACCGCCAGCGCCAGGGTCTGGCCGATCTGCTCCATCAGCGGCCCCAGGCGCTGGCGCGCGAGCTTGACGCTGTCCAGCCGCGACAGCGAGGCCAGGCCCAGCTTGAGCGCCGCCGGGCCGAGGTCGTAACGCGTGGTGCCCGGGTCCTGGGTCACCAGCTCCAGCCGCTGGAAACTCACGAGGTAGCGGTGCGCCTTGGCGGCACTCATGCCGGCAGCGGCAGCCAGGTCGCGCAGCATCAGCGCGCCCGGCGAGGCGCTGAGCACCTGCAGCAGGCTGAAGCCCACTTCCACCGACTGGATGCCCGCGCGTTGCGTGGGCAGTGCGGGCAGGTCGTCCGCCAGAAGGTGTTTTCGCTCTTTCATGGAATTCGATTAAAATTGAAAATTACATTTAGGTAAACTGATTTCACTTATCGTAACTGTATTGCCGTGGGTACGCCGTGTGCACGTCGTGTGCCATCAGGCGACCCAGCCGCCCCCAGAACAGAGGAAACTGATGAAACTTGCTACCTACAAAGACGGCTCACGTGACGGCCAGCTCGTGGTTGTCTCGCGCGACCTGTCGACGGCCCATTATGCGACGGGCATTGCCACCAAATTGCAGCAGGTACTCGACGACTGGAACTTCCTTGCCCCGCAATTGCAGGACCTGTACGAGACGCTGAACAACGGCAAGGCGCGCCACGCCTTTCCGTTTGAGCCGGCACGCTGCATGGCCCCATTGCCGCGCGCCTACCAGTGGGCCGACGGTTCGGCCTACATCAACCATGTGGAGCTGGTGCGCAAGGCGCGCGACTCCGAGGTGCCCGACAGCTTCTACAAGGACCCGCTGATGTACCAGGGCGGCAGCGACGACTTCATCGGCCCCTGCGACGACGTGGTCTGCCCCAGTGAGGACTACGGCATCGACTTCGAAGCCGAAGTCGCGGTCATCACCGGCGACGTGCCCATGACCAGCACGCCCGAGCAGGCGCTCGAAGGCATCCGCCTGGTGATGCTGGCCAACGACGTGAGCCTGCGCAACCTGATCCCCAACGAGCTGGCCAAGGGTTTTGGTTTTTTCCAGAGCAAGCCGGCCACGGCCTTCAGCCCGGTCGCGGTGACGCTGGACGAACTCGGCGACGCCTGGGACCACGGCCGCCTGAACCTGACCCTGCAAAGCACCTGGAACGGCCGCAAGGTCGGCATGTGTGACGCCGGGCCGGAGATGACTTTTCACTTCGGCCAGCTGATCGCCCACATCTGCAAGACCCGCAATGTGCGCGCCGGCTCCATCATCGGCTCCGGCACCGTCAGCAACAAGGGTGTCGAGGTCAAGGGCAAAACCGACTGGCCCAAGGGTTACAGCTGCATCGCGGAAAAGCGCGCGATCGAGACTATCCAGGACGGCAAGCCTTCAACGGCCTTCATGAAATACGGCGACACCATCCGCATCGAAATGAAGGGCAAGGACGGCGAGCTGATTTTCGGCGCGATCGAACAGAAGATCGTTCCGGCCGCACCGGCCAAATAAGGGGCGGCGCGCCGCGCGCGTCAGCCTGCGGCGCGCGTCTGGACGATAAACAGCTGGATGCCGCGCAGCAGCATCTCGACCGAAATCGCCACCAGGATCAGGCCCATCAGGCGTTCGAAGGCCGTCACCAGACGGTCGCCCAGCACCCGCTGGATGCGTTCGGCCAGCACCAGCACCACGGCGCACACGGCCATGGTGACGCACAGCGCGGCCACCCACTCCATGCGCCGGGCCGGTGCCTGCGACACCAGCAGCAGCACCGTGGCCAGCGCTGAAGGCCCGGCCAGCGCCGGGATGGCCAGCGGCACGATCAGGGGTTCGCCCTGCAGGGGCTCGGTCACCGGGCGCTCATCCGGGAAGATCATGCGCAAGGCGATCAAAAACAGGATGACCGCGCCGGCGATCTGCAGCGACAGCTCGCTGAGGTTCATCACGCGCAGGAAGCGGTCGCCGACGAACATGAAGGCCAGCAGCAGCAAAAAGGCGATCAGCACCTCGCGCAGGATCACGAAGGCACGCCGCTCGGGCGCGACGTGGCGCAGCGCATTGGCAAAAATCGGGATGTTGCCGAGCGGATCGGTGATCAGCAGCAGCAGGATGGTGGCCGAAGCGAAGGTGTAATTCATGTCAGCCCCCACGCTCACTCACTGCGAGCCTGCGGCAGCTCGCTGCCCCTTGCACGGGAAGAGGGGCGCTGCGCCTGCGGTCCGGCAAAGCCGGTCCCGCGGCCCCTGCTTGATTGAAGAGCTCCCGCGCTGGCATGTTCACCGGCCCATCCTCAGGCGGCGTAAACAGCGTTCAGGTCGCGGAAGCCCTTGATCTCCAGCGGGTTGCCAAAGGGGTCGCAGAAAAACATGGTCCACTGCTCGCCCGGCTGGCCTTCAAAACGCACCTGCGGCGCAAACAGGAAGTCGGTGCCGGCGGCCTGCAGGCGCTCGGCCATGGCCTGCCAGTCGGGCAGTGCCAGGACCAGCCCGAAATGCGGCATGGGCACCAGCGTGTCGCCGACATGGCCGGTGCGTTCGGTCTTGAACGGCGGGCCCAGGTGCAGCGAGAGCTGGTGGCCCATGAAGTCGAAATCAACCCAGTGCTCGGTGCTGCGGCCTTCGCCGCAACCGAGCACGCCGCCGTAGAAGCGGCGGGCCTCGTCGAGATTGGTGACATTGAAGGCGAAATGAAACAGGCTGCGCATCCGGTCAAGGATAGCAGCCTGTGCGTGGCCGGGTGCTGCCCCGGCGAAAAAATCCGGCGCTCAGACGGTCGAAGGATCGGCCGCCATGTTGTCGAACTTCTTGAAGTACTGGCGAGCCAGGGCGACCAGCTGGGCGTCGCTCGGATGGTCGGTGACCACCGAGTCCACCACGCTGTCGGCCACGGCCGGCAGGTGGCTGCTGCACCAGTCGCGGAACTGGTTGCGCACCAGGCCGGGGCCGGTGAGCAGGACTTCATGGGTGCCGTTCAGTGCCCGGGCGACGTCGGCAAAAAAGGCGGCGCTGTCGTCAACCTTGCCCTGGTGCTTGTGGTGTGTGCGCGACTTGATGCGCTGCGCGTCCATGTGTTCGTGGTCAAACATCACCACATGGGCTTCGGACTGGTCAATCCAGACAACGGCGTGAAAAGTGCTCATGAAATCCTTTGTAGAAACTGTGAAAAAAGAAGAAGAGAAAGAAGAGAAAGAAGAGAAAGAAGAGAAAAAAAAGCGGCTCAGACAGGACGTTTTTGCTCGGCTTTTTCCTGGCAAGGGATGCAGCGCCCCGCCTCGGGGCTGGCCTGCAGCCTGGCGGCGGGGATGGTGACGCCGCAGTCGGTGCACAAGCCGTAGGTTCCGGCTTCGATGCGGGCCAGTGCCGCGTCGATCGCGGCGAGTTCGGCCGTTTCGCGCTCGCCCAAGGCAAACTCGAGCTCGCGTTCGGTGGCCATCTGGGCCCGCGGGTCCTCGGGCTGGCCAAAATGGTCGGCGGCGGCGTCAGCGCGGCTGACGGTTCCGCCACGCTGCGCCGAGATCTGTGCGAGCAGCGCGGTGCGCATGGCCAGCAATTGCTGTTGGTAGGGTGCGCTGTGTTGTTTGTCCATGGGGCGTTCCTTCTTGTGTTCGCCTTCATCATGCGCCAGGCCGTCATGCCCACGGTTGATGAAGGTCAAGCGGTGGACCCCTGACCTGTGCAGGGCACAATTCGGGCATTCCCTTGCCACCTGACGGAGACACCATGACTGCCCAGACTATGGACTACAGCGCCTACCAGACCTTGAACATCACGCGCCGCGGTATCGGTGGGGCGGTATTGGACATCCAGATGAAGGCCCTCAACGGCAAGTTGCCAACGGCCGGGCACGCCGGCCACCGCGAGCTCGCGCAGATCTGGCGCGACGTGGGCAGCGACGACTCGGTGCGCTGCGCCGTGTTGCGCGGCGAAGGCCAGGGTTTTTCCGGCGGCGGCGACCTGGCGCTGGTGCAGGACATGGCTGAGGATTTTGAGACGCGCACCCGCGTCTGGAAGGAAGCGCGCGACCTGGTCTACAACGTGATCAACTGCGACAAGCCGATTGTCAGCGCCCTGCACGGGCCGGCAGTCGGCGCCGGGCTGGTGGCGGGCCTGCTGGCCGATATCTCGATTGCCGCCAAAAGCGCCAAGATTGTGGACGGTCACACGCGCCTGGGCGTGGCGGCCGGCGACCACGCGGCCATCGTCTGGCCGCTGCTGTGCGGCATGGCGAAAGCCAAGTACTACCTGATGCTGTGCGAACCGATCAGCGGCGAGGAAGCGGAGCGCATCGGCCTGGTGTCGCTGGCCGTCAACGATGAAGAGCTGCTGTCCAAAGCCTACGAGGTGGCCGACCGCCTGGCCGCCGGCTCGAAAACCGCCATCAGCTGGACCAAGTACGCGCTCAACAACTGGCTGCGCCAGGCCGGGCCGGCCTTCGACGCCTCGCTGGCGCTGGAGTTCATGGGTTTTGCCGGCCCCGACGTGCGCGAAGGTGTGGCCAGCCTGCGCGAGCGCCGACCGCCTTTCTACGGTCCTCAAGTCTGATTTGCTATTGAATCAATAGCTGGTGGCGCTTGTCAATCAACGGTTGGCGGCTGATTTCTCTTGGAAATTTTCTGGTGAGGGGCGCTGCGGCTGGTGGGCGGCCTGGGCGGGTGCGCTGCGCCGGGCGGGCGCAAAAAAACGGGTTGACGTGCCGCCACGACCCTGCACAATGAAAGCACCGTGAACCGCAGATGAGTGCAGTGCACCCGGGCTTCGGACACTTCCTACAACACCAGGAGACAGCATGAGCGACGCAGACAACCCCTCTTTTGCCGGGTTCGGCAAACTGGTCCCGGGCTTTGACTTTTTGCAGAACCTCGCCAAGCAGGCCGCCGGCAGCGCGTCGCAAAGCATTCCCCAACTGCCCAACCTGGGCAACTGGGTCGCCCCGACGCTCAATGTCGAGGAGCTCGACAAACGCATCGAGGAGCTCAAGGCCGTCCAGTTCTGGCTGGACCAGAACGCCATGGCGCTCAAGGCCACCATCCAGGCGCTGGAAGTCCAGAAGATGACCCTGGCCACGCTCAAGGGCATGAATTTCAACATGGGCGACGTCGCCAACGCGTTCAAGCTCAAGGTCGCCGACACGGTGGCGGGCGGCGTGCAGAAAGTGGCCGACAAGGCCAAGACGTTTTCGGGGCTGGAGGTGCCGCCCACCAGTTACCAGAACAGCGAGACGCCCGCGAAGGCCAAAACCACCAAGCCCAAGGCTGAAAAAGCCGCCGAAGCTGCGCCCGGCGTCGTTGACCCCATGCAGTGGTGGGGTGCGCTGACGCAGCAGTTCCAGAACATCGCCACCACGGCCATGCAGGACGCCGCCAAAAAAACCGCCATGAGCACGACCAAAAACATGGCCGCCGGGCTGGCCAAGGACGCGATGAACACCGCCACCGGCATGGCCACGGACCTGGCCAACTCCGCCGGCAAGACCGTGGCCCGGGGCGCCCGCTCGGCGATGGACAGCGCCCTGCGCAGCAGCCAGGCCTGGCCCACCCCGGCGGCGGCCAAAACCGCGGCACGGGCCAAACCGAAGCCGAAAGCCAAGGCGCCGGTGCGCAAGACGGCGCGCAAGACCACGCGTTGAAACCCTGCCGTGCCGGTGGCCGGCTGGCGGTCACCTGAAAGAAAATGTCCCCATGTACCGTCTTCATGGTTTCTGCCAGTCGGGCAACACCTTCAAGGTGGCCTTTCTGCTGCGCGCCCTGGGTCAGCCCTGGGAGCCCGTCTTCGTGGACTTCATGCAAGGTGTCACGCGTACCGAATCCTGGCGCGAGCAGACCAACGAGATGGGCGAGGCGCCGGTGCTGGAAGACGGCACGCGCCGCCTCACGCAGTCGGGCGTCATCCTGGGCTACCTCGCGAAGAAACACGGCGCGTATGAAGGGGCCACGGAAGACGACCGGCTGGAGGTGCTGCGCTGGCTGCTTTTCGACAACCACAAGTTCACCAGCTACTTTGCCACCTACCGCTTCATGAAGGCCTTCGGCCCCGCCACGCCCGACCAGGCCGTGATGGCCTGGCTGCGCGCGCGCATGGATGCCGCGTTTGCCATCGTCGACAAACACCTGGCGACTCGCGAGTGGATGGTCGGCGGGGCGGCCACCATTGCCGACTTCTCGCTGTCTGGTTACCTGTTTTACCCGCTGGAGGAAAGCGGCTACGAGGTCGCCGGGCGATACCCCCACATCGAGGCGTGGCTTGCGCGCCTGCGCAGCTTGCCCGGCTGGGCCTCGCCGTACGATGTGCTTCCCGGAGAGCGATTGCTGCCCAAGTGGTGAGGCAGTGTGTCAGCGCCAACCTATCCTGACAAGCCCATGAAACTTTTCCCCTACGGCCACGCCACCCACCCGCAATGGCGCATGGCCGCCGGCCTGGTGCTGGCCCAGCTGCGCGCGCAGATGGCCCTGCACGGTTACGCCAGTGCGCCAGGCCTGGGCCTGCTTTACATCACTGACCACTACACCGCGCAGGCGCAGGACATCCTGGATTTCCTCGGCGCCGAACTGCCTGAAATCACTGACTGGGCGGGCACGGTCGGCATCGGCATCGCGTCGAACAATGTCGAGTATTTCGACGAGCCCGCGCTGGCGGTGATGTTGTGCGAGCTGCCGTCGGACCAGTACCGCGTATTTTCCGGCGTGTCGCCCCTGCCGCCGCCCGGTGCCAGCCATTTTCAGGCGCACACCGCGCTGGTGCATGCCGACGCCGGCACGCCCGACGTGGCCGAGTTGATCGCCGAGATGGCCCAGCGCACCAGCAGCGGTTATGTGTTTGGCGGGCTGGCGTCGAGCCGCAGCAAGGCGGTCCAGTTCGCGCTCAGCGGCAGCGGCAATGTCAAGGGGCAGGGCGCCGCCGGCGGGGTGTTCAGCGGCGGCCTGAGCGGGGTGGCTTTTGCCCAGGGCGCCGGCTTGATGTCGCGCGTGACGCAAGGCTGCCGGCCGGTCTCGCGGGAGCACGAGATCACCGCCTGCGACGCCAATGTGGTGACGGAGCTGGACGGCCAGAGCGCGCTCGACGTGATGCTGGCCGACCTCGGCGTGTCGCTCGATGCGCCGCGTGAGGCGCTCGAGAAAGTACGCACCACGCTGGTCGGCCTGCGCAGCGCCGAGGCCCTGCAGGACGGCCGGATCCGGCGTCCGGGCCAGTTCGGGGCCGATGTGCTGGTGCGACACATCATCGGCCTGGACCCGGCACGCCAGGGCGTGGCCATTGCCGAGCTGCCCAGCCCGGGTATGACCCTGGCGTTTTGCGAGCGGAATGCCGAGGCGGCGCGCGCCGACCTGGTGCGTGTCTGCGCTGAAATCCGCGAGGAGCTGGAGCCGGAGGAGCTGACGCTGGAAGTCGCCAGTGCGCTGAGCGCGTCCGAGGCCGAATCGGCCCCACACCCGGCCCGGCGCATCGCCGGCGCAATCTACATCAGCTGCGCCGGGCGCGGTGGCCCGCACTTCGGTGCGCCCAGCGCGGAGCTGCAGATTGTGCGGCGTGCCCTCGGCGACGTGCCGCTGGTCGGGTTTTTTGCCGGCGGCGAAATCGCCCGCCACAACCTCTATGGCTACACCGGCGTGCTGACGGTGTTTACCGCAGCGGCCGGCTAATCGACCAGCCTTCGCCGGACAACCCGCGCATTCCCTGCCGGCGGCCCGGGCCCGGCCCAGCGCTGCCGCGGGACTGTCATGAAAAGCAGGGCAGAATCCGCATCACCTTGCGGGCGCAGGCCGGCAATCGCGCGCGGGTCGCATCACCAGCTGAAAACAGGAGGAGTTCATCATGCGTGCCGAAACAGTTGTTCCGCTGCCCCCGCCGACCGTGCACGGGCATCCGAACCAGTTCGCCCTCCTGAGGCAGCGCCGCTTCGCCCCCTTTTTCTGGACGCAGTTCTCGGGGGCTGCCAACGACAACCTGTTCAAGTTCGCCTTCACCGTGATGGTGACCTACCAGCTCAGCGTGAGCTGGTTGCCGCCCGCCCTGGCGGGGCTGGTCATAGGCGCGCTGTTCATCCTGCCCTTTTTGCTGTTTTCGGCGACCAGCGGGCAGCTCACCGACAAATACGAAAAGACGCGCGTGATCCGCTTCGTGAAGAACCTGGAAATCGGGATCATGGCCGTGGCGGCCGCCGGCTTTCTCAGCAGCGACGTGAACCTGCAGGTGCCGCTGCTGCTGGCCTGCACCTTTTTGATGGGGCTGCATTCCACGCTGTTCGGCCCGGTCAAGTTCGCCTACCTGCCGCAGGCCCTGAACGAGCGCGAGCTGACCGGTGGCAATGGCATGGTCGAGATGGGCACGTTTGTCGCGATCCTGCTGGGCAACATCGTCGGCGGGCTGATGGTGGCCGTGCCGGGTGTCGGTCCGCTGTATGTGGCGCTGTCCTGCGTGTTGCTGGCCGTGGCGGGGCGGGTGGTGGCGCAATTCATTCCCTCGGCGCCGGCCACCGATCCTGGCCTGAGGATCAACTGGAACCCGGTCACGGAAACCTGGCACAACCTGCGGCTCGCGTACGGCAACATCGTGGTGTTCCGCTCCATGCTGGGCATCAGCTGGATGTGGTTTTTCGGTGCGGTCTTCCTGAGCCAGTTTCCCAGTTTTGCCAAGGAGGTGATGCACGGCAACGAGCAGGTGGCCTCCCTGCTGCTGGTGGTTTTTTCGATCGGCATTGCCACCGGTTCTCTGCTGTGCGAGGTGCTGAGCCGGCGCCATGTCGAGATTGGCCTGGTGCCGCTGGGCGCCATCGGCATGAGCGTGTTTGCGATCGACCTGTATTTCTCCTCGCGCGGACTGCCGCCGGCGCCCGTCATGAGCCTGGCCAGTTTTTTGGCGCAGCCCGCCCATTGGCGCGTGATGGCCGACCTGGCGCTGCTGAGCCTGTTTGCCGGCCTGTACAGCGTGCCCATGTATGCGCTGATCCAGCTGCGCAGCCAGCCCACCCACCGCGCCCGCATCATTGCGGCGAACAACATCCTCAACGCGCTGTTCATGATCGTCAGCGCCCTCCTGGCGGGCGCCCTGCTCAAGGCCGACTTCAGCATTCCGCAGGTCTTTCTGTTCGTCGGCCTGGCCAATGCGGTGGTCGCCTTTTACATCTTCATGCTGGTGCCGGAGTACCTGCTGCGTTTTATCGCACTGATTGCCTCGCGCTGCATTTACCGCTTCAGGGTCCAGGGTGACGACAACATTCCAGCGCAAGGGGCGGCCGTGCTGGCCTGCAACCACGTGAGTTTCATCGACCCCCTTCTGCTGATGGCGGCCAGCCCGCGGCCGATTTATTTCGTGATGGACCACCGCATTTTCAAAATGCCGGTGCTCGGCTGGCTGTTCAGGCTCGCCAGGGCGATCCCGATCGCGCCGCGCGCCGAAGACCCGGTGGCTTATGAAGCGGCTTTTGCAGCCGCCGCCAGGGTGCTGCGCAACGGCGACCTGCTGGCGATCTTTCCGGAGGGCGGCATCACCCGGGATGGCGAGCTCCAGCCCTTCAGGGGCGGCATCATGAAGATCCTGGAGAACGCCGAACGTGATGGCCTCAGCGTGCCGGTGGTTCCGATGGCGTTGACGAATCTCTGGGGCTCCTTTTTCAGCCGGATTGAACAAGGCGGCGCCATGGTGCGGCCGTTCCGGCGCGGCCTGCTGAGCCGCGTGGGCCTGAACGCCGGGCCGGCCATGGCAGCCGCCCAAGTGCAGCCCGACCTCCTGCGGGCCCGGGTCCTGGCGCTGCAGAAAACCTGAAGCCGCCGGCCTGCTCTCGTCCGATTGTCACCACCCCCGTCACTTACTTTTTTCCAGGAAATGGAGCCTCCGTGAGCAAAGCATTACGACTGTCCGAAAAATGGTTTCAGCGCGGCCTCTGGCTGGTGGCCTTTGTGTTTGCCGCCTTCCTCATCGGCTTGGGCAGCACGGTCGTGGGCGACCTGCCGCAGGTCGAGAAAGCCCTGGCCCTGGACGATTTCATCGAGCAGCCCGCCGCCACCCAGGCGCGCGAGAACCTCAAGACGGCCGAGCGCCAGGGTCGCCAGGCGCAGGAAGCGCTGGAGCAGGCCCGGCTCAAGCTGCGCGTGGCGCAGGCCAATTCGCGCTCGGCCAGCGAGACCTTCAACAACTGGCTGGCGACGCGGCGCGCGACCGAACGGGCCGAGCAGGATCCGGAACTACTCGAACGGACACGTGCGCTGGATGGCCTGAAGACGGCCGAGCGTCAGGCGCTCGCCGCAATGGAGGCCGAGCAGCAGAAGGCACTGGACGCCAGCCAGGGCGCCACGCGCACGCGTGAACGCATCGCTGAGCTGGAGCGTGCGGCGCAGGACAAGTGGCAAAGCGCGCGGCGCGCCCAGGAGCTGCGCGTGTTTGGGTACCGGCTGGCGCTGACCCTGCCGCTGCTGGTGGCGGCCGGCTGGCTGTTTGCCAAAAAGCGCAAAAGCACCTACTGGCCCTTTGTCTGGGGCTTCATCTTTTTTGCACTGTTCGCCTTCTTTGTCGAACTCGTGCCCTACCTGCCCAGTTACGGCGGTTATGTGCGCTACATCGTCGGCATTCTCATCACGGTGCTGGTCGGACGGCAGGCGATTGTTTCACTGAACCGCTACCTGGAAAGGCAGAAACTCGCCGAGCAGCTACCCGATGCGCAGCGCCGCGAGGAGCTGAGCTATGACACGGCGCTCACCCGCCTGTCCAAGGGGGTGTGCCCCGGTTGCGAGCGGACGGTGGACCTGAAAAACCCGGAGATCGACTTCTGCCCGCACTGCGGCATCGGCCTGTTCGACCATTGCCTGCCCTGCACCGCGCGCAAGAGTGCGTTTGCCAAGTTCTGCCATGCCTGCGGTGCCGACGGCAAGCGACCGAGGCGGCTTCCCGAGCCTGCCCCCGGCGCTGCCGCGCAGGCAGGCCCGATACCCTTGGGCTGACGGCGTCTTGTCCTTGGTGCTTCCCGCTGGCCGCCTACGGCCGGCGAGCCCCGGCGCCTACAGGTTTCGCGATGCGCTGCCATCACAGTGGGCAAACCAATTTACAAGGTTTGAACATCATGAAAAAACAGATACGCAACCAGGTGGCAGCCTTTTTCCTGCTGCTTCCCGCCGCCACAGCGCTGATCGCCCTGCCGGGCACCGCCATGGCGCAACCAGCCGCGCCCGAGTTGCGATCGCTGCAGGTGGGCTCTGATGGTGGCCTCACCGCCGGGGCCGATCTGGAGTTCACTGTGGAAGCAACGCCGCGTGGGAAAGTCAGTGTCAGCGTGCGCGGCGTGCCCCGCAACATCATGCTCAAGGAAACCGAACGTGGGGTCTACACGGGAAGCTACACCATCCGGCGCCAGGACCGGATTGCCGAAAACAGTCCCATCCGTGCCACGCTGCGCGTGCGCAACCGCAGCGTCGCCGCCAACTACAGTTTCCCGGCCGGCATTGCAGGCTCGAACGCTCCCGTGGCTCCGCCGGTGGCTGTCGCCCCGCCCCCCGGCCTGAAAATCGACCGCTTCTCGGTGGCGCCGGTCGACAAGCTCGAGCCTGGTGCTGAACTGCGCTTCACGCTAAACGGCGCGCCGGGCGGCAAGGCCGAGTTCGACATTCCCGGTGTCATCAACAATGTCGCGATGCGCGAGGTGAGCCCCGGTGTGTATGAGGGCGCCTACACCATTCGCCGCCTGGACAACCTGGCGCCGTCACGGCCTGTCGTCGCCACCCTGCGTGTCGGCGACCGCGCGGTCACCTCGACCCTGACCCAGCCGCTGATGGCCGATGCGAAGCCGCCGGTGATCCGCAACCTGTCGCCACGCGACGGTGAGTCGATCACGCGCAGCGCCAACACCTCCGTGTCCGGCACCTTTGACGATGCGGGCGGCGTGGGCGTGGACCCGAAAAGCGTGCGCATCATGCTGGCGGGGCGCGATGTCACCGCCGCCACCCAGATCACGCCGCAGTTCTTCACCTACCGCGCAGACCTGCCCGCTGGCCGCTACGCGGTGGACGTGACGGCCAAGGACATGGTTGGCAATGCCGTGCGCCAGACCTGGACCTTCGACGTGGCCTCGGCCGTGAGCGCCGCGCCTGCCACCGTGCTGTTGCAGGTGACCAGCCACGCCAACAATGCTTCGGTGGAAGGCAGCCCGGTGGTGGTGCGCGGCCGCACCGCCCCAGGCGCGGTGGTGGATGTCAAGGTCAGCGCCGTCGGAACGCTCGCCGGCCTGTTTGGCATGAACCAGGATTTGCTGACGCAGCGGGTTCAGGCCGACGGCAACGGCAACTTCTCGTTCAGCTTCTCGCCGCAGTTTCCGCTGCCCGGAACACGTTACGAGGTGTCGATGACGGCCGGCAAGGACGGCATGGTCGCCACCCAGACCAAGCTGGTGCTGTTCCAGAAGCAGGGTTAACCGGAATTTTCAGTAAAAACTGCCTGCAGCCCTGATACAACGGGCGCAGGCAGCTACTGATTCAATAGCGGTCTTTCGGCTCAGACCGGGCGGCCGTAAAAGGGGTAGCTCGGGTCGTTGTAGCCGTGGCTGGAGGCGTGGCCCGGAATCACCAGCTCATCGATGAAGGCCTCGTCGTCGCTGTCCAGCACCAAGTCGGTCGCGCCATAGACGTCTTCCAGATGCGAGAGCAGGCGTGGCCCGGCAATCACCGAACTGACCAGCGGGTTGGCCAGCACCCAGGCGGCGGCAAACTGCCCCGGCACCCAGCCTTTGGCTTCGCAGCGTGCCTTGATCTTCTGGGCGATCACCAGTGACTCTTCGCGAAACTCGGTTTCCAGGATGCGTTTGTCGCCGCTGCCGGCGCGTGTGCCCTCGGCCGGCGGCTGGCCCGGTGGGTACTTGCCGGTGAGCACGCCGCGCGCCAGCGGGCTGTAGGGCACGACGCCCAGGCCGTAGTGGCCGCAGGCCGGCAGGATTTCGACTTCGGGGCCACGGTTGAGCAGGTTGTAATAGGGCTGGCAGACCACTGGCTGCGGCACGCCGGTGCTCGCGCAGATGCGCATGATCTCGGCAATGCGCCAGCCGCGGAAGTTGGACAGGCCAAAGCTGCGAATTTTCCCGCTGCGTATCAGGTCGCCCAGCGCGCGTACCGCTTCCTCGAGGTTTTCGCCGTGGAAGTCGCGGTGCAGGTACAGGATGTCGAGGTAGTCGGTGCCCAGCCGCGCCAGGATGGCATCGGTCTGCTGCAGGATCCAGCTGCGCGAGCAGTGGCCCTGGTTCACGCCCGGGCCGGCCTGGTTGCCCAGCTTGCTGGCCAGCACCCAGTGCGGGCGCTGTCCGGCCAGCAGTTTGCCGAGCAGGGTTTCGGACTTGCCTTCGTTGTAGACGTCGGCCGTGTCGATGAAATTGATGCCATGGTCGTTGGCCGAGGCGACGATGCGCGCCGCCTCGTCGTCCGGCGTCTGCTCGCCGAACATCATGGTGCCCAGGCACAGGACGGACACCTTCAGGTTGCTGTTTCCAAGGCGGCGGTATTTCATGACGGTTTCCTTGTGGTGGTGTTGCAGTTAATGTCTAGACGCCGCGTTGCCGGTCCTGTTTGAATTGCCGCACAAAGGCGCCGAAGCGACCGGCGTCGAGCGCGTCGCGCACCTCCTGCATCAGGTTCAGGTAGTAGTGCAGGTTGTGGATGCTGCTGAGCATGGGGCCCAGCATCTCGCCGCAGCGGTCCAGGTGGTGCATGTAGGCACGGCTGAAATTTTGGCAGGTGTAGCAGCTGCAGGTGCTGTCCACCGGCTGCTCGTCGGTCTTGTAGCGGGCGTTGCGTATCTTCAGGTCGCCGAAACGCGTGAACATGTGGCCGTTGCGCGCATTGCGCGTCGGCATCACGCAGTCGAACATGTCGACGCCGGCGCTCACGCCTTCGACCAGGTCTTCCGGCGTGCCTACACCCATCAGGTAACGCGGCTTGTGCGCAGGCAGGCGGTGCGGCGTGTGCGCCATGATGCGCTGCATTTCCTCTTTGGGCTCGCCGACGCTGACGCCGCCGACGGCGTAGCCGGGAAAGTCCATCTCGACCAGCGCGTCGAGCGATTCCTGGCGCAGGTTTTCAAACATGCCGCCCTGCACGATGCCGAACAGCGCGTTGGGGTTCTCCAGGCGGGCGAATTCGTCCTCGCAGCGTTGGGCCCAGCGCCGGCTCAGTTCCATCGAAAAGCGCGCCTCGTCCTCGGTCGTGATGTGGCCCTTGGTGTCGTAAGGCGTGCATTCGTCGAACTGCATCACGATGTCGCTGTTGAGCACGGTCTGGATCTGCATCGAGATCTCGGGCGTCAGGAACAGCTTGTCGCCGTTGACCGGCGAGGCGAACTTCACGCCTTCCTCGGAGATCTTGCGCATCTCGCCGAGCGACCAGACCTGGAAGCCGCCGCTGTCGGTCAGGATGGGCTTGTGCCAGTTCTCGAACTTGTGCAGGCCGCCGAATTGGGCCAACACGTCCAGCCCCGGGCGCATCCACAGGTGAAAGGTGTTGCCCAGGATGATTTGCGCACCCATGTCATGCAGGGACTGCGGCATCACGCCCTTGACCGTGCCGTAGGTGCCGACCGGCATGAAGATCGGCGTCTGCACCACGCCGTGGTTCAGGGTGAGCGTGCCGCGGCGGGCGAAGGAGCCGAGGTAGGCGCCCGCGGGGCCGGTGGTGGCGGTGTCGGTGGTCAGGACTTCAAATTTCAGCATGGGGTGATTGTCTCAGGGGCGTCGTTGCAGCAGCATGGCGTCGCCGTAGCTGAAAAAGCGGTAACGCTGGGCGATGGCGTGGCGGTACAGCGCCATGATGTGTTCATAGCCGGCAAAGGCGCTGACCAGCATCATCAAGGTGCTTTTGGGCAGGTGAAAATTGGTCAGCAGCAGGTCCACCACCTGGAACTCGAAGCCCGGCGTGATGAAGATGTTGGTGTCCTTGCACCCGGGGCCGAATCTGGCTGCCGACTCGAGGGCGCGCACGCTGGTGGTGCCGACCGCAACCACGCGGCCGCCGCGCGCCTTGCAGTCCCGGATCGCCTGCAGCGTCGCTGGCGGCACCTCGAAGCGCTCGAAATGCATCTGGTGGTCGGCGATGTTTTCGGTCTTGACCGGCTGGAAAGTACCGGCGCCTACATGCAGCGTGACGCTGACGCGCTGGATGCCGCGGGCTTCCAGCCGGGCCAGCACCGCGTCATCGAAATGCAGCGCGGCCGTTGGTGCGGCGACCGCGCCCGGATTTTTGGCAAACACCGTCTGGTAGCGCTGCTCGTCCACGGCCGAGTCGGTGTGGGTGATGTAGGGCGGCAGCGGCACATGGCCGTGGCTGGCCATCAGCGCATACGGATCGCTGCTCAGGGCGAAGTGGTACAGCGGTCCGTCCTCGTGGGGCCAGCGGCCCAGCAGCGTGGCGGTGAAGCCACCGTCCATCTGCAGCACCGCGCCCGGCAACGGCTTCTTGCTGACCTTCATGTGGGCGGCGACTTCATGGCCGGCCTGCGGCGTGGGCGAGAGCACCCGCTCGATCAGCAGTTCCAGCCGGCCGCCGCTGCTTTTCTGCCCGAACAGCCGCGCCTTGACGACCTGGGTGTCATTGAGCACCAGCAGGTCGCCGGGTTGCAGCAGGTCGGGCAGCTCGGTAAAACGGCGGTCCACGGGGGTGTCGCTGCGCCCGTCCAGCAGGCGCGAGGCGCTGCGTTCGGCGGCCGGGTGCTGGGCGATCAGTTCGTCGGGGAGTGTGAAATCAAAATCACTGAGGCTGAAATGCGTCTTCATAAACCTAGAAACCGCGGTTGGATGCGCCCGAGTGTGCTGCCCGCGCGGTGCCAGGCAAGACGCGACAACGCAGTGGGCTATTGCCCACAAGGCGGAGCAACGCCGCATGGCGCTGTGCGGGTGGCGCAATCGGGTGCATAGCGCTGTCATCCACAAGATGAGTGTCAGCGAAAAGGTGAATGACGGTATTCAAGCGGCTTTTTCGAAATTTGGAAGCGGTCAACTGTGGTTTCCGGGTTGACGGCACAATTGTCCCATGCCGACCCGGTCTGTCCCCGCTGCTTCTCCACCCAAGGCGCCGGCTGCTGCGGCAGGCGCCGGCGCGGCGGTAGCGCCCAAGTCCCAGCCGCAGAAAGCGCTGGAAAAGCTGGGCCTGCGCCGCGACATTGATTTGGCGCTGCACCTGCCCCTGCGCTACGAGGACGAAACCCGCATCACCCGGCTGGCCGATGCGCGCGACGGTGACATGGTGCAGATCGAGGCCCAGGTCACGCACAGCGAAATTGCCTTCCGCCCGCGCCGGCAGCTGCGCGTGACGGTGGACGACGGCAGCGACACCTGCGTGCTGCGCTTCATCAACTTTTACCCGGCGCACCAGAAAACCCTCAGCGTCGGTGCACGCGTGCGGGTGCGCGGCGAGATCCGCGGCGGGTTTGTGGGCCGCGAGATGGTGCACCCGAGTTTTCGCGCCGCCGGCGGCGAACTCGCCACCGCGCTGACACCGGTGTACCCCACGGTGGCCGGTTTGCCGCAGACCTATTTGCGCAAGGCCGTGCTCGGCGGGCTGGCCCGGGCCGACCTGGCGGAAACGCTGCCGGCCGAATTTTTAAGCAAAAACCTGCCTCAGCCCTTGTCCAGCCTGCGCGAGGCGCTACAGTTTTTGCACCACCCGACGCCGGACGTGATGCTGGCCACGCTGGAAGACCGCAGCCACCCGGCCTGGCAGCGCCTGAAGGCCGAGGAGCTGCTGGCCCAGCAGCTGTCGCAGTTGCAGGCGCGGCGTGTGCGCGCCGCCATGCGCGCGCCGCCGTTGCGGTCGCCTGTGCATGGCCCGCAGTGCACGCTGCAGGAGCAGTTGTTGGAGCGCCTGCCGTTTCGCCTGACGGCCGCGCAGCAGCGCGTCGGCAGCGAGATCGCGGCCGATTTGACCAGGCATGTGCCCATGCACCGCCTGCTGCAGGGCGACGTGGGCTCCGGCAAAACCGTGGTGGCGGCGCTGTCCGCGGCGCGCTGCATGGACGCCGGCTGGCAGTGCGCGCTGATGGCGCCCACCGAAATCCTGGCCGAGCAGCACTTTCGCAAGCTGATCGGCTGGCTCGAACCGCTGGGCATCCAGACCGCCTGGCTCACCGGCAGCCGGAAGGCGAAAGAGCGGCGCGAAGCCCTGGCCATGATTGAAAGCGGCGCGGCCGGCCTGGTGGTCGGCACCCATGCGGTGATCCAGGACAAGGTGATTTTCAAAAACCTGGCGCTGGCCATCATCGACGAGCAGCACCGCTTTGGCGTCGCCCAGCGGCTGGCCCTGCGCAGCAAGATGACCGAGGGCGGAGAAGAACCGCACCTCTTGATGATGACGGCGACACCGATCCCGCGCACCTTGGCCATGAGTTATTACGCCGACCTCGACGTTTCCACCATTGATGAACTGCCACCGGGCCGCACGCCCATCGTGACCAAGGTCGTCAGCGAGGTGCGGCGCGACGAGGTGGTGGAGCGCATACGCAGCCAGCTCGCCGAGGGCCGGCAGGTCTACTGGGTCTGCCCGCTGATCGAAGAGAGCGAGTCGGTCGACCTGATCAACGCCACGCAGACGCACGAAGCCCTGAGCGCCGCCTTGCCCGGCACCCAGGTCGGCCTGCTGCATTCACGCATGCCGCCGGCCGAAAAAAAGGCGGTGATGGCGCAGTTCACCAGCGGCCAGCTCGGCGTGCTGGTCAGCACCACGGTCATCGAGGTCGGCGTGGACGTGCCCAATGCCTCGCTGATGGTGATTGAACACGCCGAACGTTTTGGTCTGAGCCAGCTGCACCAGCTGCGCGGCCGGGTCGGGCGCGGCGCTGCGGCCTCGGCCTGTGTGCTGCTGTATTCGACCGGGGACGCGCCACGCCTCGGTGAAACCGCGCGCGCCCGGCTCAAGGCCATGGTGGAGACGCAGGACGGCTTCGAGATTGCCCGGCGCGATCTCGAGATCCGCGGGCCGGGGGAGTTTCTGGGTGCGCGGCAGTCCGGCGCGCCGCTGCTGCGGTTTGCGGACCTGGCGACGGATACCGAGCTGCTGGCCTGGGCGCGGGCATTGGCGCCGGGGATGTTGGACAAATACCCTGAGCTGGCGCATCGGCATATTTTGCGGTGGCTGGGGGGGAAGGCGGAGTTTTTGAAGGCTTGAGTTGGGATTGCTAACTTTAAAGCCCCGTGGAACCGAAGGTGATCCATTGGAGGGAGCGGTTCATGCCTTTACTACCCGAGCGATTTCGCGCATGAGTTCGGCGCCCACGGCAAGGCCACGTTGATAACTTGCAGCATGAGTTTCGTGATGCGCTCCTTCGTGGTTACGGCATTCCAGTAGTCCGTCAGCAACGCCCTTCTTAAAAGACAGGCCATGCCCATGGGGAATCTCGGGAATTTCAGCTTGAATGGTAGTCATCGGTGATTCATTCAGAGCGTTCATTTCGGACAGCCTTCGCCGAGATGCGCGCACATATATGTTGTTGGACAGCTTTCAAACGCATTCATCTTCAGAGCGAGAGGTGTAGCGTTCTTGTTGATGGCCCGAAGGTTGATCAACTGGGCGTATAGAACCGCTCGATCATTCTTCCCATTTTTCTTCAAAGTTGGATGACGATCAACAAGTTTCTCCCATGACGGGTCATCAAGATTGTCACGTGCCTCCGCAACTGCTTCAATCGCTCGAGCGTATGCCCTGCACTGTTCCAAGATCGATTGACTATGAGCGGTTGATGCTACCGAGATCAAGATCGTTGCGCAGGCCGCGAGTCCTTTGAAGTTCATGATGGTGTTCCGTGTTGGGTAAAAGGTATAAAAATATTGTTTAGCCATTGCGAGGCCAAGCTGACAAAAACCAGGAGCAGCTCCTGATGCAGATAAACCTTGTTGGACTGAAGCGTTGGCCGGGATGGCCGATAGTGGTGGCACAGGTTTGTCATTTTCATCCTTCCGCCCGAGCAAATTGTGACCGGATTTTTGCACTGATTGCTGCGACCCATGACCAATGGCGTGAATTGACATGGCCCGTAGCGGCGGGCCGAATTTGAGTGGAGCCTTGGGTTTTGGCGTAAAACGGCTGTTAGCCCTTTAGATGCGGGCGTAATTTGCTACTGAGTTTCTAGCGTTTCCAGAACTCTGGTTGAGCTTATCGAGGTCGTTTCTAGTCTGGCCAGATTCCCCACTCCTTCTGGCTGCTCTGATTCAGAAACATCCGTTCTCAATGACATTTTTTAATGGCTATTGCACCAGGTGCTATAAGCGATTAAAATTCGTCAATGAAACGTGTCTTCAAAACCAAGACGTTTGACCGCTGGGCGCGCAAGGTGGTGAGCGATCTACTGCTTTGCCAGGCCGCCAGCGAGATAGAGCAGGGTTTGTTTGAAGCGGATTTGGGTGGCGGGGTTTGCAAGAAGCGCGTGGCGGTGCCCGGACAGGGCAAAAGTGGATCGACCCGTACCCTGGTGGCCAAGAAGCACAAGGACGCCATTTTCTTTCTGGCCGGGCGTGAGAAGAGCCAGCCGGGGTCTGATTTTTCGGACAAGGAAGTGGAAGCCACGAAAATCATCGCGTCTGGACTGCAGGCTGCAGACGCTCAAAAACTTGATGAATTGCTTGCGGCTGAAATCCTGAAGGAGATTTGTAATGGCAAATAAAAAACCAACTGAAAAGAACCGCGTTCTGGACGAGATGATGGAGATGGCGCAGGCCCTGCAAGGGCACGAACTGATCTCGAAACAAGACATGGCAAAAATGAATCTCATCTGCCAGCGTCCACCCGAATACACCGCCGAAAAAGTCACGGCCATTCGCGTGGGAAGGGCAAAGGTCAGCCAATCGGTGCTGGCGTCCATCTTGAACGTGAGCGTTTCAGCCGTTCAAAAGTGGGAGTCACCCAGTTCAGGCAAGCACCCCAGTGGCGCAGCGGCCAAACTGCTTCAGCTCATTGACAAAAAGGGCCTGGAATCCATCGTTGCTTGAATAGGGTCGCGCTGCGCTCATCGCAAACCTGGCACCGCTTCCCTCCAAGCAAAAAGCAGACAATCAAGCCCATGACGCTCACCGAACTCAAATACATTGTTGCCGTGATCTTGGGAGGGACAGGGCGAGGGGCCCCGCTTGTGGGGGTCGACCCCCGGACAAGATCGTTGGCGATGGCCGCAGGCGCTTGCAGAAATGGTGAACCTGGATGACTCTCACAGAGCTTAAGTACATCGTGGCCGTCGCCCGCGAGAAACACTTCGGCAGGGGCGCCGAGGCCTGCCATGTGTCGCAGCCGACCTTGAGCGTTGCGATCAAGAAGCTCGAGGAAGAGTTGCAGGTCAAGCTGTTCGAGCGCAACGCCAACGAGATCACGGTGACGCCGCTGGGCGAAGAGATCGTGCGCCAGGCGCAAAGCGTGCTGGAGCAGGCCGACAGCATCCGCGAGATTGCCAAGCGCGGCAAGGACCCGCTGGCCGGCGCCTTGCGGCTGGGCGTGATCTACACCATCGGCCCCTACCTGCTGCCCGACCTGGTGCGCCAGGCGATTGCGCTCACGCCGCAGATGCCGCTGATGCTGCAGGAAAACTTCACCGTCAAGCTGCTCGAAGAGCTGCGCACCGGCGAGATCGACTGTGCCATCCTGGCCGAACCTTTTCCCGACACCAACCTGGCGATTGCGCCGCTGTATGACGAACCGTTCATGGCGGCCGTGCCGAGCAACCACCCCTTGGCCGCGCGCAGCAATATCACCGCCGAAGAACTGAAAAAAGAAACCATGCTGCTGCTCGGCACCGGGCACTGCTTTCGCGACCATGTCCTTGAGGTCTGCCCCGAGTTCGCCCGGTTTTCGAGCAATGCCGAGGGCATACGCAAAAGTTTTGAAGGCTCGTCGCTGGAGACCATCAAACATATGGTCGCGGCCGGCATGGGGGTGACGCTGGTGCCGCGGCTGAGCGTGCCCAAGGAGGCACTGCTGCTGCCGCCGGCGCCTGCCAAAGCCGTTTCAAAAGCCAAAAACCGGGAAGTGCCGGAGTTGCCCTCCTACATCCGCTACCTGCCGTTTGAGGGCCATGTGCCGACGCGGCGTGTGGTGCTGGCCTGGCGCCGCAGTTTCACCCGTTACGAAGCGATCGCCGCCTTGCGCAACGCGATTTACGCCTGCGAGCTGCCGGGCGTGACGCGCCTGTCCTGAGCGGTGCCAGCGGGCATGTCATGACGCCTATCAAGGCGATAAAGTTTGACTGTTGCCTTGGGCTTGCCGATTGCTTAGAGTGATGTCCAGACTCTTTCATCAAAGTCAATCAAGGACACACCATGGCCAAAACATCTTCCAAGGCTTCTGCCGGCAGTACTGGCGCGCCGCCCATCAACATCGGCATCGGCGAAAAAGACCGCGCCGCGATTGCCCAGGGCCTGAGCCGCTTGCTGGCGGACACCTACACGCTGTACCTGACCACGCACAACTTTCACTGGAACGTGACCGGGCCGATGTTCAACACCCTGCATGCCATGTTCATGACGCAGTACACCGAGCTGTGGGCGGCGGTGGACCCGATCGCCGAACGCATCCGCTCGCTGGGCCACCCGGCGCCGGGATCGTATGCGCAGTTCAGCAAGCTGGCCTCGGTCCCCGACGTGCCGACCACGCCGCCCAAGGCGCTGGAGATGGTGCGCATTCTGGTGAAAGGCCATGAGGCGGTCGCGCGCACGGCCAGGGAGCTGTTCCCGGTGGCCGACAAGGCCGACGACCAGCCGACCGCCGACCTGCTGACCCAGCGCCTGACCGTGCACGAACAGACTGCCTGGATGCTGCGTTCGCTTCTCGAAGAGTGATCCGGGTAGCGACTAACATCGCTGCGTGACGCACAAATTACGCCTCTACCTTGAACTGATCCGCTGGGACCGCCCCGCCGGCTGGCTGCTGCTGCTCTGGCCCACGCTGTCGGCGCTGTGGGTCGCGGCGCACGGTTTCCCGGGCTGGCACCTGCTGACGGTGTTCACGCTGGGCACCATCCTCATGCGCAGTGCCGGCTGCTGCCTCAACGACGTCGCCGACCGCGAGTTTGACCGGCATGTCAAACGCACGGCGCAGCGCCCGGTGACACGCGGCGCGGTGTCCGTCAAGGAGGCGCTGGTCGTGGGGGCGGTGCTGGCGCTGCTGGCGTTTGGCCTGGTGCTGACCACCAACACCGCCACCATCGCCTGGTCCTTTGCCGCACTGGCGGTGGCCGTGGTCTATCCCTATGCCAAGCGTTTTGTGTCCATGCCGCAGGCGGTGCTGGGCGTGGCCTTCAGCTTCGGCATTCCCGTGGCGTTTGCCGCGGTGCAGTCGCGGGTGCCGGCGCTGGCCTGGCTGCTGTTGCTGGGCAATCTCTTCTGGGTGATTGCCTACGACACCGAATACGCCATGGTGGACCGCGACGACGACCTCAAGATCGGCATGAAAACCTCGGCGATCACGCTGGGCCGTTTCGACGTGGCGGCGGTTTTGGCGAGTTACCTGATTTACCTGTCTATTTGGGCCTGGGCCCTGATGGATATTGCGCAACCAGCTATTTATTTCATAGCGATTGTGGTGGCGCTGGGGCAGGCGCTGTGGCATGGCTGGCTGATCCGCCGGCGTGAGCGCGACGACTGCTTCAGGGCGTTTCGCCTGAATCACTGGCTGGGCTTCACGGTGTTCGCCGGTATTGCGCTGTCCTACGCCTTTGCCGGGTGGTGATCACACAGGTCGTTGATGTGCTATTAAAACAGGAGCTGTTGGCGCCTGCAAAATAAGGGCTACGGGCCTTTTTTGTTCAAAATATCAGGCCGCGCCGAACTCGTCACCGAGCTCTGCAGCGCGCTGCCGGGCAGCGTGCATGGCGCGGATGAACTGCTGCTTGACGCCGGCCTGCTCCAGGGACGTGAGCGCTGCGTAGGTGGTTCCCCCTTTGGAGGTCACGCGTTCACGCAGGGTCTCCGGTGGCTCGCTGGAGGCTTTGGCCAGGGCGGAGGCGCCGACAAAAGTCTGCACCGCCAGCTGCTGCGCCTGTTCGCGGCTCAGCCCCATCTCGGTGCCGGCCTGCACCATGGCTTCGATGAAATAAAACACATAGGCCGGGCCGGACCCGGACAGGGCGGTCACGGCGTCCAGCTGCGCTTCCTGCGCCAGCCACAGGTGTTCGCCGGTGGTCCGGATCACACGCTCGACCGCCTGGCGCTCGGCGGCGCTGACGGCGGGACGGGCGAAGAGGGCCGTCATGCCTTGGCCGACGAGGGCCGGCGTGTTGGGCATGGCGCGCACGATGCGTTCGGTCGCCAGCCAGGCGGCCATGCTGTCCGAGCGGATGCCGGCCGCGACGCTCAGGTGCAGGGCCTGGCCGGTGTACGGGCCGGCCTGCAGGGCGGCTTCCCGGAAGGTCTGGGGCTTGACGGCCCAGACCACCAGCCCGGCCGAGGCCAGCGCCGCGCCGGGTGCCGCCTCGGCGGCGATGCCGAACTGCGCCTGGAGCTTGGCGCGCTGCTCGGCCCAGGGCTCGACGATCTGGATCCGGGCCGCGGGTGTGCCTTGTTGCAGCAGGCCGCCAATGATGGCGCTGGCCATGTTGCCGCCGCCTATGAAGGCGATGGCGCTGCTGTCTGGGGAAAGGGGTGAAGTCATGAAGGTTCAGTCAAAAAATTCAAAAGCCAGCCATTGGGTGATTTGCCGCGAATTGAAATTGTCGTCGCTAATGAAATGCAGGCTCCGGTTGCCATTCGGAAGCCGCGGTCCCCAGCACATGCCCTCGGTGTTGTCGAGGCGGGCCAGCCGGGGCCCCGGGCCGGCGCCGGTGAAGGTGGAAAAATCGGCCAGCAGCCTCTTGGCGACCGGCTGGTAAGCGCCAGGCTGCAGTGTGGCCAGATTCAGCGTGTCCGTCCCCTCGCGCAGGTCGACCAGGTAAAGGCGCAGCGAATTGCCCGAGACGGCGTCATGCCCCGCCATGTAGGCCCGCTCCAGCACCAGCATGCGGTCGGCGTCCAGCATCAGAATTTCAGTGACGCCGTTGTCGGCCTGGGTGGCCGGCGGAACCGGTGCGCGTGGAATCGCGTCGGGGATGTAGGCGATTTGCCGCACGACCTGCCCGCTGGCCAGGTCCAGCTGGGTGAAGCGGCAGGGCCCGCCCGGCGCCTGCACGGTGGGCAGGGGGCCGTCCTGGCGCAGCGCGCCTTCCATGGCGATCCAGGCTTGGCGGCCATCCGGGCTCAGGGCCAGGCCCTCCAGCGTCAGATTGCTACGCGGCCCCCGTGTCAGCTGAAAGTCGAACATGGCCGGCAGCGCCAATTCGCGCACCAGCGTGCCGTCGGTGCGGCTTTCGCGCAGCGTGGGGGCCGCGCCTGTCAGGGCATGGCCCTCGCTGGTCCACAGCAGGGTCTGGCTGGCCGGGCGCCAGCGGATCGCCTCCGGGTCGGGAACCTGGATGCCTCGCAATGCTGCTGGGTAGGTGCTGCCATCGGCTTGGCGCAGGCTGGTCACGCCCGTCAGGACGGGCTCGCCCAGCCTGTCTGTTTCCAGAGGAAGGCGTGCCGTGTAAAACCGCGCCGGGCTGATGTTCGAGCCATCATCACTGAGCAGGTAATACAGGCCGCTGGCCGCGTCGTAATCCACACCCGACAAGCCGCCGACGGTGGTGCCCTGAAACTGGAGCCGGTGTGGCAGACGGGCCTCGCCGATCAGCCGCAAGCGGGGTGGCGCCAGCGATGCCCGAGCTGGCTTGGCGTGCGACAAGCCCGCCAGACCCAGTGCAGCGGCCGCGCTGTAGCCGAGCACCCGGCGCCGTGTCAGTTCAAACGCGGCTGTGGCGAGCGGGGGGTGGCGGGGCATGAGGCGAGTCTAGCTTTCCCATCTGTACGCGTTGTGACAGGACGCGGACGTCCGCCGGCCCCGGTCTACAAGGCCACAGTCTGCCGCACCGCGTGTTCCCACTGCGCCATCAGGCCGGCCGCGCGGTCGGCGCTCAAGGTGGGCAAAAAGGTGCGCTCTGCGCGCCACATGGCCGAGAGTTCCGCGGTGCTGGCATAGACGCCGCTGGACAGCCCGGCCAGGTAGGCCGCGCCCAGCGCCGTGGTTTCGGTCACGGCCGGCCGGACCACCGGAATGCCCAGCAGGTCGGCCTGGAACTGCATCAGGAGGTCGTTGATGCAGGCGCCGCCGTCCACCCGGAGTTCGCCCACCGGCGCGGCGCCGGCCGCCACCGCATCGCGGCTCATGGCCTGCAGCAGGGCCGCGCTCTGGTAGGCAATGCTTTCCAGCGCGGCCCGCGCAATGTGGGCCACGGTGGTGCCGCGGGTCAGGCCGGTGATGGTGCCGCGCGCGTCGGGCTTCCAGTAGGGTGCGCCCAGGCCGGTGAAGGCTGGCACCATCATGACGCCGCCGGAATCGGGAACGCTTTGCGCCAGCGCCTGCACCTCGCCGCTGCCCTGGATCGCGTGCAGGCCGTCGCGCAGCCACTGCACCACGGCGCCGCCGACAAACACGCTGCCTTCCAGCGCGTATTCGGTTTGCGGCGTGACCTGCGCCGCGCTGGTGGTGAGCAGGCCGTTGTGCGAGGTCTGGAATTTGTGACCGGTGTGCACCAGCATGAAACAGCCCGTGCCGTAGGTGTTTTTGGCCATGCCCTCCCGGAAGCAGGCCTGGCCGAACAAGGCGCTTTGCTGGTCGCCCGCCACGCCGCCAATCGGGATGGCCCCGCCCAGCAGGTCCGGCAGCACATCGCCATAGTGCGTGCTCGACGGCAACACCCGTGGCATCAGGCTCTCGGGAATGTCCAGCAGCGCCAGCAGGTCGGCATCCCAGGTGTTGGCATGCACATTGAACAGCATGGTGCGCGAGGCATTGGTCACGTCGGTGGCATGCACGGCGCCGCCGGTGAGTTGCCACATCAGCCAGCTGTCGATGGTGCCGAAAGCGAGTTCGCCGCGCGCCGCCTGTTGCCGGGCTTGCGGCACGTTGTCGAGCAGCCACTTCAGTTTGGTGCCGGAAAAGTAGGCATCGACCAGCAGCCCGGTTTTGGCCTGGATCAGGTCGGCCTTGCCGTCCTCGCGCAGTCGGGCGCACGTGGCTTCGGCGCGCCTGTCCTGCCAGACGATGGCGTGGTGAAGGGGCTGGCCGGTCTTGCGGTTCCAGACCACGGTGGTTTCGCGCTGGTTGGTGATGCCCAGCGCGCGGATGTCGGTGGCCTTGAGTCCAGCTTTGGCCAGGGCCTCACGCGCCGTGGCGAGCTGGGTGCGCCAGATCTCCATCGGGTCGTGTTCGACCCAGCCCGGCCGGGGGTAGATCTGCGGCAGTTCCTGCTGCGCGAGCGCCACGATGTGGCCTTGCGCGTCAAACACGATGCTGCGGGAGCTGGAGGTGCCCTGGTCCAGGGCAAGCAGGTAGGTCATGGCGATGATCGCAGGATGCGGGTGGGAGGTTTCAGGAGGGCGGTGGCCCTGCAGCTTACCCCGATCGCGGCCTGCAGCGACGGAAATTCCGGGGATGCTGGCGGGCTTGCAGGTGACAGGAGATACGGAAAAAAACAGAGGTGGTCCGACGGCCCCATCGGATCTGCGCGCCATTCCCTGGCTCACTTGGGGCACCTGCGTTTGCCTGCAAGAAAGAGCCAGGCAGGCGAAGCTACGCAGGGGTTTCGTGCGAATCAATGCCGATGGACAATGCAGCCCATGACTTTTGATCCCCCACCGTTGCCGACGCGACGCGCAGACCTGATAGAACGGCTGAAGGTGCCCCATACCTACGACATTG
The DNA here is from genome assembly GCF_002379085.1 of Polaromonas sp. AET17H-212. Lineage (GTDB taxonomy): Bacteria > Pseudomonadota > Gammaproteobacteria > Burkholderiales > Burkholderiaceae_C > Polaromonas. Next base: position 17,212 of record NZ_NBZW01000020.1, on the reverse strand, counting down.
CCATTATCGGTGGCGGGGCCACCGGCCTCGGTGTGGCGCTGGATGCCGCGGCACGCGGATTCTCCGTCGTGGTGGTCGAATCGCACGACTTTGCCAAGGGAACCTCTTCCCGTGCGACCAAGCTGGTCCATGGCGGGGTCCGTTATCTGGCGCAGGGCAATATCTCCCTGGTGCGCGAGGCCCTGCACGAACGGACGCGCCTGCTGGCCAATGCACCGCATCTGGCCCAGCCCCTGCCTTTTGTGATGCCTTCCTACAAGTTCTGGGAGGCGCCGTTTTACGGCGTCGGACTCAAGATGTATGACGCGCTGGCCGGCAAGGCCGGCCTGGGTCCCACCGAATTCCTCAATCGCGCTGAAACATTGCAGCTCCAGCCGACGGCCCGCCAGGCCGGGCTCCGGGGCGGGGTCAAGTACTGGGACGGCCAGTTCGACGATGCGCGGCTGGCACTGGCGCTGGCGCGCAGCGCCGCGCGCGCCGGCGCCTTGCTGGTCAATTATTGTGCTGCGACCGGTCTTGTTCATGAGGGTGGCAAGCTGGTGGGGCTGCATGTGGCTGATCGTGAAAGTGGGCAAGCACTTACGCTGCGGGCTAAATGTATTGTGAATGCGGCGGGAGTTTGGGTCGATCAGTTGCGACTGCTCGACGGCCAGGCCATAGGCCGCGAGGCCAAACCCATGGTCGCGCCCAGCCAGGGTGTTCACATCGTCGTGGATCGATCATTTTTGCCCACTGACCACGCGCTGCTGGTGCCGAAAACCGCGGACGGGCGGGTACTGTTTGCCGTGCCGTGGCTGGGTAAGACCATCCTGGGGACCACCGACACGCCGCGCAACGATCTGGCGCGCGAACCCCTGGCCTTTCGCGAAGAGGTCGACTTCATCCTCGGTGAGTCGGCGCGCTACCTGAGCCGGGCGCCCGGCCCGGCCGATATCAAGAGCATCTGGGTCGGGTTGCGTCCGCTGGTCAAACCCCCGCAAGACGAGGGCGACAGCACTCAGGCGCTGTCGCGTGAACACACGGTCCTGGTCAGCAAAAGCGGTCTGGTGACCGTGACTGGCGGCAAGTGGACGACCTATCGCGCCATGGCCGAAGACGTGCTGGACAGCTGTTTTGACGCTGAGTTGCTGGCAAAACGCCCGGGTGGCGTCACGGCCAGCCTGCAGCTGGTGGGAGCCCAGCCATCGGTCCACAAGATCAGCGACGCACCGGGGATGCATTTATATGGGAGCGAAGCGGCTGTCGTCCAGGACCTGCCGGGGGCGGAGAGGCTGCTGGGCGGCGGCCTGACGGAGGCGATGGTGCGCTTTGCGGCGCGGCACGAGTACGCCCGCACAGTGGAGGATGTACTGGCGCGCCGCTCCCGGCTCCTGTTTCTGGACGCCGCGCTCGCCAGGACCCTCGCGGCGAGCGTGGCGGAGTTGCTGGCGCAGGAAACCGGGGTGGATCCCCGGCTCGCTGATTTCCTGGCCTTGGCCGATCAGTACCTGACTTTGCCGGCCTGACGCCATCCCGTCGCTGCCCAGCGTCGGAGAACTGGCTGTCCATGCTTCATTTTTGATAGCTGCTTGTGCCCGACCCTCAGGGGGTTGAAGCTGTTTTTGCAAATGACTCTGGTGAGGCGGCGTACTTGGCGAACAATTTACAGCGTAAGGTGTTGACAGCCGGGGGGAATTTGTTAATAATCGTGGGCTTCGCTGTAAAAAGCTGAGAATTCTGCCTAACGGAAGCATCGCAAGTGGTTTGTGGTGTGGACGACGGGCCCAAGACTGACTGGCAAGTCTTCCCTCTGGGAAAAGGCGCTGGTGCAAGTTGGGACTAATTTAAATGATTCAAACGCAATCCAAACTCGATGTTGCTGACAACACGGGTGCCAAATCTGTGATGTGCATCAAGGTGCTGGGCGGGTCCAAGCGCCGCTATGCCAGCGTCGGTGATGTCATCAAGGTGAGTATCAAAGAAGCCGCTCCGCGTGGCCGCGTCAAAAAAGGCGAGGTTTACAGTGCTGTGGTGGTTCGTACTGCCAAGGGCATTCGTCGCGGCGATGGTTCACTCGTCAAATTCGATGGCAACGCAGCTGTGTTGCTTAACGCCAAGCTGGAGCCTATCGGCACCCGCATCTTCGGACCGGTCACGCGCGAGTTGCGCACTGAGAAGTTCATGAAGATCGTGTCCCTGGCTCCTGAAGTTCTGTAAGGACGCGCCATGAACAAGATTCGCAAAGGCGACGAGATCATTGTGATCGCAGGTCGTGACAAGGGTAAGCGCGGCACGATTTCGCTGCGCAAGGACGACAGCTATGTGCTGGTGGACGGGATCAACCTGGTGAAAAAACACACCAAGCCCAACCCTCTCAAGGGGGCCACTGGCGGCATCGTCGAAAAAAGCATGCCGATTCACCAGTCCAATGTCGCCATTTTCAATGCCGCGACGGGCAAGGCGGATCGGGTGGGCATCAAGTTGTTGGCTGACGGCAAAAAAGTGCGCGTCTTCAAGTCCAGCGGCGAAGAAATCAAGGCTGCATAAATATGGCAAAGACCGCACCTACCCAAGCTGCACCTGCCCAGGCTCGCCTGCAGGCCCAGTTCCGCGAGAAAATCGCGCCGGCGCTGATGGAGAAATTCGGCTACAAATCGCCGATGCAGGTTCCCCGCATCACCAAGATCACCCTCAACATGGGTGTGAGTGAGGCTGTGGCCGACAAGAAGGTCATGGAGCATGCTGTCAGCGACATGACCAAGATTGCCGGCCAGAAGCCGGTGGTGACCAAGGCCAAGAAAGCTATCGCCGGTTTCAAGATCCGCGAAGATCTGCCGATTGGCTGCATGGTCACGCTGCGTGGCGTCCAGATGTATGAGTTCCTGGATCGTTTTGTCACGGTGGCACTGCCCCGTGTTCGCGACTTCCGTGGTATCTCCGGTCGGGCTTTCGATGGCCGCGGCAACTACAACATCGGCGTGAAAGAGCAGATCATTTTCCCTGAGATTGAGTACGACAAGGTTGACGCCTTGCGTGGTCTCAACATCAGCATCACCACCACGGCTAAGACCGACGAAGAGTGCAAGGCACTCCTCACAGGCTTCCGTTTTCCGTTCAAGAACTGAGGCGGGCATGGCAAAACAGGCTTTATTGCAACGTGAACTGAAGCGCGACAAACTCGTGGCCAAGTTCGCCAAGAAACACGCTGAACTCAAGGCAACGTCCAACGACGCCAAGCGCTCCGATGAAGAGCGCGCACTGGCCCGTCTGGAGTTGCAAAAGTTGCCCCGCAATGCGAATCCGACACGCCAGCGCAACCGCTGTGCGATCACGGGTCGTCCGCGTGGCACATTCCGTCAATTTGGCTTGGCTCGCGCCAAGATCCGCGAGTTGGCTTTTGCTGGTGATATCCCTGGTATCACCAAGGCAAGCTGGTAAGCAATAGGAGAACCGCAAATGAGTATGAGTGATCCTATTGCCGACATGCTGACACGCATCCGCAATGCACAAATGGTTGAAAAAGCTGTTGTGCTGGTGCCGTCTTCAAAAGTCAAAGTCGCCATTGCGCAGGTGTTGAAGGATGAGGGCTACATTGATGGCTTTTCCGTCAGCGCCAACGATGGCAAGCCCCAACTGGAAATCGCCCTGAAGTATTACGCAGGACGCCCGGTGATTGAGCGCATTGAGCGCGTCAGCCGCCCCGGCCTCCGCGTCTACAAAGGCCACGGCGCCATCCCCCAGGTCATGAACGGCCTGGGCGTCGCCATTGTCACGACTCCCCAGGGTGTCATGACTGATCGTAAGGCGCGCGCTACCGGTATCGGTGGTGAAGTGCTTTGCTATGTGGCCTAACGGGCATTGAGGAGTAACTGAAATGTCTCGTGTAGGAAAAATGCCAGTCGTCTTGCCCCAGGGTGTGGACGTGGCGATGAAAGACGACCAGATCAATGTCAAGGGTGCCCTCGGCGCCCTGGCGTTGACGCAAAATGCCCTGGTGACCATCAAGAATGATGCTGGTCAGCTGACTTTTGCGCCGGCCAACGAGTCGCGTGAAGCCAATGCCATGAGTGGAACCATGCGTCAGCTGGTTAACAACATGGTGACGGGCGTCACCAAGGGCTTCGAGAAAAAGTTGAACCTGGTTGGTGTGGGTTACAAGGCCCAGGCGCAAGGTGCCAAGCTGAATTTGACGGTGGGTTATTCGCACCCTGTGGTGATGGATATGCCGGCTGGTATTCAGGTTGCAACACCTACGCCCACCGAAGTGGTGATCAAGGGTGCGGATCGTCAGCGCGTCGGCCAGATTGCTGCCGAAGTTCGTGCGGTTCGTCCTCCCGAGCCTTACAAGGGCAAGGGCATCCGTTATTCGGATGAGAAGATCACGATCAAAGAAACCAAGAAGAAATAAGGAGCTGCACCATGTTGACCAAAAAAGAGCAGCGCCTTCGTCGTTCACGCCAGACCCGCATCCGCATTGCCACGCAAGGTGTTGCCCGTCTGACGGTGAACCGCACCAATTTGCATATTTACGCCAGCGTCATCTCTGGCGACGGCACCAAGATCCTGGCATCTGCCTCGACCGCGGAAGTCGAAGTTCGCAAGGATCTCGGCGCTTCGGGCAAGGGTGCCAACGTTGCTGCTGCGCAGGCCATTGGCAAGCGTATTGCCGAAAAGGCAAAAGCAGCAGGTGTGGAAAAAGTAGCGTTTGACCGCGCTGGTTTTGCGTACCACGGCCGCGTTAAAGCGCTGGCCGAGGCAGCTCGCGAAGCTGGCTTGCAGTTCTAAGCAGACTGGAATTAAGTATGGCTAAGTTTCAAGCAAAACAACAAAACGACGCTCCAGACGATGGTCTGAAGGAAAAAATGATCGCGGTGAACCGCGTGACCAAAGTTGTCAAAGGCGGCCGGATTTTGGGTTTTGCCGCCCTGACCGTGGTTGGCGATGGCGACGGTCGTGTCGGTATGGGCAAGGGCAAGTCGAAAGAAGTGCCTGCGGCCGTGCAGAAAGCCATGGAAGAAGCACGTCGCAACATGACGAAAGTGTCTCTGAAAAACGGCACGCTTCACCACAACGTGTTCGGCCATTGGGGTGCTGCCAGCGTCATGATGATGCCAGCCGCCAAAGGTACCGGCATCATTGCCGGCGGCCCGATGCGTGCGGTGTTTGAAGTGATGGGTATCACCGATATCGTCGCGAAAAGCCATGGTTCCAGCAATCCGTACAACATGGTGCGTGCAACGATGGACGCCCTGAACAACTCCACGACGGCTTCGGACATCGCAGCCAAACGTGGCAAATCCGTCGAAGAAATCTTCGGCTAAGGCGATACCCAATGACGACAGAGAAAAAACTCACGGTGACGCTGGTTCGCAGCCCGATTGGCACCAAGGAATCCCATCGCGCCACGGTGCGCGGTCTGGGCCTGCGCGGTATCAACAGCAAGAGCGAACTGCAGGACACGCCCGCTGTGCGCGGCATGATCAACAAGATCAGCTACCTGGTCAAGGTGCTGTAAGCGGAGCTTATGATGGAACTAAACGGAATCAAGCCTGCCGCAGGCGCAAAACATGCCAAACGTCGCGTTGGTCGCGGTATCGGCTCGGGCATCGGCAAAACAGCCGGTCGTGGTCATAAAGGCCAGAAATCCCGCGCCGGTGGCTACCACAAGGTGGGCTTTGAGGGTGGTCAGATGCCTTTGCAGCGTCGCTTGCCCAAGCGCGGCTTCAAGTCGCACAACCTCAAGTTCAATGCGGAAGTGACCTTGGCTGCTCTTGAGCAGCTCGGCCTGGCCGAAGTGGATCTGTTGGCGCTCAAAACAGCTGGCCTCGTGGGTCAGCTGGCAAAGAATGTCAAGGTCATCAAGTCGGGTGCGTTGACCAAGGCTGTCAAGCTCAATGGTATCGGTGCGACTGCGGGTGCAAAAGCCGTGATCGAAGCCGCCGGCGGCGTGATCGCTTAATACTCAAACACGGATAACGACCAGTGGCAACCAGCTCTGCACAAATTGCAAAAACCGGCAAGTTCGGTGATCTGCGCAACAGGCTTGTGTTTTTGCTGCTTGCGCTGGTGGTGTATCGGGTTGGGGCTCACATTCCGGTTCCCGGAATTGACCCTGGGCAGCTGCAGCAGCTGTTCAAGGGGCAGCAAGGCGGCATATTGAGTTTGTTCAATATGTTTTCCGGCGGAGCCCTGTCGCGATTCACGGTGTTTGCGCTGGGCATCATGCCCTACATCTCGGCTTCCATCATCATGCAACTGCTCACCTATGTCGTTCCGACATTCGAGCAGATGAAAAAAGAAGGCGAAGCTGGTCGCAGGAAGATCACGCAGTACACCCGTTACGGCACCTTGGGCCTGGCGCTGTTTCAGTCCATGGGTATCGCGATTGCGCTGGAGAGCTCCCCGGGTTTGGTGTTGGCTCCTGGCTTTGGATTTCGCATGACGGCGGTGGTCAGCTTGACTGCCGGCACGATGTTCTTGATGTGGCTCGGCGAGCAGATCACCGAGCGTGGTCTGGGTAACGGCATCTCGATTCTGATTTTTGCCGGCATCGCAGCAGGGCTGCCCAATGCGCTTGGCGGTTTGCTCGAACTTGTTCGCACCGGTGCCATGAGTATTTTGGTGGCCATCGTGATTGTTGCCGTTGTGGTGCTGGTGACGTATTTTGTTGTGTTTGTCGAGCGTGGGCAGCGAAAGATTCTGGTGAATTACGCCAGGCGGCAGGTGGGCAACAAGGTCTATGGCGGTCAATCCTCCCATCTGCCCTTGAAGCTGAACATGGCCGGTGTGATTCCTCCGATTTTTGCATCGTCGATCATTCTGTTGCCGGCAACCGTGGTTGGCTGGTTCAGCACGGGCGAAGGTACGCGTTGGCTCAAGGATATCGCCGCTACATTGACGCCGGGCCAGCCGATCTATGTGTTGCTGTATGCCAGTGCGATCATCTTTTTCTGCTTCTTTTACACGGCCCTGGTTTTCAACAGCCGCGAAACGGCTGACAACCTGAAAAAGAGCGGCGCGTTCATTCCTGGTATTCGCCCCGGTGACCAGACGGCGCGGTACATTGACAAGATTCTGGTGCGCTTGACGCTGGCTGGCGCCATTTACATCACTTTTGTGTGTTTGCTGCCTGAATTTCTGATTTTGAAATACAACGTGCCGTTTTATTTCGGTGGAACCTCGTTGCTGATTATTGTGGTTGTCACCATGGATTTCATGGCACAGGTACAAAACTACATGATGTCCCAGCAATATGAATCCCTGCTGAAGAAAGCGAATTTTAAAACGTCACCAGGTGGTTGATTGGGATGTCGAAGGATGATGTTATCCAGATGCAGGGTGAGGTCTTGGAGAACTTGCCCAACGCGACGTTTCGCGTAAAGCTGGAAAATGGTCATGTTGTTTTGGGTCACATCTCGGGAAAAATGCGAATGCACTACATCCGCATTCTTCCTGGTGACAAGGTGACGGTTGAGTTAACGCCTTATGATTTGTCGCGAGCACGCATCGTGTTTCGCGCCAAGTAAGTACTGTTCAGAAGTTTAGGAGAAAGACATGAGAGTTTCAGCTTCGGTCAAGAAAATTTGCCGCAACTGTAAGATCATCCGCCGCAAGGGCGTTGTGCGTGTGATTTGCACAGACCCACGCCACAAACAGCGTCAAGGCTGATTTCAAGAGTTTTAGAGGACGCATATGGCTCGTATCGCTGGTATCAATATTCCGCCGCAGCAGCACGCCGAAATCGGCTTGACTGCTATTTTCGGCATCGGCCGCACTCGTGCTCGCAAAATTTGCGAAGCATGTGATATTGCGTATTCCAAAAAAGTCAAAGATCTCACAGACGGTGACTTGGAAAAAATTCGTGACCAGATCGCGCAATTCACCATTGAAGGTGATCTGCGTCGTGAAACCACGATGAACATCAAGCGTTTGATGGATATCGGCTGCTACCGTGGCTTTCGCCATCGTCGCGGGTTGCCCATGCGCGGTCAGCGCACACGCACCAATGCGCGCACCCGCAAGGGTCCGCGCAAGGCGGCACAGTCCTTGAAGAAATAATTGAGTAAGAGGTAGTTATGGCAAAAGCCCCCAGCAGTAACGCAGCACAACGCGTTCGCAAGAAAGTACGCAAGAACGTCGCCGACGGCGTCGCTCACGTTCACGCGTCTTTCAACAACACCATCATCACGATCACAGATCGTCAGGGCAATGCCTTGTCGTGGGCCTCTTCTGGCGGTCAGGGCTTTAAAGGTTCGCGCAAGTCGACTCCCTTTGCAGCTCAGGTTGCTTCTGAGGTGGCTGGTCGCGCTGCCATTGAGCAGGGCATCAAGAATCTTGATGTCGAAATCAAAGGCCCTGGTCCAGGACGTGAATCATCGGTTCGCGCGCTGGCAGCGCTTGGCATCCGCATCAATTCGATTGCTGACGTCACGCCAGTGCCGCACAACGGCTGCCGTCCCCAGAAACGCCGCCGTATTTAAGTTTAAGTTCTGCTTTCCCGGTTTGGTCCTCGCTTTCACGCAGGCCAACCGGGCGAGTTTTTATCAAGCCCACCGCCGTCAGGTTGCTACCTGCGGCTCCTGCAGTTTCTGCAGCAGATGACATAAGGAATTCAAGTGGCACGTTACCTCGGCCCCAAGGCCAAACTATCCCGCCGTGAAGGCACCGACCTGTTCCTGAAGAGCGCTCGCAGAGCCATCGGTGACAAGGCCAAATTCGACTCCAAGCCCGGCCAGCATGGCCGCACCTCCGGTACCCGGACCTCAGACTTCGGTCTGCAGCTTCGTGAGAAGCAGAAGGTCAAGCGTATGTACGGTGTGCTGGAGAAGCAGTTCCGCCGTTATTTCGAAGAAGCTGATCGCCGCAAGGGAAACACCGGTGCCAATCTGCTGTTTATCCTGGAATCGCGCCTGGATAACGTGGTTTACCGGATGGGTTTCGGTTCTACCCGTGCCGAAGCGCGCCAGTTGGTGTCGCACAAGGCGATCACCGTCAACGGCAGTTCGGTCAACATCCCGTCTTACATGGTTAAAACGGGTGACGTGATCGCCGTTCGTGACAAGTCCAAGAAGCAGACCCGTGTGGCGGAAGCTCTGCAGTTGGCGCAGCAAGTCGGCATGCCAGCGTGGGTGGATGTCAGCATAGACAAAGGCGAGGGCATTTTCAAGAAAGTGCCGGATCGCGATGAGTTTGCTGCGGACGTCAACGAGTCGTTGATCGTCGAACTGTATTCACGTTAATTTTCGTTCCTGCGCGTACGGGGCACTGTATGCGCAGGGTCGCTTCACCCGGCCTTATCGGTGTAACGAGCCGAGGGTATTGAGAGGAAGAATGCATGCAAACTAATTTACTGAAACCAAAAACTATTAACGTTGAGCAGCTTGCCGCCAATCGCGCCAAGGTGACTCTGGAGCCGTTCGAGCGTGGCTATGGCCACACGCTCGGCAACGCCCTGCGCCGCGTTTTGCTTTCGTCCATGGTGGGTCACGCCGCAACTGAAGTCACGATCGCCGGTGTGTTGCACGAGTACTCGTCCATTGATGGTGTCCAGGAAGATGTTGTCAATATCCTTCTGAACCTCAAAGGCGTGGTTTTCAAGCTGCACAATCGCGATGAAGTTACGCTGAGCTTGCGCAAGGAGGGTGAAGGCCCCGTAACCGCTGCCGACATTCAGACGCCCCATGACGTCGAAATCATCAATCCAGAGCACGTCATCGTCAATTTGTCGCACGGCGGCAAGATCGACATGCAGATCAAGGTCGAAAACGGCCGCGGTTATGTTCCCGGCACCATGCGTCGCTATGGCGATGAATCCACCAAATCGATTGGCCGGATTGTCCTGGATGCATCGTTTTCTCCTGTCAAGCGGGTGAGCTATACCGTCGAAAGCGCCCGCGTCGAGCAGCGTACCGACCTCGACAAGCTTGTTCTGGAAATCGAGACCAACGGTGCGGTGACTGCGGAAGACGCTGTCCGTGCCTCGGCTAAAATCCTCGTTGAGCAGCTTGCTGTATTTGCACAGCTTGAAGGCAACGAACTGGCTGCTTTTGATGCTCCAGTACAGCGCAGCTCCCAGCAATTTGATCCGATTTTGTTGCGACCCGTCGACGAACTCGAATTGACGGTGCGTTCTGCCAATTGCCTCAAGGCGGAGAACATTTATTACATCGGTGACCTGATTCAGCGTACGGAGAACGAGCTTCTCAAGACGCCGAATCTGGGCCGCAAGTCGCTTAATGAAATCAAGGAAGTGTTGGCATCCCGGGGGCTGACACTTGGCATGCGCCTGGAAAGCTGGCCTCCCGCTGGTCTTGACAAGCGCTAATTGAAAATTGGCCTCCTTCGGGAGGCAGTGCACAGGTAGTACCTGATACGGCTATCTGAATTAAAAAATGAAAGGACAGCACCATGCGTCACGGACACGGACTTCGTAAACTCAATCGCACCAGCTCACATCGGCTGGCCATGTTACGCAACATGATGAATTCCCTTATTCAGCATGAAGCGATCAAAACGACCTTGCCCAAGGCCAAGGAACTTCGCCGCGTCGTCGAGCCCATGATCACGCTGGCAAAAGAGCCTACGCTCGCGAACAAGCGCCTTGCGTTTGACCGTCTGCGTGACCGCGACATGGTCGTCAAGCTTTTTGCCGAGCTTGGCCCTCGCTACAAGGCCCGCCCTGGTGGCTACACACGTATCCTGAAGATGGGTTTTCGCGTAGGTGACAACGCGCCCATGGCATTGGTTGAGTTGGTGGATCGCCCTGACCTTGCCGAAGACACTACTTCTGACATTGCCAAGTCAGAATAGGGTATAATAATTACTTATCGCGCGGTGGAGCAGCCTGGTAGCTCGTTGGGCTCATAACCCAAAGGTCGTAAGTTCAAATCTTGCCCGCGCAACCAACACCCAAGCCGTCAAGGCTGGTAGCAAACGCCCACTTCATGTGGGCGTTTTGCTTTCCGCCATTTTTTTGAGCGCGTGGGGTATTTCCTTGTTGCGGGTGGGTCATTGGGCTCAGGATCTTGATTCGCTGTTTCTCATGGTTCGCTTGGGGATTTCCATGAGAAAAGGGTGTCTTGTGACGCTGCTTGGTTACCCTTGGCGGGGTAGCATATTCAAGCAACAATGCTTCTATCGTCGAACGACGTAATTGGCGAATCTGTGCGTCCCTGTGTCGCGTAAACTCCTCGTATGTTCCCAAACTGGGGAGCAGCGGGCCGGATGGGCTGGTGGTCATGGGGTCAAGCCACCACACTGCGCGGGCAATGTCACCAAAAGGGCACCAACTCACAAAATCTGACTTGCAGATGTAGCGGCAAGTGCTTGATTTTATTACAATTGGTTACTTTGGGTATCGACTTCAATTTTGAATGGGCTAGGCCTTAAAGATCGAGAAATGAGTGACATGAACGTGCCATTGCAGACCAGTCCTACGAGCGAGGCTAGCCACTTGGGCCAAGGCTTGCGCGAAGACTTGCTGCATCACGATCCCTTGCTCGATTGCCTGGTGGAGTTGACGCGCATACACGGCCGCCCAAGCACCCGTGCCGCTTTGTCTGCGGGCCTTCCCCTGCCCAAGGCGGGTCTTCCTCCTTCCCTCTTTTCCCGCGCAGCAGCGCGTGCGGGTCTGTCATGCAAGATATTGCGGCGCCCCCTGGAAAAAATCGATTCAGCGCTGTTGCCTGTTGTCCTGCTCCTTGAGGGAGATGGCGCCTGTCTTTTGCTGGGCTGGGATGACCAGGGGCAAACGGCGAACCTGCTGTTCCCGGAGGCCGGGCAGGGTGTGGTGCAGCTGTCACGTGAACAACTGCTTGGCCGATATGTCGGCATCGCGATTTTTTCGCGGCCGAACTTTCGCTTCGATCAGCGTGCGCCTGAACTGGCTGACGTTCCACAGCGCCATTGGTTTTGGGGCGCTTTTCGCGACCAGTTTCCGCTTTACCGGGATATCCTGGCGGCGGCGCTCCTCATCAACTTGTTTGCGCTTGCATTGCCGCTTTTCTCGATGAATGTCTATGACCGCGTTGTACCCAACTTCGCGGTTGAGACACTCTGGATGCTGGCTTTCGGCCTGGTGCTGGTGCTGGTCATTGATTATTTCCTTCGTGTCATGCGGGGTTATTTTGTGGATCTCGCGGGTTCGCGTATAGACATCAAGCTCTCCACGCTGATCATGGAGCGGGTGCTCGGGATGCGTCTTTCCGAGCGGCCGGCTTCAGTGGGTTCCTATGCCGCGACACTGCGTTCCTTCGAATCGGTGCGCGACTTCATTGCGTCGGCCACAGTCACTGCTGTGGTTGACCTCCCGTTTGCCCTGCTCTTTTTTCTGGTGCTTGGCTGGATATCCTGGCCGCTGGTCATCCCCCCCCTTGTTGGCGTCATGGTGGTTGTCATCTACAGCTACATCGTTCAGCACAAGATGCACCTGCTGTCCGAGACCACTTTCAGGGCTTCTGCTATGCGCAATGCCACGTTAGTGGAGACACTAACAGCCATGGAGGCCATCAAGGCCCACGGGGCAGAAAGCCAGATGCAGGCCAAGCTCGAGGACACCGCAGCGTTTCTGGCGCGTGTGAGTGCCCAGCTGCGGTTGTTGTCGTCTTCTGTGATCAACGTCGTCTCGAGCCTGCAGCAGCTGATCAATATCGTGATGATCGTGGCTGGCGTTTACCTGATTCATGAAGGCAAGCTGACCATGGGGGGGCTGATCGCGGCTACGATGTTGTCCGGGCGCGCCATGGCGCCGCTGGGGCAAATTGTGGCACTGTTGATGCAATACCAGAATGCCAGAACGGCCTTGGCCTCGCTTGAAGACACGATGAAAAAGCCGGGCGAGCGTTCCGATGAAATAAACTTCGTGCACCGACCCGACATCGCAGGGGAAATCGTATTTGACAATGTGCACTTCAGCTATCCCGGGCGTACGCAGGAAGCGTTGCGTGGAGTTTCCTTCCGGATCAAGCCGGGGGAAAATGTGGTCGTGATTGGTCGGGTCGGCTCGGGCAAGACGACCCTGCAGCGATTGATTCTGGGTCTTTACACCCCTTCTGAAGGCGCGATCACCATGGATGGCATCGACCTTCGGCAGCTCGATCCCGCAGATTTGCGTCGCAACGTCGGTTATGTTGAGCAGGATGCCATGCTCTTTTACGGCACCTTGCGCGACAACATTGCGATCGCTGCCCCCTATGCTGACGACGGCGCCATTCTGGCGGCCGCCGAGGTGGGCGGTTTGATCGAGTTTGCCAATCGCCATCCCCAGGGCTTTGACATGATCATTGGTGAGCGGGGCGAGTCGCTTTCCGGCGGCCAGCGACAAGGCGTGGCAATTGCCCGTGCCGCGTTACTGGAACCGCCCGTGTTGTTGCTGGACGAGCCGACGGGCGCCATGGATTTTTCTTCAGAAGCGCAATTCAAGGAACGCTTGCGCAGCTATGCCAAACACAAGACGATGGTTGTGGTGACCCATAGAAACACATTGTTGGATCTTGCCGACCGCATTATTGTTATCGACGAGGGCCGCATCGTTGCCGATGGTCCCTATGAGCAGGTTATCGAGGCGCTGAAGGCCGGCCGCATTGGGAAAGCTTCATGAAGCCGCGATGGATAGCGTGGGCTCGACCCTTGATTGCGGGCCTGGAGTCTGTCCGGCGCATGTTGCAGCCTGGTCTTGATCGCACACTTTCGTCCTGGCGGGAAGACGATCGTCGCATGGACGCTGGATTTGGTGGTGACGCAGACCGCGCCATGCTTGCCCAGGAGCCCCTGCGAGCCAGGATGCTCGTGAATAGCCTCGGCGTGGTTTTCGTTCTGGCGGTTTTGTGGGCCGGACTTTCTGAAGTCGATGAAATTACCAAAGGCGAAGGCAAAGTCATTCCCTCCAGGCAATTGCAGATCCTGCAAAGTCTGGATGGCGGTGTCGTTTCCGAGATTCTTGTGCAGGAGGGGCAGGTGGTCGAACCTGGGCAGGTGTTGGTGAACATCGATACGACGCGTTTCGATTCTTCCGTAAAGGAAAACCGCGTCCAGTACCTGGCCCTGCTGGCCAAGGCGGCCCGACTCCGTGCCCTTGCCGAAGGGGTGCCTTTTGTACCCCCCCCTGAAGCTGTTGCCGAGGCGCCGAAAACAGTCGGAGAAGAGCTCCAAGCCTACGAGGCCAGCACATCAACATTGAATGCGCAGCTGGCCATCGCCCGGCAGCAATTGGCTCAACGTCAGCAGGAGCTGGTTGAAGTGCGCGCGAAGCGGGAGCAGGCGTCGCGGGCGTACGAGTTGACCGCCAGGGAACTGGGGTACACCAAGCCCTTGCTCAAGGATGGCGCTGTATCAGAAGTCGAATTGCTGCGGCTGGAGCGGGAAACCGGACGTTTTCTTGGTGAGCGTGAAATGGCCTCTGCCCAAATTTCAAAAACACAGTCGGCGATCGAAGAGGCCTCACGCAAGATTCAGGAAATCACCCTGAATTTTCAGAGCGAAGCCCGCAAGGAGTTGTCCGATATCCTGGCCAAACTAAACGTGAGTTCAGCCGGCGGTGTCGGGCTGGCGGACAAGGTCGATAAATCCTCTTTGCGTTCGCCGGTCAAAGGCACGGTCAAGCGTCTTCTTGTCAATACGGTGGGTGGGGTGGTCCAGCCGGGCAGGGACATCATTGAAATTGTGCCACTCGAGGAAAACCTGCTGCTCGAAGCCAAGGTGCTGCCAAAAGACATCGCGTTCTTGCGGCCGGGAGATCGGGCGCTGGTGAAATTCACCGCCTATGATTTTTCCATTTATGGCGGTCTCGAGGCCAAGCTGGAATTCATTGGCGCCGATTCGGTTACCGATGAGCGTGGCAATACTTTTTATACCGTTCGCGTGCGTACGCAAAAATCCAAACTGGGTGAGGGCTTGCCCATCATTCCGGGGATGGTTGCTGAAGTGGATATTATTACTGGCCAAAAATCCATCCTGTCCTATCTTCTCAAGCCTGTTTTGAAGGCAAAACAAGCCGCCTTTACCGAGCGTTAGATCGAGGCAGCAGTGGGAATTCAGGACTCCGGACATCTATTTCTTTGCCCGCACGGACGCATGCTTCCTCGCTGGACTGAGGCTTTCAATACAGGAAGAGCCAGCAAAATCCACACTGCGAGACCCGGTTCAGGGGCGGGCGGGGTGGACCTCGTGTGGCTGCGGCTGGAGCAGGGCGTGTCGGTGGCCATGCAGATAGAACGTCTTGCCCCGCGTTTGAGGCTGGTCCCATGCGTGGTGTTAAGTGATTTGCCAACAGATGAGGAGGCGATTGCCGCTTTTTCTGCGGGTGCACGGGGGTACTGCAATACGCACGCCGTTGCCCAGGTTCTGATTCAGGTAGCTGCAGTCGTATTGCAGGGGGGGCTCTGGATCGGCGAGTCATTGATGCAGAGGCTGGTCAGCGCCACCAGCCGCATCCAGGCACAGGCCAGCGGGGCTGCTGCCGAGGTGAGGCCGAGCTGGTCCAAGGACCTCACGGATCGGGAGAAGGAGGTTGCCGCCACGCTGGCTGCCGGTGCCAGCAACAAGGAAATTGCCCGGGCACTCGGCATTACAGAGCGCACCGTCAAGGCGCATGTGGGGGCCATTCTTGAAAAACTCCATGTACGGGATCGCCTCCAGTTGTCGCTGGTCGTGAACGGGCAGGTGCCTGGACGCCCCGAAAGTCCGGGCTCGACCTAGTACCTCAGTACAGTTCCCCCGGCCAGGCAAACGGACTACATTGAAACCCAATGTAATAACTCCGTCTGGAATTCGCTATGGCAAAAGAAGCCAACGTCGTCGGCAATGTCGTTTTGATTGAAGGCATAGCTTTCGCTCAAAACAGCGATGGTGAGCAGCGCCCTCTCAAGTTTGGCGATCCTGTTTTTGAGGGGGAAGTGATTGTCACGGCTGCCGGAGGCCGTGTGGAACTCGCCTTCGATCAGGGTGGAAAGTTTCTTCTCCGTTCCAGAGAAACCGTAACACTTGATTCAACGGTTTTTGGCAACTTTTTGCCCGATGACAACAGCGGCGCCCTTTTGCCGCGTGTCGGAGAGCTCACAAGCATTCTTAATGCCATCAGCGAAGGTAGTAGCCTCGACCGGCTATTGCAGGAAACATCATCAGGGGTGAGTTCGGCTTCCGACGTCGGCGGCACCAGTATCAGGGCGGACGATGGGAGCAGCTTTGTTCAGCTGTTAAGAACGGCCGAGGAGCTTGCACCGTTAACCTATGAATACGCCTCGCTTGGCAGGCAATCTTTGGGGTATTTGCCTTCGGGCGGGGGGCAATCTGTCGACGAGGCTGTTACTTCTGCTTTTCCGGACAACAATGCGAATATCGCCAGCGTTCTTTCTGTAGCCTCGGCGGTTGGGGCGACGAAAGACACCGTAGTGGCGGCCCCGACGGCGAACCTGACGACGGTCAGCAGCGCCAATGTGGCGCTGACAGAGAGCAACGCCGCCGTGACGACCAGCGGCACCTTGACCGCCAGCGATGTGGACAACACGGCCAACACCTTCACGGCAGCGACCATCGTCGGCACGACCGGCACCTTTGCGATCGACGCGGCGGGCGCCTGGACCTTCACCGCCAACAGCGCCTTTGACAGCCTGAACGTCGGCCAGAACGTCAACGAGACCTTTGCGGTGGCCAGCGCCGACGGCACGGCCAGCTCGGTGAAGATCACCATCAACGGCACCAACGATGCGGCAGTGATCAGCGGCACGAGCACGGGCGCGGTGGTCGAAGCTGGGGGCGTGGCCAACGGCACGACCGGCACGCCGACGGCGACAGGCACGCTGACGGACACCGATGTTGACAACACGCCCAACGCCTTCACGGCAGTAGGCACCGCCACGGGCAGCACCGGTGGCTACGGCACGTACACGATGACGGCAGGCGGAGTGTGGACCTACACGCTGAACAACAGCAACGCGGCGGTGCAGGCGCTCAATGTGGGTGCAAACCTGAGCGACGCCTTCACGGTGACGACGGTCGACGGTACGCCCAAAGTGGTGACGGTGACCATCCAGGGCAGCAACGACGGCCCGGTGGCTTTGGTCGATGCGGGCACGGCAGTCGAAGCGGGGACGGCGGTGGGCTCCAACGCCACCGGCAACGTCTTGAGCAACGATACGGATGTGGATAGCGGCGACACCAAGACGGTGAGCGCAGTAGCCGGCGTGGCCGGCAACGTGGGCAGCGCCCTGGCGGGAACCTACGGCAGCTTGACCTTGAA
>NZ_NBZW01000019.1 GCF_002379085.1 Polaromonas sp. AET17H-212 | reverse complement strand
GCCCGGCAAGGCTTTGCAACGCTGCGCATGGTCTTTTTGGCCGCAACCCGGAGGGAACGTGGTTAAAACAGCGCCACTCGTTGTTGCACTCCTAACTCAGCCGCCCAGGCTGAGCGTCGTCGCGCGCCTAGATTGGCGCTGTTTTAACCGCGTTCGCACTTGTATAAATAGTGTGAACAGGCCCTAAGCCGACATGGACTGGTCCGCCCTTTTTCTCTCGCTCAAGCTGGCCGCCGTCACGCTGGTGATCCTGCTGCCCGCCGGGGTGCTGACCGGCCGCTGGCTGGCCTACACCGGCTTTCGCGGCAAGGCCTGGGTCGAAGCCGTGGTGGTGTTGCCGCTGGTGCTGCCGCCCACCGTGCTCGGGTATTACCTGCTGGTGTCGCTGGGCGGCGGCTCGCCCATCGGGCAGTGGGCGCGGCAGTGGCTGGGGATCGAGCTGACCTTCAACTTCCTGGGCCTGCTGATCGCCTCGCTCGTGTTCAACATTCCCTTCATGGTGCAGCCGGTGCAGCGCGCGTTTGAGGCCGTGCCCCGCAATCTGGCCGAAGCCGCCGCCGTC
The DNA here is from genome assembly GCF_002379085.1 of Polaromonas sp. AET17H-212. Lineage (GTDB taxonomy): Bacteria > Pseudomonadota > Gammaproteobacteria > Burkholderiales > Burkholderiaceae_C > Polaromonas. The sequence continues at coordinate 91,136 of NZ_NBZW01000019.1, read as the reverse complement.
AGTGGCCTGGGCGGCTGGCAGACCTTTCGCCGGGTGGAGCTGCCGCTGGTCTGGCCCGGCGTGTTGTCGGCCATGGTGCTGACCTTTGTGCACACGCTGGGCGAGTTCGGCGTGGTGCTGATGGTGGGCGGCAGCATCCCGGGTGAAACCCGCACCATCGCCATTGCCATCTACGACCAGGTGCAGGGTTTCAACCTGGCGGCGGCCAACCAGATGTCGCTGGCCTTGCTGCTGCTGTCGCTGCTGGCGGTCGGTTTTTCCTTTGTCGCGTCGGCCCGGCTGGTGCGTCGTCCATGAGCGCACCGGCAAGCAGGGCGCTGGTGGTCGAGGTGGAGCAGGCCCAGCCCATGGCCCTGTCGGCGCAGTTTCGCTGCGCGCCGGGCGAGATGCTGGCCCTGGTGGGGCCGTCGGGTGCCGGAAAAACCTCCATGCTGCGCATCATGGCCGGACTCATGCGTCCGGCGCAGGGGCGTGTGCTGGTGGGCGAACAGGTCTGGTGCGATACGGCCGGCGGCGTGTTTGTGCCGCCGCAACAACGCCATGTCGGCCTGGTGTTCCAGAACTACGCGCTGATGCCGCACCTGAGCGCCCTGGACAACGTGGCGCTGGCGCTGCTGCACCTGCCGCGCGAGCAGCGCCGCGAGCGGGCGCGCCACTGGCTCGACCATGTGCGCCTGACGCCCGGCCAGCAGGCGCGCCGGCCCGCGCACCTGTCGGGCGGCGAGCAGCAGCGTGTGGCGGTGGCGCGGGCGCTGGCGCGCGAGCCGGCGCTGCTGCTGCTCGACGAGCCATTTTCCGCGGTCGACCAGATGAGCCGCCACGGCCTGTATGCCTTGCTGGCCGAGCTGCGGCGCGAGCTGGACATCCCCATCGTGCTGGTCACGCACGACCTCAACGAGGCACGCCTGCTGTGCGACCAGCTGGTGGTGATGGACGCCGGGCGCGTGTTGCAGCAGGGCGCGCCGGCCAGCATCCACCGCGCGCCGCGCAACGCGCGGGTGGCCGACCTGGTGGGCATCCAGAACCGCTTTCACGGCGTATGGCTGGGTGCTGACGAGACATCGGGCGAGGCGGGCTGGGGCCTGCTGCGCTGGACCGATGGCACACCGGCGGGTGCGGGTGGCGATGGCCGCCCCACCGTGCTGCGCGTGCGCGACAAGGGCCGCCTGGAGCCGGGCCAGGCCGTGAGCTGGGTGATTCACGGCGAGGGCATTCACCTGCTCGACGCCCCGTCGCAGGCGCCCGGCGACTTCTGCGCCACCGTGGCCGAGCTGCGCCACCTGGGGGAAATCACCCTGGTGACGCTGCTGCTGGAGCCGGCCCCCGGCGCCTTGCTGCGGCTCACCTTGTCCGGACCGCAAGCGGCGCCGCTGGCCCCCGGACAACGCGTCTGTGTGCGGCTCGACCTGGCGCTGGTGCATGTGATGCCGGTGCGCAACGCCGGGTAAGCCCAGTCACCGGACGAGGCTGTCCACGGGCTGCTACGCTTTGCTTCTGGCAGACACCTGAAAGGGCACCATGTCCCCCCCGCGAACTTGAAACCTATCTCCATGCGCACATTCCGCTGTCCCGGGCCATGCAGGTCAGCGTGGTGCAGGCCGCGCCCGACGAGGTCGTGCTCAGCGCACCGCTGGCGCCCAACATCAACCACCGCGACACCGTGTTCGGCGGCAGTGCGTCGGCCGTCGCCATCCTGGCCGCCTGGTCGCTGCTGCACACGCGCCTGAGTGCCGAAGGCCTGGCCAGCCGCCTGGTGATCCAGCGCAACACCATGTCGTATGAGCAGCCCATCGTGGGCCGCTTCACCGCGACGGCCGCCGCGCCGGACGCTGAGGCCTGGCATCAATTTGTGCGCATGTTCCGGCGCAAGGGCAAGGCGCGCATCACGGTGGTGTCGGTGCTGCATTTTGCGGGCGCGGTGGCGGGGCGCCTCGAGGGCGAGTTTGTGGCGCTGGGGATGGATCAGCCGGCCTGAGTGGTTGAGTTGCCCAATGCGCGCCGATATGCCCTACCTCTTGCTCGCCGACATCGTGCTCACGCTGCATGTCGCCGTCGTGGCCTTTGTGGTGGGCGGCCTGCTGCTGGTGATTGCCGGCAACCTGCGCGGCTGGCGCTGGGTCAATGCCCTCTGGTTCCGGCTGGCGCATCTGGCGGCGATCGGGGTCGTGGTGGCCGAAACCTGGCTGGGCATGGTGTGCCCGCTGACCGCGCTGGAGATGTGGCTGCGTGCCCGGGCCGGTATGGCCGGCTACGGCGGCGGCTTCATCGAACACTGGTTGCAGCGCGTGCTGTACTACGAGGCGCCGTGGTGGGTGTTCGCCGTCGGCTACTCGCTGTTCGGTCTGCTGGTTGCGGCGGCATGGGTTCGCTTTCCACCGGAACCCCGAAGGCGGGGTGACAAACCGGAAAGCAGCAGCAGCGGACGCTAGCTCTTTATTTGATAGCTATAAACGCTTTCTGGATAAGGGCTGGTGGCGCTTTGGGTTCGCAAAGCCGGACGAGCGGCCCAGTCGCGCGGCCGTCCGTTACCTGGTCGACCCGAACACCTGTACCCAGTAGATGCCCGCGCGGCTGCTGTTGTTCACTGCAAAGGCGCTCCCCATCTCGGTGTAGTCCGGCGACATCACATTGGCGCAATGCTCGGGGCTGTCGAGCCAGTTGCGCATGGCGGCTTCGGCCTGGGTCTGGCCGGCGGCGATGTTTTCGCCAATGCGGCGCCAGTTGTAGCCGCTGTTGCTGGCGCGGTCTGCCACATGTTTGCCATCGCGGCCGACATGGTCGAAGTAGTTGTTGCGTGCCATGTCGGCGGCGTGGACAGCGGCGGCGGCCTGCAGTTTGGCGCTGAAACGTAGCGGGCGCGTCGCGGCGAAAAACTCGGTACCGCAGCGGCGTGGGCGGGCGCGGGCTTCGTTGACCAGGGCCAGCACACGCGAGCGCACGTCATCGGCCTGCGCAGCGTCGGGGGCTGAGAAGGGTGCGGCGACGACGATCCAGGTTTGGGCGGCCTGCTGGTGAAAGCCGGCTTCGGTCAGATTGGGCTGGGTGATCAGGCTGCAGGACTTGCCCAGGCCGGCCCCCGTCAACTGGGTGGCGTGACCCGGGCCGCGCAGCACGATCTGCGCCCCGCTCACCGCGCGGTAACCGGCAGTTTTCAGTGCCTCTTCCAGCCTGTCACCACCGGACAGGCGGGCGGCGGCGGCCGACAGGGCGGCGTTCTCGCGCAGGGGTGCAGCCTTGCCGGGCTGCCCTGCGCAGCCTTGCTGCCGCAGCGCGTTGATGTCGCGCAGCAGGCCCGGGTGACTGGCGCTGTCCGCCTGGGCGTGCACCTGCCCGGTGGCGGCCAGCAGGGCCAGCGCCAGACCCGTTGCGGCGCTGCGCCATGTTTCACGTGTTTTTACCAAAGTGTGGACAGAGTTCATCGGCCCATGGTAGCGGGTTACCCTTGCCAGGCGCGCCGCAGGGCTGCTTCAAGGCTGGAGCGATCCGGTCTGTCTGCGTGGATGGATGGCCTGCATGGTCCGCAAATGGCCACTCAGTGCGCCGTGTCGCCGGGCAGGTGGTCGGCCACCAGTTCGACCAGGCTGACGATGCGTGTGGACCACTGGTCAACCTCTGCGCCTTCCATGAAGTTGAGACGGCAGCTCGCGCAGGACACCACCACCGCGTCGGCGCCGGTGGCGTCGATCTGCTGGCGCTTGATCTCCCAGGCCTTGTGCCGCAGTGGCGCGGCGCGGTTGATCAGGAAGGCGCCGGCACCGCCGCCGCAGCACCAGTTGAGTTCTGCCGTGGGGGAGGTTTCCCTGAATTCCACCCCCAGGGCCGCGATCGCCGCACGCGGCTCATCGATCACGCCGCCGTGCCGTGCCAGCTTGCAGGCATCGTGGTAGGTGACGACCTGCCGGGTGTCGCCTGAACGCACCTCCAGCCGTCCGCTCTCGATCTCGCGGCCGACAAACTCCGAGGCGGCCAGCACCTCGAAGGGCAGCGGTTCGCCGCCGGGCAGCCGGGCTTCCCAGCGCAGCGCCGGGTAGGCGTGGCCGCACTCGGGCAGGATGACGGTGTGCGCGCCCACGGCCAGCGCCTCGGCGATCAGCCGCTCGCTGGCCGCCTTCTGCAGGGCTTCGTTGCCCGACAGCAGGCCGAAGTTGGCCGCCTCGAAGCCGCCGCTGCGCAGCGTCCAGCGCAGGCCCAGGTGGTTGAGGATGCGCGCCGTGGCCGCCAGCGCGTCCTGGTACAGCAGCACGTCGATAACCGTGGTGACCAGCATCACGTCGGCGGCGGGTTCGTCCAGCGGAATGGTGATGCCTTGCGCGCGCAGGGCTTCCACGGTTTTGGCGAGTTCGGCAGGGCCGACGCCGAACACCGTGCCGCGCCCGGCCTGCTCCTGAGCCACCGCCATCAGTTCCAGCGGCACCAGGCCGGCTTCGGACAGCGCCTCGCGCATGACGTTGACGCCGCGCGCGATGTTGATGCCCATGGGGCAGACCATGCTGCAGCGGCCGCATTCGGTGCACGAGTCGTACACCAGCTCCTGCCATTCCTGCAGGTCGGCGACCGTGATGTCGGGCTTGAACAGGCGATGCAGGGGCGCAAACGCCGAGGTCTCGCGCATGTGCACGCGCCGCAGCAGGTCGAGCTTGCGGGTCGGCGTGTACTTCGGGTCCTGGGTGCTCTGGTAGAAATGGCAGGCCTCGGAGCAGTAACCGCAGTTGACGCAGGACTCCAGGTCCATGGCCAGCGCACGGTCGGTTTTGCGGTGCATCACGGCCTTGGCCCGCGACAGCCGGGCGGCGTCGGTGAGGGGTTCCGGCTGCGCCATCTCGCCCAAGTGGCGGATCGCCTCCTGGAATTGTTTGAAAACGGCCATGTCGATCATGTGCGTACTCCGCGGCGGCCGAGAAAGCGGGCCAGCTGCATGCGGTTGGGCAGCACCAGAAAGGCGTGCATCAGCTTGCCGAAGGGGAACCACATCAGCAACAACTCCAGGCTCAGCAGGTGCACGGCCAACGGGCCGCGGTACAGCGGGCTGGCTTGCGCCAGCAGGGCCGACGAGGGTTCACCCACGACGGCCATGCCGGTGATCAGCGGCAGCATGGTCAGCGCCCAGGTCAGCATGTCGTCGGCGCGGGATATTTTCCTGAGCACCGGGTCGGTGAGCCGGAACAGCAGGGCGATGAGCAGCGACACGAGGGTGGCCGCCGCGGCGATGTACATCACCATGTCGGGCAGGGCCGGCCAGCCCAGGCCGGTCAGGCGGCGGATGAAGGCGATGTGCGGCGCGTAGCCGAAGAAGACCAGGGCCAGGCCGATGTGAAAGACGTAGGGGTTGACCGTCACCAGCGTGGCGCTGGGATGAAAGCCGCGGTGCGGCGCCATGCGGAAAAGGCTGGCCTTGAGTGCGTCGGTGGTACCGAAAGCCTCGCGCGCCGGTGCGGGCCGGCCTGCGGGCGCTGGCAGGCGCCACAGCGAAACAAGCCGCCATGCCACGCCGACCCCAAAAACCGCGATGGCGACCGCGAGCAGGGGGCCGCGCGCCCAGTCGAGCAAATCCATGGTGTGCTGCCTCCGCATTCAGTGAAAAGGCTCAGGCTAGCGCCCTGGTTGCCGCACTGACTTGATGCAGGTCAAGGGTGCGGCACGTGACCAGCTCAGGCCTGGCGTGCTATTGAATCAATAGCTGTTGGCGCATGTAATAAAAGGGCTAGAGCCCATTTTTATTCTGAAAATGGCTTGGCGACTGGCCCATGGCGGCCTTGAACATGGCAGAAAACGCGCTGTCGCTGGCGTAGCCGCTGGCGGCAGCCACCTGGCTGACGGGCGTGCCCCGCGCCAGCAGGGGGAGCGCATGTGCAAGGATGGCCTGCTGGCGCCACTGCTGGTAGCTGGTGCCCAGTTCTTCGCGGAACAGCCGTGCCATGGTGCGTTCGCTGGCGCCCATGTCGGCGGCCCATCCGGCCAGGGTGGCACGCTCCGACGGCGCGCGCAGTACCGCTTCGCACAGGGCGCGCAGGCGTTTGTCGCCGGTTTGCGCGTTCGGCATGGGCACACCCAGCGCCTGGGTGTCGGCACGTGTGAGTTCGTCGAGCACGAGGCCGGCCAGCCGCTGTTCACGCGCCACGCTCAGGGTTTCTCGCGGGCTGTCCAGTGCATGGATGACTTCGCGCAGCAGTGGCGACACCACCAGCACGCGGCAGCTGTCCCAGCCCGCGGGCCTGGCGCTGGCGTCGATGTACAGGGTGCGGAACTCGGCGGCCTCCAGCACATTGATGGTGTGCAGCGCGCCCGGTGCGATCCAGACTGCGCGCGAGGGCGGCACGATGTAGGTCACTTCCTCGGGCGTGGACGCGGTCACCTGCACGATGCCGGTGGCGCAATAAGCCAGCTGCGCCCAGGCATGGCGGTGCGGCTCGAAGTGGGTGTCGGCCGGCATGTTGCGGGTGCGCACCCGCACCGGCCGTTGGCGGCTCGGGACGAAGGCGCCGATGCCGTCCGCGGAGACCAGGACGGTGCTGTTTTGGGGCTGGGTGGGACGGCGTCGCATGCTTTGGCTGAAATTCGCTAAATGATGTCTTTCTGTCGCATTCAGGAATCCAGCCCGGATATTACGATAGCCGCATGAGCATCACAAGCACCGCCCCCACGCCGCCCTTGCATGCCGTCAGCCTGCGCCAGGATGCCGGGGTCATCGGCCTGGTCGGGCTGGCGCACATGATCAGCCATTTCAGCCAACTGCTGCTGGCGCCGCTGTTCCCGTGGCTGAAGGAAGAATTCAGCGTGAGCTACGCGGAGCTGGGTTTCCTGATGACGATCTTTTTTGTCGTCTCGTGCGCGGTGCAGGCGCTGTCGGGTTTTGTGGTGGACCGCTTCGGGCCCCGGCCCATCCTGTTTGCCGGCCTGAGTCTGCTGGGGCTGGCGGCCTTGGGTTATGCCGTCAGCACCAGCTACTGGATGATGGCTGCCTTTGCCGTGCTGGCCGGTATCGGCAACGGGGTGTTCCATCCGGTGGACTACACGCTGATCAACCGCAAGGTCAGCGCGCCGCGCCTGGGCCATGCCTACAGCGTGCACGGCATCACCGGCAGCCTGGGCTGGGCGCTGGCGCCGGCCCTGGTGGTGACGCTGACGTTTGCGTACTCATGGCGGGTGGCGCTGGCGGCCGCCGGCGTGCTGGCTTTTGCCGTGCTGGCCGTGCTGGTGCTGCACCGTGACAAGCTGACGATCAAAATCGTCCCGCCGGTCCAGGGCGCGCCGGCGGCCGACAGCTCGCTGGGCTTCCTGAAGATCCCGGCGGTGTGGATGTGTTTCGCCTTTTTCTTCTGCTACGCCATCGTGCTCAGCGTGGTGCAGGCCTTCGCGCCCGAGGCCGCGCGGCAGCTGCACAAGGTGCCGCTGGGCCTGGTGGCCATGTGCCTGACGATTTACATGGTGTGCAGCGCGGGCGGCATGGTGCTGGGCGGTTTCCTCGCGTCGGACCCGGCGCGCTGCGAGCGCGTCGTGGGCGCCGGCTTCGGGCTGGCGGCAGTGGTGGCGCTGTTGCTGGCCCTGGGCAGTTTTCCGGCGTGGATGGTGCCCGTGCTGTTTGGGGTCATGGGGTTTGCGTCGGGCATCGCCGGGCCGTCGCGCGACCTGCTGGTCAAACGTTCGACGCCCGACAATGCCTCGGGCCGCGTTTACGGCGTGGTCTACGCCGGCCTGGACATCGGTCAGGCGATCTCGCCGCTGATCTTCGGCGTGATGATGGACCACGGGCAGTTCCGCGGCGTGTTGCTGGGCCTGGCGCTGATGCAGGGTGTGCTGATTGCCAGCGCCTTCAATGTGCGGCGGGTGCGGCGCACGGCGCTGGCGCCGGCGCCCGGGACGGTGGCCGGCTAACGTGTCGCCGGCACCGGCACCGATACGGGGAGCAATGGCTTGAGGCCTTTGCGCCCGAGTGCTTCAAACACCCGATCCGGCCGGTCGCTGACGATGCCGTCCACCCCCAGGTCCAGCATGCCGGCGATGTCGGACGGTTCGTTGACTGTCCAGGCCAGCACCTTGAGCCCCAGTGCCTGCGCCTCTTTCACCTTGGTGGCGCTGAGGTCGCGGTGAAACGCCGACCAGCTGTGGCCGCCGGCCGCCTTGATCATTCTGGGGACCGACCCATGGTCCCGGTAACGCAGACCCGCGGTCCAGGCCGACGGTTCTGACTGGCCCTCGCCGATGTTGTCAAAGCCGCGCTGCTGCATGCTGAGGTACACGGTGGGAATGTCGGGCGCCTCCTGCTGCACGGTTTTCAGGGTGCGCCAGTCGAAGGAGAGGATGGCGGTGCGTGACGCCAGCTTCGCCTCCCGGACAGCGGCCACCACGGCGCGCGCCAACACCTCGGGGCTGGACGTGAGCTCGGGCGCCAGCGGCGACACCTTGGTTTCAATCGCAAAACGCACCTGCTCGTTGCCCGACTTTTTCACCATGTCAAACAGGTCGGACAGGCGCGGAACCCGCGCCCCGTCGACAGGGCGCTGTTCCGGGTAGAGCTTGGCGTACGCCGTGCCCGGCTTGATCCGGCCCACGTCGTAGCGGCCCAGCTCCTCATAGCTGAGGCTGGAAATCGCCGGGCCGCGCGACGCCAGGAAGCTGCCGTCCGGGCCGCGCGTGATGTCCGGGTTCAGCGTCGGGTCATGGCTGATCACCAGCACGCCGTCGCGCGTGATCGCAATGTCCAGCTCCAGCGTGCTGACGCCCAGGCGGAGTGCCAGGGCAAAAGACGCGAGGGTGTTTTCCGGCGCCAGGGCCCGGGCGCCGCGGTGGCCCTGCACGTCGATGGTGCGCTCCGCCGGCTGGGCAAGCGCAGCGGCCGGCAGGCACAGGCCGGCCAGCAGCACCAGCCGGGCGGACCAGGCCCGGGTGCGCCGGTGGTGGTGAAAAAAACGAGGGGCTCTCATGTCGTCTCCTGGTGCGAGTTCAGGGGCTGTTCGGACCTTACCACTGACGAAACGGCCGGCTCAGAAAGGGCGAGCCGGCCAGGCCGAAACGCCAGGGCTGGTCCACGGCTTTGGAAATGCCTATGCGTGGGCCGCTGACCACCTTGACCCTTGGCGGAGCGGGCAGCAGCTCGAACGGCGGTGCATCGATGGCCAGGCCGTTGTGCGCACGCGTGATGCCCAGCGCCTGGCCCACACGGCCGGGTCCGGCGCAAAGCAGCCGCACGTCGTCCAGCCCGCGCCGCGCACGCATGGTGTCCAGCCCGGCCACGGGTTCGATCGCGCGTATCAGCACGCCGGCGCCATGGCCTGCTTCGCGGCAGACGATGTTCAGGCACCAGTGGATGCCGTAGGAGCGGTACACATAGGCATGGCCGGGCGGGCCGAACATGGCGGCGTTGCGCGCCGTGGGTCCGGCAAAGCTGTGCGAGGCCGGGTCGTCGCGGTCGTAGGCCTCGGTCTCGACGATGATCCCGCCCACGCCATCGACCAGCAGCGTGGCGCCTATCAGCCGGCGTGCAACTGACGGCGAGGAGGCCATGAAATCGATGGAGGGACTGCTGCCCATGCCGTCCTCAGTCCGGCGGCGCCGCCGTGGCGGCCACGGGCAAACGCCGTTTCTCGCTGACCAGCACATACAAGCCAGAGCCAATCAGCAGCGCGATGCCGAACCAGGCCAGGGTGTTGGGCACCTCGCCCCACACCGCGTAGCCGAGGACCAGCGCAAACAGCAGGCCGCTGTAGCGAAAGGGCGCGACCAGCGTCATCTCGCCTTGGCGCATGCTGCTGATGATGAAGTAGTAGCCGCCGGTCAGGAACACGCTGGCCAGGCCCAAGAGCCCGAACTCGAAGGCGCCGAACGGCCGCCAGCCCTGCAGCAGCGAACCCACGCCCGACACCACGGTGACCGCGACCGCGGTGGCCAGCGTGATCAGGATGGACGGGATGCCGGCGTGGATGCGCCGCGTCATCAGGTCGCGCGCGGCATGGAACAGCGTGCCCAGCAGGCAGACCAGCGCCCAGCTGTTGAAACCCTGGGCGCGCGGCTGGATCACCAGCAGCACGCCGAGGAAACCGACGCCGACGGCCAGCCAGCGCGCGCCGCGCACGCGCTCGGCCATGAACAGCGCGGCGAACATCGTCATGAACAGCGGCGCCGCCAGGTTGATGGCGGTGGCGTTGCCGATGGGCAGGTGAAACAGCGAGCCGAGGTAGAGCATGGTGGCGGTCGCATCGACCAGGGCGCGGCTCGCGACCCAGCCACGCGTGGCCTCGCGCAGGCGGGCGGTGGCGCCCAGCGCATGGGCGACCGCCAGCACCAGCAGCACCGACATGGCGCCGCGGATGAAGATCAGCTGCGCGCTGGGCATGCTCTGGCTGGCGAACTTGACGAGGGCGTCGTTGGTGACGAAGCAGCCCATGGCGCCGACCATGCAAAGGATGCTGCGGCGGTTGGCGGCGGCGGACGCGGTTTGGGTCATGGCGGGGCGTTCAATTCAAAAAAGTCCAGGCTGTTGCCGCGCCCAGCAGCAGGCAGAGCAGGGGAATGGCAAAAAGCAGGGCGCGGCCCGCGCGTGAGGCCGGCTGTCCGCTGAGCAGCAGCAGGCCCAGCGTGAACAGCGCGGTCGGCTCGGGCACCAGGCCGAAGACCTCGGCCTGCACCCACGGGTGGCCGGCAGCCAGGCCCACCAGGGGATACAACAAGCCGGCCACAGCGAGCAGCCCGCCGAAACCGCGCATGGCTGTCCCGGGCGGCCGGGATGCCGGCCCGCAGACCAAGCCCGCGGCCAGCAGCAACGCAGCCTGCGCGGCAAAGGCCAGCGCCACGTACTGCGCCGCCCAGTTGATGGTGGCATAACGCTCCCAGAGGAAAGCCCAAGCCACCCACAGCCAGGCGGCCGAGAGCGCAACGGCGAGCCAGCGAAAGGCTTGTACGCGCCGGACAGCGGCCAGCCAGAGCGCGGCCAGGCCAGCCGCAAGCAGCGGCAGCTGCAGCGGCCAGAAGTCGCGGTTGTAGAGCTCGACCAGGCGCCAGTAGGTCCTGGGCGAAAACATCAGGAAGTCCGACAGCGTGTAGGTCCACCACTCCGTCATGGCTCAGAGTTTCGTCACGTGGTCGGCCAGGCGCTGGCGCAAGGCCGCGTCCGGCAGGCGGCCGCGCGCCGCACCCATGTTGTCGCGCAGGTGAGTGGGGTTGCTGGTGGCCGGGATGGCGCAGGTGACCGCCGGGTGTGAAACGATGAACTTCAGCGCAAGCTGCGCCCAGCTCCTGCCGTCGATCTCGCCGGCCCAGGCCGGCAGCGGGTGGCGCTGCAACTGGCGCAGCAGCGCGCCTTCGCGAAACGGCCGGTTCACCAGCACCGCGACGCCGCGCTCGCGCGCCAGCGGCAGCAGGCGCTGTTCGGCTTCGCGGTCCAGCAGGTTGTAGCTGAGCTGGATGAAGTCGATGCGCTGGCTGCGCATGATCTGCTCGAACTCGGCGTGGCGCCGCCCTTCGGAGGTGGTGATGCCGACATAACGCAACTGCCCCGCGGCTTTCATGGCCTGCAGCAGCGGCAGCTGCTTTTCCCAGGCCAGCAGGTTGTGGACCTGCAGCAGGTCGAACCGCGGTACCTGCCAGAGCTTGCGCGAGGCCTCGATCTGCGCGGCGCCATCCGAGGAGGTCCAGACCTTGTCGGCCGAAAATACCTTGGGCTGGGCCCGGAGCTGCTGCAGCGCCTCGCCGATCACGCCCTGGGCGGAGCCGTACATGGGCGAGGAGTCAATCAGCCGGCCGCCGGCCGCGAAGAACTGCCGCATGACCTCGGTGCACTGATCACGTGCGACACGGTCGTTGCCGACGTTGAAGGTGATCCAGCTGCCGAGGCCGACCACCGGGAGGGGCTCGCCCGAGGATGGAATGGGTTTGGTGAGGAGGGTCGGCTGAGGCGGTGATTGCGCCCGCGCGGCTCCCGCACCGAGTGCAGGAACAAGTCGCAGGAGCGCGCGGCGTCTCATGGCTGGACCGTATCACATGGCGCGCGCGTGGTGGGGCGATGACACACAAGCCCTGAAGGGAAACCGGGCTTCAGACCGCGCTGCGGTGCCTGGCAATGCAGGTGTCCAGCACCTTGCCGCCGTCGCGCTGCCACCAGTTGCCGGCGGAAAAAATCTCGACCTCGCTGTAGCCGGCGAAGCCCTGGGCCTCCATCCAGCCGCGGATGCGCGGGATGTCGATGACGCCGTCGCCCATCATGCCGCGGTCTTCGAGAAGGTGTGTCGTCGGTGTCAGCCAGTCGCAGACGTGGAAGGCCATCAGCCGGTTTTTGCCCGCGCGCTTGATTTGTGCCTCGAGTTTCGGGTCCCACCAGACGTGGTAGACGTCCACCGCCACGCCCAACGCGGCTGGCTGCGTTTTCCCGTCTTCGCCGCTGCGCGCCGGATCCAGCGCGTCGCAGACATCGAGCGCCTGCTCCAGGGTGTTGATGCAGGCGCGGTCGGCAGCGTACATCGGGTGCAGCGGCTCGATGGCCAGCGGCATCTGGCTGGCCCTGGAATACTCCAGCAGTTCGGCGATGCCGTCGCTGACCTGGCTGCGCGACAGCGCGAGGTCCTTGTGCGCGGCCTGGCCGGCCAGCGCGCCGGGCAGACCGCCGACCACCAGCACCAGGCAGGCGGCGTTCAGTTCACAGGCTTCGTCCACCGCGCGGCGGTTGTCGTCGTGCGCTGCCTTGCGGCCGGCCGCATCCACCGCGGGGAACATGCCGCCGCGGCAGTAGCCCGACAGCTGGAGCCCGTGGGTCTTGACGAGTTTCGAGATGGCCGGCAGACCGGCGGCCGCCACCTGGTCGCGCCACGGCGAGATCGCCCGGATGCCGCGCTGCACGCAGGCTTCGATGATGTCGGTCAGCGGCTGTTCGACGCCGCGGCTTTTGCGGACGGTCGCGGTGTTGATGGAGAGCCAGCGGTGGTCGGCGGAAAAGTCGCGCATGGACATCAACCCTCGACGCCATGCAGCGCCAGCAGCGTTTTCATGCGTTGCGTCGCCAGGTCGGGCTTCTCGAGCAGGTTGGCCGCATCGGCCAGCCGGAACAGCTCGGCGAAGTGCTGCAGCGAACGTGTGCTCTGCTGGCCGCCGACCATGGTGAAGTGGCTCTGGTGGCCATTGAGCCAGGCCATGAAGACCACACCGGTTTTGTAAAAACGCGTGGGTGCGGCAAAGATGTGGCGCGACAGCGGCACCGTGGGGCCGAGGATGGCGTGGAATTTTTCCACGTTGCCCTGTGCCAGTTCGCCCAGCGCGGCGCTGGCGGCCGGTGCAATCGCGTCGAAGATGCCCAGCAGCGCATCGCTCCGGCCGTGGAACAGCTCGCTGCCGAAGCCGTCGCCGGCGATCAGCTCGGCGTAGTTGAAGTCGTCGCCGGTGTACATGCGCACGCCGGCGGGCAGGCGCCGGCGCATGGCGATTTCCTTGTCCTTGTCGAGCAGGGAGATCTTGATGCCATCGACCTTGTCCGGGTGCGCGGCGATGATGCCCAGCGCCGTGTCCATGGCCTGTTCGACATTGCTGCTGCCCCAGTAGCCGGCGAGCGCCGGGTCGAACATCTCCCCCAGCCAGTGCAGCACCACAGGCTGTTTGGCCTGGCTCAGGATGCGGTCATACACGCGTTCGTAGTCCGCCGGGCTTCTGGCGACACGGGCCAGCGCCCGGCTGGCCATGACGATGAGTTTTCCGCCGAGCTTTTCGATCGCCGCCATCTGTTCTTCGTAGCCGGCAATCACCTCGTCAACCGTCTTCACGTTCTCCAGCACCAGGTGGTCGGTGCCGCAGCCCGAGGCGACGAGTGCGCCCGGCACGTCTTTGGCGGCGTCGAGCGAACGGCGGATCAGCTCCAGCGAGGTGGGCCAGTCCAGGCCCATGCCGCGCTGCGCCGTGTCCATGGCTTCGGCCACGCCCAGGCCCAGCGACCAGAGGTGGCGGCGGTAGGCGATAGTGGCGTCCCAGTCCACCGCGCAGTTGATCCAGGGATCGACCCCGGCCAGCGGGTCGGCCACCACGTGGGCGGCCGAATAGGCGATGCGGTTGAAGGCCACGCCAGCGGTGGGCTTCACCGGTGTGCTGCCTTGCAGCGTGTAGGGCAACAGGCCGCCTGCGGCAACCGGCAGGGTCAGGGTCAAATCCATGGAATCTACCTTTTTATATACAAAATATGCCTCCCGCCCTTATTTGACGGGCGCAAGATGCTATCAAACCTGTAGCGGCGGTACATCCACCCAGCGACGCTCTTTCCAGCTTTCGAGCGCGGCCTCGACCAGCTGCACGCCCTTGGCGCCTTCGGGCAAGGTCCATTTGTAGGGCTCGTTTTCCACCACGTGGCGGATGAAGTGTTCCCACTGGATCTTGAAGCCGTTGTCGTAGACCTGCGAGTCCGGGATCTCCTGCCACTGGTCCATGAAGTTCATGGTCTGCTTTTCGTCGGGGTTCCAGACCGGGCGCGGCGTGGCCACACGCGACTGGGCCCGGCACGAGCTCAACCCGGCGACGGCCGAGCCGTGCGTGCCGTCAACGTGGAAGGTGACCAGGTCATCGCGGCGCACGCGGGTGGCCCAGGACATGTTCATCTGCGCAATCACCGGCTCGCCGTTGTGGCCGATCAGTTCGGCCGTGGCGTAGGCCGCATCGTCGGCGGTGGCCTGGTAGGGCTTGCCCGCTTCGTCCCAGCGCTGGGGGATGTGGGTCGCGCCTATGCAGGAGACCGACTTGACCTCGCCGAACAGGTTGTCCAGCACGTAGCGCCAGTGGCACATCATGTCCAGGATCATGCCGCCGCCGTCTTCCTTGCGGTAGTTCCAGCTCGGGCGCTGGATGGGCTGCAGGTCACCCTCGAACACCCAGTAGCCGAACTCCAGGCGCACCGACAGCATCTTGCCGAAGAAGCCGGCGCGGCGCAGCATGTCGAGCTTGCGCAGGCCGGGCAGGAAGAGCTTGTCCTGCACCGCGCCGTGTTTCAGGCCCGACTTTTCGGCCAGGCGGGCGATCTCGACGGCTTCGTTGAGGTTGGTGGCAATCGGCTTTTCGCAGTAGACATGTTTGCCGGCGCGAATCGCCTTGGCCAGCAGGGTGGGGCGCATTTGTGTGGTGCCGGCATCAAAAAAGATGGTGTCGTCCTTGTTCTTCAGTGCTTCATCGAGGTCGATGCCCCAGCGTTCGATGTTCCAGGTTTTGGCCAGGGCTTCGATTTTTTCGGCGTTGCGGCCGATCAGGATCGGGTCCGGCATCACCTTGTCGCCGTTGGAGAGCAGCACGCCGCCCTGTTTGCGGATCGCGACGATGGAGCGGATCAGGTGCTGGTTCATGCCCATGCGTCCGGTGACGCCGTGCATGATGATTCCTAGTCGTTGGGTGGCCATGGGGGTCCTTGTGAGGGCGGTCAAAATGCGGCGGCCGCACCCTGGGTCCGGCGGGGGATCAGGGTGAGCCCGACGCTTGGGGCGGGCGCGGCAGTCGCGGGGTTAAAAAGGGGTAAGGCTTACTGGGCGGGGGAAAGGCCGGCGGCCTTGACCAGCACGGCGTTGCTCTTGATTTCGTCGCGGAGGTAGGTGTCGAACTGCTCGGGCTTCATGGTCCAGGCTTCGGCGCCCAGCGCGGCAAAACGCTCCTTGACTTCGGGGGTGGCCAGGGCTTTGACCACTTCGTCGTGCAGGCGGTTGACGATGTCGCGCGGTGTCTTGCTTGGCGCCATCATGCCGATCCAGAAGTTGAACTCGGAACCGGGCACACCGGCTTCTGCCGTGGTTGGCACCTGGGGCAGGGCGCTGGCGCGTTTGGGCGAACCGACCGCCAGCGCCACCAGCTGTCCGTTCTTGATCTGGCCGATCACCGGCGCGATCGGCGAGAAGTAGTAGTCGACGCGGCCGGACATGACTTCGGTCACGGCTTCTCCTGAGCCTTTGAACGGGATGTTGGTGGCTTCGATTTTTGCGGCGAGCTTGAATTTTTCGGCGTTCAGGTGGGTCGCGCTGCCCTGGCCGGCCGAAGCGAAGTTCATGCTGCCGGGCTTGGCGCGGGCCGCCGCCAACAGTTCCTGCAGCGTCTTGATGTTTTTCGAGGGCGATATCACCAGCACGTTGGGGGTGCTGGAAATCGGCGTCACCCCGGCGAAGTCGCCCAGCGTGTCAAAGGGCAGCTTGGCAAAGGTGGAGGGGCTGACCGTGTGCGAGGACGAATGGACCATGATGGTGTAACCGTCCGGTGCCGCCGTGGCCACGGCCTGCTGGCCGATGGTGCCGCTGGCGCCGCCGCGGTTGTCGATCACCAGGGTCTGGCCCATGCTCTGGCTCATCTTGTCGGCGATGGCGCGGGCAATGATGTCGGTCGTGCTGCCGGCGGCAAAGGGCACTATCACACGGATCGGCTTGTTCGGGTAGGCGCCCTGGGCGCCGGCGGCCAGCGGCAAGAGCGCAGCCAGGACGGTGAGGGAGGTGAGCGAAGCCAGGGCGGCGCGGCGAGCAAAGGTCATGGTTGTCTCCTGAAGGGCATTTGGAAGAAACGGAAGTCCGGCAACACGATCAGGCCGGAGTTTACGTCTAATTCACCATTGAGTGAATTAAAAATTGTAAAAGCAATGCCCGCCGCGCGTCAACGTGGTGTCGCCTCAGCTTTTAAGGACATACCCCAGGATCACCTCGCACATGTGCGAGAGGCGTTCATGGCGCGCCTTGGGCGTCATCAGGTCGCGCCCGAAAATCGCCGACAGCGTGTGGTTGTTCGACAGGTAGAAATACGCCATGCCGGCAATCGACACGTACAGCTGCACCGGATCGATGCCGCCGCGAAACAGGCCTTCGGCGCGCCCGCGCTCCAGGATCTCGGCGAGCGTTTCGATCAGCGGCGAGTTGGTTTCCCGGGCCCGGCTGGACATCGCCAGATGCCGGCCCTGGTGCAGGTTTTCACTGTTGAGCAGTGTCAGGAACTCCGGGTGGTCGAGGTAATACTCCCAGGTGAATTCAGTGAGCCGCCGGATCGCCTGGTCCGGCGGCATGTCACGCAGGTGCAGCCTGGTTTCCGCTTCGCGGATGTGGGCGTAGGCCTGCTCGAGCACCGCCAGGAACAGCTCGTCCTTGCTCTTGAAATAGTAGTAGATCAGGCGCTTGTTGACATCGGCGCGTTCGGCAATGCGGTCCACCCGCGCACCGCCCAGGCCGTGCTGCGCAAACTCGTCGCGGGCGGCCAGCAGGATGGCCTGCTGCGACCGGTCGGCATCGCGCGAGCGGGGTTCGGCGGGTTTGGCGGTTTTGCTTTTGGGGCTTGGCATGGCGGGTAATTTAACTGTTTGGTGAATTAGTGCAAGATTCACGGCGGATGAGGGCATTGGCTGACAGCGCTGCGCCAAGCGTACCTCCATAATGACGCAGGGACCGGCCATCCGCGCTGGTGCCGACATGCAAGGAGATGGTCATGACCAATTCGGACACCCCCAAAGACGGTGACTTCACACACTGGGTTGATGAGAAGGCCGAGGCGCTGAAATTCAAGTTGGGTGAAAAATTCCCGGTGCCCCCGACCGAGCTGCATTCGCCTTCCGTGCATGTGGAGACCGGCCGACAGAAGCTGGAAGAAGTGCTGCTCGAGCACGAGCAGCCCACGCCGGAGTTCCTCGAGGAACTGCGCGCACTGGAGGAAGCGCCGCCGCTGAGCGAGGAAGAGCTGGCCCGGCAGGCGCTCGAAGCCGGCGGTGCCGACGGCGACAACACCACGCCCGAATAACCGCAACGCCTCACCCTTGGGGGCGAGGCGCAACGCGCAGCGACAAGCGCGCGGGTTTCCCTCCAAGCAGGGGCGCGGATCTGGCTCCGCCAGTCCGCAGGCACAGCGGCCCCCTCGGGGGGCAGGGCGCTACACGAAGTGAGCCACCGTGGGGGCCCTATTCCGGCGGCACAATATCAGCATGACACAACAACTCGCCGGCCATCTTCTTGTTCAATGCCTTGTGGCCCAGGGCGTCACCCACGCTTTCGGCGTGCCGGGTGAAAGTTACCTCGCGGTGCTCGACGGCTTTCATGCCTGTCGTGACCAGATCAGCTTCATCACCAACCGGCAGGAGGGCGGTGCCGCCTTCATGGCTGAAGCCCACGGCAAGCTGACCGGCCGGCCCGGCATCTGCTTCGTGACGCGCGGTCCCGGCGCCACCAACGCCTCCATCGGTGTGCACACCGCCTTCCAGGATTCCACGCCGATGATCCTGTTTGTCGGCGACGTGGCCAGCGACACGCGCGACCGCGAAGCTTTCCAGGAACTCGACTACAGCAGCTTCTTCGGACCGTCCACCAAAGGCATGGCCAAGCGTGTCGAGCGCATCGACGATGCGCGGCGCATTCCCGAGTACGTGGCGCGCGCGTTTGCGACCGCGATGAACGGGCGCCCCGGCCCGGTGGTGCTGGTGCTGCCCGAAGACATGCTGACCCACATGGTGGAGGCCGAGCCGCTGCCGCGCGTCGAGGCGGTCGAGGCCTGGAGCGACCCCGGCTCGCTGCGCAGGCTGCGCGAGCTGCTGCTGCAGTCGCAGCGGCCGCTGGTGATTGCCGGTGGCGGCGGCTGGACGCCGCAGGCCGCGCAGGCGCTGCAGCGTTTTGCCGAGAACTGGTCGCTGCCGGTCGGCAATGCCTTCCGCTTCCAGGACACCTTCGACAACCACCACCCGCTGTATGCCGGCGATGTCGGCATCGGCCTGAACCCCAAACTCGCCGCGCGCATCAAACAGGCCGACCTGATCCTGGCGATCGGCCCGCGCCTGGGCGAAATGACCACCGGCGGCTACACGCTGATCGAGGCGCCGCAGCCCAGGCAGAAGCTGGTGCACATCCATGCCAGCGCCGAGGAACTCAACCGTGTCTTCCAGGCCGACCTGGCGATCAACGCCACCATGAATGCCGCGGCACGCTCGCTGGAAGTGCTGACCGCGCCCGTCTCCGTGCCCTGGCAGGCCTGGGCCGAGTCCGCCAACGCGGATTACCTCGCCAACATCGATCCGGCCAACGGCGGCGTGGTGCTGCCCGGCAGCATCGACATGCCGGCCATCGTCGCCACGCTGAAGACACTGCTGCCGGAAGACGCCGTGCTGACCAACGGCGCCGGCAACTTTGCGAGCTGGGTGCACCGCTTCTTCCCGCACCACGGGCTGGTCAAGGGCCTGAAAACGCAGCTTGCACCCACCGTGGGCGCCATGGGTTACGGCGTGCCGGCCGGCATCGCGGCCAACATCGTGTCGGGCCGCACCGCCTTCACGATTGCCGGTGACGGCGACTTCCTGATGAACGGCCAGGAGCTGGCGACGGCGGTGCAGCATGGCGCCAAAAGCATCATCGTGCTGCTCAACAACGGCATGTACGGCACCATCCGCATGCACCAGGAGCGCGAGTACCCGCGCCATGTGAGCGGCTCCAACCTGCAGAACCCCGACTTCTGCGCCCTGGCGCGCGCCTACGGCTACAGCGCGACACGCATCACGCGCACCGACGAGTTCGAAGCCGCGCTGCGCCAGGCGCTGGAGGGAAAACAGGGCGCACTGATCGAGATCATGCTGGACCCCGAGGTCATCAGCACGCGCGGCACCTTGAGCGGCATCACCAGCGCGGCGCTACAGAAAAAGTAGCGGACAGCACAAGGCCCATAAGGGCTGGGGCCGATTTTTGTCTTGGACCAGGCATAAAAAAAGGGCCACTTGCGTGGCCCTTTCTACGGGGTCCTGTCCCGCGCGAACGCGGGACAAGCCCTTTGTATCGAGTTACTTGACGTGCTTGCCGATCAGGCCAGCCATCTCGAACATCGACACTTGCGCCTTGCCGAAAACGGCACGCAATTTTTCGTCGGCGTTGACCATGCGCTTGTTGATCTTGTCCTGCAGACCCTTGGCCTTGATGTAGACCCAGAGCTTGCGCACGATCTCGGTGCGGGGCAGCGCAGCAGCGCCAACCACGGCCGACAAGGCGGGGCTCAGTGTCAGTGGCTTCATGAACGCTGCGTTGGGCGTACGCTTTTTGGCGGGCGCTTTTTTCGCAGGTGCTTTTTTCGCCACTACTTTTTTTGCAGGAGCTTTCTTCGCCGCTACTTTTTTGGCCGGGGCCGCTTTTTTAGCAGCGACTTTCTTGGCCGGAGCTGCTTTCTTCGCAGCTACTTTTTTTGCCGGTGCAGCTTTTTTTGCGGCTGCTTTTTTTGCCGGTGCTTTTTTTGCAGTTGCCATGATTGATTTTCCTTCTAGAAGTTGATAAATCACCAATGCAGATAACTACTCTTCACTGGCAAGGGGGATGCTACTGGAGAAAACAGCGGTTTCATAGGGAAAACGCAATTTTTTTGGGTCTGGATGTTGCAGATTTACTTCGACAGGTTCGAAAACACTGCACCCGGAGCGATGCAGCGTGCGCACCAGGCCGCGCTGCGGTGGATCTCACAGGCGGCAAAGCAGTCAGCAAAGGCTGCGCTGCAGACAGCGGCACGTGCTCACCCAGCACCGGAGGAAGCCGGCTTAACACCGCGCCAGCACACAGCATTTGCGCCACAACGTCCCCGGCTGCACGGTATGCTTGCGGCAGTTTTTTCTTCCGCCTCTCGCCAGCACCCGCACCCTGAAAGGACACCGCCCATGACCCGCCCCTCCACCACTGCGCGCTTTGCCACCTGCGATTTGTGTGACGCTCATAAAAACGACAGCTCGGGGCGATTTCGCGTCCTGCCCCCGGTGTTTCGGCCTTTCGGCGGTGTCTCCCGCTTCTGCGGGCCGGTCGTCACCCTCAAGTGTTTTGAAGACAATTCGCTGGTCAAGGCCGCGGTCGATGGCAGTGGCCTCATGGAAACACCGGCGGGTCGTGTGCCCGCCGTGCTGGTGGTCGACGGTGGCGCCTCGCTGCGCCGCGCCCTGCTGGGCGGCAACCTCGGTACAGCGGCTGCCAACAACGGCTGGGCCGGCGTGGTGATCGACGGCTGCGTGCGCGATGTTGCCGAACTCGCGCAGTGCCAGGTCGGCATACGCGCACTCGCCGCCATGCCGCTGCCCACGGAAAAACGCAACGAGGGCCAGCGTGGCGTGGCGGTGCAGATCCAGGGCGTGTGGGTCTACCCCGGCGACTGGCTGTATGCCGATGAGGACGGCATCGTCGTGATGCCGGCGCCGCTGCAGGCCTGAGAGGCTGAGCGTCCAGACGTTTTTTCAGCCGGTCAGCTTGAGGCCGAGGCGGCTGAAGCGTGCCGCGCCTTCGGCCGTGACCTGCACCACGCGCGAGTGTTTTTTGCGCGTGATCCAGCCCTGCTGCGTGAAATGGCTTGCCAGCGCCGCTCCGAGCGCGCCGCCCAGGTGGTCCCGGCGTTCCGACCAGTCCAGGCAGATGCAGGCGAACTGCCGGCGCTTGCCGCGCAGTTCGGGCAGGTCCAGACCCAGGGTCTGCAGGGCTTTTTCGCCCGCTGCCGTCACCAGCAACTGCCGGGCATCACAGGTGTCGCCCGCCAGCCAGCGCCTGCGCAGCAGCATGGCCAGCAAGCCGGTGCCCAGGCTGCCGGCGAGGTGGTCGTAGCAGAAGCGGGCATGGCGTATCGGCTCCTCCACCACCGCAGATTTTTCGCTCTTGCGTTTCGGCGCCACGCGCATCAGCGACTCGACCAGCTGCGCCACCTCCGCGGAGGCAAAGCGGAAATACTTGTGGCGGCCCTGCGCGGTGGCGGCCAGCAGGCCGTCGTCGAGCAGGCGCTGCAGGTGGGTGGTGGCCGTGCCCGGCGCAATGCCCGCGCCCAGCGCGAGTTCCTTGGCCGTCAGCGCGCGGCCTTCCATCAGCAGCACCAGCATGCGGATGCGGCTGGCGTCGCCGATGGTGGCGGCGATGCGGGTGATGTCGGGTTGCACGGACATGGTTCGATGGTAGCCAAACTGTTCACGCTGGACAAGGGACGCGCCCCCGGGGACACTGGGTCCATGTCTTTTTCCCGTGACGCCGTGGAGGCGGTGACCCACCCCGACCCCTTTCCCTTCTACTGCCGCCTGCGGCGGGAACGACCGCTGTTTTTCGACGCGTCTCTCGGTCTCTGGGTAGCCAGCAGCCACGCCGCCGTCAGCGCGGCGCTGAGCCATCCGGCGCTGCGTGTGCGCCCGCCGGCCGAGCCGGTACCGCAGGCGCTGCAGGGCCGGGTCGCCGGCGAGGTCTTCGCGCAACTGGTGCGCATGACGGACGGCCCCTTCCATGCGGTCCACAAACCCGACGTGGAGCGCACCGCGCGGGGCTGGACGCTGGCCGACGTGGCGCGCGCTGCCGAAGACGCGGCGCGCGACCTGCGGCCGCGCCTGCCCGCCAATGCGTTCATCGCCGCGTTGCCGGTGCAGACCATGGCGCGGCTGCTTGGAGTGCCTGCTGGCGAACGCGAAGCCACCTGCCGCTGGGCTGCGCAGTTCACGCAGGGCATCGCGCCCGGCGCCGACGCGCAGGCTGTGGCGCAGGCCGACGCGGCTGCTGCGGCCCTGATGGACCTGGGCCAGGCGCGGGGCCTGTCTGCGGTGCAGGCGGCCAACCGCATCGCCTTCATGCAGCAGGCCCTCGATGCGGGCAGCGGCCTGCTCGGCCATGTGGCGTTGCAGCTCGCGCAGGTCACGCGGCAGGCGGCTGCCGCCGACGCATCAGGGGACGCCATGCGCGCTCTGGTGCGCGAGGTCGAGCGCTGGGCATCCCCCATCCAGAACACGCGGCGTTTCGCGGTCGAACCGCTGACGCTGCTGGGTCAGCCGATCGAGGCGGGCCAGGCCGTCTTGCTGGTGCTGGCCAGCGCCAACCGCGATGAACCCTTCAACACGCAGCCCGACCGTTTTGATGTCCACCGCGAAGGTGGCCGGAGCCTGGGCTTCGGCGCCGGACCCCATGCCTGCCCCGGCGCTGCGATTGCTATTGAAATAGTAGCTGCCTGCGTAGCTTGGATGAGGGCTGCAGGCCAGTTTTATCACTATTTCGGGCGCTGCACCGGGTTCCGGCCGCTGCCCAATGCGCGCATTCCTGTTTTTGAGCAATGAAGGAGAAGTCACATGGTGTCGGTTATTTTTGAAGTCTGGCCCGATCCGGCGCACCGCGAGGGCTACCTGAACTGGGCGGCAGAACTGAAGAACGAGCTGGTGAAGATGGACGGTTTCATCTCCATCGAGCGCTTCCAGAGCCTCACGGAGCCCGACAAGCTGCTGTCGCTGCAGTTCTGGCGCGACGACGCCTGCCTGACGGCCTGGCGCAACCTGGAGGCGCACCGGGCCGCGCAGGCGGCCGGCCGGTCCACCATGTTCAGGGATTACCGCCTGCGCATCGCCGAGGTGACGCGCGACTATGGCCTGAAGGAGCGTGATGAAGCGCCTGCCGATTCACGCCAGGCCCACGGCTAGGCCGCGGACGCGGCAGCTCAGATGCCGGCCAGGGTGACGGACTTTTCCAGCGCCTGGCCGCCGCCGTAGCTGTCCTGCACAGGCGGCACGCCGCCCAGCGTGACCCGGATCGCACAGTACTTGAACTCCGGGATCTTGGCAAACGGGTCCAGCGCCGCGTTGGTCAGCTTGTTGATGGCTGCCTCGTAATAACAGAAGGGCACAAACACCGCGCCGCGCGGCGAGCTTTCATCGGCCCGGGCGTAGAGGGCGACCTTGCCGCGACGGGACTCGATGGTCACCACATCGCCGGGCTTGCCTTTTATGTCGGCCAGGTCCAGCGGGTGCACCAGCGCCACCGGATCGGGCTCGATCGCGTCCAGCACCGTGGCGCGCCGCGTCATGCTGCCGGTGTGCCAGTGTTCGAGCTGGCGGCCGGTGATCAGCACCATCGGGTACTCGGTGTCCGGCTGCTCGTCGGCCGGGATGATGTCGACCGGCACGAAACGTGCGCGGCCACTCTCGCGCGGGAAGTCGTCCACGAAGACCACCGACTGGCCTGGGTCGCCTTCCTTCAGGCAGGGGTAGGTGACCGAATGCTCGCGGTCCAGCCGGTCCCAGGTGATGCCGCCTATGCTGGGCATGGTGTGGCGCATCTCGTCGAAGACTTCGCTGACGTGTTTGTAGTCCCAGCCGCAGCCCAGCCGGTTGGCAATCTGCTGGATGATCCACAAATCCTGGCGCGCGTCGCCGGGCGGGTTGATGGCCTTGCGGCCCATCTGTACCAGCCGGTCGGTGTTGGTGAAGCTGCCATCCTTCTCCGGAAAGGCGCTGGCCGGCAGGATCACGTCGGCCAGGTAGGCGGTTTCGGTCAGGAAGATGTCCTGCACCACCAGGTGGTCCAGCGCTGCCAGCGCCTCACGCGCATGGTTGGCATCGGGGTCGGACATGGCCGGGTTTTCGCCCTGCACATACATGCCGCGTATGCCGCCTTTCTTGATGGCGTGCATCACCTCGACCACCGTCAGGCCGACCTGGTCGTCCAGCGAGCCTTCAGGCACCTTCCAGGCTTTCTCGAAGCTGGCGCGCACCGCCGGGCTGGAGACATGCTGGTAGTCGGGGAACATCATGGGGATCAGGCCCGCATCGGACGCGCCCTGCACGTTGTTCTGGCCGCGCAGCGGATGCAGGCCGGTGCCGGGACGGCCGATCTGGCCGGTCATCAGCGACAGGGCGATCAGGCAGCGCGCATTGTCGGTGCCGTGCACGTGTTGCGACACGCCCATGCCCCAGAGAATCATTGAGCCCTTGGAGGTGGCGTACAGCCGCGCCACGTAGCGCAGCGTGTCGGCGTCGATGCCGCAGATTGGCGCCATCAGTTCGGGCGTGTAGCCTTCCACGTTCTTGCGCAGCTCCTCGTAGCCGATGGTGCGGCTGTCGATGAAAGCCTGGTCCACCAGGCCTTCGGTCACGATGACGTTCATCATGGCATTGAGCATGGGTACGTCGGTGTCGGGCTTGAATTGCAGGTGGCGGTGCGCCATGCGCGTCAGGTCCGAGCGGCGCGGGTCCAGCACCACCAGTTTGGTGCCGTTCTTGACGGCGTTTTTGATCCAGGTGGCGGCCACCGGGTGATTCACCGTCGGGTTGGCACCAATGATCACCACAACATCGGCTTTGGTGACATCCATGACGGGGTTGGACACCGCGCCCGAGCCTATGCCTTCCAGCAGGGCGACAACCGACGAGGCATGGCACAGCCGCGTGCAGTGGTCCACGTTGTTGCTGCCGAAGCCGGTGCGCACCAGCTTCTGGAACAGGTAGGCCTCCTCGTTGCTGCCCTTGGCCGAGCCGAAGCCGGCCAGTGACTTCTTGCCGTACTGGTCGCGGATGGCGGCGAGTTTGCCGCCGGCGAACTCCAGTGCTTCTTCCCAGCTCGCTTCGCGGAACACGTCCATCACGCGATCCGGGTCCATGGTGAAGTCGCCGGTTTTCGGCATGCCTTCGCGGCGGATCAGCGGTTTGGTCAGGCGCTGCGGATGGTGCGCATAGTCAAAACCGTAGCGGCCCTTGACACACAGGCGCTCATGGTTGGCCGGGCCGTCGCGGCCTTCGACAAACAGGATCTTGTCATCCTTGACGTTGTAGGTGAGCTGGCAGCCGACGCCGCAGTAAGGGCAGACCGACGCCACCTGCTTGTCGGGCACCGCCAGCGCGGCTTCGCGGGCCGGCATCAGCGCACCCGTGGGGCAGACCTGCACACACTCGCCGCAGGCGACGCAGGTGGAGGCACCCATGGCGTCGTCCATGTCGAACACGATCTTCGCCTGGTCGCCGCGGAAGGCCAGACCGATCACGTCGTTGACCTGCTCGTCGCGGCAGGCGCGCAGGCAACGCGTGCACTGGATGCAGGCGTCGAGGTTGACGGCGATGGCGGGGTGGGACAGGTCCTGGCGCACCTGTTTGCGTGCCTCGAAACGGGGCTTGCCGACGCCGATTTTGGCCGCCCACTGGTCCACCTCGTTGTTGCGCGTGTATTCCTTTTCGGGCATGTCCGACAGCAGCAGCTCGAGCACCAGTTTCTGGGAAGCCACGGCGCGTTCGCTGTCGGTGACGACTTTCATGCCGGCCACCGGCGCGCGGCAGCACGACGGCGCTAGGACTCGCTCACCATTGATCTCGACCATGCAGGAGCGGCAGTTGCCGACGGCCTCCATGCCTTCCTTGAAGCAGAGGTGGGGAATCTCCACGCCTTCGCGTTTGGCGACTTGCAGCAGCGAATCCGTGGCGCGGCCCTGGACTTCACGGCCGTTGAGGCTGAAGCTCACCAGCGGCGCATCCAGCTCGGCGAGTTCCTGTCGGGTGATTGCATTCATCGTGGTGCCTTTTATCTTGTTGCCCGGGCGTGTTCAGGCCGCCAGCTCATGAGGAAAATACTTGACGACGCAGTCCATCGGATTCGGCGCCGCCTGGCCCAGGCCGCAGATCGACGCATCACGCATCACCAGCGACAGGTCCGCCAGCAGGGCCAGATCCCACTTGGGTTGCTCCATCAGGTGCGCGGCTTTGGCCGTGCCGACGCGGCAGGGCGTGCACTGGCCGCAGGACTCGTGGTGGAAGAAACGCATCATGTTGCGTGCCGCGTCGGTGGCCGTGTCCTGGTCGGACAGCACCATCACGGCGGCGGAGCCGATGAAGCAGCCGTAGGGCTGCAGGGTGTCAAAGTCCAGCGGGATGTCGTCCATCGTCGCGGGAAGAATGCCGCCTGAGGCGCCGCCGGGCAGGTAGGCGTAGAAGGTCTGGCCATCGAGCATGCCGCCGCAAAATTCGTCGATCAGTTCGCGGATGGTGATGCCGGCAGGCGCCAGCTTCACGCCCGGCTCCTTGACCCGGCCCGAGACCGAGAAGGAGCGCAGGCCCTTGCGGCCGTTGCGACCGTGCGCGGCAAACCATTCGCCGCCTTTTTCCAGGATGTCGCGCACCCAGTACAGGGTTTCGAAATTGTGTTCCAGCGTCGGACGACCGAACAGGCCGACTTGCGCCACGTAGGGCGGGCGCAGGCGCGGCATGCCGCGTTTGCCTTCGATGGACTCGATCATGGCCGACTCTTCGCCGCAGATGTAGGCGCCGGCGCCGCGGCGCAGCTCGATCTCCGGCATGCCTGCCATCAGCGGCGATGCCCTGAGCGTGGCGAGCTCGGCTTCCAGCATGGTGCGGCAGCCGTGGTATTCGTCGCGCAGGTAAATGTAGATTTTCTCGATGCCGACGGCCCAGGCGGCGATCAGCATGCCTTCGAGGAAGCGGTGCGGGTCGCGTTCCAGGTAGACACGGTCCTTGAAGGTGCCGGGCTCGCCCTCGTCGATGTTCACCGCCATCAGGCGCGGGCCCTGCTCGGCCCGGACAATGCGCCATTTGCGGCCGGACGGGAAGCCCGCGCCGCCCAGGCCGCGCAGCCCGGAATCTTCCATGGTCTTGATGACCGATTCGATCTCGCGGCCGCCCGAGATGCATTGCGTGAGCAGCGCGTAGCCGCCGGCAGCCTGGTAACTGGAAAAGTCGACAAATCCCGTGGGGATGTGTTGCACCGCGCCGTCCGCGACGGTGGCCATGATGCTTTCGCAGCTGGCATTCGGCACGGGGTTCTGTCCGACGACGGCAACGGGCGCCTGTTCACAGCGGCCCACGCAGGGCGCCGCAATCACGCGCACCTCGCGGCCCAGCAGGGCCGGGAGCCTGGTCAGCAAGTCTTTGGCACCGGCCATTTCGCAGGACAGCCCGTCGCAGACCCGCACGGTCAGCGCTGCCGGGACGGCCTCGCCTTCCTTGACCACGTCAAAGTGGTGATAGAAGGTCGCCACCTCATAGACCTCGGTCTGGGCCAGCCGCATCTCCTGCGCCAGCGCAGCCAGGTGGGCTGCCGACAGGTGACCGAAATGGTCCTGCAGCTTGTGCAGGTGTTCGATCAGCAGGTCGGCCTGGCGCGACGCGTTGCCCAGCAGGCCTTGCACGTCGGCCAACGCCGCCGGATCCACGCGGCGGCCTTTGGGGGCCTGGCGTTTGCGCTGCTTGGAGGCGTCTAAGACGGCAATGGGAATGATGGGATGGTTCATGCTTGCTCTGTGGCTGGCGTCGTTTGTTTGGGGGAAGGGTCCGGTCAGATGACGCGTTCGGCGCGCAATTCGGCGATGTCCGCGGCGCTGTAGCCCAACTGCGCCAGTACCTCGTTGGTGTGTTCGCCCAGCAGGGGGGAGCGCGTGACTTCGGTGGCGCTGTCCGACATCTTGATGGGGTTGCCCACGGTGAGGTACTTGCCGCGCACCGGATGGTCGACTTCAACGATGGTGCCTGTCGCGCGCAGGGCGGGCTCTTCGGCGATTTCCTTCATCGAGAGAATCGGCCCGCAGGGGATGTCGTATTCGTTGAGGATTTTCATGGCCTCGAACTTGGTCTTGGTCATGGTCCACTGCTCGATGCGCGCAAAGATCGGTTTCAGGTGCAGCAGGCGGGCCCCCGGTGTCTTGAAGGCATCGTCGGTGATCCAGCCTTCCTCGCCGATCACCTTGCAAACGGCTGGCCACACGGCGGCCTGGGTGATGAAGTAGATGTAGGCGTTGGGGTCGGTCTCCCAGCCCTTGCACTTGAGTACCGAGCCGGGCTGGCCGCCGCCGGAGGCATTGCCGGCGCGCGGCACTGCGTCACCGAACTTGCCGTCCGGGTACTGCGGGTACTCGTGCATGGTGCCGGTGCGCTCAAGCCGCTGCTGGTCACGCAGCTTGACCCGGCACAGGTTCAGCACCGCGTCCTGCATGGGCGCCAGCACCTTCTGGCCACGGCCCGTGGTATTGCGCTGGTACAGCGCCGCGACGATGCCCAGCGCCAGATGCAGGCCGGTGCCGCTGTCGCCGATCTGGGCGCCGGTGACGAGCGGCGGGCCGTCGTCGAAGCCGGTGGTGGAAGCGGCGCCGCCGGCGCACTGGGCCACGTTCTCGTAGACTTTCAGGTCCTCGTACGGTCCGGGGCCGAAGCCCTTGACCGAGGCGACGATCATGCGCGGGTTGATCGCATGGATGTGTTCCCAGGTCATGCCCATGCGGTCCAGCGCGCCGGGCGCGAAGTTCTCCACCATCACATCGCAGGTCTTGATCAGCTCGTCCAGGACTTCCTTGCCCTTGGGCTTTTTCATGTCCAGCGTGATCGAGCGCTTGTTGTGGTTCAGCATCGTGAAATACAGGCTGTCCGCACCCGGGATGTCGGCCAGCTGCGCGCGCGTCGCGTCACCTTCACCGGCGCGTTCCACCTTGATGACGTCGGCGCCGAACCAGGCCAGCAGCTGGGTACATGTAGGGCCCGACTGGACGTGGGTGAAGTCAAGGATGCGAACGCCGTCTAACGCTTTACTCATGAAAATTCCTGCTCGGAGTTGAAAATGGGGTATTCGTCCATGGCTGAAGCCATGGGGCCGGCCTTTTGGCCGGTTCAGCCCCTATGTTAATCACCGTGTCCCGGTCTTGCATTTCCACCCGGTTCAGGGCGCGCTGGCCTGGGGGGCTAGCTGGCTTTCCAGCTCCATCAGGCGTTTGCGCAGGTTGCGGTCCTCCGTGAAGCGGGCGGTTTCATCGCGGATCACCGCAACGATGGCCGCCACCTTTTTGTCTGGCGCATGAAGCAGGGCTGCCGTGAAAGCGATGGACAGCTTGTGCCCATTCTTGTGCACGGCAGGCACGCGCAGCACGTCGTTGCCGTCCGTGGCCACGGTCTTCTGGTAGCCGTCCCAGTGGCGTTGCTGCTGGCACTGCGGCATGATGATGTCGAGCGACCGGCCCAGAGCTTCCGTTTCGGTGAACCCGAACATGCGCTGCGCAGCCGGGTTCCACATGGTGATGGCACCGCTGGCGTCGGAGGCCTCGACGAACTGCTTTAAGTCGATGGTGGCTTGCATGGTTCGGTTGCTCGTTCCGGGGCTGTGCCGGTCAATGGCCTCTTAAATAAAGACGGCGCTCAACCTGAACGCCGTCTTTGCGAGTCCTGAAGACTAAAGTGTCGCTTTCGCGATCAAACCGCTTTCGCAGTGTGCATGGCCGCAATCTGGTCCTTGCTGTAGCCGAGCTCGGCCAGGACCTCATCGGTGTGCTCGCCCAGCAGGGGCGATGCCGTTACTTCGGGCTTGGTGTCAGAGAACTTGATCGGGCTGCCCACGGTGAAGTAGCTACCGCGCACTTTGTGCGGTACTTCAACGATGGAGCCACTGGCGCGCAAGGATTTATCATGCAACAACTCCTTCATCGACAACACGGGTGCGCAAGGAATATCAAACTTGCGGAAGACGTCCACGGCTTCGAACTTGGTCTTGTCAGCGATGAATGCTTCAATCGTGGCGAAGATGTCCATGATGTGTGGCTGGCGTGCTTTGGCCGTGGTGTAGGCGGGGTCAGTTTTCCACTCGGGTTTGCCCAGTGCGTCGCAGATTGGTTCCCAGGCGTGCCCCTGGACCGTGAAATAGATGTAGGCGTTGGGGTCGGTTTCCCAGCCCTTGCATTTCAAAATCCAACCGGGTTGTCCGCCACCGCCGGCATTGGCGCCACGCGGCACCACGCCGTCTTTGAAAGCTTCCATTTCATGCGGATATTGCGGGTACTCTTCCAGATAGCCAAGGTTGTCCAGACGCAACTGGTCGCGCATTTTGACGCGGCACAGGTTGAGCACACTGTCCTGCATGGACACGGCCACCTTCTGGCCCTTGCCGGTCTGCTGGCGGCCGATATAGGCCGTCAAAATGCCGATGGCCAGGTGCATGCCGGTATTGCTGTCGCCCAAAGCGGCAGACGAAATGGTGGGACCTGAGTTCTCGCCCTTCCAGTAGCCGGTGGTTGACGCTGCGCCGCCTGCGCACTGGGCCACGTTTTCGTAAACCTTCAGGTCTTCGTAGTGGTGGCCGTCAGAGAAACCCTTGACGGATGCCAGAATCATTTTTGGGTTGAGTTCCTGGATGTATTCCCAGGTGAATCCCATACGGTCCAGCGCGCCCGGTCCGAAGTTTTCAACCAGAACGTCACTTGTCTTGATGAGCTTTTCCAGGATGGCCTTGCCTTCGGGCTTCTTCGTGTCCAGCGTCAGGCCGCGCTTGTTGCTGTTGAGCATGGTGAAGTACAGCGCGTCAGCGCCTTCGATGTCACGCAACTGGCTTCGGGTGACGTCGCCAGAGCCAGGACGCTCGACCTTGATCACGTCGGCACCGAACCAGGCCAGCATCTGAGTGCAGGCGGGACCGGCCTGAACGTGGGTGAAGTCGATGATCTTGATGCCCTTGAGGGGTTTGTCTGACATATTCATATCTCCTTGTGAAATGCTCGGGGTAACTTATTTCTTTTTCGCAGCGCTGGTCGGGTTCAGGCTGGTGATGCGGCCGCTCTCGGTGCCCGCGCCTTCGTCGATGATGGCATTGATCAGGGTCGGCTTGCGCGACTTGATGGCTTCTTCCATGGCGCGGCGCAGCTCGGCCGGGGTGGTGGCTTGCACGCCGACGCCACCGAAGGCTTCCATCATCTTGTCATAGCGTGCGCCCTTGACGAACACCATGGGCGACGGATCCTTGCCGCCGGTCACATTCACTTCATCGCCGCGGTAGACGCCGTTGTTGTTCATGACGACGATGCAGACTGGCAGGTTGTAGCGGCAGATGGTTTCGACTTCCATGCCGGAAAAACCAAAGGCGCTGTCACCCTCAATGGCGATGACAGGCTGGCCGCTTTCCACGGCGGCAGCCACGGCAAAGCCCATGCCGATGCCCATGACGCCCCAGGTGCCGACGTCCAGGCGCTTGCGCGGCTTGTACATGTCGACGATGCTGCGGGTGAAGTCCAGCGCGTTGGCGCCTTCATTGACTAGCATGGCGTCCGGGTTGGCCTTGACGATGTCGCGCACCACGTTGAGCGAGCTGTGGTAATTCATCACAGGCGGGTTCTTCGCCAGCGTTTCTGCCATCTTGGCGACGTTCTTGTTCTTGCGGTCGGCGACGGCACTGGTCCATTCGGCCGGGGCCTTGGCCCAGCTGGAGCCCATGCCTGCGAGCAGGGCCGAGACGCAGGAACCGATATCGCCGACCAGCGGGGCGTCGATGGCCACATTGCTGTCAGCCTCGGTCGGGGAGATGTCGATCTGGATGAACTTCTGGCCACCGGCGTTTTTGTGGCCCTGACCGCCCCAGGTCTTGCCCTTGCCGTGCGAGAGCAGCCAGTTCAGGCGCGCGCCGACCAGCAGCACCACGTCGGCTTCCGGCAGCACGAAGGAGCGGGCGGCCGAGGCACACTGTTCATGGGTGTCGGGCAGGATGCCCTTGGCCATGGACATAGGCAGGTAGGGGATGCCGGTCTTCTCGATCAGGGTCTTGATGTCGGCGTCGGCCTGGGCGTAAGCGGCGCCCTTGCCCAGCAGGATCAGGGGCTTCTTGGCGCTCTTGAGCAGGTCCAGGGCGCGCTTGACGGCGTCCGGGGCCGGGATCTGGCGCGGGGCGGCATCGACCACCTTGATCAGCGAAGCCTTGCCGGCCGCGGCGTCCATGGCCTGGCCGAACAGCTTGGCGGGCAGGTCCAGGTACACACCGCCCGGGCGGCCAGAGACGGCGGAGCGGATGGCGCGGGCGATGCCCACACCGATGTCTTCGGCATTGAGCACGCGGAAGGCGGCCTTGCACAGGGGCTTGGCAATCGCGAGTTGGTCCATTTCCTCGTAGTCGCCTTGCTGCAGGTCGACAATCTCGCGCTCGCTGGAGCCGCTGATCAGGATCATGGGGAAGCAGTTGGTGGTGGCGTTGGCCAGCGCGGTCAAGCCGTTCAGGAAGCCGGGGGCGGACACCGTCAGGCAGATGCCGGGTTTGCCGGTCATGAAGCCGGCGGCGGCGGCGGCGTTGCCAGCGTTCTGTTCGTGGCGGAACGAAATCACGCGCATGCCTTCAGCCTGCATCTTGCGGGTCAGGTCCGTGACCGGAATGCCCGGCAGGCCGTAGATGGTGGTGATGCCGTTGAGTTTCAGCGCATCGATGACAAGGTGAAACCCGTCGGTCTGTTCCAGTGATTCAGTGTCGTTTGTCATGTTGAATGTTTCTTCGTTTGACTTCGCTAAAAGGTTGAGCAACGCGGTGCCGCCTCTCTGGCGAGCTAGGCCCGCTGCACCGTCCGGGTATCATAGGAGTTGCTTCGGATTTTACCCTTGACCGCGGTCAATTTTCGCCATATCCAGGCCTCCTGAATGAGTGCGATTTACCTCCTGCCGAACCCTGACCCATCCATGTCATCCATACCAGAACATCCCGAGAGAAACATCATTCGCGTGCAATTGGCGCAGAACATCGTTCTGAAGGGAATGACGGTGGAACAGAGCGCGGAACTCGAGTCTCACCTGGTCATTGTTGATGGCCAGAAAGGTGATTTCCTGCTGCAGCAGGGGGTTCACGAAATGGAGCAGTATTTCATCCTGGAGGGTATCCTCAAGCGGGTGGTGACCAACGAGCAGGGCAAGGAGATGATTCTTCGTTTTGCCGACGAGCGCGACATGGAAACCAGCTACGCGGCCTGGCGCCTGGGCACGCCCACCCCGTACAGCACGGTTTGCGTCACCAAGGTTCGGGTGGCCAAACTGCCGCTGCCGGAATGGGTGGCTTTCCTGGAACGGCACCGCGCGCTCAAGGAGTCTTTCGAGTACAGCGTCATGCGCCTGATGAGCGAAATCATGGCGCATACCATCACACTGCATCTGCTGGATGCACCGGGGCGCGTCAAGCGCTTTTTGCGCAAACATCCCGAACTGTTTGACCGGATTCCGAAGAAGGAATTGGCGTCTTACCTGAACCTCTCCGCAGAAACCCTGAGCCGGCTCAAGCAGCGCGGCAAGATCTGAGCCTGCAGTTTCTGCTGCAGGTGCAAGGCCCTCCTGTCAGGTTTTGGCTGACGCGAATCGGCGGCTCGAGGCCATCAGGCGGAGTTGATTATCAACGCTGACAATGCCGGCCACGGTACTGGCAACACGGGCCGCTTCTGCGCTTTCGTGCGCATTGATCACAATTCCGCTGAGCACGGCCTTGCCGTTTTTTGACTCGATGTTGATGTTGATATCGCGTGTCGATTCATGGTCTTTGAGCGCCGCACGAATGCGCGCATTCAGTGCCAGGTCGGCCAGCATGGCGCGGGACTCTGCGGTTTCCTGGAACTCCGGCCGGCTGGCCAGGTGCCGGATTTGCTCCACGCAGCTTTCGACCGAGACGCGATCGGTGTTCAATACCAGGTCGTACAGAAGCGGGTCACCCCAGGTCACGCCGAACTGGTCGTGCATGCGGGAAGCATGGGCGTCGTCGCTGCGCCGCACCTCGGCTTCGGCAAATGACTCGTCGTCGGTTCCGAGGTGCTCCATCAACCATGCCACGCGCTGCCTGAAGGGGCGGGTGACCCGTACCCGCAGCACGTGCCGCACCGGACGCAGCAGGCAGGTTGCCCCCCAGCCACGCAATACGATATTGCCCTTGTCGGCCAGGTCGAAAACCTCCTGCGCGGTGTACACGGCGACACGTTCCTTGTCCGTGGTCAGGCGCTCGACGAGGCCCGCCTTGCCCTCGCGCAGCCGGCTGATCAGGCTTCCGGGAACGTGCATCCTGCCCGCCACGTTCTCCAGAACCTCATGGCGCATGATGGCCAATTGGCCCGCCTGGGCAAGTTGCAGGGAGACATCTTTGGCAAGAGATCCCATCTCCTGGGTCATGGCAATAACGGGCATGGCGCTCTCCTGTATTTAATCAACGGGCTGTTCTGCTGCGAATTCCGCGCGCTTGGGCGGGCGGATTTTGGCGATAAGACGCGCCACCAGCGGCCAGAACAGCAGGACGAGCGCCAGCGTGCTGATGCCGCCAACCAGCGGGTTGGACCACAGAATGGACATTTCGCCCTGGGAAACCAGCATGGCCTGGCGGAAGGAGTCCTCCGCCTTGTCTCCGAGAACCAGCGCCAGCACCAGCGGAGCGAGCGGGTAGTCCAGTTTCTTGAACAGGTAACCGATCACCCCGAAGAGCATCATGAACCAGATGTCCAGCATGGCGTTGTGGACGGTATAGGCACCAATGGCGCAGATCACCACAATCACCGGGGCGATGATGGAAAACGGAATGCGCAGGATGGAGGCGAACAGCGGCACCGTGGTCAGCACGACGATCAGGCCGACGAGGTTACCCAGGTACATGCTGGCGATCAGTCCCCAGACGAAGTCTTTTTGCTCGACGAACAGCAGCGGTCCGGGCTGCAGGCCCCAGATCAGCAGTCCACCCAGCAACACGGCAGCTGTTGGCGAGCCGGGAATGCCCAGCGCCAGCATGGGCAGCAGAGCGCTGGTGCCGGCGGCGTGGGCTGCTGTTTCGGGGGCAATCACGCCCTCGAGCTGGCCGGTCCCGAACTTGGCGCCGTCCTTGGACATCTTCTTGGCCACGCCGTAACTCATGAACGAAGCCGGGGTGGCGCCGCCAGGGGTGATGCCCATCCAGATGCCGATCAGCGAACTCCTGACGGAAGTTGCCCAGTACCGCGGCAGTTTTTTCCAGGTTTCAAACACCACCTTGGGGTCGATCTTGGCGCTCTTGCCGGAGAAAGCCAGGCCTTCTTCCATCGACAGCAAGATTTCACCGATGCCGAACAGCCCGATCACGCCGATCAGGAAGTCGAAGCCGCGCATCAGGTCGGGAATACCGAAGGTCAGGCGCAACTGCCCGGTGACGGTGTCCATGCCCACGGCCGCCAGTGCAAAACCGATGGTCATCGAGGCCAGGATCTTGAAGGGGGAGCCTTTGCCCATGCCCACGAAGCTGCAGAAGGTCAGCAGATAGACGGCAAAGAATTCGGGAGGGCCGAACTTGAGTGCGAACTTGGCGACCAGGGGTGCCATGAAGGTAATCATCACCACAGCCACAAAAGCGCCTATGAACGATGACGTGAATGCTGCCGTCAGCGCTTGACCTGCGTGGCCTTGCTGCGCCAGGGGGTAGCCGTCAAAGGTGGTTGCAACCGACCAGGGTTCACCCGGTATGTTGAACAACACCGAGGTGATGGCGCCGCCAAAAAGGGCACCCCAGTAAATGCACGAGAGCATGATGATCGCCGAGGTTGGCGTCATCGTGAAGGTCAGGGGCAGCAGGATGGCCACGCCGTTGGCACCACCCAGTCCTGGCAGCACGCCGATCAGCACGCCAAGGATGATGCCTACGAACATCAGCAGGATATTCATTGGCGTCAGGATGACGCTGAATCCGTGAAAAAGCGAGTTTAGTTCGTCCATGGAAATATCCGGTCAGTAAGGTTCAATAGTCTGGTGTCGGGGTGAAGGAGCTCAGTAACCCAGGAAACTCAAAAGGTCGAATTGCCCCTTGAACAGGGGTACCTTGAACCAGACCTCGAACATGAAGAAAAACAGCACATTCACGGCCAGCGCTGTGATAACGCTTTTGACCCGGGAGTACTTGCCCAGGATGATCATGAACAAGGCGATGTAAAGAGCCGAAGCCACATACAGGCCTATGAACTGCACAGCCAGCACGTAGACAAGGGCGGGCAACAGCACGGACAGGACACGCTTGAGCTGCACGCTGTCGACAAAAATCTCGGTGTTCCTGTTTTTTCCGAACAAGGCCGGGATCATGATGCCGGCGCCGGAAATGCAGAGGATGATGCCGATGTAAAACGGGAAATAGCCGGCACCGGGGCCGTCGCTGGTCCATCCCGAGCCCAGCGCCCAACTGCCCTGGATGACCACCGCCCCCAGGACCATGATAAGAAAGGCAACGATGGCTTCGATGACGTTGGTGGCGACGCCCGAGCGTTGCCCGGTGCCGGATAAATCGTTTGGCTCCATCGGGGGAACTCCTGCTGAGTAATTGAATAGCCCTGGATCGGGCGAACAGTGATTGGTCGGCAGGGCCGGCGCCGGAAGCGGCCGGCCCTGCGGTGAAAAGGCCCTCGTGCGGGGCCCTTTCTTTTTTTATTTCGCGATGAAGCCGGCTTGCTTCATCAACTCGCGATGCCGCTGCTCGGCGCTGCCGAGCCATTTTCCGAACTCGTCGCCTGACATGGTGGTCTGGTTGAAAGCACCTTTTTCCATGTAGTCTTTCCACTCCGGGGTGTCGCGGACTTTCTTGAGCAGGTTCTGGTAGAACTCAAGCTGGTCTTTTGACACGTCCGGTGCCATGAAAATTCCGCGCAGCATGGTGTAGTCGGTGGGCACGCCGGCTTCCTTGCAGGTGGGGATGTCGCTCCATGACATTGTGTCGGTAACCTTGGTCTTGTAGGTCATGCGTTTGTCATCAAATACGCAGAGTGCACGCAGCTGGCCGGCGCGCCACTGGGCAACAGCCTCGATCGGGTTGTTCACCGACGAGTCAATGTGTTTGCCGACAAGCTGCACAGCCACTTCACCGCCGCCCTTGAACGGGACGTAGATGAATTTGGTTCCGGTGGCCTGCTCAATGCCGACAGTGATGATCTGGTCTTCCTGCTTGGAGCCGGTGCCGCCCATCTTGATTTTGCTGGGGCCTGCAGCTTTCACGGCTGCCAGGTAGTCTTTGGCGTTTTTGGCGGGATTTTCTGCATTGACCCACAGCACGAACTGGTCCAGTGCCATCATGGAAACCGGTGTCATGTCGCGCCAGTTGAACGGAACGCCGGTCGCCAGCGGTGTGGTGAACAGGTTGGACAGCGTGATGATGATTTTGTGCGGATTGCCTTTTGCACCTTTGACCTCGAGAAAACCTTCAGCGCCCGCGCCGCCGGATTTGTTGACAACAATCAGCGGCTCCTTCATCAACTTGTGCTTGATGACGATGCCCTGAATCAGGCGAGCCATCTGGTCAGCACCACCGCCAGTGCCGGCGGGAACAACAAACTCTACCGGCTTGGTCGGCTCCCAGGCCGCGTGTGCCGGCGCAGCCATCAAAGCCACCGCTGACACGGCTGCGGCCGCGGCCGCTGCCAACTCATTCCGGACCTTCGTGAATCTGACTTTCATCTCGTTGTCTCCTGTTGTTGAGTAACTCTGTCCTGGGCTGGAAGTCTTTCCAGTCTCCACGTCGAAAAGTATCACGGGGACATGGTCTTACCAAGTGGGGCTAACAGCTCTTGACAGTGGTCAAGTTTGTCGATTTTTCAAGCTGGCCTAGGGGTTTTCACCGAGGGTTGTTCCGGCAGATACGGTGGGAAGGGCGGGAATCAGTTTGTCTCCCTGAGGGCGGGCAACCCGCCGTAGCTGAAGGCACTGGACCTCGGCAAGACTTGCGAATTCGCCACCCCTTTCGACGCGGCCGTCGAAGGAGGGAAGAAGGCGCTGGCGCCGTGGGGGGCACGTTCTTCGCACGTTACTTTTTTTACCCTGGCGCGCTCAGGAGCGTGCCGGTCCCCCGGGAGACTCGGACGAGGCGGCGTTCAGGCGAGGGGCTGAAGGTGTACCTGGCCGCGCTCTTCTTCCATGGTCCTGGCCAGCAGCTTGACCAGCGCGTAGACCGTGTCGATGTGGGGCGTCGGCGTTTGCGTGAGCCGCCCGAGTTCCACCACCGACCCCACCAGCGCGTCGATTTCCGGCGCACGCCCGGCCTCGATGTCCTGGAGCATGGAGGTTTTGTGTTTGCCCACTTTCTCTGCGCCGGCGATGCGTTTGTCCAGCGTCACGCGGAATTGAATGCCCAGCTTGTGCGCCACTTCCTGTGCTTCGCCCATCATGCTGGCGGCCAGCTTGCGTGACAGCGGGTACTGGCAGATGTCCACGAGGGTGGAGTGGGCCAGCGCGCTGATGGGGTTGAAGGTGAGGTTGCCCCAGAGCTTGAGCCAGATCTCGGAGCGGATGTTGTCCAGCACCGGCGCCTTGAAGCCGGCCTTGCCAAAACACTCAGAGATGCGCGTGACACGTTCGCTGATGGAGCCGTCGAGTTCGCCGAGCGGAAAGCGGTCGCCTTCGATATGCCTGACGACGCCTGGGGCTACCAGCTCCGAAGCCGGATAGACGACACAACCGATCACGCGCCACGGTGGAATCATCTCCGACAGCATGCCTCCCGGGTCCACGCTCTGCACCCTGCTGCCTTCGAGCGGGCCGCCGTGTTTGTGAAAGTACCAGTAGGGGATGCCGTTTTGCATGGTGACCACGGCGGTCTCGGGGCCGAGCAGCCTGGGCAGGTCTTTGGCCACCGCCTCCACCTGGTGCGCTTTCATCGCCAGAATCACCAGGTCCTGCGGGCCGGCTTCGGCATAGTCATCGGTGGCCTTGACGCCTGCGGCGACCTGCTCGGCGCCATCATGCATGATGAGCTTCATGCCCTTTTTCCGGATGACTTCCAGATTGGCGCCCCGCACAATGAACGTGACGTCTTCGCCGGCCAGGGCCAGTTTCGCGCCTACATAGCCACCGATGGCCCCGGCGCCAATGATCGCAATCTTCACACGCATTCTCCCGGCAAAAATTATTCGAAACGGTTGCAGAGCTTGCCGATGCCGGCAATTTCCACCTCGATGGTGCTTCCCGGTTTCATGGCGCCCACGCCGACCGACGTTCCGCAAAGGATAATATCGCCCGCATACAAAGTCATGTCCTGCGAAATCAGGCTGACCAGCTGCGCCACGGAAAAACGCATGTCGCTGATGGGATAGTCCTGGCGGACTTCACCATTCAGGATGGTTCTGACCACCAGTTGTGCCGGGTCAAGGCCGGTGACCACCGCTGGCCCGAAAGGGCAGAAAGTATCGAAACCCTTGGCGCGCACCCATTGCGCAAACGAGGCATCGCGATTCAGGATGTCGGCCAGCGTCACATCGTTGGCGCAGGTGTAGCCGAACACATGCGCCAGTGCATGGCGCTCGGTGACCTGCCTGCAGGTTTTGCCGATGACGATGCCCAATTCGCCCTCAAAGACCACCTTGCCGCCGCAGGCCGGCTGGCGGATGGACCCGTTCGGGTCCAGGTAGGAGTTGGGTGCCTTGATCAGGTACAGCGGCTCGGCTGGAATGGGCAGCTTGAGCTTTTCGCCCAGCGCATGGAAATTGTTCCACAGGGCGATGATTTTTGTCGGCAGGACCGGCATCAGCAGCTCGACGTCTGCCAGTGGCATCACCCGGTCCGTGG
Source organism: Polaromonas sp. AET17H-212 (assembly GCF_002379085.1). GTDB lineage: Bacteria > Pseudomonadota > Gammaproteobacteria > Burkholderiales > Burkholderiaceae_C > Polaromonas. Next base: position 51,184 of record NZ_NBZW01000019.1, on the reverse strand, counting down.
GGACTGCGCCGCCGAACATGTCCCCTTCGAAAATCCTCACTTGTTCACCCTCCAGGGTGCCAATGCGAACGGTGTTGTCTTCCTTGAAGCGTACCCAGCGAGTGGACATTCCGGCCTTCAAGTCTGAAGGGCGGTTGGCGCATACCGCTGCGCAGGCGCACTGTTTTGCGTATTCCGGCCACCGGCGGGCGCCAGCGCACTGCCGGACCAGCTGGCGCAGGGTGCCATACCTGCCCGGTTGCTGGCCATGCTTGCATGGCATCGGGCCCTGGCGGCTTCGATGGCTTCGACCAGGAAGTCCGCTTCGTAGGCCCGCAGCAGATGCGACTGCTCGGTTTCCAGGTAGGTGCGCACAGCGTCGCGGCTGCCAGCCTGCAACCGGACGTAAGTGGCGGCATCCCAATGCCAGCTCAGGCCGAGTTCTTCAAACGCGGCGTTGTAGGCATGGCGAGCCTGGTCGGCCCGATCGGTGGTGGTGTTGTCAAGCAGGGCTTTGAGCATGGGAGTTCTCCTTGAATGGGGTGACGCTCTGGCGGCAATTCCGGCGTGTAGGTGTTGCACCGGGCTTGAGGCAACTGTAGAAAAAACGAACGATTAATGATAGTTAAAGTATTTGATAATATTCATTACTGATAGCTAATGGATTGAGGCGGCCTGCATGATGCGCTGACCTTGTCTTCTTCAGGTGCTGCCAAAGGGGGGGGCGACATTTGCAGAGCGTATTTTGTGAAGAGCTCGGCCGGTGTGGCCGGCCAGCAGGAGGCCGTCACAGACGACTTGAACGGCCGGGTTGAAGCGGCGCCGGCGTTGGGGTTGAGACCCCTGGTGGGGAATGAGGCCCGCCGGCAGAGCAATGCTGTGCCACGTCATGCTCGGGGCCACTGCCAAGGCTGATCCGGATCACGGTCCAGCGGAGGCAACAGGCCATCAGCGCAGGCAGCCCGCTGCGCGAGGGAAAAGCAGACCTTGCGCTCAGTGCATGAATTCGTCGCGGACGATCATCCGGCTGGTTGGCCGATTTCGAAGTTGGCCAATTTCTCCAGCGCCCGCACCATGGCCGAGTGGTCCCAGGCCTTGCCGCCGTGGGCGACACAGGAGTTGAACAGCTCCTGCGCGGTGGCCGTGTTGGGCAACGAGATGCCGAGCAGGCGCGCGGTGGAGAGCGCCAGATTCAGGTCCTTCTGGTGCAGCTCAATGCGAAAACCCGGATCAAACGTGCGCTTGACCATGCGTTCGCCATGCACTTCCAGAATTTTCGACGACGCGAAGCCGCCCATCAAGGCCTGGCGCACACGCGCCGGGTCGGCGCCGGCGCGGGCGGCAAACAGCAGCGCCTCGGCCACCGCTTCGATGGTGAGTGCCACGATGATCTGGTTGGCCACCTTGGCGGTCTGGCCGTCGCCATTGCCGCCGACCAGCGTGATGTTCTTGCCCATCAGCTCGAACAGCGGCTTGATGCGTTCAAACACGGCTTGCGGGCCGCCAACCATGATGGACAGCGTCGCATTTTTGGCCCCGACTTCCCCGCCGGATACCGGGGCGTCGAGGTAGTCGCAACCCAGCGCGTTGATTTTCTGCGCAAAGGCCTTGGTGGCGATCGGCGAGATCGAGCTCATGTCGACGACCACTTTGCGCACGCTCGCGGCCGAGTCGCCGGGTGGTCGCTTGAGTCCGGCGGCGACACCTGTCTCGCCGAACAACGCAGCTTCCACATCGGGGGTGTCGGGCACCATCATGAAGATGATGTCCGCACGTTCGGCGACGCCGCGGGCGCTCAGGCACTGGGTGGCACTGCCGCTGGAAATTGCCTCGGGCATCTTGCCGCGGGTGTAGACAAACAGCTGGTGGCCGGCATCGATCAGGTGGCCGGCCATGGGCGCGCCCATGATGCCCAGGCCAATGAAGCCGATTTTCAAGGCGTTTGAGGTCATTGTGAAGGAGATCCTTGTTGAAATGAAATGGGTCAGAGCGCCAGGCGCTGGCGCCAGCCCAGGCCGGCTTCGGTTGTGCCTGCTGGTTTGTATTCGCAGCCGATCCAGCCGCCATACCCCAGGCGATCCAGGTGCGCGAACAAAAACGCATAGTTGATCTCGCCGGTACCCGGCTCATGGCGGCCGGGATTGTCCGCCAGCTGGATGTGGCCGATGCGCGGCAAGCAGGTTTGCAGCGTCCCGGCCAATTCACCCTCCATGCGCTGCGCATGGTAGATGTCGTACTGGACGAAGGCGTTGTCCGCGCCCACCTCGTCAAGAATGTCCAGCGCCTGCGCTGTGCGGTTCAGGTAGAAGCCGGGAATGTCGAAGGTGTTGATCGGTTCGATCAGCAAATTCAGTCCGGCTTTTTTGAACTCACCGGCGGCATGGCGCAGATTGGCGACGAAGGTCTGCCTGAGGGCTGCGTCGCCCACGCCTGCGGGCGCCTTGCCGGCCAGGCAGTTGAGCTGTCCGACACCCAGGGCTTTGGCGTAGGTGATGGCCTTGACCACACCGGAGCGAAATTCCTCCACGCGATCCGGGTGGCAGGCGATGCCGCGCTCGCCGGCCTCCCAATCGCCGGCGGGCAGGTTGTGCAGCACCAACTGCAGGCCATGGCTGTCAAGCCTGGCCTTGATGTCGGCGGCGCTGAAGGCATAGGGAAAGAGGAATTCCACGGCCTTGAAGCCGGCCTTCGCGGCAGGTTCAAAGCGGTCGAGGAAAGCATGCTCGGTAAAAAGCATGCTGAGGTTGGCGGAGAATTTTGGCATGGCTTGTCTGCTGAAAAATGGTTGGTCGTCAATCCTGATTACTCAAGCAGGCCGGCCAGTTCCAGGCCTTCACGGCCCTTGGGGTGGCGGCAGTCGATGTCTTCAAACTCGTTGACCTTGTCGATCTCCGTGCCCATGGCGATGTTGGTGATCTTTTCGAGGATCACTTCCACAACCACCGGCACCCGGTATTTGCGCGCCATCACCTGTGCCTCGACCATGGCGGCATTGATTTTTTCAGGGTCGGTCACCCGCAGCGCCTTGCAGCCCAGGCCTTGCACCACGGCCTGGTGGTCCACGCCGTAGCTGCGCAAGTCACCTTCGCCTTCCGGGACGTTCTGGTTCTCGAAAGCCAGCTGCACGCAGTAGTCCATCTCAAAACCGCGCTGCGCCTGGCGGATCAGGCCCAGATAACTGTTGTTGACCAGCACCTGCACATAAGGCAGGTTGAACTGCGCGCCCACCGCCAGTTCTTCCATCAGGAACTGAAAGTCATAGTCGCCGGACAGCCCGACAACGGTACGTGTCGGGTCGGCGGCCACCACACCGAGGGCAGCCGGAATGGTCCAGCCCAGCGGCCCGGCCTGGCCGCAGTTGATCCACTGGCGCGGTCCGTACACATTGAGGAACTGTGCGCCGGCAATCTGGCTCAGGCCAATGGTTGTCACGTAAATGGTGTCGCGTGGAAACACCTTGTTCATCTCCTCATACACGCGCATCGGCTTGATGGGTGTCTCGGTGAAGTGGGACTTGCGGTGCATGAGCTTTTTGCGCTCGGCGCAGCGGGCGGCCCATTCGCCATAGTCAGGCAGGTTGTTGGCCGCCTTGCGTTCGCGGGCGACTTGCACCAGCAGTTCCAGTGCGGCCCTGGCGTCGCTGACGATGCCAAAGTCGGGGTTGAAGACCCGGCCGATCTGCGTCGGCTCGATATCCACGTGCACAAAGGTGCGGCCCTTGCAGTAGACCTCGGTTGAACCGGTGTGGCGGTTCGCCCAGCGGTTGCCGATGCCGAAAACGAAGTCACTGGCCAGCATGGTGGCGTTGCCGTAGCGGTGGCTGGTCTGCAGGCCGCACATGCCGGCCATCAGGGGATGATCGTCGGGAATGGTGCCCCAGCCCATCAGCGTGGGGATCACCGGCACGCCCGTCAATTCCGCAAACTCGACCAGCAAGCTGGAAGCATCGGCATTGATGATGCCGCCGCCGGCGACGATCAGGGGTTTGCTGGAAGCGGCCAGCATGTCGAGCGCTTTTTCGATCTGCCTGCGGCTGGCGGCCGGCTTGTACACGGGCAGCGGCTCGTAGGTGTCGATGTCGAATTCAATTTCGGCCATCTGCACATCAAAAGGCAGGTCGATCAATACCGGGCCGGGGCGCCCCGAACGCATGAGGTGAAAAGCCTGCTGGAAGGAACGCGGCACCAGCGCCGGCTCACGCACTGTCACGCTCCACTTGGTGACCGGTTTGGAGATGGACTCGATGTCCACCGCCTGGAAATCTTCCTTGTACAGGCGCGCGCGGGGCGCCTGGCCGGTGATGCACAAAATGGGGATGCTGTCGGCAATTGCCGAGTACAGCCCGGTGATCATGTCGGTACCGGCCGGGCCGCTGGTGCCTATGCACACACCGATGTTCCCGGCCTTGGCGCGCGTGTAGCCCTCGGCCATGTGCGACGCGGCCTCGACGTGCCGGGCCAGGATATGCGTGATCGACTGGCGCTCACGCAGTGCGGAATAAAACGGGTTGATGGCCGCACCGGGCACACCAAAAGCTTGTGTGATGCCTTCTTTTTCCATCACCAGAACGGCGGCCATGGCGGCCTTCATTTTTGCCATCGAAGTCTCCTTGAGGGTTGCTGATCGTTGGACGCATGGTCGCGGCGTTGGTGATTGCGGGGAAGCCTCCTCCCGTGCATTACGCTTATTCCAATCTGGAATAAATGATTGCCGGGCCGATAGCTCCGTGGTCTACTTGCGGTCATGGATCGCATTCAGGCCATCCGGCTTTTCATTCGCGTGGTTGACCTGGGCTCTTTCAGCAAGGCCGCGGCCGACATGGGCATGGGCCAGCCGTCGGCCACCAAGCTGGTGGTGCAGCTGGAAAAGCAACTGGGTTCGCGGCTGCTCCACCGATCGACGCGCGGCGTGACACCCACCGAGATAGGCGCGCTGTATTACGCCAAGTGCAAGCTGATCGCACACCACGTCGAAGAAGCCGAGACGGTGGCCGCACTGCTGCAGTCGCAGGTGCAGGGCGGCCTTCGGATCACCACCTCGGTGGCTTTCGGACGGCGCGTGCTGGTGCCGCTGGTCATGCGTTTCATGCAACTCCACCCCAAACTGCAGATCGAGCTGAACTTCGAAGACCGTTATGTCAGCCTGGTTGAACAGGGGATCGACGTGGCGATCCGGATGGGCCCGCTGGCCGACTCGACACTGGGCGCGCGTTACCTCGGCATCAACCCATGGGTGGTGGTGGCTTCACCCGAGTACATCAAAAGGCGCGGCGCGCCGGCCAATCCCGCCGGTCTTGTCAAGCACGATGCGCTGGTCTACAGCACGGTGCAGGGTGATGCCCGCTGGCATTTCACCGGGGCGGAAGGCCATGCGCGGTCGGTTTCTGTGAGCGGGCCCTTGCGCTCGAACAATCTCTCGGCTCTGCTGGCGGCGGCGCGCGGCGGCATGGGCGTGGCCGCCTTGCCCAAGTATGTGGCGCATGAGTCGGTGCGCAGCGGTGCCCTGGTGCCCGTGCTGAGCGACTGGATGCTGCCATCGCAGGAAATCCATGCCGTTTATCCCTCGCCCCAGCTGGTGCCGGCCAAGGTCAGCGGCTTTGTCGGCTGGCTGCAGGGCCAGTTCGGCGACTCATGGTGGACCAATGAGAAGTAGCTGCAGCCGAGGCGGGGGTCTTGCCCCACGAACAATGACTCATCGCTAAACTGTTGAAAACATCAATCAGCCGAGCGTTATGGATAAAAGGAACGAATGAAGAATGCGACATTGCGTCAGCTCAAGGTTTTCGAGGCCGTCGCGCGCAACCTGAGTTTCTCGCGGGCTGCCGAGGAGCTGCATCTGACGCAGCCGGCGGTCTCCATCCAGGTCAAAAAACTGGAGGATCACGCCGGCCTTCCGCTGTTTGAGCAACTGGGCAAAAAAATCCACCTCACGCCGGCGGGTGTGGAGATGTTGCATTCCAGCCGCATCATCATACAGCAGTTCAAGGAAGTGGAAGAGGCCATGGCGCAGTTCAAGGGCGTCTCCGGCGGCAAGCTGAACGTTGCGGTGATCAGCGCCGGCGATTATTTCTTTCCGCGCCTGCTGGTGGAGTTCGCGCGGCGCCACTCCGGGGTGAAGCTGGACTTCGGCGTCTGCAACCGCGAAGAACTCCTGAACCAGCTGACCGACAACCTGACGGATCTGGCCATCATGGTGCGACCGCCGCTGGACATGGACACGGTGAGCGAGCCTTTTGCGCCGCACCCCTACGTGGTTGTGGCCGCACCCGACCATCCGCTGGCGGCCAGGAAGCGCATTCCCCTGTCGCGCCTGGCCAGAGAGCCGTTTGTGGTGCGCGAGAAGGGGTCCGACACCTGGAACTCGATGCAGGAAGGTTTTGGCGATCACCTGGCCGATCTCAACATCGCGATGGAAATCAAGAGCACGGAGACCATCAAGCAGGCGGTGATTGCGGGCATGGGTGTCAGCTTCCTGTCGGCACACACCATCAGCAGCGAACTCCAGGTCGGCAGCCTGACCGTGCTCGATGTGCAGGGCTTTCCTCTGATGCTCCACTGGTATGTGGTGCATCGCCGCAACAAGCGCCTGACACCGGTGGCACAGGCCTTCAAAACTTTTTTGATGACCGACGGCGGCGCGCTGATCGAGCAGACCATCGGCTTTCGTCCCAAGCCCGTGGCAAGGCGCCTCAAATCGGCCGCGCGCTAGAAAAAATCAGCGCAGCAGGAAGTACGCGGCCAGAACATACAGCACGGCCGCGAACACTTTCTTCAGCGGCCGGATGTCCATGCGGTGGGCTGTGCGTGCGCCCAGCGGTGCCGTGCTGATGCTGGCCAGCGAGATGACGATCAGACCCGGCAAATAGAGAAACCCCACCGAACCGGGCGGCATCTGCGGCAGGTCCCGGCCGGCCCAGATGTAGCCCAGGGTGCCGGCCAGTGCGATCGGGAAGCCGAGCGCTGCCGAAGTGCCCACGGCGTCATGGATTTTCACATTGCACCAGGTCATGAACGGCACCGAGACAAAAGCGCCGCCCGCACCCACCAGCGAAGACAACATGCCGATCACGCCGCCCATGCCGAAGGTGCCCAGGCGACCAGGCAGGGTGCGGCTCGGTTTGGGCTTGCGGTTCAGGAACATCTGGGTGGCGGAAAACGCCACGAAGACCGCAAACAGGATGCTCAGGATTTTTCCCGGCAGTGCCGCTGCCAGCTGGGCGCCGACCAGCGCACCCAGCAGGATGCCGGGTGCCAGCAGCCGGACGATGGGCCAGAGCACCGCCCCGCGCCGGTGATGCGCGCGTACCGACGAGAGCGAGCTGAAGCAGATGGTGGCCAGCGAAGTGGCGACCGCCATCTTCACCGTGTATTCCTGCGGATAGCCCTTGGACGTGAGGATGAAGGTCATGAAGGGCACCATCAGCATGCCGCCGCCAATGCCCAGCAGGCCGGCGAGAAAGCCGGTGCACAGGCCCAGCAGGAGGAGTTCGGCAATGAGTTGGGGCTCGAGGGACATCGGATCTGCGCTGGTGGCGTGACCCCGGTCAAGCCCGGGATGATGAAAAAAGGTGTCTGCGAATACCACCGGACCGTCATCCTGAACCAGGGTTCAGGTGGGCGAGGGCAGTCAGGTTTCGGGTTCGTCTAACGCGAGACGATCACGCCTGCCTGACAATTTACCAAGCCCGTGCTCTAAGAGCATTGGTACAAGGAAATATAAAGCCCGGTGTGTACCGCAGACGGTTCGATTGTAGGCGTTTGGCGCGCGCCGCGCTGGCCCCGAGGGCCGCTTTACAGCAGTCGGCCGTCCACGCCCAGCGCGTTGTCCAGGCGCTGCAGCAAGGCCGCCAGCTGCGGCTGCGCTGCGGCTTCGGCCGCCGACATGCCCGCGCCGTTGGACCTGGCCGGGGCGGCGGCCGGCGCCGGGGTGCTGTGCGCGGCCTTCAGCGCATTGGCCTCCAGCTCGGACAGCTCGAAAGCCAGGTTCAGGGCGGCCAGCACGGCAATGCGGTCACGCGCCTTGATTTTTCCGGCGTCGCGGATCTTGCACATGGCCGCGTCGACCTTTTCCACGGCGTCGAGCAGCCTGGTCTCGCCGCCCTCCGGGCAGCCGAGCAGGTAGCTCTGGCCCATGATCTGTACGTCAAGCTGCTTCATGAGTCCGATCCCACGGGTGTCCTGCCATGGGCCGGGCCAGCGGCCGACATCGGCGCGGACGAATCCGGCAGGCGTTCGAGCAGTGCATCGACCCGGGCGCGGGCGGCGCTCAGGCGTGAGCGCAGCGAATCACGCTCCTGCGTGAGTTCGTGCACCTGCTCGGTGAGCAGGGCATTGGTGCGCTGCAACTCCTCGTAGCGCAGCAGGAGCCGCTCGACGCGTTCGGCGATCTGGTCGATGTGGGTTGGGTTCGACATGGAAGTACCAATTGTAGGGTTTGCACAGTTTTGGCGCGTAGAATCTTGCCTGTTGGTGCTCGCGGTGTGGTTCACACGCTGCAGTTCAACGGGAAGCAGGAGGGAATCAACGCCATCCGCACCGGGTCAGCCCGGGCCGATTGCGCCTAGATTTTTAACCTGCGCTGCCCCCGCAACGGTAAACGGACGAATGTCGCACCCCTGATTCAGGCTCGGGGCACATTCAGCTTTCATCATCAGCCACTGAGCGTTCTGAACACGCGCTTGGGAAGGCGATGAGAGCAGTTCCGTCAGCCCGGATACCGGCCAACAAGGTGAACGCGCGCGTCTTTCATTGGACCGGGCGTTTTTAACGCTCATGCACTGGCGGGGAAGCCGGTGAGGGCCTTTTGTTGAATGTTTCTCATCATGAAAATCTGTGTTTCTCGTGTACGCGTTGCCGTGCTGCCGCTGGCTTTGGCCGCGGCTTTTCCTGCCTTTTCCCAAATCCAGGGAACAGGCGCCACTCTTAAAGAAACGGTGGTCGCGGCTACTCGCACACCGACACGGGCTGACGAACTTGTCAGCGACGTGGTGGTGATCGACCGGACCGGGATCGAAAAATATGCAGGCAGAACCCTGCCTGAAATTCTGTCCCGGGTTCCCGGTGTCCAGTTCAGCTCCAACGGCGGCCTGGGCAAGAACAGCAGCATCAACATTCGTGGCACCGAAGCCCGCCATGTCATCTTGCTGGTGGACGGCGTGCGCTATGGCTCAGCCACCACCGGTACGCCATCGTGGGACACCATTCCGGTGGACATGATCGAGCGCATTGAAATTCTGAAAGGCCCGGCCTCGGCGTTGTATGGCAGCGAGGCGGTGGGCGGTGTCGTGCAAATATTTTTGCGCAAAGGTACCAAAGGTTTCAGCCCTTACGCCTCGGTGTCTTTGGGGAGTGAAAAATACCGCCAGGTGGCCACCGGTTTGACCGGGGGAACCGGCCAGGTCAGCTACGCCCTGGGTGTTCAGAAAACCCGTGATGCCGGTTTTTCCAGCACCAATGCCAGAGTGGGAAGCAACTTCAACCCTGATCGTGACGGCTTTGACCAGGAGGCACTGAACGCCTCGGTGGCCTTGCAGATCAATGCCGCATGGAAGGTCGATGCCGGCCTTCTGCATGCAGACAGTGTGAACCACACTGACGATGGCCTTAACCGCGATACCCGCTACGCAGGACGGACCCAAACACTGCGGACCGGTGTTGAGGGCCGGCTCCTGCCGGGCTGGAAAACACAGCTGCGCTTCGGCCAAAGCGTGGATTCAAGCCGGGCCATTGTGGCTGCACCGGCCCTGTTTCCCAGCCTGTTCAAGACGACGCAGCAACAGTGGACCTGGCAGAACGATGTCGACACGCCGCTTGGCGTTGCGCTGCTTGGCATGGAGCACCTGGCGCAAAAAGTGGACAGCACGACCCGGTACACCGTGAACGAACGTACGGTGGCGTCCTGGTTTGCCGGACTCAACGGCAGCGAAGGCCGGCACAGCTGGCAACTCAATGTGCGCAGCGACAGCAATTCGCAGTTCGGCAGCGGCAACACCGGCTTTGCCGGTTACGCGTTCAACCTCACACCCGCTTGGCGCGTGCATGCCTCGCATGGCACCAGTTTCGTGGCGCCATCGTTCAACCAGCTGTATTTCCCCGGTTTTGGCAATTCCGCGCTGCAGCCTGAACGCGGCCGCAATACGGATATGGGCATCGCCTGGAGTGATGCGGGCCATACCGTGAAGCTGGTCCATTTTGACAACAAGATCCGTGGCTTCATTACCAGCACGACAACCCCCGTCAACGTGCCCCGGGCGCGGATTGATGGCTGGACGCTGGCTTATGACGGCTCGTTCGGCGCACTGACGCTGCGTGCTTCGGTGGACGCGCTCGATCCGCGCAACGAAATCACCGGCAAGCGCCTGCCGCGCCGCAGTGCCAGCCAGGTGACGCTGGGTGCCGACTACGGCGCAGGCGTCTGGACGGTGGGTGGCTCGGTGTTGCGGGCCGGAGGGCGTTTTGATGACACGGCAAACCTCAAGCCCGTTGACGGCTACACCACGGCCGATGTTTATGCAGACTATGCGCTCAACAAGGACTGGAAGCTGCAAGCCAGGGTCAACAACCTGACCAACCGGCAATACGAAACCATCCTGGGCTACAACCAGCCCGGGCGTGGCGTGTTTGTCACCATGCGCTACCAGCCGAAATAAAAGGAAGCTGTCTTGCCAAACAACCGCTGTCCCGCCATTCTCATCGCCGCCCCGGCGTCCGGCCAGGGCAAGACCACGGTCGCGTGTGCGCTGGCGCGCCTGCACACGCGTCAGGGACGGCGTGTGCGGGTCTTCAAGTGCGGGCCGGATTTTCTGGACCCGTACTGGCTGGCCCTGGCCAGCGGCGCGCCGGTGCACCAGCTCGACCTGTGGATGACCGGCGAGGCCGACTGCGCGCAGCGGCTGCATGATGCGGCACAGGAGGCCGACCTGATCATTGTCGAAGGCGTGATGGGGCTGTTCGACGGGCAGCCGAGCGCGGCCGATCTGGCGCAGCGTTTCGGCCTGCCGGTGCTGGCCGTCATCGACGCCGGGTCCATGGCCGGCACCTTCGGCGCGCTGGCCTGGGGCCTGCAGCATTATCGGGACGGCCTGCGCTTTGCCGGCGTGCTGGCCAACCGGGTGGCCTCCGACAGCCATGCGCTGATGCTCGAGGAAAGCCTGCGTGAGCCGGCTCACTGGCTGGGCGCCCTGATGCGCAGCAGTGCCATGACGCTGCCCGAGCGGCACCTGGGCCTGGTGATGTCCGATGAACTCGGCGACGCCATGCAGCGGCTGGACGCGGCGGCCGATGCGCTGGCCACCACCCCGCTCGGGCAGATGGGCGCGGACGACCTGCAGGCCTGGGCGGTTCCCTTCAAGGCGCCGGATCTGCCGGCGTTTCCGGCCGGTGCACTAGAGGGCCGCACGGTGGCCGTGGCGCGCGACGCCGCGTTCTGCTTCATTTACGCGGCCAATCTCGATTGCCTGCGCGAGCTCGGTGCGCAGCTGGTGTTTTTTTCGCCACTGGCCGACACCGCCTTGCCGGACTGCGACGCGCTCTGGCTGCCCGGCGGTTACCCCGAACTGCATCTGGAGGCCCTGGCGGCCAACCGCGCCATGAAGGACAGCCTCGCTGCGCATGTGCGCGCCGGCAAGCCGGTCTGGGCCGAGTGCGGCGGCATGATGGCGCTGTTTGAGGCGTTGCACACCGTCGATGGCCAACGCCACCCGATGTGGGGCGTGCTGCCCGGCAGCGTCAGCATGCAAAAACGCCTGGCCGCACTGGGCCCGCAGCAGCTTGGCATAGACGGTGGGACCCTGCGCGGCCACACCTTCCACTACTCGACCTGCATCACGCCGCTGCAGCCCGCCACCCGCACCGAAGCGGCGCCCGGGCGCAAGCTGCGCGGCGAGGGCGAAGCGCTGTATGCCTCGGGTTCGGTCCGTGCCAGCTATTTCCACGCCTGGTTTGCGTCCAGCCCGGCAGCGACCGCCCGCCTTTTTTCAGCGGAGCCGCAGCCATGAGGTACGGCCCGCAACGCATCGTCTGCATGACCGAGGAAACCACCGAGTGGCTGTACCTGCTCGGCGAAGAGGGCCGCATCGTCGGGATCTCCGGCTACACGGTCCGACCGCCGCGCGCACGTGCCGAAAAACCCCGGGTCAGCGCTTTTCTCAGCGCCAAAATCGACAAGATCCTGGAACTCCGGCCCGACTGCGTGTTCGGCTTTTCGGACCTGCAGGCCGACATTGCGGCCGAGCTGATCCGCAAGGGCGTGCAGGTCACGGTGTTCAACCAGCGCAGCATCGCTGAAATTTTCTCCATGATGTACCAGGTCGCGGCGATGGTCGGGCAGGCCGAGCGCGGGCTGCAGCTGATGCAGCTCATGCAGGACAGGCTGGCCGCCATTGCCCAGGCTGCGGCCGGCCTGAAGCGGCGGCCCCGCGTGTTTTTTGAGGAGTGGGACGAGCCGCACATCAGCGCCATCGCCTGGGTTTCCGAACTGCTGGGCGTGGCCGGTGGCGACGACTGTTTTCCCGAACTGGCGCGCATGGCCATGGGCAAGGACCGCATCATTGCCGACGGTGCGCAGATCATCGAACGCAACCCCGACATCATCATCGGTTCCTGGTGCGGCAAGAAGTTCCGGCCCGAAAAAGTCGCGGCGCGGCCGGGTTGGGAGAACGTCAACGCCGTCAAAAACGGCCAGCTGTTCGAGATCAAGTCGGCGGACATCCTGCAGCCCGGACCGGCCGCGCTGACCGACGGGGTAGAGCAACTGCACCGCATCGTCATGGACTGGAGCATGGCCCATGAGTAGCCTGTCCCTGGCTCGCAGTGAACTGATCCTCGGCGGCCAGCGCAGCGGCAAGTCGCGCCGCGCCGAAAGGCTGGCGCAGGGCTGGCTCGCGCAATTACCCGCGCACCGTGCGGTGCTGATCGCCACCGGCCAGCCCTGGGACGACGAGATGCGCGAACGCATCGCGCGCCACCAGCAGGACAGGGCCGAGCGGGTTCCCGGCATGTCCACGGTCGAAGAGCCACTGGAGCTGGCGCAGGCAATCACGGAACACGGCAACGCGCAGACCCTGGTGGTGGTCGATTGCCTGACGCTGTGGCTGACCAACTGGCTCATGCCCGCCGAAAATTCAGAGAAAAATAAGGCTGCAGCCCAATACCCACAAGCGCCAGCAGCTATGCTTTTGGAAGCAATCGAAGGCTGCTCCGGACCGCTGGTGCTGGTCGGCAACGAGATCGGACTGGGCGTGATACCGCTCGGGCGCGAGGTGCGCGCCTTTGTCGATGCGCTGGGCCGGCTCAACCAGGACGTCGCGCAAGCCTGCGAACGTGTGACCCTGATGGCCGCCGGTTTGCCGCTGACGCTCAAGGGCTCGCCATGAATCAGGCCCTGTGGTTTTTGCTGTTGACGGCGTGCGCCGCCCTGATGCCGGCGCGCGCCCTGCAACTGACCGACGACCGCGGCGTCAGCGTGAGTTTTGCGCAAAGCCCGCAGCGCATTGTCAGCCTGCTGCCTTCGCTGACTGAAAGTGTCTGCGCGATGGACCAGTGCCAGCGCCTGGTCGGTGTGGACCGGTATTCGAATTACCCCGCCAGCGTGCGCAGCCTGCCGGTGCTGGGCGGCGGGCTGGACCCGAACATCGAGGGCATCGTGGCGCTGCGGCCCGACGTGGTGCTGCTGGCCACGTCCTCACGCGCCAGCCAGCGCCTGGAGTCGCTGGGCATCAAGGTGGTGGCGCTGGAGCCCAAGAGCCATGCCGATGTCCGGCGTGTGCTCGGGAAAATCGGCGTGTTGCTCGATATCCCCGAGGCAACCGGTGCCGCACGGTTGTGGCGCACCATCGACGCCAGCATCTCGGCGGCAGCGCAGTCGCTGTCGCCCCGGGCCAGACGCGCGCGGGTGTACTTCGAAGTCAACCGCGGGCCTTATGCCGCCGGCGAGTCCTCCTTCATCGGCGAGACACTCACGCGCCTGGGTGTCAAAAACGTGGTGCCGGCGTCGCTGGGCCCCTTTCCCCGGCTCAACCCCGAGTTCGTGGTGCGCGCCAACCCCGACGTGATCATGGTCGGCAACCGCAGCATGCAGGCCATGGCGTCTTATCCCGGCTGGGGCAGCATCAAGGCCGTGAAGGAGCAGCGCATCTGCGTGTTCGGCGTGGTGGAGTCCGACGTGGTGGTGCGGCCCGGCCCGCGCATGGCCGAGGCGGCCCGCCTGATGGCCCGTTGTCTCGAAGACAAGGCGCCGGCCGCACCATGAGTCCGCGTTTTCCCAACCAGCACCGCGTGGCCCTGTTGCTGGCTGGCGGCCTGCTGCTGGCCAGCGCGGCCCTGCTGCTGCTGGGGGTGAGTGTGGGCAGCACCGGTTTTGAAAGTGTGCGCAACATGTGGCAGGACGCGCAGGCCCTGCAGATCGTCCGCGAGATCCGGCTGCCGCGCACCGTGGGGGCCTGGCTGGCCGGCGCCTTGCTGGGCCTGGCGGGCGCGGTGGCGCAAGGCCTGTTTCGCAACCCGCTGGCCGACCCCTACCTGCTGGGCAGCGCCTCGGGCGCCTCGCTGGGTGTGGCCCTGGCCATGGCGCTGTTCGGCGTCTCGCCGCTGGCCATGCACTGGCTGGCGCGCATCGGGCTCACCGGCGCGGCCTTTGTCGGCGCCGTGCTGGCCGTGCTGCTGACCCTGCTGCTGGCCAAGGGTGTGCAGCACACGCTGCGCCTGCTGCTGGCCGGCGTGATTGTCGGCGTGGTGCTGGGTGCCATCACCTCGCTGATTTTGCTGCTGACGCCCGAGATCATGCAGGCCATGCAGTCCTTCATGCTGGGCAGCACGGCCTTTGTCGGCTGGACCGCCTGCGCTGTGATGGCGGCGGTGCTCGCCTTCAGCGTGCTGGCCGCCTGGATGATGAGCCATGTGCTCGACGGCTTGGCGCTGGGTGAAGCCACAGCGCAAAGCCTGGGCCTGCGCCTGCCGCAGATGCGGGTGGCGTTGGTGGCGGTGCTGGCGCTGGCCACCGGCACCGCCGTGGCGCAGACCGGGCTGATTGCTTTTGTGGGTTTGGCCGCACCGCACCTGGTGCGCTCCGTCGTCAAGACCACCCACGGCCGCCTGACCGTGCTGGCCGCGCTGATGGGGGCGGTGCTGCTCACGGCCGCCGACACCCTGGCGCGCTGGCTGGTGGCGCCGCAGGAGCTGCCGGTGGGCGTGCTGACGGCGGTGCTGGGCGGCGGCTACCTGCTCTGGCTGATGCACCGGCATACCGGACGGGGGGCGGGCCTGTGATGCCAGACGCCGTTTCAGTTGTTGTGGATTCAGCAGCTATTGACGCCCGTTCCATCAGGGCCAGTCTCGGAAATGTCGAGGTCCTGCACGACATCTCGCTGGCGCTGCCGGCCGCGCGCTGGACCAGCATCGTCGGCCCCAACGGCGCCGGCAAGTCCACCCTGCTCAAGGTGCTGGCGGGCCTGTTGCCGCACCACGGCGCGGTGGCCTTGCTGGGCCAGCCGCTGGCCAGCCTGCGCGGGCGCCAGCGTGCGCAGCAGCTGTCCTGGCTGGGCCAGAACGAAAGTTCGGCCGATGACCTGACGGCTTACGACGTGGCCATGCTGGGCCGCCTGCCGCACCAGGCCTGGCTGGCCGCGCCCAGCGCCGCCGACCATGCCGCCGTCGAACGCGCGCTGCGCGCCACGCAGGCCTGGGACTGGCGCGCGCGCGCCCTCGGCCAGCTCTCGGGCGGCGAGCGCCAGCGCGTGTTGCTCGCGCGTGCGCTGGCGGTGGAGGCGCAGGTGCTGCTGATGGACGAACCGCTGGCCAACCTCGACCCGCCGCACCAGACCGACTGGCTGCTGATGGTGCGTTCCCTGGTGGCCGAAGGCAAAACCGTCGTCAGCGTGCTGCATGAAATTTCGTTTGCGCTGCAGGCCGATGAGCTGGTGCTCATGGACCAGGGCCGCATCGTTCACCAGGGGGCTTGCGGCGACGCGGCCACCCACCGCGCGCTCGAGACGGTGTTCGACCACCGCATCGCCGTGCACCCGCTGGCCGGCCAGTGGCTGGCTGTGCCGAAGCTATAACCAAGAGAAGACCGTCCATGCACATCGAAACTCCCCCGACCGACAAGCCTTACGACAAACCCGAGGGCGAACGCCGCGGCCTGATCATCGTCAACACCGGCGACGGCAAGGGCAAAAGCACGGCGGCGTTTGGCCTGGCACTGCGCGCGCACGGCCGCCACCATGTGCACGGCAAGGCCGTGAAGATTTTCCAGTTCATGAAGGTGCCGAGTGCGCGTTTCGGCGAGCACCGCATGTTCGAGCAACTGGGCATTCCGATCGAAGGCCTGGGCGACGGCTTCAGCTGGAAAAGCCAGGACCTGGAGCACTCGGCCCAGCTGGCACGTATGGGCTGGGAAAAAGCCAAGGCCGCGATTTTGAGCGGCGACAACTTCATGGTGGTGCTCGACGAGCTGACCTACCCGCTGATCTACGGCTGGATGCCGCTCGACGATGTGCTGCAGACGCTCAGGGACCGGCCGCAAGACGTGCATGTGGTCATCACCGGCCGCCGTTGCCCGCCCGAAATCATCGAACTGGCCGACACCGTGACCGAGATGACCTTGGTCAAGCATGCCTTCAAGGCCGGTATTCCCGCGCAGCGCGGCATCGAAGACTGAAGATGCCCGTCAATCCACTGCGCAACCCAATCTCGCACTTGCGGTCCGCACCGTACGCTTGTACGGCTCCGGTCCTCAGCGCGACCTTGGGCTGCTCGCTACGATTTCCCGGCATCTTCGACTCCGCTGGCTGATGTTGCTGGTCTTGTTCCCCCTCTTGCAGGATGTGATGGCCCTGGTCGCGCTGGCCAGCGGCCTGCTGCTCGCCCTGGGACTGGCGCTGGCCATCGACTGGCGCTGGGGCGAGCCGCGTGCCACCTGGCACCCGGTGGTGGCCATGGGGCGTTACCTCGAGGCGTGCGGACGTATTGTTTCTTCCTTGCCGCCGGCGCCGGCCTTTGTGTCCGGCGCCCTGGCCTGGTGGCTGGGCGTGGTGGTGGTGGGTGCACTGGCCGGGGGGCTGCAGGTGCTGGCCTTTGCGCAGGTCGCCCGCCTGGTCGCAGCGCCCGGCCCGCAGACAGCGCTGCTCGCCTTGTTGGTGCTGCTGTTGATGGGCTGGGTGCTAAAGACCCTGTTTTCCTGGCGCATGCTGCACGACGAAGCCGGCGCGGTCGAGGCCGCGCTGCAGCAGTCGCTGGTGGCCGGGCGCGAGCGCCTGTCCTGGCTGGTCAGCCGCGACACCGCGCTGCTCAGCGAAAGCGAGGTGCGCGAAAGTGCGATCGAATCCCTCGCCGAAAACCTCAACGACTCGGTGGTGGCGCCCATTTTCTGGTTTGTTCTTTTCGGCCTGCCCGGCGCCGCCATCTACCGTTTCGCCAACACCGCCGATGCGATGTGGGGCTACCGCGGCATGCACCGCGGCCAGCACTGGGAGTGGGCCGGCAAGTGGGCGGCGCGTGCCGACGACCTGTTGTCTTGGTTGCCGGCGCGCCTGACGGCCTGGCTGCTGGCGCTGGTGGCGCACGGCCTGCCGACCGCTGCGCTGTGCCGGGAAGCGGCCAAAACCCCGTCGCCCAACAGCGGCTGGCCGATGGCGGCCATGGCCCTGGCCCTCGGGGTCAGCTTGCGCAAGCCTGGCATCTACACGCTCAACGCGGCGGGACGGCCACCGCTGCCTGCCGACACCGCCTTGGCCCAGCGTTATGCATCGAAAGCGGTGGTTACCCTTGTACTGTCTGCGAAGATAGCTATTATTTTGATAGCGACGGGGCTGGGCTGGGGGCTGACCCCATGAGTCACGGCGCGCCGGCTTTCACGCGGGTTCACGGTGGCCCCGACAGCGCTGGCGTGTCGCTGCATGATTTTTCGACCAACAGCCATGCCGGTGGACCCTGTCCCGCGGCGCTGGCTGCGGTGCAGCAGGCCGACGCCGGCCGCTATCCCGATGCCGGGTATGCTGCCCTGCGCCGGCAGCTCGCCGCCTTCCACAGGGTGGATGCGCAACGTGTGCTGCTGGCCGGCAGCGCCAGCGAGTTCATCTTCCGTATCACCGCGCTGGCGGTGCAGCGTGGCGCCACGGCGGTCTGGTTGCCGCCACACAGTTATGGCGACTACGCCCAGGCGGCGCAGGTGTGGAAGCTGCCGGTGGTGGCGCAGCCGGCGCTGGCGCAACTGTGCTGGGCCTGCGACCCGTCCAGTCCGCTGGGGGCGGCGCAGCCCGCTCTCGGGGAACTCCTTGATCCGAGGGCGCTGTGTGTGCTGGACCGCGCGTACGAGCCGCTGCGGCTCGAAGGTGCCCTCGCGCTGCCTGAAGAGACGCTGCAAAATTTCTGGCAACTCTGGACACCAAACAAGGCGCTGGGCCTGACCGGCGTGCGCGCCGCCTATGTGATTGCGCCACCCGATGCCGGCGATGCGGTGGTGCAGCTCGACAAACTGGCGCCGTCGTGGCCGGTCGGCGCGCATGGCGTGGCCATGCTGCAAACCTGGACCACGCCCGAGGTGCAAGCCTGGCTGGTCGCCAGCCTGGCCACGCTGCGCGAATGGAAAGCGCGGCAGATCGCGCTGTGTGAAGCGATGGGCTGGACCTGCCTGCCCAGTGCCGCCAATTTTTTCTGCGCGCGGCCGCTGCTGCCGCACGGCATGAACCTGCCGCAGCTGCTGGCCGAACTGCGCGGGCAGGGCATCAAGCTGCGCGACACCACGTCCTTCGGTTTGCCGGGGCAGGTGCGGCTGGGGGTGCTGGCGCCGGCGGCACAGGGCGCATTGCACAATGCGTGGCAACACATCATCAGGAAAGCAACATGAGCGCCAAAAGCGTGATGGTTCTGGGCACCACCAGCGGCGCCGGCAAAAGCTGGCTGACCACCGCGCTGTGCCGCTACTACGCCAACCAGGGCCTCAAGGTCGCGCCCTTCAAGGCGCAGAACATGAGCAACAACGCCAGGGTGGTCACCCAGGGTGAAATCGGCAGCGCGCAATACTTCCAGGCGCTCGCCGCACGCGCCGTGCCCGAGGTGCGCATGAACCCGCTGCTGCTCAAGCCCGAGAAAGACACACACAGCCAGGTGATCCTGATGGGCCAGGTCAACGCCGAACTCTCGCGCATGGCCTGGCGCGGCCGCAGCGCCTCGGTCTGGCCGGTGATTGCGCAGGCCCTCGACGAACTGCTGGAAGAAAACGACGTCGTCGTGATCGAAGGCGCGGGCTCGCCGGCCGAGATCAATCTCAAGGACAGCGACATCGTCAACATGCGCGTCGCGCAACACGCCAACGCGGCCTGCCTGCTGGTCACCGACATCGACCGCGGCGGCGCCTTTGCGCACCTCTACGGCACCTGGGCCATGCTCGACGAAGCGGAACGCCGGCTGATCAGGGGGTTTGTGCTCAACAAGTTCCGCGGCGACGCCGGCCTGCTCGCCCCCGGCCCGCAGATGCTGCAGGACCTGACCGGCGTGCCCACGGTGGCGACCCTGCCGATGTGGTGGCAACACGGCCTTCCCGAGGAAGACGGTGTTTTTGATGATCGCAGCAAGGCCTCGGGGGCGGTGACCCGAACGGTGGCGGTGATTGCCTACCCGCGCATCAGCAACCTTGACGAATTCCAGCCGCTCAAGAATGTGCCCGGCATCCACCTGAAGTGGGTGCGCAGCCCGGGCGAGCTGGCGGGTCTGCTGCCTGCCGACTGGATCATCCTGCCCGGCTCCAAACACACGAGCGGCGACCTGGCCTGGCTGCGCGCGCAGGGGCTGGACGGCGCGATTGCCGCACACGCCGGACGCGGCGGGGCGGTGCTCGGCATTTGCGGCGGTCTGCAGATGCTGGGCGAAGCGCTGATCGATCCGCACGGCATCGACGGCAACGGGCCGGGCCTGGGGCTGCTGCCGGTGGTCACGCTGTTTGAAACCGGCAAAACCGTGCAGCACCGGCAGGCGCGTTTTGCATCGGTCGGCGGCCCGTGGTCGGCCTTGTCCGGCGTGGAGGTGCAGGGCTACGAAATCCACCACGGGCAGACCGCGCCGCACAGCGCCATGGCCGCGGCCGGCGATGTGGCGCACGCCGTGCTGCCCGACGGGCTGGCCTGGCAAAACGGCAGCGGCAATGTGCTGGGCGTCTACCTGCACGGCCTGTTTGAGGACCCGGCCGTGTTGCATGCGCTGTTCGGGGCCAGCACGCCGACGCTGGAGTCGGTGTTTGAGGGCCTGGCCGACTACATCGGGCGGCATTTCGAAGCTGGGGTGCTGGACGCGCTGATCGCACCCGCGCCCGGGCGCGCTGCCTGACGGGCCGCGGGGCGGGCTTATAGTTGCGGTGCACCGCCTTTCGCGCTCCGGCGGCATGAAGGCTTCCGCGTTTTTCAACAAGCATTCGAAGGGTAACCGTGTTCACTGTGGTGCTGGCCAATATTGCCGTCGTGTCCATCGCTGTGATCATTCACTACGAGTGCCTGCTGCGGCTGACCCTGCTGCTGGCCCGGGTGAAGATCCGGCACCGCCTGCGCATCCTGCTGGGCGTCGGCGGCGCGCTGCTGGCCCACGCGGTGGAGGTCTGGGTGTTTGCCTCCGCCTACTATTTCATGCACCACGCCAAGGCCTGGGGCCGTCTGACGGGAAACTTCGATGGCAGCCTGATGGACTGCGTGTATTTTTCCTTCACGACCTTCACCACGCTGGGTTTCGGCGACATCCAGCCCACCGGTGACCTGCGCTTCCTGACGGGCATCGAGTCCTTGACCGGCCTGGTGCTGATCACCTGGACGGCGTCCTTTCTTTTTGTCGAGATGCAGAAGTTCTGGAACTCGAAGTAGGTCCCGAAGGCGTGCCTGCAGGGCGCCACCTGACCGCGGCGCCATCCTTGCGGGTGCTGGCTACAATACTGGTTATTCATACAGCCCCCCCTTGCAACCCGACCCAGACCGCCTTCCATGACGACCGCCATCGACCAGGACAAGCCCTACGTTGTCGCCGTGCGTGCGCTGTGTGAATTCACGGCCAAGCTCGGCGACCTCGATGTGCGCTTCACGCCCTCACCGTCGGCCCTCGAAGGCATGGCGGGCCACCGCATGGTGGCGATGCGCCGGCCGGCACACTACCAGACCGAAGTCAGCCTGAGCGGGGTCTACAAGGACTTGCTGGTGCGCGGCCGCGCCGACGGCTACGACCCCGAACTCGGCCAGCTCGAAGAGGTCAAGACCTTTCGCGGCGACCTGGAGGCCATGCGCGCCAACCACCGCCATCTGCACTGGGCACAGCTCAAGGTCTACGGCCACCTGCTTTGCCAGAAAGAAGGCTTGTCCCAGGTCAAGTTGGCGCTGGTGTATTTCAACATCGCCACGCAGGACGAAACCCTGCTGACCGAAGCCTTCAGCGCCGCCGAGCTGGAAGTTTTTTTTGAAGAACAATGCAACCATTTCCTCGACTGGGCCCGCCAGGAGATGGCCCACCGCGCCGCGCGCAACGAGGCGTTGCAGACCCTGGCATTTCCGCACGAGCATTTTCGCCCCGGCCAGCGCGACCTCGCCGAAGCGGTCTACAAGTCGGCCAGCAGCGGCCGCTGCCTGATGGCGCAGGCGCCCACCGGCATTGGCAAAACCGTGGGCACGCTGTTTCCGCTGCTCAAGGCCTGCCCGACGCAGCAGCTCGACAAGGTGTTTTTCCTCGCGGCCAAGACGCCGGGCCGCCAGCTGGCGCTGGACGCCGTGGCCCGCATCCAGCGCAGCGCGCCGGCGCTGCCGCTGCGTGTGCTGGAACTGGTGGCCAAGGGCAAGGCCTGTGAACACCCGGACAAAGCCTGCCACGGCGACGCCTGCCCGCTGGCCCGGGGTTTTTACGACCGCCTGCCGGCCGCGCGGCGTGCCGCGGTGGCCGTGGCCGGCCCGCTCGACCAGGGCGCGCTGCGCGAGGTGGCGCTGGTGCACGGGGTCTGCCCGTATTACCTCGGCCAGGACCTGCTGCACTGGAGCGATGTGGTCATCGGCGACTACAACTACTACTTCGATATCAACGCCATGCTGTACGCGCAGACGCTGGCCAACCAGTGGCGCGTCAGCGTGCTGGTCGACGAGGCGCACAACCTGGTCGAGCGCGCGCGCAAGATGTATTCGGCCGAGCTGGACCCGGTCCGCCTGGCGCTGGCGCGGCAGGGTGCGCCGGTGGCCATCAAACGTGTGCTGGACCGCCTCCAGCGCAGCTGGTCTGAGCTGCACCAGGACCAGGCCGAGGCTTACCAGGTGTACGACGAGGTGCCGCAGGCCTTTCGTGGCGCGCTGCAGCAGACGGCCAGCGCCATCCTGGACCACCTGGCCGATCACCCGGCCGGCATCGACGGCAGGCTGCAGGATTTTTTCTTCGAGGTGCTGCATTTCTCGCGCATGGCCGAGCTGCTCGATACGCATTCGCTGTTCGACATCACCGAGGCCGCGGGCAGCGGGGGCGGCGCCGTCTTGTGCCTGCGAAACGTCGTGCCGGCGGGTTTTCTGTCGCAGCGGTTTGCGGCGGCACGTTCGGCGGCGCTGTTCTCGGCGACGCTGAGCCCGGCGCACTACTACAGCGACATGCTGGGCCTGCCCGAGGACACCGCCTGGATCGATGTGGCCTCGCCGTTCCGGGCCGAGCAGCTCTCGGTGCAGGTGGTGGACGATGTGTCCACGCGTTTCCAGCATCGCGGGCATTCGCTGTCACCCATGGTCGACCTGATGGCCCGGCAATACGCGGCGGCGCCCGGCAACTACCTGAGTTTTGTCAGCAGCTTCGACTACCTGCAGCAACTGGCCGAACTGTTCAAGGCGCGTTACCCGGCGATTCCGGTCTGGGAGCAGTCGCGCGGCATGGAGGAAAGCGCCAAGCGCGGCTTTCTCGAGCGCTTTACGCCAGTTTCGCGCGGCATCGGTTTTGCCGTGCTCGGCGGCGCGTTTGCCGAGGGCATCGACCTGCCGGGCAAACGCATGATCGGCGCCTTTATCGCCACCCTGGGCCTGCCGCAGATCAACCCGGTCAACGAGCAGATCAAGCAGCGCATGGAGGCCAGTTTCGGCAAGGGTTACGACTACACCTACCTGTACCCGGGCCTGCAAAAGGTGGTGCAGGCCGCGGGCCGGGTGATCCGCACCGAGTCCGACCACGGCGTGGTCTACCTGATTGACGACCGCTATGCGCTGGCCCAGGTGCGCGAGCTGTTTCCGGGCTGGTGGGAGGTTGGCTACCAGCGGGCGCGGCCGCACAAGCAGCCGGCCTGAATGCCCTGAGGGGTCATTGCGGGCTGGGCCCGCGGTTTACTGGGACTGAAAGCCGCTGGCATTGAGGACGCGGGTCCAGGTTTTTGAAGGGGAGACTCCAATTCATTGGGTGGGGAAAACAAGAGGGGGTGCCGCAATCAAGGTATCGGCGCTGCCTGTTGTCTGTTGCCTGCAGCTGGCCGGTTGACGGTTTCTTGCCGGAGCGCGCCTTGACATCGCCCTCGCATAGCCGTTCCGGACGCAGGCGATTTTGAGCTATCTCACTCAATGTTCATTTAGTGACGAAGCCCGTCACTAATTGTTAATTTAGTGATGAAACACGCAATCTTGCCGGTAATTGAGTCGATGCCCATCATGGCAACCTGAGTACACTTATTTAAGGGGGTTGGCAAAAAATATAGATTTTTGATCGGACGAGATCTGTGGAAATCAGTGGCGAAAAAGTTCAACCCGGTGGGTCGGTTGGTCAAGTCTTGGGAGGTGCCAATGCCGGCTCAGTGCCGGCTGGCAAATGCGGTCACTGTGCTTCGCACGAGTTTTGTGTCCTGCGAGGCCTGTCCCTGAAAGATTCAGTCGATGGCGGAGGACTGATCAAAGAACACAGCTTCAGGAAGGGCGACGTACTGGCGCGGGAAGGCGAGCATGTGCCTCACCTGAGGGTCGTGAAGGTCGGCAGCGTGTATCTGGGCCGCAGCAGCCCCGGCGGACATAGCGATCCAGTCGCCATTTTGGGACGCGGCGCGGTCGTTGGTCTTTGCAGTTACTTCGGACAACCGAACCAGCTGGGAAGCGTTGCGCTGAGCAGCGGTCGGTATTGTGAAATATCAACGGAAGCGCTGGCCTGCCTGGCGCGCAGTGACCAGAAGATCTGGGATCAGGTCGGCGGAGCCTGCAGCCTTGCTTTTGGAACAATCGCCGGATGGACGCAGGCCACCAGCCGTCCCCAGATAACAGGACGGGTTGCCCATAGCCTGCTCCTGCTGACGGAGGTTCACCACGGTCCGACCGTGCCACTGCCGACGCACGCCGCGCTGGCGCAGCTGCTGGGCACGACCCGCGAATCGGTGGCGCGTGCGCTGGCCTTGTTTGAAGCCCAGGGCTGTATCGCTCGGCGCGGAAGCCGGGTCTGCGAGATCCGGCCCAAGCCCTTGTCGCAATGGTTGTTCCGGCAACCATGAGCATGAAATTACCCATCGACAACCCTGACTCCTGGGGCAGTGATCCGGCCAACGCGGCCGCACTGCTGGCGGGCGTGCTGAACTCGGCCATGGACGCCATCGTCACGGTCGATGAGCAGCAAAGAATTGTTTTGTACAACCGTGCGGCCGAGGAAATATTCGGCTGGCCCCGGCACGCTGTCCTGCTGCAACCCCTCGAGAAACTGGTTCCCGGACGTTTTCGCCCAAGCCACGCCGAGCAGATCAAACGCTTTGGCAGCACGGGCGTGACGTCCCGCCGCATGGGCGGGCGCAGTGTCGTCTACGGGCTGCGAGCGAACGGGGAGGAGTTTCCCCTGGAGGTGTCCATCTCCTATTTCGACACTTCAGAGGGCAAGCTTTTTACGGCGATCGTGCGCGATATCTCCGAAATGGAGCGGCTGGCGCGCGAACAGGCTGAAAACCTCGCGCGTTTGCAGGAGAGCCAGCGCAGGCTGCTGAAGGCGCAGCACATCGGTCGCATTGGCTATTACCAGGCCGACCGCACGACCGGCCTGATGTGGTGGTGTGACGAATCCTGCGACGTGCTCGGTGTCGATCGCAGCGTTTTCGACAGCAGCTATGACGGGTTTCTCCGGCTGATTCATCCGGCTGACCGCGCTGTTTTCGAGGCAGCATGCAACGCGGCCGTTCAGGCTGGCCTGGCCATGGACATCGAGTTCCGGGTTGTCCCGTCTGAGGGCGAGGTGCGCTGGATTCATCTGCTTGGCCAGGCCGATGGCGACGACGCGGGCACGCAGCGCAAGCGCCGAACCGGGATGATCCAGGAGATCACGGTCCACAAGCTCGCAGAACTGGCCACGGCCAGCAGCGCCGAACTGTTGAAGCGCACCGGCGCGTTGGCCAGGGTAGGCGGGTGGGAAGTGGACGCGGAGACCATGTCGCCTTATTTGTCTGAAGAGATTTACCGCATCTGCGAGATGGATGCACCGACAGACCTGGCGCTGGAAAAAATGGCAGACTTTTACGCGCCGGAGGCACAGCCTGCGATCAGGGCGGCCTTCATGGCGGCGCTTGACCAGGGCGAACCCTGGGACCTCGAGCTTCCCCTGGTGACCGCAAGAGGGCGGCGTATCTGGGTCCGCACACAGGGTCGCGCGCTGTTGCAGGACGGCAAGGTGGTACGGCTCGTGGGTGCACTGCAGGACATCACTGAAATCAAGGGGATTGAAAACAAGTTGAAATTTTCGAATCAGGAGCTTGAAGCCTTCTCCTATTCGGTTTCGCACGATTTGCGTTCGCCGCTCAACACCATTCATGGCTTTAGCCATTTACTGGCGAAACAGGTTGGCAAGCTTGCAGATGAGAAGGCTCAGCACTACCTGTCGCGTATTCAGGCCGGCGCCGTGCAGATGGGGCAGTTGATTGAAGGCCTGCTGTCGCTCTCGCAGATGTTGCGCGTGCAGCTTCGCAGCGAGCCGGTCGACCTGTCGATGCTGGCGCGAAACAGCCTGGACGCCCGGCAGGCGTTCGAGCCCGAGCGACAGGTGACGCTTCACATTGAGAGTGGCCTGATGGCCCATGGTGATGAGCGCCTGCTCCGGGTGGTGATGGAAAATCTGTTGGGCAACGCCTGGAAGTTCAGCGCGCAACGGGCGCCGGCCGAGATCAAGGTCGGCCAGACCAGCGACGCCGCAGGAGAGCAGGTATTTTTTGTGCGCGACAACGGTGCCGGATTCGATATGGCTTATGGGGACAAGCTTTTCGAGCCCTTCCAGCGCCTGCATGGGGTCTCGGAGTTTCCCGGAACCGGCATCGGGTTGGCCACGGTGCGCCGCGTTATCAGGCGTCACGGTGGCCGGATATGGGCTGAATCCTCCCCCGAAAAAGGGACCTGTTTTTTCTTTACTTTGCCGGCAGAATCCGCAGGCCAGCAAGCATGACCCTAAACAACAAAAGTCCGCACGAAGTCGAGTGAGGAGACCACGCCCTTGAGGTTCGGGCCCTCGGCCACCACCACGTGGTGGATGTTGCCCTCGGTCATCAGCCTGGCCACCTCAGCGAGTGTGGCGTCCGGGTGCACGGTGACCGGCTTGTAGGTGCACAGCTGCCACGCGCTGACCTTGGGGGCGGTTTTTCCCTCGGCATGCGCCCGCAACAGGTCGGCGCTGCTGATCACGCCCATCACCACGCCGCTGGCGTCGACCACCGGCACCCACGACAGGCCTTTGGCGACCAGCTTCGCCTCGACGGCCTGCAGCGTGTCGTCCGGACCCACCTGGGTCACTTCGCGGTTCATCAAGGATGCGATGGTCTGGCTCATGACAGTCTCCTGGTAGCCGTGGTTGGTGCGGTGGGTGCGGTTGTTTCGGGCGGTGTGGCAGAGGGCTGCGCTGCGCGGCGCGGCGCACGCCCCAGCCGCGCTTCCACGGCCAGCACGTCGACCGTGATTTTCAGCAACGTATCGGGCGTGACACTCATGGCGTCGATGCCGAGCTCCACCAGGTATTGCGCGATCTCGGGATAGTCCGAGGGTGCCTGGCCGCAAATGCCCACGTGGCGCTGGTTGCGGTGCGCGCCCTCTATGGTCTGGCGGATCATCTCCTTGACGCCGGGGTCGCGTTCGTCGAAGTCGAAGGCCACGATGTCCGAGTCGCGGTCCACGCCCAGCACCAGCTGGGTCAGGTCGTTGGAGCCGATGGAGAAGCCGTCGAACAGGCGGGCAAAGGCATCGATCTGGATCACGTTGTTGGGGATCTCGCACATCACGTAGACCTCCAGGCCATTGACACCGCGCGTCAGCCCGTGCGTCGCCATGGCCTGCAGCACGCGTTCGCCTTCCTCGACACGGCGGCAAAACGGAATCATCAGCTTGACGTTGACCAGGCCCATCTCGTCGCGCACGCGTTTCATCGCCGCGCACTCGAGCGCGAAACCCTCGGCATAGGCCGGGTGTGCGTAGCGCGAGGCGCCGCGAAAACCGATCATGGGGTTGGCCTCATCCGGCTCGAACCAGCGCCCGCCGAGCAGGCTGGCGTATTCGTTGGTCTTGAAGTCGGACATGCGCACGATCACCGGCTTGGGATAGAAGGCCGCGGCGATGGTGGCCACACCTTCGGACAGCTGGCGCACGAAGTAGTCGGCCGGCCTGGCGTATGACCGCGTGAGGCGGGCGATCTCCTCGCGCACCGCTGCGTCTTCGACTTTCTCCGGGTGTACCAGCGCCATCGGATGCGCGCGTATGTGTTCGGCAACGATGAACTCCATGCGTGCCAGGCCCACGCCGTCGTTGGGCAGCAGCGCAGTCTGGAAGGCCGTGTCGGGGTTGGCGATGTTGACCATCAGGTGTGTCTGCGGCCGCGCCAGGCCGGCCACGTCGATGCTGCGCTTCGTGAACGGCAACAGGCCCGCGTAGACCCGGCCCTGGCTGCCTTCGGCGCAGGACACCGTGATCTCGTCGCCGGTGCGGATGGCGGTGGTGGCATGGCCGCAGCCGACCACGGCCGGAATGCCCATCTCGCGTGCCACGATGGCCGCATGGCAGGTGCGCCCGCCGCGGTTGGTCACGACGGCAGACGCGATCTTCAGCACCGTGCCCCAGTCAGGCATGGTGGTGTCCGCCACCAGCACCTCGCCGGGCTGGAACTGGTTGAGTTCGCTGATATCGTTGATCACGCGCGCCCGCCCCGTCGCGATCGCGCCGCCCACGGCGCGGCCGCTGATGCAGAGCTTGCCCCTGGCGTCCAGCCGCCAGGTGTCCACCGTGCCGAGCGGCTTGCGCGAGGCCACGGTTTCGGGCCGGGCCTGGACGATGTAGAGTTTTCCGTCGATGCCGTCCCTGGCCCATTCAATGTCCATGGGCGTCGGGCGGCCCGACTTGCGGCTGTAGTGCGCCTCAATGCGGATGGAGGCATCGGCCAGCTCCAGAACGTCGTCGTCGCTGATGCAAAAACGCGCCTGATCCTCCGGTGGCGTTGGCATGTTGCGCGTGGTCTCGCGGCCGGCGGCCTTGGCATACACCATGCGGATTTCCTTGCTGCCGAGCTTGCGCCTGAGCACCGCGCGATGGCCCTGCTTCAGCGTGGGCTTGAACACGTAGAACTCATCCGGGTCGACCGTGCCCTGGACCACGTTCTCGCCCAGGCCCCAGGCGCCGGTGATGAACACGACGTCGGGAAAACCGGTCTCGGTGTCCAGGGTGAAGATCACGCCGCTGGCCCCGCAATCCGAACGCACCATCTTCATCACGCCCACCGACTGCAGGACCTTGAAGTGATCGATGCCATGTTCGACCCGGTAAGCGATGGCCCGGTCCTTGTACAGGCTGGCAAAACACTGGTGAACCGCGTCGAGCAGGCGCGTCAGGCCCGAGACGTTCAGAAATGTCTCATGCTGGCCGGCAAACGACGCATCGGGCAGGTCTTCGGCCGTGGCCGAGCTGCGCACGGCCAGTGTCAGGGTATCGCCGTACTCGGCTTGCAGGCGCGCATACGCCGCGGCAATTTCGGCGACCAGGTCCGCGGGCAGCGGGGCGGCCTGAATGATCTCGCGTGCGCGCGCCGCGCGCCGCGCCAGGTCATCGACATTCTTGACATCCAGGCCGTCGAGCGCCTCATGCAGACCGGGCCAGGCGCCTGCCTGATCGAGCAGGTAGCGGTAGGCCTGCGCCGTCACGGCAAACCCGTTGGGCACCCGCACGCCTTGCGCGCCGAGTTCGCGCACCATTTCGCCGAGTGAGGCATTCTTGCCGCCCACCAAGGGAACATCGGCGATGCCCAGCTCCGAAAACCAGCGTATGTAAGGTGTTGTCATATCCCGGACGCGCGCACCGTCGCGCGCACCGTCTCCTGTGGCTTGCTTTCCGCATACGGTAGACGCCGGTCGGCTCAGCCGCCTTGCGCCAGATCAAGCGCCGGCCGGTGTAACGATCACTTGCCTGGCAAGGCGTTCCACATCGGCGGCCTGGCATAGCGCGGTACCCGCCGTCAGCAGGGCAGCCGTGGCGGCGCCCATGGCGTAGCGGAAGGCCTGCGCCAAGTCGGTCTGCCGGCTCAGCGCCCAGACCAGACCGCCGACAAAGCTGTCGCCCGCGCCTATGGTGCTTTCGACCTGGACCGGAACGGCGCTGGCCCGCAGCGCCTGGTCGGCGGTGACGAGCAGGGCGCCGTCCTCGCCGAGCGACAGCGCCACGATCTGCGCCTGTCCGGCCGAGATGATGCTGCGGGCCACGGCCAGCCGCTGTGCATCGGTGTCCAGCGGCAGGCCGGTCAGCTCACGCAGCTCGCGCAGGCTGGGCTTGATCAGGTGCACGCCTTCCGCCAGCGCCGCCGCCAGCGCCGGGCCCGAGCTGTCCAGTACCACGCGGCAGCCGCGCGTGCGTGCCAGCCGCGTGAGCTGCGCATAGAAGTCAGCTGGCACGCCGGGCGGCAGGCTGCCGCTGGCCACCAGCCAGGACGGTGGCACCGCCAGGGCGCTGACAACATCGAGGCAGGCCTGCCACTCGGACGCGCTCAGGGTCGGTCCGGGCAGGACAAAGCGGAAGTCCCGCCCGCTGGCCGTTTCGTGGACATGAAAACTCTCGCGCGTCTCGCCGCCGATCGGCAGGCACTGGCTGCGCACCTGCTCCTGGTCCAGCAACTGGCGCAGCCTTTGCCCGTTCATGCCGCCGCCCGGGTACAGCGCCAGGCAGTTGCTGCCGAGTCGCTGCAGGACGCGGGCCACATTGATGCCGCCGCCACCGGGGTGGTATTGCGCGGCGGCGCAGCGCAGCTTGTGCGTGTCCATGACCTTGTCGGTGGACGTTGACACGTCCAGGGCCGGGTTCATGGTGAGGGTCAGGATGTCCGGGGTGTGCATCGCCGCCACTTTACTCCGGCGGAGCCATGCCCCCTGAATCTGGCGTCAGGCCCGCAACTGCTGCGCCATCAGCACCGCCACGTGAATGGCTTCGCGCTGCGCACCGTCGCGGATCTGGTGCCGGCAACTGGTGCCGTCGGCGACCACGATGGCGTCGGGTTGCTGGCGCACGGCGGGCAGCAGGCTCAGTTCGGCCATCTGCATGGACACCTCGTAATGGCTGGTCTCGTAGCCGAAGCTGCCGGCCATGCCGCAGCAGCTGGACTCGATCAGCTCGGGCTTGGCACCGGGGATCAGCCTGAGCACCTCGAGAATCGGGCTGACCGCGCCGAACGCCTTCTGGTGGCAGTGGCCGTGCAGCAAGATGGCCTGCTCCACCGGCTGCAGCCTGGCTTTCAGCGGGTCGAGCAGGCCGGCTGCGGCCTCGCGCGCCAGAAATTCCTCGAACAGCAGGGCCTGGCCGGCAATGGTGTGAGCCGCTTCACCCAGGCCCATCACCAGCATCTCGTCGCGCATCGTCAGCAGGCAGGACGGCTCCAGCCCGACAATGGCGATGCCGCGCTCGGCGAAGGGCAGCAGGGCGTCCACCAGTTCGCTGGCCTTGGCCTTCGCAGCATCGACCATGCCGCTGGCCAGGTAGGTCCGGCCACAGCACAGGTGCTTTCCGTCTGCTACGTTTTTGATAGCTACATGCGCCGTGTAGCCCGCGGCTTGCAGCACTTTTAATGCTGAAGCCGCATTGTCCGACTCGAAGTGGCCATTGAAGGTGTCGACAAACAGCACCACTGGCTTGCTGGCGGCCAGCACCTCCTCGCGCGTGGCGCTGACCGGGGGGTGGTTGAAAAAGGTGCGCGTCTTCCACTGCGGCAAGCTGCGTTTGGCTGAAAAACCGGTGAACCTCTCGCTGAGTGCGGCCAGGCCGGGAATTTTGTCGCGCAGGTTCAGCAGTGGTGCCAGGCGGCTGGCCCAGTGCGCGTAGTCGGGCAGGCGCGCGACCAGCTTGTCTTTCAGCGTGTAGCCGTGTTTTGCCTTGTAGTGGTGCAAAAACTCCACCTTCATCTTGGCCATGTCCACGCCGGTCGGGCAGTCGCGCTTGCAGCCCTTGCAGCCCACGCACAGGTCCAGCGCATCCTTGACTATGTCGCTGGTGAACGCGTCGGCGGCATGCATGCCCCCGAGTTGCCCCGACAGGGCCAGGCGCAGGGTGTTGGCGCGGCCGCGTGTCAGGTGTTGTTCGTCGCGCGTGACGCGGTAGCTGGGGCACATGGTGCCGGCGTCAAACTTGCGGCAGTGGCCGTTGTTGTTGCACATCTCCACGGCCTTGGCAAACCCCTGGGCCGGGTCGCCGCCGCTGCCCGGTGCGCTGGTCAGCTCGGTGACCGGGTCGTTCTGCACGTCCCAGGCGCGCCAGTCGAGTGCGGTCTGGATGGGGATGACCTTGTAGCCGGGCGCAAAACGCATCAGCCGCGTGTCGTCCATCTTCGGCGGGTTGACCATGCGGCCCGGGCTCAGCAGGTTGATCGGGTCCATGGTCTGCTTGATGGCCGCAAACGCCGCGTTGATCTGCGGGCCGAACTGCCACTGGATCCACTCGCCGCGGCACAGGCCGTCGCCGTGTTCGCCGCTGTAGGCGCCCTTGAACTTGCGCACCAGCTCGGACGCTTCCTCGGCAATCGCGCGCATCTTGGGCGCGCCCTCGCGCCGCATGTCGAGGATGGGCCGCACATGCAGCGTGCCGACCGAGGCATGGGCGTACCAGGTGCCCTTGCTGCCGTATTTGCGAAAAACCTCGGTGAGCGCGTCGGTGTATTCGGCCAGGTGTTCCAGCGGCACGGCGCAGTCCTCGATAAAACTCACCGGCTTGCCGTCGCCCTTGAGGCTCATCATGATGTTCAGGCCGGCTTTGCGCACCTCCCACAGGTTCTTCTGCGGCGCGTCATCCACCATCTCGACCACCGAATCGGGCAGCAGCAGATCGCCCATCAGCTCGCCCAGGCGCTTGAGGTGGGGTAGCAGGTCGGCCTTGCTCGCGCCCGAAAACTCGACCAGCAAAATGGCGGCGGGCTGGCCGATCAGCGCGCTGCGAATGGTGGGCGCAAAGGCCGGGTTCTGCAGCGACAGCTCGATCATGGTGCGGTCCACCAGCTCGACGGCCGTCAGGCTGCCGTCACCGAGTTTGACGATGTGCTGGGCTGCGTCCATGGCGCGGTAAAAGGTCGGGAAATTGACCACACCCAGCACCTTGGCCTTGGGCAGTTCGGCCAGTTGCAGCGTCAGTGATTTTGTCAGCGCCAGCGTACCCTCGCTGCCTACCAGGAGGTGCGCTAGGTTGACCGAACCGTCGGCGGTGTAGGGGCGCTCGCTCTGGGGGTCGAAGATGTCCAGGTTGTAGCCGCCGACGCGGCGCATGACCTTGGGCCACATCCGCTTGATGGCCGGGTGCAGTTCCTCGGCCAGCGAACGAATGTAATTGCCCAGTTCACGAGCGTTGCCGCTGCTGGCGGCATAGGGCCCCAGCTGCAGCAACTGGCTACCCGAGGTCCAGGCCTGCGCGCCCAGCACGTTGTGCACCATGTTGCCGTAGGCGATGCTGCGGCTGCCGCAGGAGTTGTTGCCGGCCATGCCGCCCAGCGTGGCCTGCGCGCTGGTGGAGACGTCGACCGGGTACCAGAGGCCATGCTTTTTCAGCGCGGCGTTCAGGTGGTCCAGCACGATGCCGGGCTCGACCTCGGCGGTGCGCTTGTCCACATCCACATCGATGATGTTGCGTATGTGTTTCGCATGGTCGATGACCAGCCCGGCGCCCACGGTCTGGCCACACTGGCTGGTGCCGCCGCCGCGCGGCACGATGGGCACACCCATGTCGCGGCAAATGTCGAGCGCGGCCTTGACGTCAGGCGCACTGCGCGGCACAAACACGCCGACCGGCATCACCTGGTAGATCGACGCATCGGTGGCGTAGCGGCCGCGGTCTGCGGCGGAAAAAAGAACTTCGCCACGGGTGTCACTGGCGAGCCGGGCGGCCAGCCGGCCGGCCACTTCATTGCTGATGCGGGCGACGTTATCGTAAGCGTGAGTCGCAGTTTCCTGCGTGACTTTCAGGGGCAAGGGGGCGTTCATGGGGCTTTCATGCCTTGGCAGGCGTCTGGCGTGCCGATTGGGCCGCGCGCAACTGTTCGATGACCACGCTGAGCTTGTTGCCCAGGTGGCTGGCCAGCACCGCGCGCATGGCGACCGGGTCGCGTGCGCTGAGCGCTTCAACCATCAGTTCATGTTCCTTCACGGCCGCGCGCCATTTGTCGCCGTCCTGGTTGGAGCGAAAACGCAGGGCCTGCAGGCGCGCATTGACTTGCTTGTAGGTGGCCGTGAGCACCGGGTTTTTGGCCGCGGCATTGATGGCCGCGTGAATCGCGGCATTGAGCCGGTAATAAGCGGGCAGGTCGCGGCGGGTGTAGGCGGCCATCATCTCGTAATGCATGGCCTTGATCTCGGCGAGCTCGGCATCGGTGATGCGCTGGGCGGCCAGCTCGCCCGACTGCGCTTCCAGCCCGGCCATGACTTCAAAGGTGTGGAGCACGTCGTCTTCGGTCAATTCCACCGCAATCGCGCCGCGATTGGGCAGCAGCTCCACCAGCCCTTCCGCGGCCAGCATCTTGATGGCTTCGCGCAGCGGCGTGCGTGACACGTTGAGCTCTTCCGCGAGCGCGCGCTCGTTGAGCTTGGCGCCCGGTGGGATGCGGTTTTCAACCAGCATCTGGCGCAAGCGATGCGCCACCTGCTCATGCAGGGCGGCACGTGGGATCGCAAGGATGTCAGCAGTCATGGGTAAATATTGTATGCAAAAAAAAGCGCGCTAAATTCAAATATAGGGATAAATCGGTTGACAAATGAATTTTGTATGCAAAAAATGGTGGTTATTCATGGAGCCCCCGAAATATGCTGACGCTTGACTTTCACCCCACCGGCCGCCACTTCCTGCAAATCCCCGGGCCGTCGCCCGTGCCGGACCGCATTTTGCGCGCCATGAGCCTGCCCACCATCGACCACCGCGGCCCCGAGTTCGGCGCACTGGGCCTGAAGGTGCTGGCCGACATCAAGAAGATTTTCCAGACCCGACAGCCGGTCATCATTTATCCGGCCTCGGGCACGGGCGCCTGGGAAGCCGCGCTGGTCAACACCCTGAGCCCCGGCGACCACGTGCTGATGTACG
Source organism: Polaromonas sp. AET17H-212 (assembly GCF_002379085.1). Taxonomy (GTDB): domain Bacteria; phylum Pseudomonadota; class Gammaproteobacteria; order Burkholderiales; family Burkholderiaceae_C; genus Polaromonas. The sequence goes on along the minus strand of NZ_NBZW01000019.1, from coordinate 16,716 downwards.
AAACCGGCCACTTTGCCGCCCTCTGGCAAAAGCTGGCCATGCGTGTTGGCCTGAAAACCGAGGTGATGACCGACCCCGGCACCGAAGTCTGGCGCCACGGCGTGCGCGCCGACCTGATCGAAGAGCGGCTCAAGGCGGACACGCAGCACAGCATCAAGGCCGTGTGTGTGGTGCACAACGAAACCTCCACCGGGGTGACCAGCAACATTGCCGCCGTGCGCAAGGCCATCGACGCCGCCAGACACCCCGCGCTGCTGCTGGTGGACACCATTTCCGGCCTGGCCTCGGCCGAATACAAACACGACGAGTGGGGCGTGGACGTCAGCATCAGCGGTTCGCAAAAAGGCCTGATGCTGCCGCCCGGCATCAGCTTCAATGCGGTGTCGACCAAGGCGCTGGAAGCCAGCAAGACCGCCAAACTGCCGAAAGCCTTCTGGGCCTGGGACGAGATCATCGAGATGAACAAGACCGGCTACTGGCCGTCCACGCCCAACACCAACCTGCTCTACGGTCTGAACGAGGCCTGCGACATGTTGCTTGAGCATGGCCTGGACGTGGTGTTCGCGCGCCACCAGCGCTGGGCCGAGGGTGTGCGCGCTGCGGTCAGGGCCTGGGGCCTGCAGATCCAGTGCGCCGATGCGGCAGTGTATTCACCGATCCTGACCGGCGTGATGACGCCCGAAGGCGTGGACGCCGATGCCGTGCGCAAGATCATTTACGAGCGTTTTGACTGTTCGCTGGGCACCGGCCTGGGCAAGGTCAAGGGCAAGATGTTCCGCATCGGCCACCTCGGCGACTGCAACGACCTGACGCTGATGGCCGCACTGTCGGGCTGCGAGATGGGCCTGAAAATCGCCGGCGTCAAGCTGGCCGGTTCGGGTGTCCAGGCGGCGATGGACCATTTTTCCAGCCATGCCGCGGTGGTGCCGCTGCGCAAGGCGGCCTGACCACCGTTTTCCCTTTCCTGCTGACTTTTGCTTTTCCTGTCTTTTCTGCTTTCCCGCGCATCCGCTTCCTTTCGACGATTTCAATAACTATCCACTGGAGACAAACCATGCAACGCAGAACCCTTGTGACCGCCGGCGCCGCGGCCCTGGCCTTTCCCTCGCTGATCCTTGCGCAGAACCTGCCCACCGGGCCGGTGCGCATCATCGTCGGCTTCGCGCCCGGCGGTGGTACCGACATCCTGGCCCGCGTCATCGGCCAGAAGCTCGGTGAGATGTGGAAGACGCAAGTCATCGTCGAGAACAAGGCGGGCGCCTCGGGCACCATCGCCGCCGACTACGTGGCCAAGCAACCCGGCGACGGCGCCACCTTGCTGATGGCCCACATCAACAGCCAGGCCATCACGCCGGCGCTGCAGAAGGTCAACTACGACGCGGCGAAAGACTTCCAGCCGGTGGTGCTGGTCGGCGTCACACCCAACCTGCTGATCTGCAACGAGAACCAGCCGGCCAAGACCGTGAAGGACCTGGTCGAGTTGTGCCGCGCCAACCCCGGCAAGATCAGCTTCGGCTCGGCCGGCACCGGCAGCGCGCAGCACCTGGCGCTGGAGATGTTCATGCTGGCGGCCAAGGTCAAGGCCATCCACGTGCCGTACAAAGGCTCGGGCCCCATGCTCACCGACCTGATCGGCGGCAACATCCAGTACAGCTTCGACACCATGACGGCGGCCACGCCGCATGTGAAAAGCGGCAAGGCGATTGCCCTTGCGCAGACGCGCCAGCAGCGCGTGCCCGCCTACGCCAACGTGCCAACCATGGCCGAGTCGGGCTTCCCGGGCTTCGAGGCCACCACCTGGTACGGGCTGGCCGGTCCCGCGAAGATGCCGCTGGCCATGGCCAAACGCATGAACGAGGACATCAACAAGGTCATGCTGATGCCCGACGTGATGGAAAAGCTGGCCGCCTCGGGCGCCCAGGATGGCGGCGGCTCGACCGAGAAGTTCGGCGACTTCATGCGCGCCGAGCAGATCAAGTGGGCCAAGATCATCAAGGACGGCGGCGTCAAGGCCGACGCCTGAGCCATGTAGGGGGCGGCGGGGCGCGCTGAGCGTCCCGCGCGCCTTGCTCTCCTGCCGGCCCGCCTGCCGGCATTTCCATTGCCCCTCCCATCCCGAGGGGAGGTATTCCCTTTTCGCGAGCCGCGCAACAGCCATCAACAAGGACTACTGAGTGAAAGAAGCGTCAATCAACGAACAGGCGAACAAGGCGGCGCGGCCGCTGCCGCTGGCCGGTGTCCGCGTGCTGGACATCAGCCAGGTGATGGCCGGCCCCTACGCCTGCATGCTGCTGGCGGACATGGGGGCTGACGTGATCAAGATCGAACCGCCGGGCAGCGGCGACCAGACACGCGGCGCCATGGGCTTCAAGATGAAGGGCCCCGATTCACTGGGCTTCCTGAACATGAACCGCAACAAGCGCAGTGTCGCGCTCAACCTCAAGTCCGAGGCGGGCCGCAAGGTGTTGCTAGAGCTGGCGAAGGAGGCCGACATCCTGCTGGAGAACTACCGCCCCGGCGCGATGAAGCGGCTGGGCCTGGGCTACGAGGTGCTCAAGGAGGTCAACCCGCGCCTGGTCTACACCAGCATCTCGGGCTTCGGCCAGACCGGCCCCTGGTCCGACCGGCCGGGGTTCGACCTGATGGCGCAGGCCATGTCGGGCGTGATGAGTGTCACCGGTTACCCGGGGGGTCCGCCGGTGAAGGCCGGTGTGCCGGTGGCCGACATCGGCTGCGCGCTGTTCGCGGTGTATGCCACCCTCTCCGCCTACATCGGCGCCAAGGCCAGCGGTCAGGGCCAGCATGTGGACGCCTCGCTGTTCGACTCGGCGCTGGCTTTCTCGGTCTGGGACATCTGCGATTACTGGGGCACGGGCAAGGAGCCCGAACCGCTGGGCACCTCGAACAAGATGACCGCGCCGTATCAGGCGATGGCCTGTTCGGACGGCTACTTCGTGATGGGCGCCAACAACCAGAAGCTCTGGCTGCAGTTGTGCAAGCTGATGGGCCGTGAAGAGCTGCTGGCCGACGAGCGTTTTTCCACCATCTCGCTGCGCCTGGCCAACCGGCACGCGCTGGAGGTGGAGCTGGAGAAAACCTTCCGTCTCCAGCCCAAGGACTACTGGGTGTCCACTTTCCTGGAAGCCGGCATTCCCGCCGGCCCCATCCTGACCTATCCCGAAGCCTTTGACAGCGACCATGCCAAGGCGCGCGAGATGCGCATGGAGATCGACCATCCGATGGAGGGCAAGGTGCCCAACATCGGCTTTGCCGTCAAGATGTCCGGCACACCGCAGCAGGTGCGCCGCCATCCGCCGCGCCTGGGCGAACACACGGCCGAGGTGCTGGCGGAACTGGGCATCGACGCCGAGGCGCAGGTCCGGCTCGGCGAGCAGGGGGCTTTTGCAGCATGAGTGAAGGCGCCGTCCACCTCAGCATCAGCGGGGGCGTGGCCTCGGTGGTGTTTGACCGCCCCGCGGCACGCAATGCCATGACCTGGGCCATGTACGAACGGCTCAACCAGATCTGCGATCTGCTGGCAGCCGAGACCTCGGTGCGCGTGGTGACCTTCCGCGGCGCCGGCGGCCAGGCTTTTGTGGCCGGCACCGACATCGAGCAGTTCACCACCTTCCGCAGCGGGGAGGACGGGGTCGCCTACGAGCAGCAGATCGACGAATGCATCGCCCGGCTGGAGTCGCTGCCCATGCCGACGATCGCCGCCATTGAAGGCTGGACCATAGGTGGCGGCCTGGCGATCGCGACGGCCTGCGATTTCCGCATCGCCACACCAGGCTCAAAGTTCGGCGTGCCGATTGCCCGAACCCTGGGCAACTGCCTCTCGGTGGCGAATCTGGCGCGGCTCAGCGCCGTGTTCGGCATTCCCCGCGTCAAACGCATGCTGATGCTGGCCGACATCGTGACGGCCGACGAAGCGCTGGCTTGCGGTTTTCTCACGCAGATCAGCGAGGCCGGAGAGATCGACGCGGTGCTGGAGAGCCTGTGCGAACGCCTGGCTGCGCTGGCGCCCGTGACCCAGCGTGTCAGCAAGGAAGGCCTGCGCCGGCTGGTCAACCATGCGCTGCCGTCCGACGAAGACCTGATCCGCCGCTGTTACGGCAGCGACGATTTTCGCGAGGGTGTGTCGGCGTTTGTGGCGAAAAGAAGCCCGGTCTGGAAGGGTTCCTAGCAAAATTTCTCAGGCGCCATCGCGATAGTGCGCGCACAGCGTGGCGATCAGCGATTCGGCGTAGCGGGGCAGGGCCTCGCGGTTGCGCACCAGGATGTAACGCTCGCGCACGCTCCAGGGCTCCAGCAGCTCCACCAGCGCGATGCCCATGGCCTCCTGGTTGCGCCGCGCGGCCGATTCGGGCACGATGCCGACGCCTACGCCCGCACCTATCATGCGGCACATGGCGTCAAAGCTCGAGAGCTGGATGCGCAGTTTCAGCGGCTTGCCCAGGCGCTCGACCACCTGCGCCAGAAAAGTCTGCAAGGTGCTGCCCGACTGCATGCCCACCGCGTCCTCGTCCAGCGTTTCGGCGAAAGCAATCTTTTTACGGCGCGCAAAGCGGTGGTTTCTGGCCGTGGCCAGCACCAGCCGGTCGGTGCTGAAGTGAATCGCTTCCAGCCCCAGCGTGTCCACCTGGCCGGCCACGATGCCCATGTCGGCGCGGCCGTCAAGCACGCCGCGCGCAATCTCGGGATTGGGTTTTTCCTGCAGGTCGATGTTGATCTTCGGGTTGTCCGCCAGAAAGCCCGGCAGGATCTCCGGCAGGAAGTCCGTGACCGCGGTGGTGTTGGCAAACACGCGCAAATGCCCGCGCAGGCCACCGCCGTATTCCTGCAGGTCGGCCCGCAACTGCTCGGCTTGCCGCAGCACCCCGCGCGCGTGGAACAGGAAGGCTTCACCGGGTGGCGTCAGTCGCACACCGCGTGCCTCGCGGTAGAGCAGGCTCAGGCCCGACTGGGCCTCGAGCGACTTGATGCGCGCGCTGGCCGCCGCAAGCGAGAGGTGCTGGCGCCCGGCAGCGCGGGTCATGTTGCCCTCGTCGGCAGTCGCCACAAAAAGCCGCAGGTCCGTCAGGTCGAATTGCATGGCAGCATGCTACCGCAAGTTCGTCAAGCCTTTCGTTTGGGCGAAGCCTTGCAGCAAGCCGTCTCCCATGAGAAACGGCATAGCCAGGGGCTCAGGAGGGACTCCAAGGCTTCGGATTTAACGAAGGCTGGCTGTTGAAATGGCTGATTGCTTTGTGGTCCGTCCTGCGCCACCATCTCCATCCATGACGCCTGACATTCGCACGATAGACGCCGCCACCTTGGCCCACCTGCAAAGCTGGGTCGGCCGCACCGAAACCCTGGTGGACGACATCAACGCCGCGCCGCTGCGCGGACTCTCCGCCACGCTGGACCGCGAGGACCCGCCGCCCGTGGCCGGCACGGCCGTGCCGCCGCTGTGGCACTGGCTGTACTTTTTGCCGCAGCCACGCCGCTCCGAGATTGGGCCCGACGGGCACGCCCGACGCGGCGGCTTCCTGCCGCCCGTGCCCTTGCCGCGCCGCATGTGGGCCGGCGGTCGGCTGCAGTGGCACCAGCAGGTGCTGCAGGTCGGCGATGCGGTCAAACGCCTTTCGCGCATCGAGTCGGTCACCCACAAAGCCGGGCGCACCGGTGACCTGGTGTTTGTGCTGGTCCGCCACGAGATCCACAACGCGCAGGGCCTGACCCTCAGCGAAGAACATGACATTGTTTACCGCGCCAACCCGCAGCCCGGTGATCCGGTGCCGCCGCCCCAGCTGGCCGCCAAAGAGGCGGCCTGGACGGAAACCGTCACACCCGACGACGTGCTGCTGTTCCGCTATTCGGCGTTGACCTTCAACGGCCACCGCATCCACTACGACCGGCGCTACGTCACCGAGGTCGAGGGTTACCCCGGCCTCATCGTGCATGGCCCGCTGATCGCCACGCTGCTAACGGAACTGGTGCGCAAGCACAGGCCCGGCGTCCGACTGCTCGGTTTCCAGTTCCGCGCGGTGCGGCCGGTGTTTGACACCGCGCCCTTCAGGATCCATGGCACACCCTCAGCGGACGGCAAGACCGTGCAGCTCTGGACCGAAGACCACGAAGGCTGGCTCACCATGCAGGCCACGGCGACGCTGGTCTGAACTGAGAACAACTGGCCGCACACCGTTCGCGTTGAGTTTGTCGAAACGCAGCAGCCCGGCAGCTACTCGCCTTCGACAGGCTCAGGCCGAACGGCGTGTGGGTTAAGCACCTCGCCGAAATTGAAACTGATCAGAAAGATTCATGAAAACACAAATCCCGACTCCCGATGCCTATCAGGACATGCGCGAGGCCCTGCGCGGCATGCTGGCCTCGTTTGACTCCGCCTACTGGCAGAAGGTGGACCACGAGCGCGGCTACCCAGAAACCTTTGTCAACGCCCTGACCGAAGCCGGCTGGCTGGCGGCGCTGATTCCGGCGGAATACGGCGGCTCGGGCCTGGGCCTGGCGGAAGCCTCGGTGATCATGGAAGAGATCAACTTCGCCGGCGGCAACGCCGGCGCCTGCCACGGCCAGATGTACAACATGGGCACCTTGCTGCGCCACGGCTCGGACGCACAGAAAAAGCTCTACCTGCCCCGAATCGCCAGCGGCGAGCTGCGCCTGCAGTCCATGGCCGTGACCGAGCCGACGACAGGCACCGACACCACGCAGCTCAAGACCACCGCGGTGAAGAAGGGCGACAAGTACGTCGTCAACGGCCAGAAGGTCTGGATCTCGCGCATCCAGCACTCCGACCTCATGATCCTGCTGGCCCGCACCACGCCGCTGGCCGAGGTGAAGAAAAAATCCGAAGGCATGTCCATCTTCATCGTCAACCTGAAGGACGCGATTGGGAATGGCATGGCGGTGCAGCCGATTGCCAACATGGTCAACCACGAGACCAACGAAGTCTTTTTCGACAACCTGGAAATTCCCGCGGAAAACCTGATCGGCGAGGAAGGCAAGGGCTTCAAGTACATCCTCGACGGCCTGAACGCCGAACGCACGCTGATTGCCGCCGAATGTATTGGCGACGCCTACTGGTTTGTCGACAAGGCGCGCAACTACGCGAGCGAACGCGTGGTCTTCAACCGCCCCATCGGCCAGAACCAGGGCGTGCAGTTCCCGATTGCCGACGCCTACATCGAGACCGAAGCCGCCAACCTGATGCGCTTCAAGGCCTGTGAGCTGTTCGACGCCGGCAAGCCCTGCGGCGCCGAAGCCAACATGGCCAAGTACCTGGCCGCGAAAGCGTCGTGGGAAGCGGCCAATGTGTGCCTGCAGACGCATGGCGGCTTTGGGTTTGCCAATGAATACGACGTGGAACGCAAATTTCGCGAGACGCGGCTGTACCAGGTGGCACCGATTTCCACGAATTTGATTTATTCGTATGTGGCGGAGCATTTGCTTGGGTTGCCGAGGTCGTTCTGAACTGCCGGACTGCAGTCATGAAGTCTTCTCCAGCGTCGTTGTTCGCCAGCAAGGCGGGTCTCGCCCCGTCGGGCGAGGCTCTGCCAAGTCTGCGTTCAATCACCGTTCGGGCGGAGCTTGTCGAAGCCGTCTTTCCGTCCTGCGTTGGGGGTGTGCCAACAGGCCGGGGGTTGCCCGGCGGCAACTCACTTTTCTTTTGCGTCGCCAAAAGAAAAGTAAGCAAAAGAAAAGGCGACCCTGCTGTCTGCGTCCCCCTTCGCTTGCGCTACGGGGGCAACCTGCGGTGCTCGGTCCAGCCGGGGCCGGGCTCGAACTCGCCTTCGGCTCAGACAATCGCCCATCCTGATCCGTCTGGACCTCCGCTCCTCGGCGCAGCCAGAAGGGAGGTGGGATCGGGAGCGGGCTCGCCTCCCCGTACCAGCATTGGATTTTTCTTCCCCCACCCGTCGGGCCGGGCCGAGGAGCGCAGCCGAAAACGGATCAGGGCGAGCGATTGTCTGAGCGTAGCGAGTTCGAGCTCGACCCCGTTTTCGGCGAGCACCGCAGGTTGCCCCGCAGCGCAGCGCAGGGGACCCGGACCATCGGGTCGCCTTTTCTTTGGTGACTTTCTTTTGGCGACGCAAAAGAAAGTTACTTGCCGCCGGGCAACCCCCGGCATGCCTCGCAAACCGAATGCTTTCAAAATCAATGCCGCGGCTGTAACGAGCCGGGGTTCGAGGGGACACCCATGACTCAACAAACAAGACCTCTCGACGGCATCACCGTCATCTCCCTCGAACACGCGATCGCCGCGCCGTTCTGCACCCGCCAGCTCGCCGACCTCGGCGCCCGCGTGATCAAGGTCGAACGTCCCGGCGTCGGCGACTTTGCGCGCGCTTACGACCAGCGGGTCGACGGCATGGCTTCGCACTTTGTCTGGGTGAATCGCTCCAAGGAGAGTCTGACGCTGGACTTGAAGCAAGCCGGTGCACTGGCCGTGCTCAGTCAACTGCTGGAAACCGCCGACGTGCTGGTGCAAAACCTCGCGCCGGGTGCGGCCGCGCGCATGGGCCTGGGTTTTGAGGAGCTGCATGCGGCCAACCCGAAACTGATCGTCTGCGACATTTCGGGTTATGGCGACGACGGCCCCTACCGCGACAAGAAAGCCTACGATCTGCTGATCCAGAGCGAGGCCGGTTTCCTGTCGGTGACCGGCACGCCCGACGAGCCCTGCAAGGCGGGCAACTCGGTGGCCGACATTGCCGCCGGCATGTATGCCTACAGCAGCATCCTGGCCGCGCTGCTGCAACGCGGCAAGACCGGCCAGGGCTCGCACATCGACGTGTCCATGCTCGAGTCGCTGGCCGAGTGGATGGGCTACCCCATGTATTACGCCTACGGTGGTGCCACGCCGCCGCCGCGCAGCGCGGCATCCCACGCGACGATTTATCCCTACGGCCCGTTTGCGGCCGGTGACGGCGGCACCGTCATGCTCGGGCTGCAGAATGAACGCGAATGGGTGATTTTCTGCAAGCTCGTGTTGCAGCAGCCCGGGCTGGCGACCGATGCGCGGTTTGACAGCAACGCGCGGCGCAACGAACACCGCGAGGCGCTCAAGGCCATCATCCTCACCGCGTTTGCCGGCATGAGCACCGCCGAGGTGACCACCCGGCTCGACGAGGCGCAGATTGCCAACGCCCGCATGAACAGCATGGCCGAGCTCTGGGCGCATCCGCAGCTCAAGGCGCGGGACCGCTGGCGCCAGGTGGCTTCGCCGGTGGGTGAGATTCCCGCGCTGCTGCCGCCGGGCCGCATCAGCAGCTTTGACTACCGCATGGACCCCATCCCCGCCGTCGGCCAGCACACCCGCGCCATCCTGCGGGAACTGGGGCAGGGCGATGACGCCATTGCCGCGCTGCAGCAGACGGATGCTATTTAATTGATAGCTGTCGGCGCAGGTTCAACAAGGGCTGGCGCCTGATTTTATTTAAAGATACGGATTCACCATGAGCAACACCCCCACCGCCCAACTCGCCGCCTTCGCCGCTGGCCTGAGCTTCGAGGCCATTCCCGCATCCGTCGTGCGCAAGGCGGAAGACCTGCTGGTCGACTGGTTCGGCTCGGCGATTGCAGGCAAGGGCGCGCGCCCGGTCGAGACCATCACGCGTTTCGCCGCCAGCATGGGGCCGGCGGGCGGCGTGGCCGAAGTGCTGATCAACCGCAGCCGGACCAGCGCCTACTTTGCCGCCATGGCTAACGCGGCCGCCTCGCATGTCGCCGAGCAGGACGACGTGCACAACGGCTCGGTGTTCCACCCCGCCACGGTGGTGTTTCCGGTGGCGCTGGCGATGGCGCAGACGCTGGGCAGCAGCGGCAGGCAGATGCTCACCGCCGCTGTTGCCGGTTACGAGGTCGGCATCCGGGTCGGCGAGTTTCTGGGCCGCTCGCACTACAAGGTGTTCCACACCACCGGCACCGCCGGCACGCTGGCGGCGGCAGCCACGGCAGGCAGCCTGCTGGGCCTGAGCGCGGCGCAGATGCAGCACGCCTTCGGTTCGGCCGGCACGCAGTCGGCCGGGCTCTGGGAGTTTTTGCGCACGGCCGCCGACTCCAAGCAACTGCACACCGCGCACGCCGCCGCCGCCGGCCTGATGTCGGCCTGCCTGGCGCAGGAGGGTTTCACCGGCGCGGCGCAGATTCTCGAAGGCCCGCAAGGCATGGCCGCCGGCATGTCCAGCGACGCCGATCCGGCCAAATTGATCGACGGCTTGGGCACGCGCTGGGCCACGGCCGAGACCTCGTTCAAGTACCACGCGTCCTGCCGCCACACCCACCCGGCGGCCGACGCCCTGCTGCAGGTCATGCAGGCCCATCAGCTGGCCCCGGCCGACATCGCCAGTGTGGTCACCCATGTGCACCAGGGCGCCATCGACGTGCTGGGTCCGGTTGTGAACCCGGCCACGGTGCACCAGAGCAAGTTCTCCATGGGCACGGTGCTGGCGCTGGTGGCGCGGTTCGGCCACGCCGGCCTGGTCGAGTTCGATCAACATTTCCGCGAAGACGCCACCACGGCCCTGCGTGACCGGGTCACGATGGTGCTCGATGCCGAGGTGGATGCCGCCTATCCGCAGCGCTGGATTGGCAAGGTCACCGTCACCACGCTGGATGGCCGCGTGCTGCAGGGCCGCGTGGACGAACCCAAGGGCGACCCGGGCAACACCCTGAGCCGCGACGAGATTACCGCCAAGGCCCTGCGCCTGGCCGCCTTCAGCGGCGGCGCCACCCCGGGCGAGATGCAGGCAGCCGTCGATGCCCTGTGGCAGGTCGCGTCATGGCCGCGCGTGGGCCTGCTGCTGGAGGGCAAGGCATGAGCGGGTCCGCCGGCCAGCCGCTGGCGCTGGCCCGCTCCTTCCTGTTCGTGCCCGCCACGCGGCCCGAGCGATTTGCCAAGGCGCTGGCCTCGGGCGCCGACGCCGTCATCATCGACCTCGAGGACGCGGTCGCCCCTGGCGAGAAGGCGCAGGCGCGGCAACTGCTGGCGCAGGCCTGGCCGGGCCTGGCCGCGGCCGGGCGCGCACGCGTGCTGGTGCGTGTGAATGCGGGCAACACGCCCTGGCATGGCGATGACCTGAACCTGCTGGGCGGGCTGGTTGGGTTGGGTGTAGCCGGCGTGGTACTGGCCAAGGCCGAACATGCGGCTCAGCTCTCGCATGTGGCGGCGGTGCTGGGCCCTGCATGCGTGCTGGTGCCGCTGATTGAATCGGTCGCTGGCCTTGATGCGGCCGACACACTGGCGCGTTGTCCCCAGGTGCTGCGGTTGGCCTTTGGCAACCTCGACTTCCAGGCCGATGCCGGCCTGGCTTGCGGACCCGACGAAGCCGAGCTGACAGCGGTGCGGCTGGCGCTGCTGCTGGCTTCGCGCCGCGCGCAACTCGCTTCGCCGATCGACGGCGTGACGGCGGACCTGCAGGATGCCGCGCAGCTGGCGCGCGACGTGTTGCGCAGCCGCAGCGGCGGCTTCGGCGCCAAGCTGTGTATTCATCCCTCGCAGGTGGCAGCGGTCAATGCTGCGTTCAGCCCCAGCCCGGCCGAGATCGACTGGGCGCGTCGTGTGCTCGCTGCCAGCAAGGCCGCCAGCGGTGGTGTGGTCAGCCTTGACGGCCGCATGGTGGACACACCGGTGTTGTTGCTCGCGCGGCGCACGCTGGCCCGAGCCGATCATGGGCAGGGCGGGCCGCACCATGCGTGAGAAGGGTTTGTCCGAATGTTTTCCGGAGCCACCCGCCGCAAGATGCATGCTGTACCTCCGAGCGGCGGCACGGGGCATTCCCCAGGCGGGAGACACTAAACCACGCTGCTGCAACACCATGCCAGGCATCGGTTTGTACGTAGATTGATCAGGCGCTGACAAGCCTATATTTCCATTCAGACGGATGCCCAATCCGCACCTTTTTTTAACCAGGAGACAACATGAAAACAATCCATCGTTTACGCCGCACCCTTCTTGCCACGGCTCTTGCCGCCGGCGCGCTGGCGCTGCCGTTCGCCGCATCGGCCCAGGCACCCATCGTGATCAAGTTCAGCCATGTGGTGGCCGAGCAGACACCCAAAGGGCAGGGTGCACTGAAGTTCAAGGAGCTCGCCGAGAAAAAACTCCCGGGTAAGGTGCAGGTGCAGGTGTTCCCGAGCTCGCAGCTGTTCGGTGATGCCAAGGAGCTCGAAGCGCTGCTGCTCGGCGACGTGCAATTCATTGCACCGTCACTGTCCAAGTTCGACCGCTACACCAAGAAGATCCAGGTGTTCGATCTGCCTTTCCTGTTTGACGACATCGAGGCGGTGGACCGTTTCCAGTCCGGCCCACAGGGCAAGGCTTTGCTGGAGGCCATGAAAGGCCGCGGCCTGCTCGGCCTGGGCTACTGGCACAACGGCATGAAACAGCTGTCCACCAACAAGGACAAGCTGGTCCGTCCCGATGACGTCAAGGGCCTGAAGTTCCGCATCCAGGCGTCCGACGTGCTCGAGGCGCAGTTCCGCGCACTTGGTGCCAACCCGCAGAAAATGGCGTTCGCCGAGGTTTACCAGGCGTTGCAGACCGGCGTGGTTGATGGCCAGGAGAACACCTGGTCGAACATCTACTCGCAGAAGTTCCATGAAGTGCAGAAGACCATTGCCGAGACCAACCACGGCGTGATCGACTACATGGTCGTCACCAATGTCAAATGGTGGGAGGGCCTGCCGGCCGATGTGCGCAAGGGCCTGACCGAAGCCATGACCGAAGCCACCGCCCATGCCAACAAGCTGGCGCTGGACATCAACGAAGCCGACCGCAAGAAGATTGCCGAGGCGGGCAAGGCCAAGATCCAGAAGCTGTCCAAGGACGACGTGGCAGCCTGGCGCAAGGCCATGGAGCCGGTGTGGAAGAAGTTCGAAGGCGACATCGGGCGTGACCTGATCGACGGCGCCCTGAAGTCCAACAAGTAACCACAAGGAAAGGGCCCGCCTGGCGGGCCCTTTGTACATCTATGCGTTGGCTAGAACATTTGGAGGAAGGTCTGATCACCTTCCTGATGGCGGCGATGACGCTGGTCACCTTTATGCAGGTGATTGCGCGTTATGTTTTCAACTACAGCTTTGTCTGGGCGCTGGAGCTCACCGGCGTCATGTTTGCGTGGCTGATTTTTGTGGGCATGTCCTACGGTGTGCGCGTCGGCGCGCATATCGGCGTCGATGCCGCGGTCAAGCTGCTGGGCAACCGCCCGGCCCGCGTGGTGGAGTCGGTCGCCGCCTCGCTGTGCATCGTATACGCCCTGATCGTTGCTTTCGGAAGTTACCAGTATGTATACAAAATTTACAGCGTCGGCATCCTGATGCAGGACATTCCCATCCAGACCTGGATGCCGCGCATCATCCTGCCGCTGGGTTTCCTGCTGCTGGCGTTCCGTTTTGCGCAGGTGTTGTGGCGGCTGGCCAGCGGCCAGGAGGCCCACCTGCTCGGTGACGAGGCCGAAGACGCGCTCAAGCTCAAGGAAGAGCCGGCCACCGGCGAGGTGCGTTCATGACCATCGCTGTCCTGTTCATTTTGCTGCTGGTCTTCATGACGCTGGGCATGCCGATTGCGGTGGCGCTTGGCCTGTCGTCCATCCTGACCATCCTGGTGTTTGCCCAGGACTCGCTGGCCTCGCTGACGCTCAAGCTCTTCGAGACCTCCGAGCTCTACACCTTGCTGGCCATTCCGTTTTTCATTCTCGGCGGCAACTTCATGACGACCGGAGGTGTGGCGCGCCGCATGATCCGGTTTGCCAACGCCTGTATCGGGCACTTTCGGGGCGGCCTGGCCATGGCGTCGGTGCTGGCCTGCATGTTGTTCGCGGCGGTGTCGGGCTCATCACCCGCCACGGTGGTTGCGGTGGGGGCCATCGTGATTGCCGGCATGGTGAAGGCCGGCTACCCGCAGAATTTTGCGGCCGGGGTCATCTGCAACGCCGGCACACTCGGCATCCTGATTCCGCCGTCCATCGTGATGGTGGTGTACGGCGCCGCCACCGAGACCTCGGTCGGCAAGCTTTTCATGGCCGGCGTCATACCGGGCATCATGCTCGGCCTGATGCTCATGCTGGCCATCTACGTGCGTGCCCGCATGCTCGACCTGCCGCGCCAGCCGCGCGCGCCCCTGGGCGAGATCCTGAAGGCCGGCCGCGACTCGCTCTGGGGCCTGCTGCTGATCGTCATCATCCTGGGCGGCATCTACGGCGGCATCTTCACGCCGACCGAAGCCGCGGCCGTGGCCGCGATCTACGCCTTTTTCATTGCCGTGTTCGTCTACCGCGACATCGGCATGAAACAGGTGCCCAAGGTGCTGCTGGATTCGGGCAAGGTCACCATCATGCTGATGTTCATCGTGGCCAATGCGCTGCTGTTTGCGCATGTGCTGACGACCGAACGCATTCCACAGACCATTGCCGAAACCATCATCGGCTGGGGCATGCCGGCCTGGCAGTTCCTCGTGGTGGTCAACATCCTGCTGTTGATCGCCGGCATGTTCATGGAGCCCACCGGCATCATCCTGATCATGGCGCCCATCCTGTTTCCCATAGCCACGCGGCTGGGCATAGACCCCGTTCACCTGGGCATCATCATGGTGGTGAACCTGGAGATAGGCATGGTGACGCCGCCGGTGGGGCTGAACCTGTTTGTCACGGCGGGAATCACCAAGATGTCGATTCTGGGCGTGGCGCGCGCGGCCCTGCCGTGGACACTGGTGCTGCTGCTGTTCCTGATGATCATCACCTACGTGCCGGCCATCACCATGTTCCTGCCCAACATGCTGTTCTGAGCCGCGCCGGGCCTCCCGGTGAACCGACAAGCGCCGCCCCCCCCCTGGGCGGCGTTTTTCATGGAGATTGGATGCCAAATCGGCTTCCAGCCCAGAAGGAATAAGCGCCAGCAGCTATCAAAACAGGAGTAATTCTTCCGGATCAGTCATCCCGGAACCGAAGCGCCCGCAATGGCAAGCCCGTCTCAGCCCGGCTGCGGCGTTTTCGGCGTGTAGTCGCAGTACGGCGCTACTGCGCACTGCCAGCACAGCGGCTTGCGTGCCAGGCACACATAACGCCCGTGCAGGATCAGCCAGTGGTGCGCGTCCACCAGGTACTCGGGCGGAATGCGCTGGAGCAGTTTTTGCTCCACTTCCAGCGGCGTCTTGCCCGGCGCCAGCCCGGTGCGGTTGCCCAGGCGGAAGATATGCGTGTCCACCGCCATCGTCGCCTCGCCAAACGCGGAGTTCAGCACCACGTTGGCCGTCTTGCGGCCGACGCCGGGCAGGGCCTGCAGCGCCTCGCGGCTGCGCGGCACCTGGCCGCCATGGTGCGCCACCAGCATGCGGCAGGTCTCCATCAAGTGTTTGGCCTTGCTGCGGTACAGCCCGATGGTCTTGATATAGCCCTCCAGCCCTTCCTGGCCCAGGTCCAGAATTTTCTGCGGCGTGTTGGCCACCGGGAACAGCTTGCGCGTGGCCTTGTTCACGCTCACGTCGGTGGCCTGGGCGCTCAGCAGCACGGCCACCAGCAGCTCGAACACGCTGGTGTATTCGAGCTCGGTCACGGGCATCGGGTTGGCGGCTTTCAGCGTCGCAAAAAATGGGGCAATGTCAGCAGTTTTCATGCCTTGCAGTGTATGGCTTGTCAATGGGGGGGCAGGGCAGACCGCGCCGGGTCCCGCCGCCGCCCGGATCCAACCAGATGTTGACGCTGCTCAAGTCCGGCGCGGATCGCCGACCCGACACTATGCATGCATATGAATGAGTGGGCGAGTGGTAGGCTATGAGACGCGGTCCGGTCCGGGCCGCGTGTGACCTGTTTCCAGAAAGAGCCATGCGACCTTCTTCCATCGACAGCCTCAACCCCGGCGGCAGCAACCCCGGCGGGTCGGCGGCCCTTTTGGCGGGCGTGCTGGAATCCGCCATGGACGCCATCATCACCGTGGACGAGCAGCAGCGGATCGTCATGTACAACCTGGCGGCCGAGCATATATTCGGCTGGTCGCGGCAAGAGGTGTTGCTGCAGCCCCTCGAAAAGCTGATGCCCCAGCGTTTTCGCGCGGGTCATGCGCAGAACGTCGAGCGATATGGCAACTCCGGCGTGACTTCCCGACGCATGGGAGTGCCCAGGGTCATCCATGGCCTGCGCCGCAGTGGCGAGGAGTTTCCCCTGGACGCCTCGATCTCCGTGCTGCATACCCCCGAAGGCAAGCTGTTCACGACCATTGTTCGCGACATCACGGAGCTGGACCGGCTTCAGCGCGAGCAAGCCGACAACGACGCCCGCCTGCGCGAGAGCCAGCGCCGGCTGCAGGTGGCGCAGCGGCTTGCACGCATCGGCTACTGGCAGATCGACCTTGATACCAACCTGATGTGGTGGTGCGATGAAGCCCATGAGGTGCTCGGTGTGCAGAGTTCGCTGCTTGACGCTTCCTATGAGGGGCTGCTCCGGCTGATCCATCCCGGTGACCGCCAGGCTTTTGCAGCGGCGCGCGATGCAGCTGTCCAGGCTGCATTGCCGCTTGATGCCGAGTTCCGGGTGATCACTGATTCCGGCGCTGAACGCTGGATCCATCTGCTCGGCTGGATCGAAGGCGAAGGCGGGGGCTTGCAGGCACGCCGTCGGACCGGCCTGATTCGGGAGATCACCAACCGCAAGCGTTCGGAAGGTGTGATTGCCCGCAGCCTTGAACTGCTCAACCGCACCGGGGCGCTGGCCAGGGTGGGCG
>NZ_NBZW01000018.1 GCF_002379085.1 Polaromonas sp. AET17H-212 | reverse complement strand
TTGAGCAACGATACGGATGTGGATAGCGGCGACACCAAGACGGTGAGCGCAGTAGCCGGCGTGGCCGGCAACGTGGGCAGCGCCCTGGCGGGAACCTACGGCAGCTTGACCTTGAACGCAGACGGCACGTACACCTACGTTGTGAACAACGCCAACGCAGCGGTCAACGCACTGAGGACCAGCGCCAACACCCTGACGGACACCTTCACGTACACGATGAGGGACACGATTGGTGCCACGAGCACGGCCAACCTGGTGATCACCATCCAGGGCGCCAACGACGCGCCAGTGGCCAGCGGGACGATCACCGGCACGGTGACGGACACGGCGGCAGCAGACACATTCGCCAGCCTGACGGGCAGCTTCACGGCGACCGATGTGGACACCGGCGACACCAAGACCTGGAGCGTCGGAGGCGGCACCGTGCAGGTGGGCACCTACGGCACCCTGACGCTCAACGCATCGACAGGCGGCTACACCTACGTGGTCAACGCGGCGGCGGTCAACGCCCTACCGGCGGGCAGCACGCCGACGGACGTGTTTACGGCGACGGTGACGGACACGGCCGGGGCGAGCGCGACGCAGACCCTGACGGTCACGGTCAACGGCGCCAACGACACGCCGGTGGCTGTCGTGGATGCGGGTACAGCGGTGGAAGCGGGCACGGCGGCGGGCTCCAACGCCACCGGCAACGTGCTCACCAACGATACGGATGTGGACAGCGGCGACACCAAGACGGTGTCGGCGATCACGGGCGGCACGGTGGGCAGCGCCCTGGTGGGCACTTACGGCAGCATCACGCTCAACGCAGACGGCACGTACACCTACGTTGTGAACAACGCCAACGCAGCGGTCAACGCACTGAGGACCAGCGCCAACACCCTGACGGACACCTTCACCTACACGATGAGGGACACGATTGGTGCCACGAGCACGGCCAACCTGGTGATCACCATCCAGGGCAGCAACGACGGCCCGGTGGCTGTAGCCGACACAGGCACGGCAGTCGAAGCGGGCACGGCGGCGGGCTCCAACGCCACCGGCAGCGTGCTCACCAACGATACGGATGTGGACAGCGGCGACACCAAGACGGTGTCGGCGATCACGGGCGGCACGGTGGGCAGCGCCCTGGTGGGCACTTACGGCAGCATCACGCTCAACGCCGACGGCAGCTACAGCTACGCTGTGAACAATGCCAACGCAGCGGTCAACGCACTGAGAACCAGCGCCAACACCCTGACGGAAACCTTCACCTACACGATGAGGGACACGATTGGTGCCACGAGCACGGCCAACCTGGTGATCACCATTCAGGGCAGCAACGACGGCCCGGTGGCTGTAGCCGACACAGGCACGGCAGTCGAAGCGGGGACGGCGATGGGCTCCAACGCCACCGGCAACGTCTTGAGCAACGACACCGACGTGGACACGGGCGACACCAAGACGGTGAGCGCGGTGGCCGGCGGCACGGTGGGCAGCGTGCTGGCGGGAGCCTACGGCAGCTTGACCTTGAACGCCGACGGTAGCTACAGCTACGCCGTGAATAACGCCAACGCAGCGGTCAACGCCTTGAGGACCAGCGCCAACACCCTGACGGACACCTTCGCCTACACCGTGCGCGATGCGGCCGGCGCGACCAGCAGCACCAACCTGGTGATCACCATCCAGGGCGCCAACGACGCACCGGTGGCCTCGGGCGCGATCGCTGGCACGGTGACGGACACGGCGGCAGCCGACACATTCGCCAGCTTGACGGGCAGCTTCACGGCGACCGATGTGGACACCGGCGACACCAAGACCTGGAGCGTCGGAGGCGGCACCGTGCAGGTGGGCACCTACGGCATCCTGACGCTCAACGCATCGACAGGCGGCTACACCTACGTGGTCAACGCGGCGGCGGTCAACGCCCTGCCGGCGGGCAGCACGCCGACGGACGTGTTCACGGCGACGGTGACGGACACGGCCGGGGCGAGCGCGACGCAGACCCTGACGGTGAACGTCACGGGCGCCAACGACAGGCCGGGGGGCACGGACAAGACCATCGGACTGTCAATCAACACAAGCAAGGTGTTGAGTGCTGCCGATTTTGGGTTCACGGATCCCGATGCAGGCGACACCCTGAAGTCTGTGACGATCTCTACGCTGCCCGCGACGGGAACACTCTATTACTTTAACGGCGCGAGCTGGGCGGCCGTGACCGCAAGCCAGGTGATCAGCAGGGCGACCATCGACGGAGGCGGGCTGCTGTTCAAGCCGACCAGCATGGTGAGCGGCAATTCCACGAGCTTCAACTTTGCGGTCTCTGACGGATCACTCACAGACTCTGCACCCAACACCGTCACGTTCAGTGTCAACAACGCGCTCACGGTATCGAACCCGCTACCCGTGGATGAGGGCAGGTCTGCGGTCTTTGCTGTCGAATTCGCCCAGGCCCGTGGTGTTCTTAGCGACATTGGGTTCACAGTAGGTGGCCAGGCCCAGGCCGGCATCGATTACACGAGTACCTTGCAGTACCGCGTCCAGGACCCCGCCACCAAGCTGTACGGGGCGTGGACCAACTACACCGTCGGCTCCACGGTGACCCTCAGTTCGACCACGAAGCGCGTCGAGGTCAAGGTTGCCACGATCCTCGACGCCGTTGCCGACGATCTCGAGTCGCTCACCCTCACTGCGACGATGAGCGGCAACACAACGGGGATGGCCAACACAACCGCCATTGGCCAGACGACGATCAACGACAAACCCTCATTGCTGGTCAGTGGGCCTGCTTACCTGAGTGAGGGGTCAGACGGCAGCTTCGACGTTGAGCTCAGCTCTGCAAAGGCCACGACAACGACGGTCACCCTGCGGTTCGAAGGCAGCGCCACCCTCGGCACCGACTACCAATACAGCATCGATGGCGGCACAACCTGGATCAGCAGCGCGAGCACCAGCATTACTCTCGCGGCCGGTTCCAGCCCGACTTTCGAGGTGAAAGTCCGTGCCCTGACGGACGCGTTCACCGAGCTCAGTGAGGCGGTGCGCGTGGTTGTCATGACCAGCGACACCGGCGTGGCCAATGTTTCCGCTGACATCTCGACTTCGACCATCCTGGTCGACCCGATCACGGCGACCACCAACGAGGACAGCGCGGTCACACTGACTGCGCCCGGCGGCTACACCTACACTCTGCTGGGACAGGGCAGCAGCGGAACGGTGACCCAGTCGGGCGGCAACCTGATCTACACGCCCGGGGCAAATTATTCGGGCAGCGACAGTTTCACCGTCCTGAAAACCGACACCACCACCGGAAATGTGACAACTGCAAGAGCGACCGTAGGGATAACGGCGGTGGCTGACGCGCCGACGATTTCGCTTACAGTGGCGGCACCGGCGAATGACCCACCTCCGACGACCGAGTACGTCCTCAGTGGCGCGCTGGATGCTGCCAGTGTCGATTGGACCCTGTCCA
This sequence comes from Polaromonas sp. AET17H-212, assembly GCF_002379085.1. Taxonomy (GTDB): domain Bacteria; phylum Pseudomonadota; class Gammaproteobacteria; order Burkholderiales; family Burkholderiaceae_C; genus Polaromonas. The sequence goes on along the minus strand of NZ_NBZW01000018.1, from coordinate 88,662 downwards.
CCACTAATCAGGGCACTGCCACGTATGTGAGCTCAGGAGTCAGCGGCATCAGCGGCAACGCGTTGCTGCTCGCGACCGGAACCGCTGCTAACAAGTACGCGAGCGCGAGCCAGACCATCTCTAACCTGACTGTCGGGGAGGAGTACATCGTCAGTGTGGATCTGGCAATTAGCACGGCATCCCTGAGCGGCGTCGTCGTTTCCTTTGGCGGGACGACGATTTTGAGTTCCGCGATCACCTGGACCGCCAGCGCCACAGCGTTGAATACCGCCACCTTCAGGGTGACGGCCGCCGCGACTTCCCACGCCCTCACCTTCACCAGCGGCGCTGTAAGTAGCGTTAAGGTCTATCTCGACGACGTGTCGATAAAGGATGTTCCGACCTACACCTACCGTGTCGATGCGACCCAGACGTTGGTCGACAGAGACGGCAGCGAGTCTTTGGGCAGTGTCGTGTTCTCCGCGCCAACGGCCACCTTGTCGGCCACGGCCGTCCTCAAGCTGAGTGATGGAACAGTCCTGACGCGCACTACTGTGGGTGCAAACTACAGTTGGACCGTTCCCGCCGGTCAATTGACAGGGCTGCTGCTGACAGTAGACCGGCCGGCCACGACCGGTACCTTCAATCTAACGGCGACGGCAACTAGCACGGAGTCCAGCAACAGTGCCAATGCGTCGACGCCGATCTCTGTCTCCGTCGCCCAGCCGACCAGCGGAGTCAACGACGTTCCGACCATCGCCGATTCCAACGTTGTGATCATCAACGAAGCCGGCTTCTCCGGCAGCGTCACCCAGTCAATTGCCACCTACCTGTCGACGGACGGCGGCAACACCCTTTCGTGGAACTCGGCCGGCTCCACCCTGCCCAGCATGTATGTGGAAGGTCATTTGGTCACGGTCACGTACAGCGGGAGTGGCGCCAGCATCACCGCCGCGGGCACGGCGATGATCGGTGGGATTTCCACCACGGTCTTCACCGTCAATATTGCGCTCAACGGCTCGGGCAATGCCGACATCACCTACACCCAGCCGGCGGGCTTGATGGGGGCCTCGGTGATGGTCGATGGCGGCATTGTGCTGCCCGGCGGCGGCAACGGATCGGACCTGGTGCTGGGCTTCAAGGACTCCACGGGCGCCATTGCTTATGACGCCGTTATTACTTCAATGAATACGCTGGACGGCACCATCACCACGCATACCGTCAACACCAGCGCCACGTACATCGGCACCGACAACAACCTGATGAATGCGGGCGAGAAGCTGACCATGGACTTTGCTGCGGCGGGTGCAACCTACACCGACGGTGTCACCGCGAAAACGACTGTACGTGATGACGTGGGGTCATTACGGATCACGCTTTTCAACTTCGACAGTGCGTCCGCGTCGGCACCAGATGAGTTGACGATCACCGGCTACAAGGTTGGCGGTGGCACGTTCTCGGTTTACGTCACCAATGCCGACCTGGACGGCTCCGGTGGCTTCACCGTGAAGTCGCCGGACGGAACAGCGATTGAAAAACTGGTGTTTGAAGCGGGCACCCAGAGTTCTTACAAGTTGGGTGTCACGTCGATCAGCGCCGTGCGTTACGACGTCAACTTTGATCTGGACCTGGGCTACAAGATTTCGGATTCCAATGGCGACAGCGACACAGGCATGGTCACCATTGGTCTGGACGGAGACAGGGTGCTTATCGGGACAAGTGGGGCCGACGTCCTCCTTGGTGGCTCGGGGAACGATTCCCTCAGCGGAGGCGCAGGTAACGACACACTAATCGGTGGCTCGGGCGCCGATACCTTGATCGGCGGCGCAGGCAACGACACGTTGACGGGCGGTGCCGGTGCAGACATATTTGAATGGAAACTGGCTGACCGGGGTGCGGCCGGTACGCCCGCAATAGATACGGTCACCGACTTCAATACAGCCCTGCCCGCAGGCGGGGGCGATATCCTGGATTTGCGCGACTTGCTGGTCGGCGAAATGGCCGGCGCCGGTCCGGGCAATCTGGCGAACTTCCTGCACTTCGAAAAATCGGGTTCAGACACGATTGTTCACATCAGCAGCACAGGCGGTTTCTCCAGCGATCCGCATGCGGTGGGGGCGCCCTCCGGAGTGGTTACCGGCGCCGTCGATCAGCGGATTGTGCTGTCCGGTGTCGACATGATTGGCGTGTACACCACCGACCAGCAGGTGATTCAGGACCTGCTGACCAGAGGAAAACTCAACACGGACTGACGCGCCCGGTCGCTGGCAAAAAGAAGCCGCCGGATCTTTTTGATCCGGCGGCTTCTTTTAAGGGCGGTGGGTCGGTGGTTGTCAGACGGGCTCTTTGACAGCAGGCCCCGACGCTCCGTCGAAGCCCGCCCCTTCCAGGGCTGCCAGTTCCGCGCGGTCGATCACGCCGTCGGCATAAACCTGCATGCCCATTTTGTGGGCCACGCTTGCCAGGCTCTTGAGGAAGAGCTGGTTGTCCGTGCTGTATTGCAGGCCCCGGATGAAGCTGGCATCGACCTTCAGGAAATCGAGCCCGAGATCGTGCAACGCATCGACCTGGCTGAAATGCCGGCCAAACTGGCCCAGTCCCACACGGCTACCGGCTTTTCTGATGTCGGCGACGAATTCGCGGAAACTGTCGAGGTGCTGGACGGCCGCAGCTTCCGGCACCTCCAGCCACAGGCGGCGGGCCGCTTCCTGGTTTCCCCTGAGCATGTCCAGCAAGTGCGAGCGAAAGTCTTTGTCGCTGACAGAAAGTGCCGACACACTGACCGCCAGGCCGACCAAGCCCGGATCGCTGCCCAGTTTTCCAAGCGCCAGCCGGATCGCCGACAGATCGATCAGCGGCATCAGTTGAAAAGCCTCGCCGACTTGCCGGAAGTGCCGGGTGGGCTGCCAGGCCTGGGAGCCATCCAGCATCAGTTCCGTGGTGCAGTCCCGATGGACGAGATGTCCTTTCAGATCAAGGACCGGGAAAGTGAGCTGGCGAACCTGGCCATTGGCGACGGCCTGCCTGATCAGGTCTGCTGTTTGAGGGTCATTTTCGGTGGTGGTTTCGCTGCCAGCCTCGCGGATGGCGTTGTCGCCTGTCGCCTCGGCCGCCACCAGTGCGCCCGAGACCTGGGCCATCAAACCCGCCATGTCCTGTCCGTGCTGCAACTTGCCCATGCCGATGTAGGCAGCGGGCCGGCTTCCGGTCAGGGCGGCACTCGCCTCCACCAGCGCCGCCAGCAGCTTGCGCGCCACCTCATGCGCACCGGTCGGGCCTGGCACCAGCAGCGCAAAATCGGATTCACCGATGCGTGCTGCCACCGCGTGGGCCTGCGCGGCGTGCCGGTCCAGCACCGCAGCGAAGGCTTTCAGGAGTTCATTGACAGCCGGCGTTCCCAGGCGCTGGTGATGTCGCGAGAAATTGGCCAGACGCACCAGCAGCAGCGTGCCGCCCGTGGCCTCTTCGGTGTCCAGCGAGTCCAGCAACTGGGTCAGAAAGAAGGTCCGGTTGGCCAGGCCCGTGAGGGGGTCGTAATTGGCGCTGATACGAAGCACCTCGAGGCGTTGCGCTTCTTCGGCAAACATGGTCTTGAGCCGGGTGACCGTGCTGTTCATGGCCAGGGCCAGTTGTTTGAGTTCTGGCACTTGCGGCACATCAATCAGCACAAAACGGCGTTCGCTGATGTCGCTGGCCTGCTTGATGACCCGCTGCAGCGGTTCGCGAAGGCGTCGCAGGATCATGGCCCCGAGGAAACCGCCGAGCAGTCCCGACAGGCCCAGGGCGACCACCAGTTGCACGACGCTTTTCCACAGCGCCAGGTAGGCGAAATGGCTGTCGCTGACAAGGGTCAGGGTGCCGAGCTGGGTCCAGCCGTTGCTGATCTGCGCTTGTCCGGGTGTCGCGTTCAGCGGCAGCGCCTGCACAAACCAGGTCGGCACGGTGCGTGCCGTGGCCGGTGCGATCCGCTCGACAATGGTTTTCCCAAGAGGGTCCACAACACGAATCAGGGCATAGTGGCCGCTGTCGAACAGGGCCGACACCGTCAGATCCACCATGACCGCATCGGCACGCTGCTGGCTCAGCGCCAGTGCCAGCGCGGTAGCGTTGTCGGTGTTTTTGGCGCTGAGCTGCTCGCTCAGGTAGCTTCGGGCGTTCAGCGTGGACGCCAGCAGGCCACCCAGCAGCGCCAGCAGCGTGCTGAGAATGATTGCGAGCCACATTTGGCGGTACATCGACATGGAAGATTCCCCTCGGAACAGTTCTTATAGCGGTTTCTAAATGGGTTCAGTCAAAACCTTCGGCGCGGGCACGCCTGAGCAACTCCTGCCACCGGGTCAGATTGGCGGGGCCTCCGGCGCCTCGCGCGCCGGAGGCGCCTTGCCAGAGTCCCTGGCTGTTGAAGCTGAACACCGGTTGCAGGTCCGGGCGGCGCGATGCAGGCAGCAAGTCGTCAATCAGGTTGTCGAGAATCAGGGGTTCGGCCTCGGGGGACGGGTAATAGGCCAGCACCATGTGGGCCTGGGTGATGCTGCTGTTGACGCCACCCAACCGGGCCTGCACATAGATCAGGCGCAATTTCTCGTCAGGAATGTTGAGCAGCAGCAGCGTGAAATACTTGGCGATTGCAAAATCTTCGCAGTCGCCCGCGCCTTTGCCCAGGGTTTCCATCGGGGTGGCCCAATAGTCGCTTTGTCCCCAGATGGGCTGGTCTTCCCCGAACCTGATCCGGCGGTTGTAAAAGTCATTGACCCGCCTGAGCTGGACCGATGCCGTCTGGTCCGCGCTGCTCTGCAGGAGTTTTTGCCAGTCGCGGAATGATTCGCGGGCGGTCGGGCCAAAGCGCTGGGTCAGGACGCTTTGCATGCGGTCAAAATCAACCGCGGCCACCTTCAGCGCCCCGAGAACGAGCAGCACGACAATCAGGGCGGCTTTGGGGAGGTGCTTCAAGTGTTTCGTTTTCGCCGCAGTGGTGAAATTCGCCCGGATATTAATTGCTCTTCGGAAAATCCTGCGTTAATATGAAAATATCTATATAAAACAGTAACTAACGGTGATTTGTTAACCTGATTTCGAATGATTTTCTAATCACTCAAGTTGATGGCTCGATCATTCCGCAGTCTGCACAGTGCGCGTCCATTTGTAGCAAAGAGTAAAAAGATGCCAGAAAAGCAACCCAAACGCTTTGCCATGCTGACCCCGGCTGCCACTGCCTGCACGTCGGGTTCTGTCAGTGTAACGGCGAAGCTGTGGATCGCATGAACTTGAGACAGTCCCTGCTGGCCCCTCTTGTTGCTGGTACTTTTTCGCATGGCCAGCGCGTTGCCGTGCGCTACTGCCTGAAAAACACCCTGGCCGCGCTGATGCTTGCCGGTGTTGCGTTCAGCGCCCTGGCGCTGGTGTTTCCGGCGTCGGTTTTGGCCCAGGCAACTGGCAAGCCGCTGACGCTCAAGGAAGCCGCACAGAATGCGGTGCTGAACAACCCCGAAGTTCTCGCGCGCTGGCACACCATCAAGGCCGCCGACGGTGAGCGTGATGTTGGCGCCGGCGCCTTGTTGCCCAAGGTCGATCTCGCAGCCGGCAGCGGCGCGGAGCGGCGCAATGCGGCTGCAACGATTGGCAGCCGCTTCGACCGCAATTCAGCGTCCCTGACCATCACCCAGCTGCTTTACGACGGCTTTGCCACGCGCAACGACGTCAAGCGGCTTGACCATGCGCGGCTGGTGCGCCTGTTCGAGTTTTTGGACACCTCGGAGAGTGTGGCACTTGAAGCGGTGCGCGCCTATTACGATGTTTTGCGCTACCGGGAGCTTTTGCGCCTGGCCGAGGACAATTTTGTCCAGCACCGTTCGGTTTTTGACCAGACAGAGCGACGCGTCAAGGCGAAGGTGGCGCGGGCCGTCGATCTGGAGCAGATCTCCGCGCGTCTGGCCGTGGCTGAGTCCAATCTGCTGATCGAAACCTCCAACTTGCACGACACCACGGCGCGTTTCCAGCGAATTGTGGGCCTGATGCCAACCCGGGACATGCCGGTGCCTGCGCCGTTGATGCGGGATATTCCGGAGAACGCATCCGGTGCGATACGCAGCGCGCAGCAACGCAATGGGGCCTTGCGCGCGTCGATTGAAAACGTGCGTGCTTCCAATGCTGCATTGGCCTCCCGCAGCGGTGCTTACCAGCCGCGTTTCGACCTGCGTTTGCGCCGCGAGCAGGGCGCCAACCTGAACGGCGTCACGGGCAGTACCGACGCCACCGTGGCGGAAGTGGTCATGAGCTGGAACCTGTTCAACGGCTTCAGCGACCGGGCGCGGGAGCGCCAGTTTGCCGAGCAACTCAATGTGGCCAAGGACTTGCGCGACAAGACCTGCCGCGACATCCGGCAGACGCTGCTGATCGCCTACAACGATTCGCGCAAGCTCAAGGAGCAGCTGGGCTATCTTGATCAGAACAAGGTGTCTCTCGAGAAAGCGCGCAATGCCTACCGCCAGCAATTCGACATCGGCCAGCGCACGCTGCTGGATTTGCTGGACACGGAGAACGAACTGTTCCAGGCCAAGCGTGCCGTGGCCAACGCCGAGCAAGACCTCAACATCGCTTACGCCAGGACGCAGGCGGGTCTGGGCACGCTGTTGGCTGCCCTTGAGCTTTCCAGAATCGAGACAGGCGGCTTTTCCGGGCTGGATCAGTGGAGCGACGGTGAAGACGCTTCGCAGCACTGTCCGGCCGAGCCTGTTAGCGTGTATGTGGTGGACAAGGACGCCCTGATCCAGCGGGCCGCCGATCAGTTGAAGGAGACCGCGCTGTTGAACGCGCGCGAGCGCGCGGTGCAGGAAGTTGTTGCACCCACCGCGACGCCCTTGCCCCTGGCGGGTGGCCGTCTGGCGCCAGTCCCTGTACTGGCCACTCCGGCCACACCAGTTGCACCGCCTGCCCCTGCGACACCGGCGACAACGCCCGCTGGTTCCGGGAGCAGCGAACTCCGGCGGACGCTGGAACAGCAGACGGCCCTGGCCAATGCGCGCGAACGTGCCGCGCAGCAGGCCTTGGCGTCTGCGCCGGCCGCCAGGCCCGCCCTGCAGCCGACACCCTCCGCGGCAGCGCCCAAACCAGTGCCCGTTGCGGCGCCGGTGCCGGCCGCGGTGCCAGAGGCTGGCGGCAGCAGCGAGATCAGCAATGCCCTGGAAGCTTGGCGCGCGGCCTGGTCAACGCGGGATGTGGATGCTTACCTTGGCTTTTATGCGCCCGGCTTTGTGCCGTCCAACGAGGGTGACCGGGACGCCTGGAAAGAAAAGCGCAAGGCGGTTCTGGCGCGTGCCGTTGATATTTCTGTGGAAGTGAGCGAACTGTCGGTTGCCACGCCCGACGCTACCCATGCAACGGCGACATTCCGGCAGACCTACCGCTCGGCCAACTACCGGGACGTGGTGACCAAAACCCTGCAATGGGAGCGGGTGGGCGACCGCTGGCTGATCGTGCGCGAGAGTTCCGTGACGCCGGTGCAGGACATCCAGTAATTGCCGGAGCCGCCTGGTGGGGACAGGCGGCTTGTCAGCTGGAGTGGATGCGCAGCAGGCCCCATCCATGCGGGCCACCTGCGCCTGTGAAGGCGGCGCCTGGGGCCTGGTCACCCGGTTTGTGCACTCGCAAAAAAGGCCCTAACCCAACTCGGTTTCGGCTGCAACCCGGTCGAGCTCGTCGAACACCTTGTCAAAGTCCACTGGTTTGGTCCAGTAACCGGCAAATCCTGCCTGCTCGGCAAGCACCCTGTGCTCCGGCTGGGTGTCGGCCGAACACATGAAGGCCGGCGTTGCCCGCAGGCCCGGGATCTCCCGCATGCGTTTGAGCAGATCAATCCCATGGGTATCCGGCAGCCGGCCATCGAGCACCAGCACATCGGGCAACCAGCTGCCGGCCACCTCAAAGCCCTGGACACCGTTTTGTGCCATGCGGACCTCGACATCGTCGCGCGTTCGCATGACGTCGTCAAACAGCATGAGGTTGTACATGTTGTCCTCCACATACAGCACCCGCATTTTTCGCTGCAGGCCCTGGCTGGCGGCCTTGGGACTCTGCAGGGGGGCCGACCGTGTGTCTGCCGGGCTGCCGCCTTGCGCAGCGGCGGTCTGTTCCCAGTAACCATCGGTGGAAACCTGGTCCAGTGCCCGGCACAAGCGCGCAGACTGGAGCAGGGCGTTTTCCACCCGTTTGCGCTCGGTAACGTCCAGGCTCATTTCGATGTAAGCCAACGGCCGGCCCTGGGCATCGGACTCCAGATAGAGCAAGGCATGCACGTCCACCAGGCCGCCGTCGGGGCGGATGACGCGGTAGTCCAGTTCGATGGCCCCCGGGGTCTTGCGCAGCTGGTCGCGCGCCCGGACCAGCAAATCCAAATCGTCCGGATACACCAGGCCCATGGCTGCTTCCAGCGTCATGGGGGTGCCTGCAGGCATGCCAAACAGCTGATAGGCGCGCGGGTTCCAGCTGAGCTGCTGGGTGTCCAGGTGGAAGACGGACTGGGCCACCCCGGTCATTTCCATCAGCTGCTGCTGCATTCTTCGCTGGGCCTCGGCCAGGCCGAATTCGGGCTCGGGCGTGATCTGCTTGAAACCGGATGTCTGATCAGCCATGAAATGCAAGCCTGGTGGGTGTGGGTGGGAGGAGGTGCACGTGGGTCTCCAGATGCGTTGACGTCAACATTGCCAATTTTGACTCATCTTAAGTCAGAAAAGCGCCGCAACGCCGTCGCCCAGCCTGCGCCCTGGCCTGCATCGGGAGGCAGGGCCGGAAGCTCAATCCGGCAGGACAGCCGTCACTTCTATTTCGATGCGGGCCCGCTCCTCCACCAGGGCGGAGACTTCCACGCAGGTCATGGCCGGAAAGTTCTTGCCCATCACCTCGCGGTACACCGCACCCAGCTCCTTGAGCCGTGCGATGTATTCCACGCGGTCCACCACGTACCAGGTCATGCGTGCCATGTGCTCCGGCCCCGCGCCGCCGGCCTGCAGCACGGCCAGGATGTTTTGCAGGGCTTGGCGGGTCTGGGCGATGAAGTCGTCGCTTTCAAACTGCTGTTGGGCGTTCCAGCCGATCTGCCCGCCTACAAAAATCAGCGCGCCTCGGGCCATCACGCCATTGGCGTAACCCCTGGGCGCTGCCCAGCCGTCCGGTTGCAATAGTTTCATCATGGCTTGTCTTCCAGTGGGGTTTGCAGATAAGGCAGCATCGCTTCGCGCCATCCGTCAGGAATGCGCAAAGCCTTGCCGTTGGGGATTTCGGCGCAGACGACCACCGAGTTTGCACGCAATTTAAGGGTCTGGCCTCCGTCCTTGTTGGGTAAATTGCTATGAATTTCATAGCACATGCCAATGCTGGTGTGGCCCAGCCGGGTCAGGCTCAGCTCGATGCTGACCTCGTCGCCATAGCGGCACATGCCGAGAAACTCGGTTTTCATGTCCACGATGGGCACGCCCAGGCCGCCGGCAATCATCTCGTGCTCGGGAAAACCGATGTGGGCCAGAAAGTCTTCCTGCGCTTCATGCAGCAGGTAGTAGTACTGCGGGTAGAAAACAATGCCGGCCGGGTCGCAGTGGTGAAAGCGGATCAGCTTGTGGGTGGTGAATTTCATGTGTCTCTCAATGCTGGCGCAGCTTGAAGCGCTGGAGTTTGCCGGTCTCCGTGCGCGGCAGGCTGGCCACGAACTCAATCCGGCGCGGGTACTTGAACGGCGCCAGCGTGGCTTTCACATGGTCCTGCAGTTGCCGGGTCATGGCCTCGCCGGCTTCCTGGCCGGGCTTGAGCACGACAACGGCCTTGACGATCATGCCGCGCTCCTCGTCGGGCTCGCCGATCACGCCGCATTCGGCCACCGCCGGGTGCTTGAGCAAGGCGTCTTCCACTTCGGGCCCCCCCACGTTGTAGCCCGAGGTGATGATCATGTCGTCGGCCCGGGACTGGAAGAAGAAGTAGCCGTCGGCGTCCTGCAGGAAGGCGTCACCGGGGTAGTTCCAGCCGTTTTTCACATAGTTCGCCTGGCGCGCATCGTCCAGGTAGCGGCAGCCGGTGGGCCCGATGACCGCCAGCTTGCCGATGGTGCCGCGCGGGACTTCCTGGCCCTCGTCGTCCACCACCTTCGCGGTGTAACCGGGCACCACCTTGCCGATGGCGCCGCGCCGCACGTCTGCCGGCGCGGCGGAAATGAAGATGTGGAACATTTCGGTGGCGCCTATGCCGTCGGTCATCTCGATGCCGGTCGCCTCCTTCCAGAGCTGGCGCGTGGCGTCGGGCAGGCCCTCGCCCGCGCTGACGCAGATGCGCAGCGTCGGCACGCCATGCTGCCTGGCAAAGGGCGCCATCTGGCGGTAGAAGGTGGGCGCGGTGTAGCAGAGGGTGGCGCCCACCTCGTTGATGAGCTTGACCATGGCCTCCGGGGTGTAGGGGATGCCGGGGTAATACACCGAGGCGCCCGCCCACATCGGGAAGACCAGCATGCCGCCCAGGCCGAAGGTGAAGGCCAGCGGTGGCGAGCCCATCACGATGTCGTCCGGCGTGGCCTGGAGCACATGGCGCGGCCAGGCCTCGCAGGCAGCGAGCACGTCGCGGTGGGTGTGCACGGCTGCTTTCGGCGTGCCGGTGGTGCCGGAGGTGAAGGCCATCATCGCGATGTCGTCGGCCGAGGTCCGGCAGGGCGCGAACTGGCCGTCCTTGCCGGCGGCACGCACGGCCATTGCGCCGGCCTCGTTCAGGTTGAAGGGCACGATGGTGGCCAGCGTCGGGTTCAGCTCGCGGGCAGCCTGCAGCTCGGCCAGCAGGCTGGCGTCACACAGCGCCACCGTGGCCTGGGACTTGGCGATGATTTCCCCGAGTTCCTTGGCGCGCAGCAGCGGCATGGTGGCCACGGCCACCAGCCCGGCCTTGACCACCCCCAGCCAGGCCAGCGCCATGCCGATGGTGTTGCCGCCGCGCAGCAACACGCGGTTGCCGGGCACCAGCTGCAGGTCTTCGGTCAGCACCTGGGCGATGCGCCTGACGCGTTCATGGGCATCGGCATAACTCAGGATGATCTTGTCGGAGCGCAGGAAGGGCCGGTCCGACAAGCCGCGCTTGTCAGCACGCTCAAACAGCACATCCACCAGGTTGGCCTGTGCCGGGATTTGCAGCTCCGGCAGGTCGTAACGCATCTGCGGCCACTGGTCCGGCGGCGGCAGGCGATCATGCACGAAGCGGTCGGTCTGGACGGAGGGGTGGGAGGAGGTGCTCATGACTGCAGTACCGCCTTGCCAATGATCAGTTGCTGGACTTCGGTCGCACCTTCGTAGATGCGCAGCGAGCGGATGTCGCGGTACAGGCTTTCGACCTTGGTGCCGACTTTCACGCCCAGGCCGCCGTGCATCTGCAGGGCCATGTCGATCACGCGCTGGGCGTTTTCGGTGGCCGTCATCTTGGCCATGGCGGCCTCGGCGGTGATGCGTTTGCCGGCGCCGCTGGCTTCGCTGTCATCGCGCAGCCAGGCGGCGCGGTAGGTCAGCAGGGCGGCGGCATCGATCAGCGCCGCCATCTCGCCGATTTTGGCCTGCGTCAGCTGGAAGTCGGCCAGGGTCTGGCCGAACATCTTGCGTTCGCGCGAAAAACGCACCGCCTCGAACAGTGCGCGGCGCGCCATGCCCAGCGCGGCCGCGGCGACCGAGGCGCGGAAGATGTCCAGCGTCTGCATCGCCAGCTTGAAGCCGCCGTTGAGCGCGCCCAGCTGCGCCTCGCCGGGGAGCTTGCAATGGGCAAACTTCAGCGTGGCCAGCGGATGCGGCGCCATCACTGCGATGTGTTCGCTGCTGTCCAGGCCGGGGTTGCCGGCGTCCACGATGAAGGCGGTGATGCCGCGTGTGCCGGCTTCGCGGTCGGTCTTGGCGAAGGTCACATAAAAGTCGGCGATATCGCCGTTGCTGATCCAGGTCTTGCAGCCGTTGAGGGCCCAGCCGCCATCGGCAGCGTCGGCGCTGGTGGCCATCGCGCCGGCGTCCGAGCCCGCGTCGGGTTCGCTCAGCGCAAAGGCGGCAATCTTGTCGCCGCGGGCCACTGCGGGCAGGTAGGCCGCCTGCTGCGCCGGCGTGCCGGCCAGCGTGATGGCGCCGCTGCCCAGGCCCTGCATGGCAAACGCAAAGTCGGCCAGCGGGGAGTGAAAGGCCAGGGTTTCGCGCAGGATCACCAGCGCGCGCGAGTCGAGCTTGTCCATCGCTCCGCCGGCACTGGCGGGCACGCAGTAGCGCAGCCAGCCGGCGTCACCGAGCAGGCGCACCCACTGCCTGCAGGCGCGCCTGTCGTCGCTTTCGTCCACCTGCTGGGCCGGTGCCCAGCCCGCGAGCTGCTCGCCCAGTGCGCGGTGCGCATCGTCAAAAAATGGCAGGGCCAGGTGTCGGGTGTCGGCTCTCACATCAGTCTCCCTGGAACACCGGTTTCTGTTTGCTGGCAAACGCTTCGTAGGCGCGCGTGAAGTCTTTGGTCTGCATGCAGATTGCCTGCGCCTGGGCTTCGGCTTCAATCGCCTGGTCCAGCGTCATGGCCCACTCCTGGTGCAGCATGGTTTTGGTCATGCCGTGCGCAAAGGTCGGGCCGGCAGCCAGTTCGGCGGCCAGTGCCTGCGCCTTGCCCAGCAACTCGGCCGGCTCGTGCAGGGCGTTGAAAAATCCCCATTGCAGGCCTTCGGGCGCCGTCATGGCGCGGCCGGTGAACAGCAGCTCGGACGCGCGGCCCTGGCCGATCAGGCGCGGCAGCAGCGCGCAGGCGCCCATGTCGGCGCCGGCCAGTCCCACCCGCGTGAACAGGAAAGCGGTTTTGGCTTGCGCCGTGCCCAGGCGCATGTCGGCGGCCAGCGCCATCATGGCGCCGGCGCCGGCGCAGATGCCGTCGATCGCGGCGACGATGGGTTGCGGGCACAGGCGCATGGCCTTGACCAGGTCGCCGGTCATGCGGGTGAATTCCAGCAGCTCGGGCATGGCCATTTTGGTCAGCGGGCCGATGATTTCATGCACATCGCCGCCCGAGCAGAAGTTGCCGCCGGCGCCGGTCAGCACGATCACCTTGACGTCGGTGGCGCTGTTCAGCGCGCGAAACAGGTCGCGCAGCTCGGCGTAGGAGTCAAAGGTCAGCGGGTTCTTGCGCTCCGGCCGGTTCAGGCTCAGGGTGGCCACACCGGCATCAAAAGCATAGGCAAAGTGGCGTGCCTGGTAACCGGCCAGCGCATTGAACTGCGCGTGCATGGGGTTGCTGGGGCCAATGTAGTGTTTCATGCGTTTTCCATTTCCTGGTTCAGATCGGTCTGGTGCTGTTTGACTTTGCCCAGCAGCTTGTGCAGGGTGTCGATTTCGCGCGGCGACAGGCCGCCGAAGGCCTGGACAATCCAGCCTTCATGCTGGCGCGCCATCTCGTCGAAGGTCTTGCGGCCGCGTGGGGTCAGGCGCACGCGGTAGGCGCGGCGGTCGCCTTCGACGTCCAGGCGTTCGACCAGGCCTTCGGCCACCAGCTGGTCGGTGATGCCGGTGACGTTGCCGCCGGTGACCATCATGCGGCGCGACAGCTCGTTCATCTTCAGCCCGTCGGGGTTGCGCTCGAGCTGCGCCATCAGATCAAACCGCGGCAGGGTGGTGTCGAACTGTTCGCGCAATTGCCCGCGCACCTGCTTTTCAATCAGCTGGGTGCAGGTCAGCAGGCGCAGCCACAGGCGCAGCGCCTCCGGGTGTTCTCGGTGTCCTCGTGCTTCCATGTCCATGGCATCTCTCCCGTTTACTACTTATTTGATAGCTGCTGGTGTCCGTCGGATAAGGGCTCAGGCCTGTTTTTGCTTGGAAAGTTCGCGGTACATCTGGTCCCGGCCGCTGAGGTAGGGTTTCGGCCAGCTCACCGCCCGGCTTTGCAGCTTGGCCGCCTCGTGCAGCGTCCAGGCCGGGTCGGCCAGGTGCGGGCGTGCAATTGCGCACAGGTCGGCGCGTCCGGCGGCGATGATGCTGTTGACGTGGTCCACTTCCGAAATCGCGCCGACGGCGATCGTCTGGATGCCGACCTCGTTGCGGATGCGGTCGGCAAACGGTGTCTGGTACATGCGGCCATACACGGGCTTGGCGGCGCGGGTGGTCTGGCCCGAGGAGACGTCGATGAAGTCGCAGCCGGCGGCCTTGAACAGGCGTGCAATCGCCACCGCATCGTCGGCGGTGTTGCCGCCCGGCGCCCAGTCATGCGCCGAGATGCGCACGCTCATGGGCCGGTCCGCCGGCCAGACGGCGCGCATGGCCGCAAAAACTTCCAGCGGGTAGCGGCAGCGGTTTTCCAGACTGCCGCCGTAGTCGTCGGTACGCTGGTTGGTCAGCGGCGTGATGAAACTCGACAGCAGGTAGCCATGGGCGCAATGCAGCTCCAGCCAGTCGAAACCGGCCTGCGCCGCATAACGGGTGGATTGGACAAACTGCGCCTTGATGCGGTCCATGTCCTCGCGGGTCATCGCCTTCGGGATGGCGTTGGTTGGTCCGTAAGAGACCGCGCTGGCCGCCAGCAGCGGCCAGTTGTCCGCGGGCAGCGGCTCGTCGGGCGCCTCCCAACCCAGCTGCGTCGAGCCTTTGGGGCCGCTGTGGCCCAGCTGCATGCCCATGGCCACGCCTTCGCCCGAGCGGTGGGCGAAATCGACAATGCGTTTCCAGGCCAGCATCTGGTCTTCGTTCCACAGGCCCGGGCAGCCCGGCGTGATGCGGCCCTCGGGGCAGGGTGCGGTCATTTCGGCAAACACCATGGCTGCGCCGCCGAGCGCGCGCGCGCCCAGGTGCACCAGATGGAAGTCCTGGGGCAGGCCATCGACGGCGCTGTAGGTCGCCATGGGCGAAACCACAATCCTGTTTTTCAGCGTCAGTCCCCTGACTTTCAGCGGCAGCAGCATGGGCGGCGGCGCCGGCTTGCCACCACTTCTGGCCAGCCACTGCTCGTAGCCCTGCAGCCAGGAGGCGTCACGCACACGCAGGTTTTCGTGGCTGATGCGCTGCGAACGCGTCAGCAGCGAGTAAAAGAACTGTTCGGCGTCCAGCCCGCTGTAGCGGTCCACGTTTTCGAACCACTCGGTCGAGTTGCGCGCCGCATTCTGGATTTTCAGGACTTCGACCGAACGCACGGCTTCATAGGCCTGCAGCGCATCGTCCGCCGCCGGGTGTTGCGCAAAGCAGCGGCTCAGCTCGATCGCATCCTCGAGCGCCAGCTTGGTGCCGCTGCCTATCGAAAAGTGCGCAGTGTGTGCGGCGTCGCCCATCAGCACGATGGGTACCGGTTTGCCGTGGATGGTTTCGTGGTGCACCCAGCGTTCGCAGACCACGCGCGGGAAGCGGATCCAGATCGCCGAGCCGCGCACGTGTGTCGCGTTGTTCATCAGGGCGTTGCCGTCCAGGTATTTCGCGAACAGTTGTTCGCAGAAGGCGATGCCTTCTTCCTGGCTCATCTGGTCCAGGCCGTGGGCCTTCCAGACGGCCTCGGGCGTCTCGACAATGAAGGTCGAGGTGTTGTCGTCGAACTTGTAGGCGTGCGCCGCGAACCAGCCGTGTTCGGTCTGCTCGAAGGCAAAGGTGAAGGCGTCGAAGGTCTTGTGGGTGCCCAGCCAGACGAAACGGCAGGCGCGCAGGTCGATGTCGGGCTTGAAGGTGTCGGCATAGCGGTTGCGGATGCGGCTGTTCAGGCCGTCGCTGGCGATCACCAGGTCGGCCTGGTACTTCTCGGTGATGGCCTGGTCATCCTGCACATCGGTTTCAAACACCAGACCGACGCCCAGCTCGATGCAGCGGTCCTGCAGGATGTTGAGCAGGCGCTTGCGGCCGATGCCGCAAAAACCGTGGCCACCCGAACGCACCGAGCGGCCCTTGAAAAACACCTCGATGTCGTCCCAGTGGTTGAAGGCGTCGCCAATCAGCTGCGCACTGACCGGGTCGGCCACCTGCAGGTTGCCCAAGGTCTGGTCCGACAGCACCACGCCCCAGCCAAAGGTGTCAAACGGGCGGTTGCGTTCCACCACCGTGATCTGGTTGGCCGGATTCTGCAGCTTCATCAGCACGGCAAAGTACAAACCGGCGGGCCCGCCGCCCAGGCAAAGAATGCGCATGGAAAGACCGTTCAAGTTGATTGATTGGGTCTTAATTGTTTAGGTTTAAACTATTTTCGTCAAGCGGTTTTCGGAACCCGGGCCTCATGGTTAACGCTGCCCCTATGGGCCGCGTACTGCCGCGGACGCAACCCCATCCCTCGACAAGCTCAGAAGAACGGATAAGAAGAAGCGACCGCGAAGGCATCTCATTTCAAGCAGGGGCCGCGGGTCCGGCTCTGCCGGCCCGCAGGCGCAGCGCCCCCTCGGGGGGCAGAGAGCTACGCAAAGCGAGCGAACGTGGGGGCTCAGGGGGACTGGAATCCGTTCGCCCGGTAAGTTAGCACCAGGGTGTCGCGGTAGCCGTCCCGCGCCGCATCATCGAGCGGCAGGATGGGCGTGGTTTCATGAATCACCCGGGCGTCGTCCAGCAACAGCGTGGTCAGCGGCTCCTGCATGAGAAAACGCAGGCCGTGCGGGCCGTTGGCGTCGAACACCCGGCTCTCGCCGCCCTTGACGCCGCGGCGCGCCACCAGCATCACCACCACGAAGTCCACACCGTCGCGGTGCGCGCCTTCCGGCGTGGGCCGGCCCACGCCACCTGCGGTGTCGATGCGGAACTGGTGGGCCTCGATGTACCAGTGCGCCACCGGCCGGACCTGGGCAAACAGCTGGCCCAGGGCGCACAGCAGGGCGGTCCAGGCCGGCGCGGCGGCGACGGCCGGCTCGACCGGTTCGAACCAGCGCTCAAAGCCGCCATGCAGGGCGTTGTAGTCGGTGGGCTGCCAGTGGGCGCGGTGCGGCGTCTGTTGCAACTGCCCGCTGGGCAGCTCCTGGACAAAGCAGCTGTGCCGGCGCCGGCGGTAGTGGCCGCCATCCTTGAGGTGGGCATCGGGCGGCAGGTTGTCCCAGGAGGCGGCCAGGCCGGACCATTGCCCGGCCCAGCCAGGCGGCAGGGACAGGGCGGCCGGCAGGTCGGCGGGTGACAGCAGGCTCAGGCCGTCCTGGCTCAGTCCCTGGGCGGCGGGCTTTTGAGCGGTGGGGATATTGAACATAAGCGCCTATTTTGCTTCACTGGCCCGCCCAGGAACGGGAACGCTGCCTACAGCCGCCAGCCCAAGACGCGCTCATAATCATTTTTGTTCATGCAAAAAAAAGGAGCTGCCATGCTTTACAAGTTCAAGTCCAAAGCTTCCGGCGACCTGATCATGCTGGAGGCCAATGGCCGACGCGTGCTGGAGATCATCGGCAAGGAGGCTGGCCCCAAAGGCATCATCCTGCCCGAGCAGATGCCGGCGGCCATCGCGGCGCTGGAAGCCGCGATCGTCCTGGAAGAGTCCCACGACGAAGAGGCGCCGGCGCCCGTGCCCGGCGAAGGCCTGGGGCTGCGCCAGCGTGCCGTGCCCTTCATCGAGATGCTGCAGCGCAACCACAAGGCGGGTCACGAGGTGGTCTGGGGCGTCTAGATAGAGCCCCCACGCTTTTCATTTCGTGTAATACGCTGCCCCCCGAGGGGGCGCTGCGCCTGCGGGCCGGCGAAGCCGGACCCGCGGCCCCTGCTTGAAAAGAAACCCGCTCGCGGCACTCGCAAGACCGCTAGTCGACTTTCGCGCCAGACGCCTTCACGACCTTCGCCCATTTGCCGATTTCAGCGTCAATCAGTTTGGCAAATTCCTGCGGGGTGTTGCCGCTCGGAATGGCGCCCTGGGCCAGCATTTTTTCCTTGATGGCCGGTGTGGCCAGGGCCTTGGCCACTTCCTGCTGGATGCGGTTGACCACGTCGGGCGGCGTGCCGGCCGGTGCGAGCAGGCCAAACCAGCTGCTGGCCTCAAAACCCTTGAGCTTGCCGGCTTCCTCCACCGTGGGCAACTCGGGCATGGCCGTCGAGCGCTGGGCGCTGGTGACCGCAAAGGCCTTGAGCTTGCCGCCCTTGATCTGTGGCATGGCCGACGGCAGGTTGTCGAACATGACGTCCACGTTGCCGCCTATCAGGTCCAGCAGGGCCGGGCCGGAGCCGCGGTAGGGGATGTGCGTCATGAAAATCCCGGTCTGCGACTTGAACAGTTCGCCGGCCAGGTGAATCGAGGTGCCGTTGCCGCTTGACGCCATGCTGAACTGACCGGGATGGGCCTTGGCGTATTTGACAAAATCAGCCACGTTGTTGATGCCCAGTTTGGCGGCCTTCTCGGCGTTCATGACCATCACGTTGGGCACACCGGCCACCAGCGTGATCGGCGCAAAGTCCTTTTGCGGGTCATAAGGCATCTTGCTGTACAGCGACTTGTTGATGCCATGGGTGCCCACCGTGCCCATCAGCAGGGTGTAGCCATCCCCGGGGGATTTGGCCACGAGGTCGGCGCCGACATTGCCGCCCGCACCGGCCCGGTTGTCCACGATGAAGGGCTGGCCGAAAGCCTTGGTCAACTCGGGCGCCACGGCGCGGGCCAGGATGTCGGTGGTGCCGCCCGGCGCAAATGGCACGACGATGCGCACCGGCTTGGTCGGCCAGGCGCTTTGGGCGACGGCCGGCATGCTCATGGCGCCCGTCAGGGCGGCCAGGCAAGCGGCATGGATCAGGCGGCGCCTGTTGGTAGTGTGGAGGTTCATGGGGTTTTCCTTTGGAGTGATTGCAGGGTGTCAATGACCTGGTGGCATCGTTCATTCACACGGACGCCCTGGGCAAAGGCCAGGGCGTTGAGGTGACTGACGATGCCGTCGTCCAGGGTGCTTTGTGCCTCGCCTATGCGCGCGCTGAGGTGTGAAACGGTGCAGGCGGCAAGATTGCGTGCCTGCAGGAAATCCAGCGCGGCAATGCCGGCCTGCTCTTTCCCGACCCCGGCATCGTTGAAGACGCTCAGCAGGGGCCTCGCCGCGAGGGCGTAACGTGCTGAACTCAAACCGCCATGGGAGCCGCTCACAGCCATGCAGCCTTCGTCTCCCGCACCGAGTTCGGTGATGGAGTCAATGACGCGTAGCTTGAGCATGGCTCGTTTGTACCGCTGGTCGGGGTCATCGTGTCAGTGGGATAACCCGGGGCACCGGGCGTTGGACGGGCAAAAAAAAGCCGCCGGGCTGTTCGCCGGGCGGCTTTCCATGGAGGGGGTGTTTAGTCGGCGAACTGTTTGGCGGCTTCAATCACCGGCTTGAGTTTGGCGATTTCGCTGGCCACAAAGGCCTTGTGTGCCGCCGGTTCCACGCGTTTGTCGGTTACAACGATCGCGCCCAGGCCTTCCTGCTTCTTGATGAAGTCGGGGTCTTTCAGCGCGAGTTTGAGCGCCGTGTTCAGCTGTGCCTGGATGGCCGGGGGCGTGCCCTTGGGGGCATACAGGCCGTGCCAGATGGTCAGGTTGAAGCCTTTCAGGCCCATGTCCTGCAGGGACGGGTAGTCCTTGAGCAGCTTGTGCGAGGACAGGGGCTTAGCCGTGGTCACGGCAAAAGCCTTGACGCGGCCGGCCTCGATCTGGCCGGTGGTGTTGGTGGTCTGGTCGCACATCAGGTCGACCTGGCCGCCGACCAGCGCATTCATCGCCGGGCCGGTACCGCCGAACGGAATGGTGGTCATGGCTTCCTTGGCGTTGATCGCCGCCTGCCACATCAGGCCGCACAGGTGCGAGGCTGAACCCAGGCCGGCATGGGCAATGTTGAGCTTGCCGGCATTGGCCTTGATGTAGTTCTCGAAGTCACGGTAGGTGTTGGCTGGCAACTGGGGCTTGCCAATCAGCGTCATCGGCACTTCATTGATCATGCCCAGGTACTCGAAGTCCTCCAGCGGCTTGTATTGCAGCTTGCGGTACAGCGCGGGGGCGGAGGCCATGCCGATGTGATGCAGCAGCAGCGTGTAGCCGTCCGGGTTGGCCTTGGCGACCTTGGTGGCAGCAATCGTGCCGCCGGCGCCGTTGACGTTTTCCACG
The DNA here is from genome assembly GCF_002379085.1 of Polaromonas sp. AET17H-212. Lineage (GTDB taxonomy): Bacteria > Pseudomonadota > Gammaproteobacteria > Burkholderiales > Burkholderiaceae_C > Polaromonas. Next base: position 68,676 of record NZ_NBZW01000018.1, on the reverse strand, counting down.
ACAAAGTTGGCGCCGGGCATGTTTTTGCGCATGGCCTCGGCCAAGTCGCGTGCCACGCGGTCGGTCGGACCGCCCGCTGCAAAAGGAACCACGATGGCAACCGGTTTGGAGCTGGGATAGGTCTGGGCGTTGGCGAACAGCGCCGTCGCGGCTGCGGCGAGGACTAGCAGGCGTTTCATCAAGTATCTCCGTTGATTTGAATGGCTTCAGTGTAGGGGCCACAGGCGCCGCCGTCATCGCGGAAACTACGTAAGGACAAGCACTCAGCCCCCCGGGAGCCGTGCCGTATGCGCAACCAGCCAAGGCTGCGGAACCGGCTTGGCCGGACCGCAGGCGCAGCACCCCCTCGGGGGGCAGAGAGCGACACGCAGTGCGCGAGCGTGGGTGGTTTTTCTCTACCAGCAGGGGCCGCGGGTCCGGCTCCGCCGGCCCGCAGGCGCAGCGCCCCCTCGGGGGGCAGAGAGCGACACGCAGTGCGCGAACGTGGGGGCCCTACTTGTAACTTCGGGCGTCCTCGATGACCTTGCCGTCGTTGGGCAGGCTGCCCGGCGCCATCAACTCGACATTACCGCGCAGCTTGGTCACATCGCGGATCGCCTCGCTGATCCGGCTTTCCAGCCCCTGCGGCATGGCGGAGGCTTCCACCTTGAGCGTCATGCTGTCGCTGGCCATCTCGCCGGTGACGACCAGGCGCGCCTTGAGCACCTCCGGAAAACGCCGGGTGATGTCGGCCACCTGGCCGGGGTGTACAAACATGCCCCGGATTTTCGTGGTCTGGTCGGCCCGGCCCATCCAGCCCTTGATCCGGGTGTTGGTTCGCCCGGTCGGACAGGCGCCCGGCAGTATTGCCGAGAGGTCGCCTGTGCCAAAGCGGATCAGCGGGTAGTCCGGGTTCAGCGTGGTGACCACCAGTTCGCCGACCTCGCCCTCAGGCACCGGCTCGCCTGTGCCGGGGCGGACAATTTCCACAATCACGCCTTCGTCCAGCACCAGGCCTTCGCGCGCGGACGTTTCGTAGGCGATCAGCCCCAGGTCGGCGGTGGCGTAGCTCTGGTAAACCGCCAGGCCGTGCCCGGCAAACCAGTCGCGCAGGCTGGGCGGAAGCGCCTCGCCACCGGTCAGGCCCTTGCGCAGGCTGGAAATGTCGCTGCCGGTCTCAAGCGCTTTCTCGACCAGGATGCGCAGGAAGCTGGGTGTTCCCATGTAGGCCTCGGGCCGGAGTTCGGCGATCGCCTGGAGCTGCTGCTCGGTCTGTCCCACCCCGGCCGGAAAAACGCTGCAGCCGATCGCATGCGCACCGGATTCCATGATGAAGGCACCCGGCGTCATGTGGTAGCTGAACGCGTTGTGGGCCAGGTCGCCGGCACGAAAACCTGCGGCGAACAGGGCGCGGGCGGCACGCCAGTAGTCCGGGGCGGTACCCTCGGGCTCGTAGATCGGGCCGGGGGATGAAAAAATGCGCGGCATCTTCGGGCCGCGCAGCAGCGTGGAAAAGCCGCCAAACACGTCGGTGCCGCGAGCCGCCTGCTGGCGTGCCTGCAGCTCGTGCTTGCGTGTGACCGGCAGCCGTGCCAGCGCTTGGCGCGACATGACGTCCCTGGCTTGCAGCCCCGCCAGAATGGCGCCAAAGGCCGGCGCCGCCTTTTGCGCGTGCGCCACCTGCACCGGCAGTGCCGCCATCAGCTGGGTCTCGCGGGCGGCCGGGTCCCGTGTTTCCAGCGCGTCGTAATACTCAGTCATAAGATCTCCGAGGGAGCGTTGGGCTCCCCTCTTTACCAGCAGGGGCCGCGGGACCGGCTTTGCCGGACCGCAGGCGCAGCGCCCCCGCGGGGCTGGAGCCTGCGGCTCCAAAGCTGCTTGCGCAGCTTTGGACAGGCGACAGGGGCGAAGCGTCTCGCAAGCCGCGGCCTGCAAGGCCTCGGGCGCTACACGCAGTGAGCAACCGTGGGGGCTTCATGCCAACCAGCGCTTGCGGCGCTTGTAACTCTTGACGTCCTTGAAGCTCTTGCGTTCGCCGCCGCCAACGCCCAGGTAAAACTCCTTGACGTCTTCGTTGTTGGCCAGGTCACTGGCCTGGCCGTCCATCACGATGCGACCGCTTTCCATGATGTAGCCGTAGTCGGCGTATTTCAGGGCCATGTTGGTGTTCTGCTCGGCCAGCAGGAAGGTCACTTTTTCCTTCTGGTTGAGGTCTTTCACGATGTTGAAGACCTCCTCGACGATCTGCGGCGCCAGGCCCATCGAGGGCTCGTCGAGCAGCACCATGGTGGGGCTGGCCATCAGCGCGCGGCCGATGGCGCACATCTGCTGCTCGCCGCCCGAGGTGTAGGCCGCCTGCGAGGTGCGCCGGGTTTTCAGGCGCGGGAAATAGTTGTAAACCTTCTCGAGGTTGGCCGCCACTTCGGCCTTGCTTTTGAGCGTGTAGGCGCCGGTCAGCAGGTTTTCCTCGATCGTCAGATGGGCGAAGCAGTGCCGGCCCTCCATGACCTGCACCACGCCGCGTTGCACCAGGTCAGCCGGCGACAGGTTTTCGATGCGTTCGCCGCGCAGCTCGATCGAGCCCTTGGTGACCGCGCCGCGTTCGCCCTGCAGCAGGTTGGAGATGGCCCGCAGGGTCGTGGTCTTGCCGGCGCCATTGCCGCCCAGGATGGCCACGATGCGGCCCTGCGGCACCTGCAGGGACACGCCCTTGAGCACCAGGATCACGTGGTTGTAAATGACCTCGATGCCATTGACGTTCAGGACGATATTGCTGGCGGTGTCAGGTTTTTCCATAAGAATGTTTCTGCTTGTTGCTGTCCAAACGGCAGCGCTGCAACAGGGGCTTGAAGCGCTGGCGTTTGGCGGCTCTCGGGAGCCGCGCCCCCTCCCGACGGGCGGGAGGGGTATTGGCCTGAAAAATCAGGACTGGCAGTCTGCCGGGGTGCGTGCCGTGAGTTTTTTCTCGGCGGCGTACTTGGCAGCGGTGGCCTTGACCAGCGGCTTGATGATCTGATCATCCGCCTGCAGCCAGTCTGACGTGAACTTCCAGCCTTTGCCGTCCCACGTGTGGATACGGGCCCAGGAGGCGCCCATGTGGTCCGTGCACGAGGTGCTGATCGGACGCATCACGCCGGCGAAACCCAGCCCGTCGAGCTTGGCCTGTGTCAGGTTCAGGTTTTCCAGGCCCCAGCGGACCTGCTCACCGGTCATGACCTTGCCTTTGCCGAAACGTTCCTGGGCGGAGCGAATGCCTTCGAGGCCCAGCATGGCGCTCATGGCGCCGCGCATGTAAAGCACCTGGCCAACTTCGTCCTTGGGACCTGTGCCCTGGCCCTTGGCATGCACCATGGACAGGATGTCCTTGACGACCTTGGAGTTGGGTTCGGCACCGTGCTGCATGGTTACCGCGTTGTAACCCTTGGCGCCGTCGGCCACGTCTTTCACATCAGGCTCCGCGCCTGCCCACCACACGCCGTACATCTTCTCGCGCGGGTAGCCGGTGGCCTGGGCTTCCTTGATGGCGGTGGAGTTCATCACGCCCCAGCCCCACAGTGCCACGTAATCGGGGCGGGACTGGCGGATCTGCAGCCAGGTGGCTTTCTGCTCCACGCCCGGTGCGGTGACCGGCAGCAGCTGCAGATTGAAACCGTGCATGGCCGCGCGTTCCTGCATCAGGGGAATGGGCTCCTTGCCATAAGGACTGTCGTGATAGACCAGCGCGATGCGCTTGCCCTTGAGCTTGTCAAAGCCGCCTTCTTTCTTGGCAATGGCCTGCAGGATGGCGTCAGCGGCCACCCAGTAGGTACCTGCGATGGGGAAATTCCACTTGAACACCGTGCCGTCCGCGCTTTCGCTGCGGCCGTAGCCGATGGTGACCACGGGGATCTTGTCGATCGGTGCCTTCTCGGTCAGCGCAAAGGTGGCGCCGGTGGACAGCGGTTGCACCAGGGCGGCGCCCTTGCCCTTGAGCCGTTCATAACATTCCACGCTGCGTGCGGTGTCGTAGCCGGTCTCGCATTCCTCGAAGGAAATCTTCACGCCGTTGATGCCGCCGCGCGCGTTGGTCAGCTTGAGGTAGTCGACATAGCCGTTGGCCCAGGGCGCGCCGTTCGGTCCGTAGGGGCCGGTGCGGTAGGACAGCACCGGAATGAACTGCTCCTTGGCCTGAGCGAATGCGCTGGTCGTCACGACGGACGATGCGCCAGTGGCAAGGACTGCCGCTGCCAATATCAAGTTGCGAACTGTCATTGTTGTCTCCTAGAAATTAAAAATACACCCAAAAAAACTGACACCCCAGTAAACGGTCAAATCAAGCAAAACACATCGGTGGTTCCCAGTAATCCTTAACCCTGATGCCCCCTGATGCCCCCTGATGCCGGCTCAGTGCGGGAACGGCCAGAGCCGCATTTTCTGCTTGCCGACCGACCAGAGTTTGGCCAGGCCGTGCGGCTCCACGATCAGGAACCAGACGATCAGGCCGCCGAAAATCATCAGTTCTGCATGCGACACGCCGGCGGTGGAAATCTCGATGCCAAACAGGCCCGCGAACACCGGCAGGAACTGGTTCAGCGCGATCGGCAGCACCACGATGAAGGCCGCGCCGAAGAAGCTGCCCATGATGGAGCCGAGGCCGCCGATGATGACCATGAACAGCAGGCGAAACGACTGGTCGACAGAAAAGGCCGCTGGTTCCCAGGCGCCGAGGTAGACAAAGGCCCACAGCGCGCCAGCCACGCCAATGATGAAGGAGCTGACGGCAAAGGCGCTGAGCTTGGCGTACATGGGCCGGATGCCGATAACGGCGGCCGCCACATCCATGTCGCGGATGGCCATCCATTCGCGACCGATCGCGCTGCGCACCAGGTTCTTGGCCAGCAGGGCCATGATCGCCAGCACGCTCAGGCAGAGCAGGTAGCGGCTCACCGAGCTCTCGATGGGAAAGCCGAACACCTGCAGGTTGGACACCGACACCGAGCCCGACGGGGTGTCCAGCGTGAACCACTTGATGCGCAAAAACATCCAGTCGGCAAAAAACTGCGCGGCCAGCGTGGCCACCGCAAGGTACAGGCCCTTGACGCGCAGGCTGGGCAGGCCGAACAGGATGCCGAAGAAGGTCGCGCACAGGCCGCCCAGAATCAGCGCCGGAATCAGCGGCATCCCGGGGATACGCACAAAGAAGTTGTAGGCACCGTAGGCGCCGACGGCCATGAAGGCGCCGGATCCCAGCGAGATCTGGCCGCAGTAGCCGACCAGGATGTTCACGCCGAGCGCAGCCAGCGACATGATCACGAAGGGAATCAGGATGGCGCGAAACAGGTAGTCGCTGGCCAGCATGGGGACGGCCACGAAAGCAATGGCCAGCAACAGCGCGATGGCAACGCGGTCCTGCAGGATGGGGAAGATCTGCTGGTCTGCCCGGTAGCTGGTTTTGAATTGGCCGTTTTCTCTGTAGAACATATTTGGGTATCTCGTTGATCTTTTAGCTGCGACGCGCTTCGCTTAACTTTGCTGCGCAAAGTGAGTCTTCGCTGAAAAATAATCCTTCGCCGTATCCGGCGAAGAACCCGCAAGCGTGTTGATCGCGTATTTCATACGCGATCGATTATTTTTTCACCGAACAGGCCTTGCGGCCGGAACAGCAGGAAACCGAGGGCCAGCACGTAGGCAAACCAGATCTCGATGCCACCGCCCACAAACGGGCCAAGATAGACCTCGGAGAGTTTTTCGCCGACGCCGATGATCAGGCCGCCAATGATGGCGCCGGGCACGGAGGTCAGGCCACCCAGGATCACCACGGGCAGGGCGCGCAAGGCCACGGTGGCCAGCGAAAACTGCACGCCGAGCTTGCTGCCCCAGATCATGCCGGCCACCAGGGCCACCACGCCGGCCACGCACCAGACGATGACCCAGATGCGGTTCAGCGGAATGCCGATGGACTGTGCCGCCTGGTGGTCGTCGGCCACGGCGCGCAGGGCCCGGCCAGTGGAAGTTTTCTGGAAAAACAAGCTCAGCGCGGCCACCAGCACGGCGGCGATCAGCGCGGCGTACAGGTCTTCCTTGTTGATCAGGATGCCACCCGGGAACACCGAGTCCAGCACGAAGACCGGGTCTTTCGGCATGCCGATGTCGATCTTGTAGATGTTGCCGCCAAAAATCGTCTGTCCCAGGCCTTCCATGAAATAGGCAATGCCGAGGGTGGCCATCAGCAGCGTCGCGCCCTCCTGGTTGACCAGGTGCCGCAGCACCAGGCGTTCGATGAACCAGGCCACGACAAACATGATCACAGCGGCAATCGCGAAAGCGGCGATGTTGGCCAGCAGGAGGCTCTCCATGCCGGTCCACTGCGGAATCCATTGCGAGAAGCGGGCCATGGCCAGCGCAGCGAACAAGACCATGGCACCTTGCGCGAAATTGAAGACACCGGAGGCCTTGAAGATCAGCACAAACCCGAGCGCGACCAATGAATACAACATGCCGGCCATCAGGCCGCCCAAAAGTGTTTCCAGAAAAAAGGCCATCAGATGCTCCAATTTCCAGTGACGGCCGCAGAACCGGCTTCGCCGGGCTGCAGGCGGCGTCCCCTGCAAGGGGAGAGGCGGCTACGCGAAGCGAGTCCGCCACAGGGGTGTGCCAGGTTATTCATTCAGTGACTCGTTCCTAGATATGCCTTGATCACGTCCGGGTTGTTGCGGACTTCGTCGGGGGTGCCGTCGCCGATCTTCTTGCCGTAGTCAAGCACCACGACGCGGTCCGAGATGTCCATCACCACGCCCATGTCATGCTCGATCAGGACCACGGTGGTGCCGAACTCGTCGTTGACGTCGAGCACGAAACGGCACATGTCCTGTTTTTCCTCGACGTTCATGCCGGCCATCGGTTCATCGAGCAGCAGCACCTGCGGCTCCATGGCCAGCGCCCGGCCCAGGTCCACGCGTTTTTGCAGGCCGTAGGGCAGCTGGCCCACCGGGGTCTTGCGGTAGGCCTGGATTTCCAGGAAGTCGATGATTTTTTCCACCGCTTCCCGGTGCCTGAACTCTTCCCGTTCCGCCGGCCCGATGCGCAGCGCCTGCATCAGCAGGTTGCTTTTGATCTTCAGGTTGCGCCCGGCCATGATGTTGTCGAGCACACTCATGCCCTTGAACAGCGCCAGGTTCTGGAAGGTGCGCGCCACACCCATGACAGCCACCTGGTGGCTGTTCATGTGTTTGAAGGTCTGGCCGCGGAAAGTGATGGAGCCCTGCTGCGGCGTGTAGACGCCGTTGATGCAGTTGAGCATGGAGCTCTTGCCGGCGCCATTGGGGCCGATGATGGCGCGGATCTCGTGCTCCTTCACGTTGAAGGAAATATCCGCCAGCGCTTTCACGCCGCCAAAGCTCAGGGAGATGTTGTGGACGTCGAGGATGACATCGCCGATTTTTTTGCTCATGCTGCGGCCTTCACCGGTGCAAAGGTCTGGGTGTCACTGATCTTGAGCGTGGCGCTGACGCTGCCACTGCGGCCGTCTTCAAACTTGACCACGGTTTCAATGAACTGTTCGGTTTTTCCGCTGTACAGCGCATCGACCAGCGGCTGGTACTTGTCGGCGATGAAACCGCGGCGCACCTTGTTGGTCCGCGTCAGTTCACCGTCGTCGGCATCGAGTTCCTTGTGCAGCACCAGGAAGCGGCTGATCTGCGAGCCCGCCAGCAGGGCATCGGCGCTCAGGTCGGCATTGACCTTCTCGACACACTCCTTGATCAGCTGGTAGACCTCGGGTTTTTGCGCCAGGTCGGTGTAGCCGGCGTAGGGCAGGTTGCGCCGCTCGGCCCAGTTGCCGACCGCGTCGAAGTCGATGTTGATCATGACGCAGACCTTGTCGCGGCCGTCGCCGTAGGCCACAACTTCCTTGATGTGCGGAAAGAATTTCAGCTTGTTCTCGACATACTTGGGCGCGAACATCGCGCCGTCGTTGGCGCCGCCCTTGATGCGGCCGACGTCTTTGACGCGGTCGATGATCTTGAGGTGGCCGCTGGCATCGAGAAAGCCGGCATCGCTGGTGTGGTACCAGCCGTCGGCCGTGAGCACCTCCGCCGTGGCGGCCGGATTTTTGTAATAACCCTTGAGCAAACCGGCGGACTTGACGAGGATTTCACCGTTGTCGGCCACCTTGATTTCAACACCCTTGATCGGCACGCCCACCGTGTCGGCGCGCGCCTGGTTGTCCGGCTGCAGGCAGACAAACACGGCCGTTTCGGTCGAGCCGTAAAGCTGCTTGAGGTTGATGCCGATGGATCGGTAGAAGGTGAACAGGTCGGGACCAATCGCTTCACCGGCCGTGTAGGCGACCCGGACCCGGCTGAAGCCCAGGTTGTTGCGCAGCGGGCCGTAAGCCATGACCTGGCCCAGCGCGTAGAGCAGGCGGTCGCCGGCGCCCACCGGCTGGCCATCCATCAAGGCCGGGCCAACGCGTTTGGCCACTTCCATGAAGAAGTGAAACATCTTGCGTTTGAGCAGGCCCGCGTCTTCCATGCGGATCATCACGCTGGTCAGCAGGCCTTCAAACACCCGTGGCGGGGCGAAGTAATAGGTCGGGCCGACTTCCTTCAGGTCGATGGTGACGGTGCTCGCGTTTTCGGGGCAGTTCACCACATAACCGCAGCACAGCCACTGGGCGTAGCTGAAGATGTTCTGGCCGATCCAGGCCGGCGGCAGGTAGGCCAGCACTTCCTCGTGGCTGGTCAGCTTGTCGAACTCGGCGCCGGCTTCGGCGCGGTCGAGCAGGGTGTGGTGCGTGTGCACCACGCCCTTGGGGTTGCCGGTGGTGCCCGAGGTGAAGAACATGGCGGCCACGTCGTCAGGCTGCGCCTGCTCGACCTGGTTCCTGAAAAACGCCGGCTGGCTGGCGGCCAGCGCCTGGCCCGAAGCGATCAGCGCGTCGAGGGCGACCAGGCCCGGCTCGTTGTAGTTGCGCAGCCCGCGCGGGTCGTCGTAGATGATGTGGGCCAGCTGCGGACACTGCTCGCGGATGTCCATGAGTTTGTCGACCTGCTCCTGGTCTTCGACCATCGCAAAGCGGACTTCCGCATTGTTGATGGGGAACACACATTCGGCGCCGACGGCGTCCTGGTAGAGCGGCACGGCAATGGCACCCAGCGACTGCGCCGCCAGCATGGTGGCGTACAGCCGCGGGCGATTCGCGCCAACCACGACCATGTGTTCGCCGCGCCGCAGGCCGGCCTGGTGCAGGCCGCAGGCGATGTGTTCCACCAGCGCGGCCATGTCGGCCCAGCTGTGCGCCTGCCAGATGCCGTATTCCTTCTCGCGCATGGCCGGCGCCGTGGGGCGCTCTGCGGCGTGTTTCAGCAGCAATCGGGGGAAGGTGGTCTGCATTCGGTACCTTGTCTCCAGTGTTCAGTGCGGCTTCCCGCTCAGGAGAAGCCGCTTGGCGTGGAATGAATAGTAGGACTGGCTTTGACGTTACGGTGTCATTGCGACGACAATTTCCGGGTAAGTCCTAGTGGGGTGTGCCCGGGGTGCGGTCCTGTTATCGGATAAAGCGGCCATCGCGCGCAACCATGGTGAGTTCGACGAAGCGCGACGCGTTCGTCGCCGAATCGCTGAAGCTCACTTCGAAACCGCCCAGGTCGTAGCGCTTGAGGTTCCAGGTGCTGTCGACAAAGCTGCTCCGTGTCGGGTTGCGTCCCGCCAGCCGGAGCGCTTCGGCGAAGACCCGGGCATTGATATAACCCTCCAGCGCCAGATGTGACGGCGCCAGTGTCACGCCGGCCGCCTTCCAGGCCTGCTGGAATTCGCGAACGACGGGCACCACGGTGGCGTTCGGCAAGGGCACGACCTGGGAAATGGCGATGCCGGTCGCATCGTCGCCCATGGCCTTGAGGGTGGCGGCGGCTCCCATGATGGAGAGGGCATACAGCGGCAGCCCCTTGCGGTGCATGCGCATCGCCTTGACAAAGTCGATGGTGGGTTTGCCCGCCAGTCCGACCAGCACCGCCTCCGGGTTCGAGGTCGCGACCTTGGCCGCGGCTGCGCCGGCGTCCGCGGAGTTGTTCTCCACGGTCACGATGGCCGTGGCATCGAGCTTGTGCCGGCTCATGGAACGCTGCGTGGCGTCGAACACTTCCTTGCCGAAGGAGTTGTTCTGGTAGACGATCGCGATACGCTTGACGCCGATGGTCGCGAGGTGCTGCACCAGCTGTTCCGCCTCGTCCGCGTAGCTGGCGCGGATGTTGAACACGTTGCGGGCATTTTTGGGCCGCGCGGACAGGGCGCCGGAAAAGGGTGCAAAAAACGGAATGCCCGATTCCATCACTTGGGGCAGCATGGCCTCGATCATGGGTGTGCCCATGCAATTGAAGAGCGCGAAGTTGCTGCGGTCTTCAATGAAGCCCTTCACATTGGCGAGCGCACGCTTGACGTCGTAACCGTCATCAACCGCGGCGAGTTCGATGGGCCGGCCGTTCACCCCGCCTTTGGCATTGATGGCCGCAAAACATGCCTTGGCCCCCTGGTGCATGGCCTGGCCCAGTTCGCCCAGCGGGCCGCTGAGTGCTGTGGACTGCGCAATTTTCAGGGGGGATGTGTTGTCGGCGCGCAGGGGTGCGTGAAAGGCCACGGGCAGCGCGGCGAGCGCGCCCAGCACGCTGCGGCGTGTCAGCTGGGCGGCCTGGGGGGCGCTTGGTGCCGCATGCCCGTGACGGGGCGAGAAGGGGGGCGTGGTGGTCATCGGGTCCTGGCTGGAGCTTGTCATTGGAGTGGCCAGATGCTACGGGGTAGATTGACAATGAAATGTCTATCCAGCGACAATTCAAGGGTGTGCCCTCTCCGGAGTTTCCCGAGGGGGATTCCTTCACCTGACCCTTGTGACCCGTGTCCACTGACCTGACCCTCCACCAGCGCCGCAGGACGCCCACCCCTGAAGAACAGCAAGGCATTCCCTGGCTGTGGCAGTTGCTGCCGGAGGAACGCGCGCGCGCGGTGGCGCAACTGCAGGTGGGCGACGCCGCCGCCGGCGACTATGTCTGCCGTGTCGGCCGGCCGGTGACCTACTGGTTCGGGGTGGTGGAGGGCCTGCTCAAGATGAGCGCCGACAACGCCCAGGGACTGACCATGACCTTCACCGGCGTGCCGCCCGGGGGCTGGTTCGGCGAGGGGACGGCGCTCAAGCGCGAGCCCTACCGCTACAACATCCAGGCGCTGCGCAAAAGCGTGGTGGCCGGCTTGCCGGTCGACACCTTCCACTGGCTGCTGGACCACTCGATCGGTTTCAACCGCTTCGTGATGAACCAGCTCAACGAACGCCTGGGCCAGTTCATTGCCGCGCGCGAGATTGACCGCATGTCCAATCCCGACCTGCGCGTGGCGCGCAGCCTGGCGGCCCTGTTCAATCCGGTGCTCTACCCCGGTGTCGGCGAGATCCTGCGCATCACCCAGCAGGAACTGGCTTACCTGGTCGGGCTGTCGCGCCAACGCGTGAACGAGGCGCTGTCCAACCTTCAGGCGCAGGGCACGATCCGCATTGAATACGGCGGCTTGCGTGTGCTGGACCTGGAGGCGCTTCGGTCCAGCGTATTCAGCACGCCGGCTTCACCGCGGCAAGACCGGGCCTGAGCCCGCAGGCCGTTTCTGCCCGGGACCGGTTCATGGCGCGATGAAGATGTCTGACTGACCATGACACAAGCTGCTGCATGGCGTGCGTGCCGCTAAGTGGAAACCCTCTGCAGGGCCCCCGATGAGCGACGTTAGCATGCGTACAGTCCGATGTGACGATTCAATCAATGGAGACTTCCCATGACTAAAAACCTGGCCTTGCTGATCGCGATCGGTGTTTTGTCAGGCTGCGCCCAAATGGCCCGGCCTTCGCCTCCTGTCGCGGCCACACCCGCGCCTGCGTCCGCTCCCGCCTGGCAACAGGGACGGCAAGCCGACATGGCCGACTCCAGGCTCGCGCCTCACGCGGGCAAGCTGACGGCGACACCCGCCTCCGACATTCCAGTGCGGAACCTGAAATTGCCCGCCGGTTTCAAGGCCGAGCTCTGGTCTCATGGGAGCCCCGGTGTACGGGCCATGGCCCGTGGTGAAAGCGGGAAAATCTATGTCGGCACACGTGGCCTTGGTCGTGTTTATGAGATCACCGACAACGGCAAGGAGCGCACCAGCCGCGTTGTGGTGGACAAGCTGAACCAGCCCGCCGTGGCCATGCACAATGGATCGCTCTACGTGATGGCCATCGACAAAGTGCTGCGCTTTGACGGCATCGAGAAAAACCCCAATGTGCAACCCGTTGACCTGACGGCCGCCTTCAAATTGCCGAAGGAGCAGCACCACAACTGGAAGTACATCCGCTTTGGTCCGGACGGCAAGCTGTATGTGCCGTTTGGCGCACCCTGCAACATCTGTGTGCTGCCGACCAACGAGTACGCCCAGATCCGTCGCTACAACGCCGACGGCTCCGGCATGGAGGTCATTGCCACCGGCGTGCGCAACACCCAGGGCTTTGACTGGCACCCGGTCACCAAGGAACTCTGGTTCACCGACCATGGACGGGACTGGATGGGCGACGACAGCCCGGAAGACGAACTCAACCGCATGACCCGGGTCGGGCAGAACTTCGGCTTTCCCTACTGCCATGCCAATGGTGTGGCCGATCGGGACATCAAGAAGAGCAATCCCTGCGATGGCGTCACCCTGCCGGTGCAAACCATGGGCGCGCACGCGGCCAACATGGGCCTGCATTTCTACACTGGCAACATGTTCCCGGCCGAGTACAAAAACGCGATGTTCGTCGCGCGCAAGGGATCGTGGAACCGCACGAAGAAAAATGGCTATGACGTGGTCGTGGTCCGCACCGATGCCAATGGCCAGAACCCCAAGGTCACCCCGTTTGTCACCGGCTTCAAGGATGACGCGACCGACGCCTTCTGGGGCCGTCCTGCCTACCTGCTGCAAATGCCGGATGGTTCCCTGCTGCTCTCCGACGAGCAACTGGGCGCGATCTACCGCATCTCGTATGCCAAGCCTTAAACAAGCCAACTTCACGCACACAAGCAGGGCACTGGCAGCAGTGGCCCTGCTTTTTTTCATGGCCCCGGTTCAGGCGCAGCAGCCTCAGCAACTGCCACTGTGCATCGCCTGCCACGGCCCGCAGGGCAACTCGCAAAACCCCCAGATTCCCTCGCTGGCCGGCCAGCCCAAGGTGTTCCTTGAAAACCAGCTGGTCCTGATTCGGGAAGGCCTGCGCGACATCCCGCAGATGAAGGGACTGCTCGATGGCGTCAAGGACGCCGATCTCACCATTCTGGCCAGCTATTTTTCAGCGCAGGCGCCGCTTCGCGCGGCGGCCGGTCCCGTGAACAGCGAAACCTACCTGCGCGGCAAGGACACCGCCCGCAAGATGCTTTGTGGAACCTGCCATTTGCCGGATTACGCCGGACGCGAGCAAATTCCGAGACTGGCTGGCCAGCAGGAAGACTTTCTGTTGTACGCGATGAAGCAGTTTCGCGACCACGCTGGGCCCGGACGTGACACCATCATGTCGGCCTCCCTGTATGGGCTCAAGGACAGCGACCTGACCGATCTGGCGCATTTTCTGACCCACTTCAAATAGGCGCCGGCATGCGCGGCAGACGCGGCAAGCGGGCCGGCCAGCGTTTGTAGCAAAATCAGTCCGTCATGACTGTTCCTACCCCCCCTTCCGGCGCTCGCCGCATTCCCAAGCCCGCGCTGGCCAGCACTTCTGCGGACGGCGGCCCGGCCACCATCCGGCTGAACAAACGCATGGCCGAACTCGGCCTGTGTTCGCGCCGCGAGGCCGACGACTGGATTGCGCGCGGCTGGGTCCGCGTGGACGGCCAGCCGGCGGTCATGGGCCAGCCGGTGGCCGCCCATGCGCGCATCGAGGTGGCGCGCGAGGCCGAGCAGTACCAGCGCCAGCAGGTCACCATCCTGATCAACAAGCCGGTCGGTTATGTCAGCGGCCAGGCCGAGGACGGCCACGAACCCGCCGTGGTGCTGGTGCAGCCGCAAAACCGCTGGCGCGAGTGCAACAGCCGCATGCGTTGGGGCCACGAGCAGCTGCGCGGCCTGGCGCCGGCAGGCCGGCTCGACATCGATTCGATCGGGCTGCTGGTGCTGACGCAGGACGGCCGCGTCGCGCGGCAACTGATCGGCGAGGACTCGGAGATTGAAAAAGAGTACCTGGTGCGCGTCAGTTATGGCGACGAGACCGTCAATGTGCAGGCCGTGTTCCCACCGGAAAAACTCGCCTTGTTGCGCCACGGCCTGAGCCTGGACGGCGAGCCTTTGAAGCCGGCGCGCGTCGAATGGCAAAACCCGGAGCAGTTGCGCTTCGTGCTCAAGGAGGGCAAGAAGCGCCAGATCCGCCGCATGTGCGAGCAGGTCGGGCTGTTTGTCACCGGCCTCAAACGGGTGCGCATCGGTATGGTCAACCTCGGCCATCTGCCGGTCGGCCAGTGGCGCTACCTGGCGCCGCACGAACGGTTTTAATCCCGGACTGCTCCTGTTTTAGGAGCTGCTGGTGCCCGTATTCATTGGGCTGAAGCCTGTTTTGTTCGTCAAATCACCCGGAAATGATGCGGGTGGACGCCGCCAGCGGCGACCGCGACAATGGCCGCATGACCACCCCTTCGTCGCGCCGCCCCGGGCGAGCCCCCCTGGCTGACTGGCGCCGCCACCTGCACCTGTCCGACATTCGTGGCCTGGCCCAACTCGCCACCCAGGGCACGCTGGGCATCACCGAGCTGGTCGAGAAGGTGCAGGGCAATGTCTACAAGGCGGTCGCCGCACCGTTAGGCGCGGCCGGGCAGAAGTTTGTGGACCGCACGGCGGGCGCCTCGGGCGTCCGCAAAAAGGGTATCACCGGCCTGGTTTACGGCAGCGTCAAGGGCGTGACGCGCCTGGCCGGCGGCGGCGTCGATGCCCTGCTGGCGCGCGTGGCGCCCAGGCCGGGGCCGCAAGCCTCGTCGCCGCAGCGCGAAGCCCTGCTGGCGGCGCTTAACGGCGTGCTCGGCGACCAGCTGCTGGACACCGCCAATCCGCTGGCCATCCGCATGAGCCTGCGCCATGACGGCCAGTCCCTGCCCATGGACCAAGCCGCGCTGGCGCAGCGCCTGCCCCATGCGACAGGCAAGATTCTGCTGCTGGTGCATGGCCTGTGCATGAACGACCTGCAGTGGCGCGCTGACAGCCCGGCGGATGCGCTGCCGGGCCACGGCCAGGACTACGGGGAGGGCCTCGCACAGGAGCTCGGCTACACCCCGGTGTATCTGCACTACAACACCGGCCTGCACACCTCGGTCAATGGCGGGCAGCTGGCGGCGTTGCTCGAGCAGCTGCTGCAGGCCTGGCCGCGGAAGGTCGAGGCCTTGACCCTGCTGACCCACAGCATGGGCGGCCTGGTGGCACGCAGTGCCTGGCACAGCGCGGCGGCCCGGGGCATGCACTGGCCAAGCCGGCTCCGGCACCTGGTGTTTCTGGGCACACCGCACCATGGCGCGCCGCTGGAAAAAGTCGGGAGCTGGGTGGACACCGTGCTCGGCAGCAACCCGCTGACCCGGCCGTTTGCCAAAATCGGCCAGATCCGCAGCGCAGGCATCACTGACCTGCGGTATGGCAATGTGCTGCCGGCCGACTGGCAGGGCGCCGATCGGTTTTCCGGTGGTCCGGACAGGCGGCCGCCTGTGCCGCTGCCGGCCGGCGTCGCCTGTTTGGCGGTGGCCGCCACGCTGGGCAGGGTCCCGGCGGCGGCAGCGGCCGGACGCCAGTTCGATGCTGCGCTCGGCGATGGCCTGGTGCCCCTGGCCAGTGCGCTGGGCCAGCATGCCGAAGTCGCGCGCTGCCTGGCTTTCCCGACGGACCGGCAATGGGTGGCGAGCGGGACCGGCCACATCGCCCTGCTGCACAGCCTGCCGGTCTACCAGCAGCTCAGGCGCTGGCTGGCGTGAGCGTTCAGGTCCATTCAGGTCGCCACCCGCAGCCGCACCCGCATCCGCCCCTAATTCAAGGCTAATTCAGTCCGGCGAAGATACCCTCTCCACCACCACACCTTGCCCGCCATGGACACCTTTGCCGAACGTGTTGCCCGCGCCATCCTGCTCGCCGCCGGTGTGAGCGCCGTGTTTGTCCTGCTGGCCCTGCCGCCAGCCGACGGCGCGGCGCTGCCGCTGCTCTTGCACCACCAGTTCCTGATCGGCTTGCTGGCGGCCGCGCTGCTGGGGGCCGTGCTGGTGCGGGGCCTCCGGCCGGCCGTGGTGGCGGCGGGCCTGCTCAGCCAGGCCGGTTTTGTCGGCATTGCGCTGGCCACGCCCGGCTTCAGCGCGACCACCGCTTTCTACCTGAACCTTGCCGGCATGGCCGCCTTGCTGTGCGCCGGCGCCCTGTTGCTGCAGGCTGCCCGGCAGCAGGCGCGCTGGGAAGGCCTGTCGCCGCGGCACAGGGAGGCATGATGCGGATCCTGCTGGTGGAAGACGATGACATGATTGGCCGCAGCCTGCAACAGGCGCTGGAGACCAACGGCTGGTCGGTGGACTGGGTGCGCGACGGCCTGCTGGCGCAAAGCGCGCTGGCCGACGGCGCTTACGCCTGCGTGTTGCTGGACCTGGGCCTGCCCAAGCGCGACGGTGTCGAGGTGTTGCGCCAGGCCCGTGTCCGCGGGGATGCCACGCCGGTGCTGGTGCTCACCGCGCGCGACGGCCTGGACGACCGCATTGCCGGGCTGGACCTGGGGGCCGACGACTACCTCATCAAGCCTTACGAATTTCGCGAGCTGCTGGCCCGCATGCGTGCGGTCATCCGGCGGCGTGACGGCAGCGCGCATTCGGTGATCGGAAACGCCGCGGTGCAGTTGGACCTGACCACGCGCGAGGTGCTGGTCAACGGCGAAGCCTCGGCGCTGTCCGCGCGCGAGTACGCGCTGCTTCACGCGCTGCTGGAAAGGCCGGGCGCCATCCTGTCGCGCGACCAGCTTGAAAACCGGATTTACGGCTGGGGCGAGGAAGTCATGAGCAATGCGGTGGACGTGCTGATCCACGGCATGCGCAAGAAGCTGGGCGCGGACACCATCCGCAACGTGCGCGGCCTGGGCTGGCGCATTGCAGCCGCCGTGCCGGCGGCCTCCCCGGCGCTGGCGCCGGCGTCACACGCCCCTTTGCCAGCCTCCGGAGACCCGGCATGATGTTCCACGTTTTTCCTGCAGGCCGGATGTGTTCGTTGCGCCGCGCGCTGCTGCTC
Source organism: Polaromonas sp. AET17H-212 (assembly GCF_002379085.1). Lineage (GTDB taxonomy): Bacteria > Pseudomonadota > Gammaproteobacteria > Burkholderiales > Burkholderiaceae_C > Polaromonas. The sequence goes on along the minus strand of NZ_NBZW01000018.1, from coordinate 51,450 downwards.
TGGCTGGTGCCGGTGTTTTTGCTGGTGGGCGCGGCTTCGGCGGGGTTTGCGTACTGGAGCTACCTGCGCATGGCCAGCGCCTTCATGGACAACCAGATGGAGTTGCTGGCCGAATCCATGGCGGCGCAGGAGCAGGACATCGCGCTGCCCCCGCTCACGCGCGAGCGGGTGCACAAGCTGGGAACCTACGTGGTGCAGGTGTTTGATGCCGACGGCAAACCGCGCTTCAGCTCGTGGCCGGAATCGGCCATGGCGCTGCGGGAAACGCCGGGCTTTCAGGACGTCAGGATGGGTGGCGAGCGCTGGCGCGTCTACACCACGGGACCGGGCAAGACCGATGCATCGCGTCGCATCCAGGTGCTGCAAAGCGGCGAGTTTCGCCGTCACGTGGCCGTTGGGCAGGCGGGTGCGGCCATCGCGCCCGTGATCCTGCTGCTGCCGCTGTCGATGCTGATCCTCTGGTGCGTGGTGGCCATGGTCTCGCGCGAGGTGGGCACGATCGCCCGCCAGGCCTCGGCGCAGGACGAGCACAGCATTGCCGAGCTGCCGCTGGACCGGGTGCCGCGTGAAATTGCGCCGCTGGTCATTTCCTTCAACAGCCTGCTGACGCGGCTGCGTGATGCGTTTGCCACGCAGCGCCGGTTTGTGCAGGATGCGGCCCATGAATTGCGCACGCCGATCACCGCCGTCGGCCTGCAGCTGGAAAACCTGCGCGGCGACCTGTGCAGCGGCGCGCCAGCGCAGCGCTTTGCGCAGCTTGAGGCAGGCATACAGCGGGCGCAACGGCTGGTGGACCAGTTGCTCAAGCTCTCGCGCCAGGAGTCGGCAGGCGCCGAACCGGCCTTGGGGCCGGTCAATGTGCACGAGGTGCTGCACCAAAGCATCAACCAGCTGATCACGCTGGCCGACCAGCGCAACATTGACCTGGGTCTGGACGCCTCGCGCCTGCCTGCCGAGGCCGCCATGCTGCACTGCCCCGGCAGTGACCTGCGCAGCGTCGTGGACAACCTGATCGAAAACGCCTTGCGCTACGCCCCGGAAGGCAGCGTGGTGGATGTGCGCATCGGCAGTGCGCAGGGACGCCTGCTCATCGAAGTGGAGGATGCCGGCCCCGGCATTCCGCCCGAGCTGCAGGCCCGCGTGTTTGACCGTTTCTTCCGGGTGCCGGGCAGCGATGCGGGTGGCAGCGGTCTGGGGCTGGCCATTGCGCAGGCGGCGGCGAAACGTTGCGGCCTGCGCATCACGTTGCGCAACCGCGACGGCCGCAGCGGCCTGGTGGCGCGTGTCGAGACGCTTTGAGACGGCGCGCTCATTGCCAGCTAAGACTTCGCTCATGGCCGCCTAATGGGCGCCACCTACAGTGAGATCACGGTTGAAGTTGGAGCCCGAAAGGGCCGGCACAACCGACAACCCGGTTCTCAACATTCACTGAAAGGTCATCATCATGAACAAGTCTTCCCTCCTTATCGCCCTTGCCGCTTTTGCGGCCATCGCTTCCACCGGTGTGCGCGCGGAAACGCCCGATCCGGCCTCGCAGTTTGCGCTGCAGTCCGAAGGCAGCCGCAGTCGCGCCGAAGTCATGGCCGAGGCCGGCGCCAAAGTGAAAACCCACAGCCAGGAGCCCGCAGGCTCGCGTGTGGCTGCCACCGTGCAGTCCGTTGTACCCGCTGCCATCGTGCGTGGGGAGGCCGCGCAGGCCCTGCGTCTGGGCAAGATCCGCAGCGGCGAGCTGACCGGCCTGGAAGGCTGAGCCGGCCATCGGTCGCGGGCCCGGGGCGCATCCGGACCCGCGATAATCAGGTCTTGAAATATGCGACGACGCCCCTAACTCCAGGGGCGTTTGTCTTCTTCCCCCTGTTTTTCAAGAACCCACCCCATGAGCAAGCAAACCCTCTCCTTCCAGGCCGAAGTGGCCCAGCTGCTGAACCTGGTCACCCATTCGCTGTATTCCAACCCCGACATTTTTCTTCGCGAGCTGGTCTCCAACGCGTCGGATGCCTGCGACAAACTGCGTTTTGAAGGCCTGAACCATCCGGAACTGTACGAGGACGCGCCCGATCTCGATGTGCGCGTGAGCTTCGACAAGGCGGCGAAAACCATCACCATCACCGACAACGGCATCGGCCTGTCGCAGATCGAAGCGGTGGAGCACCTGGGCACCATTGCCAAGAGCGGCACACGCGACTTCATGGCCAAACTTTCGGGCGACCAGAAAAACGACGCGCAGCTGATCGGCCAGTTCGGCGTCGGTTTCTACTCGGGCTTCATCGTTGCCGACAAGATCACCGTCGAGAGCCGTCGCGCCGGCCTGCCGACCGCAGAAGGCGTGCGCTGGAGCAGCGCCGGCACCGGCGACTTCGAGGTCGAGACGATTGAGCGCAAGGAGCGCGGCACCAGCGTCATCCTGCACCTGAAAGACGACGCCAGCGAGTACCTCAACACCTGGAAACTCAAAAGCATCATCAGCAAGTACTCCGACCACATCTCGCTGCCCATCCTGATGAAGAAAGAGGCGTGGAAGGAGGGTGAGAACGGCCAGCCCGGCGAAATGGTGACCAGCGACGAATGGGAAACCGTGAACCAGGCCGCCGCCCTGTGGACGCGCGCCAAGAAGGACATCACGCCCGAGCAGTACGACGAGTTCTACAAACAGATCAGCTACGACAGCCAGAGCCCGCTGGCGACCACACACAACCGCGTCGAAGGCGCGACCGAATACACCCAGCTGCTCTACATCCCGGCCAAGGCGCCGATGGACTTGTTCAACCGCGACAAGGCCGCCGGCGTCAAGCTGTACGTCAAGCGCGTTTTCATCATGGACGATGCGCAGGCGCTGCTGCCGGTCTATCTGCGTTTCGTCAAGGGTGTGGTCGATTCGGCCGACCTGCCGCTGAACGTCTCGCGCGAGCTGTTGCAGGAGAGCCGGGCCGTCAAGGCCATCCGTGAGGGCTGCACCAAACGCGTGTTGTCCATGATCGAGGACCTCGCCGCCAACGAGCCGGAAAAATTCGCCGCTTTTTACGCCGAATTCGGCGCGGTGCTCAAGGAAGGCCTGGGCGAAGACTTCGCCAACCGCGAGCGCCTGGCCAAGCTGCTGCGTTTCGCGAGTTCGACGACAGATACCGTCACGGTCGGTTTCGCCGACTACAAGGCGCGCATGAAGGAAGGCCAGGACGCGATTTACTACATCACGGCCGACACCCAGGCCGCCGGCAAAAACAGCCCGCAGCTCGAGATCTTCCGCAAGAAGGGCATCGAGGTGCTGCTCATGACCGACCGTGTTGACGAGTGGGCGCTGAACTACCTGCACGAGTTCGACGACACGCCGTTGCAGTCGGTCGCCAAGGGTGCGGTGGACTTGGGCAAGCTGCAGGACGAGGACGAGAAAAAGGCCGCCGAGGAAGCGCAGACCCAGTTCAAGCCCGTGCTCGACAAGCTCAAGGAAACCTTGAAGGACAAGGCCTCCGACGTACGCGCCACCACACGGCTGGTGGATTCACCGGCCTGCCTGGTGGTGCAGGAAGGTGACATGTCCACGCAGCTGGCGCGCATGCTCAAGCAGGCCGGCCAGGCCGCGCCCGAGGTCAAGCCGATTCTCGAAATCAATGCCCAGCACCCGCTGGTCAAAAAGCTCGAGGGCAGCGAACACTTCGACGACCTTGCCCACATCCTGTTCGACCAGGCCTTGCTGGCCGAAGGCGGGTTGCCGGATGATCCGTCGGCCTACGTGAAACGGGTGAACGCCTTGCTGGTGTGACTTTTGCCGGAACCGGCGACAGAAAAAATGGCCCCGCGGGGCCATTTTTATTTGAGAGGGTCCAAGTGGGTGACTGAGCCACCTCGGCGACGCGCCGTTGTGCCTGAAGACTTCAAGGGGTTTTTCCACCCAGGGGCTCGAACGGATTGAGGGGCGTGCCTTTCCACCACTGTTTTTCCGGGCCAAGCTGGAAGATGGCGAAGTGCAGATGGGGCGCGTCGGGATTGGCATTGCCGCTGGCGCCGACATACCCGATCACGCTGCCGCGGCGTATGTGCTGGCCTTCCTTCAAGCCTGCCGCATAAGCGTCCAGGTGCGCGTAGTAGTAGGCCAACTGCCCCTTCGCGTCGAACTGGTAAATCGTGATCCCGCCGGGCTTGCTCAAAAACAGCTTGGCAATCGGTCCGTCGTCCACCGCGAGCACGGGCGTGCCGCGGGGGGCGTGGATGTCGATGGCTTCGTGGCCGCGCTGGTTGTTGTCCCGGCCGTCGGCAAAGGTATCGCGCAGGTCGCTGGCCAACACGCCCTGCACCGGAAGCAGCAGCGCCGGCACCTGCGCCGCAAGCGTTGGTGCCGTTGCTGATACGGGTGCAGGCAGGGGTGAGGAGGGTGGTTCTGGCGTCGCCACGGCTGGCGCAGGCACCGTTGGCGTTGTGGCTGCCGGTTCCGTCCTCGGGCTGAACAGCACCCAGAGCACACCCACGGCAAAGGCTGCCGCGCCTACCCAGACGCCCCAGCGCCTGGCGGGCCGATCAGGCATGGACGTCCACCGCAAAACCGGTCTTCACCACCTGGGCCAGGCGCAACACGTCCCAGTTGGTCAGGTGGATGCAGCCATTGGTTTCTGCCGTGCCGACGCGTGAAGGGTCGGGCGTGCCGTGGATGCCCCAGTGCGGCTTGCTGAGCCCGAGCCAGTACACGCCCACCGGGTTGTTCGGGCCTGCGGCAATATCGGTTTTGGCGTTGGTTTTTTTCGCGTTCTTGAGCAGCACGGGATCGTAGGTGAACACCGGGTCCTTGGCGGCATTCTTGACTTCCATGCGTCCCAGGGGCAGCGGGTCCGACGCGCCGCCGATGCTGGCCGGAAAGGCTGCCACCGGCAAATCCGCCTTGTCGAGCAGGTAGAGCACGCGCTCCGACTTGTCGATGCGAATGGATGCCGCCTTGCTCGGCGGACTGTCGCTGCCGGACGTCGGTGCAACAATCTTGTCGCCGGCCTCAAAGCGGCTGCCGCGGTTGGCGTCACGCAGCCACTTCGAGCTGCAATGGAATTTTTCTGCCAGCGCCTCCTGGACGGTTTCATAGTCCAGCGACTTGAGCCGGGCCCGCTCCATCATGTCCGCAGGTGTTTTGGTGAAGGGGCCTGCCGCGTCTTCCTTGCTGATGGTGTATTCGGCCAGCAGGGGCGCAGGCGACGGGCCTGCCAGGGTTTTCCAGGTTTCGCTGTCGATGCGACCGGTGGACTTGAGGCCGTTGGCCGTCTGGAACGCGGCCACCATGCGGCGCATGTTGGTGCCGAAGGCGCCGTCAATCTCGCCGGGAGAAAACCATGCGCGATCGAGCAGGATCTGCGCACGCAAGACGGCTTCGCCGCGGGCGCCCGAGCCCAGGACAGGCATATCGGTGGCCGCGTTCACGCGTGCCATCATGGCCGTGCCGGTCTGGCCGGCGGCAGCGACGGCTTTTTTTCGCTGGGACTGGGGGACGGCGGCTGCGGGAAATGCGGCGCTGGCGGCCAGCCAGCAGAGCAGATGGCGGCGGGCAAGAAGAGAGCTTGTTTGCATGGTGAAGATTCCGTAGGCCCGGTATGGGGCCAGCCCATGGTAGGACCGCCGGAAAACGGATCGTGTCAGCAAACAGCGTGTTGTCAGGTCATGGAAGGCGCTGCGACGCCCTGACCCAGACTGAGCTGGATCAACGCGCCGCGGGTTCGAAGCCGCCGGCGCTGCGAAGCCCGGCAGCATCTTCACTGGTGAGCAGCTCGATCAGGGTGGCGGCGGCTTGCGGCTGCGTGGCCCGGCTGCAGACAGCGGCGGTGTAGACCGTCGCCAGCTCGAATTCTTTCGGCAGGGGGGCCACCAGTTGCACGCCCGGGGCGAAGATGATTTCAGTCACCTGGGTGCAGCCGATGGCGTCGGGCTCGCCGGCCTGCGACAGGGCCTGCATGGCCGCTGCGCCATTGGGACAGGGGCACAGGCGATCGCCCAGTTCGACATCAATGCCCAGCTGTTTGAGCACGTTCATGAAGTGAATGCCGGCCGTGGCCTTGACCGGGTCGGGAAAATAGACCGCGCTTGCCGACAGCAGGGCCTGCCTGAGCTGGGCCTTGTTTTCCAGCGGGGGGGTGACAGCGCCGTCTTTCACCGCGATGCCGGTTTTCACGACGCCCAGCGGCCGGGCACTGCCGGCCACCACATGGCCGCTGTCGGTCAGCTGCCTGATCAGTGCATCGGTCAGGATCACGACATCGCAAGGGGCCCCGGCCAGCAGCTGATCCCGCATCATGCCGACGGCATTGAAGCTGCCTTCGATGGCCAGGCCGGTTTGTGCGAGAAAGCGGGCCTGCAGCGCGGAGACCAGGCCATTGGCGGCGCCGCCGCTGAGCAGATGAAGTCGGGTCATGGAGGTTCCGGTTTGCCAGTCTCAGTCGACCTTGATGCCGGCGGTTTTGATCACACGCGACCATTTGGCGATGTCGTCGCGCATGTATTTGTCGAATACCTCCGGTGTCATCAGCAGCGGCACGGCCCCCTGCTTGACCCAGAGTTGTTTGACTTCCGGCTGGCTGGCGATTTTCGAGACCGCTTCATTGAGCCGGTCGACGACGGCCTTGGGCGTGCCGCGCGGCGCCATCAGGCCCAACCAGATCGTGGCTTCATAACCGGGCACGCCGGCTTCGTTCATGGTCGGCACATCCGGCAGCACGTCGGAACGGGTTCGGCCGGTGGTGGCGATGGCCTTGACCTTGCCGGCCTTGATCTGCTCGGCCATGGTGGTGACAGCATCAAACATCACGTCGACCTGGCCACCGATCACGTCGGTGCGCGCGCCGGAACTGCCGCGGTAAGGGATATGCACGAGGTAGACGCCGGCCATGCTCTTGAACAGTTCACCGGCCATGTGGTAGGGCGTGCCGGGACCGGAGGACGCGTAATTGAACTTGCCGGGCCTGGCCTTGGCCTGCTGGACCAGGTCCTTCAGGGACGAAGCCGGCAGTGCCGGGTTGGCGACCAGCACCAGGTCCGAGTAATTGACCGGCGCCACCGCCACAAAGTCGCGCATGAGCTGGAAGGGCTTGGCCGGAATCAGCGTTTCGTTGACCGTGTGGGTGTTGGACATCATCAGCAGCGTGTAGCCATCGGGCGCCGCTTTGGCCACCATGTCGGTGCCGATGATGGAGCCGGCGCCGGGCCGGTTGTCGACCACAAAGGACTGGCCCAGTGCATCCTGCAGGCGCTGCGCGATGAAGCGGGCGTAGTTGTCGGCCGGACCGCCCGCGGCGAAGGGCACGATGATTTTCACCGGCTTGCCGGGGTAAGCCTGCGCGGCGGCGTTGGTGGCCAGGGCTGTCGCGGCCAGGCCCAGCGCAAGAAGAAAAGTTTTTCTGAGGCCCATGAGGTTCTCCGTTGAAGACCTGGCGTTGGGAACAGGCCCTAGTCGAGCTTGCCGATGCGCTTGACGACCTCGGCCATGCGTTTGGCGTCGGCCTGCACGTATTTCTCGAAGTCGGCGGCGTCCTGGTACAACACCGGGCTGCCGGCGCTGAGGATGACTTCCTTGACCTTGCTGTCCTGCGCGGCCGCGTTGGCGGCGGCGCGCAGTCGCTGGGCAATGGGTTCAGGGGTGTCTTTGGGGATGAACAGGCCGGACCACTGCGCGTACTCGGCGTTGTAACCCGCGTCTTTCAGGCTGGGCGCCTCTGGCAGGGCAGCGAGCTTGCCATTGCCCCAATGGGCCAGTACCCGCAGTTTGCCGGCCTTGACGTGCTGCAGCACGGTTGCGGGCCCGGAGGAGACCGCGTCGATTTGCCCGCCCAGCAGCGCCACCACTGCGGGGCCTGCGCCGGTGAAAGGGATGTGCGTCATCTTTACGCCAGCGTTCTGCGAGAGGATTTCCATGGGCACATGCATGGTGCCGTAGTTGCCCGATGAGCCGTAGTTGATCGCGCCCGGGCGCTTCCTGGCATCCTCGACAAAATCCTTCACGGTTTTCCATGGCGACTCGGCGCGCACCGCCAGCACGGTCGGGTCGGCGGTAAACCGCGCGATCGGGCGCAGGTCGTTGAGCGCAAACATGGGCGGGCGCCCGCGCAGGGTGTCCGCCTCGGGAATGACGGTCAGCGAGGACAAGGCCAGGAGCACGGTGTAACCATCGGGCTTGGCTTTGGCGGCCACGCCCATGCCGATGCCGCCGCCGGCGCCGGCCTTGTTTTCAATCACCACCGGCTGACCCAGGTCGCGTGACATGGCTTCGGCCACAGGGCGTGCCACGAGGTCGGCCAGGCCACCAGGCGGGAAAGGCACGATCATGGTGATGGGGCGTACGGGCCACGCGTTTTGTGCGGCCACCCAGGTGGTGGCCGAAATGAGCAAGGCACCCAACAATACGGATCTGCGTTTCATGTTTGTCTCCTGAGGGTTGATCTGCGGCGGGTCGACAACCCGCGCACTTTTTATGGTTTGCATGCTAACATCCGCCTGAAATTTTTGGGTAATCGCAATCCCTAGGAGTCTGTCCCCAGGCTCCTGCTTCCGCAACCGCCGCGGCACCTTCCTGCCGGGCAAAAACAAAGAGAGACAGCGCCATGAAAATTGTTGCCTACCGCCTCAATGGCCGGTCCGGTGTGGGTCTGGTGTCCGCCGACCTCCAGCACGTCCAGCCCTTTGATCTGCCCGAAGCGCAGAGCGACCTGGGGGCGCAGGCGCTGATCGAGATGCAGGCGCGTGGCGACACCCTGCCGGCCCTGTTGCCCGCCCTCGCCCTCCATGAGGTGCAGATCGTCGCCCCGCTGCCCAGGCCGCGCCGGAATATTTTCTGTGTCGGGAAAAACTACTTTGCGCACGCGAAAGAGTTTGCCGGCAGCGGCTTTGACAGCAGCGCCAAATCGGGCGGTGACATTCCTGCCGACCCCATCATCTTCACCAAGGTGCCGGAATCCGTGGTCGGTCCCGGCGCCGCCATCGAGATGCCGGCGGTTTCCATGGCGATCGATTACGAGGCCGAACTGGCCGTCATCATCGGACGCGGCGGCAAGGGCATTGCCGCGAAAGACGCGATGGCCCATGTCTGGGGCTACACCATCCTCAACGACATCACTGCGCGCGACTGGCAAGGCCGTCACCAGCAATGGCACATGGGCAAATCGTTCGACACCTTCTGCCCCATGGGTCCGTGGCTGGTGAGTGCCGACGAACTGGACGGTACCAAAACCGGGGTGCGCTGCTATGTCAATGGCGAGGAACGCCAGAACGCCTCAACCGCGGACCTGATCTTTGACATTCCCAAACTGATCGAAACCCTCTCGGCCGGCATCACGCTCTACCCCGGTGACGTGATCGCCACCGGCACGCCGGTCGGTGTCGGTATTGGCTTCAAGCCGCCGAAGTACCTCCAGGCCGGTGATGTGGTGCGGGTGGAAATCGACGGGATCGGCAGCCTGGAAAACCCGGTGCGCTGACACGCCCGGAGAACCCTTCTCAGCCGGCGGCGCGCTGCTGCGCACCGCCGCCATGCAGCGCATTGGCAAAACCGTGGTTCACGTCGCGGTGCCCCGCCTCGTCTTCCCGCACGGCCAGCACCACGTCCCGCAAGGTTGCGTCGGCGGGCAGCTTCCAGTAGTCCTTGGCAATCTGCGGGGCCGCCACATTGGCATGGGCGCCCGAGTCGATCAGCGCCAGGTAGTGGGTGTAGCTGGTGTAGGCCTCTTCCTCAAAGTACCCGACCACCCGGTGCGCCACGCCCGGGGCGATCAGGTACAGCAGGAAGTAGGCGTTGTAGAAGAACCCCTGTACCAGGATGACCAGCCCGCGCTCAAACCAGTTGGGCTGCGCGATTTTGATGAAGGTCATCAGGTGCATGCGCTCGTTCTCGGCCTCGTCCATCAGCGTGCGTATCCAGCCCTTGTCGTCCTCGATGCGGCGCAGGCAGCGCAGGTGCGTCAGCGTGGCCCCCACCATGCCGGGAACTGCGGCGACGGTTTCCAGCACGATGGCGCGGTGGCCGTAGCGCTTGGCAAAAAACAGGTCGGCAAAAAAGCGCAGGAAGCGGACAAAGGCGTAGGCAAAGCGGTCGCCAAAGGTGCGGGGTGTGTAGTGAGGATTGTTCATGGGGGCCTTCGCATGCACGGGATGTGCAGCCTTGCGGACCACCGTACACCAAAGGCGTGCGCCTGTCTGTCGGGCAGCAGGCCGCGTGTGCCTACAGGGCCTGCATGCGCAGGCGGCGTGCCGCTTCCTCGGCCCGCGCATCGTCGATCTCGCCCATCACGGCGCGCATGTCCACCGGTCCGAGCTGGTGCGCGAAACGCCCGGTGAGCACCGTATCGGGCCGCAACACGCCGCGCTGGTACAGGTCCCAGATCTCATGGCCGTAGGCGGTGGCCAGCAGGTCGGGCGCGAAACGGCCGAAAAAGCCGCGCAGGTTGGCGACATCGCGCAGCAGCATGCGGCTGGCGTGGTTGTTGCCGGCAGCATCGACGGCCTGCGGCAGGTCGATGATGACGGGCCCGTCCGCGGCCAGCAGCACATTGAACTCGGACAGGTCGCCGTGCACGACGCCGGCACACAACATGCGCACCACCTCCGTGAGCAGCGTGGCATGGTGCAGGCGTGCCTGCTCCGGCGTGAACTCCACATCGTTCAGGCGCGGCGCCGCGTCGCCATGTTCGTCGGTCACCAGCTCCATCAGCAGCACGCCGTCGCAGAAGTTGTGCGGTGTGGGCACGCGCACACCGGCGGCGGCCAGGCGGTACAGTGCGTCGACTTCGGCGCTTTGCCAGGCCGCCTCGGCTGCCTGCCGGCCAAAGCGGGTCCCCTTGGCCATCGCACGCGCCTGGCGCGTGTTCTTGACCTTGCGGTTTTCGGTGTAGTCCACCGCCTGCCGGAAGCTGCGCTGGTCGGCTTCCTTGTAAATCTTGGCGCAGCGCGTGTCGTCACCACAGCGCACGACGTAGACCATGGCTTCCTTGCCGCTCATCAACTGCCGCACCACGGTGTCGATCAGGCCTTCTTCGATCAATGACTGCAGTCGCTTGGGTGGTTTCATGGCCCCATTTTGCGCCCGGCGGGTAAAGTGCCCGCGGTCAGCCGGCCTGTCCGTCAATACGCGGCCGTGTCAGCACCGGCCAGTAGCGCACGGCATAGAGCGCGAAGCCGGCAGACCACAGTGCGGCCGATCCCAACGTGGCCTCGATGATCCAGGCCGGGGCAGCGAGCGGCACGAACACGCGGACCAGCGCCGCGAGCAGGACAAGGACATAACAGGCCACATCGCTGCGGTCGGCCCGCAAGGGCCGGCCAGTGTGGCCGCGTGCGGTACGCGTCATCATGCCGATGATGAGGCCGCCGATGGCACCCACCGTCAGCGCATGCGTGGCCAGCGAAGGGGCCACCCATCCCGCCGCTGCCAGGGCGCGCAGCACGAGATGCACCGGGATCCAGAAGTAGGCGACCTGCAATACCCAGACCAGCGGCGCGCGCCCTGTCTTCCAGGGGCGCCACAGGCTCCAGCGGGCAAGGTGGGCAAGCGCGCATGCGCCAGCCACGGCGGCCAGCCACACGCCGTGCAGTTGCACGGCGTCGGCCAGCAGCAGCACCAGCACGCTGCCCAGCGCGGCTTTCTCCAGCAGGGGCAGGCGCGTGGCATTGGCGCCCGGGACACCGTTGTTGGTGAACATGGGAATCACCCGGCCGCCCATCACGGCCATGATGAACAGCATGATATCGAGGGCAAGCTGGATGCCGACCCAGCCTGGAAGCTGCATGACGCCGAGTTGGGCCAGGTGAATGCCGAGCACGGCTACCGACATCAGCAGCAACAGACCGACAAAAAAGTAGTTGCGGCGATTGCGCGCGGCGATGAAGGGAATCGCCAGCGCGATGGCGGCCGCGAGCGGGAATGCGACATTGGCCAGTAGCGCGGCCCAGCCGAAAGGCGTGAGTACCAGGACCCGGCCCGCGACCCACAGGGCGGCCAGCGCGGCCAGGGGCCAGCCGGTGGGGGTCGGCCGGTTCGACCAGTTGCGCCCGGCCGTGAACAGGAAACCGACGACCACGGCCAGTGCAAAGCCGAACAGCATCTCGTGGGCGTGCCACATCGGCCCCTGCAGGTAGGGCAGGCCCAGCCAGCCGGAAAATTGCAACGCCCACAGCCCAATTGACAGGGCGGCGAAGGTGCTGGCCAGCAGGTAAAACGGACGAAAGCCGAGGTCCCAGAGCGCCCAGCCGGCGGGGGCCGGCGAAGGGCGGGGAGGTTCTGCGATGAGGGGAGTCATGGGTCGGTCTTTTGGTGGGGCAGGGCGTCGGGCCCGCCATGATGGATACGCCAGGCTATCGCGGCGCCGGCGATGGTGGCCGCAAACAGCGCTATCGCGGCAGCATTGAGGGCGGCGCCGGTGCTGCGCAGCGGGTCACCTGCCATCCCGGCGACCAGGCGCAGCAGCAGGGAGAGGTGCAACACGGTAAGCGGCACGTAGAAAAAGGCGCCGAACTGCAGCTTGATGCGCGCAATGGCCGGCAGGATCACCGGTGCATGGCCCATCATCATGCTGACGATGAAGCCCAGGCCGAGGGCATGCAGTGCGGCGTCGCGCAGCGGCAGGCCCAGGGCGGTGCCCGCCCACGCAACCCCGGCCACCGCCAGCCAGGCGTAGCCGCCGAGCAGGCAAACCGCCATATAACGGCTGAGGCCGTGCGCCCGGACGGTGTGGCGGGCGATGTCGAAGACCGCCAGCCACAGCGCCAGCAGGGTCAGCGCTGCGCCGTACAGCAGCCCGCCGGCAACCGGCGCCAGGGCCGACCAGGCCGCGCCCGCGAGCAGCGCCACCAGCACGGCCTGCAGCGACAGCTCCGCGGCGGGGCGCCGGCGCATCAGCCGCGTCATTTCCAGGCGCTCGGCGGCGATGGTCATCACGAGAAAGGCGAACCACCAGGGCAGCGTCGCAATGCTGCCTTGGCCCGTGGCGAACAGCAGGTTGCCGGCCAGCCACGCGCCCGCGGCGACCAGCAGCAGCCAGGTGTGGGCGGCGCGCTGGCGCCGCACGATCACAATGTTGACCGCGGTGAAGATGGCCGCAGCGGCCACGCCCAGCCACGCGCCCGGCCCGGGCTGACCCAGCAGCAGGAGCGCGCCCCCTGCACCCGAGGCCAGCGGTGCCAGGAAAGCGGCGCGCAGCTTGACGGCCACGGCCCGTTCGATGCCGATCACGGTGCCGAGAAAACCGCAGATCATCAGCGCCGCATGGGCCAGCGCGGCCTGGCCAGGCCAGAGGGCATCCGGCAGGGCGGGAAGGACGACGCCCACGCGCAGCAGGCCGCCTGCAATGCCGGCCAGCAGCGACAGCGCGACCCCTGCCAGCAGCAGCGGCCGCACGGCCAGGGTGATCCACCGCGGCGTCGTCTGGCGTTGCGCTTGCCTGGGTCGGCGCGATGTGTTCACCACTGCATGAAGCGCCTGGCGCGCTCGCTCATCCGGTCGGCGGACCAGGGCGGCTCCCACACCAGTTCAACTTCAATCAGCAAGTCCGGCGGCGCCACGCGGTCCAGTTCGGTCTCGACCTCGTCGATGATGAGATCGGCGACCGGGCATGCGGCGGATGTCATGGTCAGCCGGACATGCAGTTTCTCGTCGGTTACGGTGACGCCATAGATGAGCCCGACATCAACGATGCTCATGGCGACCTCCGGGTCGACCACCCGCGTCAGTGCCGCCACCAGGGGCTGGCGCAGTGCCTCAGGGCCTTCGTAGGGAAAGGGCGCTTTGGGCTCAGTCATGGCAGCTTAGGTATCAGCGCTCAGACGGCGCGTTTTGCCGCCGGCGTGGGCGCGGTCCTGTCGATAAACAGCACCTTGGCCAGCGCCTGGCGGTTCTGGACCAGGTCGGCCAGGGTGTAGCGGTCCAGCACGGCATAGAAGGCCTCGACCGCTTCACCGAGCACACCCCGCAGCCGGCAGATGCGTGTGATCGCGCAGTGGTTGGCCTCATCAGAAAAACATTCGGCCACCACCGCCGCGCCCTCGGTCTGGCGCACCACCGCGCCGACACCGACCAGTTCGGGCGGCATGGCCAGTTCGAGCCCGCCGCCCTTGCCGCGCACATTGGCCAGCCAGCCGCTTTTACCGAGCAGGTGCACCACCTTGGTCAGATGGTTTTCCGACACGTCGAAAGAGGCCGCGATTTCGGCAATCGTGGCGCGTTTCTGGGGCTGCGCGGCCAGGTAGATCAGCACACGCAAGCTGTAGTCGGTAAAGGCGGTGAGTTTCATGGGGTGAATGTAAGGCCTCAGCCGCGTACCTGGAAGTCGATCACGATTTCCCCCGGTTCGCGCCGGACATAGGCGATGCCCAGTTTTTCGCCGAAGGCCTGCTGCAGTTGGCCCAGCAGCGGCAGGGGGTCGTGGTCGTTGACGAAACGCATGGTTTCCCCGGGGTGCAGGCTTTCCAGGGCGCCGAAGATGGCCGCGTGGCGGAAACGTTTGGCAACACCGCGGGCGTCGAAGGGGTGGACGTTGGGGAGGGGCTGGATCTCGCTCATGATGAAAACTCCAATGAAAAAATCGGGAAAGGACGCAAGGCCGGCACGGCCGGCCTTGCGAGAGAGCTCAGAGACCGGCCACCGCCTTGGCTGTGATGGCGCTGGCGGGCTGAACCGCGGGGCGCCGCAACAGGCGCACGGCATACCAGGCCAGCAGGACCGCGCCGATGGCGAACAGGATGTCGCCGGGTACCCGCATCCAGACCAGGGTTTCCATCACGGGGGAGTGGATGATTTCCGGCGAGCGGGCGTACCACAGTCCTTTGCTCACGCTGGCCCAGGCCTGGTAGATGCCGGCCGGCAACAGCGACAGGAAGACCATCATCGCCAGGCCGATGTTCAGGCTCCAGAAGGCCGGCTTGAGGATGTTGTCGGCATGCAGGTGGCGCGCATACAGGCCGCGCAGGCAGAACAGCATCAGGCCGATGCCGAGCATGCCGTAGACACCAAACAGGGCGGCGTGGCCATGGGCTGCGGTCATGTTCAGGCCCTGCACATAGTAAAGCGAGGCCGGCGGGTTGATGGCAAAGCCGAGCAGGCCGGCGCCGACGGTGTTCCAGAAGCCGACCGCGACAAAACACATGACAGGCCATTTGTAGGCAGCCAGCCAGGGCAGGGCCTGGGAGCGCCGGTAGGTCTGCAGGGCTTCCAGGCCGATCAGCGTCAGGGGCACGACTTCCAGCGCGGAGAACACCGCACCGACGGCGATCACCGAGGTGGGCGTGCCGGTGAAATACAGGTGATGCAGCGTGCCCAGGATGCCGCCGAACAGGAACACGATGGTCTCGGCGATGATGGCGCGGTTGGCGCTTTCGGTGCGAACCAGTCCCAGCTTGGTGAAGATCAGCGCAACCACGGCGGTGGCGAACACCTCGAAGAACCCCTCCACCCACAGGTGGACCAGCCACCAGCGCCAGTACTCGACCATCGAGTAGTGCGTGTTCTGGCCCCAGGTCAGCGAGGTCGCGTAGAAGCCGCCTATGCAGGTGGCCGACAGGAAGACCATGGCGATCAGGCCGCGGGTTTCCGACGGTTTTTTCAGTGCCGGCCAGAGGGCGCGGCCGAGCAGAAACACCCAGAACAGCAGACCCACGAACAGCAGGATTTGCCAGACACGGCCCATGCTGGTGAATTCCAGCCCCTGGTTGCCGACCCAGAAGCTGAAGTCCACGCCGCGGTGCTGCAGCGTGCCCAGCCAGCCGGTCACGGTCGAGCCGACCACGATGGCTATCAGCGCCCAGAACAGAACGTCCACGCCGAGCTTTTGCAGCTTGGGTTCCCGCCCCGACAGCAGGGGGGCGATGTAGAGACCGGTGGCCAGCCAGGCGGTGGCGATCCAGAAGATGCCGACCTGGGTGTGCACCGTGCGGCTCACGACATAAGGCAACACCTGGGCCAGCGGCAGGCCAAAGAAGGACTGGCCTTCGACGGCGTAGTGCGCTGTGACCACACCCATGGCGATCTGCAGCAGCATGAGGCCGACCACGGCAAAGAAGTACTTGCGCGTGGCCTTCATCGAGGGGGTGGCGACCGCGCCCAGCAGAGGATCGGCCTTGGGCGGCAGGGCCTCCGGCTCATGGCGCTGGCTGCCGTGCAGCCACAACATGGCGGCAATGGCACCGAGCAGCAGGACGATGCTGACCATCGACCAGATCGCGGCCGAGTCGGTCATCTTGTTGCCCACCAGGGGCTCATGCGGCCAGTTGCTGGTGTAAGACAGGTTTTCCTCGCCGGGCCGGTCGGTGGTCGCGGCCCAGGACGTCCAGAAGAAGAAGGCTGCGAGGGCCTGGCGATCTGCCGCATCCGGCAGCAGGTTGCCCGTCATCGCGTACTGGTCACGCAGCTTGTCCAGCAGCACGTCGCTGCCGAACAGGGCGTTGTAGTGACCCGCCACTTCGCGGATCGCCTGTGCACGGTCGCGTGACACGGTGACAGTTTCGCTGGTGGGGTCGTAGGTGTTGCGCCGCATTTCCTCCTTCAGCGCAGCATCGACCGCGCCGCGGTCGGACGCTGTGATGGCTGACGGATCCTTGCGCAAGGCCTGCGTATGGATGGTCTGGAGCGCCGTTGCTTCCCGGTGCAGCCAGTCGGCCGACCAGTCCGGCGCCAGATAGGCGCCGTGGCCCCAGACGCTGCCTTGTTGCTGGCCGCCGCTGGCCAGCCAGACCTGCTGGCCTTTCTGGACCTGCTCGCCGGTGAAAAGAAGCTCGCCCGAGGTGGTGACGACGGCCTTGGGGATGGGCGGGGCTGTCAGGTAGATCTGCACGCCGAGGTAACCCAGGGCCCCAAACGACAGGACAAAGATGAAGCCGAGCCAGCGCCACAGCATGTTGTTGTTTTTCATCGCGTATTCCTTCTGGTTTCTGTAAAGGGGATCAGGCGCCGCCGCAGGAGCCGCAGCACTGCCCGTCGCTGTGAGCCGGCTTCAGCCGGGTAATGGCCACGCGCCAGGTATCAGGGCCCTGTTCCAGGTAGGTCCAGCCGAATTTGCCCGGCATTTCTGCCTGGAACTGGTGACGCAGCGGTTGTGGATCGTGGTCGTTGATCAATTCCAGGGTCTGACCGGCGCCAAGCTGGCCAAATGTCCGGAAGATGGCCGGGTGCCGTTCGCGGGGAAGAATCGTCCGGATATCGAGCGTGAACGCTGCGGAAGACGTGGAAGAGTGGTTCATGGGGACTCCATTCAGTAAAACAGAAATCAGTAAAATTTATAAGATGCATAAATAATACATCTATTGAGATTGAAAAAGTTCATTCCCCTATTGATCCAGGTCAATTGCACTTTTGGTAGCTGCCTTGTGAGCCGCAAGGAGGCAGGTTGTTCAAGAAATTTCATGCAACGGGTCTGTTTTGCGGTCCGGCGTTTGGACCAACTGTTGACGGGGATCAGAAAGTTTTGCGTCCGTTCGGCGTAAGGTCGCAGCTTGCAATGGCTCTGTTCCGGGGCCTGCCTGATTCCAAATGCATGACTTCTTCTGCTTCCCTTCCTGAGACCCTGCAACCGCCATCAGCCCCGCCAGAGCTGGTTTGTCCAGCTGGCAGCCTTCCGGCCCTGAAAGCCGCGGTGGACAACGGGGCCAATTGCGTGTACCTGGGTTTGCGCGATGCAACCAATGCACGCAACTTTGCCGGCCTCAATTTCGACGAGGCCGCGATTGCCGCGGGCATTCGTTATGCCCACGAGCGCGGCTGCAAGGTTTTCATGGCGCTCAACACCTATCCGCAGGCCGCCAACCCCGGTCCCTGGCGCGCGGCGCTGGACCAGGCGGTGGACTTGGGGGTGGATGCCGTGATCCTGGCCGACCCCGGCCTCATGCAATATGCCGCCTCGCGTTATCCGGCGCTGCGCCTGCACCTGTCGGTGCAAGGCTCGGCCACCAATTACGAGGCGATCAACTTCTACCGTGAGCAGTTCGGCGTCGTTCGCGCGGTGTTGCCGCGTGTGTTGTCGCTCGAGCAGGTGCGGCAGGTGATTGACAAGACGCCGGTGGAGATCGAGGTGTTCGGTTTTGGCAGCCTGTGTGTGATGGTGGAGGGGCGCTGCGCGCTGTCGTCCTATGTGACGGGCGAGTCACCCAACACGCACGGCGTGTGTTCGCCGGCCAAGTCCGTGCGCTGGCAGGAAACGCCGCAGGGCCTGGAATCGCGGCTGGGCGGTGTGTTGATCGACCGTTATGCCAGCGGGGAAAACGCCGGCTACCCCACGCTGTGCAAGGGGCGCTTCGACGTGGGTGATGACGAGAGTTATTACGCCATCGAGGAGCCCGCCAGCCTGAACACGCTCGAACTTCTGCCCCAGCTCATGAAGATGGGTGTACGCGCCATCAAGATCGAGGGCCGCCAGCGCAGCCTTGCTTATGTGGCGCAGGTGACGCGTGTCTGGCGCGAGGCCATCGACCATTGCGTTGCCAACCCGCATCGCTACGCACCGAAAACCAGCTGGATGGCCAGCCTCGACCAGGTGGCCGAAGGCCAGCAGCACACGCTGGGCGCTTACCACCGGCCCTGGAAATGATGGAAAACCGCACCATGAAAATCGCCCTGGGCCCGCTGCTGTATTACTGGCAGAGGGAGACTGTCTTCAATTTTTACGACACGGTCGCTGTCACGCCGGTGGACGTGGTCTACCTCGGCGAGACCGTGTGTTCGCGGCGTCATGAGTTGCGCCTGGCCGACTGGCTGGACATCGCGGCCCGCCTGCGTGCTGCCGGCAAGGAGGTGGTGCTGTCGACCCAGGTGCTGCTGGAGTCGGGCAGCGACGTCGGCACCATGCACAGGATCACGGCCAATGGCGATTTCCGGGTCGAGGCCAACGACATGGGCGCCGTCCACCGCCTGGCCGGCAAGCTGCCGTTTGTGGCCGGCCCGCACCTCAACCTGTACAACCCGGCTTCGCTGCAATGGATGGCCTCGCTGGGCGCCAGCCGCTGGGTCATGCCGCTGGAGATGAAGCAGGGTGATCTGGCGCTGCTGCAGCAGGACCGCCCGCCAGGTCTGGAGACCGAGGTGTTTGCCTACGGGCGCATGCCGCTGGCCTACTCGGCGCGCTGCTTTACCGCGCGGCAGCGCAACCTGCCCAAGGACGACTGCCGCTTCAGTTGCCTCGACCACCCGGACGGTCTGATGCTCAGGACCCGCGAGAGCGAGGAGTTCCTGGTGCTCAACGGCACACAGACCCAGTCGGCCCGCGTCTACAACCTGGTCGATGCGCTGGAGGACATGCGTGCCGCGGGCGTGGACGTGATTCGCCTGAGTCCGCAGGCGCAGCACATGGCAGAGGTGATCGCCCTGTTCGATGCAGCACGCAGGCAGGTGCTGACGCCGCAGGAGGCGCTGGCGCGCATGCAGCCCCTCATGCCGGAGAAGGGCTGCAATGGCTACTGGCACGGCCGCCCCGGCCTGGAGCAGGTGGCATCCGCGGTGGCGGGCTGAGGGCTGACAACGATGTACCACGGTGAACGTTTCAACAGCATCAGCCACCTCGTCGGCGCCGGGCTGGCGGTGGCGGGTGCGGTCGCACTGATCGTGCCCGCCGGCTTCGTGGGCGATCCCTGGAAAATTGTGAGCTTCAGCATCTACGGCGCCATGCTGGTGGCGCTGTACGTCTTTTCCACGCTGTACCACAGCGTACGCGGCCGCGCCAAAAACGTGCTGCGCAAGTTCGACCATTGTTCGATCTACCTGCTGATCGCCGGCAGCTACACGCCCTTCGCGCTCGTGTCGCTGCGCGGCGCCTGGGGCTGGTCCTTGCTGGGCGTGGTGTGGAGCCTGGCCTTGCTGGGCATCGTGCAGGAAATCTGGCTGGCCAAGGGCGCGCGGGTGCTGTCACTGGTCATTTATGTGCTGATGGGCTGGCTGGCGCTGGTGGCGGTGTCGCCCTTGTGGACCGCCCTGACGCCTGCGGGTTTTGCCTGGCTGGCCGCGGGCGGCGCCTGCTACACCCTGGGCATTGGTTTTTATGCCACCGACCACAAGCTGCGCCACGGCCACGGCTGGTGGCACCTGTGTGTGCTGGGCGGCAGCATCTGCCACTTCTTCACCGTGCTGCTGTATGTGGCCTGACTGTCCGGATCCCCATGAAACCCCTTTCCTCATCTCCTTCCCTGGCGTTGCCGCCGGCCCTCGGATCGCTGCTGGAGCGCCTGCCGGCTTACCCCGGCTCGGTGCTGCTGGTGAGTGCGCTCAACCTGGGCCTGGCGCGCCAGTTGCCGGCCGACGTGGGCCGCCTGTTGCTGCACAAAAAGCTGCGCATCCACGTGCGTGACGCGCGTCTGACCTTTGACTTTTCCTGGACCGGGCAGCGCTTCGCCGCCTGCCCCCGGCAGCAGGCCACCGACCTGGCCATCAGTGCCAGCGCCCACGACTTCATGCGCCTGGCGCAGCGCCAGGAAGATCCGGACACGCTTTTTTTCAGCCGCCGCCTCGCGATGGAGGGCGACACCGAACTGGGCCTGGTCGTCAAGAACGCGCTCGATGCCCTGGAGCTGCCGGTGCTCGACCTGCAGCAGTGGGGGCCGCTCCAGTTGCTGGCGCACCTGGGGCCACGGCAGCGGTCGGCCGGTGTTGGCCCGCGTCAGCCTGCAGGCAACCGCCATGACTGAGGATAGGCGCAGTTTGCCGCTGGTCTATTCCTGTTCGGGATGCTCCAGCGCCGCGCAGCTGGCCAACCAGGTGGCGCTGCAGCTGGACCGGCGCGGCGTCGCCGAGATGTCCTGCATTGCCGGGGTGGGTGGCGACGTGCCCCATCTGATGAAAATCGTGCGCTCCGGACGGCCCGTCATCGCGCTCGACGGCTGCCCGCTGGCCTGCGTGAAAAGCGTGCTGGCGCGCCATGGCATCACGGCCGACCGGCATTACCCGCTCCAGCAATACGGTGTCAAAAAGCGCACGCATGAGGACTTCGATCCCGCGCAGGCAGCGCTGGTGCTCGAGCGTGTGGCGGCCGACCTGCTGGCGGTGCCGCTGCGTGCATCCACTCCCGCTGGCGGGGTTGCCGCCAAAGGAGTGGACGCCCATGCCCCCCGGTGACAGCGCGCTATCCCGACGCATCATTGTGGCGATCTCCGGGGCCAGTGGCGCGGTGTATGGCACGCGCCTGTTGCAGGTGCTTCATGCCCTGGCGGGGATCGAGACCCACCTGGTGGTGTCCGACGCGGGCTGGCGCAACCTCGACCAGGAGCAGGGCATGAGCCGCGTCGCCGTCGAAGCCCTGGCCGACCAGGTGCATGACGCGCGCGATGTGGGCGCCTCCATTGCGAGCGGCTCCTTTTTATGCAGTGCCATGGTGGTGGCGCCCTGTTCGATGCGCACGCTGGCTGCCGTGGCGCACGGGCTGGCGGACAACCTCATCACGCGCGCCGCCGACGTGGTGCTCAAGGAGCGCCGGCGCCTGGTGCTGATGGTGCGCGAGTCGCCGCTGCACCTGGGCCATCTGCGCAACATGGTCAGCGCGACCGAAATGGGCGCCATCATCTGCCCGCCCATGCCGGCCTTCTACCAGCGCCCGCAGTCGGTGGCCGAGCTGGTGGACGGCAGCGTGGCGCGTGTGCTGGACCTGCTGGACCTGCCGCACGACCTGGCCCCGCGCTGGGACGGGCGGGCTCTCGCCACGGCCGGGTCCTGAGCCATGCGCTACCGCGACCTGCGCGATTTCATGGCCCAGCTCGAGCTGACCGGCGACCTGCGCCGCGTGGCCGAGCCGGTGTCGCCGCATCTGGAAATGACGGCACTGTGCGACCGCGTCCTGCGTGCCGGGGGCCCGGCCCTCTTGTTCGAACACCCCACCGGACACAACATGCCGGTGCTGGCCAACCTGTTCGGCACACCGGCACGTGTGGCGCGCGCCATGGGTGTCACCGACCTGCGCGCGCTGCGTTCCTTTGGCGAGGTGCTCGCCGCCCTCAAGGAACCCGAAGCACCCAAGGGCCTGAAAGACATGCTCGGTCTGGGCGGGTTGCTCAAGACCTTGTGGCACATGGCGCCGCGTGAATTGCGTTCGGCGCCCTGCCAGGAGGTGGTCTGGGAGGGCCAGGATGTGGACCTGGCGCGCCTGCCGGTGCAGCACTGCTGGCCCGGCGACGTCGCGCCCCTGGTCACCTGGGGCCTGGTCATCACCCAGGGGCCGCACAAGCCACGGCAAAACCTGGGCATTTACCGCCAGCAGGTGCTCTCACGCAACCAGCTCATCATGCGCTGGCTGGCACACCGCGGCGGCGCGCTCGATTTTCGCGACCATGCTGCGGCGAATCCGGGCCAACCCTATCCCGTGGCCGTCGCGCTGGGCGCCGATCCGGCCACCATCCTCGGCGCGGTGACCCCGGTGCCCGACAGCCTGTCCGAGTACCAGTTCGCCGGCCTGCTGCGCGGCGCGCGCACCGACGTCGTGCGCGCGCTGGGCAGCGGCTTGCGCGTGCCGGCCACCGCCGAGATCGTGCTCGAGGGCCACATCTATCCGGATGCCGGCCACCCCAGCGGCTACCAGCATGCGCTCGAAGGACCGTTCGGCGACCACACGGGGTATTACAACGAGCAGGCCTCGTTTCCGGTGTTCACGGTGGACCGCATCACCATGCGGCGCGACCCGATTTACCACTCCACCTACACCGGCAAACCGCCGGACGAGCCTGCCGTGCTCGGCATGGCCCTGAACGAGCTGTTCATTCCCCTGCTGCAAAGGCAGTTTCCCGAAATCACCGACTTTTACCTGCCGCCCGAAGGCTGCAGCTACCGCATGGCGCTGGTGCGCATCAAGAAGGCCTACCCGGGGCATGCACGGCGCGTGATGATGGGCGTGTGGAGCCACCTGCGCCAGTTCATGTACACCAAGTTTGTGGTCGTGGTGGACGATGACGTGGACGTGCGCGACTGGCGCGAGGTGATCTGGGCCCTGACCACCCGCATGGACCCGGCGCGCGACACCCTGCTGATGGAAAACACCCCCATCGACTACCTGGACTTTGCCTCGCCGGTGAGCGGCCTGGGCAGCAAGATGGGACTGGACGCGACGAACAAATGGCCCGGCGAAACCCAGCGCGAATGGGGCCGCCCCATCGCCATGGATGCGGCGGTACAGGCGCGCATGGATGGCCTCTTTCAGTCCCTGGGGCTGTGAAGGGCGGGGTGTCACCTGCGTTCTGACAGGGCCCGGCCCGAATCGCACAATGCCTCATGGACTTCAATCACTCCCCCAGGGCGCTGGCGCTGCGCCAGCAGCTCGAAGCCTTCATGCAGCAGTACCTGCTGCCCTACAACGCGGCCTGGCACCGCTCGGTGCAGGACGGGGTGTATCCACCGCCTTTTCTCGAAGACCTCAAGGCGCTGGCGCGCGAGGCGGGCTTGTGGAACCTGTTTCTGCCGAGCCTGCAGGAGGACGAGCCCGGCACCCGCCTGGGCCACCTTGACTACGCGCCGCTGGCCGAAACCATGGGCCGGCTGCCCTGGGCCGCGGAAGTGTTCAACTGCAGCGCCCCCGACACCGGCAACATGGAACTGCTGCACCGCTTTGCCACGCCCGAGCAGCGCGTGCAGTGGCTGATGCCGCTGCTGGAAGGCCGCATCCGGTCCGCGTTTGCGATGTCCGAGCCGGACGTGGCCTCGTCCGACCCGACCAATCTGCAGACCACCGTGCGGCGCGAGGGCGGGCAACTGGTGCTCAATGGCCGCAAGTGGTTCATCACCGGAGCGGCGCACCCAAGCTGCCGGCTGCTGGTGGTGATGTGCCGCAACGACGAGGCGCCAGGTGAGGGTGACCCGGCCGGGGCGCACCACCGGCACAGCATGGTGCTGGTGCCCATGGACACGCCGGGGCTGCAGGTGCTGCGCAACATTGCCGTGGTGCACCACCATGCGCCCGAAGGGCATTGCGAAATCCTGCTGCGTGACGTGCGCGTGCCGCTGGACCACCTGCTGGGCGGCTGGGGCGAGGGTTTTGCCATGGCGCAAGCACGGCTCGGGCCGGGCCGGGTGCACCACTGCATGCGCACCATCGGCCAGTGCGAGTTGGCACTGGAGCTGGCCACGGAACGCACGCTGGAGCGCCAGGCCTTCGGCAAATACCTTTCTGATTTTTCCAATGTGCAGGAATGGATTGCCGAGTCGCGCATCGAGATCGACCAGGCGCGTCTGCTGATTCTTCATGCAGCCTGGGCTCTTGACGCAGGCAAAGATGATGCTGCACAACTGCGCGCGCGCGTGGCCGCCATCAAGGTGGTGGCTGCGCGGCTGCAGACGCGGGTGGTGGACCGTGCCATGCAGGCCTTCGGTGCCATGGGCCTGTCACCCGATACCCCGCTGGCCTATTTCTGGACCTGGGGCCGCGCCCTGCACCTGATGGACGGACCCGACGAAGTGCACCTGCGCACCGTGGCGCGGCATGAACTGGCGCAGGCGAAAGCGCGTGCGGGCAGCACCGCCGCCTACTTCACCACGCCCGAGCAACTGCAGGCGCCGCCGCGCATCCGGTAGTGCAGTCGGCGGATCGCTCACACCATCTTGAGGAGGGGCTTTTTCTTCCAGACCGCAAAGAAGTAGGCCGTCTGCAGCAGCAGAGCCACGGCGTAGGTGGCCGGGTAGCTCATCCAGATGCCGCGCAGCCCGAAAGTCTGGCTGAACGCCCAGCCCAGTGGAAACAGCAACAGGCCCAGGCAGCCCAGCGAGATGAGCGTGGGCACCAGCACCGTTCCGCTGGCGCGCATGACGGACGTGAACACACTGGCCAGGCCTGAAAATCAGGCTGGCCCACACGGTGATGTGCAGCAGCCCGGCCGCCAGCGTGACGACCGCCGGGTCGGTGATGAACAGCCCGACGATGGTTCGCGCAAACACCAATACCGCCACCGCCAGCCCACCGGTGATGGCGAGGTTCATGCCGAGCCCGACGCGCGTCACGCTGTCGATCTGGTGCAGGCGCCCTGCGCCTATGGCCTGCGCCGCCAGCACCGACGTCGCAATCGCAATGGAAATGGCGGGAAACTGGACATAGGCCATGACCTGGCTGACCGCCCCCCAGGCGGCCGTGGCATGCGAGCCGTAGCCGTTGACTAGGCGCAGCAGGGCGAGGTCCGCCACCGAGCCGGTGATGAAGAACAGGCCGGTGGGAAAGCCCAGCCGGACGACGGGTTTCAGGAATTTCTTTTGAAGACGCACATGCCGCCAAAAATCCCTGTCGGGTGAGAGCGTGCGGCCGCGCCGCTTCAGGTACCAGGCCACCCAGAGCAGGGCCAGCGCCATCGACACCAGCGTGGCCCAGGCACCGCCGGTCACGCCCAGCGCCGGCAGGCCGAACCAGCCCTGGATCAGGGCTGGGGTCAGCATGAGAATGATGCTCGAGGAGACCGCCAGCGACAACAGAGGGGTGACGGTATCGCCCACGCCGCGCAGCGCCGCTGCTGTCAGCATGGAGACAAACATCAGCGGCAAGACAGCCATCATGACCCGGGCATAGGCGATGGCCTGGGGCAGCACATCTGCCGGCGTACCCAGCAGGTGCATGATGGGCTCGGCCAGCAGCAGGCCGCACAACCCGACCACCACGCCGATGAAGAAGCCCGCGCAAAGCACCGTGCCGGCAATGGCGCGCACTTTTTCGACATCCCTGGCGCCCCAGGCCTGGCCGATGAGAACGGACGCGCCTGCCCCCAGGCCGATCACGAAGGAAATGAAAAACAGCAGCAGCGGGAAAAAGCTGGCCACGGCTGCCAGTGCACCGACCCCCAGCAGCTGCCCCACATAAATGTTGTTGAGCGTGCCCGACAGGGCCTGCAGCATGTTGGTCAGCACCAGCGGGCTGAGGAAAACCAGAAAGGTCTTCCAGAGCGGTCGGGCGGGTGCGGATTCCGCTGGGCTTTCCGGCATGGTCAGCGGTCTGCGAAATTCAGTCGCCGAGCAGGCGGTAGAAGTAGGTCGTGTCGCACAGCCCGCCCTGCGGCAGCAACGCATACCCCGGAATCACACCGCAGCGTTGCCAGCCCAGCCGGGCATAAAGCCGCTCGGCGTCGTCGCTGGCGGTGTCCAGCACCAGCAGGGTTTTGCCGCATTCGCGCGCGACCTGCTCGGCGGCCTGCATCAGCGCTTCACCCAGACCCTGGCGCCGCGCCCGGCGGTGCACCAGCATCTTCGCCACGTCGGCGCGGTGCGGTTGGTTCTCGGGCTGGTCCAGCAGCACCTGCACGGTACCCACGATGCCGACAGCATCTTCGGCCACCAGCAGCGCCCGGTCACCCCGGGCTGCGCTGTCCGCGACACCGCGCCAGAAGGCCAGCGCCCTGGCCAGGGGCAGGGGATGCATGAAACTCACGGAGGCGCCGCCTTCCACACAATCGATCAGCAGCCCGGCCAGCGACTGCAACTGGTCGTTGGTGACGGCTTCCAGGCGGTGAATGGCGTGGGCAGAGGATTCGGCGGGCATGGTTTCTCCCGAAAATGGAATTAGAACAAGTGCTTACGCCACCAGCGGCGCTTCCTGCATGGCTTCCGTCTGTTCTTCCAGCATGTCGACCTGGCCTTTCCAGTAGTCGCTGGAGCCGAACCAGGGGAAGTTGATCGGAAAGATCGGGTCATGCCAGCGCTGGGCCAGCCAGGCGCTGTAGTGCACCAGGCGCAGGGTGCGCAGCGGTTCGATCAGCGCCAGCTCGCGGCGGTCGAATTCGCGGAATTCCTCGTAGCCGTCCACCAGCGCGCCGAGCTGCTGCAGGCATTGCGCGCGTTCGCCGGACAGCAGCATCCAGAGGTCCTGCACGGCCGGGCCGCTGCGTGCGTCGTCGAGGTCGACAAAGTGCGGGCCGGCGCCTTCCAGGCCCTCGGGCGTCCACAGGATGTTGCCGGGGTGGCAGTCGCCGTGCAGGCGCAGTGTGCGGACCTCGCCCACGCTTTCAAACACCGCCTGCGCCACCGTCATCGCTTCTTCGAAAGCCTTGAGCCAGCGCGACGCCATGTCCAGCGGCAGGTGGTTGCCGGCCAGCAGCAGGTCGCGGCTGGCAAAACCGAAGGTCTGCAGGGTCAGCGCAGGCCTGTGTTTGAAGGGCTTGGCGCTGCCGACCGTGTGGATGCGCGCGAGAAAGCGGCCTATCCATTCGAGCACGCTGAGGTCCTCCAGCTCGGGCCGCCGCCCGCCGCGGCGCGGCGACACGCTGAAGCTGAAACCGTTGAAGTGGTGCAGGGTGCTGCCACCCAGCGCCAGGGCGCCCACGACCGGAATTTCCGCGGCCATCAGTTCGGCGGCAAATTCATGTTCTTCAAGAATCTGCGCGTCGCTCCAGCGACCGGGCCGGTAGAACTTGACGACCACGATGTCACCCGCTGCAGAGCCCGCGCCCGCCGGCGCTTCCAGGTGGACCTGGTAGACGCGGTTTTCATAACTGGAGAGCGCCATGAGCCGGCCGTCGCCATACAGGCCGACGCTGGCCAGCGCGTCCAGCACCACGTCGGGCGTCAGTTTTTCGTAGGCATGCACGGCATCGGGCATGGGTGCCGCCAGGGGTTGTTCGCTCATGCCTCCATTGTCGGTGCAATCGGAAAAGGCCCCAAAGGTGAAGATAAAAAGTGCCTCTGGCCCTTTGTAGGTGGGCACAAGCAGCTATTAAATCAATAGCGTGTGTGCGAGATCACAGCTTGAGAATATGGCCGATGCGCGGGTCACCCTTGCCGGCCAGCACCTGTTGGTAGGCCGCGGCAACGGCTTCGGGGCCTTGGTGCTGCTGCACCAGCAGCCACGGCGAGTCAGCTTGCGTGGCGCGCCGGCTGAAGGCCTGCCAGGCCTGCACCAGGCGTTGGCCCAGGCCTTCCGCACCCCAGTCGGCACTGCGTTTCTTGATCTGCGCCGGGGCAAAAAACAGCGTGGCGCGCGGCCCCGGCAGATCCCGGGCGCCGCCGAGTTCGGCCACATGGGTGCCGCCTATGGAGCAGCTGTACTTCAGGTTCGCAAAGCGGGTGTGGATGGCCAGGCGCAGCCCGGCGTTGCCGGCAAAGTCCACATAAATGCACGCCGCATCGGCAGAAATCTGGTCCAGCTGGTCATAAGTCAGCACCCGGCTGTAGCCGCCCAGGCTTTCGCAAAAAGCCACATTCGCCGGCGACGTCAGCCCGATGACTTCGATGCCCGGGCGCTGGGCCAGCTGGAAGGCCGTGCCATAGGCGGTCTTGCTCGAGGCACTCGACAGCAGCATGGTCTTGGCGCCGAAGAAATCGTTGTCGGCCAGGAAGTCGTCGATCAGGAAGGAGGTGATGAACAGCGGCCGCAGCAGGGCCTGGATGTCTTCGGTGCCCGGGGTGTAAAACGGGTCGGCACTGCAGCGCAGGTACTGGTTGTAGACCGCATGCAGTTCGCGTCGATGCAGCGCGCCGTCGTGAAAGCCGGAGGTGTTCAGGCGCGCGGGCGTGAGCACGGTGGCCGATGCCATGGGGTAGTAGCCGTACAGCCGCTCGCCCACCGCCACACCTGGATGCAGCGACTGCACCACACTGCCAAAGCCCCAGACCGGAATGGTGCCCCAGCCTTCTTCGCCGGTGGGGAAGAACTGCCAGTAATTCATGGCGTCGCCAAAGGCGGCGTAGGTGATGTTGTTGGACGTCAGCGCAAAGGATTCGACCCGCACGCGAACCTGGCCGTCAGCCAGCGGGGCGTCTTCAGTCGTTTTCAGCCGCGTGCTGGCCAGATCGTTCTTTCGGACAAGAAGGGTGGTGGTGCTCATGCACGCAACATAAGCGAAAAAGCCCGCCGGCTCAACACCGGCGGGCCGCTTTGGCGACAGGACGAAATCAGACCAGTGTGATCGTCACGTCGATGTTGCCGCGGGTGGCGTTCGAGTAGGGGCAGACCTGGTGGGCAGCGTCGACCAGCGCCTGGGCAGCGGCACGGTCCATGCCGGGAAGGCTGATGTCCAGACGGACAGCGATGCCGTAACCGGCCGGGATCTTGCCCAGGTCCACGCTGGCGTCAATGCTCAGGTCGTCTGGCAGCGCGATCTTTTTCATGCCGGCCACCGCCTTCATGGCGCCGATGAAACAGGCAGAGTAACCGGCCGCAAACAGCTGCTCGGGGTTGGTGCCGGTGCCGGCGGTGCCGGGCGAGCTCAGCGTGACGTCCAGGCGGCCGTCGTCGGTCCGGGACTTGCCGTCACGGCCGCCAGTGGTGTGGGCGCGGGCGGTGTAGAGGACTTTTTCGAGTTGGGTGTTCATGGTGAGTTCCTTGGAAAAATGCTTCGGGCGTGAAGCGGGTAAAAAAACGGGAAGGAGTTGACGGTTTATGCGACCAGCCGCTGGCGCAAGGCCTGCACCTGCTGGGTCAGCGCAACCAGTTCGGGAATGGCGCACTGGGCGGCGCTCAGGATGCAGCCCGGGATGCCGGCGGCCCGGCTCTTGAGCTTGCGGCCCGCAGCGGTCAGGGTGATGTGGACGCGGCGCTCGTCCTCCACATCGCGCCGGCGTGACACGAGTCCGGAGGTTTCCAGGCGCTTGAGCAGCGGCGTCAGCGTGCCTGAATCGAGGAACAGGCGCTCGCCGAGTTCGCTCACCGTGAGGCCGTCCTTTTCCCACAGCACCAGCATGGCCAGGTACTGCGGGTAAGTCAGCCCGAGCTCGTCGAGCAGGGGCTTGTACAGCTTGGTCATGGCCAGCGAGGTGGAATACAGCGCAAAACAGAGCTGGTTGTCCAGCAGCAGCATGGCGTCGGTGGGAGCGGATTTGCCTGTCATGGTTGAATTATTGCACACAATTAAATTGTGTGCAAGTTAATTGAAGATCATGCCGCCGCTGATTCCTTGCTGCGGCTTCGGCAGCGCATGGCGCCGCCCACTAAACTGGAGGGCCATGCAACACTCCCCCACCCCACGCGCAGGCAAGCCCGCCCGCCATACGCCGGCCAAAGCCGTCCAGGTCATTGAAGAACTCCGGCCGGGCCAGTCCATCGAGCTGCTCAAGGAGCTGCACATCCTCACGCGCGAGGGCAAGCTCAACCAGGACACGCGGCGCAAGCTCAAGCAGGTCTACCACCTGTACCAGTTCATCGCACCGCTGCTGGAGGAAGTCTCGGCCAAGGGCCGGCCGTTCACCCTGGCCGACCACGGGGCCGGCAAGTCCTACCTTGGCTTCATTCTTTACGACCTGTTTTTCAATGTCGCGCATCCCGGCGAGAAAACGGGCGGACATATCTACGGCATCGAAACCCGTGCCGAGCTCGTTGACAAGTCGCGCGCGCTGGCGCAGCGCCTGGGTTTTGAACGCATGACTTTTCTCAACCTGTCGGTGCAGCAGGCGACCACCTCGGACCAGTTGCCGGCGCAGGTGGACATCGTCACCGCCCTGCATGCCTGCGACACCGCTACCGACGATGCGATTGCCTTCGGCCTGCAGAAAAAGGCGCACCACATGGTGCTGGTGCCCTGCTGCCAGGCCGAGGTGGCCGGCGTGCTGCGCAGAAACAAGGCACTCAGTTTGTCGAAGACGCCGCTCGCCGAACTTTGGCGCCACCCATTGCACACGCGCGAATTCGGCAGCCAGATCACCAATGTGCTGCGCTGCCTGCAGCTCGAAGCCCATGGCTACGATGTCACCGTGACCGAGCTGGTGGGCTGGGAGCATTCGATGAAAAACGAACTCATCATTGCGAGCCGGCCGCCATCGCCCAACGCTGCCAAAACCCGTCAGGCGCAGGCGCGGCTGCGGGAGGTGCTGGCCGAGCTGAACCTCGGTGAACTCACGGCGCGTTTCGCCCTGCCGGCCGGCGGCGAGGCGTCAGCCAGCGCAAGCTGAACAGCGCTGCCAGCGCAAAGATCTGCTATCAATTAAATAGCTGATTGCGCCCGATTGATAAGGGCTGAAGGCCAAAAACGTTCAAGGTTTTTGGGGAAATACGCCATCTCAGGCCTTGAACCGCTTGCGCGTCAGCGCCAGCGCCACCCAGAAACCAACCACGGTGTAGCCCACCAGCACCAGCCCGTGCCGCCAGGGCGACGCCGGCCACTGGTCCATGAACATGGGGCGGATGATCTCCACCGCGTTGGTCAGCGGCAGCAAGTCGGAAATGATGCGCACCAGCGGCGGCAACTGCTCGCGCGGAAAGAAGATGCCGCTCAGGAACATCATGGGCGTCAGCACCAGCGTGAAGTAGTAGGTGAAAAAATCGTAGCTCTTGGCCAGCGCGTTGAAGATCAGCGCAATGCATGAAAACATCATGCCGACCAGCAGCAGGATCGGCCAGGCCAGCAGCAGCTTGGGGCTGTGGCTGATGCCCAGGGCCAGCATCACGCCGAGGATGGCCGTGACGGTGAACAGCGCCTTGAACGCGGCCCAGAGCATTTCGGCCAGCAGCACGCTGTCCAGGCTGATCGGGGCATTCATGATGCCGTCCCAGGTTTTCTGCACATGCATGCGCGAAAACGCGGAATACAGCGCCTCGAAGCTGGCGGCGTTCATGGCGCTCATGCAGATCGAGCCGCTGGCCAGAAACAGGATGTAGGGGACTTTGGCCGCGCCGTCGCCGCCCACGCTGATGTCGCCGACCAGCGCGCCCATGCCGTAACCGAAAGCCACCAGCCACATCAGCGGCTCGGCAATGTTGCCAACCAGGCTGGGAATGGCCAGCTTGCGCCAGACCAGCAGGTTGCGCATGAAGACGGGCCACCAGCGCGCCGACAGGTCCGGCGCGCGCCAAATGGACGGGTTGTTTGAACTGTGGCTGCTCATCACGCATCCTCCCTGATCTGGCGACCGGTCAGCTTGAGAAACAGGTCTTCCAGGTTGGCGGGCCGGTGCAGGGTGCGCAAACTGCCGTGGGCCGCCAGGCGGTCCAGCAGCGGGCGGGCGTCCTGGGTGTAGAAAAACACGGTTTCGCCGCTGACCTCCACCCGCGCGGCCAGCGCGCGCAGCCCGGCATGGTCCGCGGACCGGGCCAGTTCCAGCGCGCCGTTGCCATACACCTCGACCACGTCGGGTTCCAGGTGCTGCGCGATCAGCTCGCGCGGTTTGCCTTCGGCGATCTTCTTGCCGTGGTCCAGCACCAGCAGGCGCGAGCACAGGCGCTCGGCCTCGTCCATGAAGTGGGTGGTCAGCAGAATCGACTTGCCCTGTTGCAGCAGCAGTTGCAGCCGCTCCCACATCAGATGCCGCGCCTGCGGGTCCAGCCCGGTCGTGGGTTCGTCGAGCAGCAGCAGGCGCGGGTCGTTGACGAGGGCGCGCGCCAGGCTCAGGCGCCGCTTCATGCCGCCCGATAGTTCGCCGGGCTTGCTGCCGGCCTTGTGCGACAGCGAGGCAAACTCCAGCAGCGCCGGCACGCGGGCACGCACCTGCGCCGCCTTCATGCCGAAATAGCGGCCATAGACCTGCAGGTTCTCGGCGCAGCTGAAGTCCGGGTCCAGCGTGTCGAACTGGCTGACCACGCCCAGCCTGGCCTTGATCGCCAGTGCGTCGTCGGGCATGCGCAAACCGCGGTCCTCGCCACCCGAAAAATAGCTGATGTCGCCGGCATCCGGCGCCGTCAGGCCCAGGCACATGCGGAGGGTGGTGGTTTTTCCGGCGCCGTTCGGGCCGATCACGCCCAGGCATTCGCCAGGGGCAATCTCGAAGGACAGGTCGTCCACGACCACCGCGCTGCCGTAGTGCTTGGTCAGGCCCCGGATCTGGAGAAGGGGAGGGTTCATGCGGCTATTGTTGCCCACCAGCGATGGGTTATGGCCGCGGAACGGGGCGGCGGCTAACCGGACACCCGGGTTCAGGCGTCGTCGCCGTAGTCGTGATCGGGGTGGTTGACCACGTCCAGTTTCCAGTACCCCCGGGCCACGACCTGGCTGCGGCTCACGCCCCATTCGGTGATCAGCATCTGGCGGATGCGCCGCATCGCTGCGGCCTCGCAGGCCAGGTAAACACGGGTCTCCGGGCCTATCGGCGCAACAGCATGCAGCGCCTTTTCCAGGGCTTGGCCGGCCGCCCGGTGGTCGGTGCCGCGCGCCAGCCAGACCACGTCCAGCTGCGCGGCACTGTGCAGCGGCCGCTGCTCGGCATCGCTGATGACTTCCAGCAGCACCTGCGCGCGGGCGCCGGCGGGCAGGGCCGCCAGAATGGTCTCGACCGCCGGCAGCGCGCTGTCATCCGCGATCAGCAGGTGCTGCGTGGCGGCGGTGTCCAGGGCATAGCCGGGGCCGGGCCCCATCAGGAACAGCACCTGGCCGACGGTGGCCTGCGCCGCCCAGGTCGACGCCGGGCCTTCGCCATGCAGCACAAAATCGACATCGACTTCCAGCGCCTCGGGTCGCACCGCCAGCGGGGTGTAGGTGCGCATGGACACCGCGCGTGGGCCGTCCGGCAAGGGGCGGGTCGGCTCGGTTTGGCCCGGCTCCGGGAAGATCAGTTTGAGATAGCTGGCGGGTCCGGCCGGGGCGAAGCCCTCGAGTTCGGCACCCTTGAGCGTGATGCGGCGCATGGCCGGGCTCAGGACCTCGATGCGGCTGACTTCCACGCGGCGCGGCGGGCGGCGTTTGCGTGCGGGCGCCGGGCTGGACCCTTCGGGCGGGCGTGCGAGAGGCGGAATGGGGTTGGTCAAGAGAGGCTTTCTGAAGAAGGCAGGCGTCAATGAGAACCATTTTCATCCAGAACCCGCCCATCCGTGTTCTGTAGGGCCATCTGCCCCAAGGGGCCGTGCGCCGGGGCCGGGCATGTTTGCGGGTGAAGTAAAGTGTTGGTCAGGCGCTTCGCGCCCGGCTCGTTTGTATGGCGACCTGTCCTCCCACCCACCCACCTCCTGCACATCCCATGACCACCTTCGGCACCCCCCTGTCTCCCCACGCAACCAAAGTCATGCTGCTCGGCTCCGGCGAACTTGGCAAGGAGGTGCTGATCGCGCTGCAGCGCCTGGGCGTGGAAACCATCGCCA
This sequence comes from Polaromonas sp. AET17H-212, assembly GCF_002379085.1. Classification (GTDB taxonomy): domain Bacteria; phylum Pseudomonadota; class Gammaproteobacteria; order Burkholderiales; family Burkholderiaceae_C; genus Polaromonas. Next base: position 17,584 of record NZ_NBZW01000018.1, on the reverse strand, counting down.
CCGACCGTTATGAGAACGCCCCGGGTCAGCAGGTCGCGCACCACGCACGCACCATCACCATGAGCGACCCGGCCCAGCTGAAAGCGCTGATTGAAAAGGAAAGGCCGCACCTGGTGGTCCCCGAAATCGAGGCCATCGCCACCCCCATGCTGGAAGAACTCGAAGCGGCGGGCGTGGTGCGGGTGGTGCCGACGGCCCGTGCCGCCCGGCTGACCATGGACCGCGAAGGCATTCGCCGCCTGGCCGCCGAAACCCTGGGCCTGCCGACCAGCCCCTACGTGTTCTGCGACTCGCTGGACGAGCTGCAGGCCGCCATCGACACAAAGATCGGCTACCCCTGCGTCGTGAAACCGGTCATGAGCTCATCCGGCAAGGGCCAGAGCAAGATTTCCGGTCCCACCGATGTCAAGACCGCCTGGGACCACGCCATGGCTGGCGGCCGCGTCAGCCACGGCCGCGTCATCGTCGAAGGTTTCATCGACTTTGACTACGAGATCACCCAGCTCACCGTGCGTGCCATGGGCGCGAATGGGCAGATCGAAACCCATTTCTGCGAGCCCATCGGCCATGTGCAGGTCAGCGGGGACTATGTCGAGAGCTGGCAGCCGCAGCCCATGGCCTCCAGGGCGCTGCAGAAAAGCCGTGACATCTGCAAGGCCGTGACCGACAACCTGGGGCTGGGCCATGACGGCAAGCCGGGTGGCCTGGGCCTGTTCGGCGTGGAGCTGTTCGTCAAGGGCGACGAGGTCTGGTTCAGCGAGGTCAGCCCGCGGCCCCATGACACCGGCATGGTGACGATGTGCACGCAGTGGCAAAACGAATTCGAGCTGCATGCGCGCGCCATTCTTGGCTTGCCGGTCAACACGGCGCTCAAAACCCCGGGTGCCAGCGCCGTGATCTACGGCGGCGTGGATGCCCAGGGCATCGTGTTTGACGGCGTGGCCGACGCATTGGGCGTACCCAACACCGACATCCGGCTGTTCGGCAAGCCGGAGAGTTTTGTCAAGCGCCGCATGGGCGTCGCGCTGGCCTTTGCTGACGATGTGGAGACTGCGCGGGCCAATGCCAAACTGGCGGCTTCGCGGGTCAAGCCCCGCGTGGCCTGACGGGACCGTCCATGAAATACCCGGAACTGATGGAAATGCTGGCATGGGCGGAAGATTCGTCCCTGCGGCTTCTGTTGGTGGCCGGTATTTCCGTGGTGCTGGCCCTGCTGGTGCATCGTGTGGGCCTGGCCCTGGCACTGCGGCTGACACGATCCATGCCGGTCGCTGCGACGGTGGTCCGGCACTGCAGGGTGCCGACCCAGCTGCTGCTGCCGCTGATTGCCCTGCAGGCTGTCTGGCAGGGCGCACCCCATGACCTTGCGCTGATAGGCGGCGTGCGCCATGCCAATGCCCTGCTGCTGCTCACGGCATTGACCTGGCTGGGGCTGCGCGCGGTTCGCGGTGTGGCGCACGGTGTCACCGACCTGCACCCGGTTGATGTCGAAGACAACCTGCACGCGCGCCGCATTCACACCCAGACCCGCCTGCTGGCCCGAACCGCGATGTTCACCATCGTGCTGACCGGGCTGGCCCTGATGCTGATGACCTTCCCGGGGGCGCGGCAGTTCGGCACCAGCCTGCTGGCGTCGGCCGGCGTGGTGGGTTTGGTGGTGGGGATTGCGGCGCGGCCGATTTTCAGCAACCTGATGGCCGGGCTGCAGATTGCGCTGGCGCAACCCATCCGGCTCGATGATGTCCTGATCGTCGAAGGTGAGTGGGGCCGGGTGGAGGAGATCACCGGGACCTACGTGGTGCTCAAGATCTGGGACGAGCGCCGGCTCATCATTCCCCTGCAGTGGTTTATTGAGCACCCCTTCCAGAACTGGACCCGCAAAAGCGCCAGCATCATCGGCACGGTTTTCCTGTGGGTGGACTACCGCATGCCGATGGCGCCCCTGCGCGCCGAGGCGCAGCGTCTCTGCGAAGCGTCACCCGACTGGGACCGGCGCCTGTGCAAGCTGCAGGTCACGGAAGCGGGCGAGGGTGCCATGCAGCTACGCCTGCTCGTGACCTCGGCCAGTTCCGGCCGGAACTGGGACCTGCGCTGCCAGGTACGCGAGGGGCTGGTCGATTTCATGCAGCGCGAGTATCCGCAGCACCTGCCCTTGATGCGCGCTGAACTGGGTCGCGTGCCGGACCTGGGCCAGGGGTCCGTCGGTGCTGCCGGTCGGGGCCCATTCAGCCATCCGCAGGCCTGACGCCTTGCTTCCGGACGCGGTCCGGTGCGCCTCCCCATGCGATGATGGGGTATCACGAAAACTGATGAAGGAGCTCTGCGATGGAATTGCGCCAGTTGCGTTATCTGGTTCGGGTTATTGAGCTGGGCAGCATCAGCCGTGCCGCGCTCGACCTGGACCTGGTGCAATCGGCCCTGAGCCAGCAAATCAGTCGGCTTGAAAGCGAGCTTTCCACCCGGCTGCTTCAGCGCAGCCCCAAGGGTGTGACGCCCACCGAAGCCGGGTTGGCCTTTTTTCGGGAGGCACAACTGGTGCTGCGCCACGCCGAGCAGGCGGCCCGTGCGGCGCAGCATGCGCGCCTGTCGGGCAGTGTCAGCGTGGGCATGGCTCCCACCACCGCCGCGGTGCTGGGGCTGCCGCTGATTCGCGCCATGCGCGAGCGTTATCCGGACGTGCGCCTGCACATGGTGGAAAGCCTGTCCGGCCATTTGACCGGCATGCTCAATGCGCGCCAGCTGGACCTGGCCATGCTCTTCAACGCCCAGGCCGGACGCCGCTGGAGCGTGATGCCGCTGCTGGAGGAGAAGCTGTTTTTGATCCAGTCGCGCCGCACCCTGGTGGGCAAGCCCCCTGCCCGCATCCGCATGGCGCAGCTGGTCGGGCTCCCGCTGATCCTGCCCACGGGCGTACACGGCCTGCGCAGCACGCTGGACAGCGCTTTTGCGCGGGCCAAATGCAAACCGATGGTGGTGGCCGAAATCGACTCGCTGGCCATGCTGATGGATGCGGTGGACAGCGGCCTCGGTTACACGCTGCAGCCCTGGGCGGCGGTGAGCCGGTTTGCCGACGCAGCGCAGCGCTTCCATCTGACGGAAATAGCGGACACGCTGGCACGGCGCGTCAATTCGCTGTGCAGCCTGTCCGATGACGAGCTCTCGCCTGCAGGCCTGGCGGCCCGGGTGGTGCTGGCCGATTGCGCAACCGAGGCGGTGCGCTCCGGACGCTGGGTCGGGGCGCGGCTGACCGGTGTCTGAACAACCTTCCATCACGATTTGTGATGGCCGTATGCCGCTGGCCGGCTTTCCCTGAAGGTGTTTCAACGCTAGAGTTCTGCGGAGAACACACACCAACATTCGTCGCAAGGAAACATCATGGATTTGCAGCTTGGAGACAAAACAGCGCTGGTGACAGGCGCCAGCACCGGCATCGGGCGCGGCATTGCGCTTGCGCTGGCGGCTGAAGGTGTGCGCCTGGCGATTTCCGCACGCCGCGTGGCCTTGCTCGACGAGGTGGCCGACGAAATTGTCAGTCGCGGCGGGCACAGGCCGGTGGTCATCGCGTCCGACCTGTATGCCGAGGATGCCGCCAAGACCCTGACCGATGCCGCGATGGCGGGCCTCGGTGGCGTGGACATCCTGGTCAACAATGCGGGCGGCTCGCGTTCCTTCGCCGAGCTGCATGTCAGCGAGGATCGCTGGCAGGAAGCCATGACCCTGAACTTTCACCGTCCCCGGCAGGTGGCGCAGGCGCTGCTGGACCAGATGATGGCGCGCAACTGGGGTCGCATCATCAACATCACCGGCAAGAGCGAACCCGACCACGTCAATGGTGCGTTCTGCGCCAAGGCTGGCATCCACAGCTGGGCCAAGGGCTTGAGCCGCATGGTCGGCAAAAACGGCATCACGGTCAACAGCATTCCGCCCGGCCGCATTCACTCGGAACAGATTTTCCGCAACTACACGCCCGAGTACCGTCAGTGGCAGTGCGAAAACGAAATCCCGGTGGGCCGCTATGGCGAGCCGGAAGACCTGGCCAACCTCGTGTGTTTTCTGTCGTCCCCTCTGGCCAGCTACATCACCGGTGCGGTGATTCCGGTGGATGGGGGTTTGCGCCGATACCAATTTTGAGTCGTCCACACTAAGCTGCACAATCTTCGCTTCAGTGAGACCACCAGCCATGCCTCCTACCCTTCTGACCCGACGCCGTGTCCTGCAGTCCGCAGGTGTTGCCGCCTCCGTGGTGGCCCTGCCGTCGCTGCATGCGCAATCCGCCTGGCCGTCCCGGGCGGTTCGTTTCGTCGTCCCGTTCGCGCCCGGCGGAACCTCCGAGATCGTCGCCCGCTCCGTGGCCGCCGAGCTCAGCAAGCAGCTGGGGCAAAGCGTGTATGTCGAGAACAAGCCGGGCGGGGCTGGCACGCTGGCCATGCAGGAGGTTGCGAAGTCCGCGCCGGATGGCCACACCATCATCCTGGGCCATGTGGGCACGCTGGCGGTCAACCCCTACATGCTGAAAAACCAGCCCTACGACGTGAACAGGGATTTCATTCCTGTCACCCTGCTGGCCAAGGTGCCCAACGTATTCGTGATCCATCCCGATGTGCCGGCCAAAAACTTCCAGGAGTTTGTGGCCTATGTCAAAAAGAACCCCGGCCAGCTCAACTACGGCTCGGCTGGCAATGCCAGCGCCGGCCACCTGGCGATGGAATACCTCAAGCTGGTCACGGGCATGTTCATTACCCACATCCCCTACCGCGGCACCGGCCCGCAGCTGACGGATCTTCTGGCGGGACGGACACAAGCCTCGTCGGCCGGCATGCCCGCATTGGGTGCCCACATCCGCAGCGGCAAGCTGCGTGCCATTGCCGTCGGCACCCAGCAGCGCATCAGTCACCTGCCGGATGTGCCCACAGTGGCCGAAATGGGCTACAAGGGTTTTGAAACGTCCCAGTGGTATGGCATCCTTGCGCCGGCGGGCACGCCGCCGGAGGTCGTGAAACGCCTGCAGGAGGAATCCCTCAAGGCGCTCAAGTCCTCGGCCGTCACCGAGCGTTTCGCCTCCGACAATGCCGTGGGCGGCGGCGGTCCTTCGTCCGAATTCGCAACCTTCATTTCGAGTGAGCAGAAGATCTGGAGCGACATCGTCAAACGCGCCGGCATCAAGGCCGACTGAGGGCCCGGCCCGCCCGGCCCAGCCGGGCCGGCTGGTCAGTACAGAAGATGGACGCCTTCCCAGGCGCCTGACCCGACCAGCTGTTTCACGGTTTCCTTGAGCTCGGCGCGTACCGCCGCCGCCGGGAAGAGCCGTTTCCATACGACCGAAGACACGCAGTTTGCCGCTGCATGTTGGCGTCCGACATGGCCAAGCGGCGCCACCCCGCTCAGCAGGGCTAAAAAGTCGCGTTCTGAGGGCGCCGGAAGGCAGATGCCGCAGAGGGCAGTCCATCACGATTCGTGATGCCCCCATGCTGCGAACCCACTGATGCGGCGGGCGTCCGGTGCGTACAGTCGGGCATCGCGTTTGAAAATGGTTTTGGCACGGCCGCAGGCTGTGTCGCTGATGAAGGTTTTGCGATGGTGGATGTTCTTGTCATTGGCGGCGGCAATGCGGCCCTGTGTGCCGCGCTGATGGCGCGCGAGGCCGGTGCCTCCGTGTTGTTGCTGGAGTCGGCGCCGCGCGAATGGCGCGGCGGCAATTCCAGCCACACCCGCAACCTGCGCTGCATGCACGATGCGCCGCAGGACGTGCTGATCGATGCCTACCCGGAAGAGGAGTACTGGCAGGACCTGCTCAAGGTGACCGGCGGCATCACCAACGAGCACCTGGCCCGGCTCACCATTCGTGCCTCGTCCGGTTGCCGCGACTGGATGCGCAGCCACGGCGTGCATTTCCAGCCACCGCTGTCGGGCGCATTGCATGTGGCGCGTACCAACGCCTTTTTCATGGGCGGCGGCAAGGCGCTGGTCAATGCCTATTACCGCAGCGCGGAAAAACTGGGTGTGCAGATCCGTTACAACACGCCGGTGGACCGCCTGGACATTCGCCATGGCCGCTTTGTGGCCGCCTACGCTGGCGATGAGCGCATTGAGGCCAAGGCCTGCGTGCTGGCGGCCGGCGGCTTCGAGTCCAACCGCGAATGGCTGCGCGAGGCCTGGGGCCAGAACGCCGATGGCGAATGGCCGGCCGACAACTTCCTGATTCGCGGCACGGCGTTCAACAAGGGCGTGTTGCTCAAGCACCTGCTGGACGAGCACCAGGCCGACAGCATTGGCGACCCCACGCAGGCCCACATGGTGGCCATCGACGCGCGTGCGCCGCTGTACGACGGCGGCATTTGCACCCGCATCGACTGCGTCTCGCTGGGCGTGGTCGTCAACCGGCACGCCAGACGCTTTTACGACGAGGGTGAGGATTTCTGGCCCAAGCGTTACGCCATCTGGGGCCGCCTGGTGGCCCAGCAACCGCAGCAGACTGCCTTCTCCATCATTGACGCCAAAGCCATAGGCCGCTTCATGCCGCCGGTGTTCCCGGGTGTCAAAGCCGACAGCCTGCCCGAGCTCGCCCGCAAGCTCGGCCTGGACGAAGCCACGTTCATGCAAACCCTCAACGACTACAACGCCGCCTGTCGCATCGGCACCTTCGACCACACGGCGCTGGACGACTGCCACACCGAGGGCGTGCTGCCGGCCAAGACGCACTGGGCGCGGCCACTGGACACCGCGCCGTTTTACGGCTACGCGCTCAAGCCCGGCATCACCTTCACCTACCTGGGCCTGAAGGTCAACGACCAGGCGGCCGTGCATTTTGGCGGCCAGCCCAGCGACAACCTGTTTGTCGCCGGCGAAATGATGGCCGGCAACGTGCTCGGCAAGGGTTACACGGCCGGAGTCGGCATGTCGATTGGTACGGCATTTGGCCGCATTGCCGGCACCCAGGCTGCGTTATCTGCTATAAAAAATGGAGCAAATTTTGCAGCAACTTGAAGCCCTGACCCGCGACGCCCGCGCGCTGGCGCTTGGCGAGATACTGCTGACGCCTTACGAAACCGAAGTCGGCCGGCAACTGCAGATCTGCAATGCCTGCCGCTATTGCGAAGGTTTTTGCGCCGTGTTCCCCGCCATGACGCGCCGGCTGGAGTTCGGCAAGGCCGACATCCACTACCTGGCCAACCTGTGCCACAACTGCGGGGCCTGCCTGCATGCCTGCCAGTACGCACCACCGCACGAGTTCGCCGTCAACGTGCCGCGGGCCATGGCCCAGGTGCGCGGCCAGACCTATGCCGACTACGCCTGGCCGCCGGCCCTGGGCGTGCTCTACCAGCGCAACGGCCTGACCGTGGCGCTGGCGCTGGCCGCGGGGCTGGCGCTGTTCCTGGTGCTGGTCGTGCTCATGAAGGGCACCTTGTGGCACGCGCCGCTGTCGGGCAACTTCTACGCCATCTTTCCGCACAACCTGCTGGTCTCCATGTTTGCGCCCGTCTTTCTGTTCGCTGCGCTGGCCTTGAGCCTGGGTGTGCGCAAGTTCTGGCGCGAGGTGTCCCCCGGCGAAGCCACAGGCCCTGCCGTGGCCGAAGCCAGCGCCAATGTCCTGCGCCTCAAATACCTCGGTGGCGGGCATGGCGAGGGCTGCAACGAGGCGGACGACGCCTTCACGCTGTGGCGCCGGCGTTTTCACCACGCCACCTTCTACGGCTTCATGCTGTGTTTTGCCGCGACCAGCGTGGCCACGCTCTACCACTACCTGCTGGGCCTGCGGGCGCCTTATGCCTTGAACAGCCTGCCGGTGCTGCTGGGAACGGTGGGCGGTATCGGCCTGCTGGTCGGCCCCGCCGGCCTGTTCTGGCTCAACCTGCGGCGCCACCCCCAGCACGGCGATGCGGCGCAGAAACCCATGGACCGGGGCTTCATCGCCCTGCTGTTTTTCACCAGCCTGACCGGCCTGGCCCTGCTGGCCTGGCGCGACACCCCGGCCATGGCGCTGCTGCTGGCCATCCACCTGGGCGTGGTGATGGCGCTGTTCCTGACCTTGCCTTATGGCAAGTTCGCCCACGGCATCTTCCGCAGCGCGGCCCTGCTCAAATGGGCCATTGAAAAGCGCCTGCCCAGCACCCTGAAGCTTGGTGGGGATTGAGATGCGAACCAGCCCTGGAGACAGTTCATGCAAGACGACGCAACCCTGAAAATCGAATCAATGAAGAGCCGCTGCTCGCCCGCCGAATGGCAGGCGCGCGTGGACCTGGCGGCCTGTTACCGGCTGGTGGACATCTACGGCATGTCCGACATGATGGCCAACCACATCTCGGCGCGTGTGCCTGACGAAGACGGGGCCTTCCTCATCAATGCCTACGGCATGATGTATGAGGAGATCACCGCGTCCAGCCTGATCAAGATCGACCATGCCGGCAACATCCTGTCCAAGCCGGATTTCGGCGCACTCAACTACGGCGTCAACAAGGCCGGTTATGTGATTCACAGCGCGGTGCACGAAGCCCGGCCCGAGGTGGCCTGCGTGATCCACACGCACAGCTGGGCATCCATGGCCGTGTCGTCGCTGGAATGCGGGCTCCTGCCCCTCACCCAGACGGCAATGCGTTTCCTGAAGATCGGTTACCACGACTACTGCGGCGTGGTGCTCAATCTGGACGAACAGGAATCGCTGGTGCGGGACCTGGGCGCCGGCGAGGCCCTGATCCTGCGCAACCATGGCGTGCTCACCGTCGGCCGCAGCATCGGCGAGGCGTTCAACTGGATGCACCGGCTGGAACTGGCCTGCCGTTCCCAGCTCGCGGCGATGGCCTGCAACACCGCGTTTGTGCCGGTTTCCCAGCCAGTGCTGGAGGAGACCTGGAGCAACTACCAGCCCGGCACCCGCCGCCCTTACGGCCTGATGGAGTGGCCGGCGCTGCTCAGAAAACTCGACCGCAGCGCTCCCGATTACAAGACCTGACGGCACAAGCCAGGCGATCCGCGCAACGCACAAACCACAGCAGGAGACAAACCATGCAGACGACAACTTTTCATTCACCGCCCCTGGTCCCCCCGCCATCCGGGAGCCGGTGCCAAGGCCTGCAGCGCCAGGGCGCACGCATCACCGCCGCCTTGCTGCTGGGCGTTGCGGGGCTCGGCAACGTGCTGGCCCAGACCTACCCGGCCAAACCGGTGCGCGTGGTGGTGGCGTTTACCGCCGGCGGGACCACCGACATCCTGACGCGGCTGGTGTCGCAGCAGCTTTCCGAACGCCTGAAGCAGCAGTTCGTGATCGACAACAAACCCGGCGCCGGCGGCAACATCGGCACCGAAGCCGTGGTCCGGTCGGCACCCGACGGGTACACGCTGATCGTCAATTCGGTGGGCCCGATCGCGGTCAATCCCACGCTCTACAGCAAGCTGTCCTACAACCCGCTGACCGACCTGGTTCCCGTGGTGCAGATTGCCGACGTGCCGAACGTGCTGGTGGTGCATCCCTCCGTCAGTGCCAAATCGGTGGAGGAGTTCATTGCCTACGCCAAGGCCAACCCGGGCAAGCTGAACTACGGCTCGACCGGGGTCGGCACGTCCTCGCACCTGTCGGGCTACATGATGAGCAAGCGTGGCGGCTTCGAGGCGACACATATTGCCTACAAGGGCGCTGACGCCGTGCGCGACCTGCTGGCCGGCCGCCTGCAGTTCATGTTTGCCACGATCCCGTCGGTGATGCCGCACATCCAGGCCGGCAAGCTGCGTCCGATTGCGGTCAGCAGCGTCAAGCGGTCCCGTTCCATGCCCGAGGTGCCGACCATTGCCGAGAAAGGCTTCCCTGGCTTCGAGGCGGGCTCCTGGTTTGGCTTTTTCGCCCCCAAGGGCACGCCCGAGGCCGTCATCAGCGCGCTGAACAAGGCGGTCAACGAGGTGGTGGCGGTGCCGGCGATGGAGCAGCAGATGATCCGCGAAGGGGCGGACCCGGTGGGCGGCTCCCCCGCGCAGTTTGCGCAGTTCGTGCAGCGCGAGTACGAGAAATGGAAGCTCATCGTGGTGGAGTCCGGCGCCCGCGCCGAATAAACGCACCGATGACACGACCGCTTCGCATTCTGCTGTCGGCGGAAGTCCGGCAGGCGCTGGCGCCTGCCATCGCTGGCGTGCTGGGACCGCGTGCCTTTGAACTGCTCACGGCGGCCGAAGCGGAGGCGGCGCAGGCCGATGTGGACCTGGCCTTCATCTCGCGCGACGTGACCGGCCTGTCGACCAAACATGTGCTGACCGACGGCCTGCAGGCTTTTTATGCCGTGCTGCGCCGATCCGCTGCGCCGCAGTGGGTGCACATCCATTCGGCCGGCGCCGACCGCCCGATCTACCCCGAGTTGCGCGCGCGGGGCGTGCAGGTCACCACGTCCTCCGGCGCCAATGCCGAGGTGGTGGCCCAAACCGCGCTGGCCGGGCTGCTGGCGCTGGCGCGGCGCTTTCCGCAACTCATGGCGGCGCAGCAGGCACGCCTCTGGGCGCCGCTGGTGGGCGAAGCCCGGGCTCCGCGCGACCTGGCCGGGCAGACCGCGGTTGTGGTGGGCTGGGGGCCGATCGGGCAGCGCCTCGGTGCGTTTTTGCGCCTGCTGGGCCTGCGGCTCGTCGTGGTGCGCCAGTCCCCGGCCCCGGTCGAAGCAGAAGGCGTCGAGACAGTGAGTTTCGCGGGCCTGTCCGCGGTGCTGCCGCGCGCCGACTGGCTGCTGCTGGCCTGCCCGCTGACAGCGCAGACCCGGGGCCTGGTGAACCGGGCGGCGCTGGCCGCCTTGCCGGCCGGTGCCTGTCTGGTCAACGTGGCGCGCGGGGAGGTGGTGGTCGAGAGCGATCTGATCGAAGCCCTGCAGGACGGGCGCCTCGGTGGCGCCTACCTGGATGTGTTTGAGCACGAGCCGCTGGGGCGCGACTCCCCCCTCTGGGGGCTTGCCAATGTCATCGTCACGCCGCATTCGGCGGGGCACTCGGACGGCAACCACCGCCGCGTCTGCGAACTGTTCCTGGCCAACCTGGCGCGCTGGCATGCGGGGCAACCCCTGCAGCACGGCATTGCCTGAACGCCAGTATTTTGGGTTGCTATTTATTTGATAGCTGCAGACGCCCGATTCACCTGGGCTGGAAGCACAAAAGACCCTGAATTACCCAGGTGCAAGGCGGTTCTAGCCTATTCGTGCCGCAACGCGTCGATGGGATCCATGCGCGCCGCACGGCGGGCCGGAAAATAGCCGAACAGCACCCCGATGCCGGCCGAGAACAGGAAGGACAGCAGGTTCACGGCCGGGTTGAAGAGGTAGGGCACATGCATCACGGCGGCCAGCGCCAGCGAGGCGACTGTGGCCAGCACGATGCCGATCAGGCCGCCCAGCGCCGCCAGCACCACCGCCTCTATCAAAAACTGCAGCAGCACCTCGCGCTCCAGCGCACCGATGGCCAGCCGCAGGCCGATCTCGCGTGTGCGTTCGGTCACGCTGACCAGCATGATGTTCATGATGCCGATGCCGCCCACCAGCAGGCTGACCGCCGCCACCGCGCCGAGCAGCATGGTCATGACCCTGGTCGTGCCCGACAACGTGTCGGCCAGCTGCCTGGTGTCGAGCACGTTGAAGTTGTCCTCGTCGCCGCCGGCCAGCTTGCGGCGCTCGCGCAGCAACTGGGTCAGGCTGGCCTTGACACGGCCGGGGTCGCTGCCCTCCCGCATGGACACCAGCAGGGTGTTGACCCGGGTGTTGCCGGTGATGCGGCGCTGCAGCGTCCTGATCGGCAGCAGCACCAGGTCGTCCTGGTCGTTGCCGAAAGCGCCCTGGCCCTTGGAGGCGAGCACGCCCACCACCTCGCAGGAAATCTGCTTGACGCGCAACTGCTCGCCGACGGCGCTGCGCGCGCCATAGAGCTCGCGCCGCACGGTCTCGCCGATCAGGCACACCGCCGCGCCGGCGCGCAGCTCGTCATCGGAAAACATGCGTCCGTCACTGAGCTTCCAGTTGCCGGTGTCCAGCCAGGTATTGGTGCTGCCGATGATGCTGCTGGTCCAGTTGCGGCCGCTCGCCACCACCGTGCTGCTGGTGCGCGCCTCGGGCGCCACGGCCGAAATGCCGCCTATCTGCGACGCAATCGCCTCGGCGTCAATCTCCTTGAAGGCGGGCGCGGTGGCGCCGCCGCTGCCCGGTCCCATGCGCTGGCCGGGGCGCACCTGCAGCAGGTTGGTGCCCAGGCTGGAGATCTGGTTCTGCACCGCCAGGGTGGCACCGTTACCCAGCGTCACCATGGTGATCACGGCGCTCACGCCGATCACGATGCCCAGGATGGTCAGAAACGAGCGCAGCAGGTTGCGCCGGATCGAGCGCAGCGCGAGCAGCAGGGTGTTGAGCCACATCTCAGGGTGTCTCCGTCTCCGCGGCGACGGCCTGCGTCTGCAGGCCGGCCGGCTGCGGGTTGAGCGTGTCGCTGGCCACCACGCCATCGACAAAACGCACGATGCGCCTGGCATAGGCTGCCATGTCGGCCTCGTGCGTGACCATCAGCACCGTGATGCCCCGGTCCACATTGAGGCGCCACAGCAGCGCCATGATCTCGCGGCTGCGCTGGGTGTCGAGGTTGCCGGTGGGTTCGTCGGCCAGCAGCACGGCCGGCTCGGTCACGATGGCGCGCGCAATCGCCACGCGTTGCTGCTGCCCGCCCGAAAGTTCGGCCGGCGTGTGCTGTTCCCAGCCCGCGAGCCCGACCGATGCCAGCGCTTTGGCCGCCGCCGCATGGCGCGCCGCCGCCGGTTCGCCGCGGTACAGCAGCGGCAACTCCACGTTTTCCTGCGCCGAGGTGCGTGCCAGCAGGTTAAAGCCCTGGAACACAAAGCCGAAGTAGCGCCGGCGCAGGCGGGCGCGCTGGTCACGCGTCAGCGACTCCACATGCACCCCCTGAAACAGGTAGGCGCCGGCGGTCGGCGTGTCCAGGCAACCCATGGCGTTCATCGCGGTGGACTTGCCCGAGCCGCTCGGCCCCATGATGGCGACAAAATCGCCGGCCTCGATGTCGAGGTCCACGCCCCTGAGCGCGGCCAGGGCCGTGGCGCCTTCGCCGTAGACCTTGGTCACGCCGCGCAGGCGGATCAGGGGGGGCGGGCCGGTGGGGCCGGTCATGGGACCGCTCCGGCCGAGCGCTGGTCGGTGATCACCGCCATGCCTTCCTGCAAGCCCTCGCCGCTGACCTCGGTCATGCGGCCATCGCTGATGCCGGTCTTGAGCGTCACCGCCACCGCCTGACCCTCCCTGAGCACCCAGACCTGGCGCAGCCCGGCCGTGACGCCATCGGTGGCCCGGCGCGTGGCCGTGCGCGGCATGCGCGGCATGAGTTTGGAGACGAAACTGCTGCTGGACGCCGCCGTCGCGGGGCTGGCAGCGCTGGGCGCGGGCGTGAAACGCAGCGCGGTGTTGGGCACCAGCAGCACGTTCTGGCGCTCGGTCGCGACGATGGTGGCCGCTGCCGTCATGCCCGGACGCAGGCTCAGGTCGCTGTTGTCCACATTGAGCCAGGTGGTGTAGGTGATCACGTTGTCGGTCTTGGTGGCGCCGTAGGCCACCCGCGTGATCGTCGCCGGGTAGCGGCGCGCGGGGTAGGCGCTGACGGTGAAGCTGGCCTTCTGGCCGACCTGCACGGCGCCCACATCGGCCTCGTCCACACTGACTTCGAGCCGGAGTTGCTGCAGGTCCTCGGCAATCGAAAACAGGGTCACCGCCTGCAGCGAGGCGGCCACCGCGTTGCCGGGCTCCACCGTGCGCGTCAGCACCACGCCGTCGATCGAGGAGCGGATCGCGGCCTTGGACAGGTTGGTTTCATCGGTGGACAGCGCGGCCCGGGCTTCGGCCACATTGGCGCGCGCGCTGGCCTCGGCGGCCACGGCGCGGTCCACACTGGCACGCGCGCTGTCGAGCTCGGCCGCCGAGGGCACCTTGCCGCCCGACAGGCGCGCCACCTCCTCGAAGCGGGCCAGGCTGGCCCGCAACTCCTTGAGCGTGGCCGTGCCCTGCGCCAGCTGGGCCTGCGCGGCTGCCAGCGCGGCACGCGAGCGCAGCACCTGGTCGGACAGCTTGGCGTTGTCCAGCTCCACCAGCACCTGGCCTTTTTTCACGCGGTCGTTCACGTCCACCAGCACACGCTTGACCGTTCCCGACAGTTCGCTGCCGATGTTGACCGAGCGCGTGGGCTGCAGGGTGCCATTGGCCAGGACATGGAGGGTCAGATCGCCGCGGCGCACCACCTCGGTGACATAGCTCGGTGCGCTGCTGTTTTTTTTCTGCGCCAGCCAGTAAACCAGCCCTGTCGCCAGCAGGAGGACGAGGACGGCGACGCCCCACAGGGCAGGCCGCTGCCACCAGGCGCGCTGCTGCCCGGCGCCCAGCAGGGTTTGCAGGTCAGCGGCCGAGGGGCGGGTGGCGGCTGGGGCGTCCGCGGCGGTGTCTGGAGGGTTCATGGGCCTATCTGCTCCATTTGGGGGCGGCCTGCAGTTCAGGGGGCGGGGGCTTCAGGCCCGGGCGTCCAGCCGCCGCCCAGCGCCTTGTACAGGCGCACATGGTCGGCGCTCAGGCTGGCGCGCGTGTTTTCCACGCTGTCCTGGGTGGACAGCAGGGTGCGCTGCGTCTCCAGCACGGTACGAAAGTCGATCAGGCCACTGGCGTAGCGTTGACGCGCCAGCAGTTCGGCGTTGCCTGCCGCATCGGCGGCGACCTGCAGCCGGGTCAGCCGCTCGCGGTCGCCCTGCAGGGCCATCAGGGCATCTTCCACCTCCTGCAGCGCGGTCAGCACGGTGGCTTCATAGGCCACGCGGGTCTGCTCCAGCGCCGCCTCCTGCGCCCGCACCTGCGCCCTGGCTGCGCCACCGTCCAGCAGGGGAACCGAGATGCTGGCCAGCAGGGCGCTCGCCACCGTGCCGCCGGACGCGAGCGAACCCAGACTCAGGGCGTTCAGGCCGAGCGAGCCGCTGATCTGGAAGCCCGGATAACGCGCGGCGTCCGCCTGCGAGACACGCGCCAGGGCAGCGCTGATGCGTTGCTCGGCGGCGCGCAGGTCGGGGCGCTGGCGCAGGGTGTCGGCGGGAAGGCTGAGTGCCAGCGCGCCGGGCGCCTGCGGCACGGGACCGGCGGCGGTCAACTGGGCCTGCAGCGCGCCGGGCGCCTGGCCGGTCAGCACCGCCAGGCTGTGCTGGGCCTGCGCGGCACTGGTTTCCAGCGCCGGGATTTGCGCGCTGGTCTGCGCGCTGGCGGCGCGCGCCTGCTCCAGATCGAGCGAGGACGCCAGGCCCGCCTGGACCCGCCAGTCGGTGATCTGCTGCGTCTCGGTCTGGCTGGCCAGGTTGTTGCGGGCAATCGCCAGGCGCGCCTGCAAGCCCCGCAGGTCGATGTAGGTGACGGCCACCTCGGCGGC
Organism: Polaromonas sp. AET17H-212; assembly: GCF_002379085.1. Taxonomy (GTDB): domain Bacteria; phylum Pseudomonadota; class Gammaproteobacteria; order Burkholderiales; family Burkholderiaceae_C; genus Polaromonas. Next base: position 2,182 of record NZ_NBZW01000018.1, on the reverse strand, counting down.
GATCGAGACCTGCGTCTCGGCCAGGCTGGCCTGCGCGGCCTGGGCGTCGGCCTCGCTGGCGTTCAGCGCGCTGCGCCTGGCGCCAAACACATCGGGTTCCCAGCTGGCATCAAAACCGGCCTTGAACAGCTTGCCCGCCTCGTTATCACCCGACTTGCTGCGCTGGGCCGACCCGGCGGCGTTCAGGGTGGGCGCCAGCCTGGCCGCGCTGACATCGCGCAGTGCCCTGGCCTGCAGCAGTGCGGCCTGCGCCGAGCGCACCGTGGTGTTGGCCTGCAGGGCCTGGCTGACCAGCCGGGCGAGCAGGGGGTCGTTGAAACGTTGCCACCACTGCGCCAGCGAGGTCGCGGGGCCCGGCGTGCTGGCGCTGCCAGACCAGGCCGCAGGAAGCGGCGTCTGTGGCAGCGCGCCGCCCTGGGGCGCCAGCGAGGCACAGCCGGACAGCAGCGCGGCCAGCGCCAGCGCCGGGCCCCCGGTGGGCCGCATCAGGGCAAGCCAGGGCGGGAAGGCATTCATGGGGCGACAACACCAGACTTCTGCATGAGGCGCATTATTTGCACTTTGCCGCGGACCGGACTTGCCCCTTGTCAACTCGGGCCATGTAAAGCTGGCGGCCTGGGGGGAACCGTGGGGGCACGGGGCGGCCCACGGCACTGAAACAGTGCAGTGGGGCTACTGGAAGGCCACTTCCGAAAAACTGCGCAGCTTGCGGCTGTGCAGCTGGCTGCTGCCCTGGGCACGCAGCAGTTCAATCGCCCGCATGCCGATGCGCAGGTGCTGGTCGACGCGCTCGCGGTAGAAGTGGTTGGCCATGCCGGGCAGCTTGATCTCGCCGTGCAGCGGCTTGTCGCTGACACACAGCAGCGTGCCGTAAGGCACGCGGAACCTGAAGCCGTTGGCGGCGATGGTGGCGCTTTCCATGTCCAGCGCGACGGCGCGGCTCTGGCTGAAGCGGCGCTGGGGCTGGTTGCCGGGCAGCAGTTCCCAGTTGCGGTTGTCGGTGGACGCCACGGTACCGGTGCGCATGATGCGCTTGAGGTCCGGGCCCTCCAGATGGGTCACGTCTTTCACCGCGCGTTCCAGCGCGACCTGGATCTCCGCCAGCGCCGGAATCGGCACCCACAGCGGCAACTCTTCATCCAGCACGTGGTCTTCGCGCACATAACCGTGCGCCAGCACGTAGTCGCCGAGCTGCTGGCTGTTGCGCAGCCCCGCGCAGTGGCCCAGCATGATCCAGGCATGCGGCCGCAGCACGGCAATGTGGTCGGTGATGTTTTTGGCGTTGGCCGGCCCGACGCCGATGTTGACCATGGTGATGCCGGTGCGGTCGGCGCGCATCAGGTGGTAGGCCGGCATCTGCGGCAGGCGCGGCGGCGGCATGCCCAGCTCATCGCCGGTGCTGGCCGGCAGGCCCGTACGGCGCGTGACCACATTGCCGGGCTCGACAAAGGCGATGTAGTCGCTGTCCGGACGGGCCATTTCTTCATGGCCCAGCCGCACAAATTCGTCGATGTAGAACTGGTAGTTGGTAAACAGCACAAAGTTCTGGAACCACTGGGGCGAGGTGCCGGTGTAGTGGCGCAGGCGCTGCAGGGAGTAGTCCACCCGGGCGGCGGTGAACAGCGACAGCGGCTGCGGCTCGCCCGGCCGGGTTTCGTGGGTGCCGTTGGCGATGCCGTCGTCCATGGCCGCCAGATCGGGCAGGTCGAACACGTCACGCATCAGCATGCGCCGGTCGGCGCTCAGGTTGCCTTCGATGTGGTCGTGCTCGGCAAACGAAAAGTGCACGGGAATGGGCTGGGTGCTGGTGCCCACTTCCAGCCCGACCGAATGGTTTTGCATCAGCAGGCGGAACTGCTCCAGGTAGTAGTTGCCATAGAGGTCGGGCCGCGTCAGCGTGGTTTCGTAGCGGCCCGGCCCGGCCACAAACCCATAACTGAGCTGGGAAATGTCGGGTGTCTCCATGATGGCGCGGGCCACCGTCTCGGTATGGATGCGCACAAAGGGGTAACAGGCGCGCACATGGCCGGGCAGGGTTTCGCCCGCCACGTAGCGTTGCATGGCATCGCGCAGGTGGGCAATCTGCTGGTCATAAATCCGCTGTACCTGGGCCAGTGCGGCGGCCGGGTCGGCGTGGCGGGTGGGGGCGATAAAAGCGGGCAGGTGGGGCATGGGCTTATTG
>NZ_NBZW01000017.1 GCF_002379085.1 Polaromonas sp. AET17H-212 | reverse complement strand
GGAGTGGGGAGTTCGTCCTACTGTCCGTTGCAAACCCAAGGCGCAGCGTGATGCCGGATTGGCTTTCCGGCAACGAAACAAAGCGAAACACACCGCAACCGGCGTGAAACCACCCGGAGCGCCCGCACGCGCACCATGCAGGCTTCCTCCACTTCTTTGCAAGGACCTCCCATGAAACGCTTCATCAAGAAAACACTTTTAGGCCTCTTCGGCGGCGCGCTCATCGTCGGCAGCCTGGGCGCGTGTTCGCATCGCGCTCCCGGTGGCTGGCAGTCCGGCACCGAGGCTTCGCCGGAATCACGCGCCCGCATGGTCGAGAAAATCGGCTCCCGGCTGGACCTGGACGCGGCGCAGAAGCAGAAGCTGGCGGTGCTGGCCGACCGGCTGCAGACCCAGCGGGCGGCGCTGCGTGGTGCCAGCGATCCGCGCGCCGACATGCGCGCCCTGTTTGCCGGCAGCAAGCTCGACCAGGCGGGTGCCAAAAAGCTGATTGACGAAAAAACCGCCGCCCTGCAGGCTGGCAGCCCGGCGGTGATTGCCGCTGCCGCCGACTTCTTCGACAACCTGCGCCCCGAGCAGCAGCAGCAGGTGCGTGAGTTCATGGAGCGCGGCCGCCGCTGGGGCCGCCATGGTTGAGCCGTCGGGCGTAGTGGTGTCCCTGGCGAAGTTCTTATGATGGCGACATGCCCCGCATCCTGCTGATCGACGACGACGAACACCTGGCCGCACCGCTGGCGACTTACCTGGCGCGTTTCGGCCTGCTGCTCGACAGCGCCCTGCGACCCGGCCAGGGCTTGGCCATGCTGCGTGCCACGGCTTACGACGCGGCCATCCTCGACGTCATGCTGCCCGAGATGGACGGTTTTACCCTGTGCCGCGAGATCCGCAGGGAAAGCGACATTCCGGTGGTGATGCTGACCGCGCGCGGTGACGTGATGGATCGCGTCGTTGGCCTGGAGCTCGGTGCCGACGACTACCTGCCCAAACCGTTCGAGCCGCGCGAGCTGGTGGCGCGCCTGCAGACCATCCTGCGGCGCCAGCGCGTGGCGCCCGGTCCGGCGCACCAGCCGCGCCGGGTGTTCCAGGACCTGGTGATCGACCTGGAGGCGCGCGAGGTGTTGCGCCAGGGGCAGCCGGTGGACCTGACCGGCACCGAGTTCGAGCTGCTCGCGCTGCTGGCCGCCGAGCCCGGCAAGGTGTTCAGCCGCGATGACATCCTGAACCGGCTGCGCGGCCACGAGGCCGATCTCTACACCCGCGCCGTTGACATCGTGGTGAGCCGGCTGCGCAAGAAGCTGGAGCCGCTCGACTGCATCAAGACCTTGCGCAATGCGGGCTACACGCTGGCCGTGGGCAAGGCCGCGGCGCCATGACACATCCACAGGCTGCGCCGGCGGCCTGCCGGCGCTGGCGGCATTCGCTGCGGCTGCGGCTGGTGACGGTTTTCCTGCTGCTGGCGCTGGCCATGGCAGCCGTGTTCATGGGCGGCATGCAGCGGATTTTTTCCACCGGCTGGCGCGATGCCGCCAGGCCGCTGGTGGCGGACTACATGGACCGGCTGGTGCTGGAGATCGGCACGCCGCCCGACGTGGCCAAGGCCCGGGCGCTGGCCGAACGCCTGCCGATTGCCATCCGCATCGAAGGGCCGCAGGTGAACTGGCAGTCGCACCCGGACCGGCCGGAGCACCGCGAGCGCGCCGGTTTTGGCGGCCGCGCAGGGGACTGGCTCAGCCGTACCACGGCCGACGGCCACCGCGTGAGCTTTGGCCTGGGCACCGTGCCCTGGCAGCGCGGGCCGCACAGCCCGGTCGGCTGGATCACGCTGGCGCTGCTGCTGGCCCTGATTGCTGCGGCCTATGGGTATGTGCGGCGCCTGCTGCGGCCGCTGGACGACATAGGCGCGGGGGCCGAGCGCTTCGGCCACGGCGACTTCGACACGCCGATCCCGCTGCGCCGGCGCGACGAACTGGGTGACCTGGCGCAACGCATCAACACCATGGCGCAGGACATCAAGGGCATGCTCGACGCCAAGCGCGGCCTGCTGCTGGCGCTCAGCCACGAGCTGCGCTCGCCGCTGACACGTGCGCGCCTGAACGTCGAGCTGCTGCCCACCAGCGCCGACGGCAGCGGCGCGGGCGAGGCCGAACGCGCCGCCCTGCTGCGCGACCTGAACGAGATGCGCGACCTGATCAGCGACCTGCTCGAAAGCGAACGCCTGGCCAGCCCGCATGCGACGCTGCAGCGGGAACCGGTGGACCTGGCCGCGCTGGTGCGCGAGGTGGTGGCCGACATGCCCGACGCTGCCGCGGTGACGCTGGACCTGGCCGTGGACCTGCCCGCGCTGGCGCTGGACCGCACGCGCATGCGCCTGCTGCTGCGCAACCTGCTCGACAACGCCCTGCGTTACAGCGCCGAGGCCGGCCAGCCGCCGCGCATCACGCTGACCCGGCAGGACGGCGGCGTGTTGCTGGCGGTGCGCGATTTCGGCCCGGGGGTGAATGCCGAGCAGTTGGCCCGCCTGACCGAACCTTTCTACCGCACCGACAGCGCACGCCAGCGCGCCACCGGCGGCGTGGGGCTGGGCATGTATCTGTGCCAGCTGGTGGCGCAGGCGCATGGCAGCCGGCTGCAGGTGGACAACGCGGCGCCTGGTCTGCGTGTCCGGTTGCTATTAAAAAAATAGCTGATAGTGCCCGTGAATCATGGGCTCAAGTCCTATTTTGTCCTTGTCCCCAGCACCGCGGCGCCAATGATCAGGACCGCCGCCAAGCCAATGCTCCAGCTCAGCGCGCGGCCGCTGACCAGCATCAGCAGCGCGGTGGAGCCCAGCGGCGTGACGTAACTCAGGATGCCAATTTGCCGCGCATCGCCGAGCTTGAGCGCCCGGTCCCAGAGAAAAAACGACGCGCCCAGCGGGCCCAGCCCCATCACCGCGATCAGGGCCCAGTCCCGTCCCGACACGGCCGCCGACGGCTCCAGCGCCCAGTGGCACAGCAGCGACAGCAGGCCCGAGACCAGGCCGAACAGGCCGATGGCCGCGGTCGGGAACGCCGGCACGCGTTGGGTCAGCAGTGAATAACTGGCCCAGATGAAGGCCGAGCCCAGCGCCGGCAGGTAACCCCAGGCCCAGCCGCCGCCAGCGCTGCCGGTGCGGGCACCCAGAATGGCGACCGCGGCGCCGGCAAAACCGAGCAGCGCGGCCAGCACATGGGCGGCGCGCAGCTTCACGCCGCGCAGGAACAGCGGCGCCAGCACCACCATGAACAGCGGCCACAGGTAATTGACGAGGTTGGCTTCCACCGGCGGCGCGTGACGCAGGGCGATGAAGAGCAGGAAGTGGTAGCCGAACAGGCCGTACACGCCCAGCGCCAGCGTGGCCGGCGGGATGGCCCAGGCCCGCCTGTCCTTCCAGACAAAGGGCAGGGCCAGCAGGCTGCCCGCCAGCAGCGCCAGGCCGGTCAGCAGGAAGGGCGGGAGGTGCCGGAGCGACACGCCCAGCGAGGCGAGCAGGACCCACAGTGCGATGGCCCCCAGTGCGTATAAATTGGCTTGCATGGCTGCAAGCATAGGGGGCCTTGGGCTGCGCCTTGCAGCGATGAACCGCGCACGGCGTTTGACCGCTGTGGCGGCCAGTTCCGCGGGACCGGGGATTCGTAAGAAAAACTAAACTATAGATTTATTTTCAGTAAGTTTTTTCTTTTGAATCCAAACTTAAAATAATTTTGTGGCCTGTTCTTGACGGGCTCTTGACTCAATATTTTTGGAGGCTCGTGCCATGCGTCAACGCTTTCTGCAGCTCACTCTTGTTTTTGCCGCGCTGGCGGCTGTGGCCATGCCGGGCCTCGCGGCCTACCCCGACAAGCCGATCCGCCTGATCGTGCCGTCGGCCGCAGGCGGCGCACCCGATGTTCTGATGCGCAGCTTGGCCTTACAGCTGTCGCAGCAAATGGGCGTGCCGATCGTGATCGACAACAAGCCGGGTGGCTCGTATCTGATCGGCACCATGGACCTGATCCGCTCACCCGCGGACGGCTACACGCTGGCCTACGGCAACGTGGTCTCGTTGGCCACCAACCGCTCGCTGCTGGCCAATGTGCCGTACGACGTGGACAAGGACCTGACGCTGATCTCGAACACGCTGCGCCTGTCCAACATCATGATCGTGAACAACAGCGTGCCAGTGAAAAATGTGCCCGAGCTGATCGCCTACGCGAAGAAGAATCCGGGCAAGCTGGCTTTTGCGTCGGACGGCAATGGCACCACCGCCCATCTGGGCGTGGAGCTGTTCAAGTCCATGACCGGCACCCACATGCTGCATGTGCCCTACCGGGCAGCCACGGCCGCCATCACCGACCTGATCGGTGGTGGCGTCCAGCTCATGATGATCAACACGCCGGTGTCCGGTCCGCATGCCCAGGCCGGCCGGGTACGGGCCCTGGGGATTTCGTCCAGCCAGCGCTCGCCCGCCTACCCGGACATTCCCACCATTGCTGAATCCGGCGTGCCGGGCTTCGAGGTGGTGGCGTGGGGCGGCATTGTCGGGCCGGCCAACTTGCCCAAGGACATCGTGACCCGACTCAATGCAGAAATTCGTACCGCATTGGCGAGTCCGGCGGTGCGCGAGCGCTTCAAGGCGCTGGGTGCGGATACAGACCCCAGCACACCCGAGGAGTTCCGCGAGCTCTCGCGTCGTGAAACGATCAAATGGGCCCAGGTCGTCAAGTTCTCCGGCGCCAAGGTCGACTGACCTTTTACTGGAGTTCCCCCTCATGAGTCCCTGGCAAGCAGCCCAGCCCGGCGATCTGATCAGCGCGATCGATACGCCTTCTCTTGTTCTGGATCTGGATGCGTTCGAGCGCAATCTGGCGCGCATGGTGGCGGCGCTGCGCGGGCGTGATGTGCGCCTGCGCCCGCATGCCAAAAGCCACAAGTGCCCGCAGATTGCCTTGCGTCAGGTGGCGCTGGGCGCAGTTGGCATCTGTTGCCAGAAGGTCAGCGAAGCAGCGGTGTTTGTGGAGGCCGGCATCCAGGATGTGCTGGTCACCAATGAGGTGATGGGCGACGTCAAGCTGCGCCATCTGGCGGCCCTGGCGCGCACCGCGCGCATGGGCGTGCTGGTCGATCATCCGCAGCAGGTGCAGGCGCTGGCTGCGGCGGCGCAAGCCCATGCGGTGACACTGGATGTCTATATCGAGGTCAATGTCGGTGCGAATCGCTGCGGTGTTGCCCCCGGAGAAGAGGCGGTGCGGCTGGCGAAGCAGGTTGCGGCCAGTGCGTCGCTGCGTTTTGCGGGCCTGCAGTGCTACCACGGTCCCGCCCAGCATCTGCGCGCGCCGCAAGACCGGGCCGCGGCCATCGGCAGCGCTGTTGAGGCCGCACGCATGACCCGCCAGGCGATTGAGGCTTGTGGCATCGCTGTCGAGCGTGTCACGGGTGCGGGCACGGGCAGCTTCGTGCTTGAGCGCGATTCGGGCGTCTTCAATGAAATCCAGGCCGGCTCCTATGTCTTCATGGACCGCGACTACGGCGACAACCAGCGCGGTGAAGGTGACGTCGCGTTCGAGCATGCCCTGTTTGTGCGCACCAGTGTCATGAGCCGGACCTCCGCCACGCATGCCGTGGTTGACGCCGGCCTGAAGGCATCGAGCGTCGACTCGGGCATGCCCGCCGTGTGGCAGCGACCTGATTTGCGCTATGTGAAGGCCGCCGATGAGCATGGTGTGCTGAGTACCGCCGACGCGGCCGCGCTCTCCCTGGGCGACCCGCTGATGCTGGTACCCGGTCATTGCGATCCGACCGTCAACCTGTATGACGAACTGGTCTGCGTGCGCGGTGGACGGGTCGAGGCGCTCTGGCCGATTGCCGCGCGCGGCGCGCTGCTGTGAATCCGGGCGTGGCCAGCGGAGGCCATACCGGGTTTGGATTCAACATTCGGTGCCGCAGGCATGGCGCGACCCGCTGCGGCAAGTAAAAAGACGTTTTAACTTCAAGGCCTCCCATGCAGGAAAATTTTGACCTTCTGATTCGCAACGCAAGCATCGTCGATGGCACGGGTGCGCCCCGGTTCACCGGCGATATCGGCATTCGCGGCGACCGCATCGCGCGCATCGGCGACCTCTCAACGCTGAACGGCGAGGTGGAAATCGATCTGGCAGGCCGCATTGCGGCACCGGGTTTCATCGATGCACACACCCATGACGACCGCATCATGCTGTCCGGCGGGGACATGGCGCCCAAGGTCAGCCAGGGCGTGACCACGGTGATAGGCGGCAATTGCGGTGTGTCGCTGGCGCCAATGCCGCGCCCCATTCCCAACCCCGTCACGCCGCCGCTGAACCTGCTCGACGGCGAGGGGGAGTGGTTCCGTTTCCCCACTTTCGCCGCCTACCTCGATGCACTGCGGGCCCAGCCGGCCGCCACCAACTGCGCCATGCTGGTGGGCCACACCACCTTGCGTGTGGCCACGATGGATGACCTGGCGCAGCCGGCCAGTGCGACCGAGATCGATGCCATGCGCGAGCTGGTCGACGAGGCCATGCGTGCCGGCGCCATCGGCGTCTCCACCGGCCTGTTCTACGAGCCGGCGATTGCCGCGCCGACCGAGGAGGTGATCGAGATCTGCCGCCCGCTCAAGGAATTCAACGGCCTGTATTGCACCCACATGCGCAACGAGGCCGAGCGCGTGATCGACTCGCTGGAAGAAAGCTTTCGCATCGGCCGCGAGGTCGGGGTGCCGGTGGTGATCTCGCACCACAAGGTGGTGGGGCAGGCGAACTACGGCCGCTCCGAGGAAACGCTGGACTTCATCGAAAAAAACATGGCCAAGCAGCCGATCTGCCTGGACTGCTATCCCTATACGGCCGGTTCCACCATCCTGTCGGCGGACCGGGCGGCGGGTTCGACGCGCGTCATTGTCAGCTGGTCCAAAGCGCTGCCTGAGTATGCCGGTCAGGACCTGGCTGACATCGCGACAAAGATGGGCGTCTCCCAGGAAGAGGCCGTGCAACGCCTGCTTCCCGCCGGCGCGATCTACTTCAGGATGGACGAAGCCGATGTGCAGCGCATCCTGAAGTTCGACCAGACCATGATCGGCTCCGACGGTCTGCCGCATGACGCGGCACCGCATCCGCGCCTGTGGGGCAGTTTTCCGCGTGTGCTGGGCCACTATGGCCGCCTGCTCGGCCTGTTCCCGCTGGAGACCGCCGTGTACAAGATGACCGGCCTGACGGCGAAGAATTTTGGCCTGAAGGACCGGGGGGTCCTGAAGGAAGGCGCCTACGCCGACCTGACCCTGTTCGACGCCGACACGGTGGACGAGGTCGCCACCTATGACAAACCGATCGCACCGGCACGCGGCATCGACACGGTGATCGTCAATGGCGCCGTGGTCTGGCGCGAGGGCCGCTCGACCGGCGCACGCCCGGGGCGGGTGCTGGCGCGCGAAACACAAGAAGCAGGAAACTGAGATGGCGAAACAAGTTCTGGAACAGCTGGGAACCCCGGCGCTGCTGCTTGACGAGGCCCGGATGGACCGCAACATCGAGCGCATGCGCAGCCATTTGCGCAGCCTGGGCGTTGCCTTCCGGCCGCACGTCAAGACCAACAAGTCTATCGACGTGGCGCGTCGGACCATGGAAACACCACAAGGCCCGATCACGGTTTCCACCTTGCTGGAGGCTGAGTATTTCGCTGCGCACGGGGTCAAGGACATCCTCTACGCCGTCTGCATTGCGCCGAACAAGCTGGACCATGTGATGGCCCTGCAGGACAAGGGCGTCCAGCTGTCGCTCCTCCTGGACAGCATGGAGGCGGCCCGGTTTCTGGCCGAACGCGCCAAGGTGGCCCAGCGGCACTTCGACGTCCTCATCGAGATCGATTCGGACGGTCACCGTTCGGGCGTGAAGCCCGACGCGCCCGAGCTCATCGAGATCGGTCAGTTCCTCGAAGGCGCGGGCCTCCCGGTGAAGGGGGTGCTGACCCATGCCGGCAGTTCCTATGACGCCTTTACCGTGGACGCGATACGCGCCATGGCCGAGCAGGAGCGCGCCGCCGTCGTTCACGCGGCCGAGCGCCTGCGGGCGGCGGGCATGGCGTGTCCGGTCGTGAGCGTGGGCTCGACACCGACCGCGTTGTTCGCCGAGCATCTGGAGGGCGTGACGGAGGTGCGCGCCGGTGTGTTCGTCTTCTTTGATCTGGTGATGGCCGGCCTGAACGTCTGCCAAACCGATGACATTGCCCTGTCGGTCCTGGCCACGGTGATCGGGCACCAGCGCGAAAAAGGCTGGACCATTCTGGATGCCGGATGGATGGCCATGTCGCGCGACCGCGGCACCGAGAAGCAGCCGTTGGACCAGGGGTATGGCGTCGTCTGTGACCTCGATGGCTGTCCGCTGGACGACTTCATTCTGGTGGGCGCCAACCAGGAGCACGGCATCATGGCGCACCGGTCCGGCAAGGTGGACGGTGCGCTGCACCTGCCCGTCGGTACCCAGGTCCGGATTCTGCCTAACCATGCGTGTTCCACCGCAGCCCAGTACGGTCATTACAGCGTGCTGGGGACCGGTCACGAGATCATCGCGTCCTGGCCGCGTTTCAGCGGCTGGTAAAGCCTGAAAGGAAGGCGTTATGTTGGTCATTTCCGAACAGGATGCCCGCGCCCTGGTGAGCGTCGAAGACGTCATCGCTGCGATCGAAAAAACCTTCGCTTCCATGGCGCGTGGCGTGGCCCGCAACTACCCGGTCGTGCGCGAGGTGGTGGGTTATCAGGACGCGGTGTATGGCGTCAAGACCGGCTGTGACACCAGTGCGCCCATCCTTGGCCTCAAGGCGGGCGGTTACTGGCCCCACAACCTGGCCTTGGGCCTGAGTAATCACCAGTCCTCGACCTTGCTGTTCGATCCGGAAACGGGCCGCGCTTCGGCCCTGGTCAGTGCCAACTACCTGACCGGCGTGCGCACCGGAGCCGCCAGCGCCATTGCCAGCAAGTACCTGTCGCGCCCCGACAGCAGCGTGCTCGGCATCATCGGCACCGGCGTCCAGTCGGCCTACCAGTTGCGGGCGACGCTGGCCGTGCGACCCATCCGCAAAGTCTATGCATGGGACCCGTCAGCGGAAAATCTCGCGACTTTTGGCCGCACGGTGACGGAACTGGGCCTGGCGTACGCCCCCCAAACCGACTGCCAGGCCGTGGCTGCGAACGCCGACATCCTGATCACCGTGACACCCTCGCAGCGGGCCCTGGTTGAAAAATCCTGGGTGCGTGCCGGCACCCATATCAGCGCCATGGGCGCTGATACCAGGGGCAAGCAGGAGCTGGATCCGGCCCTGGTGGCCAGTGCTGCCCTGTTCGTGGATGAGGCCGCCCAGGCCATCACCATCGGCGAATGCCAGCATGCCTATAACGCCGGGCTGATCACGGAGCAGAGCCTGCGCGGCAGCATCGGCGCGGTCATCGCAGGGTTCTGCGATGGGCGCCGTAACGCACAGGAAATCACACTCTTCGATGGCACGGGTGTGGCCTTGCAGGACCTGGTGGTGGCGGACCTCGCCGTGCGCCTGGCTGCAACGCGGGGCCTTGGCACCCGCGTCGAGTACTAGGCACGAATCATCGAGCCGGTGAAGTTGAATTGCTGATGCGACGTCAAGATTCTCTTTTCTTTTTTACACAGGAGTGCGCGCCATGAAAAAACGATCCCTCTGGGCCGGTTTGGTCCTTGCCGCGACGGCGGTGCTGCCGCTGTCTGGTTTCGCGGCCTACCCGGACAAGCCCATTCGCCTGGTCGTGCCGTCGGCCCCTGGCGGCGCGCCCGACATCCTGATGCGCACGCTGGCCGCGCAACTGACGCAGCAGATGGGCGTGCCTTTCGTGATCGACAACAAGCCCGGCGCCTCCTACGTGATAGGCACCATGGAGGTGGTGCGTGCTGCGCCCGACGGCTACACGCTGGGCTACGGCAACATCGTGTCGCTGGCCACCAACCGCGCCTTGATGTCCAAAGTGCCCTATGAGGTGGACAAGGACCTGACGCTGATCTCGGGTGCGCTGCGCGTGGCCAACCTGCTGGTGGTGAACAACAACCTGCCGGTCAAAACCGTGCCCGAACTGATTGCCTATGCCAGGAAGAACCCGGGCAAGCTGGTGCAGGGCACGGCGGGCAACGGCACCTCCGGTCACCTCGGCGGCGAACTCCTGCGCTCGATGACGCAGACATCCATGCTGCATGTGCCCTACAAGGGGGTGACGGCAGCCATCACCGACCTGATCGGCGGCGAAGTCCATGTCATGCTCGAGAACACGCCGGTGCTTGGCCCGCACGTGCAGGCGGGGCGCATGCGCGCCCTGGGCATCTCCGGCGCCCAGCGCTCCTCCAACTACCCGGACATTCCCACCATTGCCGAAGCGGGTGTGCCGGGCTTCGAGGTGACGGGCTGGGGCGGCATCATCGGGCCGGCCAACCTGCCCAAGGACATCGTGACCCGACTCAACGCCGAAATCCGCGCCGCGTTGGCCCACCCGGCGGTGCGCGAGCGTTTCAAGGCGCTGGATGCAGAAATAGTCCCCAGCACGCCGGAGGAGTTTCGCGAACTCGCGCGGCGCGAGGCGGTCAAGTGGGCTGAAGTCGTCAGGATTTCCGGCGCCAAGCTCGACTGAAGCTGGAGTGTGAAACGGCTTGGCCGTGCGCCTGGCTCCGGAACCGCAGGCCGTAGCGTTCACGCGTGGGGCTGCTTTTGCTTCGGTGGGCGCACCAAAGAGCCGGCGCAGGGGAGGGCGATTAAGTAGAATGATTTCAAAGTACTAACGCCTGCCGTTAATAAAGCTAATCAATGTCGAACGACATCACCGGACTGCGTTTTTTCGTGGCGGTCACAGAAGGCGGTTCCCTGGCCGAGGCCGCGCGGCGCATGGACGTGACGGCGTCGGCCGTGTCGCAGCGCCTGCGGCAACTCGAGACCCGCCTGGGCCTGCAACTGGTTCACCGCAGCACCCGGCGCTTCAGCCTCACCGACGAGGGTGAGCTGTTCTACGCGGGGGCCGTCGGCCTGCTCGCGGAACTCGACGCGTTAATCGACACCGTGCGCGCGCGCTCGGGCGAGGTCGCCGGGACGCTGCGTGTCTGCGCGCCCCTGGGTTTCGGCCGGCACCACCTGGCGGCCGCGATTGCCGATTTCCATACCCTGCATCCCAGGCTGATGGTCTCCCTGACACTGAGCGACGTGGTGTCGGTGGCCGACGCGAACCGGTTCGACATGATTGTGCACATCGGTAGCCTGACAGACTCGAGCATGGTCGCCTACCCCATCGCGCCCAATGCCCGTTTCGTCTGCGCCGCGCCCGCTTACCTGGCCCGCCACCCGGCGCCGCACAAACCGCAGGAGCTGGTCACCCACGATTGCATCGTGCTGAGGGAAAACGACGAAGACGTGACCTTGTGGCGCTTCAGGAAGGGCCGCAACGAGGTATCGGTCCGGGTGCCGGCGATCCTGAGCAGCAACGATGGCGACGTCGTGCGGCAGTGGGCGCTGGGCAGCAAGGGGCTGATCATGCGTTCGGAGTGGGATGTGGCGGAAAGCCTGGCCGCAGGCCGGCTGGTCCGTGTGCTGGAAGACTGGCACCTGCCTGATGCCGACATCGTGGCCCTGGTCGACAGGCGCCACGGCATGTCGGCGCGCGTGAAACTGTTTCTGGCCTTCCTGCAGGCGCGCTTCAAGCCAGTGCCGCCGTGGCGCCGGTGAACGGGGTCGCGCCGTCTGCGCACCAAGGCGCTGAGCTGGCCATGCCCACGGTGGCGCGGGTTCAGGGCTTCCCGGGTAGGGTGGGGTCAGTTCCGTTCCTGGGGGACTGATTCTTTGACTACGGATTGTTGACCGCCACCCCGGCGGCATGGGCCTGCTGGTCGGCGTGGTAGCTCGAGCGCACCATGGCGCCGACTGCGGCGTGGGTGAAGCCCATCTTGTAGGCTTCCTGCTCGAACATCTTGAAGGTGTCGGGGTGCACATAACGGCGCACCGGCAGGTGGCTGGTGGAGGGCGCGAGGTACTGACCAATCGTCAGCATGTCGATGTGGTGCGCGCGCATGTCGCGCATGACCTGCAAAATTTCTTCGTCGGTCTCGCCCAGGCCGACCATGATGCCGCTTTTGGTCGGCACGGCCGGATGCAGGGCCTTGAATTTTTTCAGCAGGTTCAGTGAGAACTGGTAGTCCGAGCCGGGACGCGCTTCCTTGTACAGGCGCGGCGCGGTTTCCAGGTTGTGGTTCATCACGTCGGGCGGCGCGGCTTTGAGGATCTCCAGTGCGCGGTCGTCGCGGCCGCGGAAATCGGGCACCAGGATCTCGATGGTGGTCTGCGGTGACAGCGCGCGGATGCGCGTGATGCAGTCCACAAAATGCTGGCTGCCGCCGTCGCGCAGGTCGTCGCGGTCCACGCTGGTGATCACCACGTACTTGAGCTTGAGCGCGGCAATCGTCCTGGCCAGGTTCTCCGGCTCGTTGACATCGAGCGGGTCGGGCCGGCCGTGGCCGACATCGCAGAAGGGGCAGCGGCGCGTGCACTTGTCGCCCATGATCATGAAGGTTGCCGTGCCCTTGCCGAAACATTCGCCGATGTTGGGGCAGGACGCTTCCTCGCACACCGTGTTGAGCTTGTTCTCGCGCAGGATCTGCTTGATCTCGTAAAAACGCGTGCTCGGGCTGCCGGCCTTGACGCGGATCCACTCGGGCTTTTTGAGCAGCTCGCCCTGCACCACCTTGACCGGAATGCGCGACAGCTTGGCCGCCGCCTTCTGCTTGGCCAGCGGGTTGTAGTCTTGCTGGCTCTGGATATCGCGAACAACAGGATTGACAGCTTCTGGGGTGCTCATGGTGTGCTTCTTTGGAGGTATGTGGTCAGGGCGTCAGGTAGGTGACGAGCTTGTGGCCCAGCACGTCCGCGGCCTCCTGCCAGCTGGCCGATACCCCGATTGTAGAAAGGTCTGTGGTTTGCAGCCCGGCATACCCACAGGGGTTGATGCGCGAGAAGGGTTCGAGGTCCATCGCCACATTGAGCGCGACGCCGTGGTAGGTGCAGTGGCGGCTGACCTTGATGCCCAGCGCGGCGATCTTGCCCAGGCCGCGGAAAGGGTCGGCCGGGCTCTGCGGGCCGCTCAGCGCCGCGTGTGATGCCGGGTCCGCGAGACGGACATAAATGCCGGGCGAGCCTGGCACGCGGTGCCCGGTCACGCCGAAATGCCCCAGCGTCCGGATGACGGACTCTTCAATGCGGTAGACATATTCCTTGACGAAATAGCCGGCGCGTTTCAGGTCGATCAGCGGGTAGGCCACCACCTGGCCGGGGCCGTGGTATGTGACCTGGCCGCCGCGGTCGGTTTGCACCACCGGAATGTTGCCGGCGGCCAGCACATGGTCAGGCTTGCCGGCCAGCCCCTGCGTGTACACCGGGGAGTGCTCACAAATCCATAGCTGGTCGCGCACGTCCTGATTGGGCTGGAGGCCGATTTGGCTTGAAGTGTCATGGCGGCTGGCGGTGAAGGCCTGCATGGCCGCATAGGTGGGCAGGTAGTCGACCCGGCCGAGCGGGCGCACATCAAAGGACATGGCAGGCCTCTGCAAGGTGGTGCCTTACAGCACCACCTTGACCATGGGGTGGGTCGACAGCGTGCGGTACAACTCGTCGAGCTGTTCCCTGGAGGTGGCCGTGACGGTGATGGTCACGCCCAGGTATTTGCCGCCCTTGCTTTCGCGCAGCTCGATGGTGGTCGCGTCAAACGCCGGGTCGAACTGGTGGGCGACCATGGTGATGGCATGTACCAGCCCGTCGACCTTTTCGCCCATGACCTTGATGGGAAACAGCGAGGGGTACTCGATCAGTGATTCCTGGCGCGGTGTTTCGGGGGGAGAAGGCGGTTTGGGTGGGGTGTTCATGCTTGCTCCGTCTGCGCCTGTTTGGCGCGCTGGTAGGCCGCGTGCAGCTTCGCGTAAACCGGACCGGGCTGGCCGCTGCCCACGGGCTTGCCGTCGAGCGAGGTGACGGGCAGCACCTCCTTGGTGGCCGACGACAGCAGCAGCTCGTCGGCGGCGAAAACTTCCTCGCGTTTGACCCGGCGCAGTTCAAACGGGATGCCGGCTTCGCGGCAGATCTCCTCGATCAGGCCGTAACGAATGCCTTCGAGTACCAGGTTGTCCTTGGGCGGGCCCAGCACCTTGCCGCCCTGCACGACCCAGACGTTGCTGGCGGCCGCTTCGCTGAGGAAGCCGTCGCGGAACATCACGGTTTCCAGCGCGCCCACGTCGGCGCTGATCTGGCGCGCAAACACCGCGCCCAGCAGGCTGGTGCTCTTGATGTGGGCCTTGCTCCAGCGGAAGTCGTCGGCGGTGACGCAGGCCACGCCGTGTGTGCGCTGTTCCGGCGTCGGGGGCTTCATCGTGTTCGTCATGACAAACACGGTGGGTGTCAGGTCGGGTGGCATCACATGGTCGCGCAGCGCCACGCCCCGGGTGATCTGGATGTAGACCAGCTGGTCGGTCTTTTCCGGCGAGGTGTGCATCTGCAGCGCGTAGTCGGCGACCAGCTTGCGCGTGACCTCGCGCCACTGGGCGTGGCTCAATGGATTGGTGATGCGTAGCTCCGCCAGGCTGCGGTCCAGGCGTGCCATGTGCTGGGCAAAGCGGAAGGGCTGACCGGCATACACCGGCACCACTTCATAGACGCCGTCACCGAAGATGAAACCGCGGTCCATCACGCTGACCTTGGCGTCCCGCAGCGCAGTGAATTCGCCGTTGAGGTAGCACGGTGTGGCGGGCAGGGGCGTGATCGAGGCGGGGCTGGAAGTGCTCATCATGGCATTCAAAAAAAGAGTGGAAAGACGATTGTCGCGCAGGCCGTGTTGTGCCCTGGTACTGCAGCACGGAAGCAGCGAAACAAAAATGAAAGTGATGACTTCGTGCCCAGGGCAAGGCGCAAGCCGCAGCGAAGGCTGTGCGCCTTCGCAAGGATTGCAACGCCGCCATGGGAGCGAAGACGCGCTTTCATGTTTCGATATTTTCGGGTTGCCGTACTAACGCCCATGGCGCTGGATGCGCCGCTTGAACCAGACGCGAAAGCGCCAGGCGAGGTTGACCAGCACATAGCCGCCGACCGAGCCGGCGACGGAAAAAATGGCCATGCCGAGCACCGCCGGCCAGCCAAAGCGCGCCAGCAAGCCCATGACATCGAAGCCGGCACTGGCTGAGGCTGCTTCCAGCGCCGCGCTGCCGGCTTCCACCTCGTGGGGTGAGATCCCCAGGATCAGGCTGCCCAGCTTGTACGCCAGCCAGAGCCAGAAGCCGATGGTGAATGGATTCGTGATCAGTGTCACGCCGGCGGCCACCGGGATGTTGCCGCGCCACCAGATGCAGTGGACGGAGGCCACCAGGATCTGGGCGACCGGCAGCGCAAATGCCCAGAACATGCCGATGGCCACGCCGCGGGCAACGGCCTCGTGCTGCACATGCCAAAGCCCGGGTTCGCTCAGGTGATGCGCCACCGGCTTGAGCCACGGATGGGCGGTCAGCGTCTCGCGGCTGAACCCTTTGGTGAAGCGGGCCGTCCACGAGGGTGTTGGCGGGTCGCCCTTTTTGCGTGTGCTCATGGCCGGGCCCTGGCGCCAAGACAGCGTGTGTTGTCCATCGTCATCGCGCTGGCTGCCCGCATCCTTATGCCCAGAAAATCACGGCCGCAATGGCCAGGGCGCCGAGCACCAGGTTGCTCATGGCCAGGTTGGCGATCTGGCCCACACGGCGCCCGCCTTCGGGCCAGTCGGCGGCAGCCACGGCCAGCTTCAGGCGCCGGTAGGGACCAAAATAAAGATGACCGAACAGCGCGAACATCAGCAGGCCGACGCCGAACATCAGGTGCCAGCCCAGCGGCGCGTTTTTCATGCCGACAGCCAGCAGCCTGGCCAGTCCGGTAAGCAGCAGCAGCGCAACGGCAGGCCAGACCAGCACAAAAAACTTCTGCAGGACCAGGGCGATCAGCGGCAGGCGCTGCGGTGGCGCCAGTTGCGCGGCGGCGGCAGGCCGCAGTGCAAAGAGCATGAAGCTGATGCCGCCCAGCCACACGATGGCGGCGGCGATATGGAGGAATTTCATCAGGGCGGGCATGCGAAGGGCTTTCAAAAAAGGCGTGCTGCAAGAGCAGAGATGTCACGCCTGTGGCGGGACCTGCAGCGGCCGAAAAACGGATTGTCGCCTGCAAAACGCGCCCCTGCGGACCGCGCGGCCATGCCTCCCGCCACAGTTTGGTGCAGGGACTTTCCGGAACGGGCGGGTTTCTACGTATAATCAAGGGCTTTGCTAATAACCGGCCTGTAACCTGCTCGTAATTTGTGATGATCAAAATGACAGATTCGGTGGTTCTTCCGTTGGCAAAGGCTCCGACTCAGGTAACTGAGGCGGGTGAAGAAAATTTCAAGCCGCTGACGCGCGAAGAAGCGCAGAAGCTGCGCGAAGCCAGTCCTTCGCTGTCGCCCTGGTGGGTGGTGGGCGGGCAGCTGGTGGCCGGAGTCCTGGTGGCCTGTGTTGCCTGGGCGCTGACCGGAAGACAAAACGTGGCCTGGTCGGCGTTCTACGGCGCGCTGGCGGTGGTGATCCCCGCGGCGCTTTTTGTGCGCGGGTTGACCAGCAAGGTGGCTTCCATGAATGCGGGCGCTGCGGTGCTCGGGTTCTTTTTATGGGAAATGGTCAAGATAGGCCTGACGGTCGCGATGTTGTTCGCGGCGCCGCGCCTGATTGAAGATTTGAGCTGGCCTGCCATGTTGGCGGGCCTGATAGTGACGATGAAAGTGTATTGGGGTGTGCTCTGGTTCAAGCCGAAGCGCCCCGGTATCCACCCAACTTAACGAGACGAGTAGCTAGATGGCTTCTGCAAACGGACCTACCGCCGGCGAATACATTGGTCACCACCTGACCCATTGGCAAAACAAGCCAATGAGCGGTGTCATTGACTTCTCGGTGTACAACCTCGACTCCATCATCTGGGCCTTGCTGCTCGGCGTCGTTGGCAGCTTTTTCCTCTGGAAGGCTGCACGCGCAGCGACCGCCGGTGTGCCGGGCCGCTTCCAGGCTGCCGTGGAGATCCTGGTTGAGATGGTCGACAGCCAGGCCAAGGGCATCATCCACAACGCGCAAAGCCGCAAGGTGATCGCGCCCATGGCGCTGACCGTGTTTGTCTGGATTTTCCTGATGAACGCGATGGACCTGCTGCCTGTCGATTTCCTGCCCAAGATCTGGGAGCTGGTCTTTGCCGCGACCGGCCATGATCCGCACCATGCCTACCTGCGCGTCGTGCCGACCGCTGACCTTTCCGTCACCCTGGGCCTGTCGGTCTCCGTGCTGCTGATCTGCATTGTCTACAACATCAAGATCAAGGGTTTTGGCGGCTGGCTCCATGAAATGGTCAGTGCGCCGTTTGGCGGGCATCCCCTCCTGTGGCCTTTCAATTTCGTGTTCCAGATCATCGAGTTCATTGCCAAGACCGTGTCGCACGGCATGCGACTGTTCGGCAACATGTATGCCGGTGAACTGGTCTTCATGCTGATCGCCCTGATGGGAGGTGCTGCCGCCATGTCGCTGCCGGGCATCCTGCTGCCGATCGGCCATGTTCTGGCCGGCACCGTGTGGGCCATCTTCCACATCCTGATCATCACCTTGCAGGCCTTCATCTTCATGATGTTGACCCTGGTGTATGTGGGCCAGGCCCACGATCATCACTAAGTTTGTCAGTCTGGTTTTTCTTTCTTTTGTTTGTTAGTTAACTTAAATCCATAGGAGCTTTAAATGGAAAACGTTCTCGGTCTCGTCGCATTGGCCGCTGGCCTGATCATTGGCCTGGGCGCTGTCGGCGCATGTATCGGCATCGGCATCATGGGCAGCAAGTACCTCGAAGCTGCTGCTCGCCAGCCTGAGCTGATGAATGAACTGCAAACCAAGATGTTCCTGCTCGCAGGTCTGATCGACGCCGCTTTCCTGATCGGTGTCGGTATCGCGATGATGTTCGCGTTTGCCAATCCCTTTGTGCTGAAGTAATCGTCACAACCCCGACAGAAAGGCGTTGCCGTGAGTATTAATGCAACCCTGTTCGTCCAGGCGATTGTTTTCGCGATCCTGGTGTGGTTCACAATGAAATTTGTGTGGCCGCCCATTACGAAAGCGCTGGACGAGCGTGCCCAAAAAATCGCTGAAGGCCTCGCTGCCGCCGACAAGGCCAAGTCCGAACTTTCCGTTGCCAACAAGCGCGTGGAAGAAGAGCTTGCCAAGTCGCGCAATGAGTCGGCCGTGCGCCTGGCTGAAGCGGAGCGCCGCGCCCAGTCCATGATCGAAGAGGCCAAGGCCAAGGCTGCGGAAGAAGGCAACAAGATCATTGCCGCTGCCAAGGTCGAGGCCGAGCAGCAAACCGTCAAGGCCCGTGAGACCCTGCGTGAGCAGGTCGCCGCACTGGCTGTCAAGGGTGCCGAGCAGATTCTGCGCAAGGAAGTCAATGCCGGTGTGCATGCTGACTTGCTGGGCCGCCTGAAGACCGAACTTTGAGAGGGGTGTCACCATGGCCGAACTAGCCACCATTGCCCGTCCCTACGCTGAAGCCCTGTTCAAGGCCTCCGGGTCTGACCTGGGCGGCACCTCGACCTGGCTCGATGAGCTGGCTGCCGTAGCGGCCAATGTCCAGTTGCAGCAGTTTGCCGGCAACCCCAGCGTGACGGCGTCGCAGACGTTCGACGTGATTGCCGGTGTCGTCAAGTCGACGCTGCCGGAAGCTGCGAAAAACTTCCTGCGCGCCGTGATTGACAACGGACGCATCAGCGTGCTGCCGGAAATCGCCAGCCAGTTCCGCGCCTTGAAAAATGCG
This sequence comes from Polaromonas sp. AET17H-212, assembly GCF_002379085.1. Classification (GTDB taxonomy): domain Bacteria; phylum Pseudomonadota; class Gammaproteobacteria; order Burkholderiales; family Burkholderiaceae_C; genus Polaromonas. Next base: position 81,017 of record NZ_NBZW01000017.1, on the reverse strand, counting down.
AAGACCGGTTCGTCCGATGCCACCGTGTACAGCGCCTTTGCGCTCGAGGGTGCGGCACTCGCCGATCTGGCAGCGACGCTGGAGAAGCGTTTTGGCCGCAAGCTCAACCTCACGGTTGAGCTGGAGCCGGACCTGATCGGCGGCGTGCGTGTCGTGGTGGGTGACGAGGTGCTGGACACCTCGGTGAAAGCCCGTTTAGAGCAAATGAAAGTGGCGCTGATTTCCTGAGCTGGCGCCAAGGCGCAGCACCCGGGTTTTTAGCCAACAACATAGAAAGAAGGAAAGAGTCATGCAACTCAATCCCGCAGAAATTTCTGAACTGATCAAGAGCCGTATCGAAGGCCTGACTGTCAGTGCCGACATCCGTAACCAGGGTACCGTTGTGTCGGTGTCCGACGGCATCGTCCGCGTCCACGGCCTGTCCGATGTGATGCAGGGCGAGATGCTGGAATTTCCGCCGACGGCGGACGGCACGCCCACTTACGGCCTGGCGCTGAACCTCGAGCGCGACTCGGTCGGCTCGGTGATCCTGGGTGAATACGAACACATCGCCGAAGGCGACACCGTCAAGTGCACGGGTCGTATTCTGGAAGTGCCAGTCGGTCCCGAGCTGCTTGGCCGCGTGGTCAACGCCCTCGGCCAGCCCATCGACGGCAAGGGTCCGATCAACGCCAAGATGACCGACGTGATCGAAAAGGTCGCCCCGGGCGTGATCGCCCGTAAATCGGTGGACCAGCCCCTGCAGACCGGCCTGAAGTCCATCGACTCCATGGTGCCCGTCGGCCGCGGCCAGCGCGAACTGATCATTGGTGACCGCCAGACCGGTAAAACGGCTGTGGCGATTGACGCCATCATCAACCAGAAGGGCCAGGGCGTCTCCTGCGTTTACGTCGCGATTGGCCAGAAAGCATCGTCGATCAAGAACGTGGTGCGTTCGCTGGAGCAAGCCGGCGCGATGGACTACACCATCGTCGTGGCGGCATCCGCTTCCGAATCGGCGGCCATGCAGTATGTCAGCGCCTACTCCGGCTGCACCATGGGCGAGTACTTCCGCGACCGCGGCCAGGACGCGCTGATTGTGTATGACGACCTGTCCAAGCAGGCCGTGGCTTACCGCCAGGTCTCGCTGCTGCTGCGCCGTCCGCCAGGCCGCGAAGCCTATCCCGGCGACGTGTTCTATCTCCACAGCCGTCTGCTCGAGCGCGCTGCCCGCGTGAACGAAAAGTACGTCGAAGACTTCACCAAGGGTGAAGTCAAGGGCAAGACCGGTTCGCTGACGGCCCTGCCGATCATCGAAACGCAGGCCGGCGACGTGTCCGCCTTCGTGCCGACCAACGTGATCTCGATCACCGACGGCCAGATCTTCCTGGAAACCAGCCTGTTCAACGCCGGTATCCGCCCCGCCATCAACGCCGGTATCTCGGTGTCGCGCGTCGGTGGTGCGGCCCAGACCAAGCTGATCAAGAACCTGTCCGGCGGTATCCGTACCGACCTGGCCCAGTACCGCGAGCTGGCTGCGTTTGCGCAGTTCGCTTCTGACCTGGACGAGGCCACCCGCAAGCAGCTCGACCGCGGTGCCCGCGTGACGGAACTGCTCAAGCAGGCGCAGTATTCGCCTTTGTCCATCTCCAACATGGCCTCCACGCTGTTCGCAGTGAACAAGGGCTTCATGGACGATGTCGAGGTCAAGAAGGTCCTGGCTTTTGAAGCCGGCCTGCACAGCTACCTCAAGGACAAGCACGCTGCACTGATGGCCAAGCTCGAAGCGGCCAAGGCGATGGACAAGGACGCCGAGGCAGAGATGACCACGGCCGTGGCTGCGTTCAAGAAGTCGTTTGCCTGATCCGGACCTGAAGACATCAAAGCCCAGGGCTTAGAAACCATTTAGGAAGCAATATGGCAGCAGGCAAGGAAATACGCGGCAAGATCAAGTCGGTGGAGAACACCCGCAAGATCACCAAAGCCATGGAAATGGTGGCGGCCTCCAAAATGCGCAAGGCGCAGGAACGGATGCGCGCCGCCCGACCTTACAGCGACAAGATTCGCAACATCGCGGCCAACCTGGCCCAGGCCAATCCCGAGTACACCCACGCCTTCATGCAGGTCAACGATGCCAAGGCCGGCGGCTTCATCGTGGTCACGACCGACAAGGGCCTGTGCGGCGGCTTGAACACCAACCTGCTGCGCCAGGTCACGGTCAAGCTCAAGGAAATGCAGGCGGCGGGTCAGGGCATCCAGTCGGTGGCTATTGGCAACAAGGGCCTGGGCTTTCTGAACCGGATCGGCGCGCAGGTGGTGTCGCATGCGACGCAGCTGGGCGACAAACCCCATCTGGACAAGCTGATCGGCCCGGTCAAGGTGCTGCTGGACGCGTACAGCGAGGGCAAGATCAATGCGGTTTACCTTTGCTACACACGCTTCATCAACACCATGCGCCAGGAGCCCGTGGTCGAGCAGTTGCTGCCGCTGACGGCAGACCGGCTGCAGGCTGACAAGGATCAGCACGGCTGGGACTACATCTATGAGCCTGATGCACAGACGGTCATTGACGACCTGCTGGTCCGTTACGTCGAAGCGCTGGTTTACCAGGCGGTCGCCGAAAACATGGCGTCCGAGCAGTCGGCCCGCATGGTGGCCATGAAGGCCGCCACGGACAACGCCGGCAGCGTGATTGGCGAACTCAAATTGGTTTACAACAAAACGCGTCAAGCGGCGATCACGAAAGAACTTTCGGAAATCGTCGCCGGTGCCGCAGCGGTTTAAACCGCGATTCAAGATTTAAAGAACGGAAAAGGACTCAATCATGGCTCAGGCTCAAGGCAAGATTGTTCAGTGTATTGGTGCTGTGGTGGACGTGGAATTTGCGCGCGACCAGATGCCCAAGATCTATGACGCGCTCAAGATGGAAGGCTCCGCGCTGACGCTGGAAGTCCAGCAGCAGCTGGGCGACGGCATTGTGCGCACCATCGCACTGGGCACCTCGGACGGCCTGCGCCGCGGCAACGTGGTGTACAACACCGGCGCCAACATCACGGTGCCCGTGGGCAAGGCCACACTGGGCCGCATCATGGACGTGCTCGGTGCGCCGATTGACGAGCGCGGCCCCGTCAGCCAGGAACTCACCGCCCCGATTCACCGCAAGGCCCCGGCTTATGACGAGCTGAGCCCTTCGCAGGAACTGCTGGAAACCGGCATCAAGGTGATCGACCTGGTGTGTCCGTTTGCCAAGGGCGGCAAGGTCGGCCTGTTCGGCGGCGCCGGCGTCGGCAAGACCGTGAACATGATGGAGCTGATCAACAACATCGCCAAGGCGCACTCGGGTCTGTCCGTGTTCGCCGGTGTGGGTGAACGTACCCGCGAAGGCAATGACTTCTACCACGAGATGGCCGACTCCGGCGTCGTGAACCTCGAGAACCTCGGCGAGTCCAAGGTCGCGATGGTGTACGGCCAGATGAACGAGCCCCCAGGCAACCGTCTGCGCGTGGCGCTGACCGGCCTGACGATCGCCGAGTCCTTCCGTGACGAAGGCCGCGACGTGCTGTTCTTCGTGGACAACATCTACCGCTACACGCTGGCCGGCACCGAAGTGTCCGCGCTGCTGGGCCGCATGCCTTCCGCCGTGGGTTACCAGCCGACGCTGGCCGAGGAAATGGGCCGCCTGCAGGAGCGTATTACCTCCACCAAGGTCGGTTCGATCACCTCCATCCAGGCCGTCTATGTGCCTGCCGATGACTTGACCGATCCGTCGCCAGCGACCACCTTTGCCCACTTGGACTCCACCGTGGTGCTTTCGCGTGACATCGCTTCGCTGGGTATCTACCCTGCGGTCGATCCGCTCGACTCGACCAGCCGCCAGCTCGACCCCAACGTCGTCGGTGAAGACCACTACGCCACGGCCCGTGCCGTGCAGGGTACGCTGCAGCGCTACAAGGAACTGCGCGACATCATCGCGATTCTGGGCATGGACGAACTGGCGCCTGAGGACAAGCTGGCGGTGGCCCGTGCCCGCAAGATCCAGCGTTTCCTGTCGCAGCCTTTCCACGTGGCTGAAGTGTTCACCGGTTCGCCCGGCAAGTACGTGACCCTGGCTGAAACGATTCGCGGCTTCAAGATGATTGTGGCCGGCGAGTGTGATCACCTGCCGGAGCAGGCGTTCTACATGGTCGGCACGATTGACGAGGCGTTCGAGAAGGCCAAGAAGGTCTAAGTCATGGACACCTCACACACCATCCATGTCGATGTTGTCAGCGCGGAAGAGTCCATCTTTTCCGGCGAGGCCAAATTCGTGGCCTTGCCGGGCGAGGCGGGCGAGCTGGGTATCTACCCACGCCACACGCCGCTGATCACCCGGATCAAGCCCGGTGCTGTGCGTATTGAAAAGGCCGATGGTTCGGAAGAGTTTGTTTTCGTGGCCGGCGGCCTGCTCGAAGTGCAGCCCCACTGTGTCACGGTGCTGTCCGACACCGCCATCCGCGGCAAGGACCTCGACGAAGCCAAGGCCACGGCCGCCAAAGCCGCCGCCGAGGAAGCGCTGAAAAACGCCAAGAGCGATATCGATATCGCGCTGGCCCAGTCCGAGCTGGCCGTGATGGCCGCGCAGATTGCCGCCCTGCGCAAGTTCCGCCAGAAAAAATAAGCGGAACCACCCCCTTCCGAAAGCCCCGCCCGCCAGGCCGGGGCTTTTTTCATGGGCGTGTTCCGTTTCCTGCCGGGGCCGAGGTCCGGCGCCGGGCGCGGCAGGCTGTTGTGGATGCGCTGCACCTGAGGTACTTGTTTTCTTGCCGGATTGACACTTTTCCCATCTACGGTGGGCGCAGGCAGCTATCAAATCAGGAGTGGCTGTAACAGCTGGACACGAGAAGGGCCAGCGGGGTGCGCCGGTGGGCGTTATCGTCTCGAGGAGTTCAACCGGAAGACAAGGCGACACCAATGGACAGCATTCTTGACAGTGTGACGTGGGCGGAGGATTTGGAGCCCGGGCGCAAGGCCAGGCGTCTGCGCCACGTGTGGCTGAAGCGGCTGCTTGTGCTGGTGGCTGTGGTCGCTGCCCTAGGTGTGTTGATGGTGCCCTGAGCCCACCCGGCTTACCGCAGCAGGGGGGTGTCGGGCAGTTCGTTGGGGCCCGGCTCGGCACCGCCAGTGCCTGTGGGCACGGCAAAGTGCTGCATCAGCACCGCCGAGGTTTCTTCCAGCGCCTGGGTCAGTCCGTCTTCATAACGCCTTTCCCGAAACGCGCTGGCCATGTGGGCCACCATGGCCTGCCACTGCGCCGGGCTCACATGCCTGGCCACGCCGCGGTCGGCCACGATTTCGATGGCGTGCTCGGCCAGCAGCACATAGATCAGCACGCCGTTGTTGTACTCGGTGTCCCAGACGCGCAATTTGCCAAACATCATCACCGCGCGTTCGCGTATCAGGGTGCGGATGGGTGTGTTTCTGCCCAGCCGCCACAGGTAGCTGGCGGGCAGTGAGGACTCGACACAGATGCGGATCTCGCCGCTGTGGCGTCGCTCGCTGGCGGCCACGCGCCGGGCCAGCTGGTCCAGCAGGTCGGGCGGGATGGCGCGCGCCGTGTCGGACGCATCCAGCCACAGGTGCCGGATCAGGACTTTGAGCTTGTTGATCATGGTGCTCACCAGTTCCCCGACGCGCCGCCACCACCGAAATTGCCACCACCGCCGCTGCTGAAGCCGCCGCCACCGCCGCCGCCCCAGCCGCTGCTGCCGCCACCGCCAAAGCCACCACCGCCCCAACCGGACGATCGTCCCGCACGCCCGATGGAGCCCAGCGAGCCCACGCTGGCAATCAGCGCAAACACCGCGCCGATCAGCGTGGCGATGCCGCCAACCAGCAGGCTGCTGGTGAAAAACCAGGCCAGGCCGCCGACCGCGCCGCCGGTCAGCATGGCCCCCAGCTTGCGGCCGAAGATGCCGGACATCACCCGGGCGCCTATCGGAACCGCAAAAAACAGGAACACCGCCATGTCGGTCCAGTTGAAACCCTTGCCGCCCGCGCTGCCCGCCTGGGCATCGGGCACAGGCAGGTTTTCCCCCTTGATCAGGGCGATGATCTGGTCGGTGGCCGCGTCGAGCCCGCCGGCGAAGTCGCCCTGGCGGAAGCGCGGTGTGATGGCGCGGTCGATGATCTGGCGCGCTGCCAGATCGGGAATCGCGCCCTCCAGCGTCTTGGTGGTTTCGATGCGCACCTTGCGGTCGTTTTTCGCCACCACGAGCAACAGTCCGTCGCCGACGTCCTTGCGCCCGATCTTCCAGCTGTCGCCGACCCGCTGCGCATAGGCGGCAATGTCTTCCGGCGCGGTGGTCGGCACCATCAGCACCACCACCTGCGCGCCGCGGGCCTGCTCAAAAGCCGCCAGTTTGGCCTCCAGCGCCTGGCGCTGCGCGGCATCGAGCGTGCCGGTGCTGTCCATCACGCGGGCCGTCAGGGCCGGCACGGGCAGCACGTCCTGCGCCCGGGCTGTCAGGGCGCTGAGCAGCAGGCCGGCGGCCAGCAACAGGCCCAGCATGGCGCGCGCTGACGCGCCGAACCCGATTTGGCCCGGGAGGCAAAGCAGAGGGCGGCGCACGAGGGGCAAGGCGCTGGCCGCTTATTTCTTGTTGAAGTCCACGGTCGGCGGCGTCGAGATCTGTGCCTCGTTCTGCACGCTGAAGGTGGGTTTGACCTTGTAGCCGAACACCATGGCCGTCAGGTTGTTCGGAAAGCTGCGTGCGAGCACGTTGTAGGCCTGCACCGCCTGGATGTAGCGGTTGCGCGCCACCGTGATGCGGTTTTCCGTGCCCTCCAGCTGGACGCGCAGGTCCTGGAAGCCCTGGTTGGCCTTGAGGTTGGGGTAGTTTTCGGTCACCACCAGCAGGCGTGACAGGGCAGAACTGAGTTCACCCTGCGCTGCCTGGAATTTCGCAAAGGCTTCGGGGTTGTTCAGGGTCTCCGGCGTCACCTGCATGGAGGTGGCCTTGGCCCGGGCTTCCACCACCTTGGTCAGGGTTTCCTGCTCGAAATTGGCCTCACCCTTGACGGTGGCAACGATGTTGGGCACCAGGTCGGCACGGCGCTGGTACTGGTTGAGGACTTCCGACCAGGCCGACTTGGTCTGCTCGTCGAGTCGCTGGAACTCGTTGTAGCCGCAGCCCGACAGCAGCAGGGCCAGCGCGGTGAAAAGGCCGGCAAGGCCCCGGCTGAAAAAAAGTGATTTCATGGCAAGCCTCCAAAAGTGCAAGCTGCAACACTACCATAGTCGAATGTCGCCGCACCCCCTCCTTTGTTCCCTCCAGGCCCTTGATCCGCGGCAGGTGCTGCAGGCGTCCCTGAGGCCGGTGTCCGCTGCGGCCAAGGCCCGACCGGGCCTGATCGTGGCCGGTGCCACCGGTGCGCTGGGCAGCGAGGTCCTGCGCCGGCTGGCCGGCAGCGGCGGCTTTGCGCACACCCAGGTGCTGGCCCACGAGCCCATGAGCACCGGGCTGGCGCAAGTCTCGATTGCGGCCGTGCGGGGCGAGGACATCGCTGCCTGGCCGGTGTGCCCGCCGGTGCAGACCGGCGTGGTGATGTTCGAGCCGCCCCGGCTGTACCACGACCGGGAGCGCGCGCTCTGGACGCCGCAGCCGGCGCAATTGCCCGCGCTGGCACAGTGGCTCAGGCGGTGTGGCGTCCAGACCCTGGTGCTGGTGCTACCGCATGCGCCGGGCCGGCTGCCGCAGGCGCTGCGCCACGGTCTGGCCAGCATTGATGAACAGCAGGTCGCCGCGCTGGGATTCGAGCGGGTGCTGCTGGTGCGTTCTGCACAACAGCCGCTCAGGGCGCCTGGTGGCAGTTTGCCCGAGAAGGTCGCGGCCTGGATGCTCTCCACCTTCAAGTACATGATCCCGGCCGCAGCGCAGCCGGTGCGGCCCGCCAGGCTGGCCGAGTTTGTGGAGGTGGTCCTGCGGGTGTTGCCGGCGGGCATCCATGTGGTGGCCCCCGAACTGTTGTGGCAGGCCGTGCAGGCGCCCCACATGCAGGACGTGGTGCGGGCGTGGCTTAATACAGGGCAAGATTGCCAGGCGGACTGAACACGCACACCCTCCTAACTACTCATGCGAAAACCCAAAGTTTCCCCGGCCGACAGCGGCAACGCCGATGAGATCGAGACGGCGTTTTACGAGGCCCTGCAGGCCGGCGACATTGACCGGCTGATGGCCTGCTGGGCCGACGAAGATGACATTGTCTGTGTCCACCCGGATGGCGCCCGGCTCGTGGGCGCGGGTGCGATACGCGCCGCCTTTGACGCCATGTTTGCCAACGGCAGCATTCGGGCGCATGCCGAAAAAGTCCGCAAGATCGAAACCCTGGGCGCCAGCGTGCACAGCGTGCTCGAACGCATCGAGGTCATGACCGAAGAAGGCCCGCGCCACGCCTATGTGATCGCCACCAACGTGTACCACAAGACGGCGCAGGGCTGGCGCCTGGTGGCCCACCATGCCAGCCCCGGCACGCCCCGCGAGATGCAGGAAATCTCGGACAGCCCGCAAGTGCTGCACTGAGGCGCAAGACACGATGTTTTACGACGCACCGTGGTGGCTGCCCGGCGGCAACCTGCAGACCATTTATGCCGCGCTGCGTTCGCAGCGTTACCTGGCCGAGGCGCCGAGCTTTCGCCGCGAGCGCTGGACCGCGCCGGACGATGATTTTGTCGATGTGGACTTCGCGCGCCATGCCACGGCAGGTGCCGCCGCAGGGCAAGAGCCCCTGCTGGTGGTGTTTCACGGCCTGGAAGGGTCCTCGGCCAGCCACTATGCCGAGGCGTTTGCCGATGTCGCCCGCGAGCGCGGCTGGGCCTGCGCCGTGCCGCATTTTCGCGGCTGCTCGGGCGAGCTCAACCGTGCGCCGCGCGCCTACCATTCGGGCGACTTCGAGGAGATTGACTGGATCCTGCGGCGCTTCCGGGCCGGCCACACCGGCCCCCTGTTTGCCGTCGGCATTTCGCTGGGCGGCAATGCCTTATTGCGATGGGCGGCTGAAATGGAAACTTCGGCGGGCCGTGTGGTGGAGGCCGTCGCCTCGGTCTGCTCGCCGCTGGACCTGATGGCCAGCGGCCACGCGATCGGCCGGGGTTTCAACCGCCAGGTCTACACCCGCATGTTCCTGAGCTCCATGGTGCCCAAGGCGCTCCAGAAGCTGGAGCAGCACCCGGGTCTTTTCAGCGCCGACGCCCTGCTCGCGGCGCGCGACCTGTACGCCTTCGACAATGTTGTCACGGCACCGCTGCATGGATTCAAGAACACCGACGACTACTGGACGCGTGCTTCGGCCAAACCGCATCTGCGGCGCATCGTGGTCCCGGCGCTGGCGCTCAATGCCCTCAACGACCCCTTCATTCCGGCCGGCAGCCTGCCGCAGTCCGGCGATGTGAGTGCGGCCGTGACACTCTGGCAGCCGCGCGAAGGCGGCCACGTCGGTTTCCCGTCGGCGCCTTTTCCGGGACATGTGCGCGCCATGCCCGAGGCGGTGTGCGGGTTTTTCTCGGCGCTTCTTGGCGCAACAGCCAGCGGGGCAAAATAGGCCGGATGGATGACATTGTTCGCCAGGCCATTGCCAAGTGGCCCAACGTTCCGCACTGCTACGGCTGGCTGGGCCTGGACGCGCGCGGCAACTGGTACATGCGCGATGACCAGGCCCAGGCGGCGGGCCCCTTTGCCGGCGGCGCGGCCGCCGGCAAGGGGTCGCTGCTCAAACACGACAAGCTGATCGACTTCATCGCCCGCAACTACGAAGGCGACGCGGCCGGCCAGTGGTTTTTCCAGAACGGGCCGCAGCGCGTTTATGTGGAGCTCGAGGCGACACCGCTGGTCTGGCGTATTGGCAGCGCCCCGGATTTTTCAGTGACCGCCCACACCGGCCGGCCCGCGCGGGTGCAGCGCTGCATTCTCGACGAACACGGCCGGCTCTATCTGGAAACCGACCTGGGTTTTGGCCTGGTGCACACCCAGGACATGGTGCAGGCGTCGGAGGCGATCGAGCAGGGCCTGTGGGTGCCGGCAGACGTCGCCACCCGCGACCTGCCGTCCCGCTTCGGTTATGTGCGCAGCCCGGCGGCCAGCCGTGATGCGCCGGCTTGATGCTATTGATTTAATAGCTGTCTGCGCTGGTAATGAAGGGGTTTGAGCCTGTTTGAACCATAAAAAAGCCGGTCAGGGACCGGCTTTTTTGCAGAGGCTGCTACCGCTTATTTGGCGGCGCTGACCATGTATTCGACGGCAGCCCGGATATCCGCGTCGGAGGCGGAAGAACCGCCTTTGGGTGGCATGGCATTTTTGCCCTTGATCACGCTGGCCGTCAGCATGTCCAGACCGGTCTGGATGCGTGGCGCCCAGGCGGCCTTGTCGCCAAACTTGGGCGCACCGGCAACACCTGAGGCATGGCAGGCTATACAAGCCTGCTTGTACAGCGCTTCGCCGGTGCCGGCCTTGGCTGCTGCGGCTGGCGCGGCGGCGGCCACCACCACGGGCGCTGCGGGCGCAGCCGCCACCGCGGGAGCGGCTACAGGTGCCGCTGGAGCGGCGGGGGCTGCTGCTGCGCCGGCATCTGCCGTGGCTGCCGCTTTTTGCGGTTCGGCAAACTTTGCACCGACGGCATTGGCCATGTGCACCACGGCCTTGCCGATTTCGACATCGTCAAAATCGCCACCGCCCTGGGGACCCATGGCATTTTTTCCCTTGAGGGCGGAGTTCCACAGTGCTTCGAAACCGGTTTTGATGCGCGGCGCCCAGGCGGCTGCGTCGCCAAACTTGGGGGCGCCGGCTGCACCGGTGGCGTGGCAGGCGGCGCATTGCGCTGCATACACTTCGTTGCCGGCTTTCAGCGGACGGTTGGCATCGCGGATTTCAACCATGCCGATTTTCTGGATGCGCTGGGCCACCGCTTTTTCAGGATCTCCGGTGCCGGCGGCAGGCTTGTTGTCCGATGTCACGTAATACACCAGCGCAATGATGGCAAAAATCGGGACGACAAAGGAGAAAAAAACGGCAAGCAGGAGTTGCTTGGGTGTTTTGATGGGGCCTGAGTGGTCTTCTTCGTGGGCCGTCGTTGGATCGTTTGCGCTCATGGCTTCCTCAAAAAACTAAAAATCGGTAACTAAAGCAACTCATATTCGACAACCTTCGATTATAGCCGCCACCCCTGTAAATCCCGGACGCGGCCTGTCCGACTGATAGAATCAGGCTCTTCCACAAGTGCAGTGCGCCCAGCGCCTGCCCTTGCGGGTCACCTACCCGCTGCAAAGCGCCGGTAGTTGCCTTGTTTCAGCGTTGCGGCTGTAGCTCAGTGGATAGAGTATTGGCCTCCGAAGGCTGTCGTCATCGGACCAAATCGCAACAGTTAGACTATTGGTCTCCGAACAGCATGCGGCTGTAGCTCAGTGGATAGAGTATTGGCCTCCGAAGCCAAGGGTCGTGGGTTCGATCCCCGCCAGCCGCACCAAGCCTAGCGCTACGCGCAAGTACTTGCCCACATCGTGTGGGAAGATTCAGCTGTTCGATCCTATACACGCGGCACAGCTCCGCAGTGGACCAATAGTCCATGCTTCTTCTTTCGAAATGCTTGTGCCATGAATGTGCCCACCTCGTGCCAGAATTGCCTGAGTAAACCCGCTTAATTTGTCGTGACCGACTCTTGCCCCTGTGCCAAAGCTTAGTTGCCAGCGGCGAAAACGCTCCTGCGGACGCTCACTGATGGCTGGAAATCGCGGCAGCAGCGGAGGGTCGCCTGACTCGCCGTCCTACTTCTTCAACGCCTTCTCGATTGCTTTGCGTGACGGACCGACGGCCTTCGAGGCCGCCTTCACAGCGGCCTTGGTAGCGCCCGTCTTCTTAGCAACGTAGGCGACTTCATACGGTTGCGAGGCGTTGACCTTCGCGCGGTCCTGCTTCAATCCCAACGGGGTGTGCTTCTTCGCTGTCGCCATGGCAAGCTCCTTCGCTCGTCGTTGATAAAACGTTCAGTGGGGCGTGGTCCCAAGTTCATTTGCGATTTCGGGAAACAGAAAGGCGACCAAGTCGTCCCAAGCGTCGTCGTGGTCGAAGTCTTTGTCGCCAGAGGCCCACGCCTCGCGGTAGACGGGAACTTTCGCGCGCCACTTGCGTGTGGTGTCCTCGCGTTTGATTTGCGCGCCTCGGTCGTGCGCGGCCAGCATCAGTTTGAACATCCAGAGGTGGCCTCTGTGCCTTTCGAAGATGTGGTGGGCGAGCTTGACCAGGGTGTCGTAGCGCCACCCCACCGCGCGGCCTTCCTTGACCGTGTATAGGGTGTCCAGAAGGGCGTAGAGGCCCTGGCCCATGCCTGGATGGGTCGGAAGTTCAATCCCGCGCGCCTCGAAGCTCTCCACCAATTCGGTCCAGAGATCCTCGTCGTAGCTGTTCGGCTGCCTGAGCCAGTAGGACCGAAACGCGCCGCGTAGCTCCGCGTCGGCGTAGCCGCCCAGGAGCTGAGTCTTCTCGCCGTCGGCGTCGAACAGGAAGACCCGCTGCGCGGCCTGGTCGATGGTCAGCTCGCCAAAAGACGCGTGCCGATGAAACTGCCGCCAGCCAAGCTGCCCGAGCTCGATGGACGGCTCGGACCACACGCAGTCCAAGACGAGGTTTCCGGCCTCGCGCGAAGCCGCGAGCGTGCCCGGGGAGGCCACGAAGGCGTTGCGGTTGTTGTTGTAGAAGATGTCGTCCTGAGTGAGACGCGCGTCGCCCATGTCGAAGTCCTTGAAAACCCACAGGAGCAACCCGCCGTTTCGCAGGTAGAACTGGCGGCGCTGAGCGATCACGCGCAGGAATGTGGTGGAGAGTTGGACCTCGAAGGCGACGGGCAGATGGCCCTTCCACACCGCCCGCACGTCAGGGCGACGACGCGAATTGGCGTCGATTCCCTTCCAGGTCGGTTCGATCTCGATCTGGGAGAAGTCTGGGTCGCAGCGCAGGCTCGCGGCGATCACGTCCTTCATGTCGCGGTGCGCCTGCGACTCGCGCGCGCCGTCGTATTTCAACGCCAGGATTTGCTCGCCGGACAGCCGCCCCTTCGTCCGCGCCGGGCAGCGCCCATCCTCGGTCTCGTGGCGAAAGTAGAAGCGGCGCTCGGCCGCGAGGCTGACCAGGTGCACGGGGACGGCGCACATGGGGCAGGCGAGCAGCGGACGATTCGCTTGCAGGTCCTGCATCAAACGCATCCTCAGTTCGAGGACTTGCTGATAGTCGCCGGAGACCCACGATTCGGCCGGCGCGATCTCTCCCGTCGCGAGGTCCATCACCTCGTCGATTTGCGGGTCGGCCACCAACAGCCGTTCATCAACGGTTTCAGTCACGGTCGAAGCATAAACCAAGGCTGTATATTTGACCAGTATTGGATTTGCCAAAGGAGGCGCCACCATGACAGCCCAAGACAGCTTGTTCTCGCCGTTGGCGGATGTGGATTTCTTCCGCCACCTGATCGTCGATCTTCACGACGACGTGGCTGGAAAGGTCGCGCGTTTCAGGCAACTTGCCGACCTCACAGTAGAACAGGGGACCGAGAGCGCGATGATCCCCGGCGGCGCGGCGTTTTCTTCGTGGCTCGAGGCTCGTTCAAGCTTCGTGCACGGCAACTTTGTCGCGACCGTCATGCTCTGCCAAGGGATGGCCGAACACATGTTGGCCTCGCACTTGGCGATGGGCATGGACGCCAAGCCGCTGCCCAAGAAGGTCAGATTCGAGCAGACCCTCAAACGGTGCCTCGACGAAGGGGTGATATCAAAGCGCGACGCCGAAGACCTCGACCGGCTCATGTCGCTTCGAAATCCGCTCTCCCACTACCGCGATGTCAATGACGAAGCGAACTTGGAGCGCAGGGCGATCGATACTCGGATGCCAGCGCGGGAGCACTTGATTTCTGACGCCACCTTCGCGATCTCAATGGCAGTGCGGCTGCTGGCTCTGCCAAGTTTTCGGCTTGGGGACGGACGCACGCTGCTAGACGAGGATTAGCCAGCTGGCGGTTTGGGCATGGCGTCGAGGGCCGCCGCCGATGGAGCGGCCGCCTTCGCGATGGAGGCCAAAGGAGATTTGCCGGCTTCAACCAGCGCAGATCCGTCGCCTAAGTTCAGCGCGACGGCGACATAGTTCAAAAGCGACAGGGCGCGCAGGCTGTTCTCCTTGGTGTCGTAATCCAGGGATGCGCCGTGCATCACAGCGTGGCGGTTCAAACCCGTCGATCCGTTGGCGTCCCTCAGACGCATTTGCTCCCGGATTGGCAAGTCCTCGACCAGGGCGAGATGGGCGATTTGGTCGATGAAGTTGGCTTCGAAGCCTGAGGCGTAGCCGGCCGTCTCCGGCTTGCGGGTGCCTCGATTTTTTAAGAAGAAGTGTCCGCCGCGCAGCTCAGCGCTCACGCCGTCGGCTTGCGCCATGAATGCAAGAATGGAAAGGTCGTATTCCTCTCTCCGGTGAGCGGCGAAGGCGGATTTGAACTTTGACGCGCGCGCTGGCAATGCCGCCGCGAGTTCGGCTTCGATTTCGTCCAAGCGTCCTTCGAAATGAGCCGCCATGTATGCATCAGCTTCTTCGGGCTTGCCCGAATCGATCAACGCCCTGGCTGTCCACATGTTTTGCAGCGGCATGTGCGGATCGAAGAACCAGCCGCGTCGCGCGAGGTGCAGGACCGAAACGCGGAGTTCCGCAGGAACTTTGATCATGGCTTCGCCCAGGAACATCACGACGGAGCCGACGGCGGCCAGCGCGGGGCGCGCTGCGTTCCAGAGCTCTTTGATCTGCTCAACGACCGCTCCGACTCCCCGCAAGAACGCAGGATGGGTGACGACTTCGCCAATAGTGCGGACAAGCACTGCAACGTCTTCGGGCGACATTTGGGCTGGCGTCGTGGCGATGGGTCGGATGCCTTCCGGGGGCTGCACAGCGGGCACTGCGCCAAGCTCGGGTGCTGCGACTGGAGAGGGAGGCAATTTCTCGTACATAGGCTATCCATATACCCGACGCACCAAGGTGCGCCGTGTTTACGCCGTGGGCAAACACGGCTCAAATACGGCTTGCGAGCTTGGCGCTCGTGCGTTGCCGCCTAGTTTTGGCGCCAGTATCGGGACGTGGCCCAAAACAGCCGCGGACTAAAAGTTTCCAAATTGTGCCACTGACGTTTCAGTTGGTTCTTGGGACCATCCTGCCAGCGACGAAGCAGTTTCGTCGCAACCACCAGGAGCATTCATGACCAAACAAGCAAACGCCAAATCCCCCCAGCCAGCATCGCCAGCCCGGCCGCCTGGAACCCCCGGACTTCCAAGTAAGAATTTTGGGATGAAGTCCGGCGGCCCTCGCGACAACAGCGCGCCGAAGCCGAGGGGTTAGGAGGCCTGACCAGGGCCTGGGGACGACGACGCCTCCCAGTGGCGCAACCATGCGCAGTATCTGGTCGCGACCCACGTGTCGGCATCCGACGCCCCAGTCAGCAACCGCCACCGCTCGGCTCTGTCCAAGCGGGCCGCGTTCGACGAGATGCTTCTGAACAGGCCGAGCACTTGGTCGAGACGACGCGCCGCGTGGTAATTCTCCTCGGCCAAGAACAACGTTCGCTTGGCCGAGGATTTCGCTTGGCTCCGAAAGATGGAACTCACGAACTTGCCGAGCTTCGCCTCGCTTGGGAACTCAGATCCGCTATGCCAGCGTTTGAGCGTAGATTCGTCGATGACTGGGTCAGCATTAAGTTGATCGAGGTCCAGCAACTCCCGAGCTTGCTTCACACCGAGCAGGGGCTTGAGCCAAGCGATGTATTGGCGGCCGGGCTTGCACACGCCATTCGCTGCCCGTCGCAGGAGGAACTCGAAACCATCCTGCTCTCGAGAGGCGCCGCGAAGCGCGCGCGTGAAGACATCGACTTTGGCCAACTGCGAAACCATCAGATCGAGCAATGCCGCGACCCGGGGCGCGTCAATTTCCCATGGCTCCACGGCGGCTCCGATTTCACTCAGGACCGCCTCCGACATGTAGAGGTTGAGCACGGGGTTGCCACGGCATTCGGCGGCCAGGCCCTTGAAGTCCTGCTCGCGCGCTAGCGCTTCGGCTACTTTGCTGGCTTGAGCGACCTCAGCGAACATGTCGCAAGGTATCTTGGCTCGAAGGGGTGTGGTTGGGTCTGCCGTTGAACAGAACACTTCCCAATCGCCCATCGCGCCGACTTCGGCTACTGCGTCCGCATCGCCGGCGACTGCGCGGCCGAACAAACTCTTGAATCGGGATGGAGGCGCGGGATCCAGAAGTTCGACCAGTTGAGCGCCAAGCGATTTGGGAAACTTCGCCAATTTGAGCGCCTTGGCTCGTTCGAGCCCTTTGAACAGCGACTCCTTGTCAATCGACTTGAAGACGGACCTCATGGGCGCGCCATCCAACTTCATGACCGCTTCCGGAGTAAGCACGATCAGCCCGCCCATGGCGAGCGGGGACGGCCTGCCCGCGCTTGGCCTGCGAACTGGCGGTGGCCTAGCTCTCTCTGATTCGTCGCTTAGATTCACAAGCTCATGAGGGGTCGTTGGAAAGGCGGGCGGTCGCGGCCCGCTTTCCTAGCTTCATTGCCGCCCTGATGGCCGGGAGCTGCGAGGGCCGTGGCGTCGCCTTATGCTGTTCCCACTTGTAGATCGACTGGCCAGAAACTCCCAACAAGCGCCCCATCTCCTCGGCCGACAGTCCTAACGCAGCTCTCTTCTTGGCCAAGCCCGACCCGCTGAAACGGTTGCGGAGGACCGCGCCCCCTTCTTCGGCGGCAACGCTTGCAGCTTTCTTAGGCTTGGCAAAGTCTTTCAAGGAGCGTTCGAGCGCGGCGATACGGACCTTCAACGCGGCGATCTCGCTGCGGTTGCGAGAGCTTGATTGCTTCAAACTCTCCGTTTCGCGCCGGACCTCCTTGCGAGCGACGCGGGAGATTTCCGCTTTCAGAGCCGTGACAATGTTCATTTCTAACCTTTGTTGAATGTGAGGGCGCGAAAGCCTTACCTGCGCGGTTCGAAGAAGATGCTGAGTTCGACAGCTTTGACTTCATTACTCGTCGCCAATTTAGCACGGGCACTGCCACAGCTAGCGCAAGGCTTATAACCGCTCATTCGAGGATATGCTTGATGCCCATGAGTTCCCCCGAGTTTTCGCCCAGCTATCCGCGCACCTTGGATTTGGAAGGAATGCTCCGGCGTTCAGTGGAGCTCGACTTGGCGGCGCTCGACTTCCTGCGGCCAGAATCCTACGAATTGCAAGAAGAGGCTCTCGACACGGTTCTTAGTTTCAGCGCTGGCGAACTGGGCATCCAACACGCGCGAGCGATTCGGACTCTGGTGGCCAAAGGCTTCGACCCGTCGGCCGCGTCGTTGTTGCGGCTCCAGTTCGAGGCGCTGGTGAGATCAATCTGGCTGGCATGGGCCGCCGAGGAAAAGCATTTGTTGGCGCTCGACGCCGAAGTGTCGTTGGACGCGGAGCTGGCCGCTGGCAAGGCGCTGCCAGGTCTGACCACCATGATCAAAGCAATGAGGAATGTTGGTCCGCCGGGGTGCTTTGAGATGCTCGACGGATTCCGGGCAATGATCCTGCCGACCCTGAACTCCTTTGTGCATTCAGGATTTCATCCGTTGAAGCTGCGAAGCGCCGGCTACGACGAGAACTTGATGGTCCGCTTCTTGAAAGATTCGAACGCGATCTTCACCATGACGGCCATGCACCTCGCCGCCCTCACGGGCGACCCCGAGATTATCTCGCCGATGTCCAAGATTCAGCCGCGATTCGCCGACTGCTTGCCGCCTCTGATCAAGGCTTAGAGCTCATTGATCGCCCGGTCCACAAGGAGGGTGTCGCCGTCGAAGATGCCGTATTCCACCATCGACTCGCCCGACGCCCGCATGACGTAGGTCGCCGCGGGATGCAGGATGAGCTTCTCCAGCACATCGATGCGCGTCGCGCCAAGGTCCTCGACTAACGACGGAAACCCAGCCTTGACCTTGGCGGCCAGCTCTTGAAGCCAAACGGCGACACGTCCAAAAGCTGGGGCAATGCATAGGCGTCCATGGCGAGCTTGCGCGGGCGCGTCATTGCAGGGGAGTGGTGATGGGGCTCAGCCATCGCGCGGCCGCCTCGTCGGGCGGCAAAGCGCGGAGGTCGGCCTCGTTCCAGATGACAACCGCCGCTTCCTCCAATTGGGCTCAGGCTCCGTGTAGCGGGGCGTTCCCTTAAGGCCGGGATGGCAGCCCCCGAACGACAGCTCCCAATTTTTAACGTCGACAAATTAAATGGCAAGCAGTCTATTTGACACCAGGGGGAGGGTTGCGCTATATTTTGCGCTGGGCGCATGTCGACGCCTGCTGCTCACCATGGCAAACCCTCGCGGGACGACTTTCATCACAATCTTCAATCCTGATTCCCTTTGTAGGCGAGTCACTGGCAGTGAGCACCCGCGATTCGCATACGGAAGGAATCTGTCATGCGTTACATCCCCACGTCCGACGCCGTCGTCGAGCGCTTGCGCAAGCAAGCCAAGAAGTTACAACGAAGCGGCGGAGGCAAACACACCGACTTGCTCAACAAGGTCTCCAAGGCCGCAGGCTACGATCACTGGCACCACGCCGTCCAGTGCAACGAAAACGCCAAGGCGGCGACCCAGATGCGCTCGATCCGCGAGGAGTGCGAGGCCATCATCGCCGCGGAGCAGCGAGGCGTTGTGAAGATCGTGATGACCCAGGCCGGTGTCGCCTGTCCGCCATTCGTGCTCTTCTCGACGGGTGTTGGCGACGCTTGGCTGCTCGAGCCTGACGAACAGTTGGCCATGTGCCTCGTATGGCAGGGCGCGCGCGAGGAGATCGGTATTTCGGAAGATCCCTCCCGCATC
Organism: Polaromonas sp. AET17H-212; assembly: GCF_002379085.1. Taxonomy (GTDB): domain Bacteria; phylum Pseudomonadota; class Gammaproteobacteria; order Burkholderiales; family Burkholderiaceae_C; genus Polaromonas. The sequence goes on along the minus strand of NZ_NBZW01000017.1, from coordinate 62,138 downwards.
GAGGTGGCTTGGGACGGGTCCTACGAGCTTCTGGGCGACTTCTTTCGCCTCGAAACGAACAACCCTAAGATCGGCGACCGCGCGATTGGTGGCTATCCGTTGGAAGAGGTCAGAAAAATGCTGGACAAGGCCCAGTCAACACTGTCGAAGATGGCAGCGGTCATCGGCCAAGTAGACGCGGTGGAGATCACGGCCGAAGTGGTTGCCCAGATGGTCAAGAAGGGCTGGAGCGAGGAAAAGGTCTTGAAGATGAAGGCCGACGGTTTCCGCTATTCTCCTGGTCGGGACTCGCTTCTCGGCCCGATCATGGACAGCGACGATATGGACGACGACGAGGATGCTGAGGTGGAGCTTCGCTGATCGAGAGCAAGGCGGCGAGCGTGTCTGGCGCGCGCGCCGTCTTCGCCGACCCTAGGTCGCTCAAGCGCTCGACGCCGACGTTCGCGGTAGGGCAGGCTATTTGGCAAGATCAACTAAACGTCGGCGGAGGCCTGCCACTTTCTCACTTGAATTGCAACAAGGACAGCGGGGAGTGGATTATGGCGCCGGTATCTCGCAAAAAATGAGATTGATAGAAGAGGAAATCGAACCTGCTTTCGGCCCTGCATTTTGTCTCGATGATCTTCATGATTGCCATCTTGTGCTCTTCGCTCGTCTTGATCCCGAAGACTATGCCCAAGAGATCCTCGAAGTTGTATTTCAACGCCCTCTCGGCTTTTGAGTTGGCCGGATCGACCAGGGAGCTGGAGAAGATGAGCCGGTGTTCCTTCTCGTGTTTCCAGTCGTCCAGCTTTGTGCTGATGATCCTGGTGTAGTTGTCCCAATACTGTTTTCGCCAAGCAGGCTGATCGGCGAAGATTTTTTCAGGCCGCGCGCTCCGCGCTCCCGAGGCGTCCTGATACCAATAGCGATTGAGCTTATCCATGGACATGTTTCCCAAGGATGCGAAGAAGTCGATGGGCACGTGGGAATTACCATAGGTCACGGGCAAAAATTCATGTTGGATGAGCCCGCGAAGCGGCCCTTGGTGGCTCCACCCATTGACGCCGTGGAGCCCCAAGGTGGGATGCCTGGCTCCGGTCCGCGCTTTGAATTTCAACGCGACGCCTTTGTGGCCGTCGCCATAGCTTCCCCAAAGCGACGAATTTCCGATGTCAGACATAAAGCAGGCGGCATGCCACTTTGAATACGTCAGTCGGCTGAGCTGATCGACGTATCCATCCGGGAACTGAAAATAGAAAAAAGTCTTGTTGGGCGTGTCACGCGCGTCGGGAGCTTCGTGGCGGTTGTATTGGTTGATGAGATCCATTTGCCGCGCGGTGTTGCGACCAATCGCGAATATCGTCGCTCGAAGATCCACAGACTCCGGGGAGCTGCCAATATCCTTCTCCGCCTTCGCCATCTCGCGAAGCGCGAGAGGCAAGTTGCCTAAAGCGTCGATGACCGCCGTCCATACTTCCGGTGGAGCATCGAGAGGAGGCCCGCCCATGTTCTCCGCAAAAACCTTTTGCGCGACCAAGGACGCGAAGGGATGCATCAACCGTATATATGACGAGAGCTCGTCGCGCCTGATGGGGTGTCCCGATTGGGCCAGGCCCCTGACGAACTCCGCGACGGATGGCTGCGCGAAGAACGCCGCGAATATCTTCTCATCCAATTCATCGGCCCCCGGTCCGTTGGCGTGGCTTGGCTCTTCGACTGGAATGTCTGTCCATGTCACGGGCTCCTTGCCGAGCAAGAGGATGAGGGTGAAAGTCACGCTTACGCAGCGCAGGTAGTGCTTGAAGAGATTGGTCCATAGAATCTCGTCCCCCATCCAGAACAGGTCCTTGAAGCCTTCCATGGGGTCGTTGAGCTCCTCCGGCGATGCGAAGTAGATCGTTTGCGTTTCCAGCTCCTTGTGAACGCCAAGGAGGCTTTCAATGGGTCGAAGGCGGTAGTAATGGTCGGGCATACAGGTGGCACGATGCGTGACGCTTTTTTTAGAACAGCCAGCCTATCACCATGCGACGTCGGTGGACAGCGTTGAACAAAACGGGGCGCGTGCCTTGTGAACGCTCAGACGCTCCGCAGAAGGGAGGATTAAATGAAGGAGCGCAACAGAAAATCACGCGCCTTGGCATTTCTGCTGCTGGCGCTTGCAGGAAGCGCCTACGCCCAGATATTGCCGACCCAGGAGACCTCGCCATCTGCGCCGGACGCTTTGTTTTTTGATCCAGGGCCCGCTTGGTATTACAAGGCGTCGCCTTCGCCAAAGCCCCGGGAACCGGTCTACCGCAAAGCGACCCCGGGAGAGGAGGACGCGGTAAGTAAGGCTCAGGCTGTTCTCGCCAACACCGCAGGTAAAGCCTTGGCGCTTGTTTCCGGCAACGAGGTGGTCTGACACGGTTATAAGCCACCCGCTACCAGTTCACGCACCCTACACGGGTTGGCAACACCGTGATAGCCATGGCCGTTGGCAAAGCCATCTGTGAAGCAAATTCATGCTGGATACCGTCACGGCAGATGTTTTTCCTGAGCTGACGGCGACGGATCTGTGTGAGGCTCAGGCGGGAGAAGCTGCGAAGCGAGGCGATCTCGTACGGGGCTTCTTCCATCGCCTTCTCTCACCGCACACCAGTTTTGCATCAGGTGCAGATCAGTTTCGCGGACGCCGAGTACGCCGGCAAGAGAAAGGAGACGAGGCGCGAAGTCAGCTCATTCAAGGTCGTGCGGTTCTCATTTGAAATGAGTATTTCGACTGAACGCATATGCGGCCTTCATTTCATTTTTCGTGAGGCTCTGAGCTTGTCGTGCGTTGGAGCAATTCAGGTAAGTCGATGCCGAAGTAGTCGCATAGTTTGTCCAACACATCCATCTCTATCCGCTCCGCTGTCTCGTAGTACAGCCGAGTCAATGTTCCGCGGTTGATTCCCGTGTCTCTCGCCACATCGGCAATCTTGAGCTTTCGTTCCCCGAGAAGCCGGGCGAAGTGGCAGCGAATCATGACGTTGTTTTGTAAAAATTGATCTTCTGGAGATTAAAAAGACTTGCAATTAGTCAAATATCGGATATATTGATCTACAAGAGATCAAAAAGATCCGAAATTAAGCAACTTGCTCTCCCAAGTGTAACTCGTCTATTGAAGGAACCAATGCAAGTATCTATACCTGAGGCGACCCCTCAAACCTACTTAACAACGGCTGAGTTATCGGCGTTAATCAAGTACGACTCTAGGACGATTCGTGATCGCCTGAAGGACAGTGTTCTTATCGAAGGGCGTCACTACATCCGTCCATTCGGCGGTCGAAAGACCCTTTATATCTGGGAGCACATTCAGGAAGACATGGCTCGCCATTCCCATATGTCTAGCTCGCCCATTCCGCTGATCAATGGAGGAGCGCTCCATGGGTAGCATTCGACGCCGCACTGAATCAGGGCTCCTGTTCCTGGACTTCGGTTTTCAAGGACAACGCTTGCGTGAGCAGACGGCCCTGCCAGACACCCCGGTCAACCGCAAGCGCCTTCAAAAGGCTCTTGACCGCGTTGAGACAGAAATCGCCCTCGGCACCTTCGAGTATCAGAAAACCTTCGGTAAACCTCTGCCTTCAAGCCAACCGGTGGTCGAAGACGTTGCAGGAGAAACCACGCCTGAACTGCAACGGCAACCGTCATCCCGTACAGGCACACCTACCTTCAAGGTATTCGCTGACATGTGGTTCTCTGAGTCGGAAGTCTCGTGGCGGCGCAGCTACAAGGTCACGCAGCGCGGGTCGATCGACCAATACCTCAATCCCTACTTCGGAGAAAAGGAGGTCGGCCAGATCAACAAGGCAGACGTACTGGCATTTCGGGCAACACTCGCCAAAGTAACCACCCGAAAATCCCAAAACACATTGTCCAACCGTCGCATCAACTCCGTGATGAAGCCGCTGCGGCAGATCCTCAACGAAGCGGCCGACCGCCTCGAGTTTACTTCGGCATTTCGCAACATCAAGCCATTGAAGATGAAGCGCAGCGACGTGATGCCATTTACCCTGGAAGAGGTGCAGCAGATCCTCACGACGGCGCGGGCGGACTACCGCGAGTACTTCACCGTGCGTTTCTTCACCGGCATGCGCACGGGCGAGGTCCACGGCTTGAAGTGGAAGTACATCGACTTCGAGCGCCGATTGATCCTGGTGCGCGAGGCCATCGTACTTAAAGAGGAGGACGAGCTCAAGACCGACGGCAGCGTTCGCGACATCCAGATGAACGACCTTGTTTTTGATGCGCTGCAGGCGCAGTTCAAGGTGACGGGCAAGACGTCGGAGTTCGTCTTCTGCAACCGCAATGGGACGCCCATCGACAACCAGAATTTTCTGAACCGGGTATGGTCGCCGCTGCTTCGCCACCTCGACATACCGCACCGTCGAGCCTACCAGATGCGCCACACTGCGGCCACGCTGTGGCTGGCGTCGGGCGAAGCGCCGGAGTGGATTGCGCGCCAGCTCGGCCACACCAGCACCGAGATGCTGTTTCGTGTGTACAGCCGCTATGTGCCTAACCTGACACGACGAGACGGCTCGGCTATGGAGCGCTTGCTCAAGCAGCACATCTCGGTGACGCCGGTGCGCGGGATTGTGGTGCAGCTGCCAGAGGAACGCCCGGCAATTACAGCCAAAGGGAGTGGGGCGCCCACAGATAAGGCGTCTTCGACAAGCGCCGTCGATCTGGCGTGCGCATCGGATGCCGGCAACGGCGAGGGTATCCGCGCGCTGGACGAACTGGGCCCGGATGACGAGGCGATCACCCGCTCATCGGCGGCTGACCTGCGTCGACGGCGTGCGCCTGACGACTCAACGTCCCTGATGTCGCTCATCAAGAGACCGGAGCTCCCGGCGTTCTTGAAACAGGACTAACCGCCACCTCACAGATACACCCAATCCACTGGCCGGCAGGGCAAAGGTGCCCGACCAGCCAGGTAGGCGGAGCTTTGTCCGAACGAAAAAGCCATTCCAGGAAGAGCTGCAAACAGCAGACCTGTCCCAGCCCATTCACTTCAACTCACTACACCGGAACCACCATGAACTTCACCAACTTCGACACTTTTGAAACCGACGTCAGCGCCTTCAACGAAAAGCTGAAAGCACGCGCTGCCAGCTTTACCGCAGCGTCAGGAAATGCATTCGGGCAATCCGTTTCGCCCGGCGCCGGGCCGCGCTTCTACATCTCCGATCCGCTTGACGAATGCGTCAACGCTTTAGGCCACCTGGCCGATCCCTGGTCGGTGGTGCGCGTCATCGCCTATGTGGGCGCCGCACAGGCCTACGGCAGGGACCCGAGCCTGACCGCCCAAGGCGAGTTTTCAGATGCCTGCGATTCCTTCATGTCCTTCGCCCGCCTGGGTTCGGGTGACCAGACTGTGGTGTTCCCCACGGCCTATGCCGCCGGCTGGCTGCCAAAGGCCGGCGTGTACGAGATGAAACTGATGAGGCGCCGCGTTCCCGGCACCCCGGACGACGCCCTCACGGTTCACCGCTTGAGCGTAGCTCGCAAAGGTCAAGCGATCACCCCTTGGGGGCTCGACCACCTGGGTCTGCCTGAGCAGCTGCTACTCGAGCTGCACAGGGTGCTGGCCAGCATGAAGCCGGTGCACCAGGCGGTTTGTATAGCTGCAATCAGCAGGCCGGACATTGAGCACAAGCTCACACCCATTGTTGATGACACGGGCGAACTGGCTATTGTGCTGGGCCCGCACACCTTGAGCTGTGGTGTTCGCGCGGCCATGGCGCTTTGCGCGCTGGACCTGAACGGCGATGAAGCATCGTTGGCCCGCCTGGCTTGCCTGATCAGCGATCTGGGTGCCTTGCAAGCGACGGGAGTGTCGGCCGGTCTGAAGGGGGCCGACCGTCCTGGCCCTGGCCATGGAATCCAGCCGGCTGACGCCCGCCAAGCGCATCCGCGCACCGCCGCCTTCTTGAGATCTTTGCTCAGCCGCTTCGCGGAACTGGAGCCCGAGGACGCTGCCTATCTGGAGGGGCTGCTGGGAACCGAGGCACATCGCCCCTTTCGCATCGGAAGCAAACAAGGGGGTCCATTCAGTGATCGCCCGGTGGACCCGGTGCTGGCCCGCATGGGTTGTGCGATGGGCGATGCGCTGTCGCAGACCCGGTCGAACTTGTTAAATGAAATGCGAAGCCAGGGCGCCCGGGCGCAGAGCGCATCGGTACAGCTTGGCGGCGAGGACGCTGGGGAGCGAGACCCCATCAAGGGCGCGATCTCGAATTATCAGAACTGGCCGGCGGCGGGTGCAGGTATCGAGAACCGCATCGAGAACAAACTTGGGACTGGCAGTGAGGACTCTTCGGGCAAGGAGAGCGGCGCGGAATCAGGTGACGTTGCTGTGATCCCGTTGGCGTCAATTGCCCTTAGCCCGGACGACCTGCGCTTAGACCTCGACGAATTTGATGAGGGGGCCGGTGCACCTCGCCCGAGCCTGGCGTGGGCCGCCGGCATGCTCGATGGCGACGGCTGCATTGCCATCATCAAGCAGCCTTTTGCAAACCGTAGGCCCATCTACCGACTCACTGTCTCCGTATGCCAGAACTGCCTGCAGACCCTGGAACACTTCCGCCGCTGTGTGGGCGTCGATGGGGTGATCTATGCGGTCAAGCGCAAGCTCGAGCACAACAAGCAGATCTACACCCTGAACTACTCGGGACCCAAGGCCTTGCTCCTCATCCGGCGCCTGCGTACCCTGCTGGTCAGGAAACGCCCGGAGGCCCTGGTGGCGATCTCGTTCTGCTTGAACGGCCAGATCAGTCGCCGCTTTGGACCGCGCGGTGTGCCGACTGACGTGGAAGCGGTGCGCGTGGCGCACTACCTCAAGCTGCGCGCCTTGAAGTGAAGGAGTGCACGATGAACTATTCCAGAAAAGACAATCTGCCGATCGGTGGCGGTGGCGGTGGCGAGGGCCAGGCGGACCAGGGCGGCGGAAGTGCCGACGCTCGGTTGTCGGAGCAGGAGGCTTCGCCCGATGCCAGCAACGACAAGCCTGTGGAGGCATCTCAGGAGCGGAAGCCGCCGAGTTTTACAACGCCACCTCGTCCTGGCCGCCGGCGCTTCGAATCTCCGGTGTACTTGCGCTTGAGGAACATCCTGGATTACACCGACCAACCCAGGATACTGATACCAGTGGAGCTGAAGGACGAACTTGAGGACCTGGGAAATATCCATAGAGGTGAGCATGGCAGATTCACCCATCGACGGGCGCCGCCTTCAATCCTTCAGTCATCCGAACAAAAGCCGCCGGGGGAAGATACAAAGGAGCAAGACGCGCAAGGATCAGACACGCCTGCGGGCAAGCCAGCCCAGCCAACGCGCCGGGGTGCACTCACCACGAGCATCATGAGCCCGCCGGGATTCTGCAAGCAGGTCGCAGAACTCCCCAAGAAGGGGCGATTGGCCGTCTACAGCCGCGAGGCCATCAAAAAGCTGGAAAAGGGTGGGGCGGCCACGGACTCAGACGTGACGAAGCGCAACGAAAAACTCTTCGCCCAGCTCGAACCCAAGGGGGCCTTGCGGCGGATGGGGCTGGCTCGCAGCATCGACGACGTACTTGCGCTGGAACAATCTCACCCGCACTTCTCGGAGGTGATCCAGTTCGTGGCCGACCGCATCTCCCTGCAGAAAGCCAGCCGCCGCCCCGTGCGCATCCCGCCCATGATGCTGTTCGGCCCCCCGGGCGTTGGGAAAACACATTTTTGCGAGGCCTTGGCCTCCGTGCTTCATGTTCCGGTGCGCCGACATCCCATGGACCAGGCAGAAACCTCCTCGGCGTTGCTGGGATCCGAAATTACTTGGAGCAACACCCGCTACGGGCTGGTGTTCGAGCTCCTGGCGATGGGGGATTACGCCAATCCGGTTGTGATTCTGGACGAACTAGACAAAGCCAGCCGGGGTCAAGGCTCCAGCGGAAGTATGGCTTCCCCCACTGCGGTGCTGCACTCCTTGCTGGAACCGGTTTCAGCGGTCGGGGTGCGCGACCTCAGTGTGGACATCGAACTCGACGCCAGCTTCATTACCTGGATTGCCACCGCCAACTACCCCTGGCTGATAGCTCCCACGCTCAGATCCCGGATGAAGGAGTTCCTGATCACCATGCCCACGGCGGAGCAGGCGATGCTGGTGGCCATTTCGGTGGTGGCACAGGCGATGAAAGATTCGGGAAGCGCCTGGAGAACACCACCAGACCGGCGCTTCATCGCGGCAGTGGCGCACCTCAGTGCGCGGGAGATATATCAGGCCACCGCATCGGCGGCGGCATCGGCCGTCAGGCGGGGAGGGCGCAGCGTGGACGTGATGGACTTGCCGCGAGACGTCCTGCTGGCAGACGAAGCATTGGCAACGCCACTGACTTTGTTGCACTGAAGCGATCAATTAGAAGCAGGGCAAGAAATGCAGAGCAAACATCAGAACATTCAATTATTTGTACGAAAACCTCCACGAGCATCAGTCCATATGAAAACCGACGACCTCATTCTTTTGTGCGGTGATCCGCAAGGCCCGCTCAGGCAAATTCCCAAAGCTTGGTTAAAGGATGTAGCGCCATGAACCCGGTTCTCTTCCTTGACTTCGATGGCGTGCTGCACGCCGAGCCTTCCTTGCCCAAGGAGGCCTTCACTCAATTGCCGCTTATTGAAGCCGTCCTTCGGGATTTCCCCGCTGTAGATATTGTCATTTCTTCCACCTGGCGCCTGGACTGGATGGGAGACGCCGACGCGGTCGCGGTAGCGCAACTGCGGCGCCATTTTTCTCCGGACATTGCTCCGCGAGTTGTTGGCGTAACACCATTTTTAGGGCGTCTTCAGGAAAATGGGCTTGATGCTCTTCCTTACACGCGCGAGCTCGAATGCTGCGCCTGGCTCAGGTCGAACCGACCGCCCCACACGCCCTGGCTGGCTCTGGATGATCGGGATGAATGGTTCTTGCCCGGTTGCCCAAACCTCATGAAGGTGGACGGTGGCGATGGCTTCATGCCTTCCGACGAAGATTTGTTCCGCCAACACCTGACGCGCATGACGACGGGGCGACCGAATATCGGGAAAACTGAATGACTCTTTTTCTTGACTTCGATGGTGCGCTCCATCCTCATCCCTGCGTCGTCCAGTTCAAGTTTTGCCTGTGCAACCCGATCGAAGGAATTCTGCGCGAATTTCCGCAGGTGGACATCGTGCTTTCCACAACCTGGCGTCTGCGCAACCCGATGGACGCCACAGGCGACACCCAGAAACATCATTTTCGACTGATATCGCCGAGCCCATCATGGGACTCACGCCAAATCACAAGGGCCAGGATCGAAATCAGGCTCCGGACGGCATTGATCTCTAACACGCAGCGCGCAGAAGAATACGATGGCCCGAGAAAAATATTCGAAGGAGACCAGAAGTGAGTAGCAGAAAAAGAAAACGTATCTTGGGCCAACTTTTCCACTCAAGGTTTCATCACTCCAGATTTTTCCGGCGGTCTTCTGAGGAGCAAGCATGGTTAAAAATCGCTCCAGTTGATCGCGAATTCGGAAGCCCAGACTACGGCCGCTTGATGCAGCTGGATTTCAAAGTACGCGCCCTGGCTGTTGAAGAGCTCGGAAGCATCGCGGCTGCCGAGCAGTGGTTGATGGCCCCCGCGATGGGCCTGGACCAGCGTAGGCCCGTTGATCTCATGAAAACGATAGATGGCATCGCGCAGGTTACTCAACTTTTGTCACGCATGCGTTATGGGGTCTACGCTTGAAACAGGAGCAGCTTTTGCGGCCCTTCTATTGGCAGCGTGATGGGGCTGAGCGCTATCCATCTATTTGGGAGCTTCGTTGAATTTACTGTGATTTTCTAGGCCATAGCCAAGTTCAACTTTCCACAATGAGACAGAATCCTTGCCCGGTAGTTGGTGAAGTTGCGAAGTCCGCGCACATTGGCCTTAATGAGTTGGATGGCGCTGTTGAAACCTTCTGCACAGGCTTTGCTGACTCCATGTTGGCTATAGGTCAGCAGGCCTTCCCCGTGGCTCCGGAGCATCTTGACGACCTTTTTGACCGGCTCCAACTTGCTGCGCGTTGCGTTGGGTCAAATTTCGATGGAACTCAACACGATGGCTCCACAGCTATCTTGAATCAAACCGCTGATGCATTCAAGGCAGGGCCTTTGACGTGTTCACGAACATCGATGCCAACGCGACGATGAACGCCATTTGAAGAGTGGCTTTCTTGGGACGCTTGCCGTGGATTGAACTCTATTGCGTTTCGGAACCCCGAGGCCTTCCGGCAAGATCTTTATCTTCTTCCGGAGCGTTTCCAGAAGCTTGACTTGATGAGAAGAGATCGGCAATGAGTGAATGGACTGCCGTCAACTGGTTATCTATATGGCGGCAGTTGTTGCACATGGAGAGATGTGCACGCAGACGAAGACGGTCAACCAATCCAAGAGGTTCGTCCAAGCGCTGGGACAGAAGTTCTGCCACCTTTTTGCAAGAATACATTCCGTTCATACTGCCGTCCTTTTCCCAATCCAATCGCGCTGCATGCAGTCGCGGAGTGCCATGCGCGCCCGGTGCAGAATCTTCCTGCAATTTTCTGCGCTGATGCCGGTCCGGTCACAAATTTCAGAGTTCTCAAAGCCAAGCCATTCGCGCATCATGAAAACATGGCCAGTCTGACGTGGCAGGTAGCTCACACAGCTTTCGAGCACGGTCATCATCTGGCGCTGCTCAAGCTGATTTTCTGGCTGTTGCCAGGCCGGGACCGGATCGGCATAGGACTCATTTTGGTCATAGATGGCATCGACAGAGCGTTCGAGCTCGCCATCGTCAGATGTAAATTGCACCATGCGGCGCCGATTGGGTGATCGATACCAGTCGGCAACCTTGTTTTTCAGGATTGCCGTCGCCCAGGTGATGAGGGAGGCAACTCCCCGATGACTGGCGTGCTGTTCGACGACGGCCATCAAAGTGTCCTGCACCAGGTCCTCTGCCAAGCTGGCGTCATGCAATGCGAAACGAGCATGGCGCAAGAGGCGCTGTCGCAGGACTGGCAGTTGTGTCTCCAGATCCACATCGGCGTCAGGTGCGGGAATTCCTGGGTGTGTGGGCGCCCGGGCAACCATCTCTTCTTTTAGTCGAGCCATCTTTATCTCCTGCGTCAAGGCGCTGTTGATGTTACGAACGCTGTATGGTCTGTTTGTTAGACGACAAACCTCCACCTTGCCTTACATCCGCCGACAGGATCTTCTTCTGAAGTTTCCTGAAATCCCCTGTTGTTTTAAAGGTTTTTGTCTGGTCTTGTCACGTTTTCCTGATTTGGTCCGACCAAGGTTGTGACTGTGACGCTATGAGCGCTGCAGTTCATTTAAATCTTCAGTTCAACCTCACAAAGGAAATCATCATGAAATCAAATCGCATCTTTGCAGTCGCTGCATTGGCGGTCCTCTTCTCAGCCGGGGTCCAGGCAGACGATGCCGTAGCGCCTGAATACACCAAGGCATTCCAGAGCAGCCGGGTGCGCGCTGAAGTCGTGGCCGAGGCTGCTCAAGCGATGCGCAAGCGCAGCAATGAGCCGGCTGGATCCCGCGTGTCGCCGATCCGTTCAAGTCTGGACCGTGCAGCTGTGCGAGCGCAAACCGCCCAAGCCCTTCGCCTTGGCCAAATCCCGTCCGGTGAAGCCAGCGCGATCTAAGCGCAATGGCACCCAATGTTGGCGACACACTCCGTTCGAGTGTGTCGCTGACAAAATCGGCTAGGCGTCCGGTGCTTCGGTCCTGGTCCTATTAGCGCGAAAGCGTCACCTTTTCGTTGACGCGTACTTCGCCATGTTCAGGCGTCCGTACCAAAGCGGCGCATAAAGCCCCGGTCAATTCGGTCTTTCCAGTACCAGACCCACGCACCACCCCAAGCCCAAGGACCCCACGAGGCGATGGCATATCGATTCCCTGTGCTGATGAGATAGAGCGCCCGTGTTTGAGGTGTCCAGCGGCGGGGTAACCGCCCTTCGCAAACCGCTCTCAGGTTGTCGGCCAGCACCGGGCCCGCCTTGACCGCGAACACCCCGGACTTCGGCCTGTTGTCCGCATAGGCTGCCACGTCGCCCGCGGCAAAGATCTGCGGGTGGGACACGCTTTGCAGAGTGGGCCCAACACGGATGAACCCACGCTCATTGGTGGCCAGGCCGCTAGCGCGAACCCAGGTGGGTGCAGCGGCGCCGGTAACGACAAAGCAAGCATCGAAGCCAAGCGGGAGCCCTTGTTCGAAGTTGATATGGTCAGTGGAGATTTCTACTGCCCGACGCTCCGCTTGCCATGCCACGCCACGTTGCATAAGCAAGTTGGCCGCCTGTTGACGCTGCCGCACTGGCCCCCCGTCCAACGGAAGCGCTCCCGAGCCGACGAGGGTGATACGCAGATGTGACCATCCGTCAACCATGGCGCGATACTGAATGGCGAATGCCAGTTCCACACCAGCAGCACCTGCACCCAGGATCACAAGATCGAAACGTCGGCAACGGCTGAGCATTCGGTCCACGATACCTGGCCAGGCCGACACGAATTCCTCGATAGGCCGAATCGGCAGCGCATGTTCGAGGCTGCCTGGCAACTGGTCGATGGCCGGCAGCGAACCGGTGTCGATGGACAGCAGATCGAAACGCAGGCGGGTGCCATCTGAGCACGAGATTTCGTTGATGGCTGGGGAGACTCCCGCTCCGGTGGTTTCGTGAAACGCGACGCGAGCATCTGCCGCGAGGGTGTTGAGATTGATAGCACATGACTCGATCGGGTAGTGTCCCGCCACCCAGCCCGGTAGCATGCCCGAGTAGATCTGGCGCCGATACGGTGACACAAGGTGGACATCCCATCCGACCAGTGGCCGCCTAGCCAGTTCGGCCAGCACCTTGACATGTGCGTGTCCACCACCGAGCAACACGAGCCGCTTCATACGGACGTACCTGGCTCGATGGCGCCCAAGCGTGCCAGATCGGCAGATGCATCCACCCCCCACAATGCCTGGTTGCCGCCATTCACAATTGTCTGAAGTGCGCCCCGGTTATGCAAACGCCGGGTTGGCGATTCGGCTTCATCGAGCACCGATACGATGATGCAAAGCGTCAGTCTCATGCGAACTCCTTGTTCGCGTCTTCGTTCCACGTCAGCTGACGATGATCAAAATTCATCGCCAGCATGGGCTTGATCACGCAGAAGTATGGCGAGACGTCGAAATCACGCGGCACGAACAGGCTGTGGTGGCGTACCCACAGGATTTCGTCCATGCAGCCGAGGCACGTCGGATCTTTGGACGGCACGGTTTCGATGAGCGGCAGAATGGGGTAGCGCACGGACTGGAAGGCTTGGGCAATCAGAGTAGAGCAGATGGCCCGAGTGGGATCCCCGCTGCCAAGTGCCAGCATGCGGCGGCGCCATCGCACCGGAACGGGCGGCGTCGGCAAGAGATAGCGCGCCAAGTCAAACACATTCTTCAGATCGTAGCGGTGGCCCAGGCGAGCCAGCACGAAGTGAATCAAGGCATTGATCTCAACGTCATTCAGTCCAATTGGCCGGCACACACGGCAATGCAAACCTGTGAATTCCGCCACGCTGACGACCCGCACACCTTCGCGGATGTCCGCCTCCAGAAAGCAGCGAGGCTGACCCAGTCCATCGACGAGCCCGCTGGCGTTGCCTACGTACAGTGCGGCGTGCGACCAAGTCGACTGGGTCAGGTACTTGATCGCAACGCTGACGCGGGTCTGCCCTTCGATCAGCACAACGTCACCTGGTTTCAGGCAGGCCATCAGCATGACCGGATCTGTAGGCACGGCCAAGCTTCGCGTAGGATGGGTTTGGCTCAGGTAGCGACTTAGCCGGTCGCCGATCCACCCGAAAATGCTGTCGATGATGGCTGTCATGGGTGTTCGTTCCGTTTACGCTCAGCGAACATCATTGAGCGCCCAGTCGTAGTTTAGAAAGGCCAGCTTATAGCGGCCCGCGCGAACGTCGCCCTGTGTTTGCGGTGTGTTGGCCAGTGAATCAGCGTGCCGGGCGAACACCGCCTGCAGTGAATCGTAACCCTTGTGTCCCTGCTCGAAATCCCTGCGGTACCAGTCGAAGATCTTCGAAACAGCGAGCGTGCCGGTGGTACCATCGAAGCGGTTGCGGGAACGATCGGACAGAAAGCGCCGCAAGGCATCGTCAAGCTGGGCGTCAAGCCGTTCGGCCACAAACGCCTCATTGCGCAGCATCGGGCAGCCGATCGAGGCGCAGACCATGGCCGCGTGAATGCGCGGGTCGTCAAAAATGCCTGGCGCGCGAATCATCCCATGCTCGAGCTCATCGAGTGATCGCTCCTGTTCCAACAAGCGGAAAAACTTCTTCTTCCAGGGGCTCTGCAGCAGACCACCCAAATCCCTGATCGATTGAAGGTCTGGATACCGCGTGAGAACCAGTTCGACGGTGTAGGCGTTGTAGGCATTGGCCAGAAATGCCAGTTGTTGGGGACCAGTCCAAGCACCATATTCCCGGGTCGATACGGCAGAAAGGCTGGCCAAGTAAGCACGTAGCTCATTGCGTCGGGCTTGCAGGCCGGCATACCTCAGGGTTGATGCGTTTCCGCCGGGCGCCACCACAACATGCTGCTTGAGCAAGGCGTCCCAGTCCCGGTGGCCGTGGTCGAACGCAGCATGGACTGCCGGAGCATGGAAACCAGCCAGCAGAAGCAGAGGCAGAGCGGTGAGCAGGGCACGTCGCCCCGGTACGTTCAATCGCTTGGTCACGATTGCTCCCTTTTGATGGGAAAACCGATGAAACGGTAAAAAAATGCCCCGTCTATCAAAGGTCTTGAGCGGGTGACGTGCTCGATGAGGCCGAACTGCATCAGACGATGCAGCAGTATCCACGCATCATGTCTTGTGACGCCATGTTGTTTCACCAGAAGATCTGCCGCTTCGGCTCCGATCCAGCAACGGTGATAAGTTTTGCCCAAATAACTTCTGTCGGCCACTGGAACACCACGGGGCCCACGCAACCCGTCGAAGATCAGGCCCAGATGCAATTGATCCGCCAGCTCAGAAACAGCGAGGTGATAAAACAGGCGATCATCGAGAAAAGGGTGGTCACCCGTGACATGGGCGATCAATCCCAAAGCCAGGAGTGCCTGGCCAATCGCCAGTGCCTCTTTGCGTGATCGCTTGAATTTTTCACCTAGCCAGATGACTGCGTCAGATCCGACAAAACAATGTGAGTATGTCTTTAGATGGTAGGTCCGATCAACGATATTCAGCGACTCGCCAAGCAGTGTTGCCACATGCTCGGCGCCCAAACCCGTGAGGGACCGAATAACGGCGCGCGGTGTAGGAACACTTGTGACCTCGATCATCGGTCGCGCGTATATCACCAGTTCACCTGATGATATACGAGGCAGTGAGAATACGTTCGCAACGGCATCGACGGCTTTGCGCAGTGAACCTTTGCCGTTTTGCACCTCCAGATCGCACAGAAGATCAGCAAAACCGAGTGCTTTCGCCCATCGGACGTCGCCTTCGCTCACGTGGCCGCCAGCTAGCCGCGTGAGAAAAATTTGCTGACGGGCTAGGGTGGCCGGAAGCAAGGCCTCCAATTGGGGCAGTGTGTGCGATTGCGATTCATCCGTATGCGAAATATCGACGAAGGCCACCATGGCGGGCAGGTCAGCTAGGCTGTGGAGTGCGGCAACGTACTCGTCCTTTCCCTTCGGAAATGCGAGCGGAACCACCCGCATGGCCATCAGGGCGGTTCGTAGCGCACTGTGTCCTGCGCCGGGCGGCAGGTCAAGATAGACGGTGGGGTTTGAGGTACGGATCATGATGTGTCTTCAGGTACGTCGCCAGGCATGGAAGCGCTCGACCCAAGCCAGCAACTTTCGCGGCGCGTGGGCGCGCTTCCAGTTGCCGGCAACATACTTGTTGGCCTCGGCCAACGTCGGGTAGGTATGGATGGTGCCGAGGATCTTGTTCAGACCAATGCCATGCTTCATGGCCAGTACCCACTCGGCCAGCAGGTCGCCAGCATGCGCACCGGCTATGGTGACGCCGAGTATGCGGTCTTTGCCGGGCACGGTCAGAACTTTCACAAAGCCGTGCGCCTCATTGTCTGCAATGGCTCGATCAAGATCATCCAGGCCATAAATCGTGACCTCATATGCCACGCCTTTTTCCTTGGCCTCGAGTTCATTGAGGCCGACGCGAGCCACTTCGGGTTCGACAAAGGTAGCCCACGGAATAACGCGGTAGTCAGCCCGAAATTTCTTGAACGGATCGAACAGGGCGTTGACGGCTGCGTACCATGCCTGATGGGCGGCGGTGTGGGTGAACTGGTAGGGACCAGCCACGTCGCCGGCGGCATAGATGTTGGGGAAATTTGTCTGCAGGTAGCCATTGACCTCCACTGTGCGTCCGGTCGTGACGCCGAGCTCCTTCAGCCCATAGCCTTCGAGGTTGGCCACGCGACCCACAGCCACCAGCAGGCTGTCAAAGGGAATACGAATTTCCTCGCCGCGGTATGTCGCGACAAGTTGTTTCTCGCCGTTAAGCACTTCGACCCGTTCTGCCTTGTGTTCGACCAGCACATTGATGCCTTCCGCGTGGAAACGGGCGGTAACCAGATCCGACACTTCCGGGTCCTCGCGAAGCAGGATGCGCGCTGCCATCTCAACTTGCGTCACTTTGGAACCGAGGCGAGCGAACGTCTGTGTCAGCTCGCTGCCGATCGGACCGCCTCCCAGAACGACCAGCCGTTCGGGAAGCTGGCGCAGATTCCAGACGTTGTCGGAGGTCAACACTTCGACCAGGTCAATGCCGGGGATCTGCGGCACAAACGGCCGGGCGCCGGCCGCGATAACAATCGCGCGCGTGGTCAGACGCTGCCTTCGACCGTCAAGGTGGGTGATTTCCACCTCCCAGGGCGAAATGATTTGCGCCGACCCTTGGGCCACATCCACGCCGAGATTGGTGTAACGCTCCACCGAGTCGTGTGGTTCGATCTCCTTGATCACGCGCTGCACGCGCTCCATGACCTCGCGGAAGTCGAAGTCGGCGATGGCTGAGCGCATGCCGAACTCCCGGGCGCGCTGAACGTGGGACAGAAACTTGGCAGATCGGATTAGCGCCTTGGACGGGACACAACCGGTATTCAAACAGTCGCCGCCCATAGCGTGCTTTTCGACCAGGGTAACTTTAGCCTTGATTGCTGCGGCGATGTAAGCCGTGACAAGGCCTGCCGAGCCTCCTCCGATAACCACCAGGTTGCGGTCAAAGCTCTTAGGCCGTGGCCAATGGGCATAGACTTTTCGAGCCTGAAAGATGTCGGTCAGTTTTTTTGCGACGATTGGGAAAATCCCCAACAATGCCAACGAGCCAAGCACACCGGGCGAGACGACGCCCGAAAGCGATTCGACGCGTGCCAACTGTGTGCCGGCGTTGACGTAAACCAGCGTACCGGCAAGCATGCCGACCTGGCTGACCCAGTAGAAGGTCCAGGTGCGCAGGGCTGTAACGCCCATGGCCAGGTTGATCACAAAAAACGGCAAAACTGGCACCAGGCGCAGCGTGAACAGATAGAAGCCGCCATCTTTGGCGATTCCTGCATTGAGCGCGGCAAGGCGTTCGCCGAAGCGCGACTGTACCCAGCAGCCCAGCAGCCAGCGCGAAGCCAGGAAGGCTAGCGTCGCGCCAATCGTGGAGGCAAAGGAAACAATTAATGCGCCCCAGCCGAGGCCGAACAATGCCCCAGCAGCCAGTGTCATCACCGCAGCCCCAGGCAGCGACAGCGCCGCAGCAGTCACATAAGCCACAAAGAACAAGACCGCGGCCAGCAATGGCTGTCCGGCTCTCCAGGACTGCAGATCCGATTGGCTGGCCTTGATGGTGCTCAGGCTGAGAAAGCGTTCGAGGTCGAACGCAAAAAATAGGCTCAGCAGCAAGGCCAAAACCACCAGTAACCACCAACGCTTGTTTGGACGCATCTCAAGAGCCTTTTTTTTTGCGGCAAGACAATCGCCTATTTGCCAATGTATAGACGTATTTCGGGGGGATTTCTTACACGTAGTAACGACGGTAGTTCCTGTAAGGAACCCTGCGGTCACCCGTCTAAATCGACGTGTAAACCTCGGCGAATCCAGGAAGCCCAAATACGTATCGGGCTACCTGATTTTCCGATTTCATTGATTCCGAAGGGAATTGTTCGACTGACCTGTAAGGCCGCGGCCGCAGCCATCGTCTATTAGCCACGAGAGTCGCGATCTACTCGGTTTCTCGTAGTTACTTCATCTACCCCGGAGACTGTCCTCATGAACACCACCGCTTCACGCGCGACCTCGGCATCGGCGGGCGCTGCACAAATCAATGCCTCCTCTCTGACGCGTATCGTTGATACCGCGACAAGCGTATTCGAACGCATCCCGAATACCTTTGTCGCTTTCATCGCTCGATTTTCGATTGCCGCGGTGTTCTGGAATTCGGGGCAGACCAAGATTGAAGGGCTTGTGATCAACCTCGTCACCGGTGAGTTCTCCATTGGCTGGCCTCGACTATCGGATTCGGCCGTGGCGTTGTTCCAGGACGAATACAGGTTGCCACTCGTTCCGCCCGAACTCGCTGCACCCATGGCAGCTTTCGCAGAACACCTGCTTCCGCTGCTGATTCTGGTCGGTCTGGGTACGCGTTTTTCTGCCCTGGCGTTGCTGGGTATGACGCTGGTGATTCAGGTCTTTGTCTACCCCGGTGCCTATGCGACTCACGGGACCTGGGCCGCGGTGCTTCTTTATCTGATAGCGCGTGGTCCAGGCGCGCTTTCCCTGGACCACTGGCTGGCGTCTCGCCGGGCGCAGGCCCATTGATGGCGGCGCATCGCGCACTGCTGTTCCGTGGCTGTGCATACCCGCATGGCTGCTCCCCAACCAAGCCTCGGATCGTGCTCTGCATGAGCCGAGCTTACCCGCACCGCTGCACTCGCTCGGTGGCAGTTCTGACACGTTTTCCATCAACCCACCGGAGATATCCATGAGCAATCTTTCATCCACCCTTGGCAAAGTCTTGGCCTCGGCCGTCGTAACGGCCGCAGCCATGGGCGGCAACGTCATCGCCGCTACGTGCGCCGGCGCCAAGTGTGGGCCGAAGCAATCAGCCACGAAGTGCGGCGCCTGCAAGGCAAGCGGAGATAAAACCAAGGCGACGACCAAAGCCAAAGCCAAAGCCAAGGCGAAGTGCGGTGCATGCAAAGCAAAGTGCGGCGCCTGCGCGGCAAAAAAATAAGCAACTTTCAACACTACACGTATAGGAGCTAACCATGAAATCTCTTTCTTCGACATTGACTCGAACCCTTGCAACAGCAGTGGTGACTGCTGCCGCCCTGGGTGGCTGTGCGATGACATGCGGAGCGAAGAAGTGCGGCGCCGGCGGAATGATGCAGAAGTGCGGGGCCTGCAAAGGCAAGTGCGGCGCTTGCAAGGCCAAATGTGGGGCCTGTGCAGTCAAGAAGTAGTTGACTGTTGTCGCCTCATATTCCCGCTTGCGAGGGCAGCGATACCCGGCGTTCCCCTATGAAAGCATTCGTGTCATTCCAGCGCCATTGGAGCGGCGCTTCGGATACCCAGTTCGTCAACGCATTAAACAGCGCGCGTGACAGCGTATCGGCGTTCGCAGAGGTCACGTCGGCGTCGGGGTCCCTGCTTCAAAGCTGGATTGGGGGGCGCGAAGTTGTCGAATTTGACCACTACCCACCAGATGACGTGGTTGACCTGCGGCATGGGTCGCAGTTCTACTATCATGCCCATCGCGACGGTGACCGTGAGCATGGCCATCTGCACCTGTTCTGTCATGCGACCGCATCAGGACGGCGCCGGTATTTCCGGCCCGGGCAATCCCGCTGGACCCGCACCGCACCGACCCACCTTTTTGCCATCTCGCTTGACGCGCGCGGTCTGCCGGTGGGACTGCTCACCGTCAATCGCTGGGTCACCGACGGACACTGGTTGGACGCGCCGACCATGATGTCGTTCGTGAACCGCTTCGTGGCAGAGGCTGTTGACGGGCATGAGCAGTCGTGTCGTTGGTTGACGGGGTTCGTGCGAATGTACCTGCCGCTGATTGAGGACTTGCTCGTCAGGCGGGATCGGCGGCTTGCCCGTCGATCGGACCTTGAAAAAGCCCTCAACGACCATCAGATTGAAGTGTTGAGTCTGACGCCTATTGACTGGGCGGCCGATCTCGATACCCTGGAAGCCGAGGCGTTTGTGCGCGGTCTCTGACACGCATTGTGGGGTGCTCAGATTTGCGCAGTTTTTGGTCATCTGAGCCCACGCCACGTAAGCGTGGCAAGTAGTCAAAGCTTGCTTCCGGCATCATCATTTATAACGTTTCACACAAAAGCTGCACCATGAGGCTTCGCTCCCTACCCGTTGTGCTGGCGTGACTGTTCGCTCCATTGATCGCCGTAGCCGCTGATGGGCGGATTGCGAAACAAAAGGGCTTAAGCGTGTTTGCCCGTATTGATCACTCAAGGGGCGCGTCGAAGGTCGGGAAGACCCTGCGATCGACGGAACTGTTAATTTTCGGAAATCCCCAAGACGGAACACGATTCATCGAATGTGCGCAATCCGTCGGCATTGACCTGCCTCTGAAAGCGCTCGTATGGCAAGACGCCTCGGCGCAGGTTTGGCTCGGCTACAACGATTCAGCTTATATCGCCAAGCGGCACGGCGTGGCAACGTGTGCCGCGGCAGGGAACCTGGCGAAAGCCTTGCAGAGCATGGCCCAAGCTGCTGTGGCACCGTGAGTCCGTTTCGCCAGATAATCGAAGAGGCGGTCAAGTCGCTTCACGGGCAGCAGCCTAGGTTTCGGAATAGCTGAATGGCGTAGGGGCTGCCCAGGCTTTGCACATTCTGTGCCTGCGGCATCCGAAAATCTTGATGCTTCGTCAGCAGGTTCGTAGCCGCTCCGCGAACGCGTCTATCGCGGGGCCTGCTGCGGGCCAGCGTGCGTCTGGCGGTGCGTTGAGTATCGTGGCGCGCAACAAACTTCGCATGGCCTCAGGATGTGGAGTCAGCGGACCGGCAAAACGCACATTGTCTTGGTCCGCAATGATGATTGTTGGAAACGTTTCAACATCAACATCTCCGACGAGTTCGACTTCGTCTTCGATGTCGATCCAGTGCATCCGCAGCGCCGTGCCTTTTGAAGCGAGATCGGCTACCTCACGCTCTAGAACGAGCGCATAGGCTTCGCACAGGCGGCACCACGCCGCGCAGAGGCAGGCGAGATGGATGGTTTGCGATGTCATCGGCCGGAATGCCCACGGGGATGCCGGTGAGCTAGGCGGTATACGTCGGCAACATTTTTTCGCCCTGAGCCGACGCGAACCGGTGGCATAGTCGCTTTTCCCATGCGATCGACGGGGCCTCTCTATGAACTGGTGAGCACGCTGCGCTGCAGCGCTTCGAACCCGTCTTCGACGAAGTCATAGGCCATATTCGGCTCTGGATCGGGTGGTCCCTTGGGACCCCATTCGTCGGGTCGTCGAACGAAGGCGGTACGAAACCCGGCTTTGTGCGCCGCATTTAGATCGAAATTGTGGCAAGCAACCATCAGTATCTGCGCGGGTTCAAGTGCCATCCAACGCGCAGCCGTGGCATAAGCCTGTGCATGCGGTTTGTAGATGCCGATCATTTCGCAGGAGATCACTGCGTCCCAGACGATACCGTTGCGACGCGACACATCAACCACTAACGATGTCGGGAGCATCGTGAAAGAGACTACGGGAAACGATTTTCGCAACGCTGCCTGCGCCCCCGGAAAGTCGGGCCATGTATCTAGTTCATGCCACGTTCGCCAAAGCTGATCACGCTGGGCCTGTGTGAAGGCCTGCAAACCGAAATGCGCCAAAGTTTCGTCCAGTGTGCGGCGATGAATATCGTCCATATTGAACGTTGGCTGGGTCTGCCCGGTGATGCTTTTCATGGCGCGGCGGCGCCAGTCATTAACAATGGTATGCCAGTCCAGATTCACGTTGTGGCTCGCGCCGAGGCGAGATAAGGCTGCGACCAGTCCACCATGCCAGTCCAGCACGGTGCCACCAGTGTCGAAGGCCAGTGCCTTGATATTCATCATATGTTCCTTGCAGGGCTATGGGCGGATGTGGCTCGTTGTGTCGGAGCGATTGCCCGACAGGGGGAGAAGCTCGGTCCCTTTGTCATGCGCTCAAAATAGGAAAGCCAGGCTGGCGAGCCAGGCGGCCATTGCATGAGGAATTCGCTGATCCAGCGTTCCGCATCGAAACGCACGGGTAGCAGTGCCACAAACGCACCGGCAATTTCGATCTCATGCAGAACCGGATGCGGTGATGGCGTGGTGGATATCCGCGTGCACAGGCCTGTCAGATCGCCGGCAAAGTTCGGCATGCCGGCGGAGCCATTGTTGACCACCCAGCCCTCGCGGTTTGAAGCTATATCGAAATGCCGCATAGCCGGCAAGCAGGTATGTGTGCTCGCGAACAAGTCAACGTCGGCACTTTCGAAAGCTGATCGAATCCATGGTGAGGCGTTCGGTTCGTCCAGCGCATTGATGTCAAATCGCCAGCCCGCGAGTGAGTCGGCATCACCGTGGACGATGCCAATACGGCAGTCAGCTACCTGGTAGCGCAGGTACATCGGCAATTGTGAAATGCGCTTGAGCAACGATTTATGGCGTCCTGCCGTCGTCTTCAGTTGGCGGTGGATCTGGTTTGACCGTTCGACGATCCCAGCGTCCACGCTAGATGGATAGGCGCAGCCACAGCCAGCGTCGTCAAGCAAGGCGTCCAGTTCGGCCTCCACATTGCCCAGAATGGCATCGTTGGCCAGCACGCGCAGATTAATCTCGGAGAAATCGCGATTAGCAACGTTGAACCAGTTGAAGTCACCGTTGAAGCACAGGGTGGGTGCCGAGGTCTCCGTTGCTGTCATTGCCTCAATGGCATCAAGCGCTGGAATGTTGCCATACAGTCCGCCAATGATGTAAAGAGTTTGTGCCTTGCGTGGTTCGGCTCGAGCGATGGCATCGGCGCCATAGCGATACCGCAGCGGGCAGATGCGGCCGGGTTCGCTCATACTGCGACTCCAGCGCGGCCAAGACGATAACGTGAGATAGCGAGAGGCAAAAAGAAGGCGACCGTGCAGAGCACCAAACCATAGAGATTGGTTCCCAGCAATACGCCATACTTTCCGCTACCGATGGCCCAGGTCGGTGGAATCAGGTCCAGTACTTGAAGCACGCCAAGGCCGATACCGATCCAGAAGGACAGGTGAAACGACAGGGGCGAATAGCCAACGCGCCCTGAAAACAGGAAGATCGGTGCCAGTCCGATGACCATGGTGCCGCTGATGGTGGTGGCTTTGAGAATGTCCGTTCCCGCGATCATGGGCAGGTTTCCGAGAAATGTAAAGCTCACCATCGTCAACGAACCGATAGTCATCGCCTTGGGCGAGGGCAAGCGCCCGGCCACCAGAGGGAGTTCACGTGCCACCAGCTTGGATAGCGAGGTGAAGGTGGAGTCAAGTGTCGATCCGGCCGAAGTCACCATCACCACGATCATCGCGAAAAAACCTGCCATGCCCAAGCCGCGAGCGACCGCCGCTGGCACATTTCCGCTTGGAGAGAGACCTTCCAGGCGCGCGTGCACACCAACGAGGCTGAACGCGAAGATGGCAAGGAAGCCTAGTACACCTGCCACGATAAATGCCCGGAGCATGGTTTTCTCGCGCGTGATGAAACCACGGTCCGTCAGAACCGGGTCGTGAAACGGATAGGACAGTGCTTGTAGCAGCGCCACCAGCAACAGGTCTACGCCGGAGTCCAGCGCAAATGTCCCTTGGGACAGTAGATCGCTCGGCGCGTGAGAAGGCAGAACATAGGCCAGAACAACGCCGAGAAACAGCATGAACACGACCGCCTGGATCACGTCGCTGAAGATCGAGCTGCGCAACCCGCCCTTGAGGCTGTAGAACAACACCGCCGCGGTGAACAACAGCGCCGAGCCGATGAAGCCGGCCGAGCCGCTCTCGCCATAATAGCCGCCCACCACGGCTGTATTGCTCCAGACTTCATTGAACAGCCGTATCAGGATGGCCAGCGAAAATGCCAGCGCAGCACCGCGTCCGTATTTACTGATGAGGAAGGGCACCATGCCTGTCGCACCCTGACGGGTACGCATACGGTAAATGACGACGCCCGCAACCGGAATTGACAGCCAGTAGGCGGCATAGGCCAATCCCCCGACGATGCCATAGGTAGCGCCCAGATTGGCTGCATTGGTGACCGATTTGGCGAAGATCCAGCTGATGAAGATGCTCATCATCAACGCCCATTCGGATGCGGGACGGCCATTCGCATCATGGCCGCTGAAAAAGCCGGCTTCGTCCTTCGAACGCGGTACGACCATGTACATCACGATGCCGAATGCCAGCAAAAATCCCCAGAAGAAAAATCCTTGCAGTCCTGTCACGTCGGCGCCCTCGATTAAATTGAAGATATTTGGTTGCTGTAGTCAAGTTCCAGCGTCTTGGCCGCATCCAGGGACCCACCGCAACTGGACCCTTGGCCGGCAGTACAGCCGAAACAGTGATCCGCGACCCGGATGGACTGGCCTTTCAGCCGGTCAGCGGTGATCTCGCTCAAGTGCAGGCGGGATTTTCCGGCGTTGCGGATAGGCAAGCCAAGCTGCTGGTTGAAGTCGCAGTCATATAGATGGCCTTCCCAATCCACGCTGACAAGGCTGCGGCACATCACCTGGTCGAGGTTGTCTTCACGATGCGCGTTGCGCAGGAGAGTCATATAGCTGTTGAACAAGCCTTTGGATACCAGCGTTGAACCAAAGCGCTGGATCGGCATGTTGGCCAGAGTGAACAAGTGGTTGAAGACGACGTCGAAATGCTTGGCGAAATGCAGCTTGTAGTCCCGCTCCAGCGTCTCCTGGTCAGGCGGCAGGCTGGCGCCTTGCGGGTTGTAGACGAGGTTCAACGTCAGACCGGTGTCGATCCGGCCGTAACCCAGGGCATTGAGCCGCTGCAAGCCCCGGATGCTGGCGTCGAAGGTCCCTTTGCCCCGCTGGCGATCGACATTGTCTTCAAGATAACACGGCATCGAAGCCACGACTTCTACACCGTGGTCGGCCAAAAACTCTGCCAGCCCTTCCTGTCCGGGCTCTTCGAGAATCGTCAGGTTGCAGCGATCGATGATCCGCACGCCTTGAGCGTGGGCAGCAACAATCAATGCGCGAAAGTGGCGATTCAGCTCCGGCGCCCCGCCAGTCAAATCCAAGGTCCGGATCTCCGGGTTTGCCTTCAGAAAAGCGAGGACGGCGTTAATGTTCTCGATCGACATTTCCTCGGTACGGTTTGGACCGGCGTTGACGTGGCAATGCAGACAACTCTGGTTGCAGCGGTACCCCAGGTTGACTTGGACAGTTTCAACGACGTGGCGCTTTAGCGCGGGGAAACTGGTGCGGATGAGAAGCGGAAGGGTGGCGTGCATGGGGGGTCCGTGGTATGGCTATGTTGTTAGACAGACTTCGATTGAAATTCTTACAGCCGATCCCTGTAAGAAATTGATATGTCGCCACGTCTAATTTTATTAGGGCTGGTATTACGGCACGCCGGCCCCACGAAACTGAAGATCACAGATGAAATTTTCGTGACGTTTGGAATACTTAAGTTCATCAGGAGATTCGTTCCCATGGCTCTCGAAAAGCGCATATTGCTGGCTCGCCCTCATGCATTTATTGTCAGTGAGATGCGCCCATTTCTGGTCGAAACGGGTTATTCACCTGTACGGGTGGAAAGTCTCTCGCAACTCAGTCAGGAGTTGCGAGGCTCTCTGAATGGCGCCATTCTTTCCACAGCGGTCACGTCGTCCGTGGATGCTGACGTAGCGACAGTTTTCAGATTGATCCGCCAAGCGCATCCTCACCTGCCGGTGGTTTTCGCGGGGATGGCAAGCTTCGACACAATGAAGGTGATCACAGAACGAGCGGTTCATGGCCTCGTATCTGCGCCGACAATCTCAAGTCCGCGAGACTACCGTGCTGTGAGCGCTTCTACCAGATCATCGAGCTTTCTGGTCCTACGCAAGGAGGACCTGCAACCGGGCGATTCACATAGCGCCGCGATCAAGGCGCTGCGCGCATATTTCAGTTGATAATTTCCGACATGTCCATTAGCCAACCTACCATCGCTCCTGAGTCCACAGATCCTGGACCATCGCGTACCCCACTGGTGCGATTGTTGTCGCGGCGGAGAATTATCGTTCCCGCGCTGAAGGTCGCTCTGGTCGTGGGGGGCATCCTCAACTTGATCAACAATGGTGCGCAGCTCTGGAACCAGCACAGTATCAACCTGTGGCAGGTGGGGTTGAATTTTGTGGTGCCCTTCTGTGTGTCAAGCTATAGCGCGGCCCGCAATGAGTCGCGACGTCAGCGAGGCGATTGAATGATCCCTAGCGCGGCAATCACATCCATACAGACATCCGGATCTGTGCGTTCTATCGGCGCAGATGAGTTGCTGAAGTTACGTGCTGACATGATGCGTTTTGCGCACCTCCAATTACGCAATTCAGAGAGCGCCGAGGACTTGGTTCAGGAATCGATTGAAGCGGCCCTTCGGCACTCGGATTCATTCGCTGGCCAATCTACGCTAAAGACTTGGGTATTTGCGATCCTTCGCAATCGCATCATTGATCACCTTCGGCAGGCTGGACGGACGGTTGCCATGTCCACGCTGGTCGAAGACGGGGAGGACTGGCAAGAACGTCTGGAAACTCTATTCAACGAACGCGGGGGCTGGCGTGATGGCCCCAGGCCGATTACCTGGCCGACCCCTGAGGAGTCGATGGAGACGCGGCAGTTCTGGAAGGTGTTCGAAGCCTGCCTCGAGCACCTTCCCGCGAATACCGGTCGCGTATTTATGATGCGCGAGTTCCTGGGGTTCGAGTCTGTCGAGATTTGCTCTCAACTGGGAATTTCAACGAGCAATTGTCATGTTATTTTGCATAGAGCCCGGCTGAAGCTTCGGGGGTGCATGGACGCTGGTTGGGCACGACCGAAAGGATCATTATGCTGAGCTGCAAAGAAGTCACGGAGGTTTGTTCCCGTGAACTTGAACTCCCGCTGGAGCTAGGGGAAAAAATTTCGCTCCGGATGCACCTGATGATGTGCACAGGTTGCACGAACTATCGCAAGCAGATGAGTCTTCTGCGACGTTTTTCGAAAGCCTATGCCGATGGTAGAGCTGTGAACATCGACCCGGATCAGGATTTGGCAGCATGATTGCCTCTGCGCACGTGCGTCGTTATTGACCAAGGTGGGCATCCTGCCGGAATCGTCTTTTGAGTCGATTACTTTACAGTCGGCTATGAATTTCCTGGTGGATCAAGCATGGCGAGCAGCGGTGAATAGCCCTGACTCCAGAGCGCCTTGCCGCGCTCCACGAAGATCCCAGGCGAGCCTTTGACCCCGTGCCCCTCGACAAGGCGGTTCATAAAGTTGAAGAGGCAGACCGTCAGAATTGCATCATGCAGGTCGCGCTCTGTCCAGCCGGCTGCGAAAACCGAATCGACCAGCCGCTGCGTGGTTTTTGTTGGCGTCAGTGTCAGCACGCGCGCGTAGTCCAGAACGGGCCTGAGCTTTGGGTCCACAGGGGCGTTATTAAAGTCGGTGATCAAGGCCTTGATGAGTGATTCGGAGACGCCAAAGGCCTGTGCCGTTTCCGCGTGCACGCCGTAACAGTACTGGCATGCATTGAGCCCAGACACAAAAGCGGCAATCAATTCCTTTTCCTTGCTTGTCAGTTGAGAGTCAATGCGCAGCGCCGCACTGTGAAGCTCTAGCAAAGCGCGGCCAGCGCCGGAATTGAGTGCCAGGATATGGCGGACACCAGCGTCTTCTGGCAAAGAAGTGAAAAAGGTCATGTCGATCTCGTGGTTCGTCTATGGCGTGCTCAATCCCGTTTCCGGTGGCGTTACACGCACCTCGGTTGATTGATTCGGCGGTTCACCGGGCGTGCATTAAAGCCCGCGACTCTGGTACTCGGCACACGCCTAAACCTGACTGCGGATCCATTGTGTCGCCGAATCCCCGCATTGAAGAGCACGGGGTGCGAGGCGTGGGTGTCCATTCGAGCCATGCCTGTCAAAGTTGGTGACGTGCTGCTTTGCGTGTGAATCCAGCACGGCATTCAGTGACACAAACCGTCTCCAAGCCTGCGCTCGGGAGAGCGCAGGCTTGACCGGGGTGGCACGTCTCAATCGACACGGTAGGCGGAGAATACCGGATCAACTTCGGTGGCGAACGCGTGGTTGCTGTAGTTGCTGAGAGTCTTCACGGCAATGGCCAGGATGATGTAGAGCACATCCTTTTCGTGAAATCCCGCGGCGAGGAAGGCTTGCAAGATCTCTGCGGTTGGGCGACCCTGGGTTCTCACCATCTCCGCAGTCAACGCATACAACGCCGAAAGCCGGACATCGGCTATGGGCTGCCCGGCGCGGATGGCCTGCAGGACATCCGCGGGGACGCCCGATTTTTTGTCAGCAATCATGCTGTGTGCCGCGGTGCAGTAGGTGCAACCGTTGACCTGGCTCACAGCCAGAAAAACAACTTCCTGTTCGGCGGGCTTCAACCCCGACTCCGACCGGAACAGCGCATAGCCGTGCAGGTAGGTGCTTAGCACCGCCGGTGCGTTGACCATGTTGGCGTACATGTTGGGCAGAAAGCCAACCTGCTTTATGGCTTTGTCGAGAATTTCCCTTTGTGCTTGGTCTGCGGTTGCGGGGTCAATCGTGTGGAGGGTGTGGAGGAGGGGGGTTGCGGCCATTTGATGGGGTCCTTGCAATGGTTGACTGGTACCGGCGCGGATGTTCTGGTTGACACCGGTCTGGTTCAGCGAAGCTTCCATGCTATGTCGCAGCACAGTATTCATGGATACTGTCCGTCGCACTTTGATGTCCGTGCGTCTCAAAGAGGGAGATGTCAGTGGCGAGAGCGCCCCGCAGGGAGGCGCCCGGCGCTCCGTCCGCCGCGCAGACTTCTACGTGGCGGACAAGGAGTCTTTTTCTGCCATTCGCAGCCAGTGCGTCGGTGGCTGACCGATCTTTCTGATGAAAGCCCGTGTCAGAGCACTTGCGCTGCCGTAGCCAACCTCGATTGCCACATGCTTCAGGGGTCGGCCTGCGCGCAACATTCCTTGCGCCAGCTTGATGCGCCAAGAGGCCAAGTAGTCGGACGGTGTTTCCCCGGTTGTCTCCCGAAAATGCACTGCGAAGCGTGAGCGCGACATTCCTGCCAGAAGGGCCATTTCGGGCAGCTCCCATGCTCGCCCGGGGGCCTCATGCAGCGCGACCAGGGTCTTGGCGAGTCTCGGATCCGCCAGGCCGGCCAGCGTTCCGCCGCTGGTCAGGCCGTGGTCCATGCAGTACCTGAGCAGCTTGATCATCAGCAATTCGCACAACCGGTCCAATGCGGCCTGGCGGCCGCACTGCTCTACAAAGGCCTCTTCGTTCAGTAGCTCCAGCAGGGCATTCGCCCCCGGCAACTCGGCCAGCGGCACCAGAACCAGCGGCGGTAGCGAATCGGTGATCGGGTTATGTCCGCCGCCGCCGAACTGTATCGAGGCGCAGACCACGTCGGCGCCATCCCGGTCATCGGCGATCAGCCGGTGGGCGTCAGGCCTTGGCATGAACAACAGCGTGGGTTCAGTAATCATGAGTCCGGCGCGACGGCCACCGGTCAGTTTCACCGGGCCGCGCTTGATGAGGTGCACATGGCCGCGCTGGGTATCCCGCTCGAAGTTGTGGATACCGCAAAGTTGCCCGGTGTAAAAGACGCCGGCGCTCAGCGAAAAGCGGTGGAGAAGCAGGGAAAGTCGGTCCATGATTTGATATTTTCGGTAAAGAATAGATTAAAAATCATTCCATACGTTCCATTTTCTCCTGTCAGACGGATTGACGGATTGACGGCATGGCGGGGGCAGCAGCAGCAAGGCCTTGAGTAAATGACCACCCCGACTGAGATGCCTGCAGTTCGCCCGGAGCATTCCCGGTTTCCGCAAGCGGGCTGGAGGTGCAGGCCTGTCCGCTGGCGACGTTTGCCGGAAAACGGAAGACCAACTGCGATCCGCACCATCTGCGAAATAGTGCTTTCGCCGATGCACTGTCGGTTAGGCTATACACCATGCAAAATTCAAGCAGGTCCCGTTTTATTGACCTGAGTTCGGCAGTCGCCAGATACACGTTTGTGAGCATGGCCTTGCATCTGGTGTGGGAAGTCCTCCAATTGCCGCTTTACACGCTTTGGACGACCGGGACCCCAAGTGAGATTGCATTTGCTGTTCTTCATTGCACTATCGGTGATGCCTTGATTGCAGCCGTCAGTCTCACGGTGTCTGTGCTGATACTGTGGGCCATGGACTGGCCTAACGGAAAATTTCGTCAAGTTGCAGCAGCGACCTTCCTGATGGGTCTGGGTTATACCATCTACAGCGAGTGGCACAACACGACGGTCACTCTAAGTTGGGCGTATTCGCCAGCGATGCCAACGCTTTTTGGCATTGGTCTTTCTCCCGTTGTGCAGTGGATAGTCATTCCAGTAATTGCTTTATGGTGGGTGCTCCGCCGAACTCGAGCGAGCTGTAGTCATTGAACGGAACCGCAAGCCACGCTTCGTGTTGACCTCAGTCCAGCGTGGAGGGCTAGAACCAGCGCTGACCGTACGATATCCACGGCATTGCTGTCAGCGCGAGCCAAAGCCCGACGATCGCGGCGGCGCCAACGCGGCTAATAGGGTTGCCGTTGCCGGTGGCCAGCCCTTGAGCCGCTCGTTGTAATTGTTAGCTCCCAAGATGTGGCCGGGCCAGCCCTCGCGCTCCCCGCGTATGTCATGGTCTCGACCCTTGACCAGCCCGCTCACCGCTTTCTGAAAACGTCGGTGGCGGCCTGCATATTACTCATTTTGCAGCCGCCTTCTGCCGAATGAGCAGGTAGACCGCCGGGATCACGAACATGGACAGCAGCGGCGCGGTGATCATGCCCCCCACCATGGGCGCAGCGATCCGCTGCATGACCTCGGAACCTGTCCCCGCGCCCCACATGATGGGGAACAGGCCGGCCAGAATGACGGCCACCGTCATCGCCTTGGGCCGCACACGCAGTACCGCGCCTTCCTGAATCGCATCGAGCAAGTCGGCCGCCGTGGTCTTGCCCTGATCGAGGCGGTCCTCCCAGGCCGATTTCAGGTACAGCAGCATGATCACGCCGAACTCGGCGGAAACCCCGGCCAAGGCGATGAACCCGACGGCGCCGGCCACCGACAGGTTGTAGCTCAGCAAATACAACAACCAGATACCGCCCACCAGGGCAAACGGCAGGGTCGCCATGATCAGCA
This sequence comes from Polaromonas sp. AET17H-212, assembly GCF_002379085.1. GTDB lineage: Bacteria > Pseudomonadota > Gammaproteobacteria > Burkholderiales > Burkholderiaceae_C > Polaromonas. The sequence goes on along the minus strand of NZ_NBZW01000017.1, from coordinate 30,708 downwards.
AAGCTTCATCGAAGCGCTTGAACGTCAGGTAAAGCAGCACAAAGATGATCAGCAGCGTGAATGGCACCACCACCTTGAGCTTGGCCGTGGCACGTTCCAGAAATTCGAACTGGCCGGACCAGGAGATGGAGTAGCCCGGCGGCAGCTTGACCTTCTCATTGACGGCCTTTTGCATATCCTGAACGGCCGAGCGCAGGTCCCGGCCTCGAATGTCCACATAGACCCAGCCAGACAGGCGGGCGTTTTCGCTGCGCAGCATGGGTGGACCGTCGGTGATGCGGATCTCCGCCACATCGGACAGGACCAGGCGCTGGCCGCGTTCGGTTACAAAGGGCAGGCTGCGCAGCTTTTCCAGCGAATCCCGGATTTCGCGGGGATAGCGCATATTGATCGGGAAGCGCTGCAGGCCTTCGACCGTCTCACCAATGTTCTCGCCGCCTACGGCTGTGCTGATAACCGATTGCACGTCGGCAATGTTCAGCCCGAACCGTGATGCCGCATCGCGCCTGATATTGACGTCGATGTAGCGACCGCCGGTCAGGCGCTCGGCCAGGGCACTGGTGACGCCGGGAACGTCCTTGAGCGCCCGCTCGATCTCGCCGGTCAGGCGGTCTATCGTGATCAGGTCGGTCCCCGCCACCTTGACCCCCACCGGACTCTTGATCCCCGTGGCCAGCATGTCGATGCGGTTGCGGATCGGTGGTACCCAGATATTGGACAGGCCCGGCACCTTGACGATGCGGTCCAGTTCCTCCACCAGTTTGTCCTGCGTCATGCCAGTTCGCCATTGGTCGCGGGGCTTGAACTGGATGGTGGTCTCAAACATCTCCATGGGCGCCGGGTCGGTCGCGGTTTCGGCGCGCCCGGCCTTGCCGTACACGCTGGCGACTTCGGGCACGGTCTTGATCAGCCGATCGGTCTGCTGCAGCAACTCACTGGCCTTGCCGGCCGACAGGCCTGGCAGTGCCGATGGCATGTAGAGCAAGTCGCCTTCGTCCAGCCTCGGCATGAATTCGCCGCCGATATGCTGCAGCGGCCAGAGGCTGATGACCAAAACGATGCCTGCCGCCAGCAAGGTGAGCTTGGGCGCGCGAAGTACCACCTCCAGCATTGGCCGGTAGATGGCAATCAGCAGGCGGTTCAGGGGGTTGGACTTTTCGTCGGGAATGCGGCCGCGGATCAGGTAGCCCATCAGCACGGGAATCAAGGTCACCGACAGCCCGGCCGCCGCCGCCATGGCATAGGTCTTGGTGAACGCCAGAGGGGAGAACAGCCGTCCTTCCTGGGCCTCCAGCGTGAACACCGGAATAAACGACAAGGTGATGATTAGCAGCGAGAAGAACAGCGCCGGCCCGACTTCAGCCGCCGCGTCGCCAATAACCCGCCAGCGCGCCTCGCCTTCCAACGGCCCGCCTGGATGATCGCGGCCCCAATGCTCAAGGTGTTTGTGGGCGTTTTCGATCATCACCACGGCAGCGTCCACCATGGCACCGATGGCTATCGCGATGCCGCCCAGCGACATGATGTTGGCGTTGACGCCCTGGTAGTGCATCACGATGAAGGCGGCCAGGATCCCCAGCGGCAGCGAGATGATCGCAACGAAGGCCGAGCGCAGGTGGAACAGGAAGATGAAACATACCACGGCAACCACCAAAAACTCCTCCAGCAGCTTGAAGGTCAGGTTGTCCACGGCGCGATTGATCAGGCCAGATCGGTCATAAACCGGCACGATTTCAACCCCTTTGGGCAGGCTGGTCTGCAGAGTCTGGAGCTTGGCCTTGACAGCCGCGATGGTCTCCAAGGCGTTCTTGCCGGAGCGCATGATGATCACGCCGCCGGCGGCTTCACCTTCACCGTCCAGTTCGCCAATGCCGCGGCGCATTTCGGGGCCGATCTGGATGCGCGCCACATCACCCAGGCGCACTGGGACGCCTGCTGCCGACGTCATTAGCGGAACGGAGCGGAAATCCTCCAGACTCTGCAGGTAGCCCGAGGCCCGCACCATGTATTCGGCCTCTCCAAGTTCCAGCACCGACCCGCCGGCTTCCTGGTTGGCTTTCTGGATGGCTTCGATCACCTTGGTATGCGGAATCGCATAGGCGGCCAGCTTGTCCGGGTCCAGCACGACCTGGTACTGGCGCACCATGCCGCCGACCGAGGCCACCTCGGCCACATTGGGCACAGTTTTAAGCTCGTACTTGAGGAACCAGTCCTGCAGGGCACGCAGTTGCCCGGCGTCCTGGGTGCCGCTGCGGTCAATCAGGGCGTACTGGTAGATCCAGCCCACGCCGGTGGCGTCCGGTCCCAGCGACGCCTTGGCCGCCGCCGGCAGGCGCGACTGGACCTGGTTCAGGTACTCCAGCACGCGGGAGCGTGCCCAATAGAGGTCGGTCCCATCCTCGAACAGCACGTAGACGTAGGAGTCGCCAAAGAAGGAATACCCGCGCACTGTCTTGGCCCCCGGTACCGACAGCATGGTCGTGGTCAACGGGTAGGTGACCTGGTTTTCAACAATGCGCGGTGCCTGCCCCGGGTAGGTGGTGCGGATGATGACCTGTACATCCGACAGGTCGGGCAGGGCGTCCAGCGGCGTTCTCATCACCGAGTACACGCCCCAGGCTGCGATCATCAGCGTGGCCAGTAGCACCAGGAAGCGGTTGACTATGGACCAGCGAATCAGGCGGGCGATCATCGCTGAACTCCCGACGACGGGGTTTTAGGCTTCGGCGCCGGCGAGCCAGGCTGTGGCGGAACAGGGGCAACTGGGGGAACAGGTGGCACAGGCGTGATCGAGGTCAGGGTCGGCTCGCCGTCCTTGGGCATCACAAACTCGAACTGGACCCTATCTCCTTTGGCGACATTGCGCGGCATGCCGCCGGCCGGCGCCCTGAACTCCATGGTCATGGCGCCCATGCCGGCTGTGCGCAGCGGGCCATGGGCCAGCTGGGCGCTGTCTTTGTCGATGGCAATCACCTGCGCTTCATCGGGGTGCCGGGCCAATGGCGGGGCGGGCTCGCTATTAAGCCGAGTCTCCACGCCCTTGAGGCTGGCTTCCGAGTCGATCAGGAACTGCGAGGAAACCACCACGCGCTGGCCCGCCTGCAGGCCGCTTTTGATTTCCGTCTGGCCGCCGCTTTCAATGCCGGCTTGGACATTGACGGGCCGGAAGCGGCCGTTCTCCTCGGCCAACATCACGACCGTGCGTTTGCCGGTCTGGATGACAGCTTCTGTAGGGATCAGCAAGGACTTCTCCGCCCGCATGTCCATGAACTGCATGGTCACGAACATGCCTGGTACGAGGCGAGATCCCGGGTTCGCCAATTCCAATCGAGCTTTGAGCGTGCGCGTCGCGGCATTGACGTCCGGCAAGATGGCTTGTACTTGGCCTTCGAAGGTCGTGCCTGGCACGGCCGGACTGCGGGCTTGCACCTTGGCGCCCGGGCGCAGCAGCGCCGCCTGGCTCTCGGGTACCTCGGCGTTGGCCCAGACCGTGGAAAGCCCATTGATGCGAAACAGGGTCATCCCCGCCGACACCGTCATGCCCTCGCGTGCCAGCAGCTCCACCACCACGCCGCCCAATGGCGCCGTGATCGTCGTCCGGGCCTGTGTCTTGCCGCTGGTCTCCATCTGGCGGATTTGCTCGTCGCTCATGCCGACCTGGCGCATGCGCTGGCGGGCACCGTCGACCAGCGAACCCAGATCATTGCCCTGCATGCGCTTGAGGGCCAGAAACTCTTCCTGAGCCGCCACCCAGTCTGGAACATACAGGTCCACCAAAGGCTGACCTTTGGCCACCGGATCCAGCGTGGCGCGCACATGCACGCGCTCGACATAGCCGATCGCCCGGGCCTGCACCGTGGCCTGGTCGCGTTCGTTGAACGCAATGTTGCCCACCGCCGAGACTTGAGGCGACAGCGTCCCTTCGGTGACCACTGCGGTGCGCACGCCCAGGTTCTGCTGAACCCGCGGACTGACGGTGACCTTGCCCTGGTCGGAATCGCTGTCGGCATAAACCGGCACCAGCATCATGTCCATGAACGGGGACTTGGCGGGTTTGTCGAACTTGTTGCCGGGCACCATGGGATCCTGGTAGTACAGGATCTTGCGGCCACTGACCGGATCGGTATCGCCCGCCTTGAGGCCAGTGCTGATGTGGCGACGGGTAGCTTCTTCGCCCTCGGCGATGTTTTGGGGCCCGGCGGTGGCCGCGGCCGCTGGAGTTGGCGGCGCTCCACCCGGCGGGGCGACTGCAGCCATGTTGCTGCCGTTTTTCATGCCTAGGGCGTACAGGCCATAGCCTGCGGCGCCCAGTACGGCGGCGGCGATCAGCGCGGCAATCAGGTGTTTCTTGTTCATGGCTGTTCCTTGGCTTGTGCCGGCATGCTGTGTTCGGGGATGAGGAAGTTGAGCTGGGCCCAGGAGCGCGCGGTATCCATCTCTAGCGTCAGGGCCTGCATACGGGTGTCGAGCTCATCGCGGCGCGCGGTCAATGCCACTGCCAGGTCGCTTTTGCCCGTGCGGTAGCTGGTCAGTGCGGCCTCGGTGCGCTGCCGGGCTGTGGGGATCAACTCATTGCGGTACCGGGCTAACCGATCCTTGCCTGTTTGCCAGTCGTTCAGCCAGCCACGGACCTCGGCCTCATGGTTGCGCAGCGCTTCTTCGTAACGGGCCTTGGCTTCGTCGACCAGGGCCAACTTGGCGGCCAGCTCGCGGTTCTGGCGGTTCTTCTGATCCCACTGCAATGGGATGGAGACGCCGATGGAGATCATGTTGGAGTAAGTCGGGCCGCGCTGAGCGTAGCTCGCCTCCACACTGATGTCTGGCTTCTTATTAGCCTGGGCCAGCCGGACTTCAGTTTCAGCGGAATCAATCTCGGCGCTTATTATCAGCAGATCAGGATGCCGCTTAAGGGGTTCGCTCGAAATATCGCCCTGTAGCGGCGTGCTTTGCCATGGGGGCGATCCTGAAGTGGGTCGTTCCGCAGCAGAAGCGCCCACCCACCGGGCCAGCATCAGGGCAGCGCTGCGGGACTGGCGATCAATTTGGCTGAGGCGGTCTTGCAGCATGATCACTGCGGCGCGGGCTGCGAGCACGTCAGCCTGGCTGCCCCGGTTAATGCGAAAGGCGCTGTCGGCGGCTTGAACCTGCAGTCGGGCTTCCTCAATTTGTTGCTGCAACAATTCACGCTGGGCTTGAGCGTAATAGCGATCCAGCCAGGCCAACGCCGTGTCGCGCTGCACGTTGGCCAGCGTCAGTTGACGCTGCGCCTTCACTCGCTCGGCGTCGCGTTCAAACTTTTCCGCCCTGAGTTGGCGTTTTTCGGCGCGCGGAATTTCCTGCATGACGCCAATACGGCGCTGCGTCATGAAGTCACGCGTCAGGCTGCCGCGGTCCGGGCCGTCGGCCGGCAGGTTGTCGATGCCGAACTTGAGCACCGGATCCGGGAGCTGGCCAGCCGCCACGGCCTGTTCTCGAGCAGCGGCTGTGAGCGCCCCTTGGGCGACCAATTGCTGGGACCGGCCAACGGCAATGCGCTGCGCCTCGATCAGGGTCAAAGGATCAGCGGCCCACGATGCAGACGCCATGGCCACCATCCAGGCGGCAGCCGTGATCCGATAAATCGGAAAGGAAATAGACATAAAACCTCCAGAACACGAATAACGACCTGCCGATGCACGCAAAATGCATCAGACAGGAGCTAGGTGGTCTGGGAGGTCAGAGGCGGAAGCAGCAGTTCCGGATGGCGACAGGGGGCGCGGTGGTGCGCTGCAGATGAGGCGCCTGCAGCGGCGCCTCAGAAAATACCGGGAGGGCGATCTTCAAACTGAAATCGGCAGGAAAAGCGCTGATGGCGACGGGAGAGGACAGCTGATGCTTGTCGGCTGACTGATGACCCACTTGGCAATGTGCCTGGCACAGGTTGGGTTGCTGAGCGTCCATGTTGAGCGGCATGGCTTCGGCGCAGGGCGTTCCGGCTTCGGCCATGGTGGCCGCCTCGGCGATTTTTGATTCAGAGCCGGGACAGATGTAGCCTGCCACCGCCAGCTGCATGAACAGCAGGTTGACCAGTGCGAAAAACACTGTGATCAGGCGGTGGCGACGGTTTCGGGTCATGGGCTGAGTCTAGTGGAGATGTGACCCATAGCATTGAAAAAAGTTCTCAGCTGCAGCTATTCAACAAAAGGCTTCGGTTCCGGATGGGTGGAGAAGGCATCGTTCCGGAGGAACAAAACACGCAGCAGTCCCTCGCTTTTGGATTCAGTACCGCGTGGCACTGCTCACACCGATGGCGCTCTTCGGCTGCAATGCGCTCCTGCGCTGATTTTTCCTAAATTAGCATTGGGTAATAGGAGATTGTCGAAGATGCCCCGTTGTTCACGGGGTCGCCCCGGAATTTGGAGAATAAAAAACGCCAAAAGGCGCAACACCTTGCAGCGACGCAATCAGCGGGCAGGAAACGTTCCCTTTGCGCGCATGACAAGCACATACCAACTCAGACAGCACGGCCTCCATGCGTGCCAAGTCGGTCATTCTCTCGCGCACATCCTTGAGCTTGTGCTCGGCCAGGCTACTGGCTTCCGAGCAATGGGTGCCATCCTCCAATCGCAGCAGTTCGGCAATTTCATCCAGGCTGAAACCCAGCCGCTGGGCTGATTTCACGAACCGCACCCGCGTGACATCCGCCTCGCCATAGCGGCGGATGCTGCCATAAGGCTTGTCCGGCTCTGGCAACAACCCCTTGCGCTGATAGAACCGGATGGTCTCCACGTTGACCCCGGCCGCCTTGGCAAAAACGCCGATGGTCAGATTCTCCAACTCGCTTTTCATATCGCTTGACTCCGTACATGACTACGGAAGTAAGCTTACGCCATCGCATTCAGATTTGAAAGGAAACGCACATGGCTGAACCGCAAAATGGGCGCGGGGCGCTCTTCACCGGAGGGCTGGCCGCCATCCTCGCGTCCACCTGCTGCCTCGGGCCGCTGGTGCTGATCACCTTGGGATTCAGCGGGGCGTGGATCGGCAACCTGACAGTGCTGGAACCCTACAGCCCCGTTTTCATTGGCGTGGCACTGGTGGCCATGTTTTTTGCCTGGCGGCGCATCTTCCGTCCGGCGCAAGCCTGTAAACCGGGAGACGTGTGCGCGATTCCCCAGATACGAGCGATCTACAAGTTCCTCTTTTGGGTCGTGGCCGCGTTGGTGCTGGTCGCGTTCGGATTCCCGTACATCGCACCACTTTTTTATTGACCACAGGAGCCCACCATGAAGAAGTTGTTTTCCGCCCTTGCCCTGGCTGCCGTCGTTGCGCCCGTGTGGGCCGCTACCCAGACCGTCACGCTGGCCATACCGGGCATGACTTGCGCCGCTTGTCCGATCACCGTCAAGCAGGCAATTTCCAAAGTCGATGGCGTGCAGAGGGTCGAAGTAAGCTACGAGAAACGGCAAGCCGTTGTCAGCTTCGACGATGGCCGGACCAGCGTGCAGAAGCTCACCAAGGCGACCGAGGACGCCGGCTACCCATCCAGCGTCAAGCGCTGAGCCACCCCGTCAACTCTGGCGAACCAGCATGAACCTTCTCGACTCCATAGGCAACAAGGCCGGCGGGCTGGGCTCCGTCGTGTCCGCCATGGGCTGCGGGGCCTGCTTTCCGGCGCTCGCCAGCTTCGGCAGCGCCATCGGCCTGGGCTTCCTGAGCCAGTACGAGGGCCTGTTCATCACTGTGTTGTTGCCACTTTTTGCCTCGCTGGCGCTGCTGGCCAACGCGCTGGGCTGGCTGAAACACCGCCAGTGGCACCGCAGCGTGCTGGGCATGGTCGGGCCGACTATCGTGCTCGTCGCTACATTCGCCATGGCGGAGAAGCTGCTCTACGTCGGGCTGGCCGCGATGTTCGCCGTGTCGATCTGGGATTTCGCCTCGCCCGCGAATCGGCGTTGCAGTGCCAATGGCTGCGCGCTTCCTGCCAAGCAGGCGGCGACGGATCGGGTCACTTGAACCAAGCCGAAATCGGAGGGAACTCATGACCCAATTGCAAACCAGCGGCGGGACTTGCGACGCCTGCGCCACACACGCGAAACAGGCGCTGGAAAAGGTTCCCGGCATGTGTTCGGCAAACATCTCTGATCCCCCTGGAACGGCGCAGCTGGCGATGACCGGCGACACGCCCCTGGCCGCGCTGGCCGATGTACCCACCCCGTTGATGGGCGCAAGCCTGTTGGACAAGGCTCTGGGCCTGCCGGGCGGCGGTCCCATGGCCATCGGCAAGGCGGGCGAGTTGCACGTCGCTGTCATTGGCAGTGGCGGCGGCGCGATGGCAGCGGCGCTGAAGGCGGCCGAGCAAGGCGCGCGTATCACGCTGATCGAGCGCGGCACGATGGGTGGCACCTGTGTCAACTTCGGCTGCGTGCCCTCCAAGATCATGATCCGCGCCGCCCATGTCGCGCACCTGCGCAGGGAAAGTCCATTCGACGCTGGTGTGTCCGCGTCCCGGCCCGCTATCGATCGGGGCCAGTTGCTGGCTCAGCAGCAGGCGCGCGTGAATGAATTGCGCCATGCCAAGTACGAGAAGATCCTGGAAGGCACCCCGGCCATCACCGTGCTGCACGGTGAGGCGCGCTTCAAAAGCGCCAGCAGCCTCGTCGTGCACTTGAACGATGGTAGCGAGCGCGAGCTGGCGTTTGACCGCTGCCTGATTGCCAGCGGCGCGAGCGCGGCCGTGCCGCCTATCCCGGGCTTGAAGGACACTCCCTTCTGGACTTCGACCGAAGCGCTCGCGAGCGAGAGCCTTCCGCCACGACTGGCGGTCATCGGCTCGTCGGTGGTGGCGCTGGAACTGGCGCAGGCCTTCGCCCGGCTGGGCAGCCAGGTCACGATCCTGGCGCGCAACACCTTGTTCTTCCGCGAGGACCCGGCCATCGGCGAGGCCGTCACAGCCGCGTTTCGTGCCGAGGGCATCGAGGTGCGGGAACACACGCAAGCCCGCCAAGTCGCCCATGTGAACGGCGAATTCGTGCTGACCACGGGGCAGGGCGAAGTGCGTGCCGACAAGCTGCTGGTCGCTACCGGCCGGACACCCAATACGCGCAGCCTGGCCTTGGAAACGGCGGGTGTCGCCGTCAATGCACAGGGGTCCATCGTCATCGACAAAGGCATGCACACGAACAGTCCGCTGATCTACGCTGCCGGAGATTGCACTGACCAGCCGCAATTTGTCTATGTCGCGGCAGCGGCTGGCACCCGTGCCGCCATCAACATGACCGGTGGCGACGTCGCGCTCGAACTGAGCGCTATGCCTGCGGTCGTCTTCACCGACCCGCAAGTGGCCACGGTGGGTTTGAGCGAGGCCGAGGCCCGCCAGCAGGGCATCGAGACCGACAGCCGTACGCTGAGCCTGGACAACGTGCCGCGCGCGCTGGCCAACTTTGACACCCGCGGCTTCATCAAGCTGGTGGCTGAAATTGGCTCGGGGCGGTTGATCGGCGTGCAGGCGGTCGCGCCGGATGCCGGCGAGCTGATCCAGACGGCCGTGTTGGCCATCCACTCGCGCATGACCGTGCAGGATCTGGCCAACCAGTTGTTTCCCTACCTGACGATGGTCGAGGGCTTGAAGCTCTGCGCGCAGACCTTCAACAAAGATGTGAACCAGCTGTCCTGCTGCGCCGGTTGAAGCGAGCGCCTGAAAATGGAGGTTGATGGGATCAATGGTTGAAGCCTATCAGACGGCCTGAGTGACAAGATTCGATTTTCGCAAGGCGTGCTACTCCGTAGGTTGGGTGGACATCCACTCAGTGAATGCCCAACGCCCGGTCAACCGAAAGACGTCCGGCGCCCCGGCCGACCAGATAAAGCAGCAGGGCCGCCCATGACAGGTGCGTTGGCCACGCGTCCGGATACACAAAGACCTGAATCACCAACGTCATGCCCAACAGAGCGAGCGCCGAATAGCGTGTAAACAAGCCCAACACCAACAAGAGCGGGAACAGATGCTCGGCATAGGTCGCCAAGTGCGCCGCAATCTCTGGCGGCAAGAGCGGCAGCCTGTACTCGGCGCGAAACAGTTCATAGGTGCTGTCGGTCAGCGTCAGGAAGCCCGCGACTTTGGTGCGCCCGGAATAGAAAAAAATCGCAGCAATGCCCAAACGCGTGGCCAGCGCCAGCAGATCGTGAGTCACCATGCGCGAAAGCCAAGCGGCGATCGAGTTCAAGCGAGCGCGAAGACCACTGTCGCCGGCGCCTGAAATAGTTTGGGAAACTTCAACATGGGTGCTCATGGTGTTCCTTCGCAGGGGATTAAGTCGAAGTGCCCGCAAAAGCGCCGGAGCGCAGCAGGCTCGCAAAGGTGGTTGCGAGGTCTGCCTTCGGTTCGGCCGCCAGCGCGTGTGCCGTCGCATCAGCAAGTGTTCGGCCATCAGCGCAGGCATCGAGGAAAACGCAACCGGCTTTCGTGATTTCATGCCAGACCACCGCATCGCGAGGCCGCGTCAGCAGCGCGCCTTCGCCCCGCCAGGTCAGATCTTCCTTGAGTTCGTTGAGCTCGTTGTTTCTGCGATTGCGCTCCCAGATGCTGTAAACCGGGTGTTCGTCGAACCAGGCCCAGCGTGCCGCCGGATGGGGACTTAGCACCAGGATGGCCATCTGCTCCGGCGTGTGGCCGGCGACCCATGCGGCATCAACGGCGGGGGCGTCGGGTGCGACATGGGCCTCGCGCCAGAAGGTGTCGAGCTGCGCCACGCCGGGCAGGTAGACAAGTTCGGCCGCCGGTTCAAAGCCACGCAGGAAGTCGGAAAAACCGCTGCCGTAGTACAGAAGGCGTGCGTCTTTGGGCGCTTCGGCCGCCACATAAAGCGCAGCGGCGGCACGAAACCACTCGGCCCCCACCAAGCGTGCGACCGCTGGAAAGTTCGCCTCCAGTGCGTCGATGCAGGCCTTCATCACCGTGTTGCGGTACACCGCAAAAGCAGGTTGCGTGGCGAGCAGTTGCATCTCAGGGCCGACGGCCGCGGGCTGCGCGAACAACGCCTGCGCAAAGGCCTGCTGGAATTGCCCCAGCGGCAGCGGCGTGCTCATGCAATGCTCTCCTGCGTGCCGCGTTCGAGCTCAAGCAAGGCCTGATCTCGCTCAGCCATCAGTTCGTCAAAAGCCGGCACGTTGCCGTCGCGCTCGATCAGCGTGGGCCGCGCACCAGAGCGCTCAATGAAGCGGCGATAGAGGCGCCAGACCTCAGGCGCGACGGGCGTGTCATGCGAATCGATCAAAAGGCCTTCGCCCAGGCTCGGATCGGCGGTATGGCCCGCAAGATGAATTTCGCTGACCAGCGCTTGCGGAAAGCGGTCCAGCCAGTCCTCAGCGCAGAAGCCGAGGTTGCGCGCTGAAACATGCACGTTGTTGATGTCGATCAGCAGCGAGCAGCCGGTACGCCGCGCCAGCTCACTCAGGAAATCTATTTCGTCCCATTCATGCCTGTCAAGACGCAGGTAATGCGAGGGGTTTTCGATGGCGATCACCGTATTCAGCGCGTCCTGAGTGCGCGCAATATTGGCAGCGATGCGTTGTAGCGCTGAGGTCGTGCGTGGAAAAGGCAGCAAATCGGGAAAATACTGGCCGTTCCATTGGGACCATGCCAGATGCTCGGAAATCAGCGACGGCTGGATACGCCGGGCCAGCGCCGCCAGCCGTTGAAGGTGAGTGGCATCCGGCTCCGCGTCGCCTGCGAGCGACAGGGACACGCCGTGCAGGGACACTGGATGACGGGCGCGGATGGCGTCCAGCCATCCCACCCGCGGGCCGCCCGCCGCCATATAGTTTTCGGGGTGCACCTCAAACCACAGGCCATCGGCCTGTGCTGAGAGCGCAGGCTCGAAGTGCTCAGGCTTGAGGCTGAGGCCAGCCGTGAGGACATCAATCATGGCAGCGGGATAACGACTTGTGACCGGGTCAGGACTTAATCGGTTGCAGTGAGCCGGTTCCCTTGGGTGTTTTGATCGTGATGCAAGTGCCGGCTGGCACGTTCTTCCAGGCGTTGCCCTGGTAATCGACTTTGGACGTACCGGCGCAGGTTGTGCCGGGGCCGGCGGCGCAGTCGTTCTTCCCGGCCATCGAGACGCCGTAACATTTTTCCATCTTGGCCATTTTGTCGGTCATTGGTTTGTCCTGGGCCAAGGCAGCGCCGGCGGTGAGCGCACCAAGGACGAGGGCGGAAATGACGAGGGGACGGTTAGTCATGAATAAACTCCTAAAGATGTTTGAAGCGTAACCACGCCGAATGCGTAGTTATCTGGTACTTCGTAGCCCGCATCGCTGCGGTTACAGCGCAAGGCACAATCGGGCAAGTTTTTTGCACTTTTTGTAACCAAACAAGCCGAAAGATCGAATGACAAGAAGGAGTGTTGTGGTGAGAAGCGAGGCGGAACAGGTGCTGCATGACTTGTTCATGCGCGGCCTCAATGGAGATACCGCCGCCTACCGCGCCTTCCTCCAAAAGCTCAGTACCTATTTGCGTGCTTTTTTGCGCAAACGCCTCTTCGGCTGGCCCGATGAAGTGGAAGACCTTGTCCAGGAATGCCTGCTCGCCATGCACAATCAGCGCCACACCTACCAGAGCGACCAGCCGCTGACGGCTTGGGTGCATGCGATCGCGCGCTATAAGATGATCGATCTGCTGCGGGCCAAGTCGATCCGCGAGGATCTGCATGACCCGCTGGACGACGACTTGGCGGTGTTCGCCGAGTCGGCCACGGAAGCCAGCGACGCGAGGCGCGACTTGGTTGGTCTGCTTGAGACCCTGCCCGAACGTCAGCGGCTGCCTATTGTCCACGTGAAAATAGAGGGTCTGTCGGTGGCCGAGACAGCAAGTCTGACCGGCATGTCGGAGTCGGCCGTGAAGATTGGCATTCATCGCGGCCTCAAGGCCTTGGCAGCCAGATTCAGGAGCACCCTGTGAAAACTGACGATTTTGTGGCGATGCTTGCCAATGGGGCGACTGCCGTTCCGCAAAACGCGGCCGGCCGGCGCATCAGACGGGCGCTGCTGGTCGGTGTTCCGGTGTCTCTGGCGATCTTCTTCGCAGGTTATGGATTACGTGACGACTTGAGGCTGGTCATTTCATTGCCGATGTTCTGGGCCAAGCTGTTGTTCCCGCTGTCCATTGCCGTCTCGGCCTTTGTCACCGTATTGCGTCTGGCACGACCGGGCGTCGAGGTACGGCGCGCCTGGATGGGCATGGTGGTGCCCGTGCTGTTGGTCTGGACGATGGCCGCCGTGGCATGGTTCGGAATGCCGATGGAGGAGCGCCTGCCATCGTTGCTGGGGCAGTCCTGGCGCACCTGTGCGCTCAGTATCGGCCTCCTGGCCTTGCCGGTTTTTGTGGCAACGCTGCTGGCGCTCAGGGATCTCGCTCCCACCCGGCAGACACTCGCCGGCGCGGCTGCCGGTGCGCTGGCCGGTGGCGTGGGGGCCGCGATCTATGCGCTGTACTGCGTGGAACTCACTTTTCCGTTTCTTGCTGTTTGGTATGTCATCGGCATGACGGTGCCGGTGCTTGCTGGTGCTGTATTAGGACGTTTGTTACTGCGCTGGTAGCGAGCGCTGAAGTGGATCAGTAGCGACCTCGACTTAAGGCAATGCTGATTAAGGTCCACGACAGAGGAGGCTGGAGCGTTACATGCCGATGAAACAGTATTCGTGGTGGCTCTGGCAAGTTCAGTACGGTCTTACCGGGACGCCAGTCCTCGCGCCATACGTCTTGGGAGATATCTGTTACTGGCCCTTACGGTGGCGATCCTTTACCAGTATATGTGCCACGGACCCGCTTGGGATCGGCGTTTCCGCACCCAATTCTGACTACTTCGCCGTCGGCATGACAAACTCCGCACCCTTGCCAATGCTCTCGGGCCAGCGCTGCATGATGGACTTCTGCTTGGTGTAGAAACGCACGCCTTCTTCGCCATAAGCATGCATGTCCCCGAACAGGCTCTTCTTCCAGCCGCCAAAGCCATGCCAGGCCATGGGCACCGGGATGGGCACATTGATGCCCACCATGCCCACCTGGATGCGCCGTGAAAATTCACGCGCCACATGGCCGTCCCGCGTGAAGCAGCTCACGCCATTGCCGAACTCGTGCGCATTGATCAGTTCCACCGCTTCAGCAAAGTCTTTCACCCGCACGCAGCCCAGCACCGGCCCGAAGATCTCTTCCCTGTAGATCTTCATCTCCGGCGTCACATGGTCAAACAGCGTGCCGCCCATCCAGAAACCGTTGTCGCAGCCACTGCCGGCATTCTTGCCGGTGAAGCTGCGGCCATCGACCAGCAGCTTGGCGCCTTCTTTGACGCCGTGGTCGATGTAGCCGGTGATGCGGCTGTGCGCCGCCGCTGTCACGATAGGACCCATCTCCGCATCAAGCTCGACACCGTTCTTGATGACCAGGGTTTTGGCGCGGGCTTCCAGCATGGGAACGAGCTTGTCCGCGACATTGCCCACCAGCACCGCCACCGAGATCGCCATGCAACGCTCGCCGGCCGAGCCGTAGCCGGCACCGATCAATGCATCCACGGCCTGCTCCAAGTCGGCATCGGGCATCACCACCATGTGGTTCTTGGCCCCGCCCAGGGCCTGCACGCGTTTGCCATGTCGCGCGCCAGTCTCGTAGATGTAGTTGGCAATCGGCGTGGAGCCCACGAAGGACACCGCCTTGACGTCCGGATGGACCAGCAGCGCATCGACCGCCTCCTTGTCACCCTGCACCACGTTGAACACACCGTCGGGCAGGCCGGCCTGCCGGAACAGATCGGCCATGTACAGGCTGGCGCTCGGGTCGATTGGGCTGGGCTTGAGCACAAAACAGTTGCCGGCGGCAATCGCCACCGGGAACATCCACATCGGCACCATCACCGGGAAGTTGAAGGGCGTGATGCCGGCGACCACGCCCAGTGGCTGGCGCAGCGTCCAGTTGTCGATGCCGGTGCTGACCTGGTCGGTGAAGTCGCCCTTGAGCAGCTGCGGGATGCCGCAGGCGAACTCGACAATGTCGATGCCGCGCGAGACCTCGCCCCGGGCGTCGGTGAACACCTTGCCGTGTTCGGCCGTGATCATGTGCGCCAGTTTGTCCTTGTTCTGGTTCAGCAGTTCGAGGAACTTGAACATCACGCGGGCCCGGCGTATCGGCGGCGTGTCGGCCCAGGCCGGGAAGGCCGCCTGGGCCGCGCTGACAGCAGCGTCCACCTCGGCGGCATTGGCCAGCGCCACGCGGCCGGTCACGGCGCCGGTGGCGGGGTTGAAGACGTCCTGGCTGCGTGCGGATCGGCTCGGGGCATTTCTGCCGCCGATGTGGTGCCCAATTTCGGGGATGGCTGGGGTTGGGAAATTCATGTGTGGTCCAGTGGATAGTCAAAGAGAATGGCGGCTTGGAGCCAGTTTAGGAAGGAGTGCGAGGCTTGGCTACGCCCGGGCGCTGAATTGTTTGTTCATTTTGGTGAACAATAGACAGATGATTTCCAAAAAAGTTGAATCTATGTGGTCCCATCTCCATGGGCTGACGGTGCTGGCTGAAAACGGTAGCTACACCGCCGCGGCGAAGCGGCTGGGCGTGAGCAAAGCCGCCATGAGTCAGCACATTTCCGAACTGGAGAAGGCCGTCGGGGTCCCCTTGGTGCGACGCACGACACGAAGCATGCGTTTGACCGAAGCCGGCCAGCAACTCGTCGACGAGACCCGCGGCGCGTTTGAACAAATTGCAACAAGCTTCAACAGCGCGCGCGACATCGCGGGAGAACCGGGCGGGCTGATTCGGCTGACTGCGCCAGTGGCCCTGGGGCGTCAGCAACTCGTTCACCGAATCGCCGCCTTCCTGCTGAAGCATCCTTCGGTTCGGGTCGAAATGGAGTTTTCTGACCGGCTCAGCTCGCTCTCTATTGAAGGATTTGACCTAGCCATCCGGCATACCGCCTCACCGCCAGAGACCCACGTTGCTTGGCTCTTGTGCAAAACTCAGTCACTGCTGGTCGCCAGTCCCGCCTATCTCCAACGAAAAGGCATGCCCGTCCGTCCCGAGTCACTTACCGGGCACGACTGCCTGCACTATCCCAGGGGCCAGGAGTCTAACGTCTGGTCCATGGAGCCTAGGTCCGGACGTGTGAAGTCCCACGGGAGGGTCACGGTGCCGACCAGCGGGCCGTTCGGTGCCAACAACAGCGAGGCTTTGCGTGAAGCCTCCCAGGCGGGATTGGGCATCGCCTTGCTGCCGGACTTCAGTGTGCAGGGCGCCATTGGGGACGGCAGCCTGGTCGAAGTCCTCCCGGGCTGGCGACCCGTGGGCACGTTTGCGGACAGGATATTCGCGATCCGCCCGTATTCGCTGCATGTATCCCGCGCCGTCACCTTGCTCGTCCAGCACCTTCGGGTAAGCTTCACTAACGGCTTCCCGATCTAGACCTGAGCCTGCCCTCCAATGGGCAGGGGTCATGCGCCTAAGCCTGTGGGCTGGTTAGGACAGCGAGGAAGCGGACCGCGCAGCCTGCTCATAAAAGCCGCTCATCCGACCCAGGAAACGCGCAAGCTCGGTCATTTGGGGATTTAGGATGCCCTGTCCTCGGTCTTCGCACCCGTTTGCGAAAGAATTACGGCGGCGGCTGCGGCCGGGGTGTTGAGTTGCGCTGAAGCCTGACCCAGTGGATCAGTTTTCGGTCGGCGGCAACAATCTGCTCAAGCCGCGCATTGCGCGCCTGGCCCACGATATGGTGCACCCCGGCCCGCTCGCAATAGTTGATGATGCGTTGCCTGCAAAAGCCCGAGTCGCTGGCGCGGCCGCGTGACCAGCAGCTTGAAGATGGCAGCGGCGTATTTGGCCCGATCGATGCGACTGAGCCGCAGGTACAGGGAGGTCTGCTACTCGGGTACGCGCGGGCCAGGCAAGACCGACGCCATACTCGTAGCCTTTGCCCATCACTGCAACATCGACTACTGGGTGTTCTGGCCCGGCGTGATCTTTCGCCGCGAGTACAAGCATCTGGACGACATGATCAACAAGTCCAAGCGCTGGTTCAACCAGCTCACGCCGCAGTTTTGTCCGTGCTATTTATCCGGCCAAGGCGCCATGAACTGGTTCTGGCCGGGCGGCGAGGAGTTGCTGTTTCGCACCTTCAACGCCGCTGACGACTACTGGAAGTACCACGGCCATGAGTACCCCTTCATCGGCTGAAAGAAACTCACTCTCCTGGCCGAGCATCGATTGCTACTAGCCCATGATGAGCTGCGACCACACCAGCCGCCCACATCGCCGCCGTCACGCGACTTCCCACAATCACATATCCCTACACACAGGCGCACGTATTTTCCATGGCTTTTTGATGGCCAGGCTTTTCTGGCGGGCCCCAAGGGTTTGTCCGGATGTTATTGTTTACCGCTTGTTCAACAATTCAAAAATCGGTTTACATATTGGTAAATAATATCTTGCAATCAAGCTTTGTGAAGCTTGGTTCGGCTTTGATGATGTCTTTATCAAGAGTCTTTTGTTCTCGAAGGAGAAGCGTTTTGCCACAGATGGTTGAAGAGCGAGCGATCAAAGTAAAGTGCCCTTCGTTGAGCTGGGCTTTGGATGTCCTCATGTCAGAGATGTCGAGCCATGCGTGATGCCTTCAAGTCGCTGGACCGAGGTCTGGTGTCGTTCAACTATATGGCGCACATGACGGCCGCGTTCTGGTTGTTTGCGATAGCGGTTCTCATTGCGCTGGACGTCTGCTCAAGGGCATTGCTCAATGCGCCGTTTTCCGGAACGGCCGAGATCGTTGCCAATTCGGTGGTCTCGATCGTGTTTCTTCAGTTGCCCTCCGCAATTCGCAATGGCGGCATGTTGCGCGCTGAGATCCTGGATATCTACCTGTCCCGCCGTTCCATTGATCGACTTCAGGCTTTTGCCTGCATTCTTGGCGCGGTGCTCTTCCTGGCTGTCGCGTACAGCGCATGGGGACCAATGATTGAGGCATGGACCATTTCCGAATTCGCGGGCAATGTGTCCACCATCGAAATTCCTCTGGCGCCCATTCGTACCTTGCTGGTGGCCATGAGCATCATCGCGGCGGTGAACTTTCTGTTCATGAGCGCCAGTAACTTCAATCTGGCTCGCGGGGATGTCGCACATGGCTAACACTACTTTGATTCTGTTTGGTTTTGGTGTGCTGATGCTGCTGCTCACCCTGGGTGTGCCGGTGGTGGTGTCGCTCGGTCTGACCAGCGTGCTTGGCGTCGGCCTGCTCACGGGTAGCTCGGACGTGGCGATCTCCATTTTGTCGTCCACCGCCTTCGAAGCACTGCGGGACTACGTGTTCGCCGTGATTCCCCTGTTCATCCTGATGGGCGAGTTCGTGGCCCGATCTGGCGCGGCGCTGGACCTGTACAACTCGATCAACCGGTTGATGCGCCGTGTGCCCGGGCGCCTGGCGGTGGCCACGGTGCTGGGCAATGCCGTTTTCGGCGCCATCGTCGGCGTCAGTGTGGCGTCTGCGGCTGCCTTCAGTCGCATTGCCTACCCGGCCATGTGCAAGGCAGGCTACGACAAGTCAGTGTCCCTGGGTTGTATCGCCGGCAGTGCCTCGCTGGGCATGCTGATTCCGCCGTCCATTCTGATGATTGTGTGGGGGGTGCTGACCCAGCAATCCATCAGCAAGCTTTTTCTGGCAGGGGTGTTGCCCGGCATTGCCCTGGCTCTGATGTTTGCGCTGTTTTGCATTGTCTACGCAATCATCAAACCCGAGGCCTTTGGCCGCAAGCCTGAACTTGCAGGTGCAGATGCAGGGACAGCGTCCAGGGATGCCGACTTGCCGCCGCTGTCGAAATCAGAACTGATCGGCACCGGCGGCTGTCTGGTGATGATTGCCCTGGTGCTGGGCGGCATCTGGTCGGGGATGTTTACGCCGACTGAAGGTGCCGGCATTGGTGCGTTGCTGGCCCTGGTTCTGGCGCTCATCAAAGGCGTACGCTGGGAAGGATTTGTCGAGGTCATTCGCGAGACCGGCAAGGCGGCAGCGCCCATCATGTGTCTCTTGATCTTTGCCCAGATGTATTCTCGACTGCTGGCCCTCAGCGGCGTGGGGGGCACGGTTCAGACCTTTGTAACAGGTCTGAACATGGACCCTGGCATGGTGCTGCTGGCGATGGTCCTCGTCTGGTTTGTGCTGGGCATGTTCATTGACTCGGTGTCGATCATTTTGCTGACGGTGCCGATTTTTGTGCCACTGGCCAACTCCTTCGGGATTGACCCTTATGCCTTTGCGTTGATCGGAATTCTGTCGATCGAGGCGGGCATCATCACACCGCCTTTCGGGCTCGTGGTGTTCACCGTCAAGGGGTGCGTCAATGATCCTGCGGTGACCTTGGGTCAGATTTTTTGGGGCGCATCACCCTACTGGATGATGCTGCTCGTGCTGGCTCTCATCGTGTATTTCGTGCCGCCTCTTGCCACCTTGCTTCCTGCGATTCTCTGAACTTCAACTCTTACTGAGGAGACAAATCATGTTCTACAAGAAAACTTTGAGCGCATTGTGCGTTGGTGCGACGCTCTTCGCCATCCATGGCAGCGCCAGCGCTGACACGTTCAATCTGCGGATCGGCAGCGGCTTTCCCAGCGCGCCGTCACCTTATGTGTTTGAAGCCGAAAAATTCTTCGTTCCTGAAGTCATCAAGCAGGTCAAGGAGAAGACGGGACACACGATCACGTTCACCGAAGCCTATGGGGGCAGCGTGGCCAAGCCCAACGAAACGCTGGCCGCGGTCGAGACCGGATTGCTGGACATCGGCATCTGGTGCGTGTGCTTTGAGTTATCCCGAGTTCCGCTGAATAACTTCCCCTACTGGGCTCCCTTCGGTCCGGCCAAGGCCGAGGTGGCGATTCGCGCTGCACGCAAGGTGTATGACGAGTTTCCGCAGCTGACCGACAACCTGGAGAGAAAGCACAGCCAGAAGCTGCTGGGTCTGGCGGGTTTTGACAACTACCACATCGGATCCACCTTCGAGTGGGAGAAGCTGTCGGACCTCAAAGGTCGCAAAGTGGGTGCCGCTGGTCCGAACCTGCCGTGGCTGCAGGGCTCGGGTGCAGTGGGTGTGTCCACAACGCTGCCTGAGGCTTACAACGCGTTGAAGTCGGGCATTTTCGAAGGCTTCCTGATGTTTCCTTCGGCCTACAACGGTTTCAAGTTCTATGAGCCGGCACCTAACTACAAGAAGATTGACCTCGGTGCGGTGGCGGTGATGATGATGACCGTCAACACGCGGAGCCTGAACAAGCTGCCGAAGGACGTGCAAAAGATCGTCGTTGACGTGGGTCGCGAGTACGAACTACGAGTGGCCAAGTCACTCGACGTGAGCAACTCCCAGGGCCTGGAAAAGCTCAAGGCCGCCGGCGCCAAGATCACTGAAATTACACCGGCTGCCCGCAAGGACTGGGCCACTGGCATCAAGGACTGGCCGAACAAGGTAGCCAAGGACATGGACAAGACGGGTCTGCCAGCGTCCAACGTGCTCAAGGCTTACATCAAGCACCTGAAGGCCGAGGGTTGGGTGCCACCGGTCGAGTATGCCGTTCAATAAGTATTCATCGCTCTATACCCATAAGGAAAGTTGCCGCGCATGATTGAGACTCTCGACAGCATTGAAGGCTCCGGCCTGCCACTGGGTTTTTGTTTTGACCGCCAAGGCCAGCGTCCCGGAATATTTGACGCGCAGGCCGGTCAGGCTACCTTGCGAGTGGATGCCAGGGCGATGGGGGCCCATCAAAAGGAGGCGCTCGTCCATGAGTCGGGCAACGGCCAGGCCTGGCGCCTGGTCAGCGACGAAGGCCCTTACCTCAAGGGCAGCGACATGGCACCATTTCCGCTGGGGTTCTTCAATGCGGGCCTGCAGGCCGATCTGCTCGGTCAGATCAGCCGGCTCGCCAACCGTCAGGGCACGCGGATTGCTTCGGTGGATCTTGAACTGGACAATGTGTTTTCTTTCAGCGGCTCCTTCTTCAAGGGCGACGGCAAGGGAAGCGCCGAGTCGGCACAGGTTCGCCTGACGCTCAATGGCGATGCGCCGGCTGCTGAAGTCGCATCGCTGGTCAAGCAGGCCGTTCAAGCGTCGCCAGCCCTGGCGGCCATGACGACGCCGCTGGACTGCACCTTTGCGCTGTATGTCAATGGCATCCGGCGCGACGTGCTCCAGGCTCTGCCATCGGTCGCCTATGCCCGTGATCCGCTCAAAGCCTACAGCTGCGCACCAGCGCCATTGGCTGATGGCGCAGACCGGGCGGGCATCATCACCAAGGTGCCTCAGCCACCCGTCGAGACCGAGGTCATGCCGTCGGCCGGTGCCAAATTCGACCTGCGGGTGATGGGACAGTCACGACTGAGCGACATCGCCAGGGGACTGGTCGATGTGCAGACCTGGTTGAAGGCGCCGGCCGGAAGCCACTTTGGCTTTCAGACCGACGAGCTGAGCATGACGGGCGCCAGCGCCCCATCTGGTCTTGCGCTGCTGTCGGCGGGCGTATCGTTTTGCTACATGACGCAGTTGCTGCGTTATGCCGAATACCTTAAGTACAAGGTGCGGTCAATTCGCATGGTGCAGTACAACCCGTTTGGCGTTCGCCATGATGCGCAAGGCGCCACGGTGGGCATGGCGGCACCTGCTGACACGCACCTGTTCCTCAACGGCGACGAACCGGACGAGGTGATGCAACGCCTGCTGGTGATGGGTGCTCAGACGTGCTACTTGCATGCCGCGCTGAAGGCGGCGCTGCCACCGGTGGTGCAGGTGACTTACAACGGTCAGCCGCTGTCCTGATGGGATGATGGCCACGGGGCGGTGAATGCGACAGCGCATTCACCGTCCATTTTTTTTGGTTCAAACCATTGTGGCAGCAGGAAAATCGAGGTCGATGGCAGTCTCTGACATCACTTTGGCAGCTGCGCGAGGAGGCAACGTTGATCCTTCAAGCGCTGAGCTTTGCATGTAGGCGCCAAGGTGACGGCCGCGATCCACGAGTTGGCGATTGATCGAAGTCCTCGCTTCGGAATAGGCGACTAACGCTGCTGACGTTGCGCCGTGCTCGCTGAAAGCGGCTTCCAGCGCAAGCGCATCCTGCATCGCCTTGGTGACGCCCATGCCAACATGGGGCCTTGCCACGTAAGCGGCGTCACCCAGCAGGGCCACGCGACCCTGAACCATCTGCGGCGTTGCCAGATCACTGATGGGTTGCAAAAAGGGTTCCAGGGTCTTCTCAACAATCTCTGCGAACACAGGTGCAAGCAGGTTCCTTGCGTCATTTCGCATCCGCTCGACTTGCTGGCGGGACACCTTGTGCGGCGCGATGCCCTCGGGATGGTGCTGGCCGTTGTCGTCGGTCAGCAGCGTCTCCAACTGACGGCCGGTTGCGGCTGCGCGGTACCAGACAAAGTTCCAGGCGCGCTGACCCGCGGCACATTGGTTGCCCGGTCCTGCAACCGGATAGCCAATCAGCTGTTCACCGGCTGGCAGGCAAAAACCGAACCGCTCAAACACGGTATTCAGGCACTCGTGTGACAACAAGCTCTCGGGGCACACACCACGCCAGGCCACGTAGCCCGCATAGACTGGCGAGCTTGCAGGCCAGAGTTGTCGCCGGATCGACGAGCGCAGGCCATCGCAACCGATCAGCAGGTCGCCGGTGCTGTCGCCGGTGCTGGTTTGCAGATTGACGCCCGTGCCGGTCTCAGTGAATCCGTAGACGACAACCCCGCGATGCAGCGTGGCCCTGGGCGCTTCATGCAAGAGCCCGTGCAGGATCTGGTAGAGCCGGCTCCAGGAGGTCAACACCTGCGGCATATTCAGCTCGCCCAGAACATCGCCCTGCTGCCCGAGGGTGATGCGCGACGGGACAGAGACGCCTAACTCGGTGCCCACAGGCATGCCGCACCGATACAGTCCCTGGATCAGCGCGCTGTGGGTGACGATGCCGGCGCCCCGACCATCCAGCGCGCTGGCGGCCTTTTCAAACACCGAGACCTGGTGTCCGGCTCGCGCGAGCAGGTTGGCGCACATGAGTCCGCCGAGGGACCCGCCTGCAATGAGAACGTGTGCCATGCAGCGCGTTCAGGCTGCAGCGCTGAGTTTTTCGCTGGCCGGGTAGTTAAGCTCTACCACGACGCCATTGGGGTCGTCCAGGAATACCTGGTGCAGTCCCAGGCTGGGAACAGTGCGTTCACGCACTTCAATGTCCAGGTGTGCGAGGTGTTTGAGCATGACGTCCAGCCCGGTGGCGCTGAATGCCACGTGATCGATGCAGCCCGTGCCGTGCAGGGTCGAACTGTTCCGGTCGCCCAGGTAATTGGCAAGCCCCGCTGTGTCTGAGGGATCGATGCCAATGACGTGCACTACCGCATTGGCGATGTCGCCATGGTCGCCGCTGTACATCCACACCCCGGGAAACGGGAACTCAGGTCGTGGTCCGACAGTCAGGCTCAGCACCTGCTCATAGAACTGCTGTGTGGCCTGCAGGTCGGTTGTGCGAATGGAAAAGTGGTTGATGGCCAGGTTCATAGGGGTGGTGGTGGTGTCAGGTGTCTTCGCTTGCGCGGGGTTCGAGTTCAAGACTCGCTTGCAGATAGCTGCGCACACGGTCGGTAATGATGGTTTCGTCGTCCATCGCCGGACTGTCGTCGTGCATGGCCTGGCCATAGACGAACCGGCGCAAACCGCCGTAGAAAATGCCGCCGTGCAGCCCCATCAGCAGTTCGTGTTCACGCACCGTGGTCTTGCTGCGACTCTTGCAGCCGCGATGGCGTCGGGTCTCGCGAATGATGCGGGGAAACAGCTTGTCGCCCAGCATCTTAAAAAAGCGGTCGGTGATGCTGCGGTCGGTCAGGCCCGAAAAAATCAGGATGCGGACGAACTCCCGCGCCAGCACCGTGCGCGCGTAGTCGACGTAGAACTGGATCAGCTTTTCCTCGGCGCTCAGGCTCTTGGCGTTCAGCAGGTCCTCCCACTCGGGCTTCCAGCGACCGACGAACACTTCAATATAAACCCGGTCGATCAGGGCCTGTTTGGTCGGAAAGTAGTGGTAGACCAGCGTGTGGGTCACGCCGATGGCCGTGGCCAGCTCGCGCATCTGCGCGTCAAAGCCATGTTCAGAGAAGAAGGTGATGGCGCCGTCCACGATGTGGCGCTCGCGATCTTCCACCGACATTCGCCGCCTTTTGGCAGGCGCAGGGACCTCATTGGCGGCCACATCGCTCAAATCTGTCGCGGTTTCAGGGTTACCACGGGTGCTTTTTCTATTTACCAAATTGTCAATCATGGATATCATTGTTTAACGGTTGGTTAATACGGCCATCAGTGCAAACCCGCAAGCGGGCCAGTTTTTATACACAGATTGTGCAGGCATCCCATGGAATTAGCTGGAGAAGTTGCAATTAACGCCTCGCGAGAGCGAGTCTGGTCCGCCCTCAACGATGCGCAAGTGCTCCAAGCCTGTGTCCCGGGCTGCGAGGAGGTCATCGAAGAGTCCGACACGGTTCGCAAGGCCCGGGTCATGATCAAAGTGGGCCCAGTTCGCGCTCGTTTCAGCGGCAAGGTCACCCTGTCAGAGGTCGTGCCCAACGAAGGCTGCGTCATGAGCTTTGAGGGCTCTGGTGGTGCTGCTGGCATGGCGTCCGGTCGTTCCCAGATTGCCTTGCTGGAGTCGCCGGATGGCACCCATCTGACCTACACCGTCAAGGCTTCTGTGGGTGGCAAGCTCGGTCAGATCGGTGGACGCATGATGGACGCCTCCGCCAAGCAGCTGGCGGATCAGTTTTTTGGCGCTTTGCGACTTCAACTGGAGCCGCAGGCTGAACCGGTTGCCGAGGCGCCAGTTTGCACAGATAGCGCGGTTGACGGCGCGGCCGCGGCCACCGCATCCAAGCCTGCCGTGGCAGTGAACCGGGCTTCGCCGGTCCCACTGGCCCCCACGTCCGGATTTGGCGAGTTCAGCCGGGTGCTGTGGTTCGCATTGGGCTGCGCCTCCACCTCTCTGGGCGTGTGGCTTGGCGCCCGGCTCTTTTAATCCCGGTTCACCCCACATCAGACCCGCAAGGACTCCATGAAATCTGCTCAATTTGACTATGTGAAGGTGGACAGTGTCGCTGCCGCCCTGGCGCTGCTAGGCGAGCATGGCGACGATGCCCGCATTCTGGCCGGTGGCCAGACCTTGCTGGCGACGCTCAACATGCGTTTGTCAGAGCCGACCCTTCTGATTGACATCGCCGGCATTGATGCGCTGCGTCGTATCGAGGTGCGTGGTGACCGTTTGCATATCGGTGCGCTGGTCACCCACAGCAGCATCGAGTCGTCGGACCTCGTGGCCGAGCATGCGCCCATGCTGAGCGCTGCCGCGCCACACATCGCTCACCGGGCGATCCGCAACGCCGGTACGTGGGGCGGCTCCATTGCTTATGGTGACCCCGCAGCGGAATGGCCCTGTTGCCTGGTTGCGCTCGACGGTGTGGTGGTGGTGCAGGGACCCAAGGGCCAGCGGCGCATCGGAGCGAAGGATTTTTTCAGGGATTTGTACACCACCGATCTTCAGCCCGACGAAATCATTGTCAGCGCGGATGTGCCTGTCACGAGTACCGCCGACTGGTTCGGGTTTGACGAACTGGCGCGTCGACACGGTGATTACGCCATCGCAGGCCTGGCCATCGCGGCCCGCTTCGACGGCAGCACCCTGACGCGAATTCGCCTGAGCTTTCTGGGTCTCGGCGCTACCCCGTTGCGTGCTCCTGCGACCGAGGCCTTGCTTGAGGGTGGGCAACTTAACGACGCCGCGCTGGCTTCGGTTGTCGTTTCGCTCAAGCAAGAGCTGGATCCGATGGCTGATCTGCACAACGAGGGTGGCACCAAGCTGCACCTTGCCACCGTGCTGGTCACCCGGCTGCTTACGGCCGCTCACCACAGTCGCATGGCGCTCCGCGCCTGATCCACACACACCACAGACTTTAGGAAACTCCCATGGCTGATCTTCAGACGATTGACCTGACCGTGAATGGCCAGGCCCACAGGTGCAGTGTCCAACCGCGCCAGCATCTGGTTGACTTCGTGCGCAATGAACTCGGACTCAAGGGGTCGCACCTGGGCTGTGAGCACGGGGTTTGCGGTGCCTGCACTGTTGAGGTCGAAGGGAAGATCGTGCGCGGTTGCCTGACCCTGGCGGTACAGGCCAACGGTTGCAAGGTCAGAACCATTGAAGGCCTGAGCCAGGACGGTGACGTGCAGGACCTGCAAGAGGCCTTTGTGCGGCACAACGCCTTGCAGTGCGGTTTTTGCACATCAGGCATGGTCATGGCCGCCAAAGAGCTGCTGGAGAGCAAGCCTGATGCCACACGGTCTGAAGTGCGCGAGTGGATCAGCGGCAACTATTGCCGTTGTACGGGTTACCACTCCATAGTGGATGCCATTTGTGAAACGCTTGCCATCCGAGCCGGTCGTGTGACCGCAGGGAGCGTCGCATGAGCACGACGACCATCCATCCGCAGGCTGTCAACGCCGTCGAGACCCGCGAACGTCCCACCAAAGTGGCTGATCTTCTCCGCCCGGTGACCACTGATCAACGCTACATCGGTGCGAGCTCCGAGCGTCCTGGCATTCGCCGCCTGGTTCAGGGGCAGGGGACCTATGTCGATGACATCGTGCTACCCCGCATGGCCCACGTGGTGTTCTGGCGCAGTCCGGTGGCGCACTGCCGCATACTCTCCATCGATGCCGAGGCGGCCAAATCCATGCCCGGCGTGATCATGGTGGCCGATGGCAATGACATTGCCAAAGTCTGCAAGCCCTGGGTGGCTACCCTGGAACATCTGAAAGGCATGAAATCCGCGCCGCAGTACCCACTGGCGATTGAACGCGCTTGCTGGCAGGGCGAAGCGGTCGTGGCCATCGTCGCCGAGACGCGTGAGCAGGCCGAAGACGCATTGCAGTTCGTGATGGTCGACTTCGAGCGCCTGCCGCCCGTGGTCAACATCGAGACAGCCCTGAGGCCGGATGAGCCGCTGATTCATGACGAGTTGGGGGATAACCTGTGTTTTTCGCGCAGCCTGGACACCGGCGGCGTGGATGAAGCCTTCGCGCGGGCAGACGAGGTGGTGGACATCACCTTCGAGTTCGGGCGTCATACTGGTGTGACCCTGGAGCCACGCAGTCAGATCGCCGATTGGAACAGTGCGGACCAGCGTCTGACCGTCTACCACTCCTGCCAGGCTCCGCACATGATGCAGGACCTGTATGCCCGGCAGTTCTCCTTGTCCGAGACCGCGGTGCGCGTGCTGTGCAAGGATGTCGGCGGTTCGTTCGGCATTAAGGTGCATGCCTATCCGGATGATTTTGCAACCGTGGCTCTTTCGATGATGTGCCGCAGGCCCGTGAAATTTGTTGCTGACCGCCTGGAGTCGTTTACCAGCGATATCCATGCGCGCCATCATCGCGTCAAGGCTCGTCTGGCCGCCACGCGTGATGGGGATATTCTGGCGTTCGACATGGAAGACCTGACAGGGGTCGGCCCCTATTCGATGTTCCCGCGTACCAGTGCGATTGAAGGCAATCAGGTCGTCAATCTGGTAGGCGGCCCTTACAAGCATCAGCACTACCGCGCCAAGCTGGATGTGGTGTTCCAGAACAAGACGCCGACCTGTCAGTACCGTGGTGTGGGTCATCCGATCGCCTGTGCTGTGACTGAGGGGCTGGTGGACCTGGCGGCGCAGCGCATTGGCATGGACCCGCTGGCATTTCGCCGTCGGAACGTGATTCCTGATGATGCATTTCCGGCCACGGGCGCCAGCGGTATCCGGATGGAAGTGCTGTCGCATCAGGCCTGTCTCGACAAAATTGAATCGCTGATGGACTACCCGGCGCTGCGGGCCGAACAGGCCGCTTTGCGCGAGCGCGGAATCTACCGCGGCATCGGCTTTGCGACGCTGATCGAGTTGACCAACCCCAGCGCGTCTTTTTATGGTGTTGGTGGCGCACGTATTGCTTCGCAGGACGGGGCGACCACGCGCCTTGATCCGTCCGGCACCGTAACGGTGCTGGTGAGCGTCGGAGAACAGGGGCAAGGCACCGAAGGCATTTACCGGCAGGTTACGGCAGACGCGGTCGGCGTGGACCTGACCAAGGTTCGTGTGGTCACGGGCGACACGGATGTTACGCCCTACGGCGGTGGCACTTGGGCATCACGCGGCGCGGGCATTGGTGGCGAGGCTGTGCTGCAGTCTGGCAAGGCCCTGCGCGCAAACATCCTGAAGGTGGCAGCCGTTATTCTCAAGCGCGACGCGATTGAACTGGACGTACGTCGCGGCGAAGTGATCGATGCGAGCAGCAAGGCCAGCCTGCTGTCGCTGGCCGAACTTGGACGCATTGCCTATTACCGCTCTGATCTGCTGCCACCAGAGTTCACGCCGGAGTTGGTGGTCACCCGTCACTATGCCCAACGCGCTTACCCGTTCATTTTTACCAACGGCGTGCAGGCGTCCTATGTCGAGGTCGATCCTGAGACGGGCTTTGTCAAGCTGCTCAAGCATTGGGCGGTTGAGGACTGTGGTCGTGTCATCAACCCCAAGCTGGTGGACGAGCAGATCCGCGGTGCCATCGTTCAGGGCATTGGTGGCGCATTGCTTGAAGAGTGCCTCTACGACGACGAAGGCCTGATGCGCAATGCCAGTATGGCCGACTACCTGGTGCCGATGAGCGCCGAGATGCCCGACATCGAAGTGGCCCACGTACAAACGCCAACGCAAAGCAGTCAGCTCGGTGCGAAAGGCGCTGGAGAAGCTGGCACCGCTGGTGCTCCAGCCGCAGTGATGAATGCAATCAACGATGCTATTGCACCTTTTGATGCGCACGTCTGGTCCCAACCCATCACGCCAGAAAAGGTGCTGCGTGCTTTAGGAAAGGTGGATTGAAGCTCAGTCAACCTCATCATCGCAATTTACTCTGCGCGGCGGCCCGGATAACGACACTTGCAAGCCGCAGCTTGGGTGTACTGAATTAATTTTTCTTTTTCGCAACTTGTAAGGAACGCCATGAAACTCACTCTCGCCTTCAGTCCCGTCGTCTGCTCCCTGGTCCCCTACGTCCTACTCACCGAAGCCGGTGCCGAGTTCGATACCCTCAATATCGACATGAGTCGTGACGAGCACCACAGCCCAGAGTATTTGCGCCTCAACCCCAAGGGAAAGGTGCCTACGTTAATCATCGACGGTTATCCGTTGACTGAAAACGTGGCCATCCAGATCTGGATTTCCCGCACGTTCCCGCAGGCTGGATTGCTACCACAAGACCCGCTCGAGCAGGCCAAGGCCATTTCAATCATGTCGTGGTGTGCAGCTGGCTTGCATCCCAAGATTACTCAGCAGGCACGTCCGGAGCGATATTGTTCGATTGAAGGTACGGCCGACAATGTCAAGGCGTTGGGGTCCGAGTCGCTGTTTGAAATGCTGGCGATTGCCGATGACATGCTTGCCGGACGCGAGTGGTTCCTGGACCAATTCAGTTGCGCTGATGTGTATTTCTACTGGGTCATGCGTCGTAGCGGCTTTCTCAAGCCCGATTTGTCGCGATTCACCCATTGCATAGCTCACATGCAGCGAGTGGAAATGCGTCCCAGCGTTCAAAAACTGCTGGGTTTCGAAGCCGAGGTCAAGGCCCAATTCGCCCAACGTTAATCTTACTGTGTCATAAATGTTACGATGTGATCCTCTCGACTTCGTGCCGGAGGATCGATGAATACAGCCGAGCGCTTTGATCTCTACCTTGACCACCTGAGTAAAGGCTTGGGTCACGCGGACCGGCACGCCGGCCTTCGTGGTTACTGCACGGGCCTGATGCTCCCGCTGTCGCGCAAGAGCGTGGAGCCGATGGCCGCGCGGGTGGACCCGATGCACGCGAGCGCCCGACACCAAGCGCTGCACCACTTTGTGGCCAAAGCCGAGTGGTCCCATGAAGAGATGCTTCGGCGGGTGTGCCAGTGGGTGATACCGAAGATGGACTGCAGCCAGGGCGGCTGGTGGATCATCGACGACACCGGATTCCCGAAGAAGGGCCGCCATTCGGTCGGTGTAGCCCGCCAGTACTGCGGGATGCTGGGCAAGCAGGACAACTGCCAGGTGGCCGTCAGCATCTCTTTGGCAAGCACCCAGGGCAGCCTGCCCGTGGCCTGGCAGCTGTATCTGCCCGAAGACTGGGCTGCCGATACTGAACGCCGCGCCAAGGCCGGCGTGCCCGATGAGGTGCGCTTCGCCACGAAGACGCAGATCGCCCTTGAGCGGCTGCGCACTTTGCTGGCCGAAGGCGCGCCGCGCCACTGCGTGCTGGCTGATGCCGGCTACGGCGTGGACAACGCATTCCGTCAGGCCCTCAGCGACATGGGCTTGCTCTATGCGGTGGGGGTCACGTCCGCCGTCGTGGTCTGGCCCCCCGGGGTCAAGCCACTGCCACCCGAGCCCTACAGCGGTATGGGCCGCCCGCCCGTGATGCCCAGACGCACGCCAGCGCTTCAGCCGATGAGCGTCAGGGCGCTGGCGATGTCCCGTAAGCGCGCGGTGATCCCGTCTTGACGACGGCCGACAGGGTCAAGTAGTGGAGAGAGGGGCCTGCCAGCGATGCGGCAGCAGCTCTTGGACGCGACTGGCCGGCTGCGTGGGCAGCCGCTCGAGGATGTCCTTCAGGTATGCGTAC
>NZ_NBZW01000016.1 GCF_002379085.1 Polaromonas sp. AET17H-212 | reverse complement strand
GGGCGGGTTTGGGGAGAGGAGGGCGCTTCGCCCTTGAGGTTGTTGGTCATGGTGGTTTGTATATACAGTGCCAAGCTTGGGTGTCTGACACTTTCGATGCACCGGTTTTTGATTATTTGCAGGATGGGGAAATTGTCGCTGGCCGCCTAGGATCTTTCTGTCTTTTTCTCCGCATCGTGGATTTGACAATCACAACGTCTGTGGCATGACCAGAATCGAAACGGATGGATTTCTGTCCGATGAGGCATTCGGAGAGATGCTACGGACTTTACGCTCCTATCAGTGATGCACATGTGTTTAGTAAGGTAAGGCGCTGAGAGGATGCTCCACCACATTAATGTCCGGAACAATAGCTCGAAGCCCGCTGTTTCCGGCATCATCGTTGAACCTTGAACTTGCCGCCATGACCACACTAGAACTCAAAATTCCCCCGCCTGCGGTAGCGTTGATCATTGCGCTGCTCATGTGGTTCACATCCATCCTGTTTGGCTTTATCCCGATACCGCTGGACTACCGCCTGGGCGCGGCGCTGGCTTTGCTGGTCATCGGGCAAGGCATCAGCATTTCCGGCATTGTTCTATTTCGGCGGGCCAAAACGACTCTTAATCCGTTCAAACCGGGCGCCTCATCGGCGTTGGTGACCGGCGGCATTTTCCGTTTCACGCGCAACCCCATGTACCTTGGCCTGCTGCTCACGCTCCTGGGGTGGGCAGCTTTCCTCGCGAGTCCACCGGCGCTGGTTTTTCTGTTTCTTTATGTGGTGTACATCAACCGCTTCCAGATTGAACCGGAAGAGCGCATCCTGTCGTCGCTGTTTGGCGACAATTACGAGGCCTATAAAACGCATGTTCGCCGCTGGGTATGACGCTTTCCAAATGCCACGCTGATAGCCGCTTTCGCCTGCTGCGCCGGCGGAGTGCTGAAGCAGGCGTTGGCCAGTTCTGGCTAAAGGAAATTGACCTGCCTGCACCGGTCGGTCGAATCAGGCCAAGGTGTCGGTGATAATGCAACAAAATTGCGTTAAGGTGCGTGATCGTTCTGATTGCGTACAGACTTCCAAACTCAATGCCCTCCATCCCTTCAGACAACGCCACCGACCCGATTGACGCCTTGCTGTCCGCCCACGGCCTGCGCCGCACGGCTGCTGCGCGCCGGGTGCTGGGCTGGCTGCTGGCGCATCCGGACACGAGTTATACGCATGCGCAGTTGCAGGCGGCGCTGGCGGGTGAGGGAGACGCGGCCGACAGCGCAGCCCTGGACCGCGTCACGCTCTACCGCCTGATCGACCGCCTCACGCAGGTGGGACTGCTGCTGTGCCGCGTGGATGCGAGCCGGGTGCGGCGTTACCAGGCGATGCCGGCGGGTGTGCATGCGATGCCGCACTTTGAATGCCAGAGCTGCCACCGCGACAGCCCGCTGGAAAACGCTTTGCAGGCCAGTGCCGGCGACCTGGAGCGTGCCGCGCAGACGGCGCTGGCTGCGCTCAAGGCGCTGGGTTACCAGGGCATGAGCCTGGACTTTGCCGTGCGTGGTGTGTGTGCCGACTGCGCCACGGGCAGCACCGGCGGCTATCGCCAGCGGGGTGTCGCCGCGTGATCCGCACGTGGCAACTGGCCTACCAGTACCCCGGCGGGCCGGCGCTTCGCTTTGACGACATCGATGTTGTGCAGGGCGGGGTGCTGCTGCTGCGCGGCGCATCGGGTTCCGGCAAGTCCACCTGGCTGGCGCTGGCGGCGGGGCTGCTGGCGCCGACCGCGGGCGACATCACGGTGGCCGGTCAGCCGCTGAGCGCGCTGGGCAAGGTGGCGGGTGATGCCTGGCGCGCGAAGACGATTGGCTTTCTGCCGCAGAAACTGCATTTGAGCAGCGCGCTGACGGTGCACGCCAACCTGGCGATCGCGCAGTGGGCGGCCGGGCAGGCGCAGGACGATGGACGCATCCGCGAGGCGCTGACGGCGCTGGGTGTGCAGGAGCTCGCTGCGCGCAAGCCGGCGCAGCTCTCGGGCGGGCAGGCGCAGCGGGTGGCGCTGGCGCGGGCGGTGCTGCTGCAGCCCAAAGTCATCCTGGCGGACGAACCGACGGCCAGCCTGGACGACGAGGCGGCGCGGCAGGCCGTTGAACTGTTGCAGGCGACGGCGAAGCGCCAGGGTGCGACGCTGGTGATTGCCACGCACGATGCCCGGGTTGCGGCGAATCTTGATGACAAAATAGGCTTCCAGCCCTTATTTCTCGGGCGTGGGAAGCTATGAAAACCATAGCTTTCGCCTGGCATTTTCTCTGGTCCCGGCCGCTGGCGGCGGGGCTCAATGTGCTGCTGCTCAGCCTCGGGCTGGCGTCGCTGAGCTTTGTGCTGCTGGTCAGCCACCAGATCGACAAGGCCTTCGAGCGCGACCTGGCCGGCATCGACGTGGTGGTGGGCGCCAAGGGCAGCCCCATGCAGCTGATTCTCTCGGGTGTGTTCCACATCGACGCGCCAACCGGCAACGTGCCGCTGGCGGCGGTGAAAGAACTCGAACAACACCCGCAGGTGGCCAAGCTGATTCCGCTGAGCCTGGGCGACAGCTTGCAAGGTTTTCGCATCGTCGGCACCACGCCGGACTACCTCACCCATTACCAGGCGGCGTTCGCGCAGGGAGGCGTGTGGACAGTGCCCATGCAGGCGGTGCTGGGCGCGCAGGTGGCGAAGCAAACCGGCCTGAAAGTCGGCGACCGCTTCGCCGGCAGCCATGGCCTGGGCGGCGGCGGGGGCAGCCATGGGCAGACGCCTTATGTGGTCAGCGGCGTGCTGGCGCCCGGCGGCTCGGTGTTGGACCGGCTGGTGCTGACAGTGCTGGATTCCGTCTGGCAGGTCCATGAAGATCACACGGCACTCGACGCCGACGACCGCCAGCTGCTCGAAGAAGAGCGCGAAGTGACGCTGGCGCTGATCCAGTACCGCACGCCGCTGGCGGCGGTGACCTTTCCGCGCTTTGTGAACAGCAGCACCGAGATGCAGGCTGCCGCGCCGGCGCTGGAGATCACGCGCCTGCTGCGCATGATCGGCGTGGGCACCGACGTGCTGCGCGCGCTGGCCGGTGTGCTGCTGCTGACGGCGGGCCTGAGTGTGTTCATCGCGCTGTGGAGCGCCGTGCGCGAGCGCCGCGCCGACCTGGCGCTGCTGCGTTTGCTGGGCGCGCCACCGCGCAAGGTGGCGGCGCTGCTGCTGTGCGAGGCGCTGTGGCTGGCGCTGCTGGCGACCGTGATCGGCGTGCTGGCGGGGCAGGGGCTGATGGCGTTGCTCGCCTGGCTGCTGCAGCTGGACAAATCGGTGCTGGTCGGTGCACTGTCGTGGCCGGTCGGGTTGCTGAGTGTGCCGGTGCTGGCCGTCGGTGTGGCGCTGCTGTCGGCGCTGCTGCCCGCGTACGAGGCCTACCGGGTCCCCGTGTTTGAACTTTTACAGTCGAGATGAACCCCATGATCAGGAAATACATGAAAAATATGCTTCCAGCCCTTGCCGCGCTTGCGCTGGCAGCTACGTTTTCGATAGCGCATGCGCAACACAAGGACGCAGAAACCAAGGAAGACATCCAGCGCCACCGCGCCATGGCGGCCGCGCACGAAGCGGCGGCCAAATGCCTGGAGTCGGGCAAGAAGGAAGATGTCTGCATGAAAGACCTGCAGGCTTCCTGCAAGGGGCTGGCGGTGGGAAAATACTGCGGCATGAAACACGGGCATTGACGCGCCGCCACCGCAACGTTTCTGGAGAACCCATGACTATTTCTGCTTGCACAGTTTCCAAGGCCTCGCCGCTATTGCTGTCGCTGCTGCTGGCCGCCGGAAGTACAAATGCGCAGTTGAGCTCACCCCTGCCTGCCGGCAGCGGCAAGCCCGCGACGGGCAAGGCGGCGCCTGCGCCGCTTGGCAGCATTGATCTGCCGGCCGGGCAGGGCGCGGGTGTGCACGGGGCCAACAGCCCGTTTGCGCCGCTGGCCCCGCGCGGCGATGTGGTGCCCTGGTCGGTGCTGACCGACGTGAAAACCAAGAATGAGAAAAACCGCATCCTGCCGGTGTTCAATGAGGGCCAGCTCGGCATGAACGGGAAAATACAGCGCATCCAGGGCTTCATGATGCCGCTGGAGCCGGGCAAAAAGCAGCGCCACTTCCTGTTGTCGTCGGTGCCGCTGACCTGCTCCTTCTGCCTGCCGGGTGGGCCCGAGAGCATGGTCGAGGTCAAGACCAGGACGCCGGTTGACTACAGCATGGAGGCGGTGGTGGTGGAAGGCCGCCTGCAGGTGCTGCATGACGACTCGTACGGCCTGTATTACCGCATCAACGATGCGGTGACGGTGAAGTAAACCCCATGGTCTTGCGGCGCGTGGTTTGGCGGGCGGCCTGGGGCTATCTGGCCCTGGTGCTGCTGCTTGCGCCGGTGTTGGGCCTGATGCACGGCGTGGTCCACCGGGCGGGCGACCACCCGCAGGCTGCGCACAAGCAGACGCAGGCCCATGCGGTTGAAGCCGGCGGCCTGGCGCATGGCCACGGCTGGATGGACGAGCTGTTCTCGGCCCACGTCAATGATTCCGATTGCCGCGTCTTCGACCAGCTTTGCCACAGCCAGGCGCCTCCCGCGCTGCCCCTGCTGGTGCTGCCGATGGTGCTGTCGCCGTTAGTCTTTCACTTTCTGGAGGGCGAGGTACTCGCCCGTTGGGCCGCGCTTTTTGAAGCGCGCGGTCCGCCCCTGGCTCGCTGAATCCCTTCCCTGAAGTCCCGTGTGATGCCTGCCGGCATGGACACGGTGTTTCCGTCTTCCGATTCAACGAGTCCCCATGAAAAAACCATTCCCCCGCCCTGCCATCGGCACGGCCACGCTGTCCCTGCTCGCCCTGGCCAGCGTGCCGGCCCAGGCGCAGGCCCCCGCGCCCACGCTAAAGGAAATCACCGTCACCGGCAACCCGCTGGGCGCCACCGACCTGATGGCCCCCGCCACGCAGTATTCGGGCGCCGGTCTGCTGCTGCGCTCCAAAACCACGCTGGGTGAAACGCTGGACGGCACACTTGGCGTCAGCAGCACCTACTTCGGCCCCAACGCCAGCCGGCCCGTTATCCGCGGGCTGGACGGTGACCGCATCCGCATCCTGGCCAACGGTGGCGGCTCGCTCGATGCATCCGGCCTGAGCTATGACCACGCGGTCACGGCCGACCCGATCAGCATCGAACGCATCGAGGTGCTGCGCGGCCCCGGCGCCCTGCTGTACGGCGGCAGCGCCGTCGGCGGCGTGGTCAACGTGATCGACAACCGCATTCCGCGCGAGCCGCAGTTTGACGAGCAGGGCGGGATCAGCGGCAAGGCCGACCTGAGCCTGGTCAGCGGCAATTCGGAGCGCGGCAAGGGGGTGCTGCTGGAAGGCGGCAACCAGCGCTACAGCCTGCACGTGGACGCTTTCGACCGCCACACCAGCGACGCAAAAGTGCCGCGCGATCTCAATTGCACCAAGGCCGGCGTCACCACCCGCTCGCGGCGCATCTGCAACTCGGCCAGCGAGGTCAGCGGCGGCGCCGTCGGCGGCTCGGTGTTTTTCGACAACGGCTACCTCGGCGCATCGGCCAGCAATTACCGCAGCACCTACGGCACGGTGGCCGAAGACGAGGTGACCATAGCCATGAAGTCGAATCGCTATGCGATTGAAGGTGAAGTGCGCAACCTCGGCGGGCCCTTCCCGAGCATCAAGGGCCAGTACAGCCAGACCGACTACGGCCACACCGAGTTCGAGGGCGCGACCGCCGGCACGGTGTTCAAAAGCAAGGGCAGCGATTTCCGGCTGGAAGCGCGCCATGCGAAGCTCGGCAGGCTCGACGGCGTGCTGGGATTCCAGGCCGAGTCCAATCGTTTTTCCGCCGACGGCGCCGAGGCTTTTGCGCCCTACAGCAAGACGACGCAGTCGGCGGTGTTTGCCTATGAAGAGCTGGGCACGGACTGGGGCAAGCTGAGCCTGGGCGGTCGGCGGGAGTCGGTCCAGGTCGCATCCTTTGGCAACCCGCGGGTGGCGCGTTTCACGCCGGCGAGCAAAGACTTCACGTCCGGCAGCTACGCGCTGGGTGCCTTGTGGAACGCGGCACCGGGCTGGCAACTGACCAGCAACATCGCCTACACCGAACGTGCCCCCAGGGACTATGAACTGTTTGCCGATGGCCCGCACATTGCCACGGCCGCCTATGAGGTCGGCAACGCCAGCCTGACAAAAGAACAGTCGGGCAACCTCGATCTGGGTGCGGCCTGGAAGTCGGGCGGGCACAGCTTCAAGGTCAACAGCTATGTGAGCCGCTTCAAGAACTAC
Organism: Polaromonas sp. AET17H-212; assembly: GCF_002379085.1. Taxonomy (GTDB): domain Bacteria; phylum Pseudomonadota; class Gammaproteobacteria; order Burkholderiales; family Burkholderiaceae_C; genus Polaromonas. Next base: position 94,371 of record NZ_NBZW01000016.1, on the reverse strand, counting down.
ATCGCGCTGAACCAGACGACGGGTGTCACGCGCAATGCGGAAGATGGCACGGTCAACCCGGTGGAAGACACTGGCAACCCCGGTTTCACCGCCGCGGGTGCCGAGTTCAAGCCGCTGGCCGAATTCCGTTACGAGCAGGTGCGGGCACGTTTCACCGGCATTGAGGCCAGCGGCAACATCCGCCTGCTGGAAGGCGCCTCGCAGGTGGACCTGGCGCTGCGCGCTGACGTGGTGCGCGCCACCAACCTCAGCAACGGCCAGCCGCTGCCGCGCATCGCACCCTGGCGCGTGGGCGCTTCGCTGCTGTGGGCCAGCGGCCCCTGGGGCACCAGCCTCGGCTTCGACCACAACGCCGCCCAGAAGCGCGTACCCGCACCGCCGGTGGGCGCCACGGGCGCCTACACGCTGTGGAACGCCGCCGCGTCGTATCGCGTCAAGGCCGGCGCCGCGACGCTGCTCTGGTTTGCACGCCTGGACAACCTCACCGACAGGCTGGCCTACAGTGCGAGTTCCGTGCTGACCAGCACGGCGTTTCCAAAGGCGCCGTTGCCTGGGCGTAGTTTGAAGGTGGGATTGCAGGCGAGTTTTTAGGATGCTTCGAGCGGTAGCGGTCGAGTCGGCTGAGTCGAATGCTTTGTTGCATCACGCTGCGTCCCCAGTTCGTTTTGGACAGTAGGCGTGACTCCCCACTCCCACCCCTAACCCCTCCCTCGCCCCGCTGGGCGATGGAGGGGGACTTCATTTGGCAACGTGTGCTGCGCTCGCGTGCAAACATGACGGCTGCTTGACTCCGCCATGACGCGCTGCGCGCGTCATGGCTCCCCGCATTCGGTGTTTGGTATTTGTCTTTGTTCCTCCACCCGTCGGGCTGGGCCGAGGAGCACAGCCGAAAGTGGATCAGGGCGAGCGATTGTCTGAGCCGAAGGCGAGTTCGAGCTCGACCCCACTTTAGGCGAGCACCGGAGGTTGCCCCGAAGCGTAGCGCAGGGGACCCAGACCATCGGGTCGCCTTTTCTTTTGCTTACTTTTCTTTTGGCCGTGGCGACGCAAAAGAAAAGTGAGTTGCCCGCCGGGGCGAGACCCGGCTTGCAGGAAGACTCACACAGGCTCAGGCTTGCACAGGCTCCAACAGGCTCAGCCCGAACGGCGCATCGCCCGGTTTGCGCTGAATCAGCACAGCAGCAAGTCCTTCCCGGATAATGATCCGCAGCCACAAGGAGACGCCCGTGACGGATGCAGAACAGCCTCTTTCCTCGCTCAACGCCGACTTGAGTCCGTCCAGCAGCCTGCTGGCCAATTTGCGCCAGGAACTGATGCGGCATCCGCCGTTTGCGCAGATGCAGGCCGGCGATGTGGATTTTTTCCTGAGGCATGCCCGGCAGAACTACTTCGCACCCGAAGAAATCCTGATTGAACCCGACAGCGGACCGGTCACGGACCTGTTCTTCATCCGCCAGGGCGCGGTGATCGGCGAGCGCGGCCTGGCCGAGCTGTCGGGCGGTGCTTTCCACTACGAACCGGGCGAGTTGTTTCCCGTTAGTGCGGCGCTGGCGCAGCGCGCGGTGACCGCGAGCTACCGCGCCGTGGCCGACACCTTTGTGCTGGCCCTGCCGCTGGCTTCCATGCATGCGCTGGCCGTGCGGAGCCCGCCGTTTGCCGACTTCCTGAACCGGCGCATCCTGAAGTTCCTCGATCTCTCGCGGCGTGCCCTGCAGGTGGCTTATGCCTCGCAGGCGCTGGCCGAACAGTCGCTGGAAACACCGCTCGGCGATGTTGCGCGCCAGGCGCCGGTGACCTGTCCGCCGGACACGCCGCTGCGCGAGGCGCTGGGCCGCATGCACCAGCAGCGCATCGGCTCCATGCTGGTGACCGACGAAGGCGGGCGGCCGCTGGGCATTCTCACGCGGTATGACATCCTGGGCCGGGTCGCACTGGCGGCGCTGCCGCTGGACACGCCGATCTCGCAGGCCATGGTGCAGCCGGTGCTCGCGCTGAGCCACGAACACACGGCGCTGGACGCGGCCCTGCTGATGAGCAAACACGGCATCCGCCATGTGCCGGTCACGCGCGACGGGGTCGCCGTGGGTGTGGTGTCGGAGCGTGACCTGTTTGCCATGCAGCGCCTGAGCCTCAAGCAGGTCAGCACCTCGATCCGTTCTGCCGCCGATGTGGAGATGCTCAAGATCGTGGCGCAGGACATCCGGCGGTTTGCGCACAGCCTGCTGGGCCAGGGGGTGCATGCGCGCCAGCTCACGGCGCTGATCAGCCACCTCAACGACGTGCTCACCTTGCGCCTGCTGGAGATTCAGGCCCAGGCGCACGGTATCGACCTGGGCCGCCTGTGCTGGCTGGCGCTGGGCTCCGAAGGGCGCAGCGAGCAGACCATTGCGACCGACCAGGACAACGCGCTGATCCTGCCCGACGACACGACGCCGGCCCAGCGTGAGGCCGCGCTGCGTTTTGCCCGTGACGTCAACGTCGCGCTCGACGCCTGCGGCTACCCGCTGTGCCGCGGCGGCATCATGGCCAGCGAGCCGGCCTGTTGCCTGACCCTGCGCCAGTGGCGCGAACGTTTTGCGCACTGGATAGAACACGGGGCGCCCGAGGATTTGCTCAATGCCAGCATTTACTTCGACTTCCGGCCGCTGGCCGGTGATGCACGCCTGGCCGACAGCCTGCGCCAGGAGGTCAGCGAGTCGGCGCGGCGCGCGCCGCGTTTCATCAAGCAGCTGGCGACCAATGCGCTGATCCACAGCCCGCCGCTGAACTGGACCGGCAGCATTGCGGTGGGCGACGGCGGCATGATCGACCTCAAACTGCAGGGCGCCGCGATTTTTGTCGATGTCGCCCGCATTTATTCGCTCAGCCGCGGCGTGACGGCCACCAACACCCGGGAGCGGCTGGACGCTGTCGGTACGCTGCTGGGGCTGGCCCCGTCCGAATACCAGGGCTGGGTCAGCGGCTTCGAGTTCCTGCAGACCCTGCGCCTGCGCGTGCAGCTCGAAGGCACGGCCTCGCCGCAGCAGCCGAACCACCTGAAAGTCGATCGTCTCAACGACATCGACAGGCGCATCCTGCGCGAGTCGTTTCGCGTGGCGCGTTCGCTGCAGCAGCGCCTGCAGCTGGACTATGAGCGATGAGCTGGGCGGACTGGCTGAAAAAGCCCTTCGCCGCGCTGGCCGGCGCGGATGAGGCGCGCTGGGTGGTGCTCGATGTGGAGACCAGTGGGCTGGATCCGCAGCGCGACCAGCTGCTGGCGATCGCCGCCATTGCCGTGCAGGTGGACTGGGCGGCCAAACGCCTGAGCATCCTGCCGGGCGACAGTTTTGAGGTGGTGCTGCGCCAGTCGTCGGTTGCATCAGCCAAGGACAACATCCTGCTGCATGGCATCGGGTTGCAGCGCCAGAGCGAAGGGGTGCCGCCCGACCAGGCCCTGCGCGCCTTTGCCGACTTCGTGGGCGACTCGCCGTTGCTGGCCTTTCACGCCCCGTTCGACCAGGCCATGATTGGCCGGCATGTCGTGCAGCACCTGGGCACGGGGTTGCCGAACCGCTGGGTGGACATTGAGCAGCTGTGCGCCGTGACCCATGAGAAGGTCAAGGCGCGCGCGCTGGACGAATGGCTGGCCCATTTCGGCATTGTCTGCGCGCCCCGGCACCAGGCGGCGGCCGACACGCTGGCCGAGTGTGAGCTGTTGCTGCGCATCTGGCCGCGCATGGCCGGGCAGTGCCGGTCCTGGCGCGATGTGGAAAAACTCGCTGCCCATCAGCGCTGGATTGCCCGGGCTTGAGTCCGCGCCGAGGCGGCGCGTGGCGGCTAAGATCGTTGGGTGAATTCGCTGGTTTGCTCCCCCGAGCACGGAGTTTTATGCAATTTCTACAATCCCTTCCGGTTTCGGCGCAAGCCATTGGACTGCTGCTGCTGTCCAACGTCTTCATGACGTTTGCCTGGTACGGTCACCTGAAGAACCTGGCGACCTCGCCCTGGTACATCGCGGCGCTGGCCAGCTGGAGCATTGCGCTGTTCGAGTACTTGCTGCAGGTGCCGGGCAACCGCATCGGCTTCACGATGTACAACATCGGGCAGCTCAAGATCATGCAGGAGGTCATCACGCTGACCGTGTTTGTGCCCTTCGCGGTGTTTTACCTCAACGAGCCGCTCAAGCTCGACTACCTGTGGGCGGCGCTGTGCATGGTGGGCGCGGTGTATTTCATCTTCCGTTCGGCCTGAGCCGGGCCTTGCGATTGACCATGAGTGGCTCTTGGCCAAGCAGGGGCCGCAGGCGCAGCGGCCCCCACGGGAGGCAGGGAGCGCACCCGGTGCGCAACCGTGGGGGCGTTAAACTCCCGGAAGTCATGAATTTGTCATATATCTGACATGTACCGCTTTAGGAGTTGAAGATGCTGTTTGGCAAACTGTTGCCGCGTGAAGGCAATTTTTTCGAGTTGTTCAACCAGCATGCTGACCGCATCGTGGAGGCCGCCCACGCGTTCTCCAACCTGGTGGCCAACTACAGCGATGTGCAGAAGCGCGAGGCCTTCAACCGGGAGGTCGACAACGCCGAGCGTGCAGCCGACCGGATCACGCAGGAGGTCAACCGCATGTTGCACAAGACCTTCATCACGCCCATCGACCGTGAGCAGATCCATTCGCTGATCAACACCATGGACGATGTCTGCGACCTGATCCAGGACTCCGCCGAAACCATGGCGCTGTACGACGTGCACCACATGACCGAGGAGATCGTGCGCCTGACGGACCTCAGCGTCAAATGCTGCGAACGCCTGAAAGACGCGGTCGCGCTGATCGGCAAGCTCAGCGACGCGGCCACGGCCGAAGCCGCCCTGAAGACCTGCGAGGAAATCGACAAGCTCGAGTCCGATGCCGACCGCGTCATGCGCTCGGCCATGAGCAAGCTGTTTCGCGAAGAGCCTGACGTGCGCGAAGTCATCAAGCTCAAGGCGATTTACGAGTTGCTGGAAACCATCACGGACAAATGCGAGGACGTGGCCAACCTGATCGAGGGCATCGTCCTCGAAAATTCCTGAACATGGAGACCGTACAGACGGCCCTGTGGGTGGTGGTCATGCTGGTCATTCTGGCCGTGGCCTTCGACTTCATGAATGGTTTTCATGATGCAGCCAACTCGATCGCCACCGTGGTGTCGACCGGCGTGCTCAAGCCCGGGCAAGCGGTGCTGTTTGCCGCGGTCTTCAATTTTGTCGCCATCTTTGTCTTTCACCTCAGCGTGGCCGCCACCGTGGGCAAGGGCATCGTGCAGCCGGGGATTGTCGACACCCATGTGGTGTTCGGCGCGCTGATAGGCGCCATCAGCTGGAACCTGGTGACCTGGTACTACGGCATCCCGAGCAGTTCCTCGCATGCGCTGATTGGCGGCATCGTCGGCGCGGTGATGGCCAAGTCGGGCGCCGGGGCGCTGATAGGCGGCGGCATCCTGAAAACCGTGGCCTTCATTTTTGTCTCGCCGCTGCTGGGCTTTCTGCTCGGTTCGCTGATGATGGTGCTGGTGGCCTGGGTCTGCCGGCGCGCCACACCATCGCGCGTGGACCGCTGGTTCCGGCGCCTGCAGCTGGTCTCGGCCGGCGCCTACAGCCTGGGCCATGGCGGCAACGATGCGCAGAAAACCATCGGCATCATCTGGATGCTGCTGATCGCCACCGGCTACACCTCGGCCAGCGACAGCGCCCCGCCCACCTGGGCGATTGTCAGCTGTTACGTCGCGATTGCCGCGGGCACCATGTTCGGCGGCTGGCGCATCGTGAAAACCATGGGCCAGAAAATCACCAAGCTCAAGCCTGTGGGCGGCTTCTGTGCGGAAACCGGCGGCGCCATCACGCTGTTCCTGGCCACCGGCCTGGGCATTCCGGTGTCGACCACGCACACCATCACCGGTGCCATCGTTGGCGTGGGCTCCACCCAGCGCGCCTCGGCCGTGCGTTGGGGCGTGGCCGGCAACATTGTCTGGGCCTGGGTTTTCACGATCCCGGCCTCGGCCTTTGTGGCCGCCATCGCCTACTGGGTCAGCCTGCAGCTGTTCTGACCGCCGGACTTCGGTAGGAGCACGCGGGGCTCTCTCCTTCAAGCAGGGGCCGCGGGACTGGCTTTGCCAGACCGCAGGCGCGGCGGCCCCCTCGGGGGGGCAGGGCGCTACACGCAGTGAGCAACCGTGGGGGCTCTATCTCTGTTGGCTGATCTTGCGCGCTTCTTCGACCTGGTATTCAAAGTAGCGCTGGAAGCTGAACACGATGCTGGACATCAGCGCAATCGTGCCGAACAGCAGGGCCAGGATCACGGCCGCCATGGTGATCCAGTTGGTTTTGCCGCAAGCACTGTCCGGCGCGGCCGCCGGGTTGTGTTTGGCATTCCATTTTTCGGGTGCCATCAGGCCGTAATAAATCGCCGTCAGCGCCGTGGCTGCCAGGGTGAAACCGAGCAGCGGCACCAGCACCCACGCCAGCTGGTCGTCCTGGCCGTAGAGCCGCACGCGCTGAATGCCCCACCAGCCCAGGGCAGCGGCCAGAGGGTGCAGCCAGGCCAGCAGGTCGCGCCAGCCGTGCAGGTAAAGGCGATGGATGCCCAGCTGGCCGCCGGCAAAAGCCAGCCAGGCGGCCAGGGTCTTGTTCTTGTTTGTCATGGAGGCAGTCAGGGGCTGGAGGGTGGGGAAGATGGGGGCGCGGCATCCAGGGGTGGCGTGGTGTCGCCGGCGCCCAGTGTTTTTTGCATGATGACAATATCACGCCAGGCGCCCATTTTCCAGCCGCAGGACTCGACGACGCCCACCAGCGTGAAGCCGAGCGCGCGGTGCAGGCCGACCGAACCGGCGTTGGCCGAGTCCCCGATGATGGCCATGATCTTGCGGATGCCGGCGGCCTCGCAACGTGCCAGCAGTTCGCTCAGCAGGGCGCGGCCCAGGCCTTTGCCTTGCTGGCCGGGAGCCAGGTAAATCGAATCCTCCACCGAGTAGCGGTAGGCCGGCCGTGGCTTGAACCAGTTGCCGTAGGCAAAACCGACGACCTCGCCGCCTTCTTCGGCGACCAGATAGGGCAGGCCCTTGGACAACACGTCGGCGCGGCGCGTGGCCATGTCGGTCACGCTGGGCGGTTCGGTTTCAAAGGTGCCGGTGCCGTTGAGCACATGGTGGGCGTAAATGGCGGTGATGGCCGGCAAATCGGTGTCAAGGCTGGCTCTCAGGAGGGTCATGGCGTGCCAAATAGGGGTTGAAAGAACATTGGAGGAGCGCAGCGGGTGGGACAGCGGCAAGCCGCGGGTTATAATCTGCGGCTTTGCAGCATTTCGCTGGCCGGGTGCCATGTCGTGTGTCTCAAGCGCTGCAGGAACATTTTGGGGTGTTTTTTTTCACCTCACCACCCGAAGGATAAATCATGGTCGTCATCCGACTCTCGCGCGGCGGTTCTAAGCACCGTCCATTTTTCAATATTGTTGTGGCTGACAAACGCGTCCGCCGCGATGGCCGTTTCATCGAACGCATCGGTTTTTACAACCCGATTGCCAAAGGTGGCGAAGAAGGCCTGCGCATCGAGCAGGACCGCCTGACCCACTGGCTCGGCGTGGGCGCACAAGCGTCCCCCACCGTGCTGCGCCTGGTCAAGCAGGGCGCTGCTGCAGCTCCCAAGGCTGCCTGATTGTCGGGTTCCTGAATGTTGCCCGGCCTTGAGTCGTCTGGCCTGCCAGACGATGCGGTTGAAGTCGGGCGCATTCTTGACGCCTGGGGCGTCAAGGGCTGGGTGAAAATCCTGGCTCACAGCGCCTCCTCCGAGGCGCTTTTTTCATCCGGCCGCTGGTTTCTGCAGCCGCCGGATACCAAACACCGTCCCGGTTTTGACGCTTTCTCCGGCACCGTGGTGCTGACGGTCAGCGAATCCAAAACCCATTCCGACTCCGTGGTGGCCAAGTTCGAAGGCGTCGACGACCGCACGCCGGCCGAGGCCCTGCGCGGCGCGCGCATTTTTGTGCCGCGCAGCAGCTTCCCCAAGGCCGGCAAGGACGAGTATTACTGGGTCGACCTGCTGGGCCTGAATGTGGTCAACCGCGAAGGCGTGGCCCTGGGCAAGGTGCGCGACCTGATGGCCACCGGCCCGCATTCGGTGCTGTGTGTCGAATACACCGAAGGCGAGCAGACCCTGGAGCGCATGATTCCCTTTGTGGCCGCCTATGTGGACGCCGTCGATCTGCCGGGCAAGACCATCACGGTGGACTGGCAGCCTGATTACTAGAGCCCCCACGTTCGCTCGCTGCGCGTAGCTCTCTGCCCCCCGAGGGGGCGCTGCGCCTGCGGGCCGGCGGAGCCGGACCCGCGGCCCCTGTTTGAAAGTGCGGCGAGCCCAGCTAACGCGCTGAACTTGTTGGGGGCGGCTCGATGCAAAATAGATCTCCATGCGTTTTGACGTCATCACACTTTTCCCCGAGCTGTTTGCGCCGTTTCTGACCAGCGGCGTGACGCGCCGCGCCTATGAATCCGGTCTGGTCGAGGTGAAGTTGTGGAACCCGCGCGATTTTGCCGAAGGCAACTACCGCCGGGTGGACGACCGCTCCTTTGGCGGCGGTCCCGGCATGGTGATGCTGGCCGAGCCGCTGGCGCGTTGTCTTGAAAAAATCCGCGAGGAGCGCGCCGAGCCGGCCGGCCAGCAGGCGCCGGTGGTCCTGTTTTCGCCAATTGGCCGCCCGCTGGACCACACGGGCGTGCAGGCCTGGTCGGCCGGCTCCGGGGCGGTGCTGGTCTGCGGCCGGTACGAGGGCCTGGACCAGCGTTTTATCGATACCTATGTAGACCAGCAGGTCAGCCTGGGTGACTTTGTGCTGTCCGGCGGTGAAATTGCCGCGATGGCCTTGCTGGACGCGGTGGCGCGCCTGCAGCCTGGCGTGCTCAACGACGAGGGCAGCCACCAGTTCGACAGTTTCAACCCGGCGCTCGACGGCCTGCTCGACTGCCCGCATTACACCCGGCCCGAGACCTGGCGCGGCCAGACTGTGCCAGAGACGCTGTTGTCGGGCAACCACGGCCACATCGAGCGCTGGCGCCGCGAGCAGCGCCTGGCCCTGACCCGGCAGCACCGGCCCGAACTGCTGAACAAGGCCCGCGCAGCCGGCAGCCTGACGGCCGCCGACGAGGCATTTCTGGGCGATCTGCCGGCCCAAAAGGGCTCAAAGCCATAAATGGCTATAATCAAAGGCTTTTCGGTCCTCTGGCGGCCACTGCAACCATCTTGACCATCCTTGATGTGTCCATGGATTTGCGGTCTTTAGCGTAGCGCGTGTATGAACGAAAAAGTTAGATGGAATAAATCATGAATCTGATCCAGACCCTAGAGCAGGAAGAAATTGCCCGCCTGAACAAGACCATCCCCGTGTATGCCCCCGGCGACACCGTGATTGTCAGCGTCAACGTGGTTGAAGGTACCCGCAAGCGTATGCAGGCTTTTGAAGGCGTCGTGATTGCCAAGCGCAACCGCGGCCTGAACTCCAGCTTCATCGTGCGCAAGATCTCCAATGGTGAAGGCGTCGAGCGGACCTTCCAGGTCTACAGCCCGCTGATCGCCAAGATCGAAGTCAAACGCCGTGGTGACGTGCGTCGTGCCAAGCTGTACTACCTGCGCAGCCGCAGCGGCAAGTCGGCGCGTATCAAGGAAAAGCTGGGCGCCAAAGCTGCCTAAAAACAGCCGGCCCGCAAAAAAGCCGCTCTCCGGAGCGGCTTTTTTTACGCCCTGTTAATCTTGCGTTCTCATGACGACGCCCCGGTTCACCACGCCTTTGCCAACCTTCGATCCCCGCAGCATTCCGGTGATCGGGGTGGACACGCACCTGTCCGGCGTGCCGGCGCAGGAGCTCACGCCGCAGGCCCTGCGCCAGCGTTTCCGGCATCCACCGGTCTGGACGCCGGAGCACAGCGTCGAGAAAAGATTTTCCAACCGCGAGCCGGCGCTGGCGGCGGTGCTGCTGCCGCTGGTCATGCGTGATGAACTGACGCTGTTGCTGACGGAGCGGGCCGGCAACATGTCCACCCATTCCGGCCAGATTGCACTGCCCGGCGGCAAGACCGACGAGACCGACCACGATGCGGTGGACACGGCCCTGCGCGAGGCGCACGAAGAAATCGGCCTGACGCGCGAGCATGTGGAGGTGCTGGGCATCCTGCCCACTTATGTCACCGGCACGGCCTTCATCATCACGCCGGTCGTTGCGCTGGTGCGGCCGGGTTTTGCGCTGCAGCCCAGCCCGTCCGAGGTGGCCGATATTTTTGAAGTGCCGCTGCGTTACCTGATGGACCCGTCCAACCACCAGCGCCACGAGTTTGAATTCGACGGTGTACTGCGCCAGTGGCTGTCCATGCCCTACACGGGGGATGAGGGTGCGGACGCGAAAGAGCGTTACATCTGGGGCGCGACGGCCGGCATGCTGCGCAATCTTTACCGTTTCCTGAGCGCCTGAATAACCAGGAAGCACGCGGAGGCGTCCTCTTTTCAAGCAGGGGCCGCGGGACTGGCTTTGCCAGACCGCAGGCGCAGCGGCCCCCTCGGGGGGCAGGGAGCTACACGCAGTGAGCGACCGTGGGGGCAGTATCATTGCGCATGAGTTTTTTTGCTGTTTTGTTTGCACTCATCATCGAACAGGCGCGGCCGCTGGCGCGTGGCAACCCGATTCATGCCGGTTTGCGCCGCTGGGCGCGCTGGGCCAGCCGCAGCCTGGACGCCGGCAAGCCGCAACATGGCTGGATCGCCTGGGCCACGGCGGTGGTGGGGCCGGCCCTGCTGACCCTGGTCGTGCACTGGCTGCTGTGGAGCGTGAACGGCGTGCTGGCCTTTGCCTGGAGCGTGGCCGTGCTTTACGTGACGCTCGGCTTTCGCCAGTTCAGCCACTATTTCACCGACATACGCGATGCGCTGGACGACGGCGACGAAGCGACCGCGCGCGAGCTGCTGGCGCAGTGGCGTCAGGTCGATGCCAGCGAGCTGCCGCGCAGCGAAATCGTGCGCCATGTGATCGAGTTTTCGGTGCTGGCCGCGCACCGCCACGTGTTTGGCGTGCTGGCCTGGTTCTCGGTGCTGGCGGCGCTGGGCCTGGGACCGGCCGGTGCCGTGTTGTACCGCATGGCCGAGTTTGTCTCGCGCTACTGGGCCTACAAGTCCAAATCCACCGGCGAGGGCGCGAGCCCGGCCCTGCAGCAGGCCGCGGCGCGGGCCTGGGGCGTGATCGACTACGTGCCGGCGCGCCTGACCTCGCTGGGGTTCGCGGTCGTCGGCAGCTTCGAGGACGCGATCGACGGCTGGCGCAACTACATGCAGCGTGCGCCCGCGGGCCCGGAAAACCGCAACGACGGTGTGATCCTGGCCGCGACCTCGGGGGCCGTCAACGTGCGCCTGGGCGGCGAAGCGCTGAAAGCCACGTTTTCCCCCGACGCCACCCAGGGCTTCCAGGCCGACGGCATCGATGCGGGCGACCTGCAGGCCACCGAGAGCACGCCGGGGCGCGAGCCGGAGGTCGGGCACCTGCGCAGCATCGTGGGCCTGGTCTGGCGCTCGGTGGTGCTCTGGATGATGCTGCTGGCGCTGCTGACGCTGGCGCGCCTGCTGGGCTGACCGTTTGCCACTGACGTTGCCTGCGCATGTCTGACGCGACATCGTTCTGGAGTCCGGCGCTTCGGGGGCTGGTGCCTTACACGCCGGGCGAGCAGCCCCTGATCGAGGGGCTGGTCAAACTCAACACCAACGAAAATCCTTACCCGCCCTCGCCGCGGGTGGTTGCTGCCATCCGTGCTGCAGCGCAGGAGGGGCTGCAGCTTTACCCCGACCCGCAGGCGGCCGGGCTGCGCCAGGCGATCGCGGACTTCCACGACATCGCTGCCAGCCAGGTGTTCGCCGGCAACGGCTCGGACGAAGTGCTGGCGCATGCCTTTTTCGCCTTCTTCCGCCAGGGCAAGCCGGTGCTGATGCCGGACATCAGCTACAGCTTCTACAAGGTGTATTGCGGGCTGTACGGCATTGAGGCCGGGATCGTTCCACTGGACGCCGCCCTGCGTATCGACGTGGCGCAGTACCGGGCGCCCTGCGGCGGCGTGGTCATCGCCAACCCGAATGCGCCGACCGGCACCGGCCTGCCGCTGGCGGACATCGCGCAGTTGCTGCAGCAGCACAGCCGGTCGGTGGTGCTGGTCGATGAAGCCTATGTGGATTTTGGCGGCGAAAGCGCCATCGGCCTGGTCAGCCGTTACCCGAACCTGCTGGTGGTGCAGACCCTGTCCAAGTCGCGTTCGCTGGCGGGGCTGCGTGTGGGTTTTGCCGCCGGCCAGCGGCACCTGATCGAAGCGTTGGAAGTGGTGAAAGACAGCTTCAACTCCTACCCGCTGGACCGCCTGGCGCTGGCCGGCGCCACCGCGGCCTACCAGGACCGCGCCTATTTCGAGCAGACCCGCACGGCCGTGATGCAAAGCCGCGAGGGCTTGCGCCGCGACCTGCAGGACCTGGGCTTCGAGGTGTTGCCCTCGCAGGCGAACTTCCTGATGGTTCGCCACCCCGCACATGACGCCGCGGCCCTGGCCGCGGGCTTGCGTGAGCAGCGTATCCTGGTGCGCCATTTCAGGCTGCCGCGTATCGAGCAGTACCTGCGCATCAGCGTGGGAACGCCGGCGCAGTGCGCGGCGCTGGTGGATGCCTGCCGCGCGCTGGTGAGCGCTCAGTAACGCGGGGGCTGCGACAGCTCGGCGAACAATTCGCTATACAAACGATAGCGGTTGGCGCTTATTCCGCTTGGGCCAGAGGCCGATTTGACCTCTGAAATCACGCCGCAGCCGGGTTCGTGCAGATGCGTGCAGTTGTAGAACTTGCAGTCCTGCGCATGGACCTTGAGGTCGGGCATGTAGTTGGCCAGCTGCATCGGCTCGATGTGGTGCAGGCCGAACTCCTGGAAGCCCGGCGAATCGATCAGCGCGCTGGTTCTGGCGTCGTCGAGCCAGTACAGCGTGGTGCTGGTGGTCGTGTGTTTGCCGGAATTGAGCGCCTGCGAGATTTCCGCGGTCAGCACCTGCGCGCCCGGAATCAGCAGGTTGGTCAGGCTGCTCTTGCCGGCGCCGGAAGGGCCCAGCACCAGCGTTTTTTTGCCGCGCAGCAGTTCGCGCAACTGGGCGGTTTGCGCGTCGTTGGCGACGGGCGTGTCGGTTTTCGGCTTCACCGCCAGCGGCACCACCTGGTAACCCATGGCGCGGTAGGGCGCCAGCTTGGCCCAGGCGCGGGCAAAGGGTTCGGCCAGGTCGCTTTTGTTCAGCGCGATGATGGGCGTGATGCGTTCGGCCTCGGCCGCGATCAGCGCGCGCGTCAGCTGGCTCTCCGAAAACTCGGGTTCGGCCGCGATCAGGATCAGCACCTGGTCGAGGTTGGCCGCGAACGACTTGGTGCGCATGTCGTCCTGCCGGTAGAACAGGTTGCTGCGTTTTTCCACCTTCTCGATCGTGCCTTCGTCCTGCGAGGGCAGCCACAACACGCGGTCGCCGACGACGGCCTGGCTTTTCTTGCCGCGCGGGTGGCAGATCAGGCGCTGGCCGTCGGGCGTTTCCACCAGGCAATGCCGGCCGAAACCGGCCACCACCAGGCCGGGCAGGGTCCCGGCGGATGAAACTGTGGTCAAGTCAGCAGCGCGTCGACCTTCGACGCGCAGAAAAAGTCGCTGACCGAAATGCCGTTCACGTCGTGCGTGTTGAAGCGCACCGTGCATTTGCCATAACTCAGCGCCAGGTCCGGGTGGTGGTCCTCGGCATTGGCAATGAAAGCCACGGCGTTGGCAAACCCCATGGTCTCGTGGAAGTTCCTGAAGCTGAAGGTTTTTTCCAGCGAACCGTCGATCAGGCGCCAGCCCTGCGGCTGCTCGCCGTTGAGCTGGCTCAGCTGCGTGACGATCTCGGTGGCGCTCAGCGCGCGGCGGTTCTGGTGAATCGGATTGCTCATGCGGGTGTTCCGGTGGGTGCACCCATGCGGGACAGCCGCTCCGAGGCCGGCGGGTGCGAATAATAAAACTTCACATACACCGGGTCGGGCGTCAGTGTGCTGGCATTGTCCTGGTAGAGCTTGAGCAGGGCGCTTTGCAGATCCCGGCCATCGGTCTGCGTGATGGCGTAGGCGTCTGCTTCAAACTCATGCTTGCGCGAGAGCTGGGCAAACAGCGGCGAGATGAAAAAACTGAAGAGCGGCACCACCAGCATGAAGAGCAGCAGGGCCAGGGCGTCGTTGCTTCCGCTCATGTTCGGCCGCACGCCCAGGCCGGTGTAGAACCAGACCTGGGTGGACAACCAGCCCAGCAGCGCAAAACCGGCCAGGCTCATGGCAAACATCGCGACTATGCGTTTGATGATGTGTTTGTGCTTGAAGTGGCCGAGTTCGTGGGCCAGCACCGCGTCGACCTCGGCCGGGCTCAGCTGCTTGAGCAGGGTATCGAAAAACACCACGCGTTTGGAGGCGCCAAAACCGGTGAAGTAGGCGTTGGCATGGGCCGAACGTTTGCTGCCGTCCATCACAAACAGGCCCTTGGCGGCAAAGCCGCAGCGCTGCATCAGGGCGGTGACGCGCGCCTTCAGGCTTTCATCTTCGAGCGGCTGGAACTTGTTGAACAGCGGCGCGATGACCGTCGGGTAGAGCACCAGCACCAGCAGGTTGAAACCCATCCACACGCCCCAGGCCCAGAGCCACCACCAGGCACCGGTGCTGCCCATGATCCAGAGAATCAGCGCCACAATCGGCAGGCCGATCACGAGGCCGACCAGCAGGGACTTCACGAGGTCGCCCAGCCACAGCTTGAGCGTCATCTTGTTGAAGCCGAAGCGTTCTTCGATGCGGAAGGTGCTGTACAGCGTGAAGGGCAGGTCCAGCAGCCCGTTGACCAGGCCGAAGGCGGCGAGCAGCGCCAGTTGCGGCGCCAGGCTGCCGTAAGCGGCCAGGCCCGAGTTCACCAGGGCCTGGTTCAGCTGGTCGATGCCGCCCAGCAGCGTCCAGCCGATCAGCACGGCCGTGCCAAAAGCCAGTTCGAGCAGGCCAAAGCGCGCCTTGGTGATGGTGTAGTCGGCGGCTTTCTGGTGCGAAGCCAGCGAAATCGTGCCGGCAAAGGCGGCCGGCACCTGGTCGCGGTGCCGCGCCACGTGGCGGATCTGGCGCGAAGCGAGGTAGAACTTCGCGAGCAGCACCAGCACCAGCGCGCTTGAGAACACCAGGGTAAAGACGAGGGAATAGTCAGCCATGGGGGAAGTTTAGGCGATCAGCGAGAATCGCAAGATGGCTGAAAACGAAACCCTGCTGAAAAAATCAGATCTGAACCTGATCTGGATCGACTGCGAAATGACCGGTCTCGACCCGGAAAAGGAGCGGCTGATCGAAATCGCCGTGGTGGTCACCGGCCCGCAACTGACGCCGCGCATTGAGGGCCCGGTGCTGGTGATCAAGCAGTCCGACGAACTGCTCGGGCAGATGGACAACTGGAACAAGGGCACACACGGCCGCAGCGGCCTGATCGACAAGGTCAAGGCCAGCATCGTGACGGAAGCCGATGCCGAAAAGCAGCTGCTGGCCTTCCTGGCGCAGTACCTGCCCAAGGGCACCTCGCCGATGTGCGGCAACACCATCAGCCAGGACCGGCGTTTCCTGGTCAAGTACATGCCCAAACTCGAGGCGTTTTTTCACTACCGCAATGTCGATGTCAGCACCTTCAAGGAGCTGGCCAAACGCTGGCGGCCCGAGGTGTATAGCGCGTTCAAGAAGCATCAAAGCCACACGGCGCTGGCCGATGTGCATGAATCGATCGACGAGCTGGAGCATTACCGGACTCACTTCCTGAAGTGATTCTGGCTTGTGGCCCTTGCTGATCGGGCGCTGGCAGCTATTGAAAAGAGAGCAACAAGCGGTTGTTCGCGGCGGGCGCCAGCAGGGTTGAGGGTCTTTCGGCGACGGGGGACTGGTGTAAACCCGTAAACCATGCCATAATCAACGGCTTGACGGATGCACGGGGTGCACCGCATTTGTACATCTACCTCACACTTTTGGGCTCTACCAACAGAGCCATCGCTTCAGGCACCGGTTTTTCCGGAAGTCGCCCGAACCGAAATATTCGTTTGATGGTTGATGTTTTATTAACCACAAACGAAGCCTTCCGCAACGCGGCAGGTGGTCGTTTCTTGTTCGCCTGCTCAAACCACAAGTGGAGCAGCGCGCAAGTGATTTGTGAGAAAAAACATGACTGATTCTTTTGAAGCTCGCGGCGACTTTCTGGCCGAAGCAAACACCGATACCGATATCCACGTGATTCCGGATTTTTCTGACGCGCCTGTCGCAGCAGAAACGTCGCTGGACGCCGTCGTCGCGGAGCCGAACGGCTTCGTGAAGCTGGGCCTGGCCAAGGAACTGCTGCAAGCCGTGGCCGACATGGGTTTCACCCAGCCGACCGCCGTACAGATGGCGACCATCCCCAAAGCCATGCAGGCGCTGGACCAGGAAGCCAAAAACGACCCCAAGGCCAAATTCACCGATCTGCTGGTGTCCAGCCAGACCGGCAGCGGCAAGACCGCCGCTTTCCTGTTGCCCGTGCTGCACACCCTGCTCAAGCAGCAGGAAGAGGCCGAGCGCAACGAACGCGCCGAGTTTGAACGCCTGAGCGCCGAGGCGGTTGCCCGCGGCGAAGCCCCGCTGAAAAAGCCCAAGCGCAAGGACCCGACCAACATGCGCAACTTCAAGGCAGCCACCCCCGGCGCGCTGATTTTGTGCCCGACCCGCGAGCTGGCCCAGCAGGTCTGCGCCGACGCGATCGACCTGGTGCGCCATTGCCGCGGCCTGCGTATTGCCAACGTTGTTGGCGGCATTCCTTACCAGTTGCAGATTGCCAAGCTGCAAAACGCCGACCTCGTGGTCGCCACGCCCGGCCGTCTGCTGGACCTGCAGCGCAGCATGCAGATCAAGCTCGACCAGGTGCAATTCCTCGTGGTCGACGAAGCCGACCGCATGCTGGACCTCGGCTTTGCCGACGACCTGACCGAAGTCAACCAGCTCACCATCGAGCGCAAGCAGACCATGATGTTCAGCGCCACCTTTGCGCCGCGCATCATGCAGCTGGCCACGCGTGTGATGCGTCAGCCGCAGCGTGTCGAGATCGACTCGCCGCACGAAAAACATGCGTCCATCACGCAGTCGCTGCTGTGGGCCGACAACATGACCCACAAGCGCAAGCTGCTGGATCACTGGCTGCGCGACACCACCATCAACCAGGCCATCGTGTTTGCCTGCACGCAGGTCGAGTGTGACGGTCTGGCCAACGATCTGGTGCAAGAGGGCTTCAGCGCCGTGGCGCTGCATGGCGCCCTGGGCCAAGGCCTGCGCAACCGCCGCCTGATGGCGTTCCGTGATGGCCGCGTGCAGATCCTGGTCGCGACCGACGTCGCTGCCCGTGGTCTGGATGTTCCGACCATCACCCACGTGATCAACTACGGCCTGCCGATGAAAGCCGAAGATTATGTGCACCGCATTGGCCGTACCGGCCGTGCCGGCCGCGAAGGCCAGGCAATCACGATTGCCGAGTTCCGCGACCGCCGCAAGATCCAGGACATCGAGCACTACACCCAGCAGAACCTCAAGCCCAGCGTGATCGCCGGTCTGGAGCCACAGCAGCGTTTTGCACCGACCTCGGATCGCCCGCGCGGCAATTTCGGTGGTGACCGCAATGACCGCGGTGGTCCGCGCAGCTTCGGCGGCGGCGGTGGCGGCCGTTTCGGCAACGACCGTGCCCCTTCGGGTGGTTTCGGTGGCGGTGCTGGCGGCGGCTACGCCGGCAAGAAGCCTGCCTTCGGCGCCGACCGTGGCGGTTTTGGCGGCAACCGTGACGACCGTGGCGGTGACCGCGGCGGTTTCTCCAACAACCGCAATGAGCGTGCGCCTTTCCAGGCACCAGCTGGTGGCGGCGCCTTCAACGACCGTGACAACCGCGGCCCGCGTCGTGATGACCGCGGCTTCGGCAACAACAACAACGGCGGTTTTGCCCAGCGCGACGAGCGTGGCGGCGAGCGCAGTTTTGGTGGCCGTCCGGAAGGTTTTGCATCGGCCCCGCGCGGCGATTTCTCTGACCGCAAACCGGCGTTTGCCAAACCTGCCGGCAAGGTGTTTGTTCCGCGTGACGCCCAGAAGCGTCCGGCACGCCCTGCACGTTGATTTTTGCGCTGACAACAAAAAAGGCCCGCTCTGCGGGCCTTTTTTTATGGGCGTCCGCTTGAGGCTTCAGCTCATGCCGTTGCGGCTCGCCAGCTCGACAAACAGGCCCGAATGGTCGAGCTCGCCGAGGCCGTGGCTGATGCCGTCGGCGTAGAGTTGCTCGAACAGCTTGGTGACTGGCGCCTCGAAGCCGATTTCCTCCGCGGTGGCCAGCGCATTGCGCATGTCCTTGAGCTGGATGGCGAGGCGGGCGCGGGAGGTGAAGTCGCGCTCGACCATGCGCTGGCCGTGCACCTGCAGGATGCGGCTGTCGGCAAAACCGCCGGTGATGGCTTCCTTGACCTTGGCCATGTCGGCGCCGCCCTTGGTGGCAAACAGCAGCGCCTCGGCCACGGCGCCTATCGTGATGCCGACAATCATCTGGTTGGCCAGCTTGGTCAACTGGCCTGCGCCATGCGACCCCACATGGGTGGCGCGCCCGAAGACCTGGAGCACCGGCAGGGCACGCTCAAAATCCGCCGCCTTGCCGCCCACCATGATCACCAGCGTGCCGCTTTCGGCGCCGCCCGTGCCGCCGGAGACTGGCGCATCGAGGTGGGCCACACCGAGCGCGCCCAGGCGTGCGGCATGGTCGCGCGCCTCGCGCGGCTTGATCGAGGCCATGTCGATGAACAGGGCGCCCGGCTTCATCGCTGCAGCGACTCCGTGCGCGAACAGCACGTCTTCCACCACGGCGCCGTTTTCCAGCATGCCGACCACGATGTCGGCCCCTGAAACCGCTGCGCTCGCCTGGGCATGAACGGTCGCGCCCAGCGCCGTCAGTGAAGCGGCCTTGGTCGGCGTGCGGTTCCACACCTGCAGGGCATGGCCGGCCTCACACAGGCGCTTGGCCATGGGCAGGCCCATGCTGCCGGTGCCCAGAAAGGCGATGCGGGGGGTGACTGTGTTGCTGCTGGTGCTCATGGCATGGTCCGGGCTGTGGGGTGGCCACCATCATGCGGCACACGACAGAAAAAAGCCTGTCAGGCAGCTTTCTTCATGGCTGGCGTGAACATGGTTTCCATCTCGCTCCGCACCTTGTACGCCGGGGTGGAGGTGTCCATGGCCACGTCGGCCCAGCTCAGGCTCTGGCCCTTCTTGACGGCGCGTACGACCTTGACGTTGTGCGCCAGGCCCAGCGGCAGGCCACCCATCTTCACCGAGGTGTCGGCCGGCAGCAGCTTGCCCCAGACGGTGTAGCCGCCTTCGCCGTCGAGCATGTCGCCGGGCTTCAGATCGCGTTTGGCGGTGGCCACCACGTCGGCGTTCCAGCAGGTGGCGACGCCGGTGGGTTCGCCGCGCAACGCGACGCTGGCCACCGACACGCCGACTTCCAGGCCGATCAGGTGCCAGCGCTTGTACAGCGTGAAGTAGCGCCCGCTCGGATCGGTGTGCGCGTTGTACTCTTCAAAGCAGTTTTTGATGTAGTCGGTTTCGGCTTCGACCGTGACCCAGACGCCCATGCGGATGTCGTAGGGAATCTTGCGGCCGTTGGCTTCCAGCGAGGAGATCACCTCCACCATGCCCTTGCGCTCGAGCACGCCGCCTTCGGAAATCGGACGGGTAACAAAGGGAATGTCCTCGACGCTGGCGGGCGGATAGAGCAGGCCGTTGCTAGGCACCGTCAGGCCGGTGGCATTGGCCACGGCGGTCGATTCGATCGAAGGTTTGGAGCCGTCGAGGAAGCTGTTGAACATCTTGGGGTTGAGCCCGCCCCGTGCGGCCTGCTCAGGCGTGAGGCCGTAGTTGCCCCAGACCGTGTCGGGTGTCGATTCGGAAAAATGCGGCAGCCACTTGTGGCCGCGACCTGCCGCCACGACGGGAAAACCGCAGGTGCGCGCCCAGTCCACCAGATCGCAGATCAGGGCCGGCTGGTCGCCGAACGCCAGCGAATACACAACGCCAGCTTGCGCCGCCTTGCGCGCCAGCAACGGCCCGCAGAAGGCGTCGGCCTCGACTGTGACGTTGACCACATGTTTGCCGTGCGCAAACGCCTGCAGGCAATGCTCCACGGCGGCAACCGGGTTGCCGGTGCACTCCACGATGATGTCGATCTGCGGATGCGTGACCACCGCGTTCCAGTCGTCGGTGATCCAGGTCGCTCCTGTTTTGATAGCTTCCTGCGCAGAAGAGGCCTGGGTCAGGGCCGGATTCCACCCTACACGCGCAAGGTTGGTGCGGGCGGCGTCGGGCGACAGGTCGGCGATCGCCACGAGGTGCACACCTGGCGTTTTCGGGATCTGCGCGAGGTACATGGAGCCGAACTTGCCGGCGCCTATGAGGCCGATGCGGATGGGCTTGTTGTCTGCCGCGCGTTGCTGGAGTTTGGTATAGAGGTTCATTGAAATATCCGTTCGGGCTGAGCTTGTCGAAGCCCAGTCCGGGTGTTGAGAAGACCCTTCGACAAGCTCAGGGCGACCGGGTGAACAAGCTCAGGCGACTTTGCGCGCGGGCGAAATTTCTTCCATCGAGGTTTGCAGCGCCGTCGCCGGCACGCCGTCTTTCCACGGCAGGTCCACCGGGTAGTCCTTCAGCAGGCAGTCGTCCGGCAGGCATTCGATCGGCGTGAAGTCGCGATGCGCGATGTATTCGGGGCGCTTGTGGCGGCGGATGTGGTTGCTGACCGCGCACAGGCTCAGGTAGACACTGACCCGGTTGAAGGGCGAGAGGTTGCTGCCCGAGGCATGGACCAGGCAGGAGTGGAACAAAATCATGGAGCCGGCCGGGCCCTTGGGGCTGACGATGCCGCCTTGTTTGCCGCCGGCGCGCTGCACCAGCTGGCGGATCAGGTCGTTGTCCACCGTCCACAGCGGGTAGCTGGTGGTGGTCAGGTCGTGTTTGGCATCGACCACGCCTTTTTTGTGGCTGCCGGGGATGAACATCAGCGGGCCGTTGTGTTCGGTCACGTCGTCGAGAAAAATCGCCACGTTCATCGCGCGCTCGGTCGGCATCATGTCATCGTTGAGCCAGGTGCCGTAGTCCTGGTGCCACTGCCAGACATCGCCTTCAAAGGCCATCTTGCCGTTGATCTTGAACTGGTGCATGTAGAGTTTTTCGCCGAGCAGGTCTTCCACCGGCCCGATCATGCGCGGGTGCCGGCCGAGCTTGGCAAAAGGCTCGCTGTACATGTGCGCGGCGAAGTTGGTGCGCACGGCATCCTTGCCTTTTTCGCGCACGTTGTAGTCCTCGCGCCGGCTGTAGAGCTCGGGCACGGCGTCGTTGAGCGCCTGGGTTTCCTCCGGCGTGAACAGGCCGGGGAAAAACAGGTAACCGTCGCGGTCGAATTGGGCGAGTTGTTCAGCAGTCAGGTTCATGGGTGTCTCCGTGGGTGGTTTTCGGGGCGGTGGTTTTCAGGCGGGCAGGGCGGTGGACGGGGGCGTCGGGTGCAGGGCGCTGGACAGCAGGCTGGAGAGGTTGTGACTGGCGTCCTCACCATGCTGGCGGATCAGGTTTTCGGCGGTGGCCTCATCGCCGGCGCCTATGGCCTGGGCGATGGCTTCGTGTTCGTCCCAGATCGATTCGCGCATGGTGGACACCTGCAGCACGGCGCCCATGGCGCGGCGGATATGGTGCCAGTGCAGTTGCGCGCTCTGGGCGATCAGCGGGTTGCCGGAGGCCGCATAAATCGCGCCGTGAAATTCGGCGTCGGCGGCCATCATGGCCTTGACATCATGGCTGCGTGCGGCGGCGCGCCCCTGGCTGATCAGTGCCGGAGCGATCTGGAAACGGGCGCGGGCGGCCAGCCGGGCGGCCAGGGCATCAAGCGCGCTGCGAACCTGGTACACCTGCATGAGCCAGCCCACGTCCAGCGGCGCGACCAGCACGCCGCGGCCGGGGGCGTCGAGCACAAAGCCGTCTTTTTTCAGCAGCCGCAAGGCCTGCAGCACCGGCTGGCGCGATACCGCCAACTGCTCGGCGATGTCCTCCTGCGTGATGCGGGCGCCCGGCGCCAGCGAGCCCTCGCTGATCGCGTCGAGCAGGCTTCGGTAGACCTGGTCCACCAGATCCGGGCTGGATTCGATTTTGATGAGTTGGGGTGCCATGGAATAAACTCTGTATACAGAATACGGTAATCGACGATCAGGCTGAAGCGGGTTTACCCGAAGGCCTGGCGGGTGCGTCCGACTGTGCCAAGATGACGGGCGTTTGAGCACAATCTACCGACTCTTCAGGAGCCCCCATGACCCGACCCGATCCCGCCTGGCTGGACCGCATGTACAACAACCGCGCCCTGGTGCCCGAACACGCGGCGCATTTCAGCCGCTGGGCCCAGACGTCGGCGCAGGCGCGCAGCAGCCAGCCGAACACGCTGGACATCACTTACGGCGCCAGCCCCGGCGAGAAACTCGATGTGTTTCCTGCGGCCCGGCCCACACCGGGCGGCGCGCCGGTGGTGGTGTTTGTGCATGGCGGCTACTGGCGCTCGCTCGACAAATCGGAGCACTCGTTTGTGGCGCCGGCGTTCACGGCGGCGGGCGCCTGCGTGGTGATTCCCAACTACGACCTGTGCCCGGCGGTGACCATTCCCGAGATCACGCTGCAAATGGTGAAGGCCCTGGCCTGGGTTTACCGCAACGCAGAGCGTTTTGGCGGTGACCCGAAGCGCATCACGGTCGTGGGCCATTCGGCCGGCGGCCATCTGGCGGCCATGCTGCTGGCCTGCCTGTGGCCTGCTTACGCGAAGGATTTGCCGAAGGACCTCGTCAAAAACGCGCTGTCGATTTCAGGCCTGTACGAACTCGAATCCGTCATGCACACGCCCTTCCTGAAGGACTCGCTGCGGCTGACGCCAGCCCAGGTGGCCCAAGTCAGCCCGGCCTGGCTGCCGGTGCCAGAAAACGGCATGCTTTACACCGTGGCGGGCGCCGACGAAAGTGAGGAATTCTTGCGCCACAACGCGCTGATCGAGCAGGCTTGGGGCAAGCAGGTGGTGCCGGTGCGCGAAGCCCTGCTGGGCAGGAACCACTTCAGTGTGCTGGAGGCGCTGGTGGACACGGACCACCGACTGCACCAGCTGGCGCTGGCGTTGCTCTCGGCGACGGCCAGGCCCTAGGAGCCTGGGCGGCAGAAGGCGTCGAAGCGAAAAGCGGCCGCCCAGGCTCCTAGATTTCGACGTCGTATTCCAGTTCCACTTCGGAGGCCGGCAGGCCGCCGCGGATGGCCCAGTTCTCGCGCGGGGCTTCCCGCAGCAGCACCTTCAGGTGGTCGGCGGGAATGCCGCACAGGCCGAGGTTCTGCACGATGGCCTGGTACAGCGCCCGCTTGGTTTCGCGGGAGCGGCCGACAAAACAGTCCATCGTCACCAGGGTATAGCGGTCGCCCTTGTCGGGCGGCCCGCTGAAGCGGTGCGGCTCATGGACAAAAAGCCGGATGGATGTCGTCCAGTGCGGAACCTTCAGCGTGGCCGTCATCGCGGTCTGTATGGCTGCCATCAGGGCGGTTTCTTCTTCGGGCGAATATTTTCGGCGTATTTCAATGGCTGCGGTGGGCACGGATTTTCGTTTTCAGGATGGAGCGCTGACTGTACTCCCCGGCCGCTGCGACAGCTTAGAACTTGCCCGTAAATAATTGGGGGTCGCGTTGGGTCGCAATCGGGATGAGTTGTCCGCCAACATGCTGCAGCATGGGCTGGGTGCCCATGCAAGGGATTTGGTGGGTAAATCGCCCGATTTCGCCACAACCCGAAGGGCAAACGGATTTTCGGGCGGTCTGCGGCGTTGCAAAATCAGGCAAGGCCACCAGCCTTGCCTTGGATTTTGCGCCTTGCATCCCATCCCGAAAATCCATTTGCGCGACCCCCAATTATTTACGGGCAAGTTCTTATTACATCAGAAGATGCTCGCCGGCGTTGTCGCCGCCCAGGATGACGTAGTTGACCTTGCGGATGTCCATCAGCCGGGTGCCGCCCGAATAACTGATGGCGCTCTGCACGTCTTCCTCCATCTCGCGCAGCGTGTCGGCCAAAGAGCCCTTGACCGGCTCGAGGATGCGTTTGCCTTCAACGTGTTTGTACTCGCCCTTGTTGAAGTCCGAGGCGCTGCCGTAATACTCCTTGAAGAGCCGGCCATCAACCTCCACGGTTTTGCCCGGGCTTTCTTCCAGGCCCGCCAGCATGGAGCCGATCATGACCATGGTCGCACCGAAACGGATGGACTTGGCGATGTCGCCGTGTTCGCGGATGCCGCCGTCGGCAATGATGGGTTTGGTCGCCACACGCGCGCACCACTTGAGCGCCGACAGCTGCCAGCCGCCGGTGCCAAAGCCGGTTTTCATCTTGGTGATGCAGACCTTGCCGGGACCGATGCCGACCTTGGTGGCGTCCGCGCCCCAGTTCTCCAGGTCAATCACCGCCTCCGGCGTGGCCACGTTGCCGGCAATCACAAACGACGCGGGCAGTTTCTCTTTCAGATACGCCACCATGCGCTGCACCGTGTCGGCGTGGCCATGGGCGATGTCGATGGTGATGTAGTCGGGCGCCAGGCCTTCGGCCACCAGCTGGTCCACCGTGTCGTAGTCGGCTTTCTTGACGCCCAGCGAGATCGACGCGTAAAGGCCCCGGGCCGCCATGTTTCTGACAAACGCCAGGTTGTCGAGGTCGAAGCGGTGCATCACGTAGAAATAGCCGTTTTGCGCCATCCACACGCTGATCGCTTCGTCGATCACCGTCTTCATGTTGGCCGGCACCACCGGGATGCGGAAGCGGCGGCTGCCCAGCGTGACGCCGGCGTCGCATTCCGAGCGGCTTTCCACGCGGCATTTGCGCGGCAGCAGCAGGACATTGTCGTAGTCGAAGATTTCCATTGTTTCCAGGCTCCTGAATTGATCAACACAGAAGGCACTTGGATTGGACCGGCTTGCCCGCAAGGTCTGCGGAAACAAAAAACCGGGCGCAATTGCTTGGGCCCGGTGACTGATTCTATGCGTTTGTGCCGGTGCGCACGAGCCCTCTGTGTATATACCCGCTATACGCGAATATGGATGCCCGTCATTTCCCGGTGCAGCGGGATTGTGCTGCAGCCACCACGCGCCCCTGGGCATCCTCCACCCAGCCAATCACCTGGGCTCTGTCGGTTTTCATGCCCGCAGGAATATCCATGGAACGGGATTCCATGAAGCGCAGGCGCTCCTTGTTTGATAGCTGCTTGCGCCCGTCCCAACTGGGCTGGATGAGGTTTCTGACCAGATTCCGGGACACAGGCGAGCCTTCGGTGCCCGAAGGAAGGGCTTCCACCAGCGCGAGCCAGGCTGTCCAGGTCTGGGCCGCCCCGGGTGCGGGCGCCTTGAGTTCTATCGATGCGCCCATGTAGCCGGAAACCGGCAGGCCACGTGCAACGCGCAGGCTACCGGTTCGCCCCTGCACCTCGGTTTTGCGGTTCAGGCCGGCGGGAGGCGGTGTGATGCCCAGCGCTTCCAGTCGCTTGAGCGCGTCACGGGTGGCCACCACCGAGAGCGGCGCGTTGTCTCCCTGCCCACCGGGCAGCACCCAGTCCAGCACCAGCGTACCGCGGCCGGCACCCGGAGTGGCCGGGTCGGTCCAGCAATCGGCGCAGTCGGCGTTGATGAACCGTTCAAGCAGAATCGCCGGCCGGCTTTGGCCATCGCTGGAGCAGGACGACTGCGCACGCGCCGTGCCGGAAAAACCGAGGCCAGCCGCCAGAAGGCAGGCAGCCAGAGCGGCTCCCGCGTGGCCAAAACCTGTTGTCATAAATACCTCGAAATTCCGCATATGTTCGCAGAACTTGCAGGGCCGCGGGACTTGACGGGTTTTTCGTAGAAGCCTTGCACGCGCGGTCAGTGGCCGAAGAAGCTGAACAATACAAATTGAAAAGAGTGAAAGTTGAACCCTGGTGTGCGCAGTGTTACCCTGCGCCCAGCTCTTCCACAATTGCAAGCGCGCGCCTGACATGCCCTTGCCTCAACCAGAATCATCCATGAACGAAACCCCGATCTCCTCCTGTGATGTGCTTGTTGTGGGCGGCGGTCCCGCCGGCTCCACCATTGCGGCCCTGCTGGCTGCGCAGGGACGAGACGTGGTGCTGCTTGAAAAAGCGCATCATCCCCGGTTTCACATCGGTGAATCGCTGCTTCCGGCCAATGTTGAACTTTTTGAGCGCCTGGGAGTGCGCGACCAGGTGGACCGCATCGGCATGCCCAAATGGGGCATCGAGTTTGTGTCTCCGGAACACGCGCATTGCAGCTACATCGAATTCGCCGATGCCTGGGACAAGTCGATGCCCTCGGCCTGGCAGGTGCGGCGTTCCGAACTGGACGAGCTGCTTTTCCGCAATGCGGCGACGCGTGGAGCGAAAACACTCGAGGGCTGTACCGTACGCGATGTGAGTTTTGACGCCGAGGGCGCCACGGTCCAGGCCGAAATGGACGATGGTGCGAAACGCAGCTGGCGCGCCCGCTTTGTGGTGGACGCGTCCGGCCGCGATACGCTGCTGGCCACCAAGCTGCGCTCCAAGGCCAAAAGCAAGGAACACAACAGCACAGCGCTGTTCGGCCATTTCACCAACGTCGAGCGGCTGGAAGGCAAGCGCGAAGGCAACATCAGCATCTGCTGGTTCCCACACGGCTGGTTGTGGTTCATTCCGCTGGCCGACGGCACGACCAGCGTCGGCGCGGTGTGCTGGCCGTATTACCTGAAGTCGCGAGAGAAGCCGCTGCACGAATTTTTCATGGACACCATCGCGATGGCACCGGAACTGAAACGCCGCCTTGCCAGTGCCACGCTGGTCGATGAAGCGGTGCACGCGACCGGTAATTTTTCCTACTGCAGCACCCACGCCACCGGTGACCGCTACCTGATGCTGGGCGATGCATTCACCTTCATCGACCCGATGTTCTCGTCCGGGGTTTACCTCGCGATGCACAGCGCTTTTGACGGCGCGGAGCTGGTGGCCACTGCGCTTGACCAGCCGGCCGACCTGCCTGCGGTGCGCAAAAGCTTTGAGGCCATGATGCGCAAGGGCCCCAGCGAGTATTCGTGGTTCATCTACCGCGTGACCAACCCGACCATCCGCGAGATGTTCATGCATCCCGCCAACCCCTTGCGCGTCAAGGAAGCCCTGCTGTCGCTGCTGGCCGGAGACATCTTCGGCAAGACGCCGTTCTGGGGTCGGCTGCGGATGTTCAAGGCGATCTATTACGGCATTTCGCTGGCGAACTTCCGCCGTACCTGGGCCGGCTGGAAGCGCCACCGCATGGCGATTCGCGACGTGGGCGCGCTCAAGGGCGAGACCATCCTGAAGACGGACGGCAGCTAGGCGGGAAGCTGGTAAGGACAGCTACCCCTGCGCCGCGCCGGGGCCGGGGTTCTTTCTACAATGGGGGATGTTCCCAGAAGTCCCCAGCTCCCCTCTCCTGCAAAACCTTAACCCGGAGCAACTCGCAGCCGTGACGCTGCCCAACACGCACGCGCTGATCCTGGCCGGCGCCGGTTCCGGCAAGACCCGCGTGCTGACCACCCGCATCGCCTGGCTGCTGCAGACCGGGCAGGTGTCGCCCGGCGGCATCCTGGCCGTGACCTTCACCAACAAGGCGGCCAAGGAAATGCTGTCGCGCCTGTCGGCCATGCTGCCGGTCAACGTGCGCGGCATGTGGATAGGCACCTTCCACGGCCTGTGCAACCGCTTCCTGCGTGCGCACTACAAGCTGGCGAACCTGCCCTCGACCTTCCAGATCCTGGACACGCAGGACCAGCTCTCGGCGATCAAGCGCCTGTGCAAGCAGTTCAACATCGACGACGAACGTTTCCCGCCCAAGCAGCTGATGTGGTTCATCGCCGGCTGCAAGGAAGACGGCCTGCGCGCCAAGGACGTGGTGGTGCGTGACGAGGAGACGCGCAAGAAGGCCGAGATCTACGCGCTCTACGAAGAGCAGTGCCAGCGCGAAGGCGTGGTCGATTTCGGCGAGCTGATGCTGCGCAGCTACGAGTTGCTGCGCGACAACGCACCGGTGCGCGAGCATTACCAGCGGCGTTTCCGCCACATCCTGATCGACGAGTTCCAGGACACCAACAAGCTGCAGTACGCCTGGATCAAGATGCTGGCCGGCCAGGGCGACGACGCTGCGCCCGGTGGCATGCCGGGCGGCTCGGTGGTGGCGGTCGGCGACGACGACCAGAGCATCTACGCCTTTCGCGGCGCGCGGGTCGGCAACATGGCGGACTTCGTGCGCGAGTTCCATGTGCAGCACCAGATCAAGCTGGAGCGCAATTACCGCAGCTTCGGCAACATCCTGGACTCGGCCAACGAGCTGATCAGCCACAACAGCAAGCGCCTGGGAAAAAACCTGCGCACCGAGGCCGGCCCCGGCGAGCCGGTGCGCGTCTTCGAGGCCATGTCCGACTTTGCCGAAGCGCAGTGGTTTGTCGATGAGGTGCGCGAGCTGGTGCGCGGCGGCATGGCGCGCAAGGAAATTGCGCTGCTGTACCGCAGCAATGCGCAAAGCCGGGTCATGGAAACCGCGCTGTTCAACAACGGCATTCCCTACCGCGTCTACGGCGGCCTGCGCTTTTTCGAGCGCGCCGAGATCAAACACGCGCTGGCCTATTTGCGCCTGATCGAGAACCCGAACGACGACACCAGCTTCATGCGCGTGGTCAACTTTCCGCCGCGCGGCATCGGTGCGCGCAGCATCGAGCAGTTGCAGGACATCGCACGCAGCGCCGGCTGCTCGCTGCATGACGCGGTCAGTGCCGTGCCCGGCAAGGCCGGCGCTAACCTCGGCGCCTTTGTCGCCAAGCTCGACGTGTTGCGCGAGCAGACGCCGGGCCTGAGCCTGCGCGAGATCATCGAGCTGGTGCTGCAGCACAGCGGGCTGGAAGAACACTACAAGCTCGAGAAGGAAGGCCAGGACCGGCTGGAGAATCTGGGCGAGCTGGTCAACGCTGCCGAGTCCTTTGTCAGCATGGAAGGTTTCGGCCGCGATGCCGTGGCCTTGCCGGTCGATGAACTCGGCACGCCGCTGTCGCAGTCGCCGGCCAGCCAGGGGCTGGACCTGTCCGCGCCGCTGGCCGACGAGCCGCTACCAGAACTGCTGGCGCCCAACCAGGAAACCGGCGAGACGCTGTCGCCGCTGGCCGCCTTCCTGACGCATGCCGCGCTCGAATCCGGCGACAACCAGGCGCAGGCCGGCCAGGACGCGGTGCAACTGATGACCGTGCATTCGTCCAAGGGCCTGGAGTTCGACTGCGTGTTCATCTCCGGCCTGGAAGACGGCATCTTCCCGCATGAGAACTCCCTGAGTGACGCCGGTGGCATCGAGGAAGAGCGCCGCCTGATGTACGTGGCCATCACACGTGCGCGCCAGCGCCTGTACCTGAGCCACTCGCAGACGCGCATGCTGCACGGCCAGACGCGCTACAACCTGAAAAGCCGCTTCTTCGACGAGTTGCCGGAGGCCGCCCTCAAATGGATCACGCCAAAAAACCAGGGCTTTTCGTCGGCCTACGGTGGCGGCAGTGGCGCCTGGTCTGCTACGAAT
The DNA here is from genome assembly GCF_002379085.1 of Polaromonas sp. AET17H-212. Classification (GTDB taxonomy): domain Bacteria; phylum Pseudomonadota; class Gammaproteobacteria; order Burkholderiales; family Burkholderiaceae_C; genus Polaromonas. The sequence goes on along the minus strand of NZ_NBZW01000016.1, from coordinate 64,636 downwards.
TCAGGAGCTGGTGGTTCCCGTGGTGATTGGGCCAAGGCCGCTTTTGCTTCAAAGAATCAGGGGGGGGGGCAGTTCCCCAACCCAGCGGTGCCGGTGCAGCGCGAGGCGCCGGCGCATGGGCTGAAAAACGGCATGAACGTGTTTCACAACAAGTTCGGTGAAGGCAAGGTCATGATGCTCGAAGGCAGCGGCGACGATGCCCGGGCGCAAATCAACTTCACGCGGCATGGCGTGAAGTGGCTGGCCCTGAGCGTCGCCAAGCTCACGGTGGTTTAGCTACCTTGGTTAAGATGGGACAGACGACCAACCGCCCGCGAGACAACAATGAACGAGACAGAGACCAAGCCTGAAGCAGACGGTGCCACCGTCGAGGTCAGTCACCAGGAGTTCCGAACCGGGTTGCCCATGGGCCGTTTCCGCCTGATCGTGAACCCCGAGCGAGCGCAGAAATACGTCAAGCACCGGCTGTTCGTGATCGGCATCGCGCTGCCACTTCTGGGCATAGGCGCGGCGCTGGCCCTGTCCGGCCATGTGTGGTGGGGGCTGCCGCTGGTGGCCGCCGGCGCCTTGCTGCCCCGCGTCATCAAGGCGCATGCCGCCAAAATCCTGCTGCACCTGGCGCTGCATGACGCCAGGACTTACCGCGAAGCGATCGAGTACGAAATCCTGGAAGTACGTCGCGCGGCCTGAGCAGCCTTCGGGCTCGCCCGAACACGGCGACCTCGAGAAACGTCGAACCGACGCGGTTGTCCGGCCAGCAGCTGGCGCGCCAAGGCCGGGGTCTGGTCCGGCTTGTCGCTGTCGTCCCATCATTCTGCATTGCAGAATTTATAGATCACAATGTTGAGGAATTGTGCGGCCGCCCCATGCGGCCCAGGTTAGGAAATTCCATCGTTCCATTGAGAAATTCCGGGAAATCAGTCCTGTGGACAACATGAACTGATAGGATTGCCATATTCCGCATTGCAGAACACCATGGAAAAAGTACGCACTTCAGAACCGGCCGCTCCGGCCAGGGCCATCGTCGGAAACGTGAAGGAAGACCGGCATTTTGTGACCGCGCTGGCACGCGGCCTTGACGTGCTCGGTGCCTTCCGTTCGCGTGACCGCACCCTGGGCAACCAGGAACTGGCGCGCCGCTGCGGCCTGCCCAAGTCCACGATTTCACGTCTGACCTACACGCTGACCAAACAGGGCTACCTCGAACATGCGCAGGACGGCAACGGCAACCCGGGCTACCGGCTCGGCAGCGCGGTGCTGGCGCTGGGCAGCGCCATGCTGGCCCGCATGGACATGCGCCAGCTGGCGCGGCCGATGATGCAGGAGCTGGCCGACAGTTCGCAGGCCATGGTGTCTTTGGGCATACGCGACCGCCTGAGCATGATTTATGTCGAGAACTGCCGCAGCGAATCGGCCCTCACGCTGAGCCTGGACGTCGGTTCACGCATTCCGCTGGCCAGCACGGCGATGGGGCGCGCCTACCTGGCCGGCTGCAGCGACAGCGAACGCAGTGCGCTGATGGAGCGCATCCGGGCCCAGGACGAAAAAGCCTGGCCGCAGACCCGGGACGCGCTGGAACTGGCCCTGGTGCACTACCGCGAGCACGGCTGTTGCGCCTCGTTTGGCGAGTGGCAGAAAGACGTGAATGCCATCGCCGCGGCTTTCCGTCCGGGAAGCGGGCGTTCAGTGATGGTGGTCAATTGCGGCGGACCCGGTTTCAAGCTCTCGCCGCAGTTCCTGATGACCGAGGTGCGGCCGCAGTTGGTGGCGTTGGTGCGCCGGTTGCAGAACGCCGCCGGCGATGCCTGGTGAGGCCGGCTGGCGGCAGCGTTGGGCCGACGGCCCAGCGGCCGGGGCTCAGTAGCCCATCTGGCCGCGGCCGTCCTTGATGCCTTTTCGGCCGGCGATCTGCCAGGCCGTGCGCTGGTTCACCAGGCGGGCCAGAAATTCCAGCTCTTCGTCGGTGTGGTTCAGCGCCTGGGCGGGCGACAGGTAGCGCCCGTTGCGCGGTTCGGCGTCGGCCCAGAACGACTGGTGGTATTGCGCCTGGGACACTTGCTTGTCGCTGCCCGCGCCCAGGTCCACCGTGCCATAACAGTTGCAGAAATAGTTGCGCTTGCCCTGGTCGGCAAAAATCTCGGCATACACGCCGGTGCCGCGTATGCCGGCGGTCAGGGTTGGCATGACGATGGCGCGGTTCACGCCCTTGCCCCAGACGCTGGCCACCGCGCCGGTCAGCAGGCGCAACAGGCTGACCGCATGGAGCGTGGCACCACGCTCCACCGACAGGCGCGAGTTCTGGCGCACCTGGAAGGCCGAGTTGCCGATTGCAAACACGAGGTTGGCGCCCGGTCCGGTCTGGATCACATCGCCGGTCTGTATCGTATGCTCCGGGCTCAGGCGGCTGCCGTTGAGGGTGGCGTCACCGGTGAGTTGCACGATGTTGCTGCGCTGCTGCGCCATCGCGGCCGGCAGGCCCCCCATGGCCACCCAGGCCGCGGCGGCCTTGAGCGCGTCACGCCTCTGGAACCACAGGATTTCCTTTTCTTGCCGGCCTTGCAGCAGGTGCTGTGTCATGGCGTGTCTCCGGGGCTGGGGTTGTCGTCGTTGTTGACGGGGCTGTCGGGCGGGGTGGCATCAAAACTGTCGCGGAAGGTGAAATACAGCGAGCTCGAAAACATCGCGGCCATCAGCAGGGCGGCCGGCATGACCAGCGCGGCCGCGGCCTCGGGGCTGGCCAGCAGGCCGGCCAGCAGGCTTACCGCCAGGCCGATGAGCATCAGCACCACCATCCAGGTCAGGCCGAACAGCGCGTAGGCGCCGGCGTTCCTGACACACACGACGGCACTGAAAAACAGGCTCTTGACCGGTGTCACGCCATGCCAGTGCACCAGCGCGGGGGCATGCCAGAACAGGATGGAGACCGGCAGGTAGAGCGCCATGATGGTCAGCATCACCCCCTGCATTTCGGGTGCCAGGGCGCTTTCGCGGCTGACCGGCACATCGAAAAACAGCGGCACCACGAACACGATCAGCAGGCAGGCGGCCGCATACAGAAAACCCAGCACCATCATGGCGCGGGCGCGCTGCCGGCCGGCGCGGAAGGCGCTGACAAGAATGGCGGGCATCGGAAAACGGCCCTTGGTGGCCTCCAGCGTCGCGGCCATCAAGCCCAGGGTGGCCGCCGGCACGATCGCCAGCGCCAGCACCACGCCGACAAAGGGAATCAGCGATGCCAGCGTGGCCGCCGCCATGTACATGAAAAACAGGCCGGCCAGCGCCAGCGGCTGCTTGAAGAAGGTTTGTATGCCGAGTTTGACCCATGTGATGCCAGTACGCGCGGGAACGATGTTTAGTTTCATTGCTTGGGTTGCAGGTTGAGTGGGTCGGGTCGGTCGAGGGGCAATCGGAGGAGCTAAATGTGCGGACTCGGTGAACAATTTAACGCTGGCCGGGCAATTTGCTGCAAAAAAGCGGGCCCTGCAGCGGCTTTTTCGCGCCAGCCGTCGCCAGCCTGGGCGCGGCGCAACAACAGGCTCAGGCCGACAGGCTGCACGGATGGGCCACGCGCTGGCGCAGCACCCGTTCAAAATGGCCGGGATCGTGCGCCTGCAACAGCGCGGCTTCGCGCGGCAGGTAGAAGTCCCACAGCCGCGAGATCCAGAAACGCAGGGCGCCGGCGCGCTCCATGGCCGGCAGCAGGCTGCGTTCCTGGGCGTTCAGGGGGCGCACGGCCTGGTAGGCCGCCAGGAAGGCCGCGGTGCGTGCTGCGTCGCGTTCACCGGTGGCCAGGTCCACGCACCAGTCGTTGAGGCTGACGCCGATGTCGAACAGCAGGGCGTCCCAGCCGGCAAAGTAAAAATCAAAAAAACCGGTCAGGCGCAGGCCGTTGCCTTCGCCGTCGAACATCACGTTGTCGCGAAACAGGTCGGCATGCACCGGGCCGCGCGGCAGCGCCTGCCAGGCCGAGCAGGCGGCGACATGGTTCTGGTAGGCCAGTTCGGAGCGGATCAGGCTGCTTTGTTCGGGGCTGAGGTAGGGCAGGACCACCGGCACGGTCTCATTCCACCAGGCCAGGCCGCGCAGGTTGCCCTGCTGGCGGTCGAAGTCCTGTCCCGCCAGGTGCATGCGCGCCAGCATGTCGCCCACCGCCGCGCAGTGGGCCGGTGTGGGCGCCAGTTCGCTGCGGCCGCGCAGGCGGTCCACCACGGCGGCAGGTTTGCCCTTGAGCTTGTGCAGGATGTCGCCGGGCCAGCTGCCGGCGCCGGCCGTCAGCGCGGCATGGGGTTCCGGCACGGGGATGCCGCGCTGCGCCAGATGCTGCATCAGGTACAGGTAAAACGGCAACTGCTCGAAACCCAGGCGTTCGAACAGCGTCAGGACGTAGCGGCCCTGATCGGTGTCGGCGAAATAGTTGGTGTTTTCGATGCCGCCCGAGCAGGGGTCCAGGGTCTTCAACTGCCCCAGACCGAGCGAATGCAAAAGGGGAGCGGCCTCGTCAAACGAGACTTCGGTGTAAACGGCCATGCCTGAAACGGAAACTGAACTGAAACTGAAGGGAAAACTAGAACTTGAGCACGTTCCAGACACGTTTGCCGGTGCTGCCGGCGCCCGAGGTGGGCGGGGCGGTGCCGCCGCCCTTGGTGGCGTCGGAAGGCTGGACCTCGTAGGCCGGCACATTGGTTTTGGGCTGCACGGTGATGCTTTGTGTCTCGCCACCCACGCGCACTTCGTCGATGCGCGAACCGGCGTCTTCCGTGCGGATGCGCTGGATGGCCGGCTCGGGCCGGCTGCTGATGGGGTTGGTGCCGGGCGGCAGTGCTTGCGCAGGTGCCGCTGCCGGGTCAGGCGCCGCCGTCTGGGCCAGCACGGGGGCACAGGCCAGGGCAGCCGTGGCGGCGAACAGAAGGGAGCAAAGAGGGTGGTGCATGCCTGCATTGTAGGGGGCCGGCACCCCCGTGGATAGGGGCGGCAAAACGGTGACAATCGGGGCCATGAGCACCGAAAAAAAAACACTGCTGCTGGTGGATGGCTCCAGCTACCTCTACCGCGCTTTCCATGCGATGCCCGATCTGCGCGCCGACCCCGGCAACCCGCAAAGCCCGGCCACCGGCGCCATTCGCGGCATGATCAACATGATGCAGAAGCTGCGCAAGGACGTGCGCGCCGACTATGCCGCCTGCGTGTTCGACGCCAAGGGCCCGACCTTTCGCGATGCGCTCTACCCCGAGTACAAGGCCCAGCGCTCGGCCATGCCCGACGACCTGCGCAGCCAGGTCGAGCCGATCCACGAAGTCGTGCGCCTGCTCGGCTGGAAGGTGCTGGACGTGCCCGGGGTGGAAGCCGACGACGTGATCGGCACGCTGGCCTGCATGGCGTCGCAGCAGGGCATCGAGGTCATCATCTCCAGCGGCGACAAGGACCTGAGCCAGCTGGTCGATGAAAACATCACGGTGATCGACACCATGAACGACCGCCGGCGCGACCTGGCCGGCGTCGAGTCCGAGTTCGGCGTGCCGCCGCGCCTGATGGTGGACTACCAGACCCTGGTCGGCGATGCGGTGGACAACGTGCCCGGCGTGCCCAAGGTCGGCCCCAAGACGGCCGTGAAATGGCTGCTCGAATACGGCTCGCTCGATGCGCTGGTGGCCCGTGCTGGCGAGATCAAGGGCGTGGTCGGCGACAACCTGCGCCAGTCGCTCGACTGGCTGCCCAAGGGCCGCGAGCTGCTGACCATCAAGAAAGACTGCGAACTGCAGGACTACATCGAGGGTCTGCCTGCTATGGAATCCATAGCTGTCGGCGGCCAGCAGACAGAAGCTTTGAAGGATTTTTACGAAAAATTCGGGTTCAAGAGCCTGGTCCGCAGCATAGACGCGCAGAATGCGCCGGCCGAGTTGCCGGCCGGACCCGACACCCATCGCCAGGGCCGCGCCGCGCCCGCGGCCTCGTCCGACGAGCCCGGGCTGTTTGACGAGCCGGCCTTTCTGGCCACCCCGCTGGCCGAGCGCGCCACCAACCTGCGTTACGACACCGTGCTGGACTGGGCGATGTTCGACGCCTGGCTGGCAAAAATCGAAGCCGCCGAGCTGGTGGCGCTGGACACCGAAACCACCTCGCTGGACGAAATGCAGGCGCAGATCGTTGGCCTGAGTTTCAGTGTCACCCCGGGCGAGGCCGCCTACATACCGCTGACGCACGACTACCCCGATGCGCCGGCGCAGCTGCCGCGCGACGAGGTGCTGGCGCGCCTGAAACCCTGGCTGGAGAACCCGGCCAAGGCCAAGCTCGGACAACACGTCAAGTACGACCGCCATGTGTTTGCCAACCACGGCGTCGAGGTGCGGGGCTACGTCCACGACACCATGCTGCAGAGTTACGTGCTGGAAGTGCACAAGCCGCACGGCCTGGCCAGCCTGGCCGTGCGCCATGTGGGGCGCAGCGGCATCAACTATGAAGACCTGTGCGGCAAGGGCGCGCACCAGATCAAGTTCAACCAGGTCGACATCGCCAAGGCTGCCGAATATTCGTGTGAAGACTCGGACCAGACCCTGGACGTGCACCGCGTGCTCTGGCCGCGGCTGCAGGCCGACGACAAGCTGCGCTTCATCTACGAACTGGAAATGCGCAGCAGCGAAGCCCTGTACCGCATCGAGCGCAATGGCGTGCTGATCGACGCCCCGACGCTGGCCAAACAGAGCGGCGAGCTCGGCACGCGCATCCTGCAGCTCGAAGCCGAGGCCTACGAGATTGCCGGCCAGCCTTTCAACCTGGGCAGCCCCAAGCAACTGGGCGAGATCTTCTTTGACAAGCTGGGCATGCCGGTGATCAAGAAGACCGCCACCGGTGCGCGCAGCACCGACGAGGAGGTGCTGGAAAAACTCGCCGAGGATTACCCGCTGCCGGCCAAGCTGCTGGAGCACCGCTCGCTCTCCAAGCTCAAGGGTACTTACACCGACAAGCTGGCCCAGCTCGCGCACCCGAGGACGGGGCGGGTGCACACGCATTACGCGCAGGCGGTGGCCGTGACCGGGCGCCTGTCGAGCAACGAGCCCAACCTGCAGAACATTCCCGTGAAAACCGCCGAGGGCCGGCGCGTGCGCGAGGCCTTTGTGGCGCCGCCCGGTTGCCTGATCGCCAGCGCCGACTACTCGCAGATCGAGCTGCGCATCATGGCCCACCTGAGCGGCGACGAAGCGCTGCTGCGCGCTTTCACCGACGGCCTGGACGTGCACCGCGCGACTGCTGCCGAGGTGTTCGGCGTCGCGGTGGACCAGGTCAGCAGCGAGCAGCGCCGCTACGCCAAGGTCATCAACTTCGGCCTGATCTACGGCATGAGCAGCTTCGGCCTGGCGCGCAACCTGGGCATAGAAACCAAGGCCGCGGCCGCCTACATCGACAAGTATTTCCAGCGTTACCCGGGCGTGAAGAACTACATGGAGCAGACTGTGGTGTTTGCCCAGAAGAACCATTTCGTCGAAACCGTGTTTGGCCGGCGGCTCTACCTGCCCGAGATCAATGGCGGCAACGGCCCGCGCAAGAAGGCGGCGGAGCGGCAGGCCATCAACGCGCCCATGCAGGGCACGGCGGCCGACCTGATCAAGCTCAGCATGGTCAAGGTGCAGGACGTGCTCGATGCCGAACAACGCGCTACCAAAATGATCATGCAGGTGCACGACGAGCTGGTGTTCGAGGTGCCCGAGGCCGAGGTCGAATGGGTGCGCCACGAAATTCCGCGCCTGATGGCCGGGGTGGCGGACCTCAAGGTGCCGCTGCTGGCCGAGATCGGCATCGGGCCGAACTGGGAAAAGGCGCACTGAAGCCGCAGGGACAGGCGGCATGACAGCCATCAAGACCTACGGCATGTCCGAGCGTGCCGACCACCTCGATTTCGACATCCGCTCCCAGCTGGTGCGCCCGCCGCTGGTCAGGCCGCACCGGCATGAGTATTTCCAGATCCAGATCAGCCTGCAGGGCGACACCGAACAGAACGTGGCCGGCACCGTGCGGCCATTCCGGCGCGGCTACCTGAGTTTCATCCTGCCCTACCGCGTGCATGTGATCCCGCACCCCGAGGGTTCGCGTTACGTCATCATCAACATGGCGCAGCAGTTCTTGCGGCCCGGTCTGGATGTGGACCCGCTGGACCTGGAGGACGTGCCCTTGAGCCGTGCGCCCGAGCTGGCGCCTTTCCTGTTTCAGGAGTACGCCGACTTCTATTTCACGGAAGAAGAGTTTCCCGAGATCGAGAGACTGCTGGACAAGCTCGCCCTGGAAAATGCCAACCGGCGTTTCGGTTCGGTCGAGATGATCCGCGGCCTGATGCTGCAGCTGATCGCGCTGGTCTGCCGCAAGTTCGAAGCCGACCTGCTGCGGTTTTCGGCCAGCCAGGCGCAGTTAGGCAGCCGGCGTGCCGGCCTGCAGCGGGCGGTGCGGTTCATCCGCGAGCACCTGGCCGGCGAGATCGCACTGGCCGATGTGGCGGCCGCGGCTTTCCTGTCGCCCAACTACCTGGCGCACCTGCTCAAAAAGGAAACCGGCAAGACCTTCACCGAGCTGGTGACCGAGCGGCGCCTGGAGTTTGCGCAGGAACTGCTGACCCACAGCAACCAGCGTATCGCCAGCATCGCGCATGCCTCGGGCTTTGTCGACGAGGCCTATTTCGCGCGGCGCTTCCGGCAGCGGTTTGGCCAGACGCCGCGGGCCTTTCGCGACGGCGTGCGCGCCAGGATCTCCGGCGCGGCCTGATCTCCTGCGCGTGTTGCATTGAATCGTCCGGTAAATGCGTAATTGCGTCTGTACGCCAGTCCCGGGCGCGGCCTAAGCTTGCGGTCGAGACAGACTCTGACCACACCCAAGGAGACAAACATGAAAAAAATCACTGACATCAGCAAACGCGGCCTTCTGCAATCCGGCGTCCTGATGACTGCAGGCGCGGTGGTCGGCTGCGCCACCCCGGGCACGGCGGCCAACACCCCGGCCACGCCGTTCACCGTGCCTGGCACCTATGTGCCGATTGCCGGCAGCAGCGAGATGTTTCCGGTGCGCCGCATTTACTGCATAGGCCGCAACTACGCGGCCCACGCGATCGAGATGGGCTCGGATCCGACCCGCGAGCCGCCTTTCTTCTTCCAGAAACCGACGGATGCGATTCAGGCGGTGGCGCCCGGCACCGTGGCTGACCATCCCTATCCCAGCCTGACCAAAAACTACCACTACGAGGTCGAACTGGTGGCGGCCCTGTCCAAGGGCGGGCGCAACATCCCCATGAGTGCGGCGCTGGACTGCGTTTACGGCTACGCCCTGGGCCTGGACATGACGCGGCGCGACCTGCAGCGCGGCATGGGTGACCAGAAAAAGCCCTGGGAGATCGGCAAGAGTTTTGACCGCTCGGCGCCCATCGGCCCGATCCACAAGGTGGCGCAGACCGGCCACTACACCAAGGGTGCGATCTGGCTCAAAGTCAACGGGCAGACCAAGCAGCAGGCCACGCTCAACCACATGATCTGGTCGGTCGCCGAGCAGATCTCCAGGCTCTCCGAGGCCTTCGAGCTGTTTCCCGGCGACATCATTTATTCCGGTACACCGGAAAACGTCGGCCCGGTGGTCAAGGGCGACGTGATCGAATGCCACATCGACGGTTTGCCCGGACTCAGCGTCAAGATTGTGTGAGCCCGATTGGAGGCGAGGGCAGGGGGGGCCGAGACGCGGTGGGCGGCAGGAAATACCTCGTGGTATTTCCTCGCACCAGCAGGAATTTATGCGACCGCATAGACTCAACGCGTTTTGTTCACGCCCCTTCAACCCAGACATTGAGAAAACCGCCATGCTCAACAGCGACCAGAAATCCGAGTTTGATTCCCTGCTCCCCGGCCAAAGCAACGAGAACGGAGCGACCCGCCGCACGGCGCTCAAGGCAGCACTCGGCGTCGGTTATGCCGCCACGGCCCTGCCCATCATGGCGCAGACCGCGATCAAGACGTCCGCCGAGGGCCTGAAGGCTGGCGAAACCTCGTTTGAAGTCAATGGTTTCAAGGTGCCGGCGTATTACGCCGCGCCCGCCGGCAAAACCGGCCTGCCCGTGATCCTGGTGATCCAGGAAATTTTTGGCGTGCATGAATACATTGCCGACACCGTCCGCCGTTTGGCCAAGGCCGGTTACCTGGCCATTGCGCCCGAGCTGTATGCCCGCCAGGGTGATCCGGCAGAGTTCGGCGAACTGGCCAAGCTGATGGCCGAGGTTGTCTCCAAGGTGCCTGACGCCCAGGTCATGGCCGACCTGGACGGCGCCGTGAAGTGGGCGGGCGCCAACGGCGGCGACACCGCCAAGGTGGGCATCACCGGTTTTTGCTGGGGTGGCCGCGTCACCTGGCTGTACAGCGCACACAACCCCGGCGTCAAGGCGGGTGTGGCCTGGTACGGCCGCCTGGTCGGTGCCAGCACGCCGCTCACGCCCAAACACCCGATCGACATCACCCCCATCCTGAACGGCCCGGTGCTCGGCCTGTATGGCGGGCAGGACAGCGGCATCCCCCTTGACACGGTTGATAAGATGAAAGCGGCCCTTGCCGGCGGCAGTGCCGCGGCGAAGGCCTCGCGGTTTGTGGTGTACCCTGATGCCCCGCACGCTTTCCACGCCGACTACCGGCCGAGCTTCCGCAAGGAGCCGGCAGAAGACGGCTGGAAACGCGCTCTGGCGTGGTTCAAGGCCAACGGCGTCGCTTAACTCAAGCCCGCCCGGCACGGAGCCGCCCCACAGCAATGTGCGGCGGCTTTTTTGCGTTTTGGGCGAGTTTTTAAAACCTTTTCGGGCTTCAGCCCATATAGATCGGGCGTGAGCAGCTATGACATTGATAGCAATTTTGACCGGCACCCTGGCCGCCGGCATCGGCAGCGTGTGGCTGGCGGCGCTGCTCAGCTTTGGCGTGCTGGCCCGCTACACCAACCACATGCTCAGCCTGGCCGCTGGCGCGCTGCTGGCGACCGCCTTCATGCACCTGCTGCCCGAAGCTTTCGAGAGCCAGGCCGGCGCGCAGGAGCTGTTTGCCACCTTGCTGGTCGGGCTGGTGTTTTTCTTTCTGCTCGACAAGGCCGAGCTGTACCACCACGGCCATGAGCACCATGACCCCAAGAGCCCGCAGCAGGTGGACTATCTGATCGCGCCGCTGCGATCGGGCAACTCCGGGCGCGCCGAACACGTGGACACCGCGCCCGCTTCCTTGCAGCCCGGCGAACAGCATCTTCACCGTCACCACCACCACGGCCAGCCCGCCAGAGCAGGCAGCTGGGCCGTGCTGACCGGCGACAGCGTGCATGCCTTCGGTGACGGCATCCTGATTGCCTCGGCCTTCGTTGCCGACATGCGCCTGGGTGTGATCACCGCGCTGGCCGTGCTGGCGCATGAAGTGCCGCACCACATGGGTGACCTGGTGGTGCTGCGCCATACCTCCGGCAACCGCAGCATGGCCCTGATCAAGGTGTCGCTGGCCGGTGCCGTGACCGCCCTGGGCGGCCTGGTCGGTTACGCGCTGGTGGACATGCTGCACGACTGGCTGCCCTTTTTCCTGGTGGTGGCCTCCAGCAGCTTTGTCTATGTGGCACTGGCCGACCTGATTCCGCAGCTGCAAAAACGGTTGACGGCCCGCGAAACACTCGCGCAGATTGCCTGGCTGGGCGTGGGGATTGCGCTGGTCACGCTGGTCAGCGGGCTGGCGCATTCGTCGCATTGAACGGCTGGCGGCCTTTGCCGGCCGACGGGTCAGCCCTGTCAGCCCTGTCAGCCCTGTCAGCCGGACACTGACAGGCGGAAGGCATCGCAGCCTATAGGCGCGGCGCCCGGGTGCGGCCATCATGGAGGCATTCTTCCAGGATGCCGCCATGAAACTGCAAACGCCCACACCTTTCAAACCCCGCCGGACCCGCCGCATCGCCGCGGCCTACATCGCCTACCTCACCTCCGTCTGCGCCAGCATGGCGGCGGCAGCGGCCGTGGTGACCGAGACCGTGCCGCTGACGCTGGGAGGGTTCTGAAATGCATACCGAACCGAACGCCCTTCCCGAGGAGGAAGAACCGGCGGTGACGCCAGGCGACGACAGCAACGACGACCCCACGCCGCCACTGCCGGTGGACCCGAGCGGCACACCGCAGCGCAATCCGGCGGTGGACCAGGCGGCCAATGACACGGAACTTGCGCTGCCAACGGAAGAGCCCGAGATCGGCAACGAGCGCGACATTCCGTCCGACGGCCGCGACCTGGAAGGCGAGGGCATGATTCGTGATCTCGACAAACCGGTGGAGCCATCCCCCGCCGTTAAACCGGAAAGGGAGTAGCCGTGGCGACCGACCCCAACGTGCCACCGCCCGAGCCGGTGCAACCCATCGCCAGCCCGCCCAACCCCGGCCAGGTGCAGCCCACGCCACAGCCGATGTAACTCGGGTTGCAAGGGGCGGGCGTCCCGGTATCCGCCTATTTTCTGACGTGTCAGTGCAGGGGAGGCGGGATGGGCGATGCATGCGGCCTGCAGCTGCTGGTCCTGGCTGAGGACAAGCCGGGCTGAATCACTCCTGTTTCGATAGCTGCCTGCGACCGCAGCACAAGGGCTGGCGGCTGATTTTGCTATGAGGCTAAGCGGCTAAGCGGCTATGAGGCGATCCGGCTAGGAAGTTGTGGTGTCGAACACCGCCGCAGGGCGTTCGCCGGCCAGGGCCTGCAGCAAGCTGGTGGTGGCCAGCTCGGCCATCGCGTGCCGGGTCTCGAAAGTTGCCGAACCGATGTGCGGCAGGGCCGTGACTTTGGGATGGCGGCGCAGGGGCGAGTCTATCGGCAGCGGTTCGGTGGCAAAAACATCCAGCCCGGCGGCGCGCAGTGTGCCGTGGTCCAGCGCCTGCAGCAAGGCGTCCTCCTGCACGGTGGCGCCGCGCCCGCCGTTGACAAAAATAGCGCCGGCTTTCATCAGGGCGAACTCCCGTGCACCCATCAGGCCGCGTGTTTCGCCGGACAAGGGCAGCATCGCCACCACGATGTCGGCGCGCGCCAGCAACTCGTCCAGCGGCATGTGTTGGGCACGGCCGCGCAGCTCGGGCGCCTGCACCGCCAGGTCGACAGGCCGGCGCGCATGGTAGAGCACCGGCATGCCGAAACCCAGCGCCGCCCGGCGCGCAATCGCCTGCCCGATGCGGCCGAAGCCGAGCAGGCCCAGTGTCTTGCCATGCACATCAAAACCGAACAGGTCTTCGCCGATGTTTTGTGTCCAGCGGCCGTCGCGGACCAGGTTCGCCAGTTCGACGATACGCCGGTTGGTCGCCATCAGCAGGGCGAACACGGTGTCGGCCACCGTCTCGTCGAGCACGCCCGGCGTGTGGCACAGCAGGATGCCGCGTGCCGCCAGGGCGGGCAGCGCGTAGTTGTCCACGCCGACGGAGACACTGGAGATGACCCGGAGCCGCGGCGCGGCGGCGAGCAGGGCGTCGTCCACCGGGTAACTCGCGCCGATCAGGCCTTCGGCCGTGGCCAGGGCGGCGCGAAACGCCGGCAGCTGCGCGGGGAGGCGCGGATCGGCCACGGTCACCTCGTGCAGCGCCTGCAGGCGCGCCAGCTGGTCAGGGGGCAGTTCGCGAAAGACCAGGATGTGTTTGCGCATGGGGAGAACCTTGTTCAGAGTTGGGCGGCGTTGAGTTCGGCGCGGGTCGGCAGGCCTTCGCTGTCGCCCAGCACCTGCACGGCGCGTGCGCCTATCCAGGCGCCGCGTCGGACCGCCTGCGGCACGCCCAAGCCGTCGAGCAGGCCGCTGATCACACCGACGGCAAAACCGTCGCCGGCGCCCACGGTGTCGACCACCTCGGCGACCGGAAAGCCGGGCACGTGGCCGCAACCGCTGTCGCCGTCGAAATACGCGCCCTCGCTGCCGAGCTTGACGACCACGAGTTGTGCGCCGCGCTGGCGGTAAAAGCGGGCAATGCCTTCGGCGCTGGTTTCGCCGGTCAGAAAGCGGCCCTCCTCGAGGCCGGGCAGCACCCAGTGGGCGCGCGCCGCCAGGTCGTTGATGGCGTCTCGCATCACCCCGGGGCTGGCCCAGAGCGTGGGACGCAGGTTGGGATCGAAGGACACGCTGCGGCCGGCGGCGCGCATCAGGTCCAGGGTCCGGCGGGCGGCGGGCAGGGTACTGGCCGACACCGCGGCAAACACGCCGGTCGCGTGCAGGTGCCGGGCCGACAGCAGCCAGTCCTCGTCGATGTCCTGCACCCCCATGTGGCTGGCGGCCGAGCCCTGGCGGTGGTATTCCACCGGCGGGTCGCTGCCGTCGAGCACGCGGCCCTTGAACTGGAAACCGGTTTTCTGCGTGGGGTCACAGATCACGTGCGAGCAGTCGATGCCTTCGCCCGCCATCGCCTTGATCAGGTAGCGGCCCATCATGTCGGTGCCCAGGCGGCTGGCCCAGCCGACCTTCAGGCCCAGGCGCGCCAGGCCGATCGCCACATTGGTTTCGGCGCCGGCCGTGCGTTTGTGGAAGGCCCCGGCGTCCTCGAGCGGGCCGGGCCGGTCGGCGACCAGCAGCAGCATGGCTTCGCCGAAGGTGACAACGTCCAGCGCGCTGTCCCTTGCGCCGGCGCCTTCAGTGCGCATGCTGGTGCGAACTCAGGATCTGGCCGAGGAAGTTGCGGGTGGTCTCGTGCTGCGGGTTGCTGAAGAACTGCTGCGGCGGCGCCTGCTCGATGATCTTGCCGTCGGCCATGAAGATCACGCGGTCGGCCACGCTGCGGGCAAACCCCATCTCGTGCGTGACACACAACATGGTCATGCCTTCATCGGCCAGGCTGATCATGGTGTCCAGCACCTCCTTGACCATTTCCGGGTCCAGCGCCGAGGTCGGCTCGTCAAACAGCATGATCTTGGGTGTCATGCACAGCGCACGCGCGATGGCCACGCGCTGTTGCTGGCCGCCCGAGAGCTGGCTCGGGTATTTCTGCGCCTGCTCGGGAATGCGCACACGCGTGAGGTATTTCATCGCGATGGCTTCGGCTTCCTGCTTGCTCAGGCCGCGCGAGCGCATCGGCGCCAGCATGCAGTTCTGCAGAATCGTCAGGTGCGGAAACAGGTTGAACTGCTGGAACACCATGCCGACTTCCTGGCGCACCGAATCGACATTCCTGCCGCCGGCGGTGAGGTCGATGCCGTCCACCACGATGCGGCCTTTCTGCACGGTCTCCAACCGGTTGATGCAGCGGATCAGCGTGGACTTGCCCGAGCCGGACGGCCCGCAGACCACAATGCGTTCCCCGGCCGCCACGCTCAGGTTGATGTCGGTCAGTACCTGGAACTTGCCGAACCATTTGTCCACCGCTTCGATGCGGATGATGGGTTCGGCTCCCGCGACCGGGGTCCGGGAAGGCATTGTGTCTGTCATGAAAGCACCGTCCAGGGGTTTATTGCATTTTCGGCAGGTCGGTTTCCAGCCACTTGCGGTACAGCTTGTTGAGTTCGCCGTTGGCCGTGTTGCGGGCGACGAAGTCATCCACGGTTTTGAGCAGCTCGGCCTGGCCGGGACGCATGGCGACCGCCATCACCTGCTGACGCAGCAGGAACTTGTTTTCGTAGGTGTTGGCCGGCGCACGCTTGTCGATCTGCGCGGCGACCGTGGTCGAGCAGCCGATCGCATCGACCTGGCCGGACATCAGCGCCTGCATGGCCGAGGCGTCGTCGTCGAAGCGGCGGATTTCGGTGCCTTCAGGCGCGACGGCCGTCAGCGCCACGTCCTGGGTGCTGGCCCGGGCCACGCCGACGCGTTTGCCCTTGAGGTCGGCCGCGGTCTTGATGCCGGCCTTCTTGTCGCCGTAAACGACGATGCTGGCGGCGGCATAGGGCTTGGAGAACTGGACCTGCTTGGCGCGCTCCGGTGTGACCGCCAGTGAGGCGACCAGCAGGTCGACCTTGTTGGTCAGCAGGAAGGGAATGCGGTTGGGGCCGGTCACCGGCACCAGGTTGAGCTTGACGCCCAGGTCCTTGGCCATCAGGCGCGCCACATCAGCGTCGTAACCGTCGGGCTGGTTGGCGCTGTTGGTCGTGCCATAGGGCGGAAAGTCCACCAGCATGCCGACGGTGAGCTCGCCTTTTTTCTTGATGTCGGCCACGCTTTGCGCGCTGGCCGCGGGGGCCCAGGCCGACAGCGTGGCCGTCAGGGCGAGGGCGAGGGCGGTGCCGGTGAACACGCGGCGTTGCAGGGATTTGATCATGGGGAAGTCTCCGTTGATTGAGGGGAAGAAACGAAAGCTGCGAAGCGGCTGCCTTGCGGTCAGCGTGAGAGCGCTGCGGCGTGCCGGCGCTCCATCCGTGCGGCCAGCAGCGACAGTGGCCAGCACAGCACGAAATAAATGGCCGCGACCACGCTGAAGACGATGAGCGGCTGGAAGGTGGCGTTGTTGATGATCTGGCCGGCGCGGGTGATCTCGGCGAAGCCGATGATGGCGGCCAGCGAGGTGCCCTTGATGATCTGCACCATGTAGCCCACGGTGGGCGCCAGCGCTATCTTGAAGGCCTGCGGCAGGACCACGTCGCGCAGGCGCGCGCTGTAGGACAGGTTCAGTGCATGGGCTGCTTCGGTCTGTCCCGCCGGCACCGCCTGGATGCAGCCGCGCCAGATTTCACCGAGGAAGGCGCTGCTGTTGAGAACCAGTGCGACGCCGGCGGCGAGCCAGGGGTTGATGTCGAACCCGAGCACCGGCGCGCCGAAAAACACCAGGAACAGCTGCAGCAGCAGCGGGGTACCCTGGAAAATCTGGATGAAGCCGCCGGACAGCAGCTGCGCCGTGCGGTTGCCGGAGGTGCGCGCCAGCGCAATCACCAGCCCGCCGATGGCGCCACCGGCAAAGGCGATCAGCGACAGCGCAATCGTCCACTGCGCCGCCTGCAGGATGAACAGGAATTCGGGAAGGCCGAAGGTACGCATCAGCGGCGGTCCGGGTAGTTGAGGCTGGTCCTGTAGATCAGGCGGAACAGCGCGGAAAAGGCCAGCGCCAGCAGCAGGTAGATGCCGGCGACCACGATGTAGATCTCGAAGCTGCGAAATGTCTGCGACTGCAGGTTGGCGGCGACCGAGGTCAGGTCGTCGGCGGAAATCGCCGAGACCACCGCCGAACTGAGCATCAGCAGGATGAACTGGCTGGTCAGCGCCGGGTAGATCGCCTTGAGTGCCGGCTTGAGGATGACAAAACGGAAAATCTCGTGGCGCTTGAGGTTGAGCGCCAGCCCTGCTTCGATCTGGCCCTTGGGGATGGATTCGATGCCGGCGCGGATGATCTCCGTCGCATAGGCACCGAGGTTGATGACCATGGCCGTCAGCGCCGCGGTGTAGGCCGACCAGCGCAGGCCCAGCACCGGCAGCGCAAAAAAGAAGAAGAACAGCTGCACCAGGAAAGGCGTGTTGCGGATCAGCTCGATGTAGGCGTTGATCACAAAACGCAGGGGTCGGGGGCCGGCGGTTTTGCCCCAGGCGCAGGCGATGGCCAGGAGCAGCCCGAACAGCATCGCCAGCAGCGACAGCTCGATGGTGTTCCAGGTGCCCCTGAGCAACAGGGGCCAGGCTGCAAAGACATCACCGAATTGAAATGTGTAGTTCATGGACGGGCGGCGGCGCTGGGTGGCGCAAGCGCCGCAATCAGGGGGAACGCGAGAATTCCTGGAACAAGGGGCTGGACACGCAGCCGGAGGTGGCTTGCGAAGGTCTATGAAACCGGTTTCAGTGAATTATAAAAGAATCCTGGTGCCTGCCGTAAGCATGGATAACCCTAGGCGTGGCCGGACGGCGGGTCGCGCAGCGGCGAGGACGAACCTCGCACGATGAGCTGGCCGGGCAGCAGGATCTGCCGCGCCGGCAGCGCCACGCCGCGCAGGCGTTCGATCAGGCAGCCGGCGGCCATGCGGCCGATATCGTCGGTCGGCTGCGCGATGGTGGTCAGGCCGGGGCCGACGTAAGGCGACCATTCGGTTTCATCAAAACCGACCAGCCCGACCTGTTCGCCGAAACGCCAGCCGAGTCTGGCCATGGCCGCGACCACCCGCAGGGTGACCACCGCGTTGCTCGACACGATGCCCGGCAGGTGCTGGCCGGCCCGCTGGCGCAGCGCCCGCAAGGCCTGGTCCAGCGCGTCGGCATTGTCGGCGCTGCTCTCGAAGGTACGGCCCGTCACCGCCGGTTTGTCTGTGCCCTCGGCGAGGAAGGCAAGAAAGGCGGCTTCGCGTTCCACGCGTGAACTGACGTCGCGGACCGGTTCCGACACGAACAGCAGCTCGCGGTAGCCGCGCTCGACCAGGTGGCCGGCCGCCAGACGCACCGAGCCGGCATTGTCCAGCGAGACAAAGTCGGCCTGCATGCCCTGGTGGCGACGGTCCACCAGCACCACCGGTTTGCCGTGGCGCGCCGCCGCGGCCGCCGCGCCGGCATCCCGGCCCAGGGTGTTGAGGATGAAACCATCGACCTGGTAAGCCGTCAGGGCTTCAATGGCTTCGCGTTCGCGCGTGCCGTTGTTGCCGAGATTGAACAGCATCAGCAGGTAGCCGGCCTCCTGGCAGGCTTTTTCGGCCCCGCGCAGCACGGCCACGGAAAACGGGTTGGTCACATCGGCCACGACCAGGCCGATCAGGCGCGAGCGGCCGCGCTTGAGGGCTTGCGCCATGGGGCTGGGCACGTAGGCCAGGGCAGCGACGGCGACCTCGACACGGCGTGCGATGTCCGGGCTGAGGAGCTTGTCGCGGTGGTTCAGAAAGCGCGACACGGTGGCTTTGGATACACCGGCGGCACGCGCCACATCGGCAATGGTGGCACGCGGCGTGGGTGGCGCGGGGGCGGCGGCAGTCAGGAGTGCAGGGGTGGGCATGGCAGGGCATGGGCCGGCGTGAAACCAGTTTCAGTAAATGGTAGCACCCTGTTCCAGGCGGCTGGCCCAGCCAGCCTTCAGGTCCAGGCGCGCCAGGCCGATGGCCACATTGGTTTCAGCGCCGGCCGTGTGGTTGTAAAAAGAGGTGGCGTTTTCGAGCGGGCCCGGCCGGTCGGCCAGCAGCAGCATGGCTTCGCCAAAAGTGACGACATCGAGCGCGCTTGTCATGGGTGTTCACGGGGAGAGTGCAGGGTGCGCGAATCGTAGCACCTCCTATTTGCTACTTTATTGATAGCTGCTTATGCTTATGGAAAAAGGGCTGGAGCCCGATTTTATGCAGAAAACCGCTGGCGAACAGCACGGGCCTCCGCGCGGCCAAGGCCGGCGTCGCCGCAGGGTGATCAGCGCCACCTTGCCGCGCAGCCTGTTTCACGGGGCCGCGGCCATGGCCGTCACGCGGCTGCGTGTCAACGCCTTCACAAGGGCATGTCACTTTCGTGCTGTCCTACAAACACATCAACGGTGTCTGACACAGGCGCATGGGAGCGCTGTCTAGAGTCGTTTTTGTGTCTGGCCGTCGGCCATGCATGCAGCACCGCCGGTGCTGTGAGTGACAAACCAACCATCACCAGGAAGCCCATCATGAGCAAAGCACCCCCGAAGATGAACGACGCCGTCGATCAGCTCGATGCCGACCACATTGCCGTCAAGAAGCTGTTCACCCAGTTCAAGAAACTCAGCGAAGCCAAGGCGCCCGCCGACGAGCGCAAGGCGCTGGCCGACAGGATCTGCAAGGAGCTGACCGTGCATGCCGACATCGAAGAACAGATTTTTTACCCGGCGGCACGCGAGGCCATCGGTGACGACGCGCTGCTCAACGAAGCCGAGGTCGAGCATGCCAGCGCCAAGGACCTGATCGCGCAGATTTCGGACATGGATGCGGACGAAGCACTGTTCGATGCCAAGGTGATTGTGCTCGGCGAATACGTCGACCACCACGTGGAAGAAGAGCGTGAAGAGATGTTTCCCAAAGCCCGCAAGAGCGACATGGACCTCAAGGCCATGGTTGCCGACCTGAAGGCGCTCAAGCAGGAACTGCTGGCCAAGGATGAGGTGCCCGCCTGAGGCGGCGCCACGGCGACCCCGCCCCGCGGGGTCTGCCCTGAAGGTTTGCCGCGGCGTTCAGGCCGTGGCGGCGCCGACGCGGGGATCGAAGGAAAAATAGAAACACGCGCCCGCCCCCTCGGACGATTCGCCGCGTATCAGGCCGCCGTGCCGCTCCAGAATGCGGTGCACGGTGGCCAGTCCGATGCCGCTGCCTTCGAATTCGGTGTCATGGTGCAGCCGGTGGAAGGGCTTGAACAGGCTGTCGGCATACTCCATGTTGAAGCCGGCGCCGTTGTCGCGCACGAACAGCATCTTGCGCCCGCCCTCGCGCGCCGGCAGCAGGCCGAACTCGATGGTCGCTTCGGACTGCTGGCGCGAGTATTTCCAGGCGTTGCCGATCAGGTTTTCCAGGATGATGCGTGCAAGTTTGCTGTCGCAGCGGCCGCGGATGCCGGGCTGGATCGTGACCTGCACCGGACGCTGCGGGTCGCGTTGCCTTTCCTGCACGACCACCTGCTGCGCCATGACGCTGAGGTCCACATCCTCCAGCACCAGCTTTCCCTTGCTGACGCGGGCCAGCGCCAGCAGGTCGCTGATCAGTTCGTGCATGCGTACCACGTTGACCCGGACACGGTCGAACAGGCGTTGCTCCTCGTCGCTGAGCCGGCCCTTGAGGCGGCGCGCCAGCAGCACGCTGAATCCCTCGATGCTGCGCAGCGGGGACTGCAGGTCGTGCGACACCGAGTAACCGAAAGACTCCAGCTCGGCATTGGTCGCCATGAGCTGCTCGGTGCGCTCGTTGACACGCTGCTCCAGTGTTTCGTTAAAGCGCGAAATTTCACGGTCGCGCCGCAGCCGCACCAGCTCGGCCGTGATACGGCTGGCAAAAATCTGCATCAACGCATCCCGATCGGCGGAGCGGGCTTGGGGCTTTCGCCACAAGGCATTGACGACGCCGATGGGGGTGCCATCGGCATCGCACAGTGCCGCGCCGATGTAGGCGTGGAAGTTGCCCTCCGTCAGGACCCGGTCGTGCGGAAAAAGCTCTTGCACGCCCTCGTTGTAGACACACAGGTCGGACTGGCTGAGGACCTTGTCGCAGGGGGTGCCGGCCAGCGCATACCGGATGTCGGGCTGCAGCTTGCCGTCCTGAACCATGGACAGGGAGGCGACAGTCTGGTCCGCCATGGTTTCGCCCACGATCACCAGATCCGCGCCGATGGCCATGGCCAGATGCTGGACCACGGAACGGAAGAAGGCTTCGCCGGTGCCGCTCGACAGGGCTTTGGCGACATCGATCAGCTGGGCTTCCCGGCGCTTTTGCTCGCTGATGTTGATGGTCGAGTTGAGCATGCAGGGCTCGCCGGCGATGTCGATGATCGCCGACCAGACCCGGCAGTCGACCATGCTGCCGTTTTTGTGGCGCATCTGCATTTCGCGGCTCAGCACCCGCCCACCGGCCTGCAGGTCCTGGACAAACTGCCTGCGTTCTGCTTCGCTGGGCCAGACCCCGATCTCGACCGATGTGCGCCCCACCAGGTCTTCCGGCTCAAAGCCGTGGATACGGTCTTCCGCAGCGTTGGCGGCCAGGAAGGTGCCGTCGGACACCCGCGTGATGGTCATGTTGATGGGGCTGAAATCAAAAGCCTTGGAGAACAGTTCGGCCGACTGGCGCGCTGCCAGCCTGGCCTGGGTTTCGGCGGTGGCGTCGGTGATGGTGGAGACCACGATGCGGCCCTGGCCGCGGCCTTCGATTTCGGTCGACAGCAGGGCGTTGATCAGGCGGCCGTCTTTTCTGCGGCCCTCCAGCGGCAGATTGATGGCACGGCCCGTGGCGGCCATCTGCCGCTGGAAGGCCTTGCGGGCCGCCAGGTCATTCCACAGATGGGCGTCGGTGCCGCCTATGGATTCTTCACGCGAGTAGCCCCACAGGCGCTCGAAGGCGGGGTTCACGTCGAGCACCGTCATCGCTTCGAGGTCCTGCACGATGATGGCCGCCGGGCTGTTGCGAAAAATCCGGCTGAAGCGGTCTTCGCTCAGGCGCAGTTCGTCTTCGGCCTTCTCGCGCCGGCGCAGTTCGGCATGTTGCTCGCGCAGCGCCCGGAGCACCACCCGGCGGCTGGTGTACACGCTGCCGGCAATGCCGGTGAGCAGCAGGACATTGACCAGCCAGAACCGCAGATCCACCGCGAAATCCGGTTTGACCAGCAGGCCGGCCTGTTCGGCCCAGCTCAGCAGGCCCAGGACAAGGGCACTGATGACCACCGCAGAGATCAGGGACTTCTTTCCCTGCATCATTCCCGCGGCGATCACGGCGCCGACAAAACCCAGCAGCAACGCACTGCGCGCCGAGCCGTAGGCCAGCATGCCGGCCGCCGACAGCCCAATCAGGGAATAGACCAGCAGGTAGCTGGTCCACTGGTAATGTCCCAGGTGCAGCAACCAGTAGCCGAGCGCGGTCAGCGCCAGCGCGACGGTGATCACGATGATTTGCAAGTGGCCGATTTCCTGGGCGAGCGACAGGCCCAGCACCATCGGCAGGCTGACCAGCAACATCAACAACAGCGACCGCAGCCCGTGCGAGTAGCGTTTTTCGATCAGCTCCGCAGCCAGCAGGCGGGTGGTTTCGGGATAGGAAGAGGTGTGGGGCATGACGGGGGCTGGTCTGACGAATACTAAAGCACTGCATCGCACGCGTGAAACTGCTTGCTCACGGTCTCAGCCCCCTTTGGCCACGGGGTGGCTGGGGTCGCTGCACCAGTCGCTCCAGCTGCCGGCATACAGGCCCGTGCGGCCCAAGCCGGCAATTTCCATGGCCAGGAGGTTGGGCACGGCACTGACGCCACTGCCGCAGTGGTGCACCACGCCAGCGGGGTCGCGGCCCGCCAGCAGTGCTTCAAACTCCGCCCGCAATTGCTCGGCGGGCTTGAACCTGCCGTCGGGACCGAGGTTGTCGCCAAAGGGCCGGTTCAGCGCACCGGGAATGTGGCCGGCCACCGGGTCCAGCGGCTCGACCTCGCCGCGAAAACGTGCCGGAGCGCGGGCATCCACCAGCGTCTGGCCGGGCTGGCCGAGGTGGTCGGCCACCGTTTTGCCGTCGACCAGCAGCGCCTTTTCCGGGCCGGGGAAAAAGATGGACTGGAAATGCGAGGGCTCTTCCCCGCGGTTGACCGCGCCGCCAGCGGCCTGCCAGGCCTGCAGCCCGCCGTCGAGCACGGCCACTGCTTCGTGGCCGGCCCACTTGAGCATCCACCACAGGCGGCCGCAGTAGTTGGCGCCATTGCGGTCATAAACCACCGCCTGCATGTCATTGCTGAAACCGACGCTGGACAGCCAGGTGGCAAATTTTTCGCGGTTCGGCAGCGGATGGCGCCCGCCGGAAGCGGGCTGGTCCGTGCCACTGTGCACGGTCAGCACGCCGTGGGCGCCGGGCACGCCGTGTTTGGCGCTCAGGTCGGTGTCCAGGTTCGCATAGACCGCGCCCGGTATGTGCGCCTGCAGGTACAGCTGTTTGCCAGCCTGTGGCTGCATCAGGTCGAAGCTGCAGTCAAAGATCCGGCAGGGCCGGTGGCTGGCCATCAGCGCCTGCAACTGTCCGGTTGAAATCAGGGTGGTGTACATGGCGGCTCCGGTTGAAAACAAGACCGTGAAATCGATTCAGTGTTCTTCGGCAGGCGCGCCCGGCGCGGCGCGGGCGCGCAGCACGGTGGCGGCGATGCCGCTGGCCACAATCAGCGCCATGCCAGCCCAGCCCAGCAGGGGAATCCGGTCGCCAAACAGCACCAGGCTGTAGATCGCGCCAAACACGATACCGGAGTATTGCAAATTTGCCACCACCAGCGTGGCGCTGCGGGTTTTCGCCATGCTGTAGGCTCGCGTCATGCACAGCTGGCCCAGCGAGGCCAGCACGCCCAGGGGAATCAGCCACAGCGCCGGCTTCCAGTGCCACTCGGAGATGCCGGCCACCAGCATGCCCAGGCCGCCGGCGACGGCCGAACCGACGGCGAAATAAAACACGGTGCGGGTTTCGGGTTCGCCGACCCGTGCCAGCGCCATCACCTGCATGTAGGCAAAGGCGGCCAGCAGGCCGGACATCAGGCCGATCAGGCCGGCGAAGGCCTGGTTTTGCTCTATCGTCGGGCGCAGCATCATCACCACGCCGATGAAGCCGGTGATGACGGTCAGCACCAGGGGACCTTGGGCCCCCACGCTCCCCACTGCGTGTGGTTCGCTGCCCCCCGTGGGGGCGCTGCGCCTGCGACCCGGCAAAGCCGGTTTCGCGGCCCCGGCTTGGGAAGAAGGGCCCATGCTTGTCGCGTTGTCGCCGCGCGCCGGCAGCAGCCCCATCAGCAGCGCGCCGCCGACCAGAAAGGTGGCGATCCAGACACTGCTCATGTAGTTCAGCGTCATGGCGGTGGCCAGGGGCAGCTGGGCGATGGCGTAAAACCAGGCGCCCAGCGAGATCACGCCGACCAGGCTGCGCCACATGTGCATGCCGGGATACCGGGTGGCCAGCGTCACGCCACGGGTGCGGGCCAGCGCCCACATGAAAAACATGCCCAGCAGTCCGCGGTAAAACACCAGCTCTGCGCTGTTGAAATACACCGAGGCGAACTTGACGCAGACTGCCATGGTGGCAAAGAAGAAGGCGGCGGCCAACATCCAGAGGGCTTGCATGGCGGAGCTCGTGGTTAGAAGTGAAAAGTGCTTGCAGCCCAGGCGATTCTTACGGTAACTGCTATCGAATAGATAGCGTTAACTGCGGGTCGAAATCGCGTCAAAGCATCTGCGTGGTCTTGCTGGCGCCCATCTCGCGGCGGTACCACTCGTGAAAGTGCTGCATGCCGTCTTCCATCGGGCTCTGGTAGGGGCCGAACTCGTTGTCGCCGCGCTGCATCAGGGCTTTGCGGCCGGCGTCCATGCTCAGGGCAATCTCGTCGTCTTCGACACAGGTCTCCATGTAGGCGGCCTGCTGTGCGTCCATGAACTCGCGCTCGAAGGCGCAGATTTCCTCGGGGTAGAAAAACTCCACCACGTTCAGCGTCTTGTCCGGCCCCTGCGGGTGCAGGGTGCTGACCACCAGGGCGTGCGGATACCACTCGACCATCACATTGGGGTAATAGGTCAGCCAGATCGCGCCGTACTTGGGCGGCACGCCCTTGCGGTACTGCAGCACCACGTCGTGCCATTTCTTGTAGACGTCGGTGCCCGGCTTGCCGAGCTTGTCGGACACACCGACGGTTTGCACCGAGTAGTGCGGCGTCAACTCCCAGCGCAGGTCGTCGGTGGTCACGAAGGCGCCCAGGCCGGGGTGGTAGGGGCCGACGTGGTAGTCCTCGAGATAGACCTCGATGAAGGTCTTCCAGTTGTAGTTGCACTCGTGCAGGGTGATCCGGTCGAGCTGGTAGCCCGAAAAATCGAGGTCGGGCATGGCGCCCAGCGGCGCCATCTCGGCGGCGATGTCGCGGCCGTTGTCCTCAAACACCAGGCCGTTCCAGCTGCTGGTCTGGTAGCGGCTCAGGTTCAGGCAGGGGTCGACCTCGAAATGCGGCGCGCCGATCAGCTCGCCGTTGGTGTTGTAGGTCCAGCGGTGCAGCGGGCAGACGATGTTGCTGCCGGTGTTGCCGCGGCCCTGCAGCATGGTGGATTGGCGGTGCCGGCAGACGTTGGAGATCAGCTCGACCCCGGTGGCATTGCGCACCAGGGCCCGGCCGCCGAGCTCTTGCGGCAGGGCGTAGTAGTCGCCCAGATTCGGCACGGAGAGCTCGTGCCCCACGTAACGCGGGCCGCGGGCAAACAGCTTTTGCTGCTCCCGCTGGTACAGGCCGGCGTCAAAGTAGCTGGAAACCGGGAGCTGGCTGGTGGCCTGCAGGAGACGGAGGCTTAGATCAGACATGCAATTTCCGAAACAGGCGGTTTCGGGGGTGGAGGAAGGGGCAGACAACCCTGTCAGGCAGGCGGGGCGTCAAGGCGTGAAGCCTGTCGATTGTACCGTGCAGGTCCCGCCTTGTGCCGCTGCGGACCTGCCGTGAAAGCCCCTCCACCCCATAAACAGGTGGCCGGGCACACGGACAATGCCGGCAGGGCGCACAACGGCCTAAAATCAGTCCTCCAACCAAATACCCATGGCCAAAACTTCCTCTTCCCCCGTCCCCGCCACACCCGCCAGTTACGAAGCTGCGCTGGAAGAACTCGAAACCCTGGTGGCCCGCCTCGAATCCGGCCAGTTGCCGCTGGACCAGTTGCTCACCGGCTACCAGCGCGGCGCCGAACTGCTCAAGTTCTGCCGCAGCAAGCTCGAGGCCGTGGAAAATCAGATCAAGGTGCTGGAAGGCAACGAGATCAAGCCCTGGAACCAAGAGTAAGCCCATTGACTGAACAAACCCATTTTGTGCTGGGCGCCTGGAGCACCCGCCAACTCGCCGCCGTTGAGCAGGCCCTGAGCCGCTGGGTGGCCCCTCCCGTACCCAGGCCCGCCCCGGCCGGACTCGGCGACGCCATGCGTTACGCGGTGCTCGATGGCGGCAAACGGCTGCGTCCCCTGCTGGTCATGGCGGCCTGCGAGGCAGTGGACGGCAGTCCCGCTGCGGCGCTGCGCGTGGCCTGTGCGGTGGAGTTGATTCACGCCTATTCGCTGGTGCACGACGACATGCCCTGCATGGACAACGACATCCTGCGGCGCGGCAAGCCGACGGTGCATGTGAAATTCGGCCAGGCGCAGGCCCTGCTGGCCGGCGATGCGCTGCAAGCGCTGGCCTTCGAGCTGCTGACGCCGGAAGACGGTTCCATCGAGCCCGCGACGCAGGCGACCCTGTGCCGCATGCTGGCCCAGGCTGCGGGCTACCAGGGCATGGCCGGTGGGCAGGCCATCGACCTGGCCAGTGTCGGCAAGGCGCTGAGCTCGGCTGAGCTGCATGACATGCACCGGCTCAAGACCGGCGCCCTGTTGCAGGCCAGCGTGCTGATGGGGGCCGCCTGCGGCGCCGCCCCGGCCCTGGCACAAAATGCGCTGTGCGACTACGGTGCCGCCGTGGGCCTGGCGTTCCAGGTGGTCGACGACATCCTGGACGTCACGGCCGATTCGGCCACGCTGGGCAAGACCGCGGGCAAGGATGCCGCCCAGGATAAACCCACCTTTGTGTCGCTGATGGGCCTGCCGGCTTCGCGCAATTACGCGCAGGAGCTGTTGTCCCAGGCGCATCACAGCCTGAAGGCCAGCGAACTCAGGCACACCGCCGCGCTCAGCGCGCTGGCCGACATGCTGGTCAACCGAACGACTTGAGCACAGACTCGAGTAAAGAAGCGACCGGCATCTCCAGGAAACAAGGCATCAGAAACAAGACACCACGATGTACCCACTGCTAGAAACCATCAACAGCCCCGCAGACCTGCGCCTGCTGCCGCGACCCCAGCTCCGGACCCTGGCCGACGAGTTGCGCGCCTATGTGCTGCACAGCGTGTCGCAGACCGGCGGACATCTGAGCTCCAACCTGGGCACGGTCGAACTCACGGTGGCGCTGCACTATGTGTTCAACACGCCCGAGGACCGGCTGGTCTGGGACGTGGGCCACCAGACCTACCCGCACAAGATCCTGACCGGCCGGCGCGACCGCATGGCCAGCCTGCGCCAGTTCGGCGGCCTGAGCGGCTTTCCGCGCCGTGATGAAAGCGAATACGACACGTTTGGCACCGCGCATTCATCGACCTCGATTTCTGCCGCCCTGGGCATGGCGATGGCGGCCAAGCAAAAGGGTGAAGACCGCCATGCGGTGGCCATCATCGGTGACGGCGCCATGAGCGCAGGCATGGCCTTCGAGGCGCTCAACAATGCCGGTGTCTGCGACTGCAAGCTGCTGGTGATCCTCAACGACAACGACATGAGCATCAGCCCGCCGGTTGGCGCCCTCAACCGCTACCTGGCGCAGCTCATGAGCGGGCAGTTTTATGCCTCGGCCAAAAGTGTCGGCAAGCAGGTGCTCAGGGTCGCACCGCCGCTGTTCGAGCTGGCCAAGCGGCTGGAGACCCATGCCAAGGGCATGGTGGTGCCGGCCACGCTGTTCGAGAATTTCGGTTTCAACTACATCGGCCCCATTGACGGCCACGACCTCGACTCGCTGATCCCGACGCTGGAAAACATCAGGCATCTGCAGGGCCCGCAGTTCCTGCATGTGGTGACCAAAAAAGGCCAGGGCTACAAGCTGGCCGAGGCCGACCCGGTGGCTTACCACGGCCCGGGCAAGTTCGATCCGGCCATGGGGCTGCAGAAGTCCGCGGCACCGGCAAAACAGACTTTCACCCAGGTGTTCGGCCACTGGCTGTGCGACATGGCGGAAAAGGACAGCCGGCTGGTCGGCATCACGCCGGCGATGCGCGAGGGCTCTGGCATGGTCGAGTTCCACCAGCGTTTTCCCGACCGTTATTACGACGTCGGCATCGCCGAGCAGCACGCGGTCACGTTTGCCGCGGGCATGGCCTGTGAAGGCCTCAAGCCGGTGGTGGCGATTTATTCGACCTTTTTGCAGCGCGGTTATGACCAGTTGATCCACGATGTGGCGCTGCAGAACCTGCCGGTGGTGTTTGCGCTCGACCGCGCCGGGCTGGTGGGGGCCGACGGCGCCACCCATGCGGGCGCCTACGACATCGCCTACCTGCGCTGCATCCCCAACATGAGTGTGGCCTGCCCGGCCGACGAAAACGAGTGCCGCATGCTGCTGAGCAGCGCGTACGAACAGAACCATCCGGTGGCCGTGCGTTACCCGCGCGGCGCCGGTGCCGGTGTGGCGACGCAGGCCCATCTCGATGCCTTGCCCTTTGGTAAGGGTGAGCTGCGCCGCCAGGGCGCGGGCGTGGCGATTCTGGCCTTTGGCACCTTGCTGCATCCGGCCCTCGAAGCGGCCGAAAAACTCGGCGCCACGGTGGTCAACATGCGCTGGGCCAAACCACTCGACACCGAATTGCTGCTGCAGGTGGCGGCCAGCCACGAGGCCCTGGTCACAGTGGAAGAGGGTTCGATCATGGGCGGTGCCGGCAGTGCCGTGGCGGAGGCGCTGGCCGCAGCGGGCGTCGTCAAGCCCTTGCTGCACCTGGGCCTGCGCGACGAGTTCACCGAGCATGGCGACCCGGCCAGGCTGCTGGCCCTGCAGGGGCTGGACGCGGCCGGCATCGGGCAAGCCATCGTCGCGCGTTTTGGCGTCTTGCCCGCGCCGGCCCAGCCGGCCAAGCGCTCGCTCAAATCCGTCGCATGACAGCGTCCCTGAAAAGCGGGGCCGAGCCATCGGCCATGCCCGATGTGCAGGGCCGGGCCGACTTGCGCCGCCTGCCCATCCAGCGCGTCGGCATCACCTCGCTGCGTTACCCGCTGAATGTGGTGGTGGCGGGCAAGGTACAGCCAACGGTGGGCACCTGGACACTCGATGTGGGCCTGCGCGCCGACCAGAAAGGTGCCCACATGTCGCGCCTGATTGCCTGGCTGGACGCGTTGACACTGCGCGGCGAGGCGCTGACGGCAGACTCGCTGCGCTCCGAAATGGAGAGCATGCTCCGCTTGCTGGAAGCCGATGACGGCCACATTGAAGTGAAGTTTCCGTTTTTCATCCGGAAGTCCGCACCGGTCAGCGGGCAGCAAAGCCTGATGGAGTACGACGGTGCCTGGCTGGCCCGGCGCCAGGACGGCGCGACCTGCATCAGCATGCAGGCCACGGTGCCGGTCAAGTCGCTGTGTCCGTGTTCCAAGGAGGTCAGCGATGACGGCGCGCACAACCAGCGT
The DNA here is from genome assembly GCF_002379085.1 of Polaromonas sp. AET17H-212. GTDB lineage: Bacteria > Pseudomonadota > Gammaproteobacteria > Burkholderiales > Burkholderiaceae_C > Polaromonas. The sequence goes on along the minus strand of NZ_NBZW01000016.1, from coordinate 34,892 downwards.
TCGCACATCAAGCTGCTCGCTCGGCTCACCGGGGCGATGGACTGGAGCGAACTGGTGCGTTTTGCCGAGGACAACGCGTCCTGCGAGCTCTGGGGTCTGCTCAAACGCCCCGACGAAAAATGGGTGACCGAGCGGGCCTATGCCAACCCCAAGTTTGTCGAGGACCTGATTCGCGACGTGGCCCTGGCGCTCGATGCCGACGCCCGTATTGCAGGTTACCGGGTAGCGGTCACCAACTTCGAATCGATTCATGCCCACGACGCCTATGCGGTGATCGAGCGCGGCATCGATTGAACGCTTGCACGACCGGTTACCCTGGCATTTTCATTCCTGACAGTAGCCTGAAGACCTGCGATGTGAGAGGTGTTTTGACGGGATAACCCCCGATGGTCGGGCTTCCCCCTTTTCTACAATAAGCATGCTTACAGTCAAAGCCGCGTGGAGCGGCGCTGTACAAGAACCAACCGTTTTATCAACTCCCGGAGTTTTTTTCCATGGATCGTCGTTCCCTCATCAAACATGCCGGCATCGCCGGTGTGCTTGCCGCTGGTGTTGCACCGGCCGTACACGCCCAGGCCGCCATCCGCTGGCGCCTCGCATCGAGCTTCCCCAAGTCGCTGGACACGGTGTTCGGCGGCGCAGAGACCTTTGCCAAAAAGGTCAACGAAATGAGCGGCGGGAAATTTGTCATTTCCACGCACGCGGCCGGCGAGTTGATGCCTGCTTTCGGCGTGGTCGATGGTGTGCAGAACGGCACGGTCGAGATGGCCCACACCGCTGCCTATTATTTCTTCGGCAAGGACGACGCTTTCACGCTGAGCTGCTCGATTCCCTTTGGCCTGAACAGCCGCCAGATGACCGCCTGGATGTTCGAGGGCAATGGCCTGAAGCTGACGCGCGAGTTCTACGCCAAGTACAACATCATGAACTTTCCGGGCGGCAACACCGGCGCGCAGATGGGCGGCTGGTATCGCAAGGAGATCAAGTCGGTAGCCGACATGAAGGGCCTGAAATTCCGCGTCGGCGGTTTTGCCGGCAAGGTGCTCGAGCGCATGGGCGTGGTGCCGCAGAACATTCCGGCCGGCGAGATCTACCAGGCGCTTGAAAAAGGCACGCTGGACGCTGCCGAGTGGATTGGGCCCTATGACGACCAGAAGCTGGGTTTCAACAAGGTGGCGCCTTATTACTACTACCCCGCCTGGTGGGAAGGTGGTCCGCAGCTGGAGTTCTTCATCAACACCAAGGCTTACGAAGCCCTGTCGCCCGAAAACAAGGCGATTGTGACCGCGGCTTCCGCCTATGCCCACACCGAACTGCAGGCCAAGTACGACGCCAGGAATCCGACGGCCCTGAAGCAGCTGGTGGCCTCGAAAACCAAGGTCTTGCCTTTCCCCAAGGACATCATGGATCGTGCCTACAAGGAGTCCATGGCCCTGTACGCCGAAATCAGCGACAAGAATCCGGCCTGGAAAAAAATCTACGACGATTTCTCCAGCTTCCGGCGCGACCAGAACCTGTGGTTCCGTTTCACCGAAGCGCGTTTCGACAGCTTCATGCAGTCGCAGAAACTGTAAGCAGCCACGACCGGCCAGACAGGGCGTTACTCCCCCAAGCGGGGGGGTGGCGCCCTGTTGCGTTTCTCCATCAGGTGAAGCCCGGAGGGGGTAACTCCCAATAGTTATAGATTGACCTCCTCCTAGACTCGCGGGGTGTCAGTAATCCTTTTAATCTATCTATAACTGAGGAGTTTGCTCATGGATCGTCGTTCTCTTATCAAAAATGCCGGTATTGCCGGTGTCCTGGCTGCTGGCGTCGCACCAGCCGTCCAGGCCCAGGGTGCCACCATCCGCTGGCGCCTGGCATCGAGCTTTCCGAAATCGCTGGACACCATTTTCGGCGGCGCTGAGACCTTTGCCAAAAAAGTTGGAGAAATGAGCGGCGGCAAATTCACCATTTCCACCCATGCCGCCGGCGAGTTGATGCCTGCATTCGGCGTGGTCGATGGTGTGCAGAACGGCACTGTGGAGTGCTGCCACACGGCCCCCTACTACTTTTTCGGCAAGGACGAGACCTTTGCCCTCGGTTGCGCCATCCCCTTCGGCCTGAACAGCCGCCAGATGACGGCCTGGATGTACGAGGGCAACGGCATGAAGCTGATGCGCGAGTTCTACGCCAAATACAACATCGTGAATTTCCCGGCCGGCAACACGGGTTGCCAGATGGGCGGCTGGTACCGCAAGGAGATCAAGTCGGTCAAGGATATGAAGGGTCTGAAGATGCGTATCGGCGGCTTCGGCGGCAAGGTGCTCGAACGCATGGGCTCCGTGCCGCAGAACATTCCGGGCGGTGAGATTTACCAGGCGCTGGAAAAAGGCACGATTGATGCGGCCGAGTGGGTCGGTCCTTACGACGACCAGAAACTGGGCTTCAACAAGGTTGCTCCGTTTTATTACTACCCCGGCTGGTGGGAGGGTGGTCCCCAGCTCGACGTGTTCGTCAACAACAAGGCTTACGAGGGCCTGTCTGCAGAGAACAAGGCGATTGTTGAAGCCGCTGCCGCCTACGCCCACGTCGAGATGCAGGCCAAGTACGATGCCAAGAACCCGACCGCGCTGAAACAGCTGGTGGGCGGCAAGACCAAGGTCCTGCCTTTCCCCAAGGACGTGCTGGACCTGGCCTTCAAGGAGTCCATGGCCCTGTATGCCGAGATCAGCGCCCGGAACCCGGCCTGGAAAAAAATCTACGACGACTACGCCAACTTCCGCCGCGACCAGAACCTCTGGTTCCGCTTCACCGAAGCGCGTTTCGACAACTTCATGCAATCCCAGAAGCTCTAAACCGCTTCCAGGTATGCTGTCCAAAGCCCCGCTCTGCGGGGTTTTTTTTTGCCTGGGCGAAATGGCCAGGCTTGTTTGCCGGCGTTGGCCACCTGCTTGAGACTACAGCTGCCCTGTCAGGCTCCCAGGGCGCGCATCGACATTTTTGGGGGCTGCTGGCGGCGTGGGCCGAGGGGCATCGCCAGCACCTGTGTTTACAACGGCTGCGATAGGGCAAAAAAAAGCCCCGGCATGCCGGGGCTTGGTGTAAGGCGCGTCCCCAAAGGGTTGCGACTGGCCCTGCGGCCTATTTCTTCTTGTCCTTGTCCATGGAGTCCTGCATGGCTTTCATCGGGTCGTCGTCAGCGTGCTTCTGCTCGGCGGCAGCTTCCGCGGCGCTGCCCGGGACAGGCACGGCTTCCACCGGTTCTTCCTGAACCTGCAGGATGACCTTGTCGAGGTCGATTTTTTCAACCTTGTCGAGACCGCTGGAGACAATGCCCGGGAAGGCAATGATCAGGCCGACCATGACCACCTGGATCAGCACAAAGGGCACGGCACCCCAGTAGATCTGCATGGTGGTGACCGGCTGGATCAGCTTCTTGGTGACCTTGTCGGTGTATTCCTTGATGGGCGCGACGCTGCGCAGGTAGAACAGCGCAAAACCGAAGGGCGGGTGCATGAAGGAGGTCTGCATGTTCACGGCCAGCAACACGCCGAACCAGATCAGGTCGATGCCCAGTTTCTCGGCCACCGGTGCCAGCAGTGGCACCACGATGAAGGACAGCTCGAAGAAGTCCAGGAAGAAGGCCAGGAAGAAGATCAGCACGTTGACCACGATCAGGAAGCCGACCTGACCGCCGGGCAGGCCGCTGAGCAGGTGCTCGACCCATTTCGGTCCGTCCACGCCCTGGAACACCAGGCTGAAAATGGTCGAACCGATCAGGATGAAGACCACAAAACACGACAGCTTGGTGGTGGTGTTGAGCGCCTGCTTGAGCAGCGAAAAGCTCAGGCGGCGGCGCGCAAACGCCATGATCAGCGCACCGAGCGCACCCATGGCGCCGCCTTCGGTCGGCGTGGCGATACCGAGGAAAATCGTGCCCAGCACCAGGAAAATAAGCAGCAGCGGCGGGATCAGCACAAACGTGACGCGTTCGGCCATGCGCGACAGCAGGCCCAGACGGGTGACCTTGTTGACCACGGCGATCACGAAGGCCAGGATCACCCCCAGGCACATGGACACCACAATGGTTTCATCGAGCGGCACCGAGGTGACGGTTTCGCCTTTCCACCAGGTCTGCACCTGGGCGTAGTGTTTGGCAAAGTAAACGGCGCTACCGGCGGAGGCAATGGTCAGCAGCAGCAGCGACAGCAGGCCGGCCTTGCCGTTGTCCTCACGGATGGTGCGCGCTTCGGCCGGCAGGGCGGGGACCCACTGCGGTTTGACGAAGGCCAGCACAAACACATAGCCGACATACATGCCGGTCAGGATGAAACCGGGCACGAACGCGCCCTTGTACATGTCACCGACGCTGCGGCCCAGCTGGTCGGCCAGGATGATCAGCACCAGCGATGGCGGGATGATTTGCGCCAGGGTGCCGGAAGCGGCAATCACGCCCGAGGCCAGGCGCCGGTCGTAACCGTAGCGCAGCATGATGGGCAGCGAAATCAGGCCCATGGAGATCACCGATGCAGCGACCACGCCGGTGGTCGCTGCCAGCAGCGCGCCGACCAGGATCACCGCGATGGCCAGGCCGCCGCGCAGCGGGCCGAAGAGCTGGCCAATGGTGTCCAGCAAATCTTCGGCCATGCCGCTGCGCTCCAGCACCAGGCCCATCAGCGTGAAAAACGGGATGGCCAGCAAGGTGTCGTTCTGCATGATGCCGAACAGCCGCAGCGGCAGGGCCTGCAGCAGGGCTTCGGGCAGGACGCCGAACTCGACGCCGATGAATCCGAAAAACAGTCCGCAGGCGCCGAGGCTGAAGGCCACCGGAAAGCCCATCAGCAGGAAGATGATCAGCCCCATGAACATGATGGGGGCGAGGTTGGCGATAAAAAATTCCATGATGGTGTTCCCGGTCAGCCGACAGTTTTGGACTCGGCGAGGCGGCGTATCGCCTCGGCCAGCTCTTCTTCGGCGGTCTTCTCGACCTTCTTGGTGGTCGGGTCTTCAATCAGGCCCTTCAGGAAGGCGATGCGCTTGATCAGCTCGGACCAGCCCTGCAACATCAGCAGGCCGAAACCCAGAGGAATCATGGCGTACACCGGCCAGCGGATCAGCCCGCCCGCGTTACCCGAGATTTCCCCGGAGCGGTAGCCCTGCAGGAAAAACGGAATGCCGTAATACAGGATGGTCAGGCACACAGGCGTCAGGAAAACAGAGAACCCGATGATGTCGACCCAGATCTGCCCGCGTTTGGACAGCTTGCTGGAGACCACGTCGATCTTGACGTGTTCGCCGTGGAGCAGGGTGTAGCCCGCGGCGAGCAGGAAGGCGGCTGCAAACAGGTACCACTGCACCTCGAGGTAGGCGTTCGAACTCATGTTGAATACCTTGCGGATCACGGCATTGACCGCGCTGATGACGGTGGAGGCAAGGATCAGCCAGATCACGTATTTGCCGATCTGGGCATTGACCCAATCCACGGCATTGGAAAACTTCAGTAAGGCGCGCATTTTGTCTCCAGGAAAAAAGAATCCACGCATAAAAATCATCCGGCAGGCCTTCGGGTGGAAGGCGTGCCGGATACTGGTTGGCGCGGATGGGATTCTATAGAGGACTATAGAAGCCAAGCTGACAGCTTCGTGACGGTGTTATCCCGTAGCGACGGGTGTTTGGCGCGCCCGGATTCGCCCCCCCAAAAGGTGCGCCGAACAGCGGACAGGCCGGGGTTCAGAGCACCTGTACGCCGCTGCCCTCCAGCATGCGGCCGATGACGCGGGCCTCCGAAAAGCCCTGGCTGTGGAAGCAGGCCAGGACCTCGTCGGCGATCTCCGGCGCGCAGGACACCAGCAACCCACCGCTGGTTTGCGGGTCGGACAGCAGGGCCTGTTGCGCCGCACCCAGGCCCGCCGGAAGCTGCACTTCATGGCCATACGCGGCCCAGTTGCGGCCGGAGGCGCCTGTGACCATGCCACGCCCTGCCAGGTCCAGCACGCCGGGCAGCAGCGGAATGCTGTCCATCTGCAACTCCATCTTCAGGTTCGCGCCGCGTGCCAGTTCCAGCCCGTGGCCGAGCAGTCCGAAGCCGGTGATGTCGGTCAGGGCATGGACACCTTCCATTTTTGCCAGGGTGATGCCCGGTTTGTTGAGCTGGGTGGTGACGGCAATCATGCGGGCATACCCCTGGGCGTCGAGTGCTTCTTTCTTGAGCGCGGCCGACAGGATGCCGACGCCCAGCGGTTTGCCCAGGATCAGCACATCGCCCGCGCGGGCGCCCGAATTTTTCTTGACCCGCGAGGGATGGACCAGGCCCATCACGACCAGGCCGTAGATCGGCTCGACCGAATCAATCGTGTGGCCGCCAGCGATCGGAATGCCGGCATCGCGGCAGACATCCTGGCCGCCGCGCAGGATGGCACCTATGGTTTCCAGCGGCAGCACGTTGATCGGCATGCCCACCAGTCCCAGCGCCATGATGGGTGTGCCGCCCATGGCATAGACATCGCTGATCGCGTTGGTCGCGGCGATGCGGCCAAAGTCGTAGGGATCGTCCACGATGGGCATGAAGAAGTCGGTGGTGGCAATCAGCGCCTGCTCGTCGTTGAGCTGGTAGACCGCGGCATCGTCCGCGGTTTCGATGCCAACCAGCAGTTGCGGCGGGATGTTGAGGCCCGGCAGGTTGCTGGAGTTCTTGAGGATTTCACTGAGCACGCCCGGGGCGATCTTGCAGCCGCAGCCGCCGCCATGGGACAGGCTGGTCAGGCGGGGAGGGGCGGCGGGTGTGAGTGGGTCGGGTGCGTTCATGGGGAGGGTTTCCTGGGCGGTGCGGCAGACAATGCGCTGAGCACCAAGTTTAAGACAAGGCGCTTTTCCGCTTCGGGGTCGAACAGGTGGGCGCGCTCGCTGCATTGTTTTTCCAGCAGGGCCAGAAAGCCTGCATCGGTGGCGCAGCGCAGCAGGAGCGCCGCCAGCGCAGCGTCGTCACCCACGGGAAAATAACCCGCATAAGCGGCGCCCAGCATGCCGATGTTGCCGCTGATTTTTGATGCCAGCACCGGCGTGCCGGACTGGACGGCCTGCAAGATGACCTGGGCGCCGCCTTCCATGCGCGAGCTGTTGACCAGCACGTGCGCCTGTTTGATGTGCTGGCGGGTTGTTGCCTGGGGCAGGCCGCCCAGCCAGCGGTAGCCGGGGATGGAGGCCTGCGCCGTCTGCACGGCCAGCGCGAGATCCGGGGTGAGCGCGTCCCCGATATGGTCAAACAGCAGGCGCACCGGCGGGCTGGCGGTTTCCGGGGCCAGCCGCGCCGCCGCCCGTATCCAGGTCAACGGGTCTTTTTCCTCCCGCAGGTGGCCGACCATCAGGGCGCGAAAGTGCCGCACCGGCTTGACGGCAGGCTGCAGGGCGCGCGCCGACTGGTAGATCACGCGGGCCTTGTGGCGCATGGCGGCGGGCAGCGCCTGCAGGCCGGCCTCCTGCAGCACCACCAGATGGGTGGCCAGCGCCAGCGATTGCTGCGCGCTGTCGTCCCCAAGGATGTCGCGGTACAGGTCGGTGCCCGTCAGGATGAGAATCAGCGGTTTGCCGGGGCACTGCCGCGCCCAGGCTGCGATGGACGGCGCAGAGCGGCGTGCATGCAGCGCGATCAGGGCATCGGGCTCGGCCGAAGGGGCCGATTCCGGCCACTGCGCCCGCAGGCGGGTGGCACAGTGGCCCGCCAGGCATTGCGCCCAGCGCCGGGCAGTGTGCCAGTTGCCATTGTTGGCATCGGCCAGGGCCGGGCTGACCAGCACCACGGTTTTTGTTTCGGACACATTGCCCATGGATCACCTTGTTTCGCGAGCCGGAGAGCTCCCCTCGCAGCAAGGTTAACAGGCCTCAGGCCGGCCCGCCTTCGACATCCCTGTCCGTCGTGAGTTCGCCCTTCTTTGCGTCGTAGACAAACTGCTTTCTGGCAAGCGCAGGCTGGTAGTTGAGCATGTCGATCAGGAAGCTCAGGGCGCCGAGGTTGTTGCCGAAGCAGTCAAACGTCCCGGCCGCGAGAAGCTGCTGTCCGTCGACATCGGCGCGCAGCATCTGGTCGACGAGTTCGCGCATGTGCACCACCGCCAGCGCGGCCTGGTCCAGCCCCAGCAGGGCCAACACGCCGCGCATCTGCCCGAGTTGCCCGGGCACCGCGCTCAGCACCGTCTTGTCCTGGGGCGCACGGAAAAAATTGTCCAGCGATTTCTCCAGATCACCGAGCGTCACCCGCAGTTCAACCACCAGGGTCGCCATGGTTTGTTTGTCGCTGACCCGCCGGTAAAGCGCTTCCATCCAGGGCTCCAGCGGCTGCGACGGCCCGCCAGCCTGGGCCGCGGCCAGCCGTTCGGCGAGCCGGGCGGTGCGGGCGGTCAGCTGGGGGTCACTGGGGTCGAGATCGTCAAAAGCGACCTCGAGGTACAACACGGCCGTTGCCACTTCCAGCGCCAGTTCGGGGCTGGGCACCTGGCCTGAGCGTGCGGTCGTCTCGATCACCCGCGCCAGCACGCGCGCCAGCGGCTCGCTGGGCGGGTGCATCTTGACCAGGGAGTCCGTGACCAGGCTGAACTGGTCGTTCATGGTCTTGAAGCGGGTGAGGTCGCCCGAGCTCACCCATGACCAGGTGTCCTTGGCCGAACTGATCCGCTTGCGGGCCTGGGCGATCAGCGCCGGGGCGAAGCGCCCGAACTGGATGGCCTCGTAGTCGATGGGCTGGAAGCGGTCCAGGCCATAACTGGCACGGACCGCCGACAGCACCGGGGCATCCGTGGTGTTCTTGGGCACGGCCTGGGTGCAGAGAAAGAGCAAATCCTGCGCCAGCCTTTCCGACGCACGGGTGTTGCCCCGTGCCAGGGCCGCATATTGCAGCAGGATGCGCAAAACAGCCCTTTTGGCATACACATCCACTTTCAGCAGGCCCTGTGCGAGGGCTTCAAAAAAGCCGGCCGCCAGTTTCCAGAAGGCCCTGGGCTCACTGTCCGTTTCCGCCTGCGCGAAACCCAGGCACATGTCGCAAAGCTGTCGGGCCGCCTCGGGATGGCTGCTCCGGACGAGTTTCAGGGTCCACCGATCCAGCAGTTCCCGGCTGGCGTCGCCGTAGGCCAGGGGAGGGGCGCCGGACGCCAGCTCCGGCTCAATCCAGTGCCACGCAAAGGCCCAGAGGTCGGCCGGATGGATGCGGTCCGCGCCGACCAGGCCCTGGACATCCCGGTATTGGGGGAACAGCGACACGGCCGAAGCTGGCTTGCCCGCCAACACATCCTCGAGGTAAGCGGTCAGGGCAAAACCGGCCAGTTCGACCTTGTTCGCGGCCTCCAGGGTGCATTGACCGGGTGTCTGGACAAACTTCTGCACCGCGGCCTCCATCGCCCGCAGCACCAGTGCCGGCGCACTCAAGCCGACCATCTCCAGCGCGCCCACCGCCTGATGCAGCTGCTGGCGGGCGATGCGCAACTGGCTCGCATCCAGCGCGGCCAGCTCAGCGTCCTGGGCCACTTCGGCTTCCCGCACAAAACGTTTCAGCGCCTTGCTCGAACTGTCCAGTGATTTTTCGAGTTCATCCAGGACCCAGGCCAGTGGACTCATGTCCATGATGCTCAGGTCGAGATCTTCGGGGGAGGCATTCAGCTCGTTGGATGGCATAAATGGCGGACCGGTTGATGGATCTGATTCACACGCGAAGGCAAGGACGGCACCCGGCAGGCGGCCTTGCCTTGATAGAAAAGTCATCGAAGTCTATCCCGACTGTGCCGAACCGGTGATGGGCGGGGTGACGACCGGTCGAAAAAAGCGCTTGACTGGCGGACGCCAGGTCCTCTCCGGCCGGATTTTCACCGGCGCGCAGGCGGATCGCCGTTGTCCCGGGCGGTCGCAGGTCTGCTATTCTGGGTTCCCCCATGCGCGGTGCGCCGCTTGCCAGGGTTGGCATGCTGCAGCCGGCTTACCAGGACGACGGTTTTGGCTTCAGACCCGCTACCCCCTTCATCACCCCATTCGTCTGCTGCCCACGAGGCCGGCCTGATTGACTCGCCCCTGATGCGCAGCGCCGGACGGGATGCCCTGTCGCTGGCCCTGATGGATGCGCGCAACCATACCCTGCACCTGTTTGGCCAGTACCAGCAGGCGCTGGAGGCCGTCAACTTTGTGGTGCCCGAGTTGGCGGTCCTCAATCCGCCGCTCTGGGAGCTCGGGCATATCGGCTGGTTCCAGGAGTGGTGGATCGGGCGCAACATGCAGCGCGCCCGCGGTGACCGCTGCGAGCCCGCGCATGCGCGGCTGGCCTCCATCGAACCGGGCGCCGACCGCTGGTGGGACTCGGCCAACGTGCCGCACCACCAGCGCTGGACGCTGGATCTTCCCCCGGTCGCGAGTTGCCGTGCCTATTTGCTCGACACGCTGGAAAGCACGCTGGAACTGCTGGAAAAAACCGGGGAGGACGACGATGCGCTCTATTTTTTCCGTCTCTGCCTGTTCCACGAGGACATGCATGGCGAGGCCCTGAGCTACACCGCGCAGACACTGGGCCTGGGCCTGGACAAGGCGCTGCTGCAGGCCTTCACGCCACCCACCATGACGCTGCGCGAGCCGCTGCTGGTGCCGGCCACCGTCTGGAAGCTCGGCAGCGCCGCGGCGCCGGGATTCGTGTTCGACAACGAGCTGGCCCCGCACGAGGTCAGCGTGCCCGAGTTCGAGATCGACGCCCAGCCGGTGAGCTGGGCGCAGTTTGTCGAATTTGTCGATGACGGCGGCTACGACCAGCCCGAGTTCTGGCAGAGCGAAGGCTGGGACTGGCTGCAGGCCACGGCGACCCGTGAAGGACGGCGCGGCCCGCGTTATGTCGAGCAGATCGGTGTGGCCAGCGGCGCGGTGATGCAAACCCGCTTTGGCAAGCCGATGCGCATGCTGGCCAACCAGCCGGCCATGCACATGAGCTGGTGGGAAGCCGACGCCTGGTGCCGCTGGGCCGGGCGCCGCCTGCCGGCCGAGGTCGAGTGGGAGGTGGCCGCGCACACGGCCGCGCGGCGCGGGTTTCGCTGGGGTGATGTCTGGGAGTGGACGGGCAGCACCTTCCGGGCCTACCCGGGTTTTGTACCCGGACCCTATGTCGATTATTCGCAGCCCTGGTTCGGCACGCACAAGGTACTGCGCGGCGGCTCTTTTGCGACCCGCGCCCGCATGAAGTCGCCGAAGTACCGCAACTTCTACCGGCCCGAGCGGGACGATATCTTCTGCGGGTTTCGTTCCTGCGCCTTGTAATGCTTTTTTGGCGAAGCAAAGGTAAAGTGCCTCGCCCGCCGGGGCGAGACCCGGCTTGCTCGCGTCTCTCCACGTTGGAGGTGCTTCAGTGGTTGCTATGAATTAAATAGCTACCAGCGTAGGTGACTAAAGGGCCAGAGCAAGAATTCATTCTCAAGAGTGGGAGGCCTTGGCTTTCCGGTAATTCCACCAAGGCAACATCGCCCGCAGCGACAGCACCTTGCCGCTCTGCGCATGGTCGCCGCTGTAGCCGGGCAGTCCGGCCAGCGTCGTCTGCCAGTCGCTGCTCTGCAACTCCCTGAGCAGGGCCTGCACCTGGGGCTGCGGCAGTTCGGACTTCAGGCAGACCAGGTGGTAACGCTCCTGGACCAGCGGCACAAACCCGAGGTCTTTTTCGCGCGCTGCAGCCTCGATGCCCAGGCCGGCATCGGCGGCGCCGCTTGCAACGGCCTGCGCGACCGCGCTGTGGGACGGCTCCTGCGTGTTGTAGCCTTCGATGCCGTCCGCGTCCAGGCCGGCCTGCGCCAGCAGCTCGTCGAGCAGCACCCGCGTGCCGGTGCCCACTGCGCGGTTGACATAACGGATGCCCGGCCGCTTCAGGTCGGCGATGCCGTTGATGGCCAGCGGGTTGTTCTTCGCCACCATCAGGCCCTGCTGGCGATGCGCGAAACCGATCAGCTTGTGCTGGCCGGGCTTGAGCAGGCTGCGGTAAGTCAGTGCCGCCACCGACTTGCTGTCGGGCTGCTCCAGGGTGTGAAAGCCGGCCATCATGCAACGACCGGCGTTGAGCGCCGCAATCGCGTCCACGCTGCCCATGAAACGGATGTCCAGGTGCAGGCCGCGCGCACTGGCCTGTTCGCGCAGTGCGCTCAGCGCGGCGTCATGGCTGGCATACAGCGTGAGCACATGCGCCTCATCGTCAAAGGCGGTGGAGAAGGCCCGTTCGATGTCGCCGCGCAGCGCTTCGATCTGCGGCGCCAGCCTGGCCTGGGCCTGGCGCTCGGCCCACAGCAGCTTTTCGCCAAACTCGGTGAGCTGGGCGCGCTGGCCCTTGTCCCAGACGATCAGCGGCCGCTGCAGGGTCAGTTCCCACTTTTTCAGCGCTCCCCAGACATGGCGGTAGGACAGATCGAGGGCGCGCGCCGCCTTCGAAATGGAGCCCTGTTCACGCACGGCATGCAGCAGGTCCATCAGCGGATTGCGGATCAGCGTGTCCTTGCTGCGCTCGGGCGTCAGCAGGTAGGAGAGTTCGACTTTGTGCATGGTGGACGAAGGGTGTGCTGATTATGGGCGCAAGGCCGGATGCGCCTTCCTTATGCAATCGGCTTCATAGCTCGTGATTCCCAATGGTGATCCGCGGCCATCGCTTCTACGATAAGGTCACAACTTTTCTTTTGCATGAACACTTTCTCGGACAGCGTCGGCACGGCGTTTTCGCTCATTGCGACTTTTGACCCACTGCTGGCGAGCATTGTGTTCCGCTCGCTGGCAGTCAGCGCCTGTGCCTGTGCGATCGCCTGCAGCGCCGGGCTGCTGCTCGGCGCCTGGCTGGGCGTGGCGCGTTTTCGCGGCCGCGGCATCGTCCTGACCGTGCTCAACACGCTGCTGGCCCTGCCGTCGGTGGTGGTCGGGCTAGTGGTGTACCTGCTGCTGTCTCGGTCCGGCCCGCTGGGTTTTCTCGGCTGGCTGTTTTCCTTCCAGGCCATGGTGCTGGCGCAGGCCGTGCTGGTGCTGCCGGTGGTGACGGCACTGGTGCGCCAGACGATTGAAGATGCCGACCGGCTGCACGGCGAGCAGTTCCAGTCGCTGGGCGCAGGCAAGGGCATGCGCAGCCTGCTGCTGCTGTGGGATGAGCGTTATGCGCTGCTCACCGTGCTGATTGCCGCCTTCGGCCGCGCCATCTCCGAGGTCGGCGCGGTGATGGTGGTGGGCGGCAACATCGACGGTTTCACGCGCGTCATGACCACCGCGATTGCGCTGGAAACCAGCAAGGGCGACCTGCCGCTGGCGCTGGCGCTGGGCCTGCTGCTGCTGGGTGTGGTGCTGCTGCTCAACGTGCTGATTGCGCTGGTGCGGCGCTGGCGCGAGCGGCTCGATGACGGCCTGCCCGAAACGGCCCAGCTGCTGGTGCCCGAGGCTGGCGCCATCAAATCATGAGTGCGCTGTTCGAACTCAAAGCGGTCGACGTGTACTTCGGCCAGACCCGCGCGCTGGCTGGGTGCGCCCTCAGCATCCATCCCGGCGAACGGGTGGCCCTGGTGGGTGCCAACGGCAGCGGCAAAAGCACGCTGCTCAGAACCCTGCACGGGCTGGTCCCGCCGACGCGCGGCGCAGTGTCTTCAGATGCGTCGGTGCGCCAGGCCATGTTGTTCCAGCGGCCTTACATGCTGCGTGCCAGTGCCCTGAACAACGTGGCGCTGGGCCTGTGGCTCAAGGCCGTGCCCTGGAAAACTGCCCAGACCCAGGCGCTGGAAGCGCTGGCGCGTGTCGGACTGGCTGGCATCGCCCACCGCAATGCCAAGGCCTTGTCGGGCGGGCAGCAGCAGCGGCTGGCGCTGGCGCGCGCCTGGGCCTTGCAGCCCCAGGTGCTGCTGCTCGACGAGCCCACCGCCAGCCTGGACCCCGGTGCCAAGCGCGAGGTGGAGGCGCTGATGACCGAGTTTGCCGACGCCGGCATGACGCTGGTGTTCAGCAGCCACAACCTGGGCCAGGTCAAGCGCCTGGCCAGCCGCGTGATCTACCTCGAACACGGCCGGCTGCTGGCCGACCTGCCGGTGCATGACTTTTTCAACGGCCCGCTGCCGCTGGAAGCCGAGATGTTTGTCAAAGGAGAACTTGCATGAAACCCAGCCCCGCCCTGTCCCGAATGTTCAAGTATTTTCGGGTCGCAGCCCTTGTACCCATTGCGCTGACAGCTACTGTTTCTATAGCGCAGCAGAACACCATCGTGATGGCCTCGACGACCTCGACCGAGCAGTCGGGCCTGTTCGGCACCTTGCTGCCGGCCTTCAAACAGGTCAGCGGCATCGACATCAAGGTGGTGGCCCTGGGCACCGGCCAGGCCATCGACATGGGCCGCCGTGGCGACGCCGACCTGCTGTTTGTGCATGACCAGGTGGCCGAGGAAAAAGTTGTTGCCGAAGGTTTTGCGATCAAACGTTACCCGGTCATGTACAACGACTTCGTGCTGATCGGTCCGGCGGCCGATCCGGCAAAAACCAGAGGCAAGGACATTGTCGAAGCCTTGAGAAAAATCAGTGCGACCAACGCTCCCTTTGTCTCGCGCGGGGACAAGAGCGGCACCCATGCCGCCGAGCTGCGCTACTGGAAAAATGCCGGCGTTGACAACCCGCAGTTTGCCGGCTACAAGGCCTGCGGCTGCGGCATGGGTCCGGCGCTGAACATCGCCGCCAGCTCGGGCGCCTACGTGATGGCAGACCGCGGCACCTGGCTGGCGTTCAAGAACCGCGCGGACCTGGCGGTGCTGGTGGAAGGCGATACACGCCTGTTCAACCAGTACGGCGTGATGGTGGTCAACCCCGCCAAACACCCGAAAGTGAAAGTGGCCGAAGCGCAGAAGTTTGTCGACTGGGTGATCTCGCCGGCCGGCCAGGCGGCGATCGCCAGCTACAAGATAGGCGGCGAACAGCTGTTCTTCCCGAACGCTCCGCGCCAGTAAGCAGACGTCGGGAGGCGATGCCGGACTCTCCCCTTCAAGCAGGGGCCGCGGAACCGGCTTAGCCGGGCCGCAGGCGCAGCACCCCCCGGGGGCAGAGAGCTACACGCAGTGAGCGAACGTGGGGGCCCTATTTCAGCGCAGCACGCCCAGCGCAAACGGCAGGCTGAACATGCCGAGCAGGGTGGACAAGGTGACCAGGCCGGCCACGTAGGCGCCGTCGTAACCCATGCGGGCCGCCAGCACGTAACAGCTGGAGGCGGTGGGCAGGGCAGAAAACGCCAGCAGCACGGTGGTCTGCACCGGCGACAGGCGAAACACCCAGGACAGGCCCAGCGCCAGCAGCGGAATCAGCAGGTGGCGGATGACCAGCAGCGCCACCGCCAGGGTTTTGGCCCGCGCCAGCTGGCCGAACTGCAGGCCGGCGCCGGCGGCCATCAGGCCCAGCGCCAGCGAGGCGGCACCGATGCGGGTCACGGTGGGTTCCAGCCAGACCGGCATCTGAAAGCCCAGCGCGTTGGCCGTCAGGCCGGTGGCGGTGGCGATGATCAACGGGTTGCGCACCAGCGCCCCAAGGAAACCGCTGTTGGCGTGGCGCGCCATCGGCCAGACGGCGCCGACGTTGAACAGCGGCACGCAGACGCCGATCAGTACGGCAATCAGGAGCAGGCCTTCGGCACCGGCCAGGCGTTCGGCCAGCGCCAGCCCGATGAAGGAGTTGAAGCGGAAAGCCACCTGCGCGCTGGCGGCGTGCTCCCGCCGGTCAATGTGCGACCCCAGCCAGGGCAGGTGCGGCAGCGAATAAGCCAGCGCAATGCCGAGCACGCCCATGCTGAGGCCGGCCGCAATCAGGCTGGAGGCCGCGCCCAGGTCCAGCGGGCTTTTGACGATGGACTGAAACAGCAGCACCGGAAACAGGAAGTAATACACCAGGCTTTCCACCTGCTGCCACACCGTGCGGTTGAGGGCGGTGTAACGGCACACCAGGTAGCCGCAGAGAATCAGGGAGAAATCCGGGAACAGAAGTTGGGCGTAATTCACCCCGGCAAGAATAACCGCAACAGGCGCAAAGCCTAGGGACCCTCTGCCTGACTCCCGCCATGCGCGTTCGGGTCCACAACGGGATGATTTGCTCGCCAGCACCACGCAGCGTGTGCTGAAAAGCACACGCAAGGGGTTTGGTGAGGAAAGCGCCCGTTTTGGTCCGAACCCGAAGGGGCGTGGTTTTGCGGGCACGCACGGCCAGAGGCCGTGCATACCCATTGGGGCTCAAAGGGCTGCAACCGCGACCGCGGTTGCCAGTGCTTCGTTGCAAAACCAGGCAAGGCGTTCAGCCTTGCCTTGGGTTTTGCGCCTCACGGCTCATCCCGCAAAAGCCCCGCCGCGCTCGGCGCGAGTCAGGCAGAGGGTCCCTAGGGGATTGCCCTTATGCGTATTCCACAACAAGGTGGCAGGGTGCTTGCGCTTACGATAGAGGCTGTCAACTCTCTATCGCAAGGAAAATCGTTATGCAACGTCGTTATCTACTCACCCTTTCTGCACTGACGCTGGCTACGGCGGCGGCAGGCTCTGCCCTGGCCCAGTCCTACCCGAACAAGGTTGTCAAGCTGCAGGTGCCTTTTGCACCGGGCGGCACCACCGACATCGTTGCGCGCGTGATCGCCGAGCCGCTGGGCAAGGCCCTGGGGCAAAGCGTGATCGTCGAGAACAAGGCCGGTGGCGGCGGCGTGGTCGGCGCCCTGGAAACCGTGCGTTCCGTGCCGGACGGTTATTCGCTGGGCATGGCGACGGTGTCCACCACCGCGGCCAACCCGGCCATCAACACCAAGATCCCGTACAACCCGCTGACGGACTTCACGCCCATCATCAACATTGCGGCCACGCCCAACATCATCGCGGTGCACCCCAGCTTTCCGGCGCGCAACTACAAGGAGTTCATTGCCGAGATCAAGAAGAACCCCGGCAAGTACTCCTACGCCTCGTCGGGCACCGGGGGCATCGGCCACCTGCAGACCGAACTGTTCAAAAGCCTGAGCGGTGCCTTCATCACCCACATTCCCTACCGCGGCGCGGGCCCGGCCCTGAACGACACGGTGGCCGGCCAGGTGCAGATCATTTTCGACAACATCCCCTCGGCACTGCCTTTCATCCAGCAAAAACGCCTGATCCCGATCGTGGTGGCCGCGCCGCAGCGTCTGGCGGTCCTGCCGGATGTGCCGACCTTCAAGGAAGTCGGCCTCGAGCCGGTCAACCGCATGGCGTATTACGGTATTCTGGGCCCCAAGGGCCTGCCAAAAGAGGTGGTCGACAAGGTCAGCGCGGCCACGCTCAAGGCCCTGCAGGACCCGGCGGTGCGCAAGCGCATCGAGGACACCGGCTCCATCATCGTCGGCAACACGCCCGAGCAGTTCACGGCCCAGATCAAGGCCGAGTTCGAGGTTTACAAAAAAGTGGTGACCACCTCCAAGCTGTCGCTCGAGTAAGTGCCGGCCAGGCGGTTGGACCGCCTTTCCCGTGTTTCCCCGGCCCCGCCAGCCTTGAGCTGATGGGGCCCTTTTTTTTGCAGGGGGTCCGTTTGTTCGGTTTGTTATCGTTGCGCTTATGAATCCCCAGAGCCAGTCCAGCATTGATGCCTTTGTCGACGCCATGTGGCTGGAAGACGGCTTGTCCAAAAACACGCTGGCCGCCTACCGGCGCGACCTGTCGCTGTATGCGCTCTGGCTGGGGGCGAAAGAGCAGGGCGCCCGCAAGCTCGACGACAGTGCCGAGCGCGACCTGAACGCCTATTTTTCGGCCCGGCACGCCAGCACCCGGGCGACCTCCGCGAACCGGCGCCTGACGGTGTTCAAGCGCTACTTCCGCTGGGCCCTGCGCGAGCGTCTGATCCACGCCGACCCCACCCTCAAACTGCAGTCGGCCAAACAGGCCCTGCGTGTGCCCAAACTCATGTCGGAAGCCCAGGTCGAGTTGCTGCTGGCCGCGCCCGACAGCGACACGCCGCTGGGCCTGCGCGACCGCGCCATGCTGGAACTGATGTACGCCAGCGGCCTGCGTGTGAGCGAGCTGGTCGGGCTCAAGACCTTCCATGTCGGCATGAACGAGGGGGTGCTGCGCGTCATGGGCAAGGGCAGCAAGGAGCGCCTGGTGCCCTTCGGCCAAGTGGCGCGGCAGGCGATCGAGCACTACCTCGCCGAAGCGCGCCCCGCGATCCTGGGCGGGCAGCAGACCGACGACCTGTTTGTCACCGGCCGCGGCAGCGGCATGAGCCGCGTGATGTTCTGGATGCTGGTCAAGAAACATGCGCTGCGGGCGGGCATCACCTCGCCGCTGTCGCCGCACACCTTGCGTCACGCCTTTGCCACCCACCTGCTCAACCATGGCGCCGACCTGCGGGCGGTGCAGATGCTGCTGGGCCACGCCGACATCTCCACCACCACCATCTACACCCATGTGGCGCGCGAACGCCTGAAGGCGCTGCACGCGCACCACCACCCCCGAGGCTGAGCCCGCAGGAAGGGATGGGGGCAGGGCAAAATGAGGCTTCCCTTTCACTTCCGGACCTTCTCATGTCACGCCTGAATCGCCGTCACGGCCTGTTTGCCCTGTCCTTGCTCGCCCTCGGCACCAGCTGGATGCCTCTGTCTGCCGCCGCCCAGGGCGCCTGGCCGGCACGCCCCATCCGCATCGTGGTGGCTTACCCGCCGGGCGGCCTGAGCGACAACATCGCGCGTGCGCTGGCCGACAAGCTGGCCGCGCAGCTGGGCACTCCGGTAGTGGTGGAAAACCGGGCCGGTGCGGGCGGCAGCATCGGCATGGACGCCGTGGCCAAGGCCGCGCCGGACGGCTACACCATCGGCTTTTCCTCGATCAGCCCGCTGGCGCTAAACCCGCACCTGGGCAAGCTGCCCTATGACCCGGCCCGGGACATTGCCCCGGTGGCCAGCGTGATGTACTCGCCGGTGGTGTTGCTGGCCACCTCTGCTTTTGAAGGCAAGGACTTCAAGGACCTGTTGGCCGCGGCGAAAGCCAGACCCGGCGGCATCCGCTGGTCCACCTCGGGGCTGGCCACGGTGGGCCACATCGTGCTCGAGCAGGTCCAGCACGGCGCGAAAGCCGGCTTCACCCACATTCCCTACAAAGGCGGCGGCCAGCAACTGACCGATGCCCTGAGCGGGCAGTTTGAAGTGATCACCACCAACCTCAGCGGCGCGGTGATGCCGCACATCCAGTCCGGCAAGCTGCGCCCGCTGGCAGTCGGTGCACCGGCGCGGGTGGAGGCCCTGCCGCAGGTGCCGACCTTTGCCGAACTCGGATTTGCGCCGGCCAACCTGAGCTCGCTGTTCGGCGTGTTTGCACCCGGAAAAACACCCGAGGCCGTGCTGTCGCGCCTGAACACCGAAATCAATCTGGCCCTGAAGACGCCCGAGTTGCGCAAGCGCCTGCTGGGCGCCGACAACGTGCTGACGGGCGGCAGCGCCGCCGAGTTCGGGCGGCAGATTGCGCAGGAGTCCGACAACAACGCCCGCATCATCAAGGCGGCGCAGATCAAGGGCGACTGAGCCTCGGGGTGTCGCATGCTATTGATTTAATAGCTGTCTGCGCCCATCGCATGCTGGCAACAGGCCGATTTGATCGGGAATTTCCGGAAGGCGACCGGTTCAGCCCGGCGCGTTGCCCGGGCCGGCCGGGGGCGCATACATGTAGTCGCGGCTGAACGGGTAAACGCTTGGCGCACCCTTGCCGGCGTTGCCGGACGCGCCTTCGGCGGGCCGGGTGGCCAGCATCTGGTGCAGCGAGAGCCAGCCTTGCTCGAAGCCCATGGCGCTGCCGGCCAGGTAGAGGCGGTAGGCGCGCAGGATTTTTTCGCCGCGCTCGCTGCCGCTGCGGGCGGCCAGCACCTGCTGCGCCGCGTCCAGCCGGGCCTCCAGCGCATCGGACCAGTCCCACAGCGTGCGCGCATAGTGAGGCCGCAGGTTTTCCGTGTCGACCATCTCCAGCCCGCCGCGTGCCATGTGGTCGAGCACGTCGCTGACATGCAGCAATTGCCCGCCGGGGAAAATGTATTTTTCGATGAAGTCGCCCATGCCGGCGCCGAGCTGGTCGTTGTCCGGCCCGCCGGCGGTGATGCCGTGGTTCATGACCAGCCCGCCCGGTGCCAGCAGGCGCCGGATCTTGCGGAAGTACGCCGTCATGTTGGCACGGCCCACGTGTTCGAACATGCCCACCGACGAAATCTTGTCGTAGGGCTGGCTTTCATCGAGCTGGCGGTAGTCGCACAGCTCCATCCGGACCCGGCCCTGCAGGCCCTTGTCGGCGATCAGGCGCTGCACATGCGCATGCTGGTTTTTCGACAGCGTGATGCCGGTGGCCTCGACGCCGTAATGCTCGGCCGCCCACAGCAACAGGCCGCCCCAGCCCGCGCCAATGTCCAGGAAGCGCTCGCCGGGCTGCAGCATGAGCTTGCGGCAGATGTGGTCGAGCTTGGCCTCCTGGGCCTGGGCCAGGGTCATGCTGTCATCCCGGTAGTAGGCGCAGGAATAAACGCGGCGCGGGTCCAGCCAGAGGGCGTAGAAGTCGTCCGAGACATCGTAGTGGAACTGGATCTGCTCGGCGTCTTTTTCCGGCGTATGCGCCCTGAGCGAGCGAATCTGGCGCTGCAGGGTGGTCCACCAGCCGGCGTCGATGTGGACCGGGTTGTCCGGCAGCAGGCTGACGGCCACGGCCATCACGTCGCGCATGTGGCCTTCCAGGAGCAGCTTGCCCTCGACAAACTCCTCGGCCAGCGCGCCAATCTGGCCGGCGCGCAGCCGGGTCAGGCTGGACCAGTGGGAAAACGACATCTTGACCGGGGCGCCGGGCGGGCCGAGCAGCTGGCCCGCAGGCAACTGCACGGCTACCGGCGACGACAGGCGCACGATTTGCGATTCAATCTGGGGAACGAGATGCCGGATCATTGCAAACCCTCCTCTGCAACTTCTACAACTTCTGGAACTTCTGCGATTTGACGGTCTGAAGCCGCCATATTACTGAATCCTGCGCCAGCTTGCCGTTGTTCCGTGCACTCGCGCCGTGGGAGAAATACCCGATCCAGTGTCAACCGCCCCGGATCCCGGCGTATTGATGTGTATCAAGCTGGCGGGCCTCTGCGCCGCGCGCGGCCGCTGTGTCGTGGTTCAGGTGCCCAGCCGGGCCAGCTCGGCCTCGTCAAACCCGGCGGCGCGGCGGGCGGCCAGGTTGAACGGACCGCGCAGCGCGGGCGCTTCATACCGGGCCGCCAGCTCGGCGTACGTCGTCACGGGATCGAGTTGGCGTTGCCGGCACAGGTGGCGGTACCAGTGGTTGCCGATGGCGACATGGCCGATCTCGTCGCGCAGGATGATGTCGAGGATGCCGACGGCGGCCAGCGCAGCGGGGGTTCCCACCTTGCGCAATTTGGCCTGCATCGCGGGGGTGGCGTCCAGCCCGCGGGCTTCCAGCGTGCGCGGCACCAGCGCCATGCGCGCGAGCACGTCGCCGGCGGTTTTTTCGGTCATGTCCCAGAGGCCGGTGTGGGCAGGAAAGTCGCCATAGTCATAACCCAGCGTCTGCAGGTGCTCGCGCAGCAGGCTGAAGTGTTGGGCCTCTTCCGCGGCGACTTTCAGCCAGTCGAGGTAATAGGCCGGCGGCATGCCGTCAAAGCGCCAGGCGGCGTCGAGCGCCAGGTTGATCGCGTTGAATTCGATGTGTGTCACGGCGTGGATCAGGGCCGCCAGGCCCGGCGGGGTGAACGGTGAGCGCTTGGGGACATCGAGGTGGGAGCGCAGCTCGGGCCGCGCCGGACAGCCGGGCAGGCCGGCGGGCGTCTCGAGACGGTCATGAAACGCTATCGAAAGAGTAGCTGCCTGCGACCACAGGCATTGGGCCAGCAGCACTTTTTGCTGTGGATCGGGTTCCATCAGCGCCTGCAGGGCCTGCTGGCGCAGTTCGGGGGGTGCGGGTGTCGCCGTCATGGCAGGATTGTCGGCGATGGCGCCGGTGTGCGGGAGAGACCCTGCAGGGCGGGCAGAAGGCCTCTTCCTTACAATTGACGGCAGATGCCGGCACCCAGCTGGCCCTTCCCGCTTTCCCAACCCCACCCCCTACCCACACCATGGCCATCTACCAACTCGACGACCTGATACCCGCCCTCCATGAAACCGCCTGGGTTGCCGACAGCGCCCAGGTCATTGGGGATGTCGAGCTGGCCGAAGGCGTCAGCGTCTGGTTCGGCACGGTGGTGCGCGGCGACACCGAAACCATACGCATAGGCAGCGGCTCCAACATCCAGGATGCCAGCGTGCTGCATGCCGACCACGGCGTGCCCCTGACGATTGGCGCGAATGTATCGATTGGCCACCAGGTCATGCTGCACGGCTGCACCATAGGCGACGGCTCATTGATCGGCATAGGCGCGATTGTTCTGAACAACGCGAAGATCGGCAAAAACTGCCTGGTGGGCGCCGGTTCGCTGGTGACCGAAGGCAAGGAGTTTCCCGACGGCTCCATGATCCTCGGCAGCCCGGCCAAGGCCGTGCGGCAACTCTCGCCCGAGCAGATCGAGGGTTTAAAAATGATTGCGCAGCACTATGTAGAGAATGCCCGGCGCTACAAGGCCGGCTTCAAGAAGATCGCCTGAACCCTCCCCCTGACCATGACCAAACCCAACAAGTGCACACAGACAGCTGACACCAGTGTCCCCATTCCAGCCGGGGCCGCGGGTCCGGCTTTGCCGGCCCGCAGGCGCAGCGCCCCCCCGGGGAGCAGCGCAGGACACGAAGTGACAAGCGTGGGGGCCTGATGTCCGAACTGCACAAATTCATTTTCGACGGCCTGCCGGTGCGCGGCATGCTGGTGCGCCTGACGGACGCCTGGCAGGAAATCCTCCAGCGACGCAAGGCCGGCGGCGGCTACCCGCCCGAGGTCATGCAACTGCTCGGCGAAATGACGGCCGCCGGCGCGCTGATGCAGGGCAACATCAAGTTCAACGGGGCACTGGTCCTGCAGATTTTCGGGGACGGCCCGGTCAAGCTGGCCGTGGTCGAAGTGCAGCCCGACCTGAGCCTGCGCGCCACCGCGACCGTGACCGGCGACGTGTTGCCGGGCGACACCTTAAGCCGTCTCGTCAACGTCAACAACCAGGGCCGCTGCGCGATCACGCTGGACCCGAAAGACCGGCTGCCGGGCCAGCAGCCCTACCAGGGCGTGGTGCCGCTGTTTGGCGACCAGCATGAAAAGCTCGAAAAACTCGGCGAAGTGCTGGAGCACTACATGCTGCAAAGCGAGCAGCTCGACACCCGCCTGATTCTGGCGGCCGACGGCCAGGTCGCTGCTGGCCTGCTGATCCAGCGCCTGCCGGTGCAGGGTCAGGGCAACCTGCAGGGCGGGCAACGCGCCGACGAAGACGAGATCGGTCGCAACGAAGACTACAAACGCATTGCCATGCTGGCCGGCACGCTCAAGCGCGAGGAGTTGCTGGGCCTGGACGCCGACACCATCCTGCACCGCCTGTTCTGGGAAGAAAAAGTCACGCGTTTTGTGCCCAGCACGCCGACCTTTGCCTGCAGCTGCTCGCAGGAGCGTGTCAGCGGCATGTTGCGCAGCCTCGGTACGGCCGAGGTGGAAAGCATCATCGCCGAGCAGGGGCGCATCGACGTGGGCTGCGAGTTTTGCGGCGCGCAGTACGGTTTCGACCCGGTCGATGCCGCGCAGATTTTCACCCGTCAGGAAAGCCAGCTGCCGCCTGCGCCTACCGTGCAGTAGCTGCAATGCTGTCGGCCATCAGGGCGGACGGCGCGCCAGCAGGTCGCTGAGCAGGCGGCGTTCGCAGTCCGGGTCGCTGCAGGTGTCGCAGGCCCAGACCCAGGGGCGGCGCTCCCGGCCACCGGTGGCCAGCGGAGACGGCTTGCCGCCATCCAGCAGCCCCTGCAGCGCACCCAGTGCATGGGCCAGGCGCTGCGGCCCCTGGCCGTAAACCACGGTGTAGGGCACTTCCGCGTTGGCAAGCGTCAGGCGCAGCTGCTGGTCGACCGCCTCCTGTGTCGCCGCGAGACCGGCGGGCGTCGGCAGATCCAGACCCATGAGCAGGACCTGATGAAAGCCGAAGCCGCGCGGGTCGGTCGGTGCGCCGGCACGGGCCTGACAAACAACCGCCAGCGACGGGTTGTCGGCAACCAGAAGGGCAGGGTGCGGGGTGGGGCGGCTGTCCAGCGCCGCCATGAGTTGGTTTGCCAGCCGGGTCTTGCCGGTACCCGCTGCGCCCAGCAGCGCGATGTGGCGCGGCGCGGGCCTGTGGCCAGGTCGGGCGACCAGATCAAGCGTCAAATCAGGTTCCAGCCCAGACAGGTAAAGCGCCGGAAGCTATCAAAAGCAGAGCAAAAAAAGCAGACCGCGATGGTTGCGGTCAGGGCGCAATCTGCACAAAAATTTCATTGGGCTTGACCATGCCCAGCTCCTGGCGCGCCTTTTCCTCGACCATCTCCAGGCCTTCACGCAGGTCCTTGACCTCGGCGGCCAGCCGTTCGTTGTCGGCGTGCGCCTGGGCGTTGCTGGCGGTCTGCTCGCTGAGCTTGCGCTGCATCGCATTGACGCTGGGAAGGCTGCCCCGGCCAATCCAGAGCTGCGCATGCACGATGACCAGCAGCGCAATCAGGAGGGCGGGGACGACGCGGTTTCCCACGATCAACGGTTGTGTTTAGCGCAGGTTGTAGAAGGCAGCGCGGCCGGGGTAGATCGCGATGTCGCCCAGGTCTTCTTCGATGCGCAGCAGCTGGTTGTACTTGGCCATGCGGTCGGAGCGGCTCAGCGAGCCGGTCTTGATCTGGCCGGCGTTGGTGCCAACCGCGATGTCGGCAATCGTGTTGTCTTCGGTCTCGCCGGAACGGTGCGAAATCACGGCGGTGTAGCCGGCGCGTTTGGCCATTTCAATCGCGGCAAAGGTCTCGGTCAGGGTGCCGATCTGGTTGATCTTGATCAGGATGGAATTGGCAATGTGCTTGTCGATGCCTTCCTGGAGGATCTTGGTGTTGGTGACAAACAGGTCGTCGCCGACCAGCTGCACCTTCTTGCCCAGACGTTCGGTCAGGATTTTCCAGCCGTCCCAGTCGCCTTCGTGCATGCCGTCTTCGATGCTGATGATGGGGTATTTGTCGCACCAGGTGGCCAGCATGTCGGTCCACTGCTGGGCGTTCAGTTGCAGGCCGCCTTCGCCTTCCAGCACATACAGGCCGTCCTTGTAGAACTCGCTGGCGGCGCAGTCCAGCGCCAGGGCGATCTGATCGCCGGCGGTGTAGCCGGCCTTGTCGATGGCTTCCAGGATCAGCGCAATCGCCGCTTCATGGTTTTCCACGCTGGGCGCAAAGCCGCCTTCGTCACCGACGGCGGTGCTGATGCCGCGGTCATGCAGGATTTTCTTGAGCGCGTGGAACACCTCGGCGCCCCAGCGCAGGGCTTCGCGGAAGCTGGGCGCACCCACCGGCACGATCATGAACTCCTGCAGGTCCAGGCTGTTGTTGGCGTGGGCGCCGCCGTTGATCACGTTCATCATGGGAACGGGCATCTGCATCGCGCCCATGCCGCCGAAGTAACGGTACAGCGGCAGGCCGGCTTCCTCGGCAGCGGCGCGTGCCACCGCCATGCTGACGGCCAGCATCGCGTTGGCGCCCAGGCGCGCCTTGTTCTCGGTGCCGTCCAGGTCGATCAGGGTGCGGTCCAGGAAGGCCTGCTCGCTGGCGTCCAGGCCCAGCACGGCTTCGGAGATTTCGGTGTTGATGTACTCGACCGCCTTGAGCACACCCTTGCCGAGGTAACGCGAGGCATCGCCGTCGCGCAGCTCGATGGCTTCGCGCGAACCGGTGGAGGCGCCCGACGGCACAGCGGCCCGGCCCATGACGCCGGATTCGAGCAACACGTCGCATTCGACGGTGGGGTTGCCCCGGCTGTCCAGGATTTCGCGACCGACGATATCAACAATTGCACTCATGGAGGTCTTTCAAATCAAAATTAAAAACTGGCAGGCGAAGGGTCAGACACCTTCAACGATGATCATCCGCATGATGGCCGCGCCTTGCCGCGCGGCCCTGGCTTTGCCGTATTCGGGGGAAGCGTCAAAGGCCTTCGCCGCTTCAAACGTCGGAAACTTCAGGATGACGAGGCGTTCGGGCGCCCAGTCGCCTTCGAGCACCTCGACCTTGCCACCGCGCACGCAGACCTCGGCACCATGCGCCTGCATGGCGGCGCTGGACCACTTCTTGTATTCCTCGTACTGCACCGGGTTGGTGACCGTCACGCTGGCAATGATGTAGGCGCTGGTCATGATCAGGCCTCGAAGTTGTTTTCGAGAAAACCGTTCTTCTTGGTCACGCGGTCGAGTTCGAGCAGCGTCTCCAGCAGGGCCTTCATGTGTTTGAGCGGCACGGCGTTGGGGCCGTCACTCATGGCCTTGGATGGGTCCGGGTGGGTTTCCATGAAGAGGCCCGCAATGCCGACCGCGACGGCGGCGCGGGCCAGCACCGGCACCATTTCGCGCTGGCCGCCGCTGGTGGTGCCCTGGCCGCCGGGCAACTGCACCGAATGGGTGGCGTCAAACACTACCGGGGCGCCGGTCTCGCGCATGATGGCCAGGCTGCGCATGTCGCTGACCAGGTTGTTGTAGCCGAAGCTGGCACCGCGTTCGCAGGCCATGAAGTTGTCTTCGTTCAAGCCTTTTTCGCGTGCTGCCGCACGGGCCTTGTCGATGACGTTTTTCATGTCGCCGGGCGCGAGAAACTGGCCCTTCTTGATGTTGACCGGTTTGCCCGATTGCGCCACCGCGTGGATGAAGTCGGTCTGACGGCACAGGAAAGCCGGCGTCTGCAGCACGTCCACCACGGCCGCCACGGCGGCAATCTCGGACTCCGAGTGCACATCGGTCAGGATGGGCAGGTTCAGCTCGCGTTTGACCTTGGCCAGGATCTCCAGCCCTTTTTCCATGCCGGGGCCGCGAAAGCTGGTGCCGCTGGAGCGGTTCGCCTTGTCGTAGCTGGACTTGAAAATGAAGGGAATGCCCAGCGAAGCCGTGATGTCCCTGAGTGTGCCTGCCGTGTCCATCTGCAGTTGCTCGGACTCGACGACACAGGGGCCGGCGATCAGGAAAAAGGGCTGATCAAGGCCCACGTCGAAACCACATAATTTCATCAGGCCACCACTTTCAATGTTTTTCCGGCCGTCTGATGGTCCAGTGCGGCTTTCACGTAGGCGTTGAACAGCGGGTGGCCGGCCCAGGGGGTGGATTTGAATTCGGGGTGGAACTGCACGCCGATGAACCAGGGGTGCACGTTTTGCGGCAGCTCGACAATTTCGGTCAGGTGTTCGCGCTGGGTCAGGGCCGAGATCACCAGGCCGGCTTCACGCAACCTGTCGAGGTAGTGGACGTTGGCCTCGTAGCGATGGCGGTGGCGCTCGGTGACCACGTCGCCGTAGATCCTGTGCGCCAGGGTGTCCTTGGCGACGTCGGAGCTTTGCGCACCGAGGCGCATGGTGCCGCCGAGGTCGGACTGCTCGTTGCGCGTCTTGATGGTGCCGTCTTCGTCTTTCCACTCGGTGATCAGCGCGATGACCGGGTGAGGCGTGCTCGGCTCGAACTCGGTGCTGTTGGCGTCCTTCAGGCCCGCCACATGCCGTGCAAACTCGATGGTGGCGACCTGCATGCCCAGGCAGATGCCGAGGTAGGGCACCTTGTTTTCACGCGCAAAACGCGCCGCGCAGATCTTGCCCTCCACGCCGCGTATGCCGAAGCCGCCGGGCACCAGGATGCCGTCGAACTTGGCCAGGCGCGAGACGTTGTCCGGCGTCAGGGTTTCCGAATCGACATACTCGATGACGACCTTGGCCTGGTTTTTCATGCCGGCGTGGCGAATGGCTTCGTTGAGCGACTTGTAGCTGTCCGACAGGTCCACGTACTTGCCGACCATGGCGATGTGCACTTCATTGGCCGGATGCGCGGTTTCGTAAACCAGGTCGTCCCAGCGCTTGAGGTTGGCCGGTGGCGTGTTCAGACGCAGCTTGTCGCAGATCAGCCCGTCCAGGCCCTGCTCGTGCAGCATGCGCGGCACCTTGTAAATGGTGTCCACGTCCCACATCGAAATCACGCCCCACTCGGGGACGTTGGAGAACAGCGAAATCTTTTCACGCTCTTCGCTGGGGATGGGGCGGTCGGCGCGGCACAGCAGCACATCGGCCTGGATGCCGATTTCGCGCAGCTGTTTGGCGGTGTGCTGGGTCGGCTTGGTCTTGAGCTCGCCCGCGGCAGCGATCCAGGGCACATAACTCAGGTGCACAAAGGCCGTGTTGTTGGCGCCCAGGCGCAGGCTCATCTGGCGCACGGCCTCAAGAAAGGGCAGCGACTCGATGTCGCCCACCGTGCCGCCGATTTCGACAATCGCCACATCCACCGCCTGCGGCGTGTCGTAACCGGCGCCGCGCTTGATGAATTCCTGGATTTCGTTGGTGACGTGCGGAATGACCTGCACGGTCTTGCCGAGGTAGTCGCCGCGGCGTTCCTTCTCAAGCACGCTTTTGTAGATCTGGCCGGTCGTGAAATTGTTGGCCTTGCGCATGCGCGTTTCGACAAAACGCTCGTAGTGGCCCAGGTCCAGGTCGGTTTCCGCGCCGTCGTCGGTGACAAACACCTCGCCGTGCTGGAACGGCGACATCGTGCCGGGATCGACGTTGAGGTAAGGGTCCAGCTTGATTAAAGTGACTTTGAGGCCTCGCGATTCAAGGATCGCTGCTAAGGAGGCTGAGGCGATTCCCTTGCCCAGGGAAGACACCACACCGCCGGTGACGAAGACAAATTTGGTCATGTCAGGTACGAACCGCAAGTTCGCTTAGGTGGTAAACGGGGATTATACGGGTGAGTCTGTGTCCGCCGCGGTTCCCGCCGCCAAGGACGCGGACAAACTGGGATACATTGCGGGGCATGACGAAGCAAGCAAATGAAGAAGTCCCCGACGCTGGCGGCGATCTGGCCGGCCGGCACATCGTGCTGGGCCTGTCGGGCGGCATTGCCTGCTACAAGGCGGCGGAGTTGTGCCGCTCACTGATCAAGCAGGGTGCCAGCGTACAGGTGGTGATGACCGAAGCCGCCGAGCAGTTCATCACCGCGGTGACGCTGCAGGCGCTCAGTGGCCGGCCGGTCTACACCAGCCAGTGGGACAGCCGGGAGGCCAACAACATGGCGCACATCAACCTGAGCCGCGAAGCCGACGCCATCCTGGTCGCGCCCTGCAGCGCCGACTTCATGGCCAAGCTGCTGCATGGCCGGGCTGACGACCTGCTCAGCCTGATGTGCCTGGCCCGGCCTATTGACAAGGTGCCGCTGCTGATCGCGCCGGCGATGAACCGTGAAATGTGGGCCCATCCCGCGACCCAGCGCAACATGGCGCAGCTCTCTAGCGATGGCGCGACCATCCTGGGTGTGGGCAGCGGTTTTCAGGCCTGCGGCGAAACCGGCGACGGGCGCATGCTGGAGCCGCCCGAGTTGCTCGAAGACATCATTGCTTTTTTCACCCCCAAGGTGCTGGCCGGCCAGCATGTGCTGGTGACGGCGGGCCCGACCTACGAGGCCATTGACCCGGTGCGCGGCATCACCAACCTGTCGAGCGGCAAGATGGGTTTTGCCGTGGCGC
The DNA here is from genome assembly GCF_002379085.1 of Polaromonas sp. AET17H-212. Lineage (GTDB taxonomy): Bacteria > Pseudomonadota > Gammaproteobacteria > Burkholderiales > Burkholderiaceae_C > Polaromonas. The sequence goes on along the minus strand of NZ_NBZW01000016.1, from coordinate 5,276 downwards.
GCGCCGCGCGCGAGGCCGGCGCGCAGGTCACGCTGGTGGCCGGGCCGGTCAGCTTGAGCACACCGCGCGGCGTCACGCGCATCGACGTCAAATCTGCACAAAACATGCTTGAAGCCGTGATGCAACAAGCGCCGGCAGCTACTGTTTTTGTAGCGACCGCGGCGGTGGCCGACTGGCGGCCAGCGAGCAGCGCGGAGCGCAAGATCAAGAAAGACGGCTCGGGCCAGGCACCCCAGCTGGCTTTTACCGAGAACCCCGACATCCTGGCGACGCTGGCGCAATCGCCGCGCGGCCTGTCGGGTGCGCTGTTCTGCGTCGGTTTTGCCGCCGAGAGCCACGACCTCAAGGACAACGCGCAGGCCAAGCGCCGGCGCAAGGGGGTGCCGCTGCTGGTGGGCAACATCGGCCCGGCCACCTTCGGCCGTGATGACAATGCCCTGCTGCTGCTCGATGCGCAGGGCAGCCGGGAACTGGCGCGTGCCTCCAAGCTGTCGTTGGCGCGGCAACTGGTGGCAGAGATCGCCAGCCGGATCAAGCGGGCAGGGTGAGACAAGGTGCAACTGCCTTCCGACACCCCGCCCGACGGTGACTTTGCCCGGTATGTGGAAAAACTGAGTGCCAGCGCGGCGGCGGCCGTCCTTGCCAGGCAGGCGAAGGCTGACGCGCTGCCGGGCACCGGCCTGATGTCTGGGGCCGCCACAGTGGCACGCCCGGAAGCCGCCCGGGACGCAGCGTCGAGCCGGCCCGCCGGACCGTTCTTGTGGACGGTGGGCAAATGGCTGCTGATCGGCTGGATGGTGCTGCAGCTGGTCTCTGTGGTGCTGCCGCGCGCCGGCATGATGGCCCTGCCGCTGCTGATCGCTTTTGCCGCATGGGCGGTTTACCGCTTTAAAAAATACTCGCCAGAACTGCTCAAGACGCGCTTGCGCGCGCTGGCGGAACCGGCCGCCAAAGAATTCAAACAAGGCAAGTGACATGAAAATCGACGTCAAGATCATCGACGACCGCCTGCGCGGCAACCTGCCCGCCTATGCCACGCCCGGCAGCGCGGGGCTGGACCTGCGCGCCTGCCTGGACGCGCCGCTGACCCTGCCGCCCAATGCCTGGCAACTGGTGCCCACCGGCCTGGCGATCTATCTGCACAACCCCGGTTACGCAGCCATGATCCTGCCGCGCTCGGGGCTGGGGCACAAACACGGCATCGTTCTGGGCAACCTGGTCGGGCTGATCGACAGCGATTACCAGGGCCAGCTCATGGTCAGCGCCTGGAACCGCAGCGATGTGGCCTTCACGATAACGCCCATGGAGCGCATCGCCCAGTTGCTGATCGTTCCCGTGCTGCAGGCCGAGTTCAACGTGGTCGATGATTTCGCGGCAGTCAGCCAGCGCGGCGAAAACGGCTACGGCTCGACCGGCAAGGCCTGAGAGGCTGAGCGGACAAGGCACAGCGTCAGGCTTTTCCTACACCGGCCGGCAGCGGGCTCCCACGCCGGGACAGCCTGGCCCCCCACCCGTGCGACGGGGCGGCGTGGGTTTAATCAATGCAGCAGGGTCCTCAGGCAACTTGTCCTTCAACCGATGGATGCGGTGGGCCCTCTGAATGTTCACACACAGGAGATTTCCATGCGTCAAGCTTCCCGTTTCATTTCAGTCGTTTCATCGGTGGTTGTGGTTGCCGGGCTTGCCGCCTGCGCTGCGCCCATGAGTCAGCCGGCCCCGGGCTCGACCTACCCTGCGGCCACCTATCCCGCGTCCACTTACCCGGCGCAGAACCCGCAAGGCAATTACATCGAATACGGCCGTGTCAGCAATGTGGAGGTCCTGCGCACGCAACAACCGGCCACGACCTCGGGTCTGGGTGCCGTGATCGGCGGCGTCGCTGGTGCAGCCGTGGGCAGCCAGATCGGCGGCGGTAGCGGACGCACGGCAGCCACCGTGCTCGGCGCTGTCGGCGGTGCTGTCGCCGGCAATGTCGTCGAGAGGAACCGCAACACCCAGCCCGTGAATGAAACCTACCGCGTTTCTGTCCAGCTGGACAATGGCGGCACACGTGCCTACGACGTGCCTTCTTACGGCGAGCTGCGTATCGGTGACCGCGTCAAGATCGAGAACAACCAGCTGTACCGCATGCGTTAAGCCCCCACGCTCGTCACTGCGTGTACTTCGCTGCCCCCCGAGGGGGCGCATTTTTCCTTGGGGCGGCCCTGCGGAAAAAGAAGGGCCACGGCGGACTCAGTTCAGGCCGGCCTGCTCTCTGGAGCAGGTCGGCCTTTTTATGGGTGGGATTTAGTGCAGCGTGTTGTTGCCGGGAGCTTGCGATTCAAGCTTGAAAAACCCGGTCCCCATGGAGCCCTGGCCGATTTCTGCCTCGGTGGCCTCGCGCACGGACTCGACCTTCAGGCTCAGGCGGATCGCGATGCCGGCCAGCGGGTGGTTGCCATCGAGCACCACATGCTCGGGATAAATTTCGGTCACCGTGTAAATGCGGTCCGGCGGCGTATCGGGGTTGACGCCGGCGGGCAGGGCGGCGCCGTCAAAGGTCAGGCCTTCCTCGAGTTCCGCCGGAAACAGCTTGCGGGCCTCCAGGAAAACCAGGTTTTCGTCGTAGTCGCCAAATGCGTTTTCGGGCTCCAGATGCAGGTTGATCGTGGCGCCCGGCTCATGGCCCTGCAGGCTCTCCTCGATTTTGGCGAGCAGGTCATCGCCGCCCAGCAGAAACTCCACCGGCTCGTCGAGTTCGTCCAGTATTTCGCCCAGGGTATCTTTCAGCGTCCAGGTCAGGGCAACGACGCATTGCGAGGTGATTTTCATCGCACAATTGTCCCATGGATGTCAATCAACCCCTTGCCCTTCTCGCCGGTCTGACCCCGGCCCAATTCATGCGCCGCCACTGGCAGAAAAAGCCCCTGCTGGTGCGCCAGGCCATGCCTGGTTTCCAGCCCTTGCTGAGCCGCAGGGAACTGTTCGACCTCGCGGCGCAGCAACAGGTGGAGTCGCGCCTTGTGGAGCAACAGCCCGCCGGCTGGCGCATGAAGCAGGGCCCGTTCGGGCCGCGCAGCCTGCCGGCCCTGAACCGGCCACAGTGGACCCTGCTGGTGCAGGGCGTGGACCTGCATGATCGCCGGGCCCATGAGCTGCTGCAGCACTTCCGCTTTGTGCCCGATGCCCGGCTCGATGACCTGATGATTTCATTTGCCACGCCGGGCGGCGGCGTGGGTCCGCACTTTGACAGTTACGACGTTTTCCTGCTCCAGGCCAGCGGCCGCCGGCGCTGGAAGATAGGCCGGCAAAAAGACCTGGCGCTGCAGGAAGGTGTGCCGCTCAAGGTCCTGCAGAACTTCGAGCCCGAGCAGGAGTTTGTGCTGGAGGCCGGCGACATGCTTTACCTGCCGCCGCGTTATGCCCATGACGGGTTGGCCGAGCCGTCGCAGGACGAGGACGGCAAGGTGCAGGACTGCATGACGTATTCCATCGGCTTTCGAGCGCCCAAGCGCGCCGGACTGGCGAGTGAGCTGCTGCAGCGTCTGGCGGATTTTGCGGGTGATGAGGAGGAGGACGATGCCGCCGTCAGCCAGAGCCTGTACCGCGATCCATCGCAGGCCGCAACACCAACGCCCGCGGCCCTGCCCGAAGGCCTGCTCGCGTTTGCGCAAAAGGCGGTGCATGAGGCCTTGAAAGATCCGTTGGCGCTGGCCTGTGCGCTCGGTGAATGCCTGACGGAACCCAAGGCCTCGGTCTGGTTTGACGACCCGTCGGGACGGTGGGACCCGCGCTGCGCCGAGGGTCTCTGCCTGGATCCGCGAACCCGCATGATGTACGACGCGCAGCATGTGTTCATCAATGGAGAAAGCTACCGCGCCAGAGGGGCTGACGCGACCCTGATGCGGCGCCTGGCCGACCAGCGCCGGCTCGCTGCCGCCGACCTTCGCCGCGCGGGACCTTCGGCGCTGGACTTGCTGGCAGACTGGCATGCGGCCGGCTGGCTGGCCCATCCGGAAGATTGCTGAACCACGCGACGGGCCTGCTGTTTCATGCCTTCAAGGAGCCGATGATGAACGATCCCCATCCTTCCGCCGCGCCTTCTTCGCCCGCATTGCTGCAGGGGCGCTTCGAGGGGCGCTCGGCATTCGCCGATCTGGTCCGGCAGGCCTTCGCGGCAGCGGCCGCGCAGGGCTGGCGTGAAATCATTCTTTGCGACGCCACCTTTGAGGACTGGCCGCTGGGCGAGCGCAGTGTCGCGCAATCCCTCAACGACTGGTCAACATCGGGTCGCACACTGACCATGCTGGCCCGGAACTATGACGAAGTGACGCGCCGGCACGCGCGGTTTGTGACCTGGCGCCGCACCTGGTCCCACATTGCTGATTGTCGCGGCAGTGGTGCGGTGGCGGCCAGCGACCTGCCCAGTGCCTTCTGGAGCCCGGGCTGGGTGTTCGAGCGGCTGGACCTGGTTCGCAGCACCGGCGTGGCGGGGCCGGAAGCCGCGCGGCGCGTGGCACTGAGGGAAAGGCTGACGGAAAAGCTGCTGCGCAGCAGCCCGGCTTTCCCGGCGACCACACTGGGGATTTGACGCAGCGAGGCGATGCCGCAGCACGCCCAGCGGGCGGAAGAGGCGGTGTTGTCATGGTCTTTCTCTGCTTTTTTGTGAGTTGAGGGTTTTTACGGCGGTGAAAACCCGCATATACTCGCTGTCGGGGCAGTTTGAGCTCGCGTCACTCGCCCTCCCGTTGAAAAACTCGAATCGTCAGGTTTGGGTTTTTTTTTGACGGATTTATAAGTTGTCTCTCTCATTCATCAAGGATCTCGATATGAACAAGTCCCTCGTTTTGGCCGCCATCGTCGCTGCGGTTGCCCTGGCTGCCTGCGGTAAAAAAGAAGAAGCGGCTGCACCTGCTCCTGTCGTTGTCACGCCAGCACCTGCTCCAGCACCTGCCGAGGCAGCATCCGCACCTGCAGCTGTCACGCCTGCACCGGTTCCTGCTGAAGCCCAGGCTCCTGCCAGCGCCGCGAAGTAATTCCTGCTGCTTGCCTGAAAGCCGCCTGCGGGCGGCTTTTTTTCATGTGCGCCCAGCATGGGCGCACTCCTGCGGGTGCAAGTCCCGTCGTAAGGATTTGGCAAGAAACAATTTCCCGGAATGCGATTTTTCCCGACACTCGTGGGATGATCACTGCTACTGAAAATAGAGCATGGATTGGCAGAGCGATGGGCTATACAAGAGACATAGAGTTGAAGATGCTGCGGCTATTTGCGTCGCTATCGGAGAAGGATCGGCGTC
>NZ_NBZW01000015.1 GCF_002379085.1 Polaromonas sp. AET17H-212 | reverse complement strand
CACCGCCCACCGCCCACCGCCAGGCTCCGCTTGGCATTTTGCATCTACACGACGACCAACGGATACCCACCATGCGACTCGTCCAGAACTCATTGCACCAGGAAGTGGCTGCCACCCTGCGTGAGCAGATTTTTGCCGGTACCTACGCCCCTGGCAGCTTTCTCGACGAGCTGGTCCTGTGCGAGCGGCTGCAGATTTCCCGCACGCCGCTGCGCGAGGCGCTCAAGGTATTGACGGCGGAGGGGCTGCTGCGACACGAGCCGCGGCGCGGCTGCTTTATCAGCGAAGTCACCGAGAAGGACCTGGACGATATTTTTCCGGTGATTGCCCTGCTGGAAGGGCGCTGCGCGTATGAAGCTGCGCGCAATGCGAGCGACGCCGACCTGGCGGCGCTGAGCACGCTGCACGAGCGGCTGGCCGGCCACGCCAACGCCGGCCGCATCAATGAGTATTACGACACCAATTTTGCGATCCACGAAGCCATCATCGCGCTGGCCGACAACCGCTGGCTGGCCACGGCGATCGCCGATCTGCGCAAGATCCTCAAGCTGGCGCGTGCGCAGCAACTGCACGCCCCCGGGCGGCTGGCGCAAAGCCTGTCGGAGCACATGGCTGTGTTTGCCGCGCTCATGGCCCGCGACAGCGAGGGCGCCGACGCGGCCATGCGCACCCACCTGACGCGGCAACGCGAGGCCTTGCGCGAACTGGCCCGCCATCAGCGCACGCGGGTGGCCTCATGACCGCCGCCGACTGGCTCAACCGCAGTGTGTCGCGCTTTTCCGGCGATAAAAAGGCAGCCTCAAAATCGGCAGAAACCAGCGTGGCTGCTGCGCCAGATGCTCCTAAAAAAGGAGCGTCCGGCGCTTCCGCGGAGGTGCCGACGCCGGCTCGCTCGACCCGTGAACGCCTGACCGCCACCTTGCGAAAAAAGGAGGAAGCGCTGTCGCCGCGCGTGCTGCGGCGTACGCTGGAGGAGCTCAAGGCCATCGTGGACCCGCAGGTCAGCGAGGTCGAAGGCGGCCGCCGCGCCAAGGGCGTGGCCGGCTGGTATGCCGGCGCCGCACTGAATGAGCGCCGCGACATGTGGCTGTTGATGAGCGAGCAGTTTGTGGCCGATGCGCAGAAGGTCAAGCTGGCGCAAGCGCAGTTTGCCGCCGCGGTGGGCACGCCCGACGAGGCTGTCGCTGAGGTGCGTTACCGCCGTGCCACGGTGTCGCCGCGCAGGCGTTTGTTGCAGCGCTTCAGCGCGTTTCCGGAAGGCATCCGGTTTCTGGTCGATATGCGCGCCGACATGCTGCCTTACCTCAAGGCGGACAGGCGGCTGCAGGCGCTCGATGTCGAGATGGAGTACATGTTCTCGACCTGGTTTGACGTGGGTTTTCTCGACCTGCGCCGCATCAGCTGGGACTCACCGGCATCGCTGATCGAAAAGCTGATCAAGTACGAAGCCGTGCACGACATCAAGAGCTGGGCCGATGTGAAAAACCGGCTCGACAGCGACCGGCGTTGTTATGGCTTTTTCCATCCACGCATGCCCGACGAGCCGCTGATTTTTGTCGAGGTGGCCCTGATGGACGAGATGGCCGCCGGCATCACGCCGCTGCTGGACGAGTCGGCCGCGCCGGCGGATCTGGCCAAGGCCACCACGGCGATTTTCTACTCCATCAGCAACACGCAGGCCGGCCTGCGCGGCGTGAGTTTCGGCGACTCGCTGATCAAGCGTGTGGTGGAAACACTGCATGCCGAATTTCCGCGGCTCAAACACTTTGCGACGCTCTCGCCGATTCCCGGTTTTCGCCAGTGGCTCGGGAAAAATGCCGGCGCGATGCTGGCGCTGCTTGACGACAAGGAACGCAGCGCACTGGGCAGGGCGATCGGGTTTGAACCACCCACCGCGCAGCATTTCCTCACCGCGGCCGACAATGCGCCGGCCCTGGACGACAAGTCACCGGTGCGCCGCATGCTGCTGCGCTGCGCGGCGCAGTACCTGGGGCGCGAGCTCGACGACGGCAAGCCGCTCGATGCGGTGGCGCGTTTTCACCTGGGCAACGGCGCACGCATCGAGCGGCTCAACTGGATGGGTGATCCGTCGGCCAAGGGACTCAAGCAGTCCTGCGGTCTGATGGTCAACTACCTCTATGACCTCAAACGCCTGGACAAGCACCGGGCGCTGCTGTCGCAGGGGAAAATCCCCGTATCCGGTGATATCGAAGATTTGTATATTTCGTAAGCTTGCTAACCAAACCCTATTTCAACAACGACAGGAGACAGACATGACATCGAGCTTTGACCTCAACGCGTCCCGACGCGATGTGCTGCGTGCAGCGGCCGCCGGCGTTGCCGCGTTTTCACTGGGCAGCCATGCGCAATCGGGCTGGCCTGCCAAGCCGGTGACCATGATTGTTCCCTTTCCCGCGGGCGGTGGCACGGACGCCTTTGCGCGTCCCATGTCGGCACAGTTTGCGCGCCTGACCGGCAAGCAGCTGATCATTGACAACCGCGGCGGCGCCGGCGGTACCTTGGGTGCCAGCATTGCCGCCAAGGCCGCGCCGGATGGTTACACGCTGTTCATGGGTGCGGTCCACCACACCATCGCGCCCAGCATGTACCCCAAGCTCGACTATGACATCGAGAAAGACCTGGTGCCGCTGATCCTGGTGGCCAGTGTGCCGCAGGTCGTTGTGGTCAACCCGCAAAAACTTCCGTCGGCCAATTTCAAGGAGTTCCTCGAGTACGCCCGGAAAAATCCGGCCAAACTCAACTACGGTTCGGCCGGCGCCGGCACCTCCCACCACCTGGCCGGCGAGCTGTTCAAGCAGCAGACCAAAACCTTCATCACGCACATTCCCTACCGCGGTGCCGGGCCGGCCCTGCAGGGGCTGATCGCCGGCGACGTCGAAATGATGTTCGACGGCCTGGGTTCATCGGCCAGCCACATTGCCGGCGGCCGCATCAAGGCGCTGATGGTGTCGGGCAACAAACGCAACCCGGCGATACCGGACGTGCCGAGCGCCGCCGAGGTGGGCCTGCCCGACTACAACGTGACGACCTGGTACGGCGTCTGGGGCCCCAAGGGCATGCCGGCCGATGCCCAGGCCCGCGCGATCGAGGAAATCCGCAAGGCCTGCACCACCGACGAAGCCAAGGCCGTCTGGGCACGCCAGGGCGCCGAGTTCACCGGCCTGGCGGGACCGCAGTTCGGCAGCTTCATCAGCGCCGAGGTCAAGAAGTGGGCGCAGGTGGTGAAGGCATCCGGCGCCAAGCTGGACTGAACTTGAGACGTGCATGACAGGACAGGTTCTGCTGGCCACGGACGGCTCCATCGCCACGGTCACCCTGTCCCATCCGGGCAAGCTCAACGCCATGTCGCGGGCCATGTGGCAGCAGCTGCGCGAGGTGTTCACCGGCCTGCAGCAGCGCAGCGATGTGCGCTGCGTGCTGCTGCGCGGGGAGGGTGCCAGTTTCTGCGCGGGCGGCGACATCGCCGAGTATCCGGACTTCCGCTTTGACGAGGCCGCCCTGCGCGGCTTCCACGAAAGCGAGGTCTGGGGCGGCCTGCAGGCCATGCTGGACTGCGACCTGCCCATCCTGGCGCAGATCGAGGGCGCCTGCATGGGCGCGGGCATGGAGATCGCCAGTTGTTGCGACATGCGGCTGGCCGGCATGTCGGCCACCTTCGGCGCACCGATCGGCAAGCTCGGGTTTCCGATGGCGCCGCGTGAGGCCGCGCTCGTGATGCGCGCCGCCGGCGAGCTGACGGCGCGCGAGATGCTGCTGGCAGCGGCGGTGCTTGACGCGGCCACCATGCTGCAGCGCGGCTTTCTGAACCGCGTGCTGCCGGACGGCGAGGTGGGGGCGCAGTCCCTGGCGACGGCCGGCCGCGTGGCCCGGCTGGCACCCGCCGCGGCACGCCTGAATAAACAGACTTTTCGGGCGCTGGCCCAGGACGGGTGGACGCAGTCTGCTACTGAACTGATAGCAAAAGCGTATGCCTATGCTGACTCCGCCGAACACCGCGAAGGTGTGTCGGCCTTTGTTGAAAAACGTCCGCCGCATTTCCCGGCGGGCGGCGACCTCTGACTTTTTCGATTTCCAGGTAACCACGCGATGAAAAACAACAACCTGTTCGCCGCCCTGCGCGCAGCCTTTCCGAAAGACCTTGATGCGGTGGCGGTGGAAACCGACACCGGCCTGAACTACTCCTGGCGCGACCTTGAGCGGTCGACCGCCATGATGGCCAACCTGCTGCAGTCGCTGGACCTGCCGCAAGGCGCACGCGTTGCCGTGCAGGTTGAAAAATCGGTCGAGGCGCTGATGCTCTATCTGGCCACGCTGCGGGCCGGCTACGTGTTCCTGCCGCTCAACACCGCCTACCAGAGCGCCGAGATCGAGTATTTCATCGGCAACGCCGAACCCTCGGTGGTGGTGTGCAGCCGCAAGAACTTCGGCTGGGTCAGCAAGATCGCCTTCAAGGCCGGCACGCAAAACGTCTTCACGCTGGACGACGACCGCACCGGCTCGCTCTTGGACCGCGCCGCCCATTGCAGCGACCGGCACGAGGTGGTGCAGCGCAACGCGGACGACCTGGCGGCCATTCTCTACACCAGCGGTACCACGGGCCGCAGCAAGGGCGCCATGCTCTCGCACGGCAACATGCTGAGCAATGCGCTGGTGCTCAAGGACTACTGGGCCTGGCAACCCGGCGACGTGCTGATCCATGCGCTGCCGATCTTCCACGTGCATGGCCTGTTCGTGGCCATCCACGGCGCGCTGATCAACGGCAGCAAGATGATCTGGCTGGCGAAGTTCGACCCCAAGCTGGTGGTGCAGAAGCTGCCGGAGGCCACGGTGTTCATGGGCGTGCCCACGCTGTATGTGCGCCTGCTGGCCGAGCCGGGGCTCACCCGCGAAGCCTGCCGCAACATGCGCCTGTTTGTGGCAGGGTCCGCACCGCTGTTGATTGAAACCTTCACCGAATGGCAGGAGCGCACCGGCCACACCATCCTCGAGCGTTACGGCATGAGTGAGACCGCCATGCTGACCTCCAACCCCTACGACGGCGAGCGGCGCGGCGGCACCGTCGGTTTTGCCTTGCCCGGCGTCAGCCTGCGTGTGCAGGACGATGCCGGCCAGCCGGTGCCCACGGGCGAGATCGGCAGCATCCAGGTCAAGGGGCCGAACGTCTTCAAGGGCTACTGGCGCATGCCCGAAAAGACGAGGGAAGAATTCACCGCCGACGGCTACTTCAAGACCGGCGATGTCGGCAAGATCGACGAACGCGGCTACATCACCATCGTCGGGCGCAGCAAGGACCTGATCATCAGCGGCGGCTACAACGTCTACCCGGCCGAGATCGAGGGTTACATCAACGACATGCCCGGCGTGGCCGAAAGCGCGGTGGTCGGTGTGCCGCATCCGGACTTCGGCGAGGTCGGCATCGCCGTCGTGATCGCCAAGCCCGGCGCGAAGCTGGACGGCGAGCAGATCATTGCCCGGCTCAAGGCGCAGCTTGCCAACTTCAAGATTCCCAAGCGCTGCTTCATCGTTGGTGAGTTGCCGCGCAACACCATGGGCAAGGTCCAGAAAAACGTGCTGCGCGAGCAGCACAAGGCCCTGTTTGCCTGAAGCCTGACGCTTTTCCGGGCTGCGCTCAGGGGCGCGTTTTCTCCGGCAGCGTGGCCAGTGCCACGCCTGCCAGCGCCAGTGCAAACGCGGCCAGTTGCGCCGCGCCCACGGACTCCCCGAGCACACCCACGCCGACCAGCGCTGCGCTGACCGGCAGCATCACGGTGAAGACACCGGCCTGGCTGGCGGGCACACCTTTGAGGCCCGTCATCCACAGCCACACGGTCCAGACGCTGGCGGCCAGCGCATAAAACAGCAGCAGCAGCCAACTGCCGGGCGCCACGGCGGCAAAGTCAAAACCCCAGGCCGTCCACAGGCCCAGCGGTGTCACCAGCGCAAACCCCCAGAGGTTGATCAGCGCGGTGATGCGTTTGGGGCCGAGCGCACCGGTGAGCTTTTTGCCGATCACCGCATAAGCGGCTTCGCAGAGCACGGCGCCGACCAGCAGCAGGTTGCCCAGCCAGGCGCGGCTGGATGCCAAATCGGCCTCCAGCCCTTTATTTGCATACGCAGGCAGCTCTGTTTTTGATAGCGACACCAGCATGATGCCGAAGACGGCGCAGGCGATGGCCAGCGCGACCCGGGGGCGGATGCGCTCGCCGAGAAAGAGCCGGCTCAGCACCGCCACCGCGGCCGGGATGGCGGCCATGATGACGCCGGCGGCCACCGCGCTGCTCAGGCTCACGCCGAACAGCATGCAGATCGAAAACAGGAAATTCCCGAGAAAGGACTCCAGGAACACCAGTTGCCGGGTCTGCCGCGTCATCGGTGCCTCCCCGACCGGTTTCCTGAGCCAGTGCAGCATGGCCGTCCCGCCTATGCCAAAACGCAGCCAGGCCAGCAGAAAGACCGGGAAAACCGCAACCAGCGGTTTGGACAGTGCGACATAACTGCCGACCAGGGACATGCTGAGCGCCAGGCAGGCGTAGGCCACAATGCGGTTCATTCCAGTGGGTTTTCCATTGAGGGTTGCGTGGCCCCGCGGCGGCCAGCAGCGCTTGTGGCGGCTGTGCGCTGCAGAGACCGGGATGCTTTTTCTTCTTGCCCGAAATCATGCCTTACTTTCATGCCTGAACCGATACCGCCTTCCGCCAGTCGCCACGTCTTTGTCTACGGCACGCTGCGCCGCGGCGATGTGCGTGACATCACGCGGCTGCGTCCCGCGCCGCAGTTTGTCGGCATGGCCAGCGTCGCCGGCGTGCTCTACGACCTGGGCCCTTATCCGGGCGTGGTGCTGGGTGGTCCGGCGCGCGTGACCGGCGAGGTCTACGCCATCAGCGCCGAGCTCGAGCGCCAGCTTGACGTCATCGAGGAGGTCTGGCCGCAGCAGACGGGCGAGTACCGCAAGCAGGTGGTGAGGGTGCGGCTGGGCCAGGCGCCGGCGTCATCGGGTGCGGTGGAGCTGGACTGCCTCGTCTATGAAATCAATCCGGCCCGCACGGCGGGCCGACCGGTGATCGGCGGTGGCGACTGGCTCGAATACCTTCAGCAGCGTTCCTGAGGCAGGGGGGTGACGGGCGAGGGGACGGCGGGAGACGGTGGCTGTCTGCGGGTGGTTCTGCTGGCCCGACCGCGGAGATCTCGCCAGCGCCAGGAAAGGGCTGGAATGCCCGTATCTGTGATTTCATGATCCGGTAAAAGCCTTTCGCATTGCGAAATATGTAAATGCTGCAGCGCAGTAATATTTCTCAATACAAGAAAATACTTTTCTCATTGTGAAAATATATAAGAAGGCCATTGATTTTATTGATCTTAAATTTTATCTTATATAAGACATAAGAGCTTCACAAAGTCTTGTAGAAGACTTAAAGTTGATCCCAGCGCAAACGGCAAGGGCATGGATAGTGCAACGCTGTTTGTCCCCTCATTTTTTCAACCTCTGGAGTGACCTCATGCCACAGACCCTCACCGAACAACTGAGCCGCGAACAACAGATTTCTGCCCTCGAAAAAGACTGGGCCACCAACCCGCGCTGGAAAGGCATCAAACGCGGCTACAGCGCCGCCGACGTCGTGCGCCTGCGCGGCTCCTTCCCGATTGAACACACGCTGGCGCGCCGCGGTGCCGAAAAGCTCTGGGATCTCCTGCACAACGAGCCTTACGTCAATTGCCTGGGCGCGCTCACAGGCGGCCAGGCCATGCAGCAGGTCAAGGCTGGCGTCAAAGCCATTTACCTGTCCGGCTGGCAGGTTGCTGCCGACAACAACAGCTACTCGGCCATGTACCCTGACCAGTCGCTGTACCCGGTGGACTCGGTGCCCAAGGTGGTCGAGACCATCAACAATACCTTCCGCCGTGCCGACGAGATCCAGCATTCCAAGGGCATTGATGCCGGCGACAAGGCGTACATCGATTACTTCGCGCCCATCGTGGCCGATGCCGAAGCCGGTTTCGGTGGCGTGCTCAATGCCTTCGAGCTGATGAAGGCGATGATCAAGTCGGGCGCGGGTGGCGTGCACTGGGAAGACCAGCTGGCTTCCGTCAAGAAATGCGGCCACATGGGCGGCAAGGTGCTGCTGCCAACCCGCGAGTCCTGCCAGAAGCTGATTGCGGCCCGCATGGCGGCCGACGTCTGCGGCGTGCCGACCCTGGTGATCGCCCGCACCGATGCGGAAGCCGCCGACTTGCTGACCTCCGACTACGATGAGATCGACAAGCCTTTCCTGACCGGCGAGCGCACGGCCGAAGGTTTCTACAAGACCCGCAAGGGGCTGGACCAGGCCGTTGCCCGTGCCAACGCGTACGCCCACTATGCCGACCTGGTGTGGTGCGAAACCGGCACGCCCGACCTCGACTTCGCCAAGAAGTTTGCCGACGCCGTGCACAAGGTTCACCCCGGCAAGATGCTGGCTTACAACTGCTCGCCATCGTTCAACTGGAAGAAAAACCTGGACGATGCCACCATCGCCAAGTTCCAGCGCGAACTGGGCGCCATGGGTTACAAGTACCAGTTCATCACGCTCGCCGGTATCCACTCCATGTGGTACAACATGTACGACCTGTCGCAGGACTATGTGAAGCGCGGCATGACGGCGTACATCGAGAAAGTGCAGGAGCCCGAATTCGCAGCGCGCGACCGCGGCTACACCTTTGTGTCGCACCAGCAGGAAGTGGGCACCGGCTACTTCGACGAAGTCACCACCGCCATCCAGGGCGGCAAGTCCAGCGTGACCGCGCTGACCGGCTCCACCGAAGAAGAGCAGTTCCACTGAGCTGACGCACCCTGACCGCTGCCTGCGGGCAGCGGCGGCCCGGCCCGCGCTTTATGCGCCGGCCGGGCTTTTTTTCGGGTTCGCGGTGGTCGACATGTGGCATGCGGATGATTCAGGAAGGGGATCTGCGTGAAAACGTCATGTCTGGTGACTCTGGAGTCGGCAGGCCAAAGCTGCCGTAAAATAACGCCATGCAATCAATCAAACTGGAAACAGGAAGGATCGCGCGGGTTATGACACCGCGAACGACGACCACGCCTCCAGTTTGGAGACACTCCGGGCGCTAGCCGCATCCCTGTGTGATTTGTAGCTACTGAATTAATAGCACCTCCAACCCAACCCAGTCAAAGCGCGGCCGTTACCGCGCTTTTTTTATTTTCAGGGCCTACCCATCATGATCAAGATTACGCTGCCAGACGCCTCGATCCGCGAATTTTCCGAACCCGTGACGGTGGCCCAGGTCGCCGCTTCCATTGGCGCCGGCCTGGCCAAGGCCGCGCTGGGCGGCAAGGTGAATGGCAAGGTGGTGGACACGAGCTACCTGATTTCGGCCGACAGCCCGCTGGCCATCATCACCGCCAAGGACCCGGAAGGCCTGGAGGTGATCCGGCATTCGACCGCCCACCTGCTGGCCTACGCGGTCAAGGAACTGTTCCCGGATGCCCAGGTCACCATCGGGCCGGTCATTGAGAATGGGTTTTTCTACGACTTTTCCTACAAGCGCCCCTTCACGCCGGAAGACCTGACGGCCATCGAAAAGAAGATGACCGAGCTGGCGGCCAGGGACGAGCCGGTGACCCGCCGCGTCTTGCCGCGCGACGAAGCCGTGGCTTATTTCAAGGAGCAGGGCGAGCACTACAAGGCCGAGATCATTGCGAGCATCCCGGCCAACGAAGATGTGTCGCTCTACCGCGAAGGCAAGTTCGAGGACCTGTGCCGCGGCCCGCACGTGCCGAGCACCGGCAAGCTCAAGTTCTTCAAGCTCATGAAGCTGGCCGGCGCCTACTGGCGTGGCGACCACCACAACGAGATGCTGCAGCGCATCTACGGCACGGCCTGGGCAACCAAGGACGAGCTGCAGCAGCACCTGCTGATGCTGGAGGAAGCGGAAAAACGCGACCACCGCAAGCTGGGCCGCGAGCTCGACCTGTTCCACATCGATGACCATGCGCCCGGCCTGGTGTTCTGGCACCCCAAGGGTTGGACGGTGTGGCAGGGTGTCGAGCAGTACATGCGCAAGGTCTACCAGGACAACGGCTACCAGGAGGTCAAGGGCCCGCAGGTCATCGACAAGACGTTGTGGGAAAAAACTGGCCACTGGGACAAGTACCGCGACAACATGTTCACGACGGAGAGCGAAAAGCGCGAGTACGCACTCAAGCCGATGAACTGTCCCGGCCACATCCTGATCTTCAAGCAGGGCATCAAAAGCTACCGCGACCTGCCGCTGCGTTACGGCGAGTTTGGCCAGTGCCACCGCAACGAGCCCTCGGGCGGCCTGCACGGCATCATGCGCGTGCGCGGCTTCACGCAGGACGACGGCCACATTTTCTGTACCGAAGAGCAGATCCTCAAGGAATGTGTCGACTACACGACGCTGCTGCAGAAGGTCTACACCGACTTCGGTTTCAAGAACATCATCTACAAGGTGGCCACCCGGCCCGAAGCACGTATTGGCTCCGACGAAAGCTGGGACAAGGCCGAGCAGGCGCTGATGGAAAGCCTGCGCGCCTCCGGTTGCGAGTTCGAAATCGCGCCCGGCGACGGGGCGTTTTACGGCCCCAAGATCGAATACACGCTGAAGGACGCGATTGGCCGGCAGTGGCAGTGCGGCACCATGCAGGTCGATTTCTCGATGCCGGAGCGCCTCGATGCCGAATATGTGG
This sequence comes from Polaromonas sp. AET17H-212, assembly GCF_002379085.1. Taxonomy (GTDB): domain Bacteria; phylum Pseudomonadota; class Gammaproteobacteria; order Burkholderiales; family Burkholderiaceae_C; genus Polaromonas. The sequence goes on along the minus strand of NZ_NBZW01000015.1, from coordinate 90,888 downwards.
GCGAAGACGGCGCCCGCCATCGCCCCGTGATGCTGCACCGGGCCATCGTCGGCAGCCTGGAGCGATTCATCGGGATTTTGCTCGAGGAGCATGCCGGTGCGCTGCCCACCTGGCTGGCGCCGGTGCAGGTTTCAGTGCTCAATATTACCGACGCCCAGGCCGATTACTGTCGTGAAATAGCTAAAACGCTTCAGAATCAAGGGCTTAGGGTCAATCTTGACCTGCGCAACGAGAAAATTACGTATAAAATACGGGAGCATTCAATGCAAAAGCTGCCTTACATCCTTGTCGTAGGTGACAAGGAGAAGGAAGCTGGCGCAGTTGCCGTGCGCGCCCGGGGCAACAAAGACCTTGGCGTCATGTCACTCGAAGCCTTTGCCCAAACAATTGCTTCTGACATTACCCAAAAAGCCTGATTTCTGACACATTTGTGAATGATTTTTGGCTGTCGCCCTTGCTGGGTGGGCGCAAGCAGCTATAGCTTTTATAGCAAACGTTAAAGGATTAGAACCATCGCTACTGAATTTCGTGACCGCCGCCACCGCGAAGAACGCAAGCATCGCTTGAACCGTGAAATCATGGCCCCCGAAGTACGTCTGACCGGGCCAGACAATGAACCTCTGGGTGTTGTCAACATCACGGAAGCCTTGCGCCTCGCCGGTGAATATGACGTGGATCTGGTTGAGATCTCTCCCACGGCGGTACCGCCGGTGTGCAGATTGATGGACTACGGCAAATTCAAGTACGCCGAGCAGAAAAAGGCCGCGGACGCGAAATCCAAGCAGAAGGTGATCGAGGTCAAGGAAATCAAGTTCCGGCCTGGTACCGACGATGGGGACTACAACATCAAACTGCGCAATATCAAGCGCTTTTTGGAAGAGGGCGACAAGTGCAAGATCACCCTGCGCTTTCGCGGTCGCGAAATCACGCACCAGGAACTGGGCCTGGCCCTGCTGGCGCGTATCCGTGACGAGTTGGCTGATTTGATTCTGGTGGAGCAGTTCCCCAAGCTCGAAGGCCGGCAGATGGTCATGATGATCGCGCCGGGCAAGAAGAAGGTGGCTGCCAAGCCCGCAGCGGCGCCCGCAGAAGCGGCGCCGGCTGCACCGACAGGCGCCTGAGGGCGGCTTGGCGGCGACAAGGAGTTCAACCTGCGGGTGTTTTCACCGGCAGGTTTTTCGGGGATGCGAAAGCATGTCCGGTGAAGGTAGGGGAAATCCTGCCTTTGCAAAGGTGGCAGGTGTCAAAGCCCGCCACCGACAAGTGGCGAATTAAACACTCGCCATTACAAGTGGCTCGGGGCCATCAAGTCTGCGTCAGGTTCGCAGCGCCTCACGAGCACAAATGAAAAGGAGCATTCACATGCCCAAAATGAAGACCAAGAGCAGCGCGAAGAAACGTTTTCGCGTTCGTCCAGGTGGTACCGTCAAGCGCGGCCAAGCCTTCAAACGTCACATCCTGACCAAGAAGACCACCAAGAACAAACGCCACCTGCGTGGTGCAGTTGCTGTCCATGAGACCAATATGGGTCACATGGCACAGATGCTGCCCGGCATGGGCATTTAATTAACGACGAACAAGGAGTACTCACATGCCTCGCGTCAAACGTGGTGTAACGGCTCGCGCCCGCCACAAAAAAGTTCTCGCCCTTGCAAAAGGTTTCCGCGGCCGCCGCGGCAATGTCTATCGCATCGCCAAAGAAGCGGTGATGAAGGCCGGGCAATATGCCTACCGTGACCGCCGCAACAAAAAGCGTGTGTTCCGCCAGTTGTGGATTGCGCGTATCAACGCTGCCAGCCGCTCATTCGGCATGACCTACAGCCAGTTCGCCAACGGCCTGAAAAAAGCCGGCATCGAGATCGACCGCAAGGTCCTGTCCGACATGGCGATTCACGACAGCGCTGCTTTTGGCGCCATCGTGGAGCAGGTCAAGGCCAAGCTTGCTGCTTGATTTTTGAGGGGCACTCAGCTATTGAATTGATAGCTGAATGCGCACAAAAGACGGGGGCTAGAGCTTGAAAAGGCTCTGGCCCTTTTTCTTTGTCCGGGCGGCAGGCGAAGGCGGCCTCCGGACTGGTTTGTTAATGACAAGAAATATATGAACGAACTCGATGTTCTGGTGGATTCGGCCAAAACCAGCTTTGCGCAGGCCCTCACGCCTGCCGACCTGGAAAATGCCAAGGCGCAGTTCCTCGGCAAGTCCGGCCGCGTCACGGAGCTGATGAAGGGCCTGGCCGCGCTGCCCGTGGAAGAGAAAAAATCCCGCGGCGCCGCCATCAACCTGGCCAAACAAGCAATCGAAGCCGCGCTGACCGCGCGCCGCCAGGCGCTGGCGGACGCCGAACTGCAGGTGCAGCTCAAGGCCGAGGCGCTGGACGTCTCACTGCCGGGCCGCCAGCGGCCGGCCGGCGGCCTGCATCCGGTGTCGCTCACGCTGGAACGCATCGAGGCCATTTTCGGCTCCATGGGTTTCGATGTGGCCGAGGGCCCCGAGATTGAAACCGACTGGTTCAACTTCACCGCGCTGAACACGCCCGAAGACCATCCGGCGCGCTCCATGCACGACACGTTTTATGTGGAAGGCGGCACCGAAGCCGCACCCAACCTGCTGCGCACACACACCAGCCCGATGCAGATCCGTTATGCGGTACAGCATGTCAAGAAACACCGCGCGCTCATCGACGCCGGCGGCGTCATGCCCGAGATCCGCGTGATTGCGCCGGGCCGCACTTACCGGGTAGACAGTGACGCCACGCACTCGCCGATGTTTCACCAGTGCGAAGGCCTGTGGATAGGCCAGAACGTCAGCTTCAAGGATTTGAAAGTTGTTTTCACCGACTTCTGTCGGACCTTCTTTGAGTCCAACGACCTGGTACTGCGCTTTCGCCCCAGCTTTTTCCCTTTCACCGAGCCGAGCGCCGAAATCGACATCCAGTTCCAGACCGGTCCGCTGGCGGGCCGCTGGCTGGAAGTGGCCGGTTCCGGCCAGGTGCATCCGAACGTGGTGCGCAACATGGGGCTGGACCCCGAGCACTACATCGGTTTTGCTTTCGGCATGGGCCCGGACCGGCTGACCATGCTGCGTTACGGCGTCAACGACTTGCGGCTGTTCTTCGACGGTGACCTGCGCTTTCTGTCGCAATTCCAGTAACCCATCAGGTTTTATAAAAATGCAATTTCCCGAATCCTGGTTGCGCGAATTCTGCAATCCGCCCCTGAGCACCGAACAGCTGGCCGAGACCCTGACCATGGCCGGCCTGGAAGTGGAAGACCTCAAGCCGGTCGCGCCGCCTTTCAGCAAGATCGTCGTCGGCGAAATCAGGGAAGCGGTGCAGCATCCCGACGCCGACCGCCTGCGTGTCTGCCAGGTCGATGTGGGGCAGGGCGCCCTGCTCAACATCGTTTGCGGCGCGCCCAATGCCCGTATCGGTATCAAGGTGCCGTGTGCGCTGGTCGGTGCCGAACTGCCGCCCGGGGACGACGGGAAACCGTTTTTGATCAAGGTCGGCAAGCTGCGCGGCGTGGAGAGCCAGGGCATGTTGTGCTCGGCCCGCGAACTCAAGCTGTCCGACGACCATGGCGGGCTGCTCGAGCTGGCGCCAGACGCGCCCGTGGGCCAGGACATCCGTGAGCACCTGAAGCTCGACGACACCCTGTTCACCCTCAAGCTCACGCCCAATCTCGCGCATTGCCTGAGCGTGTACGGCATTGCCCGTGAAGTGGCCGCGCTGACCGGTGCGCCCCTGGTGACCCCGTCCTTTCCAGCGGTGGCTGTGGCCAGCGCGGACAAGCTGCCGGTCCGGATCAGTGCTCCCGACCTGTGCGGCCGCTTTTCCGGCCGCATCGTGCGCAACGTCAACACCAAGGCAGCTACCCCGCCCTGGATGGTGGACCGGCTTGCGCGCTGCGGCCAGCGCAGCGTGACGGCGCTGGTGGATATTTCGAACTATGTGATGTTCGAGCTGGGCCGGCCTTCGCATATTTTCGACCTGGACAAGATCCATGGCGGACTCGATGTGCGCTGGGGCCAAGCCGGCGAGACGCTCAAGCTGCTCAATGGCAGCACGGTGACGGTGGACGACAAAGTCGGCGTGATTGCCGACGACAACCAGGTGGAGTCGCTGGCCGGCATCATGGGGGGCGATGCCACCGCCGTGTCCGACGAGACAAAACATGTTTATGTCGAGGCGGCCTTCTGGTGGCCCAAGGCAATTGCCGGGCGTTCGCGCCGCTACAACTTTTCAACCGATGCCGGCCACCGTTTTGAGCGTGGCGTGGACCCCGGCCAGACGGTGGAGCACATCGAACGCATCACGCAGCTGATCCTGGACATCTGCGGTACACCGGACACGGCATGCGGACCGGTGGACGACATTCAGGCCCAGTTGCCGGTTGCCACGCCGGTGACGCTGCGTGTGGCGCGGGCCGCCAAGGTCATCGGCATGCCTTTGACGCAGGTGCAATGCGCCGACGCGCTCAGGCGCCTGGGCTTGCCCGTGGTGGAAGGCGAGGGCACGCTGACGGTGACACCGCCCAGCTATCGCTTTGACCTGCAGATCGAGGAAGACCTGATCGAGGAGGTGGTGCGCATGGTGGGTTACCAGCAGCTGCCGGTCACGCCACCGCTGGCACCGATCACCGCGCGTATCCGACCGGAGGCGCGGCGCAGTGTTTTTGCCGTGCGCCGCGCGCTGGCGGCCCTGGGCTACCAGGAAACCATCAACTTCAGCTTTGTCGAAGAGCGCTGGGAGCATGAACTCGCCGGCAACCCCAACCCCATCAAGCTGCTGAACCCGATTGCCAGCCAGATGAGCGTGATGCGCTCGTCGCTGATCGGTTCCCTGTTGCAGGTGCTCAAGTTCAATCTTGACCGGAAGGCCGCTCGCGTCAACGTGTTTGAACTCGGACGGGTCTTCCTGCGCGACGCGCGCAGCCAGAATACCGACACCACCGTCGCCGGCTTTGACCAGCCCATGCGGGTGGCCGGGCTGGCCTACGGGCCGCGCGAGACCCTGCAATGGAGCGCGTCTGACAAGGGCGTGGATTTTTTCGACGTCAAGGGAGACGTGCAGGCCCTGCTGGCGCCGTTGCAGGCGGTGTTTGCACCCGCGGTTCACCCGGCCATGCACCCAGGCCGTTGCGCCAGCGTCGTCATCGACGGTGTGGCGGTCGGCTTTGTCGGCGAGCTGCATCCGCAGTGGCGTCAGGGCTACGAACTGGCGCAGGCGCCGATAGTTTTCGAACTGGCGCTCGATGCCGTGCTGCAGCGTCCCGTGCCCGGTTTCCAGCCGGTGAGCAAGCGCCAGCCGGTCGAGCGTGACGTCGCGGTGATTGTTGCCGAAGCGGTGACCCATTCGGCGCTGATGGCGGCCATCCACGGCGCGGACACACGCGGCCTGCTCAAGTCGGCGACGCTGTTCGACATCTACCGGCCGCAACAGGCCAATGCCGCGATGCAGCTCGGCGAAAAAAGCCTGGCCGTGCGCTTGGTGCTTGGCAGCGACGACGCTACACTGACCGACGAGCAGATTGAGGCAGCCATCAAGGCCGTGCTCGACAATCTCGGCACCAGCCTGCAGGCGCGTTTGCGTGCCTAGGCCCGGGAACACAATAACAATGAACAGCGAGGAGCGCGTCGTGGAATTTTCCGTTGAAAGTCTTGAGAGCCCGGCGCTGACCAAAGCCCATCTCGCGGAGTTGCTGTTTGAGCAGATTGGCCTGAACAAGCGCGAATCCAAGGACATGATTGACGCGTTTTTCGACCTGGTGTCCGACAGCCTGGTCGATGGCAACGATGTGAAAATTTCCGGCTTCGGCAATTTCCAGATCCGCACCAAGGCGCCTCGCCCGGGGCGCAATCCGCGTACCGGCGAATCCATCCCCATCCAGGCACGCCGGGTGGTGACTTTTCACGCCAGCCACAAACTCAAAGAGCAGATCCAGGGCCAGACCGGACCCGGTTGAAGGGCGGCAGCGCCGCCAGCTCAGACGCCAGCCCACCCCCGGTCAGGCTGTTCGCCCGGGTTTCCGGCAAGGGACGCCTCGCTGTGCCTGGAGTTCCAGGGGGCTGATTTTCCCGATCTGGCTGATGCGCAAACGTGTCCTCTGCACGCTTGACCCCGCCATTTTTCCGGCTGGAATCTTTGCATTACCGCTTGTTGCTTAAAAAACACAACGGATTTTGTTGTTTGTAACTATTTGCACTAAGTTTCCTGTTAGAGTAGATTTGTAGCTTCATCTCATAGCGTATTGATTTAATTGGAGAAACCGCTCCCCCCCATTCCCGCCAAACGTTACTTCACGATCGGTGAAGTCAGCGATTTATGCGGCGTCAAACCTCATGTGCTCCGTTATTGGGAGCAAGAGTTCACTCAGTTGCGTCCGATGAAAAGGCGCGGCAACCGCCGTTACTACCAACACCACGAAGTGCTGATGATCCGGCGCATACGTGATCTGCTGTACGACCAGGGTTTCACCATCAGCGGCGCGCGCAACAAGCTGCAGGAGATTGTGCAGACCGAACGCGACAAGCGCCGCAATGGCGAAGTCATGCTCGAAGGCGTGGATGTGGTGGAAGCCGGCGACTCGATTCTTGATGACTTTGGCGACTCGATGGACTTTGAAGACAGTGCGTCTGAAATGGCGCCATTGCCTGATGGCAGCGTTGCGCAGCAAAGGCTGCAGCTGCTACGCCGCGAATTGTTCGAAATTCGCGATCTGCTCAGTGCCACTTACTGAAACAGCCTGGACAAGCACGCTATAATTTAAAGCTTGACGGTGTGTGGCGCAGCCTGGTAGCGCACTTGCATGGGGTGCAAGGGGTCGAAGGTTCGAATCCTTTCACACCGACCATTGGTTCTGATGAAGGCCTCCAAGTAGCGATATTTGGAGGCCTTTTTCATGGGCAAATCCATCGCTTGCGCTGCTTAGTCGCTCACCGTCTGGCCGCGGCAGTCAGCCCGGGCCCGGAAATCGGAACAAGGTTCTTTAAAACGTCGGACGTTGGCACTTCAGGCGCTAAACTGATTGAAAGCGCCGATCGAAAGCGTTGCGTTGAACCTGCGTGCCCGAACGTACCGGGACGGTGTCCGGCTTGCATCGAGATGCTCTTCGCAAGCAGAAGGTGACCCATGAAAGAGCTGGCTTATGAAGGTGATCCATCAGAGAATTTCACAGGCTGAATCCGGAGCGATCATGGTTGATGGCCCGGGCAGGCCAGTCACCGCGGACCTTCAGCGGGCGATAGCCCGGATGAGGTTCAGCGCGTGAGCGAAACACAATTTCGTCTGTTGACGGACGCAATGTCCCAGATCGTCTGGGTGATGCGGGCGGATGGCACCTACACCTGGTTCAATCAACGCTGGCTGGACTACACCGGCTTGTCCATGGCGGAGAGCCTCAGCCATGGCCTGACCGGTTTGGTGCATCCCGATGACGAGCTGCGCGGCTCCCGGCTTCTGGAGCAGGCGCTTGCCAGCGGCGACCCCTGCGAGATCGAATACAGGTTGCGCCGGGCCGACGGTGTGTACCGCTGGATGTTGTGCCGCGCACTCCCGCAGCGTGATGCTACGGGCCAGACGGCCCAATGGCTGGGCACCCTGACCGACATCGACGAGCTGAAACAGGCGGCGGAACTGCTGGAGAAGGATATCTTCATGACCCGCATCGCCGGCCGGGTCGCGCGCCTGGGCGGGTGGACGATCGACCTGCCGGAGCGCGTGCTGACCTGGTCGGTGGAAAACTGCCTGATCCACGACGTGCCACCGGGTTACACGCCGACGCTGGAAGAGGGGATTGGCTACTTTCTTCCGGAGCACCGACCCATCGTCATCCAGCATGTGGAGGCTTGCGTGCAGCACGGCACGCCTTATGAATTTGTGCTTCCCAAGATGACCGCCAAGGGCAGGCGCATCTGGGTACGTTCGCTCGGTGAGGCGGTGCGGGATGCTTCCGGAAAAATTGTCCGCATTCAGGGGGCGTTCCAGGACATCTCGGAGCAGAAGTCCGCGGAAGCCCATACACGTGCGCTGGAGACACAGCTCGCCACCACGCTGGAGAGCATCACCGACGGTTTTTGTCTGATCGACAAGGACTGGAAGTTCACCTTCCTCAATGGACAGGCGGAACGCATGCTCCAGCGCCGCCGGGCCGATCTCCTGGGCAAACTCCTCTGGCAGGAGTTCCCCGAGACCATGGCGGGCGCGATAGAGCGTGAATCCCGCCAGGCCGTTGAACTGCAGCGCACGACCCGCTTTGAAACTTTTTACCAGCCGCTGGAAACCTGGTTCGATATCCACGTCTATCCCACGGACGCGGGCATCGCTGTCTACTTTCAGGACATCACGCAAAGACGCCAGGAGCATGCGCAATTGCGGCTGCTTGAAACGGCGGTGTCCCGCCTGAACGACATGGTGGTCATCACGGAGGCGGAGTCCTTCAACGAGGGGGGGCCACGCATTGTGTTCGTCAACGACGCCTTTGAGCGCCATACCGGTTACAGCCGGCATGAAGTGATCGGCAATACCTCCCAGCTTTTATGGGGACCCAAGACCCAGCATGCCGAGCTGGACCGGATTCGCGCTGCCATGGAAAACTGGGAGCACGTACGTTCCGAGGTGGTTGTCTACACCAAGGCCGGCAGGGAGCTCTGGCTGGAAATCGATCTTACGCCCATCACCGACGAGACAGGAAGGCACACCCATTGGGTGGCCGTGGAGCGCGACGTCACCGAGCGCAGGCAGCAACAGCAGGAAATTCTCAGTCTCAACAGCGACCTCGAGGACCGCGTGCTGCTGCGCACAGCCCAGCTCGCAACAGCGAACAAGGAACTGGAGTCCTTTGCCTATTCCGTTTCCCATGACCTGCGCTCGCCCCTCAATACCATCCACGGGTTCAGCCAGTTGCTGGCGAAAATAGACGCAGAACACATCAGCGACAAGGGCAAACACTACCTGAACCGGATCGGCGTCGGGGTCATGCAGATGGGCGAGTTGATCGAGGGCCTGCTGACCCTCGCCCACCTGTCGCGCGAGCAGCTGAAGCTGGAAGGGGTCGACCTGTCGGCCCTCGCGCGGCAGATCGAAAACGAGTGCCGCGAGCGGGAGCCCGGGCGCCAGGTCCAGGTGACTGTTCAGGACGGTTTGATCGCGCAGGGAGATCCCCGCCTGCTGTCAGCCGTGCTGCAAAACCTGCTGGCCAACGCCTGGAAATTCAGCGCCAAGCAGCCGCAGGCGCGCATCGAGGTGGGCAGCGAGCAGGGCGCCCAGGATGACACCATCTTTTTTGTGCGGGACAACGGTGCGGGATTTGACATGGCGTTCACCCACAAGCTTTTCGGCACCTTCGAACGCCTTCATTCGCCCGGGGACTTTCCCGGCACCGGCATCGGGCTGGCCACGGTGAAGCGGGTCATTGAGCGGCATGGCGGCCGTGTCTGGGCCGAAGGCAAACCGAACGCCGGCGCCACCTTCTTTTTCACGCTGGGCCGACCGAACTGATTCCCGCCCGTCGCAGGGTCCGAGGCGGGCGTGGGCTGGCCCATCCCGGCGGGAATCTTCAGGCGATGGCGGGATCGGGCGCCGGTTGTGCGGCCTGCGCGGCGCCCGGTGGGGCGGCGGCCGCATCGTGATCCAGCTCACCGCCCAGCGCTTCCAGCAGGTCGGGAATCAGGGCTGACAGCTCACCCGTCACGATGGCAGCATCGGCATCGAACCCATCGTCGTCCTTGCCCTTGTCCTGCATGCCCTCCAGCACCACGTCGAGCAGCTTGAGTTTTCTGATCTGGGCCATGTCGGTGAGCACGAAGGACACGCGGTCGTTCCAGGTCATGGCCAGCTGTGTTGGCACCTTGCCCGCGGCGATGTGTTCGGCGACTTCATCGATTTCCAGCGTGTGGCGCGAATAGCGGACGGTTGATTTCTGGTCGTCGGGCATCTTGAGTTCGCAGTCCCGGTCGATGGTGAAGCCGACGGGAGCCTCCCGGCTGGCAAGCCAATGCGCCATGGCGATCGCGGCCGCCATCGTGGTCTGCACCGGCCTTGCCATCAGGCCTGCGCCGGACCCCGGTATGCCGCTGAGCGCCTCCAGCAGCTGGCTCACCACCTTGTCAGCGCCGGTGAGGCTGCCGGAGTCCACCACCAGGAATTTGTTGACCGGGTCCACCCACAGGGTGGTGGACGAACGTTTGGTGAACGCGCGTGGCAGCAGGTCAAGAATGGCTTCTTCCTTGAACTCTTTCTTGATCCTGGCGCCGACGCGCTCATGACCGGTTTCCTGCTTGTATTTTTCAATGCGCTGCTCGACGGCGTCCTTGACGGCCGAGGCGGGCAGCGGCCGGCGCTCGGTGCACAGGCGCAGGATGAGCTGTGGACCGACGCTTTCGGCCAGCACCGTGCTCTTGTTGCCGCGCGGGGGCACCCAACCGCTGGACTCGGCCTGGGTGGCGCCGCAGGGCATGAACCGGGCCGCCTGAAGCGCTTCTTCCAGCGCCTCAAGAGGGGGCAGGGCGAAGTCGTCGGCAATGCGAAAAAAAGAAGCGGCTTTGAACATGAAATTCCGGAGGTGGGGTGTCAGGGGAGGGCGGCCAGCGAGCCGGTCAAGAAGTGCTGCGGTGAAAGCGCCAGGCTGCGGAAATTCTAAGTCACACCCAGACCGAATGAGGCACTTGCTTACCTTGAGGGCGGGAACCGGATGATCGCGGACGGCAACTCATGTGATATCGATCACGTGGATGCCGTAGACGCCCTTGCGCCGGTCCGCAAAATAGCAGGCCAGCGTTTCTTTCACGGTTTTGAAGGCCAGTTCGTCCCACGGAATTTCCGCTTCTGTGAACAGCCTGGCTTCAATCGTTTCGTGTCCGGGATGGAACTGCTCGCTGAGCAGCCGCGCGCGGTAGTAGAGATGGACCTGGCCAACACGTTCCACGTTCATCACGCTGAAAAGGTCTTCCATTTCAAACTGTGCGCCGGCTTCCTCGTCGGTTTCGCGTGCCGCCCCCTGCGACGTGGTTTCGTTGAGTTCCATGAAGCCCGCAGGCAGTGTCCATTTGCCCCAGCGCGGTTCGATGTTGCGTTTGCACAGCAGCACCCTGTCGCCCCAGTGCGGCACGGTGCCGACCACATTGAGCGGATTTTCGTAGTGGATGGTGCCGCAGGCCGGGCAGACGGCCCGCTCCCGGGTGTCCCCGTCATCCGGTACGCGGTAAGTCACCGCGGCGCCGCAGTTTCTGCAATGTTTGATGGGGCTGCGGTACATGCCGGCCAGTTTAGTTTGAAATCAAAAAGGGCTCCCGCGGGAGCCCTTTGTTCCAGCTGCCTGAGCTCAGGCTTTGGTGGTTTTGGTGTGCTTCTCGATCAGGCTGCGGGCCGTGTCCAGCAATTTCTTGCCGTCGAAGCCGCGCTTGTTCATGTCCTCGACCCACTCGACTTCCACGGTGCGTGACTTGCGGCGGAATTCCTGGGCTTCCGCCGGGCTGACGGTGTAGATCGTGTTGCCGCGGTCGCTGGCGGTCTTGCGGCCCGGGACGTCGTTGCCCTGCTGGACCTTGCCCAGCCAGGCGGAGGTGGCCATGCCGGAGTTGTTGTCGATGACTTTTTTCAGGTCAGGGGCCAGCGAGTTGTACTTGGCCTTGTTCATGGCCATCACGAAGGTGGTGGTGTACAGGCTGCCTCCGGCCGGATCGAACTCGGCATGGAATTTGGTGAGTTCGTTGACCTTGACCGAGGGCACGACTTCCCACGGAATCACGCAGCCATTGATGGTGCCTTTGCTCAGCGCATCGGTGATGGCTGGCAGGGGCATGCCGACCGGGATGGCACCCAGCATGCCGAGCAGCTTGGTGACCTGGCGCGTCGGCGCGCGCATTTTGAGGCCGCGCATGTCGGCGATGGACCGGACGGGTTTGTCCACGGTGTGAATGACCCCGGGGCCGTGCACATGCAGGGCCAGGACCTGGGTGTCCTTGAATTCGTCCGCGGCCATGGTCTGCACGTATTCCCAATAGGCCTTGGACGTGGCTTCGGCATTGGACATCATGAAGGGCAGCTCAAAGGCTTCGATGCGGGGAAAGCGGCCGGCGGTGTTGCCTGGCAGGGTCCACACCACGTCCACGACACCGTCCTTGGCCTGGTCGTAAAGCTGCACCGGCGTGCCGCCCAGCTGCATGGCGGGGTAGGCCTCGAACTTGATGCGGCCACCCGATTCCTTCTCGACTTTTGCCATCCAGGGCTTGTGCATGCCCAGCCAGACATTGGAGGCGGGCGACATGAAGGTGTGAAACTTCAGGGTGACCGCCTGCTGGGCCAGGCCCGACAGGGCGGGTGCGCCCAGCGCAGCTGCTGCGCCGGTTTTGAGAAGAGTACGTCGCTGAATCATGTGTTTGTCTCCGGTAAGGGTGGTTGTAAATTAATGCAGGAAGAACCGTTTGTGAACCCGTGATTGCCCTGATGGAGAAGGCTAGCTGATGTACTTTACAAGCCACAGCGAGATGCCGGGGAAGAACAGCAGCAGCGCGGTGCGCAAGGCATCACTGATCAGGAAGGGCACGACGCCGCGATAACTCTCGCTGATGGGCACGTCCTTGGCCATGCTGTTGACGACGTAGACGTTCAGGCCCACCGGCGGCGCCAGCAGCCCAAAACCCACGGTCATCAGCACCATGATGCCGAACCAGATGGCAACGGATTCCTTGGGCATGCCGAAATCGAGTGCCATGACCATCGGAAAGAAGATCGGAATGGTCAGCAGCAGCATGGACAGCTCGTCCATGACAGCGCCCAGCACCACGTAAAACAGCAGGATCGCCGTGACCACCATCAGCGGCTGCAGGCCCCAGCTGCCGACCACTTGCGCCAGCTGGTTGGGCACCTGGGTCAGCGCCAGCGCCGAGTTCATGAGGTCGGCGCCGATGAAAATCAGGAAAATCATGGCCGAACTTTCCGCGGTGGCATAAAAGCAGCGGAGGAATTTGGACCAGGTCAGTTCCCGCTTGAACAATGCTGCGATGAAGGTGGCCGCCGCGCCGACCGCGGCACCCTCGGTCGGTGTGAAGTAGCCGCCATAAATGCCGCCGAACACCAGCAGGAAAATGATGATGATGGGCAGCACGGCAAATGCAGCGCGCAGCGTGACCCCATCGCTGTTGGTATCCACCTCCGGCGCCTGGCCCGGGACCAGGCGCACATAGATGGCGATGGCAGTGATGTAGCCCAGCATGGCGATCAGGCCCGGCACCATGGCCGCGGCGAACAGCTTGGCAATGTTCTGCTCCGTCAAAATGGCGTAAATCACCAGCGGAACCGAGGGGGGGATCAGGATGCCCAGCGTCCCGCCGGCGGCCAGCGTGGCCGTGGACAGGCGCCCGGAGTAGCCGTGGCGTTTCATCTCAGGGAGAGCTACGCTGGTGATGGTGGCCGCGGTGGCCACCGAGGAGCCGCAGATCGCGCCAAAGGCCGCGCTCGCCAGCACCGCGGCCATGGCCAGCCCGCCCTTGAAGTGACGCATGAGGCTGGCGGCAAACTGGAACAGCGCCTTGCTGATGCCGCCCTGGGTCGCAAAATGCCCCATCAGGATGAACAGCGGAATCACCGACAGGTCGTAACTGGCAAAGCGGGCAAAGGCCTGGGTGTTGAGAAAGCTGGAGAAGGGGGCCCAGCCGGTCTGCATCACGTAGCCGATGCCTCCTGCAGCAAACATGGCGATCGAAATCGGCACCCGCAACGCCATCAGGCCCAGCATGATGCCAAAGATGAGCAGGGTCAGCGTGATGGCGTTCATGCGTGCGCTCCCACATCACCACCGAGGCCGAAGAGGCTCTGGTAGAGCCCGATCACCGACGTCAGGACAAAAGCCGGCACCATGGCCCCATAAACGGTCCACTCGGGAAATCCCAGGATCTGCGTCTCCGAATGGGTCTGGTATGAGTTCAGGCCACCGAGTGTGGTGCGCCAGGCCAGCAACGCGAACACCAGGGCCAGCAACAAGGCGCCCAGGCGGTCCAGCCTGGCGTTGGTCTCGTGGCTGAGCCGGGTGGTGAAGAAGTCCACGATGATGTTGCCGCGCTGGATCTGGCAATACGGCATGAACAGGGCAATGGCGGCTCCGGTGGCGACGCCGGTCAGCTCGAAATCGCCGACCAGCGTGGCACCGGTGGTGTTGCGGCCGATCAGGCTGATGCAGGTCATCAGCGTGATGCCGGTCAGCAGCAGGCCCGCCAGAATGGCGCAAAGCTTTGCAAGGTTCTGCAGGATTTTCAAAACAGGGATCTCCAGGGGGTCGGGCTGGTGGGGGCGGAAAGGTGCACCGGAAGGCCCGGCGCCGCAATGGTGGAGATTATTGCGGGGCCCGGTCCGACGGGTCAGGCGGGATACCCGCAGGGCGTCGGGTATTTGCGCGATGATCGGAGCGCTTGCGCGAAAAGCGCGCAAGCGCTCGGGACGGGATCAGACCACCTTGATGGTCAATGTGCCCAGTCCCTTGACTTCGCCGACCATGGTGTCGCCCGACACCACGGCCGCCACGCCCTCGGGCGTTCCCGTGTAGATCAGGTCACCGGGCTGCAGCTCCCAGGCGGCGGACAGGTGTTCAATCGTCTCGGCAATGTTCCAGATGAGCTTGGACACATTGCTGCGCTGGCGGTCCTTGCCGCCCACCTGCAGGTACAGCTCGGCATGGGCAACGTCACCGGCCTGGGCGACCGGCGTGATCGGGCCGATCGGTGCGGAATGGTCGTAGGCCTTGCCGATGCACCAGGGGCGCCCCTGCTTTTTCATGTCACCCTGCAGGTCGCGGCGTGTCATGTCCAGGCCCACGGCATAGCCGAAGATGTGCTTGTGCGCATCGGCGGCCTTGATGTTTTTGCCGCCCGTGCCGATGGCCACCACGAGTTCGATTTCATGGTGCAGGTTGTGGGTCAGGCTGGGGTAGGGGATGGTGCCGGTCTGGCCGGCCTCCACCACCACCGCCGCGTCGGCCGGCTTCAGGAAGAAAAACGGTGGCTCGCGGCCGGTGAACCCCATCTCCTTGGCATGCTCTTCGTAATTGCGGCCCACGCAATAGATGCGGTGCACGGGAAAGCGCTCGGTGGTGCCGACGACCGGGACGGACACCACTGGCGGCGGGGTAAAAACAAAGCTCATGACAACCTCTCTTCTCTGTGTATGCCCAGTGCCTGATGCACCGGGCGGTCTGAAAAACTGAACAACACACAGCCCTGCGCCGAGCGCAGCCGGGCGGTGTGCCACGACGGGATCACAAAATGGTCGCGCGGACCGAACTCAAAGGCCTGCTCCTGGCCGGCCGGGCCCATCAGCACCGAGCCGTGGCCTTCGACCACGCTGAACACCGCGCCGTCGGTTTGCCGCCAGGGCAGCCCTGAAAAACCAGCCGGCAGACGCTGCATGAAGGTGCCCATGGTTGGCATCGGCGAGCCGCCGGTTGCGGGGTTCACGTAGCGCAGCTTCACGCCGTCCCAGGCGTCGACCGGTGCCTGCTGTTCCAGCGTGTGCAGGGCCTCGCGCGTCCGCTCATAAGGATAGCTGAAGATCGGCGAGGTCTGGCCGAACGGGGCGTCGTAACGCACCGGCAGCATGTTGGCGCCGTAACGCTGGTAGCTGGTGCCTTCGGCCCGGGTGACCGTCTGCACGCGCTCGGTGTGGTTCTCGGCAAAGCCGGCGTCGAAAAAACGCAGCATGGGAATGTCCAGGCCGTCGAGCCAGACCACCGGCTCGCCGCCTTCCAGCGCGCCCTGGTTGCCGTGGTCATGCCAGGTCCAACTGGGCGTGATGATGAAGTCGCCAGGCGCCATGGTGGTGCGTTCGCCGTCTACCGCGGTGTAGGCGCCGCGCCCTTCGACAACAAAACGCAGCGCACTCTGGGTATGGCGGTGGCTGGGCGCGATTTCGCCGGGCAGGATCAGTTGCAGGCCGGCATAGAGCGACTGCGTGATGCAGGACTGGCCCGGCAGCGCGGGGTTTTCCAGGATCAGCACGCGGCGCACGGCTTCTTCGGCGGTGATCAGTTCGCCGGACTGCATCAGGTAGGGGCGGACCTGGTCCCAGGCCCAGAAGGCCGGCACGCAGGGCGTGGCCGGCTGCTGGGGCACCAGCGCATGCAGCACCTCCCACAGGGGCGTCATGTTCTGTGCGCGTATCGCTTCATAAAAAGTCTGGCGTGCATTGCCGGCGGGGGGCGTCATGTCCATGGTCGGGTTCCGTTTCGCGGTTTCAGCGGTCAAAATACACACCGTCGTCCAGCAGCACCTGCTGCAGGCGGGCGACATCGGTGGCGGCAAAGGCCGCCCCCTCTTCGAGCCGAGCGGCGGCGGTGCCGGCCGCCTGGCCCATCACAAAACAGCCACCGCTGGCGCGCGCTGCCGACTGGCCTTCGTGGGCCATGGAGGCACAGCGGCCGGCGACCAGCAGGTTGTCCACCTCACGCGTGACCAGCATGCGCCAGGGCAGGTCGTTGTAGGCCCGGTTTTCATCGCGCGGAAAGCCCCAGCTGATGGCGCCGTCCACATGCATTTCCATGGGCCAGGCGTTGATGCCGATCACGTCGGCAAAACGCGCCGAGGACAGGATGTCCTCGCCGGTGAGCATGTAAGCCCCGCAGATGCGGCGCGTCTCGCGGATGCCGACCTGGGGCGCGATGTCGATGATGGCCGAGTCTGCAAACCCGGGCACCTCGTTTTTGAGAAAGCGGAAATATTCGGTGATCTGCCGCCGTCCCTCGAGTTCGCCCTCGCTGAGCTGGCGCGCATCGGTGGCGTCCATCGCGGTGCCGGCCGCGTTGCGGATCTGCGTGACATTGGCGCGCCACTCGGCGGGATTTTTCTGCGGGCGCAGGATCGCCCCCTTGCGCGGAAACTGGTAGCGCCCCGGCTGGCGGGCTTCGCTTTGCGCCATCAAGTCGTTGATGGCTTTGAACTCACCGACGGCCGCCAGCGCCGGTCCGGCATCGACATGGCCGACCCGAAACATGGTGGACGGAAACAGGGCGCTGCCATGGCCGTCGCCGAGCTCGAAAGGCACGCCGGCAAAATGCGCCACGTCGGCGTCGCCGGAGCAGTCGATGAAGCGGCGTGCCCGGATCGCCTGGCGGCCGGATTTGGTTTCGACCACCAGGGCCGTGATGGCCTGGCCGTCCATCAGGACGGCGGCCGCCCAAGCGTGAAACAGGAGTTGCACACCGCTGGCCACCAGCATCTGGTCGGCCGCGCACTTGTAGGCCGAGACATCGTAGGAGCGCACGCGGATGCGGCCGGCCATGCCGTCCTGCGGCTGGTTCAGGCCGCCCAGCGCGTCCAGCCGCGCCAGCAGGTCGTCCACCACGCCGTGCACGACCTGCCGCATCTCGCCGTTTTTGCGGCCATACAGGCCCGCGAAATTGGTGACACCGCCGGCCGTGCCCATGCCGCCGAGAAAGCCGTAACGCTCGACCAGCAGGGTGCGCGCGCCATGGCTCGCGGCACTGACGCTGGCCGCCAGGCCGGCCGGTCCGCCGCCGATCACGACCACATCGAACTCGCCATACACCGGCAAGGTGCGGGCCGGCTCGGTCACAAAGGAGGGGGAGGGCATGGCCGCGTTATCCAGCGCCGACGCCGGCCGTGCCGCCGGGGCGGCCGCAGGATTGAAGATGTTTTTTGGCTGTGGTCGGCATGGATAATGCGGTGTCAGCTATCAAAAAAAGAGCAATTTCAAGGGCCTTCACAGGTTCACGCAGGGTCGGACAAGGGCTATTGGAACAGTTTTGACGGCTCGATGCCGTCGTACATCCACTTCAGTCCAGCAAATCCCGCGCTTTCCTGGCCGCCCTGGAACAGCTGGTTGCGCAGTTCGCGCTGCACGCCGGCGGCGTGGTAGATGTCGCCATAAAAACGCGCGGTCAACTGCACCCTGCCGGTGCGCAGGTAGCGGGCCTGCTGGTACTTCTGGAAAGCCAGCGGCACATCGTTGCGTGCAAAACGCAGGGCTTCGCGCAACACCACGGCGTCTTCGATCGCCTGTCCCGCGCCTTGGGCCAGGTACTGCAGCATGGGGTGGGCCGCATCGCCGAGCAGCGTCACGCGCCGGTCGGTCCAGTTCTTGACCGGCTCGCGGTCGCACAGCACCCACATTTTCCAGGTCTCGATCTTGCCGAGCAACTCCCGGACCTGCGGACAGGCGTCGCGGAAACGTTCTGTGAGCTCCGCCGGGTCGCCGAAGGTGTTCCAGCCCTCGTCGTACTTGCTGCTGTGGAACACCGCGACCAGGTTGAACAGCTCGCCGCGGCGCAGCGGGTAGTGCACCAGATGGGTTTTTTCGCCGCCCCAGAGCAACACGTCGTCGCTCCACAGGTGGGTGGGGACGTCCTCGCGCTTGAGCACCGCGCGGTAGGCAATGTGGCCGGAGACACGGGGCTTGCCGTCGCCGACCACCGCTTCGCGCACCTTGCTCCACAGACCGTCAGCCCCGATCAGCGCCACGCCCGGCAGGGTTTCGCCGCCGACGAGCCGGACACGCACGCTGTCCGCGGTCTGCTCGAAGGACTCGAGCTTCGCCTGGGTGCGCAGCGTGATGTTGGGCAGCTCCCGGCAGGCGTCGAGAAACACCTGGTGCAGGTCGGCGCGGTAGATCACGCCATAGGGAAAACCGTAGATGGCGCGGGACACGTCGCCCAGCGGCACACGCACCACTTTCTCTCCGGTGCGCACATCGTTCATGCCCAGGCCGGGCGGAAAAAATGAGACCTTGCTGACCACATCGGTCAGGCCGAGCCAGGCAAACATCTTGAAAATATTCGGACCGAGCTGGATGCCGGCACCGATCTCGCCAAAGCTGGTGGCCTGTTCCAGAACCGTCACGGCGTGGCCGTCGCGCGCCAGGACCAGGGCCGTCGCCAAGCCGCCTATGCCGCCGCCGGCGATGATGATGGGGTGGGGAGATGTCACGGTGAATCCGGTGTCGGTAGGGAAGGATTGGGTAGATGATAAGTATACTTATCATTAATCCATACAGTGATTACCCTGAGCGTTTAAACTCGCGCCATGTCAAAAAGCTATAACTTCGGCGAAGCCCCGGGGCACCAGATCCGCCGTGCCCACCAGTTGTCGATCGCCCTGTTCATGGACGAAACGGCCGGCTTTGACGTGACGCCGGTGCAGTTCGCGATTCTCAATGCCCTGATGGACGACCCCGGCGAAGACCAGGTCACGCTGGCGGGGCGGGTGGCTTTTGATGCCGCCACCTCGGGTTCGGTGATAGGCCGGCTCGAGGCCAAGGGCTGGGTGCGGCGCGAGGCGGATCCGGCGGACAAGCGGCGCAAGCTGCTCTGGGTCACGCCGGAAGGCGAAAAAGTCGCGCTGCAGATGAAACGGGCCGTCAGCCGGGTTCAGTCGCGCCTGCTGGGTCCCCTGAGCGTGGCCGAGCGCAAGCAGTTCGGCGCGCTGCTCGGCAAGCTGATTGCCGGCCACGAGGACATGGCCTGAGCCTGGCCTGTCCCGGATCCCGGGCCTTCAGTCCGATTTGGCCAGCAAGGTGAAGTGCTCAACCACCGGCGGGCCGGCAAAAAACGGTCCGACGATGGCACGCCACTCGGCGAAAGCCGGGGATTCGCGGAAACCCACGGTATGGTCTTCCAGCGTGTCCCAGAAAATCTGCAACACGTAACGCTCGGGGCTTTCAATGCCTTTGTTGACCTTGAAGCCCTGGAACCCTTTGGCGCCGGCAATCACGGTGGTCAGGCCGCGCTGGATGGCTTCGTCAAAAGCGGCTTGCTGGCCGGGCTGGATGCGGATGTCGGCGAGTTCGAGAATCATGGCGTGTCCTATGTATGGATCAGTATTGGCTGGCCGGTAACTCTACCGTCAAACCGTCGAGTGCGGGGCTCAGGCGGATCTGGCAACTGAGCCGGCTGGCGGGCGTGGCCGGTACCGCCGTGAAAGCCAGCATGGCGCGCTCCTCGGCGTCGGCCGGCGGCAACTGGCTGGCAAACGGTTCGCGCACCAGCACATGGCAGGTCGCGCAGGTCAGGGTGCCGCCGCAGTCGGCCGCGATGCCGGTGATGCCGCCGGCCACGGCTGCTTCCATCAGGCTTTGGCCGATTTTGGCCCGGACCGTTGTGGATCGTGCGTCAGCAGCTATGAAATTAATAGTAATCATGGGTGATTTGAACATCAGATGCGGCTGAAGTATTCGCGCCGCTGCCAGTCGTCCTTGTCCTCGGCCTGGTCATGGCGCGCGATTTCCGACTGCTTGATGCGCGTGAAATAGTGGATGAAACTCTCGCCAAAGGCTTGCACCATCAGCGGGTCGGCCTGCAGCGCGTCCAGCGCTTCGCCCAGGCTGGTTGGGATGCGGGTGCCGGCGTCGCCATAGGGTGCGTTGGTGGCCACCGGCGCCCTGAGCCCGCGGCGGATGCCGTCCAGCCCGGCGTGAATCTGCGAGGCGAGGTACAGATACGGGTTGGCAGCCGGCTCGCCGATGCGGTTTTCGATGCGTGTGGCCTTGTCCTGACATTGGCCCACCACACGCAGCATGGCGCCGCGGTTGTCGCGGCCCCACAGCACCGACTGCGGTGCCAGTGCGTTGGGCCTGAAGCGGCCAAAACCGTTGATGGTCGGCGTGCAGAACACCGTCATGCCGCGTGCATGCGCCAGCAGGCCGGCCAGGTAGTGCTCCCCGAGCTGGGACAGCGTGTACTGCGCGTCGGTCGGCTGGGTGCCTGCTGCGGGGGCCTCGCGCTGGAACAGGTTGGCACCGGTCTGCAGGTCCACCAGCGACTGGTGCAAATGCCAGCCGCTGGACATGATGTTCGGAAACGGCGGGCGGCACATGAAGGTGGCGTGGTAACCGGCGCGGCGCAGCGCCTGTTTCACCGCGCTGCGAAACAGCACCATGTTGTCGGCGGCGGTCAAGGCGTCGGTGGCCTCGAACACCGCTTCGACTTGGCTGGGGCCCAGCTCGATTTCCAGCGAATGCAGGGGCAGGCCCAGCGCCTGCGCCGTGTGCTGCACGATGCGCAGCGGCTCGTCGGCCATGTCAACGCAGTTCTCGGCCAGCAGGTTGTAGCCAGGGTGGATCATCGCGACCCGGGGCGGCAGGCCGGGCCAGGCGGCTTGCTCGGGGTCCAGCTGGTCCTCGGCCCCGTCGTCTGTGATGCGGTAGACGTGAAACTCGATTTCCAGCCCGCATTTCATGCCGTAACCGGCCTCGGCCAGCTGCGCCAGGGCGCGCTGCAAAATGCGCCGCGTGTCCAGTTCGACGGCAGTGCCGTCCTGCATCCAGGGCTGAGCCTGGACCCAGCCGGTGGCCGGTGCCCAGGGCAGTTGCCGAAAGCTCGCGGGATCGGCCAGCAGCAGCAGGTTGCTGGCGAACTCGAAGCCCGGCAACCCGGCTGTGCCGCCGGCCTCGAAGACCTTGAATGCGGTGCGATCCGACGTGTCCTTGAGCAGCAGGGTGCTGACCATGCCTACGCCGTCCTGCATGGCCCCTGCGGCGGCTCCGGCTACCAGGGTCTTGCCGCGCAGCATGCCGTGTATGTCGCACCAGGCAACACGCACCAGCTCGACACCGCTGGCGTCCATCAGCTGCGCGGTGTGGGCCAGCGCGCGTTGCCGCGCGGCATCGTGGACGCCGCATTGTTCGGCAAAGCTGCTCATTGGGCGGCTTCGACAGGCTCAGCCCGAACGGAAGAGGTCCAGGGTGCATTGGCCTGCTTGGCCCGGGCCTGTTCCTGCCACCAGGCCGGCCATTCACCGGCCGGCGCAATGCCGTCCACCGTGTCCGGCCCGCGCATCTGCGCGGCCTGCGCGGCGTCGGCGATGCCCGGTGCCACGCCGCCTTCCTGCACGGTGGCAATCGCCTTGAGCAGCGCGCGGCGGTTCGCCATGATCACCTTGTCCGAAGTGCCCAGGTGCTCGCGCGTGCGGTCCTGGATGGCACCCATGCTTTCCACCGCCCACTGGTCGTGCACATTGATGTCTTCCTCGCCCATGCCCAGGTAGGTCTGGGTGCGCTGTTCCTCGGCATTGAAGCCCCAGTTGTTGTGCCGCCCCGCGTTCGGGATGTAGTCGGGCAGCGAGATGAACTGCTGGCGCTGCGCACGCATGCTCTCCTTGTCCAGCGGGCCGGCAAAACTCGTGAAGAAGGAGTACCAGTAGGTGTGGGTGTCATCCACCGGCACATGCATCTGCGTGATGGTCATGGTTTCCGACAGCGGAATCACGAAGGTGGCGGGAAAAATAGCGTGGGTCACGCGCACATGCGTGAGCTTGTCGTTCATGGGCCGCAGGGCTGTCAGTTGCATGCCCCAGGGCTTGGTCTCCACACTGATCTCGGGCTGCGCAAACTCGCGCATGATGCGCGTCATCGGCCATTGCTCGCCGTCGATGGCGCCGGCGCTGGCGCTGCGGAACTGCTTGCCCGCCGCGTTGTTGCCGATGTCCTCCAGCGCCTCGTCCTGCAGGAAGCGGTGCAGAAAGGACGGGTGCGCCGGGTCGATGCCGACCTCAAAAGCCTGCAGCCAGTTGGCGTTCCACAGGCCCTTGAAGGCAAAGCTGTGCGTGGCGGGTGCGCTGAAGCAGTCAAAGGCCGGCAGCGGCGGCGGGGTCGACCCCTCCGGGCCCAGCCAGGCAAAAAGCACGCCGCTTTGTTCGCGCACCGGGTAGCTGCGCTGCTTCACGCGCTCACACAGCTTGCTGCCGGTGGGTTCGGCCGGGGTCTCCAGGCACTGGCCCTTCACGTCGAACTTCCAGCCGTGGAAGGGGCAGCGCAGGCCATCGCCTTCGGCGCGACCGAACGACAGGTCGGCACCGCGGTGCGGACAGTCGCGGTCCAGCAGGCCATAGTGGCCCTGGTCGTCGCGGAACAGCACCAAGTCCTGGCCCATCAGGCGCACGGCCTTGACCGGGCGTTTTTCCATGCGCGGGTCCAGCGCCGGGTTGAATTCATCGACCAGTGCCGCCGGCTGCCAGTAGCTGCGCAGCAGGGCGCCGCAAGGCGTGCCGGGGCCGACGCGGGTGATCAAATCGTTCTGTTCTGCGTTCATGGAGGGCCTTTGCCTGAAACGGTATACCGAAATTTGATTTCAGTGTACATTCCGGTTCATGAACTTGCAAGAGACGGTGTTGATCCAGTTGCGCGACCTGATCCTGCGCGGCGAATTCGAACCCGGCCAGCGCCTGGCCGAGCAGCAGCTCGCCGAGCGCCTGGGCGCCTCGCGCACGCCCGTGCGCGCCGCGCTGGTGACGCTGGAGCAGGAGGGGCTGGTCGAAGCCAACGAGACCGGCAAGTTCCTGGTGCGCCAGTTCACGCCGCGCGAGGTGGCCGACGCCATTGCCGTGCGCGGGCACCTCGAAGGCATGGCGGCCCGCCTGGTGGCGGAACACGGCGTGTCGCGCCAACTGCAGCTGGACCTGCAGGCCTGCCTGGATGACGGGGACAACGCGCTGGCGGCCAATCCGCTGACTTACGAGAGTTATGCCGACTACGCGGCCATGAACGACCGCTTCCATGCTCTGATTCTGGAGGCCTGCGGCAACCGGGCGCTGCAACGTGCGGTGGCACTCAACAACAAGCTGCCGTTTGCGCCGGCCTCGGCCATGCTGCCGATGCAGGGCACAGTCACGCTGGACCGCGACTGGATGCTGTATGCACATCGCCAGCATCACATGTTGTTCGCCGCACTCAAGGCGGGCGAGGGCGCACGGGCGCAGGCGCTGGCGGTCGAACACACGGAAGTGGCGCAGATGAATTTGCGCATGGCGCTGGAGCGCCGGGCCGAGACCGAGCAGGTGCTGCCGGCCATCCGCCTGGTGGTGGGGCGTTGACGGCGCCAGCGGCTCCGGTCAGTTTCACCGCGGCCGGTGTGCGACGCGGCTTTCTCGCCGCCCAGGTGCTGGCGCCCGGCGTGACGCTGTACGCCATGGTTTTTGGTGTGCTGGCCAGCGAACGCGGCATGTCCTGGCTGCAGGCCCTGCTGATGAGCGCCGCCGTTTATTCAGGCAGCGCGCAGCTGGCGGCGCTGCAGGGCTGGACGGCGACGGCCGCGGTCACGCCGGTCATCGTCACCATCCTGGTCATGAATGCGCGTTATGTGCTCTACGGTGCGGCCATCCAGCCGTGGCTGGTTGGCCTGCCGCGCCACCAGAGCTGGGGCTCGCTGTTTTTCCTTGGCGACGGCAGCTGGGCCATGGCTATGCGCGAGTACGAAACCGGCTACCGCGACGCGGGTTATGTGTTCGGCTCCGGCGTGGCGATGTTTGTGCCCTGGCTGGGTGGCACGCTGGTCGGCCATCTGCTGGCCGGCAATGTGCCCAACCCGGCGGCCTTCGGGCTGGACTTCATGCTGGTGGCTTTTGCCGCGGCCATCGGCATGGTGCTGTGGCGTGGCAGGTCCGACCTGTGGCCGGCCGCTGCGGCAGGGCTGGTGGCGCTGCTGCTGCATCGCTTGCTGCCCGGCGCCTGGTACATCGTTGGCGCGGGCATCGCGGGCGGGGTGATGGGAGCGTGGCGCCATGGCCGTTGAACCGGCCTTCCTGCTGGCGCTGGTGGGCATGGCGCTGGCGTCTTTCGCCTGCCGCATCAGCGGCTTCCTGCTCATGGGTTATGTGCGCATCACGCCGCGGGTGGAGGCCGCGCTCAAGGCGATTCCGCTGTCGGTGATGGTCGGCATCGTGACGCCGGCCGCCACTTCGGGCAAGCTGCCTGAACTGCTGGCCCTGCTGGCGGTGGGGCTGGTGATGAAGCTGGTGCGCAACGATCTGGCCGCCGCCGTGGCCGGCGCGGCGACGGTGGCTGTCGCGCGCTGGGTCATGGGTTGAAGCGGATTATTCCTTCGCGACCTGCAGCACCAGCTTGCCGAAGTTCTCGCCGTTGAAGAGCTTGAGCAGGGTTTCGGGGAAGTTCTCCAGCCCGTCCACCACGTCTTCCTTGCTCTTCATCTTGCCTTCTTTCAGGTAGCCGGCCATCTCGGCGATCGCCAGCGGATAGCAGTCGGCGTAGTCGAAGACCACAATGCCTTCCATGCGTGCGCGGTTGACCAGCAACGACAGGTAGTTGGCCGGGCCCTTGACCGGCGTGGTGTTGTTGTACTGGCTGATGGCGCCGCAGATGATGATGCGGGCGCCGCGCGTGATGCGCGTCAGCACCGCGTCCAGAATGTCGCCGCCGACATTGTCGAAATAGATGTCCACGCCTTTCGGGCAATGTTCCTTCAGCCCGGCCTTGACGTCGCCGGCCTTGTAGTCGATGCAGGCGTCAAACCCCAATTCCTTGACGACCCAGTCGCACTTGGCCTTGCCGCCGGCAATGCCGACCACGCGGCAGCCCTTGAGCTTGGCGATCTGGCCGACGGTCTGGCCGACGGCGCCCGCCGCACCCGACACCACCACGGTGTCGCCGGGCTTGGGCTGGCCCACATCCATCAGACCGAAGTAGCCGGTCATGCCGGGCATGCCCAGCACATTGAGCCAGGAGGTCAGGCCCATGCGCGGGTCGATCTTGAACATGCCGCTGCGCTTGATCTGGGCTTCCGGAATCAGGCAGTACTCCTGCACGTCCAGCCCGGCGTTGACATAGTCGCCCACGGCAAAGGCCGGGTTGTTCGAGGCGATCACCTTGCCGACGCCACCGGCACGCATGACCGCACCGATTTCCACCGGCGGGATGTAGCTTTTGCCCTCGTTCATCCAGCCGCGCATGGCCGGGTCCAGGGAAAGGTAAAGGGTTTTCACCAGCACGCCGCCGGGGCCGGGTTCGGCCACCGGCTCGGTGGTGAAGCTCCAGTTGTCGCGGGTCGGCAGGCCGACCGGGCGGCTGGCCAGGCGGACCTGGTGGTTGGTCAGTGTGGTGAGGGTGCTCATGGGTGTCTCCGGGGAAGTGGCTGGCAGGCAAAAGGCAATGGTAGTGGCGGCCTGCCCGCGCGTCAGTCGCGCAGGCGATTCGGTCGTGGGCCATGCGGCGTTGGCTCTGCTCCGTTCCCTTTCTGGGGTTATGCTTTCAGCCATGAAACTCCACAACTACTTCCGCTCTTCCGCGTCCTTTCGCGTGCGTATTGCGCTTGAACTCAAGGATTTGCGCTACGAGTACATTCCTGTCCACATCGCCAGGGGCGACCACAAAAAAGAGGCTTACGCCGCGCTGTCGGCCGACACCCTGGTGCCGCTGCTCGAAGTGGATGGCGAAAAACTCTCGCAGTCCATGGCCATCATTGAATACCTCGATGAAAAACACCCGACGCCCGCACTGCTGCCGGCCGATGCGCTGGGCCGCGCCAGGGTGCGCGCGCTCGCGCAGTCGATTGCCTGCGAGATCCACCCGCTCAACAACCTGCGTGTGCTCAAGTATCTGGTGCGTGAGCTCAAGGTCGATGAAGAGGCCAAGAACGCCTGGTACCGCCACTGGTGCCGCGAAGGGCTGGAAGCCTTCGAACGCCAGCTGTCCCAGTTGCCGCCGTCCACCTACTGTTATGGCGAGACGCCCACCCTGGCCGACTGCTGCCTGGTGCCGCAGATCTTCAACGCGAAACGCTTCAACGTGAACCTGGAGGGCCTGGGCCGCACGATGGCCGCATTTGACGCCTGCATGGCGCTGCCGGCCTTCCAGAAGGCCCAGCCGTCGGCCTGTCCGGACAACGAGCCCTGAACGCAGCCTGAGGAAGACCTTGCATCCCGACTGGCTGATCCCTGACTGGCCCGCCCCGCCCGGTGTGCATGCGGTTTTCACCACCCGGCAGGGAGGTGTGTCCGTCGCGCCCTGGGACAGCATGAACCTCGGCGACCACGTTGGCGATGACCCCGAGCGGGTGGCCGCCAACCGGGCACGACTCGGCGAGGCCATGGCGGCCAGGCCGGTATTCCTGCAGCAGGTGCACGGCACCGGCGTGCTGACCCTCGATGCCGGCACGGCGCAGGGCCAGCCGGCCGACGCCGCCGTCACCACGCAGCCCGGCGTGGCATGCACCATCATGGTGGCCGACTGCCTGCCGGTGTTGCTGAGCACGCGGGACGGGACGGTGGTGGCCGCCGCCCACGCCGGCTGGCGCGGGCTGGCGGGCACGCAGGGGCGCGGTATCCTGGAGTCGGTTTACGAGTCTTTTAGTGCCCTGGCCCTTATGGATCCAGCGCAGGTCGCTATAAATACGATAGCGTGGCTAGGCCCCTGCATTGGCCCGACCGCGTTCGAGGTGGGTGCGGAGGTGAGGGCGGCGTTTGTCGAAGGTGATCCGCTGGCCGCCGCTTGCTTCACGGCACTGGCATCCGGCAAGTACCTCGCCGATCTGGCCGGTCTGGCCCGCCTGCGGCTGCAGGCCCTGGGCGTCACGCAGGTTGACGGCAATGACGGCACCCCCCCCTGGTGCACGGTGGGCAACAGCTCAAGGTTCTTTTCGCACCGGCGCGATGCCGGCCCCGGCGGCAACGGGTTTCACACCACCGGACGCATGGCTGCCTGCATCTGGCGTGACTGAGTCCGTTGCGGACGAGTCGGGTGCCATCGCACCGGCTTCTGCCGCTTCGCGCGCCTTGATGGCCTTGCGCCTGGCCGGTGCTCGCATCAGGTAAACCACCAATGCCACTGGCCCCACACCGTAGAGTACAAAGGTGACGAGGGCGCCCAGCAGCGTGCCGGTGGAATGGGTGGCTTCGGCGACGCTCATCATGAGCACCACGTAGATCCAGGCGATGACGATTAAATACATAAAACTTTGTGGCGCGTGATGAGCAGGGAAAGGTTTTCCACGATACTAGAGACGACCCGCTGTGGGCCCAACAGCTCGGTAAAGAGCGCACAACAAGAGCCGGTCGGCAGATCGGTGAGACAAGCATGAATTCTGACGCAAACCTCGCGCAAGCAGCCCGGCAGATGCAAGAAACCTTTGCCCAGGGACTGCAGCAGGTCATGGGCGCCATGGCCGGCGCCGGCTTGGGGACTGCGCCCGGCTTTGTTCCCCTGGGCCTGACGGACATGCCGGCGCCGCCGCCCTTGCAGCTCGATCCGGCCAAATTGCAGGAACTGCAGCAGACCTACCTCAACGAGATCAGCGCCCTGTGGAACAGCGGCCTGCAATCGGGCACCGATGCCGGCACGCTGGCCGACCGGCGCTTCGCTGCTGAAGCCTGGCGCAGCAACCCCGTGGCCCGGTTTTCTGCGTCCGCCTACCTGCTCAACGCCCGCACCCTGATGGGGCTGGCCGACGCGGTGGAGGGCGACGAAAAAACCAGGGCCCGTGTGCGTTTTGCGGTCGAGCAGGCGATGGCGGCATCGGCCCCCAGCAACTTTCTGGCACTCAATGCCGATGCGCAGAAAAAGGCCATCGACACCCAGGGCGCCAGCATCGCCCAGGGACTGCAGAACCTGCTCAGCGACATGCAGCAGGGCCATGTGTCCATGACCGACGAGCGTGTGTTCGAGGTCGGCAAAAACGTCGCCACCACCGAGGGTGCGGTGGTGTTCGAGAACGAATTTTTCCAGCTGCTCGAGTACAAGCCGCTGACCGCCACGGTGCACGAGCGGCCCTTCCTGCTGGTGCCGCCCTGCATCAACAAGTTCTACATCCTGGACCTGCAGCCCGAGAACTCGCTGATCCGTTATGCCGTGGCCCAGGGCCACCGGACCTTTGTTGTCAGCTGGCGCAACCCCGACGAGTCCATGGCCGACAAAACCTGGGACGACTACATCGAGAACGCGGCCATCCAGGCGATCGAGGTGGTGCAGGACATCACCGGCGCCAAAACCATCAATGCGCTGGGTTTTTGTGTCGGCGGCACGATCCTGGGCACGGCGCTGGCGGTGCTCGCTGCGCGTGGCGAAAAGCCGGTGGCCAGCGCCACCTTGCTGACCTCGCTGCTGGACTTCAGCGACACCGGCATCCTCGACATCTTCATCGACGAGCAGTCGGTCAAGTACCGCGAGATGCAGATGGGCAAGGGCGGGCTGCTCAAGGGCCAGGACCTGGCCTCGACCTTCAGCTTCCTGCGCCCGAATGACCTGGTGTGGAACTACGTGGTCGGCAACTACCTCAAGGGCGAAACGCCGCCGCCGTTTGACCTGCTCTACTGGAACAGCGACTCGACCAACCTGCCGGGCCCGTTTTACGCCTGGTATTTGCGCAATACCTACTTCGAGAACAACCTGGCCAAACCAGGCAAGCTCACCGTCTGTGGCCAGAAGGTTGACCTCAGCAAGCTGGACATGCCGGTCTACATCTACGGCTCGCGCGAAGACCACATCGTGCCCATCGGCGGGGCCTATGCCTCGACGCAGGTGCTGCCGGGCAAGAAACGTTTTGTCATGGGGGCCTCGGGCCACATCGCCGGCGTGATCAACCCGCCCGCCAAGAAGAAACGCAGCTACTGGACCAACGACAAGCTGCCGCAAGGCAAATTTCCGGTCCGCCAGGCCGACTGGCTCCAGGGTGCGACGGAACACCCCGGCAGCTGGTGGACCGACTGGTCGGACTGGCTCAAGGGCCACGCCGGCAAGCAGATCGCCGCACCCCAAACTTATGGCAGCCGCAAGTACAAGGCCATCGAACCGGCGCCGGGCCGTTATGTCAAGGTCAAGGCCTGACGCGCCACACGTGTTGAACCCATTCACTGGAGAAAGTACATCATGGAAGACATCGTCATCGTTTCAGCGGCCCGCACCGCCGTCGGCAAGTTCGGCGGCAGCCTGGCCAAAATCCCCGCGACCGAACTCGGTGCGGCCGTCATCAAGGCAGTGGCCGAG
This sequence comes from Polaromonas sp. AET17H-212, assembly GCF_002379085.1. Lineage (GTDB taxonomy): Bacteria > Pseudomonadota > Gammaproteobacteria > Burkholderiales > Burkholderiaceae_C > Polaromonas. The sequence goes on along the minus strand of NZ_NBZW01000015.1, from coordinate 61,183 downwards.
CGCGCCGGCCTGTCGGCGGACCTCATCGGTGAAGTCATCCTGGGCCAGGTGCTGGCGGCCGGCGTGGGCCAGAACCCGGCGCGCCAGAGCGTGGTGAAAGCGGGTTTTCCGCACGCCATCCCCGGCCTGACCATCAACGCGGTCTGCGGCTCCGGCCTGAAGGCCGTGATGCTGGCCGCGCAGGCGGTCGCGACCGGCGACAGCGAGATCGTGATTGCCGGCGGCCAGGAGAACATGAGCGCCGCACCGCACGTGCTCAACGGCTCGCGCGAAGGCCAGCGCATGGGCGACTGGAAAATGATCGACTCGATGATTGTTGATGGCCTGTGGGACGTCTACAACCAGTACCACATGGGCATCACCGCCGAGAACGTTGCCAAGAAATACAGCATCAGCCGCGAGATGCAGGACGAACTCGCCCTGGCCAGCCAGACCAAGGCCATGGCGGCGCAGGACGCCGGCAAGTTCAAGGACGAAATCGTGCCGTTTTCCATCCCGCAGAAAAAGGGCGACGCCGTCGTGTTTGCGGCCGACGAGTTCATCAACCGCAAGAGCAGCGCCGATGGCCTGGCTGGCTTGCGCCCCGCCTTCGACAAGGCCGGCGGCGTGACGGCAGGCAATGCCTCGGGCATCAACGACGGCGCGGCCGCTGTCATGGTGATGACGGCCAAAAAGGCGGCGGCGCTGGGCCTCAAGCCCCTGGCCCGCATCGCCAGCTACGCGACCAGCGGGCTCGACCCGGCTTTCATGGGCATGGGCCCGGTGCCGGCCTCCACCAAGGCGCTGGCCCGCGCCGGCTGGAAAGCGCAGGACCTGGACCTGCTGGAGATCAACGAAGCCTTCGCGGCGCAGGCCTGCGCCGTCAACAAGGAAATGGGCTGGGACACCAGCAAGGTCAATGTCAACGGCGGTGCCATCGCCATCGGTCACCCGATTGGTGCATCCGGTTGCCGCATTCTGGTCACGCTGATCCACGAAATGGTCAGGCGTGATGCCAAAAAAGGCATTGCCAGCCTGTGTATCGGTGGCGGCATGGGGGTTGCCCTCACACTGGAACGCTAAATATGGGTTAAAACAGGTCGTGGCCCTTGCCGCTTGTGCGCTGCCAGCTATTTATTTGATAGCAATGCAGAGCCGGCGCCCCAGCCGTCAGGTTTTTCCCACGACGTTGGAAATTGATAATTAAAGGAGCAAGACATGGCAAAACGAATTGCATACGTGACCGGCGGCATGGGGGGCATCGGAACCGCCATCTGCCAGCGCCTGCACAAGGACGGCTTCACCGTGGTGGCCGGTTGTGGCCCGACGCGTGACTTCACCAAATGGATAGACGAGCAGAAAGCGCTCGGCTACACCTTCCACACCTCGGTCGGCAATGTCGGCGACTGGGACTCCACCGTTGCGGCCTTCGACAAGGTCAAGGCCGAGCACGGCGCGGTCAGCGTGTTGGTCAACAACGCCGGCATCACGCGCGACGGCCAATTCCGCAAGATGAGCAAGGCCGACTGGGACGCGGTGATCTCCACCAACCTCGACAGCATGTTCAATGTCACCAAGCAGGTGATCGAAGGCATGATCGAGGCTGGCTTTGGCCGCGTCATCAACATCTCGTCGGTCAACGGGCAGAAGGGCCAGTTCGGCCAGGTCAACTACTCGACCGCCAAGGCCGGCCTGCACGGCTTCACCATGGCGCTGGCGCAAGAGGTGGCCGCCAAGGGCGTGACGGTCAACACCGTGAGCCCGGGCTACATCGGCACCGACATGGTCAAGGCCATCCGCCCCGACGTGCTGGAGAAAATTGTCGCCGGCGTGCCCGCCAAACGCCTGGGCACCCCGGAAGAAATCGCCTCCATCATTTCGTGGATTGCCTCGGACGAAGGCGGCTATGCGACGGGGGCCGACTTCTCGCTTAACGGTGGTTTGCACATGGGCTGAGGCTTCCAGCCTGTCAGTATCCAGAAGAAACCCGCTTCGGCGGGTTTTTTGTTTTCTGTTTTTATAATGAAATGAGGCTGGAAAGCCTTCACCCCCAATTCGTTCTGCGGCAGGCGCCTGTTTTTGGCAAGTGCTCACGCAGGGTCCCTCCACCGCCCTGTCTGAAGGAACCCCTTTCGCATGCCGCACAGCGTCTCTCTCATCAGCACCATTGCCGCCGGTCTGGGTCTCGCCCTGATCTTCGGTTTTATCGCCGCGCGCATGAAGCTGCCCTCGCTGGTAGGCTACCTGCTGGCCGGGGTGCTGATCGGCCCCTTCACGCCCGGCTTTGTGGCCGATGCCGCGATTGCGAGCCAACTCGCCGAGATCGGCGTGATGCTGCTGATGTTCGGCGTGGGCCTGCACTTCTCGCTCGACGACCTGCTGGCCGTGCGCAAGATCGCCGTGCCTGGCGCGGTGGTGCAGATGACGGTCGCCACGGCACTGGGCATGGGCCTGGCGCACTGGTGGGGCTGGAACCTGGGCGGCGCGCTGGTGTTCGGCCTGTCGCTGTCGGTGGCCAGCACCGTCGTGCTGTTGCGCGCGCTGGAAGCGCGCGGCGTGCTGGATTCGGCCAACGGCCGCATTGCCGTGGGCTGGCTGGTGGTCGAGGATCTGGCCATGGTGCTGGTGCTGGTGTTGCTGCCGCCGCTGGGCGGCTGGCTGTCGGGCCGGGGCGAAGCCGATGTCGATTCGCTGTGGAAGACGCTGGGCCTCACGCTGCTGCAGGTCGGCGGCTTTGTCGCGCTGATGCTGGTGGTCGGGCGCCGTTTTTTCCCCTGGGTGCTGTGGCAGGTGCAGCGCACCGGCTCGCGCGAACTGTTCACCCTGTGTGTGGTGTCGGCAGCCGTCGGCATTGCCTTTGGCGCAACGGTCCTGTTTGGTGTGTCGTTTGCACTTGGTGCTTTTTTCGCCGGTATGGTGATGCGCGAGTCGGAGTTCAGCCACCGCGCGGCTGAAGAGTCATTGCCGCTGCGCGATGCGTTTGCCGTGCTGTTTTTTGTCTCGGTCGGCATGTTGTTCGACCCCTGGGTCATCGTCGAGCGACCGCTGCAGGTGCTGGCGGTCGTCGCCATCATCGTGGTCGGCAAGTCTCTGGCCGCAGCGGCGCTGGTGCTGGGCTTTCGCTACCCGCTGAACACGGCGCTCACGGTGTCGGCCAGTCTGGCGCAGATCGGCGAGTTTTCCTTCATTCTTGTGGCCATGGGGGCGTCGCTGGGCCTGTTGCCCCCCGAGGGCCAGAGCCTGGTGCTGGCCGGCGCATTGATCTCGATTGCACTGAACCAGTTGGTGTTCCGGGCGGTGGAACCGCTGCAGCAATGGATTCTGGCCCGATCGCCGATTGCCCGGAAACTCGAGGCGCGCGATGATCCAACGGCCGAACTGCCCGCCAGCACCGAAGAAAAATACCTGTCGCGCCAGGTGGTGCTGGTCGGTTACGGTCGGGTGGGGCGGCGTATTGCGCAGGCCCTGACGGCCAACCAGCTTCCCTATGTGGTGGTGGAACAGAACCGCGAGGTGGTCGAAAGACTGCGATCAGAAGGCCTGATGGCCGTGTCGGGCGATGCGGCGGAACCTGTGGTGCTGGTCCAGGCTCACATCGCCAATGCCCGCATGCTGGTGATCGCCACACCTGACACTTTGAACGTGCGGCAGATGGTCAACACCGCGCGCACGCTCAACCCCGAGATCGAAATCGTGGTGCGCACGCACAGCGAGGCCGAGGCGAAATTGCTGGAGAGCGAACACGCCGGCAAGATTTTCCTGGGCGAGGAAGAACTGGCCCAGTCGATGATGCGGTATGTGCTGGAGCGGTCGGCTCTCGCGCAACGTCACACGTGATCCCGCCCTGGATCATTTACTGTGACGGTAGCGCGGTGCCCAACCCCGGCCGCATGGGCCTGGGCGCGGTGCTGGTGGCGCCTGACGGCACGCGGCACGCGCTCTCGATGGCGACGGATGCGCGGGGCTGCAACAACGAGGCGGAGGCGAGGGCGCTGATGGCGGCGCTGCGCGACGCCCAGGCGCGCGGGGCGACGGCGCTGCAGATTTACAGCGACAGCAGTCTGCTGGTGGCGCAACTGGGCGTCGTGGACGTGCCGCCTGTGCTGCGGCTGGCCGCGTTGTATGACGAGGCGGGTGCCTTGCTGGCGACCTTCACCCACACCTCGCTGCACTGGATACCGCGTCACCGCAATGGTGAGGCGGATACGCTGGCCCGCGCTGCCCTGGGCCTCCTGCCAAAGACGCTGGCGAAGCTAAAAAAGAAGGGGCGGCGATAGGTCCGGGCACCCAGACCGGGCGCCCCCATGCGCTGGTGTCAGAGCACCTCGCTGGCGAAATCGGCCAGGCGTGAGCGTTCGCCGCGCGCCAGCGTGATGTGCCCGCCGTGCGGCCAGCCCTTGAAGCGATCCACGGCATAGGTCATGCCCGACGAACCCTCGGTCAGGTAAGGCGTGTCGATCTGTGCGAGGTTGCCCATGCAGATGATCTTGGTGCCCGGGCCGGCGCGGGTGATCAGCGTTTTCATCTGCTTGGGCGTCAGGTTCTGCGCCTCGTCGATGATCACGTACTTGTTCAGGAAGGTGCGGCCGCGCATGAAGTTCATGCTCTTGACCTTGATGCGTGAGCGGATCAGTTCGTTGGTGGCCGCGCGGCCCCATTCGCCGGAGCCGCTGTCGTTTTTGCCCAGCACCTCGAGGTTGTCGTCGAGTGCGCCCATCCAGGGGCCCATTTTTTCTTCCTCGGTACCCGGCAGGAAGCCGATGTCTTCACCGACGCTGACGGTGGCGCGGGTCATGATGATCTCGGTGTAGCGGCGGTCGTCCAGCACCTGCGTCAGGCCGCTGGCCAGGGCCATCAGCGTCTTGCCGGTGCCGGCCGTGCCCGCCAGCGTGACAAAGTCGACCTCCGGGTCCATCAGCAGGTTCATCGCGAAGTTCTGCTCGCGGTTACGCGTGGTGATGCCCCACACTGCATTTTTGAGGTGGGTGTAGTCCTTCAGTGTTTTCAGCACCGCGGTCTTGGCGCGGATTTCGGTGACGCGGGCGTACAGCGGCGGCTCGCCGGGCGCCTCGAAAAACACAAACTGGTTGATTAGCAGGCTGCCGACGATGGGGCCGGTGATGCGGTAGAAGGTGTGGCTGCCCTGCTGCCAGCTTTCGATGGTCTTGCTCTGGCGGGTCCAGAAGTCAGCCGGCAGGGGCAGCGAGCCGGCGTACAGCATGTCGCCGTCTTCCAGCGTCTTGTCATTCTGGTAATCGTCGGTGGCCAGGCCCAGGGCCCTGGCCTTGACGCGCATGTTGATGTCCTTGGACACCAGCACCACATCGCGCGGCGCGTATTCCTTGCGCAACGCTTCGACTACGCCGAGGATCTGGTTGTCGGCCTTGCCCTGCGGCAGGCTCATCGGCAGCGAGTAGTCCAGCGGCTTGGTCTGGAAGAACAGGCAGCCACCGGCTTCCTTGTGCCCGGTGGTATCGAGCTTGAGGCCCTTGGCAATGTCGGCGCCGCTGGTGCCGGCCAGCGCGTCCAGGGTGCGGCTGGTCTGGCGGGCATTGCGCGCCACTTCGGTCATGCCCTTTTTGTGGCCATCGAGCTCTTCAAGCACGATCATGGGCAAAAAGATGTCGTGTTCCTCGAAGCGGAACAGGCACATCGGGTCGTGCATCAGCACATTGGTGTCGAGCACAAACAGCTTGGCCGGGCCCGTATGCTTGGGCTTCTTGGGCTTGGCGGCGGGCTCCGGACGGACGGCCGCCTGCGGTTCCTTGTGGTAACTGTCGGTGTCTTTCGCCTGGCGCGCAGGCTCCTTGGGCAGATACGCGGCCGGCTTGGCCTCGCCACCGCCGGAACGGCTGTCAAAAAGGTCCAGTGCCGCCGTCTTGTGTGCCGGTCCGGCCTGCTCCGTCTTTCGCGTCGTCCTGGCATGCGTACGGACCGGCGTTTCCAGGGCGTCGGCAGAGAGCAAGGCGGCACGTTTGGTCGGGGCGGGTGGCAAGGGCATGGTGCTTGAAACTCACAAGGTTGGGGTTCTAAAAGCGAAAAAGCCGCCTGGAGGCCAAGGCGGCTTTTTCGGTGGGCGCAGTCGCTAAGGTCAACAGCATGAAGTCATTATGCACGACTCGCGTGACAGGGCAGACGGCTTTTGGTGACGCGGCGAAAGGGGCTTTTCAGGCCGCTTTTTTCAGTGCCTTGACGGCCTTGAGCACGTCGTCCACATGGCCGGGCACTTTCAGCCCGCGCCACTCTTCCTTGAGCATGCCGTCGGCGCCCACGAGAAAGGTGCTGCGCTCGATGCCCTTGACCTTTTTGCCGTACATGATCTTGTTCTTGACCACGCCGAACATGTGGCACATTTTTTCTTCGGTATCGGCAATCAGCTCGAAGGGCAACTCCAGCTTGGCCTTGAATTCGTCGTGCGACTTCATGTTGTCGCGCGAGACGCCGAACACGGTGGCGCCGGCCTTGACGAAATCCTTGTAACGATCGCGGAACTGCATGGCCTCGGTGGTGCAGCCGGGCGTATTGTCCTTGGGGTAAAAATACAGGACCACCACATGACCCAGGTGGGTTTGGTTGGAGACTTTGACGCCGCTTGTGGCGTTGGCTTCAAATTCCGGGAGTGGTTTGTTGACGACGACTGCCATACTGCGTGGACCCCTGACAAAAGTAATTGTGATATGTCGTTGGCTTTGACCGCAAAATTTGGGCCAAACCCCCGACGTTGCACCAAATGCAACCCTAGATTTTACCCTGAAAGCAGCTTGCTCACCCGTGGGCGCGATCTGGCGGTTCAATCAGCAGGGCGGTCAGCACAATCCGGCCTTCGCCAGCGAGGATGTTGTAGGTGCGGCAGGCTGCCAGCGTGTCCATGGTTTCGATGCCGATGCGCGCCGCCATCAGGCTGCGCAAAAAGGCCGGCGGCGCAAAACGCAGGCGGCTGCCGCTGCCGAAAATCACCAGCTCGGGCCGGGTATCGGCCAGGCGCTCGAAGTGCGCCGGCGTGAGGTCTTCGAAACGGGCGCAGTCCCAGGCGAACTTTTCGCCGCGTGAGCCGATCACGATGCTTTGCTCTATTTTTTCGGCCACCCCCTGGTTGCCCAGCCCTATCCATCCGGGGCCATAGCCAAGAATGGATTGAACGTCGAGGCGGTCGGGCTGTAATTTCATGCGGTGTTCAGAAGGGGTGGGGTGGGGGGCTGCCGGCCAGCGAAATCGCGGGTTTATGTGGTCAAATTATAGATTCCGTCCCAATTTCCGCTTACCCCTGCGTCCATTGCGCCTTTGCAGGCTTTGCGTTTGCTGAAGAACGACCACAGACCATGAAATTGATCACCAAATCGGCCAAACTGGCCAATGTGCTTTACGACATCCGCGGTCCCATCATGGATGCCGCCAAGCAGATGGAGGAAGAAGGGCAAAAACTCATCAAGCTCAACCTCGGCAATCTCGCGGTGTTCGGTTTTGACGCGCCTGAAGAAGTCCAGCAGGACATGATCCGCAACCTGCCGGCCTCGGCGGGTTATTCGGACAGCAAGGGCATTTTTGCGGCGCGCAAGGCCGTCATGCACGAAACCCAGCGGCAGGGCATCAAGGGCGTGACGCTGGACGACATCTATCTGGGCAACGGCGCGAGCGAGCTGATTTCCATGGCCACCAACGCGCTGCTGGACAACGGCGACGAGCTGCTGCTACCGTCTCCCGACTACCCCCTGTGGACGGCCTCCACCAGCCTGGCGGGCGGCACGCCGGTGCATTACCTGTGCGACGAGAACAACGGCTGGATGCCCAACCTCGATGACATTCGCGCCAAGATCACGCCCCGGACCAAAGGCATCGTGGTCATCAACCCGAACAACCCGACCGGCGTGCTGTATTCCGATGAGCTGTTGCGCGGCATCGTTGGCATCGCGCGCGAACACGGCCTGGTGATCCTGGCCGACGAGGTCTACGACAAGGTGCTGTACGACGGCGTCAAACACACGGCGATCGCCAGCCTGTCCACCGATGTGCTGACGCTGACCTTCAACTCGCTGTCCAAGAGTTACCGTTCCTGCGGCTACCGCGCCGGCTGGCTGGTGGTGTCCGGGCCGAAAAAGCATGCGCGGGACTACATCGAGGGCCTGAACATGCTGGCCAACATGAAGCTGTGCTCCAACGTGCCGGGCCAGTGGGCCATCCAGACCGCGCTGGGCGGCTACCAGAGCATCAACGACCTCACCGGCGAGGGCGGGCGCCTGCGCCGCCAGCGTGACCTGGCCTACGAGCTGATCACCGCGATTCCCGGCGTGAGCTGCGTCAAGCCGAGTGCGGCGCTTTACATGTTCCCCCGGCTGGATCCCAAGGTCTACCCGATCACCGACGACCGCCAGTTTTTCCTGGAGCTGCTCAAGGAAACCAAGGTGATGCTGGTGCAGGGCACCGGTTTCAACTGGGCGGCGCCGGACCACTTCCGCATCGTCTTTTTGCCGCATGAGGAAGACCTGCGCGAGGCCATCGGCCGCATTGCCAAATTCCTGGGAAGCCGCAGAAAAAGCATGCAGCCGGCCAGCGTGCCGGTAGCCGAACCCATTCTCAAATGACCCGACACATGACATCAATGAATCTGAAACCGATCAAGGTAGGCCTGCTGGGCATGGGCACCGTGGGCAGCGGTGTCTTCACCGTTTTGAAGCGCAACCAGGAAGAGATTTTCCGCCGCGCCGGCCGCAGCATCGAGATTGCCATGGTGGCCGACCTCGACACCGCACGCGCGCAGGCGGCCGCCGGTCCCGGCGTGACGGTGGTGGCCGATGCCCGCGCGGTGATTGCCAACCCCGAGATCGACATCATCATCGAGCTGATCGGCGGCTACGGCATTGCCCGGCAACTGGTGCTGGAGGCGATCGGCGCGGGCAAACACGTGGTCACGGCCAACAAGGCCCTGCTGGCCGTGCACGGCACCGAGATTTTTGCGGCCGCACACCACCACGGCGTGATGGTGGCATTTGAAGCCGCCGTCGCCGGCGGCATTCCCATCATCAAGGCGTTGCGCGAGGGTCTGACGGCCAACCGCATCGAGTGGATTGCCGGCATCATCAACGGCACGACCAACTTCATCCTCAGCGAGATGCGCGACAAGGGCCTGGACTTCGATGTGGTGCTGAAGGAAGCGCAGCGCCTCGGGTACGCCGAAGCCGACCCGACCTTCGACATCGAAGGGGTGGACGCCGCGCACAAGGCCACGCTGATGTCGGCGATTGCCTTCGGCATTCCGGTGCAATTCGACAAGGCCTACGTCGAGGGCATCACCAAGCTGGGCGCGCAGGACATCAAGTATGCCGAGCAGCTGGGCTACCGCATCAAGCTGCTGGGCATCACCAAGCGCACGGCCAAGGGCATCGAGCTGCGGGTGCACCCCAGCCTGGTGCCGGCCAAGCGCCTGATCGCCAATGTCGAGGGCGCCATGAACGCCGTGATGGTGCAGGGCGATGCCGTCGGCACCACCCTGTATTACGGCAAGGGCGCCGGCAGCGAGCCGACCGCCAGCGCGGTGATTGCCGACCTGGTGGACATCGCGCGCCTGCACGGCGCCGAGGCCGCGCAGCGCGTGCCGCACCTGGCCTTCCAGCCGCAGTCCATGAGCGACATGCCGGTGCTGGCCATGAGCGAGGTGGTCACGAGTTATTACCTGCGCCTGAACGTGGCCGACGAAGCCGGCGTGCTGGCCAAAGTCACCGGCATTCTGGCCGAAGCCGGCATCAGCATTGACGCGATGCTGCAGCGCGAAGCCGACGAGGTCGGCGGCGAGGGCTCGACCCAGACCGACCTGATCATCCTGACGCACGACTGTGTCGAGGCGAAGATGAACGGCGCGCTCGCGCAGATGCAGGCCCTGCCCACCGTGCTCTCGCCCATCACGCGCATCCGCAAGGAAGAACTCGCCTGAATATGTACAGCCCCCACGTTCACTACGCTCTCTGCCCCCCGAGGGGACGCTCATTGCCCTGCGGGCGGCCGGGCGAGCAATGAAGTACCTCTCGACCCGCGGCCACGCGGACCGCAAGCAGTTCTGCGAAATCCTGCTCGAGGGCCTGGCGCCCGACGGCGGCCTCTACCTGCCCGAAACCTACCCGCAGGTCGACGCCGCCACGCTGGAGAAGTGGCGCGCCGTCTACCGCGACTCGGGGTATGCCGACCTGGCTTTTGAAGTGCTGTCGCTCTACATCGACGACATCCCGGCCGCCGACCTGAAAGCTCTCTGCCGCAAGACCTACACCGAGGCGGTGTTCGGCACGCCCGCGATCGTGCCGCTGCGCCAGCTCGAGCCTGGCCTGTATCTGGAGGCCCTGTCCAACGGCCCGACCCTGGCCTTCAAGGACATGGCCATGCAGCTGCTGGGCAACCTGTTCGAGTACGAACTGGCGCGCCGCGGCGAAGAACTCAACATCCTGGGCGCGACCAGCGGCGACACCGGCAGCGCCGCCGAATACGCCATGCGCGGTAAAAAGGGCGTGCGGGTCTTCATGACCTCGCCGCAGGGCCGCATGAGCCCCTTCCAGCAGGCCCAGATGTTCAGCCTGCAGGACGCCAACATCCACAACATCGCGATCGAGGGCGTGTTCGACGACTGCCAGGACATCGTCAAGGCCGTGTCCAACGACCTGGACTTCAAGCGCAAGTACAAGATCGGCACCGTTAACTCGATCAACTGGGCCAGGTTGCTGGCGCAGGTTGTCTACTACTTTGCCGGTTATTTCCAGGCCACGCAGGCTTCGACAGGCTCAGCCCGCACGGAAGGCCAGAAGGTCCGCTTCACCGTGCCCTCGGGCAACTTTGGCAACGTCTGCGCCGGCCATGTCGCACGCATGATGGGCCTGCCGATCGACAAGCTGGTCGTCGCCACCAACGAAAACGATGTGCTCGACGAGTTCTTCCGCACCGGCGTGTACCGTGTGCGGGCCAGCGCCGACACGCACGAGACCTCCAGCCCGTCGATGGACATTTCCAAGGCCTCGAACTTCGAGCGTTTTGTGTTCGACCTGCTCGGGCGTGATGCGGCGCGTGTCGCCGACCTGTTCGGTGCGCAGCTGTCCACGCAGGGCCGCTTCGACCTGAGCGGCGACACGACCTTCCAGTCGGCCGCCCGGCACTACGGCTTTGCCAGCGGCAAAAGCACCCACGCCGACAGGCTGCAGACGATTCGCGACACCTTTGCGCGTTTCGGCACCATGATTGACACCCACACCGCGGACGGCCTGAAAGTCGCGCGCGAACACCTCTCGGCCGGCGTGCCCATGATCGTGCTGGAGACGGCCCTGCCGATCAAGTTTGCCGCCACCATCGAGGAGGCGCTGGGCCAGTTGCCGCCGCGGCCCGCCCGCTTTGAAGGCATCGAGGCCCTGCCCAAACGGGTGCAGCTGATGCCGGCCGATGCGGCCGCGGTGAAGGCCTACATCGCCAGCCATGTGGACTGAATTGGCCTCCAGCCCTTTAAACGTGGGCGCAGGTAGCTATGGTATTGGTAGCAAATCAGGATCGGCCAAAGACAGTTTATGAACGTTGTTGCATTTGCCGGCTATTCCGGTTCGGGCAAGACCACCCTGGTGGAAAGCCTGATTCCTGCGCTCAAGCTGCGCGGCCTGCGGGTCTCGGTCGTCAAACATGCCCACCACAGCTTCGACATCGACCAGCCCGGCAAGGACACCTGGCGCCACCGGCAGGCAGGTGCCTTCGAGGTGGTCGTGGCCTCGGACAACCGGCTGGCGCTGATCCGCGAGTTCGAGCAGCCGAGGGTGCTCTCGGTGCACCACCTGATCGCCGAACTGTACGAAGGCGTGGACTGGGTGCTGGTGGAGGGGTTCAAGAGCAGCGACCTGCTCAAGGTCGAGGTCTGGCGCGCCGACTCGGGCCAACCGGTGCGCTACCCGGACGACGATTTTGTGGTCGCGATTGCCACCGACTCGCCGGACCGGCTGCCGCAAACCACCCTCAGGCCGGTGCTGGATTTGAACGACGCCGATGCCGTCGCGGACTGGTTGATCGAGAATCATGAACGCTTTGTCTACTGCCCCGAGTTGTATGCATGAACGCTTCCGCCTCCACCTCCACTTCCCCTGCTGCGAAACCGGCCACGCGCCCGCCGCTTAAGGCCCTCGACGAGGCGCTGGCCGAGTTGCTGGGCCGCGCCACGCCGCTGGCGGGCAGCGACACCGTGTCCACCTTCGACGCCGACGGCCGGGTGCTGGCCGAAGATGTGGTTTCGGCGCTGCAGGTGCCGCCCGAAGACAACAGCGCCATGGACGGTTATGCCGTGTGTGCCGCCGAGCTGGCCGACGAGGGGGTGGTGTTGCGCGTGTCGCAGCGCATTGCGGCCGGCAGCAGCGGCAGCGCGCTGGAGCCCGGCACGGTCGCCCGTATTTTTACCGGTGCGCCGATTCCGGCCGGAGCCGACGCGGTGGTGATGCAGGAAGACTGCGAGCCGCTTGCGGACCGTGAAGGGTATGTCAGCGTCCGGCAGCTGCCGCGCCCCGGCCAGTGGATTCGCCGCGCCGGCGAAGACGTCACGCGCGGTGCCACGGCGCTCTCAAAAGGTGAGCGACTCACGCCTGCAGCGCTTGGGCTGGCGGCCAGTATCGGCATGGACCGGCTGCAGGTGGCGCGGCGCCCGCGGGTGGCGCTGTTCTCCACCGGCGACGAACTGGTGATGCCCGGCGAGGTGGCGCCGGCGCAGATGCGCCCCGGCGCCATCTACAACTCCAACCGTTTTTTTCTGCGCGCCTTGTTGCTGCGCCTGGGCTGCGAGGTCAGCGACCTGGGCATCGTGCCGGACCAGCGGGGCGCCACGCTGGACGCGCTGCGCAGCGCCAGCCAGGCGCATGACCTGATCCTGACCAGCGGCGGGGTGTCGGTCGGCGAGGAAGACCACATCAAGCCGGCGGTGCAGCAGCTCGGCTCGCTCGATCTCTGGCAGATAGCCATGAAGCCGGGCAAGCCCTTTGCCTATGGCCGGGTTGGCGCGGCGCACTTCATGGGCCTGCCGGGCAACCCGGTTTCGAGCTTCCTGACCTTTCTGCTGCTGGTGCGGCCCTTCCTGCTCAGGCTCCAGGGTGTGCCTGACGTTGCTCCCAAATCAATAGCGGCTACCGCCCATTTCACCTGGCCCCGGGCCGACAAACGCCGTGAATTCCTGCGGGTGCGGCGCAATGCCGCCGGCGGGCTGGACCTGTTTCCCAACCAGAGTTCGGGCGTGCTGACCTCGGCGGTCTGGGGCGACGGCGTGGTGGACAACCCGTCGGGCCAGACCATCGCGCAGGGCGACACCGTGCGTTTCATCGCTTTTTCGGAATGGCTGGCATGAACATCACCGTCAGGTATTTTGCGTCCGTGCGTGAAGCCATCGGGCTGGGCAGCGAGCAGATCGACACCGCAGCCGCCAGCCTGGCCGCCCTGCGCGACGAACTGATCGCGCGCGGCCCGGCCTATGCCGAGGCGCTGGCGCGCGGCAAGTCGGTGCGCATGGCGCTCAACCAGGTCATGAGCGACGAATCGGCGGCCCTGACGGACGGCTGCGAAGTTGCCTTCTTCCCGCCGGTGACAGGGGGCTGAGATGGCCGACCGCGTGAGCATCCAGACCGGTGACTTCAATCTCGCGCAAGAGATTGAACAGCTGCGTGCAGATGACAAACGTGTCGGCGCCGTCTGCAGCTTCATCGGAACGGTCCGGGATCGCAACGATGGTCTGAACGTCAGCAGCATGGAACTCGAGCATTACCCCGGCATGACGGAAAAAGCCATCGAGGCCATGATTGACGAGGCCATGGTGCGCTTCGATATTTTCGGTGCCCGCGTGATCCACCGCGTCGGGCTGCTGCAGCCGCTGGACCAGGTGGTCATGGTGGCCGTGACCTCGGCGCACCGCGGCGAGAGTTTCCAGGCCTGCGAGTTCCTGATGGACTACCTCAAGACCCAGGCGCCGTTCTGGAAAAAAGAGCAGACGCCGGACGGCGCGCGCTGGGTCGATGCACGGGTCAGCGACGACGCGGCACTGGCCAAGTGGGGCATCCAGGCCTCCAACGCCTAGCCAACAGGCGTTCGACGAGACCGGCTTCAGGCTTGCGCGTCGGCGTCCTGGTTCGGCGGCACAAACGCTGCGCGCGCGTCGTTTTCCAGCCCTGTGGTCAGCAATTGCAGCAACTCCAGCAACTGGCCCTGTTGCGCCTTGCTCAGCGGCGCCATCAGGCGGTCATAGGCGCGGTCGGCTGGTTGCTGCGCCTTCTCGAGCAGCTCCAGCCCCGCGGCTGACAGGGACACCGCCAGATTGCGCCGGCTGGCCGGCGCCGGCGCGCGTTCTATCAGGCCCCGCGTTTCCAGGCCGCGCAGCACCCGCAGCACCGTCACCTTATCGAAACCCAGCGCACGCGCCAGCGTGGACTGGTCCAGCCCCGGCGTGGCGCGCAGCACGCTGAGCACACCGAACTGTGCCGGCGTCAGCCCCACGCTGCGGCATTCGTCCTCGAACACGGCGGTTGATATCTGGTGTGCGCGGCGCAGCAGGAAGCCGGGGCGGGCATAGAGTTGGGAGAGTTTGTGGAATGTGAGCACGGCAGTAAAAATTTCTCGTCGACCCCTGGCTTCAAGAACCTGTCCACCAGTGCTTGGCAGACAGGTCCTAAGGGAATTCATGGATTGTGCCTTGTCGCTTCAGGCTAATAATTGTTAGCATGCAAACCTGAAAGGATGTTTGATGCAGATCAGTATTTCTCCACGCCGGCGGCTGGCGGTCAAGCTGGGGCTCCTGCTTGTCACGGCTGGCGTCAGCGCGGGCGCCTTGGCCCAGACCGTCCAGGCGCCGGTCCTGCCGCAGGCACCGATTCGCCTGATCGTGCCTTTCACCCCCGGCACCGGCATTGACCTGATTGCCCGCACGCTGGGCCCCAAGCTGTCCGAGCGGCTGGGAAGGCCCGTGGTGGTGGACAACCGCGCCGGCGCGTCCGGCAACATCGGCACCGAGGCCGTGGTGCGTGCCGCGCCCAACGGCAGCACCTTGCTGGTGACGGTCAACACACTGGTGATGAATGCCAGCCTGTACCCGCAGCTGGCCTTCGACCCGGTGAAAGACCTGACGCCGGTGACGCTGACCAGCTGGGGCCAGCTGCTGCTGGTGGCCAACCCGAAAACCGGTTTTAAAAGCGCCTCGGATCTGGTCTCGGCGGCGCGCCAGAAGCCCGGCCGCATCAACTACGGCTCACCCGGGGTCGGCACGCCGCACCACCTGGCGATGGAGTTGTTCAAGACCACGGCGGGCGTGTTTGTCACGCATATCCCCTACCGCGGCACGGGGCCGGCGCTGACCGACCTGCTCGGCGGCCAGATCGAAACCATGTTTCTGCCCATCCACGTGGCCCTGCCGCATGTGAAGTCCGGCCGGCTGGTGGCGCTGGGCATTGGCAGCGACAAGCGCCACGCGCTGTTGCCCGAGGTGCCGACGCTGGCCGAGGCCAGGGCCGGCAAGGTCAACGTGGACATGTGGTACGGCATCTTTGCGCCACCGGGCACCTCGCCCGAACTGGTCGCCCTGTACAACCGCGAGATCCGGGAGATCTTGCTGAGCGACGAGGTCAAAAAAGCCTTCCAGACCCAGGGCATGGACCCGACCGGCAGCACGCCGGGCGAGTTCAAAAGCCTGGTGGAGCTGGATGCGAAGCGCTGGGCCGGCTTGATCCAGGCCCAGGGCATCACCGCGAACTGATCTGCTCCTGAATAGATAGCTGATGGCGCCGGTCTTCAAAGGGCTGGCGGCCATTTTGGTTGAGCAATAACCTGGCGATGCCAGGCCCCGTCTGTCATTGCGGACTTGATCCACAATTTATGTTCGATCTGCGCGCTGGCCGATTCATGCGGTAGGGAGCCGGATCGAGTCCGGGATCACGGGCCAGATTTTGAGCAATATTTGAACTGCGAGAACACCATGAAGATAGCCATCGTCGGCGGCGGCATAGGCGGACTGAGCCTGGCGCTCGCGCTGCATCAACGCGGCATCCAGAGCGAGGTTTTTGAAACCGTGCCTGAGGTCAAGGAACTCGGCGTCGGCATCACGCTGCTGCCGCACGCCATGCGCGAGCTGGCGGCGCTGGGCCTGCAGGCGCAGCTGGAAGCGGTTGGCATCGAAAACGAGGAAAGCGTGTTTTTCAACCGCTTCGGCCAGTTCATCTACAAGGAGCCGCGCGGCCGCCATGCTGGCTACGCCTTGCCCGAGATCGGCCTGCCGCGCGGCAAGCTGCACCGGCTGCTTTACGAAGCGGCGCTGGAGCGACTCAGCCCCGACGCCATCCACACCAACCGCCGCTGCGTGCGCGTGGAACAGGACGAGAGCGGGGCCACCCTGCATTTCATGCAGACCTCCAGCGGCATGAGCCTGCCGCCAGTGAAAGCCGACGTGGTGATTGCCTGCGACGGCGTCAACTCCACGCTGCGGCGCCAGTTCTACCCTGACGAAAAAGTCGCCTTTGCCGGCATCAACACCTGGCGCGGCGTGACGCGGCACCAACCCATCCTGACCGGCCGCAGCTACATGCGCATCGGCGCCATCGACACCGGCAAGATGGTGATTTACCCCATCGTCGACAAGCTGGACGACGAGGGCCACCAACTGATCAACTGGGTCGCCGAGATCCAGCGCGACAACGCCGCCATGAACGACTGGAACCACAAGGGCGATCTCAAGGATTTCCTCGGCATCTTCAAGGACTGGCGCTTTCCGTGGCTGGATGTTGCGGCGCTGATCGCCAACGCCGAGCAGATCCTCGAGTACCCCATGGTCGACAAGGACCCGGTGCCGCAGTGGACCTTTGGCCGCGTGACCTTGCTCGGCGACGCGGCCCACCCCATGTACCCGCGCGGCTCCAACGGCTCGGCCCAGGCCCTGATCGACGCGCGCGTGCTGGCCGAGCAGCTGGCGCTGCAGGCCGGTGGCGATGCGCGGGCCGCGCTGCAGGCCTACGAGCAGCTGCGGCTGGCCCCGACCGCGAACATCGTGCGCACGAACCGCTCGGTGCCGCCCGATTTCATCAACATCAAGGTCGACGAGCTGAGCGGCGGCAAGCCGTTTGCGGACATCGATGCGCTGATCAGCCAGCAGGAGCTGCGCGCGATTTCGGACCACTACAAACAGGTGGCCGGTTTCTCGCTGGAGGCGGCCACGAAGTAGGGGGGCAAGGGCCGGCGCGGGCGCCATGCGGAACCCGCAAGACCTCAGTTCAGGTACCGGGGCCGTGGCAGGTCAACGGGCAGATCGGCAGGCTCGGTGTCGGGCGCGGCGTCCTGCACCAGGGCATCATGCGGCGCGGCCGCCGCGGCTGCCGGCACCGTGAGCCACTGCGAAAGCTTCACGCTCTGGTGCAGCAGGTGCAGCAGGCCGTTGCTCAACTGCGGATCCATCATCACCTCGAAATCGCGCACCGTGGCTTGCCCGGGCAGCTTTTCAAACAGCTGCAGGCGCAACTGGCCGTTGCCCATCAGGGTGACCTTCACCTCGGTCAGCAGCAAGGGGTCGGGGCCCACCGCCACGTCGGCGGGCGGGCCGGGCTGGTCGCGGTAAGGGGTTTCAAAATCCCCGCTGCGCAGCGTCGCTTCTTTCTGGAAGGTTGTCAGCAGCTGGCCGCGTTGCTCGTCCAGGCTGGTGGCCGCCTCGTGGGGGGTGGCCGCCTTGCGGGTCTGGTCGGCCGCGGTTTTGTCGAGCACAGGCAGCAGCGCCAGCGCCAGGCGCCGGGTGAGCCAGGCACGCAACTCGCCGCCGTCGCGGCCGTTGATGCGGATCATCAGGCGGTCCTGCTCCTGGACGTAGCTGACCGAAACCTGGTGGATGTTCATGGACTGATTTTAATCCGCCGCCTGTTCCCCCGGTGTGCTTGATCTCCGTCAAGCCGCCTGCGGGCCAAGCTGTGCATAAAGGGAAGCGCTTCCAAGGGAGCCATCAACCCGGTTGTGAGCAGGGACTATTGAAAAGCCCCGGGTTCAGCCCCAAGTCTTCAGCAATCACATTCACCAAGGGACGCCATGCGCCAGGACAAACTCACCACCAAATTCCAGGAAGCGCTCAGTGACGCGCAGTCGCTCGCCCTGGGCAATGACAACGCCTACATCGAGCCGGTGCACCTGCTGGCCGCCATGCTGGGCCAGGAAGACGGCCCGAAGGCGCTGCTGCAGCGCGCCGGTGTCAATGTGGCCGCTTTGCAGGCCGCCACCGACGCCGCCGTGAAAAAGCTGCCGACGGTGTCGGGCCAGGAGCAGATCCAGGTCGGCCCCGAGCTCGGCAAACTGCTGCAGGCCACCGAAAAGGAATCCATCAAGCGCGGTGACCAGTTCATCGCCGGCGAGCTGTATTTGTTGGCGGTCGCTGACAGCAAGGCCGAGGTCGGCCGTCTGGCCAAGGAAGCCGGCCTGACACGCAAGGCGCTGGAGGCGGCCATTGACGCCGTGCGCGGCGGCCAGGGCGTGGACAGCCCGGAGGCTGAAGGCCAGCGCGAGGCGCTCAAGAAATACACCATGGACCTGACCGAGCGCGCCCGCATGGGCAAGCTCGACCCGGTGATCGGCCGCGATGACGAGATCCGCCGTGCCATCCAGGTGCTGCAGCGCCGCACCAAGAATAACCCGGTGCTGATCGGTGAGCCCGGCGTCGGCAAGACCGCCATCGTTGAAGGCCTGGCCCAGCGCATCGTCGCCGGCGAGGTACCTGATTCGCTCAAGGGCAAACGTGTGCTGAGCCTGGACATGGCCGCACTGCTGGCCGGTGCCAAGTTTCGCGGCGAGTTCGAGGAGCGCCTGAAAACCGTGCTGAAAGAGCTGGCCAAGGACGAGGGCCAGACCATTGTGTTCATTGACGAGTTGCACACCATGGTGGGCGCCGGCAAGGCTGAAGGCGCCATGGACGCCGGCAACATGCTCAAGCCCGCGCTGGCGCGTGGCGAGCTGCATTGTGTGGGCGCGACCACGCTGGACGAGTACCGCAAGTACATCGAAAAGGACGCCGCGCTCGAGCGCCGCTTCCAGAAAATCCTGGTGGATGAGCCGAGCGTGGAGGCCACCATCGCCATCCTGCGCGGCCTGCAGGAAAAATACGAAGTCCACCACGGCGTGCAGATCACCGACCCGGCCATCGTGGCTGCGGCCGAGCTGAGCCACCGCTACATCACCGACCGCTTCCTGCCCGACAAGGCGATCGACCTGATCGACGAGGCGGCGGCCAAGATCAAGATCGAGATGGACTCCAAGCCCGAGGTGATGGACAAGCTGGACCGCCGGCTGATCCAGCTGCAGATCGAACGCGAGGCCGTGCGCCGCGAAAAAGACGAGTCCTCGCAGAAACGCTTCGGACTGATCGAGGAAGAAATCAGCAAGCTGCAGAAGGAAATTTCCGACCTTGACGAAATCTGGCAGGCGGAGAAAGCCCAGGCGCTGGGCTCCAAGGACGTGATGGAAGAGATCGACCGCATCCGCTTCCAGATCGAGGAGTTCACCCGCAAGGGCGACTTCAACAAGGTCGCCGAGCTGCAGTACGGCAAGCTGCCCGAACTGGAAAAACGCCTGAAGGAGGCGCAGGACGTCGAGTCCAAAAAAGGCGCGACCAGCGCGCCTACCTTGCTGCGCACCCAGGTCGGCGCCGAAGAAATCGCCGAGGTTGTGGCGCGTTCCACCGGCATCCCGGTCAGCAAACTGATGCAGGGCGAGCGCGACAAGCTGCTGCTGATGGAAGGCAAGCTGCACGAACGTGTGGTCGGGCAGGACGAAGCCATCGGTGCGGTCGCCAACGCGATCCGCCGCTCGCGCTCCGGCCTGAGTGACCCGAACCGGCCGACCGGCTCTTTCCTGTTCCTGGGCCCCACAGGCGTCGGCAAGACCGAACTCTGCAAGGCGCTGGCCGGCTTTTTGTTCGACAGCGAAGACCACCTGGTCCGCGTCGACATGAGCGAGTTCATGGAAAAACACTCGGTGGCCCGCCTGATCGGCGCGCCTCCGGGTTATGTGGGTTACGAAGAGGGCGGCTACCTGACCGAAGCCGTGCGCCGCAAGCCCTACAGCGTGCTGCTGCTCGACGAGGTGGAAAAAGCCCATCCCGATGTGTTCAACGTGCTGCTGCAGGTGCTCGACGATGGCCGCCTGACCGACGGCCAGGGCCGCACCGTGGACTTCAAGAACACCGTGATCGTGATGACCAGCAACATCGGCTCACCCATCATCCAGTCCATGGTGGGCCAGCCTTACGAGGACATCAAGGAAGCGGTGGAAGGCGAGCTGAAGAACTACTTCCGTCCCGAGTTCCTGAACCGCATCGACGAAACCGTGGTGTTCCACTCGCTCGACGCGAAAAACATCGAGTCCATCGCGCGCATCCAGCTCAAGGTGCTCATGGAGCGCCTGCAGAAGATGGACCTCACGATGGAGGTGTCGGAAGCAGCAATTGCCGAACTCGCCAAGGTCGGCTTCGACCCGGTGTTCGGCGCGCGTCCGCTCAAGCGCGCGATCCAGCAGCGCATCGAGAACCCGCTGTCCAAGCTGCTGCTCGAAGGGCGTTTCCCGCCCAAGAGCGTGATCCCGGTCGATGTGGACCCGATCCGCGAACCGGGTGTGTTCAGGTTTGAGGCGGCGCCGGCTTGAACGGTGGGCTGACGAGCTGAAGAAAACCTGCCTCCTTTGAGGGGGAGGCGGGTTCGCTATCATGGGTATCCAAATACTGCGATCACCATGACCACCCTGATCTATACCCACCAAGCCTGCTTCAACCACAAGCCCGGACCGCACCACCCTGAGTCGCCCGAGCGTCTTGAGGCCGTGTTGCAGGCGCTGAAGAAACCGGAGTTTGCGGGCGCGGTCTGGCGCGATGCGCCGCTGGGGTCCTTCGACCAGGTGCTGCATGTGCACACGCCCGACTATGTGGAGCAGGTGCAGTCCGTGTCGCCGACCGAGGGCTACCGCGCCCTCGATGCCGGTGACACCATCCTGTCGCCGGGCTCGCTGGAGGCGGTGATGCGTTGCGTGGGCGCGGCCTGTGCCGGTGTGGACGATGTGGTGTCCGGGGAGGCGACCAATGTCTTTTGCGCCACACGCCCTTGCGGTCACCACGCGGAGGCGGACCAGGCCATGGGTTTTTGCGTGTTCAACCAGGCGGCCATCGCCGCGCTGCATGCGCGCGAGCAGCATGGCCTCCAGCGTGTTGCTGTGGTGGACTTCGATGTGCATCACGGCAACGGCACGCAGAACTCGTTTTACGATGACCCCGACCTGTTCTATGGTTCGTGCCACCAGGCGCAGTTTTACCCCGGCACCGGCGCGCGCCATGAAACCGGCGTGGCCGGGAACATCGTGAATCTGCCCTTTCCGCGGGGCACGGGTTCAGCCGTCTTCCGCGCCGCCATGACAGACCAGTTGTTGCCGGCCCTGCGCAAGTTCGCGCCTGAACTGCTGATCATCTCCGCGGGCTTCGATGCCCATCACCTGGACCCGCTGGGCGGACTCAAGTTCACCGACGACGACTACCACTGGATCACCCGCGAGCTGATGAAGGTGGCCGATGAAACCGCCGATGGCCGTGTGGTGTCCGTTCTCGAGGGCGGCTACAGCCTGGAAGGCCTGGCCAGCGGCACGGCGGCGCACGTGCGCGCGCTGATGGGCGACTGAGGGCGCCCATGGAACGCAAACTCCGGGTCGGCCAGCCCATCACTTCCGAGGAGTTCGACGAACTCTCCGACGCGCAGCTTGAGCGCCTTGTTCCCAAGGCGTATCGGGAGTTCTTTCCCGGCAAGGATGACTGCGCCGACGGCTATTTTTATTTGCACGACGGCACCGCGTGGAGCTTCTACAAGGGAGGGTTCCTGGATGACTGATCTGGCCAAGGAGTTCGCGCCTGCGGGCAGGCTGCGCGCTTCGCTGAACATGGGCAACCCGGTGCTCGCGCACAGCCACATCGCCCCGGAAAAGCCAGCGGGCGTCACCATCGACCTGTCGCGTGAATTTGCGCGTGAGCTGGGCGTGGCGGTGGATTTTCTCCAGTTCGACACCGCCGCCCAGTCGGTCGCTGCGCTGGCCAGCGGCGAGGCCGACATCGGCTTCATGGCGATTGATCCGCTGCGCGCCCAGACCACGCATTTCACGCCGGCCTATGTGCAGATCGAGGGTTACTACCTCGTGCGCGAGGGATCAACCATCCAGACCAACGCCGACGTGGACCGCGCCGGCACGCGCATCGTGATGGGTGCCGGCAGTGCTTACGGCCTGTACCTGCAGCGGCACATCCAGCACGCGACACTGGTGCCGGTGCCGACCTCGGAAGCCGTGGTCGATGCCATGCTCAAGGACGGCCTGGACGTGGCGTCCGGCGTGAAGCAGGGGCTGGAAGCGGACGCCCATCGTGTCGGCGGCTTGCGCCTGCTGGGCGAGCGCTTCATGGTGATCAACCAGGCGATGGCCATGCCGAAGGCGCGCAGCGCTGCAGCGGCGGCCTTTCTGGATGATTTTGTCGCCCGCATGAAACGCGGCGGCTTTGTCGCCGCTTCGCTCGCGCGCCATGCGATTGCGGGCGCGACCGTCGCCGACAATTGACCGCTTGCTGGCCAGGGCGCTCTTCTTTTGATAGCTGCCCGTGACCGCTGCTTATGGGTTGGATGCCTTTTTTTGCAAACTTCGCTGACGCCCGCTGAGGTCGGCGTGCAGCCGCCTATTTGTAAAACGCCTCGACCTTGAGCTTGAGCTTGATCATCAGCGGCGGGCCCGTCCGGACCTGTGTGTCTTGACGGCGCCGCTATTGCGCCGTCCAGCCGCCATCAATCGGCAATGACACGCCGGTCAGGTTGTGCGCGGCGGGTTCGCACAGCCACGTGACCACCCGGGCAATCTCGTCGGGCAGCGAGGTACGCTGGCTGGGTTGCTTTTCCTTCAGCAAGTCACGGATGGCTGCTTCGCGGCCGGTGCCCAGCTGCTGGGCCCGCGCATCGATTTGCGGCTGGATGATGGCGGTCTCGGTCCAGCCGGGACAGATGCAGTTGACGGTGACACCGCCGCTTTCGCGGCTGCCGGCGTTGGCGTATTCGAGCGCCGCCACGCGGCTCAGGCCGACCATGCCGAACTTGGCCGCCACATAGGGCGCCTTGTGGACGGATGCCACCAGGCCGTGTACCGAGGCGATGTTGATCACCCGGCCGTAACCACGGCGGGCCATTTGCGGCAGCGCCAGGCGCATGGTGTCGAACGCGGCCGACAGGTTGATGGCGATGATGTCGTCCCAGGTGGCGCGCGGCATGTCGGCCAGGGGCGCGGTGTGCTGGATGCCGGCGTTGTTGACCAGGATGTCGAGCGGACTCGTGGCCAGCGTGGCCTCCATCAGCAGCTGCACCTGGCTGGCGTCGCGCAAATTGTGCGTGAGCACTTCGACCGCGGGTGCGCCTGCTTCGAGCACGGCGGCGCAGGCATCCCGCGCCAGCGTGTCGCTGGCCAGGCCATGCAGCACCAGTGTGCAGCCCTGGCGGCCCAACTCGCGGGCGATGGCCAGGCCGATGCCCTGCAGGGAGCCGGTCACCAGGGCGCGGCGGCCCGTCAGGGTTTTCTCACTCATGCCGTTTTCTCCTTCAGCTGCTCGCGCAGCGCGGTTTTCAGGACCTTGCCGTAGTTGTTTTTGGGCAGGCTGTTGACGATTTCGTAACGTTTGGGCCGCTTGAAGCGGGCGATGTGCGCCAGGCACACGGCGTCCAGCGTTTCCGTGTCCAGCTTGGCGCCGGGCTGGGGCACCACAAAGGCCACCACGACCTCGCCCCATTCCGGATCAGGGGCGCCGATCACTGCCACCTCGGCCACGCCGGGCGCCAGCAGCAGCACCTCTTCGACTTCGCGCGGATAGATGTTGGAGCCGCCGCTGATGAGCACATCCTTGCTGCGGTCCTTGAGTGTCAGAAAACCGTCGCCATCCATGGCCCCCATGTCGCCGGTAAAGAGCCAGCCGTCCTGCAGGGCCGCGGCGGTGGCGTCCGCGTCACGCCAGTAGCCGCTCATGACGGTGTCTCCGCGTACCAGCACTTCGCCGACCTCACCCAGCGGCAGGGTCCGGCCGGACGGATCGGCCACGCGGACCTCGACCGGCGTCTGCGCCATGCCGACCGAGGCCAGGCGCTGCGCGTGCCGGGGATGGCGGATGTCTGCCAGCTGGGCGCGCGAGAGTGCGGTGATCACCATCGGGCTTTCACCCTGGCCATAGATCTGGACAAAGCGTGGGCCCATGACCTGGATGGCGCGTTCGATGTCGGCCGCGTACATGGGCGCGCCGCCGTAGACGATGGTCTTGAAGCCGCTGCTGTCGGCCCCGGTGGCGCTGGCATGGTCCACCAGCCGCTTGACGATGGTGGGTGCCGCGAACAGGGTCAGGCGGCCGACCGAGCCAGCCAGTCCGAAAATTTCGGCTGGATCGAAGCCACCCGAGGCCGGCACCACATGGCGCGCGCCCGCGATGACGTGGGGGATGGCGTAGATCCCGGCGCCGTGCGACATCGGCGCTGCATACACAATCGCGTCCCGTGGCTCGATCGGGTCCACGTCGACAAAATAGGCCATGCCCATGGTCAGCAGGTTGCGGTGGGTCAGCATCACGCCCTTGGGCTTGCCGGTGGTGCCGCTGGTGTAGAACAGCCAGGCCAGGTCGGTGGCAGCGCGTCCGGTCACGGGCGAGGGCGGCGCGGCGAAGAGTTCTCCGTAGGCGGCAGCGGTGACGTCGATGGTGCGGCCGGGCGCCTGCAGCCCGGCGCCCACGTCGGGCGTGATGAAGGCCCAGCTTGCCTGGGCGTGGTCCAGGATCCACTGCGCCTCGCGCAGGTGCAGCTTGGCATTCATCGGCACCACCACCAGGCCGGCCCACCAGGCACCATAGAGCACCTCCAGGTAAGCCGGGTGGTTGTGCATGAACAGCGCAATACGTTCGCCCGGTGCCAGGCCGGCGGCGGCGAAGGCCGAGGCCAGGCGGGCCGCCCGGTCGGCCAGGCCGCCGTAGTCGCGCACCTGACGGCTGCCTTCGAACAGGGCGGGGCGCTGCGGATCGGCCAGGGCGATGCGCCGCAGGGTGAGGGCGAGGTTCATGGCGCTGCCTCCAGCACGGAGGCGGCCGGGGTTTCAGTGCCACGTGTATCGGGCCTGCCGGGTGGCAGGTGGCGCCAGCCATTGAAGGGAAGGTGGGGCAAAAGTTTCTCCGGAATGCTGGGCAAAGCCGCAAGGATAGGCGGTGCGGCGGGCGGCGGCCATAGCGTAGAAACACCTCATGGTATGCCCCATGGAGTAACACTACGACTGGCGCACCGGGTGCCGCGGCGCCTACGCTTGCCTGCCTGAGAGTGAATAAAAAACCGAAGGAGACAAGCATGAACGAGACACCGACAACGGTCCTTGGCCGAACGGCCTGCGCGCTGGCGCTGGCGTTGCTGCAAACCACGGCCATGGCGGCCGACATCGTCATCAGCCAGCTGGCGCCGCTGACCGGCGTGCTGGCCAGCACCGGCAAGCAGATGGTGCTCGGCGGCCAGATCTACTTCAGCCATATCAACGACACCGGCGGCGTGCATGGCCAGAAAATCCGGGTGCTGGTCAGCGACGACGGCTACAAGGTGGAAGAAACCGTGCGACTGACCCGGGAGGCGCTGGCCAACCCCGCGGTGGTGGCGCCGTACACCGGCGGCGAGCCGCTACGCAGCCCGTTCAACCCCTGGATCTTCCATGTGCGTGCCGGCTATGCCGACGAGACCGAACACATGGTGCAGCAGGTCACGACCCTGGGCATGACGCGGATTGCCGTGATGTACCAGGACGACGGGTTTGGCAAGGCCGGGCTCGAGGGCGTGCAAAAGGCGCTGGCCAAACGCAAGCTCACGCTGTCGGTTGCCGCACCTTATGAACGCAACACCGACAAGGTCGACGAGGCCGTCCGGCAGGTGAAGGCCTCGGATGCCCAGGCGGTGATCATGATTTCGGTGAACAAGTCCACATCGGCCTTCATCAAGCGTTACCGGGAAGCCGGCGGCGGTGCCCAGCTCTACAACATCTCGGTGGTGGACCCGGCCGAAATTGTCAAGCTGGCCGGACTGAAGAACGCCCATGGCCTCGGGGTCAGCCAGATGGTGCCTTACCCCTTCATGCCCAGCCTGCCGGTGGTTCGCGAATACCAGGCCTTGCTCAAAAAGTATGCGCCAAATGAGCTGGTCAACTACACCAGCTTCGAGCAGTTCCTCGGTGCCAAGGTGCTGGTGGAAGGACTGCGGCGCGCCGGTCCCAAATCGACCCGCGCGAAAGTGATGAAGGCGCTCGAGAGCATGGGGCACTTCGACCTCGGCGGCACCTCGGTGGGCTACTCCGCGGAGAACCGGGTGGGCTCGCGTTATGTGGAGGTCACCGTGATCGGCAGCAGCGGCAAGCTGCTGAAATAAGCCAGCCCCTCAGGCGCCACCGACCAGGCGCGCCACCAGTTCCCCGTGGGAGGCCGCCTCGTATTTCTTCATCAGCCGGCCGCGGTGGGCCTCGACCGTGCGCGGGCTGATGCCCAGCACCCGTGCGATCTGCTTGCTGGTCGAGCCGGTCACCAGGTGCTGGGCGATCTCGCGCTCGCGCAGGGTCAGGCTGGTGGTGACCGGGCGGCGCTCCGAAATGTCCTCAAACATCCACACGGCGCAGGCGAAGGGGTCCGAGCGGTCCAGCGCACGCCCGGCCACATGGCACCAGAACAGCGCGCCGTCGCGGCGCCGCATGATGCGCTCGTCGTTGTAGATGCCTTTTTCCCGCATGACGGGCAGGCCGAGGTTGCCGACATGCGTGAATTCGTCCATCGACGGGTACAGCAGCGCCAGCGGCTTGCCCAGCAACTCCTCGATCTCGTAGCCGAACTGGCGCGCGAAGGTCTCGTTGCAGAGCTCCACGACCCGCTGGCGCGAAACACACATGCCGACCGGTGCCAGGTTGAAGGCCAGCTGCAGGGTGTGCAATGTTTCCAGGTGATTGTCGGGGCTGCTCATGCGAACCGATTGTGGAGGAAGGTCCAGCTCCGGCCATCAGCGAATACGTGTAGTGAGGCCCTGCCTCAAAGGGAGCCGCTTCGCTCATGGACCCCGGGATGCCTTCAGTTGCTATCGAATTAGTAGCGGCCTGCGCTTGACCTACCTGGGCTACAGGCACTTTTTATAGTTGGCTTCGGGGGCTGGCATTTACCATTCGCCCGATGGCGGCCGCCTGCTGCGCGAACGGAAAGCGCTTATTTGTAAAACGCCTCGACCTTGCCCTTGAGCTTGATCATCAGCGGATGGCCCTTGCGGTCCAGCGCCTTGCCGGCGGGCACCTTGACCCAGCGTTCGCTGATGCAGTATTCCTCGACATCGGTGCGCTCCTTGTCGTTCAGGCGGATGCCGATGTCGTGCTCGAACACGGCGGCGACATGGTGCGGGCTGCGCGGGTCGATGGACAGGTGGTCGGGGAGAAGGGGGCGTTCAAGGGTGTCGGTCATGGATGTTTTTTCAGTTGGCGAAAATCGTCAGTCATTTTCCCTGATTTGGGCTGGGCATCCGCTTCAACCCCCCAGGCCTGCAAACACATTCTGCACATCGTCGTTGGCGTCGATGGCGGCCAGGAAGGCTTCCACTTCTTCCAGATCCGCAGCGCTCAGGCTGGCCGGGTCCACAGGATTTTTGGCCTTGTAGCCGAGCTTGGCCGACAGCACGGTAAAACCCTGGGCCGGCAGCGCGCGGCTGACCAGGTCGAGGTCGGTCGCGTCGGTCAGAAACATCGTGGTGCCGTCTTCATCGCCGGGCTCGAAGTCCTGGGCGCCTGCTTCAATGGCGGCGAGTTCGGGGTCGGCGCCCGCTGCCGCGGGTTCGGCCTCGATCATGCCGACGTGGTCGAAATCCCAGGACACGGAGCCGGAGGTGCCGAGCTGCCCCTTGCGGAACAACACGCGCATTTCAGGCGCGGTGCGGTTCAGGTTGTCGGTCAGGCATTCGACCATGACGGGAACGCGGTGTGGTGCGAAACCTTCGTAAATCACGTGCTCATAATGAACCGTGTCCCCCGTGAGGCCGGCACCTTTCTTGATGGCGCGCTCCAGGGTCTCCTTGGGCATGGAGACCTTGCGGGCCTGCTCGACGACCAGCCGCAGGCGTGCGTTCGAGGCCGGGTCGGCACCATTGCGCGCCGCGATCATGATGTCCTTGGCCAGTCGTCCAAACAGTTTGCCCTTGGCATTGGCTGCCAGTTCCTTGCCTTTTGCTTTCCACTGCGCGCCCATGCTTGAAATTCCTTGGTGTTGCGGCGCTTGCATGCGCCTGGCTGGTTCGGGGGGGATGGGTCTGCGCGCTGTATGAAACACCGCGGCACATCACCCGAGGGTTCCGGTTATACACCCATCCCCGGTCGGTTCCTGCCGTTTGCACAAGGGCAGGCGCACACGCGACCCTGTCCCTGCCTGGTTGAGTGCCGACTCGTCTACCATCCGAAAAAGGGAGCCAGGCCGTCATGGCCGCCACTCTCCCAACCCTGGACCGAAGAAACATGGCCACACCCATTTCAACGCCTCACCGGCTCCAGCCCTCCAGCGGCATGCCCGAGGCAGCCGCCCGTCAGGGCCTGAGCGCAGGCGAGGCCGCACGCCGTCTCGCCGATCAGGGGCCCAACCTGCTGCCCGGCAGCGAACCCAAGTCCACCGCGGCCATCGTGCGCGACGTGGTCACCGAACCGATGTTCCTGATGCTGCTGGCCGCCGGCGGCATCTACCTGGCGCTGGGCGACCGGGGCGAGGCGCTGTTCCTGTTGAGCTTTGTGTTCGTGGTCATCGCCATCACGCTGGTGCAGGAGCGCAAAACGCAGCGCGCCCTGGAGTCGCTGCGCGACCTGTCGGCGCCGCGCGCCCTGGTGATACGGGACGGCCTGGAGCAGCGCATTGCCGGGCGCGAGGTGGTGCTGGGTGACTTGCTGGTGCTGCACGAGGGCGACCGCATTGCCGCCGATGCGCTGCTGGTCGACGGCCAGCTGGAGGTCGATGAATCGTTGCTCACGGGCGAGGCCGTGCCCGTGACCAAGCTGCCCCTGGCGCCGGGAGCCGGAGATGCCGCCGCCCCCGCGCCTGGCGGCGACGGCACGCCGGCCTCGGCCGACAGCGCCGGGCCGCCCCAAGCAAGGCCAGCCCCCTCGGGGGGCAGCGCAGCACACGAAGTGGCAAGCGTGGGGGCCCTATTCGCCAGCACCGTGGTCACGCGCGGCGTGGGCCTGGCCGAGGTCTGCGCCACTGCCGCCCACACGGCGGTCGGGCGCATAGGCGCCGACCTGGCCGCCACCACCGAGCCACCCTCGGCACTCCAGCAGCGATCGCGCCAACTGGTGCGCCAGCTCGGCGTGGCCGCGCTGTTGCTGGCCAGCGCGCAAGTCCTGCTGGGCTGGTGGTGGAACGACCGCCCGCTGCTGGAAAGCCTGCTCTCCGGCATTGCACTGGCCATGGCCATCCTGCCCGAGGAAATCCCGGTCATCCTCACCGTCTTCCTGGCGCTGGGCGCCTGGCGCATCTCCCGGCACAAGGTGCTGACGCGGCGCGTCACCGCCGTCGAGGCGCTGGGCGCCATCACCGTGCTCGCGGTGGACAAGACCGGCACGCTGACGGTGAACCGCATGGCGCTGGCCGAGCTCGCCACGGCCGACGCGAACTTCCGGCCGGAAGATGCCGACAGCCTGGCCGAGGAATTTCACCTGCTGGTGGAATTTGCCATGCTGGCGACGCCCGGTGATCCGTTCGACCCAATGGAAAAGGCGATCCAGCACTTTGGCCACCAGTGGCTGGCCGGCACCGAGCATGTGCACGAGGGCCGCGAGCCCGAGTTTGAGTACGCGCTCTCGGGCGAAATTCTGGCCATGACACGCGTGTTTGCCAGTGACTACCCTTCGCAGCACCTGCTGGCCACCAAGGGGGCGCCTGAGGCTGTGGCCGACCTGTGCCACCTCGACGCGGCGCAGCGTGATGCCATCGGCCGGCAGGTGGAAACCATGGCAGAACGCGGTCTGCGTGTGCTCGGCGTGGCGCGCGGGCGCTGGAGCGGGCAGGCCACCGCGCCGGACGCGCCGCCGCCCTGGCCGCACAGCCAGCACGATTTCGATTTCGAGTTTCTCGGCCTGGTCGCCCTGGCCGACCCGCCACGCGCCGAGGTGCCGGCCGCGCTGGCCGAATGCCGGCAGGCCGGCGTGCGCGTGATCATGATGACCGGCGACCACCCCGCCACGGCCCTGGCCATCGCGCGCCAGGTCGGCCTGTCGGAGCGCCCCGACTTGATGACCGGCGCCGAGATCGAGGCCCTGGACGATGCCGCCCTGCGCCAGCGGCTGCGTCATGTGGACCTGTGCGCGCGTCTCAAACCCCAGCACAAGCTGCGCCTGGTGCAGCTGCTGCGCGCCGATGGCGAGGTGGTGGCCATGACCGGCGACGGCGTCAACGACGCGCCCGCGCTCAAGGCCGCCGACGTGGGTATTGCCATGGGCGAGCGCGGCACCGACGTGGCACGCGAGGCCGCCGCCCTGGTGCTGCTCGACGACAGCTTTGCCCGCATCGTGGCCGCCATCCGCCAGGGCCGGCGCATTGACGACAACATCCGCAAGGCGACACGGTTTGTGTTTGCCGTGCATGTTCCCATCATCGCGCTGGCGCTGGTGCCCACGCTGCTGCACTGGCCGGTGCTGCTGCTGCCGGTGCACATCGTGTTGCTGGAACTGTTGATCGATCCGGCCTGCTCCATCGTGTTCGAGGCCGAGCCGGAAGACAGCGACCTGATGGGGCGTCCGCCGCGCCCCGCCTCGGACTCGCCATTTGCCGCTGCACCGCTGGCGCACGGCGTGTTTCAGGGCCTGGGCGTGGCCTTCGTGCTGCTGGCCGGGCAGGTCTGGCTGGCCGGCCAGGGCTGGAGCGCCGGCCAGGGTCGTGCCGTGGTGTTCAGCGCGCTGGTGCTGGCGGTGATGCTGTTGATCCTGGCCAACCGCGATCCGTCACGGCCCGTGTTGCGAGGCGCGGCCGCGGCCAACCCCTGGCTGTGGCGCATGGCCGCCGGTGTGGCTGCGCTGCTGGTGGCGGTGCTCGGCCTGCCGTGGCTGCGGGGCCTGATGGGGCTGGCCCTGCCGGGCGCCCGCGGGCTGGCGCTTGCCGCCGGGCTGGTGGCGCTGTGTCTGGTCTGGCTGGAACTGGTGCGGGTGCTGGGGCAGCGCCTGGGTCGTGCAAGGCGTGGCAACTAAGGTCAGCTGAACCCTGTTGCGCGATTCATGCCCTGTGGACTTTGCCCACAGGCATGGCAGTCAGGTCCGCGCGGGTATGCCCAGGCCTTTGACAACCGCCGGCCGCGCCACAAAGGTGTCCAGCACACGCAGCACGTTCGGAAAGTCGGTGATGCCGACCAGCTCACCGGCCTCGTAGAACCCGATCAGGTTGCGTACCCAGCCGAAGGTGGCGATGTCGGCGATGGTGTAGTCGTCGCCCATGATCCAGGTGCGGCCGGCCAGCCGCCGCTCCAGCACACCAAGCAGCCGTTTCGATTCGGCCACGTAGCGGTCGCGCGGGCGCTTGTCTTCATACGCCTTGCCGGCGAACTTGTGGAAGAAGCCGAGCTGGCCGAACATCGGTCCGATGCCGCCCATCTGGAACATCAGCCACTGGAGGGTTTCATAACGGCCGGCAGGGTCGGCCGGCAGGAATTTTCCGGTTTTTTCGGCCAGGTAGATCAGGATGGCGCCGGACTCGAACAGGCCCAGCGGTTGGCCGCCCGGGCCGTTCGGGTCGAGGATGGCCGGGATCTTGTTGTTGGGGCTCAGCGAGATGAACTCCGGCGACATCTGGTCGTTGGTGGCGAAGTCCACCAGGTGCGGCTCGTAAGGCAGGCCGGTTTCCTCCAGCATGATCGAGACCTTGACGCCATTGGGCGTGGGCAATGAATAAAGCTGGATGCGCTCGGGATGCAGTGCCGGCCATTTCTGGGTGATGGGGAAGGCGGAGAGATCGTTCATGGCAGGGCGGTGCTGTCCGGGGTCGGCTGTTGTTTGAACGGCAACTGTAGCCCAAGCCCGCGACAGGCGTGTTCGTAGTCCGCGCTGCGGCGGGACCGCCGGTGTGACTAGCCTTTTGGCGACGCGGCCCGGTCAAACCCGGTTGCGCAGGGTGAAGAAACCCCGGTACAGCGCCACACTGATCACCATGCCCCAGGTCATGCCGACAAACATGCCACCCAGCATGCCGGGCAGGGTGCTGTTTCCGGCCAACAGCGGCCAGCGTGAAAACCACAGTGCGCCCGCCGTCATGCCGACCAGCATCCAGCCGGAACACAGCAGGTTCTGCGCAAACAGTGAACACAGGTAGCGGCCGCAATGGGGCCGGAGCAGCCTCAGGCCGGGGATGGCGAGCAGCCCCCCGGCCAGCATGCCCGCGTGCATGCCGGGCAAAAATTCAAGGTGCAGCCGGAGGCTGTCCACGAAGCCAAGAGCGGTGGCCTGGGCGCACAGGCTGTCCAGCCGGGCCGGGCCGGTCTGGCTGACGTCGTACAGCAAGCCCAGCAACATGCCGCCGAAGCCGAGCGACAGCATCACCTGGGGCGGCGACAGCCCGACGCGTTGCGGACGCACCCAAGCCAGGGCAGCGCAGCCCGCAGCCACGGCCGCCAGTGTCAGAACCACGATGGTGGGAAGGTCTTTGTTGCCGGCCGCGCCGGACTGGCCCAGCGACCAGAGTGTCAGCCCGGCGAGCAGCACCAGAACGGCCGGGGTGAGGGTGGCCGAACCCATACCGCGCGCCAGCCAGTGAGGGTGGGGGTTCACGGGACTTGTCATTGCATCTGCCCTGTCTTCAGAGGGGGCGGCGCATGGCTTGCGCACTCGGGTAAACCCCGTAGCGACACGGCCGCGGCCGCATCAACATCCCGTGGCCGAGGTTCAAAAAAGGGGCGCATTTGCTTCTTCATGAGTCAAAACTCTAGCCGTTGCCCGGCTTGGAGGCCCAGCGTGTTAACGAAGCGCGCCTGGGATGCATGAGTGCCCACCTGGCGGCACGAAAGCGATTCCGGCGGGTGGTTCGCAATGGTTTTGGCCTGCCTACAACATGGTACTTTGATGAAAACCTGTCCCGCTGGTTCCCCGTCGCCCGGGCCGTCAAGCTCGTGGCTTTATCTGCTGGAGCGTTTTGACGTCGGCGTGGTTCACCTTGACCTTGAGCTGCGGGTGATGGGCATGAATGACTACGCACGGCGCAGCCTGCCTGTGGCCGACAAAATGCCGTTTGGCAAACTCGTGACCTCCTTTCATCCCGAAGCGGCCAGGGCCAAGGTGAAGTTTCTGCTGGGGCAGGCCGAGTGCCCGGTGAACAACGCGCCGCCCATGGCCATGATGATCAATATCCCGGACCGGATGCTGCTGATCAAGGTGTCCAAGATCGGCGATGCCCAGGGCGCCACGACGGGCTACACCCTGGTTTTTTACGATATCACCGAAGTGGTCAGCCAGGAAGTCGAAGGCGGAGCCACACGCGGCGCGCGTGAAGGCGGCGAAAAGAGGCAGCTGCGCAAGATTCCAACCATCAAGCAGAACCGGGTGCTGCTGGTGGATGTGCCCAGTGTCTCCTTCATCCGTTCCGAGGGGCACTACACTTGGGTGCATACCGGTCACGGCAACCAGTTCTGCAACCTCAATATTGGCGACCTCGAGACCCGGCTCGATCCGCAGCTGTTCCTGCGCGTGCACCGCAGCTACATCGTCAATCTGTCCCATGTTGACGAAATCGTGCGCGGCGACGGCCGCATGACGCTGCGCATGATGGGATCCCCCCCGGTCGAGATTCCGGTGTCGCGTGCAAGCGCGCCGCGCCTGCTGGAGCAACTGGGGCTGACGGACGCCATACCGGCCAAAATCTGATCCGCAGATTTTCATGCAGGAGGATTTTCATTCGTGCAATCATGCTGCCGTTCGTGCGGTGTGAGCGACGGTTGATTGCTTAGCTTCCCCAGCCGAATCGGCTGGCGCTAGAGTCGCGCTTCTAAAGGCCCCCGGGCCGCATAAGGAGACAACGTGATTCCACCCTCATTTGCGTACCACGCGCCCCGCTCCATTGGCGAGGCGCTTTCCCTGCTGACCGAGCTGGGCGACGATGCCAAGCTGCTCGCCGGCGGACACAGCCTGCTGCCCATGATGAAGCTGCGTTTTGCCCAGCCGGGCGTGCTGATCGACATCAACCGGATTCCCGAGCTGCGCGGGATCCGCGAGGAGGGCGGCAAGATCCGCATTGGCGCGATGACGACCGAAAGCGAGCTGATTGCCTCTCCGTTGCTGCAGGAGCGTCTGCCGCTGCTGGCCGAGGCGGCCCGCCTGATTGCCGACCCGCAGGTGCGCAACCGCGGCACCATAGGCGGCGACATCGCCCACGGCGACCCGGGCAACGACCACCCCGCGATTGCGATGGCGCTTGATGCAAGCTTTGTATTGCAGGGTCCGGCGGGCGAGCGCCAGGTGCTGGCCGTGGATTTTTTCCACGGCACCTACATGACGGCCTTGGCCGAGAACGAAATCCTGACCGCCATCCTGGTGACGCCTTTCGCGTCGGGTACCGGTTATGCCTACCAGAAGCTCAAACGCAAAACCGGTGACTGGGCCACGGCCGGTGCCGCCGTGGTGATGCGCATGGCCGGCGGTGTGGTGACGCAGGCCAGCATAGGCCTGACCAATGTGGCGCCGACGGCGCTGCGTGCCCGCGATGCCGAGAAGGCGCTGATCGGCCAGCCTGTCAATGACGCCTCGCTGGCCGCGGTGGTGCAGGCGGTGCGCGCCGTGTGCGACCCGGCGGAGGACTTGCGCGGCGATGTTGAGTACAAGACGGCGATGGCCGGTGAAATGGCGAAACGCGCCATTCTTGCCGCTGCCGCGCGCTGCCGCTGAACCCGCAGAAGAAGAACAAGCAGATCAACAGGAGACCCAGGCGATGATCAAGAAAATTGTTTCCATGACCCTCAATGGCCGCAAGGTGGAAGAGGCGGTCGAACCGCGCACGTTGCTCGTGCACTTCCTGCGCGAGAAGATGAGCCTGACCGGCGCCCACATTGGCTGCGAAACCAGCCACTGCGGCGCCTGCACGGTGGACATCGACGGGCAGTCCGTCAAGAGCTGCACGCATCTGGCCGTGCAGTGCGACGGCAGCGAGGTCAAGACCGTGGAGGGGCTGGCCAATGCCGGTGTGCTGCATGCGGTGCAGGAAGGCTTCTACAAGGAGCATGGCCTGCAATGCGGCTTCTGCACGCCGGGCATGCTGATGCGCGCCTACCGCTTCCTACAGGATAACCCGGACCCGACCGAAGAGGAAGTGCGTGTCGGCATGTCGGGCAACCTGTGCCGTTGCACCGGTTACCAGAACATCGTCAAGGCGGTGCTGCACGCCGCCCGGGTACTGCAACAAGACAAGGTCGCCGCGTAAGCGCAGGCGCCCATCCAAAGGAGACACGAATGAACGCACCAATGAGTGATCGGGAAAAGGCCTTGATGGGCATGGGCGAGTCGCGCCTGCGCAAGGAAGATGCACGCTTCATCCAGGGCAAGGGCAATTATGTTGATGACATCAAGCTGCCCAACATGGTGTTCATGGACATCGTGCGCTCGCCGGTGGCCCATGCCCGCATCAAGCGCATCAACAAGGAAGAGGCGCTGAAGATTCCCGGCGTGCTGGCCGTGCTGACTGCCGAAGACCTCAAGCCGCTCAAGCTGCACTGGATGCCGACCCTGGCCGGTGATGTGCAGGCGGTGCTGGCCGATGAAAAAGTGCACTTCCAGATGCAGGAAGTGGCGGTGGTGATCGCCGAAGACCGTTATGCCGCGGCCGACGGCGTGGAAGCCGTCGAGGTGGAATACGAGGAACTGCAGGCCGTGGTGGACCCGTTTGAGGCCCTCAAGCCCGGGGCGCCGGTGCTGCGTGAAGACCTGGCCGGCAAGACCGACGGTGCGCACGGCAAGCGTTACCACCACAACCACATCTTCACCTGGGATGCCGGCGACAAGGAGGCCACCGATGCCGCCTTTGCCAGTGCGGCCGTCACGGTCAAGCAGGACATGTTCTACCCGCGGGTGCACCCCTGCCCGCTGGAGACCTGCGGCGCCGTTGCCTCGTTCGATCCGGTGCGCGGCGAATTGACGACCTGGCTGACCAGCCAGGCGCCACACATCGTGCGCACGGTGGTGTCCATGCTCTCGGGCATTCCCGAGTCCAAGGTGCGCATCATCTCGCCGGACATCGGCGGCGGCTTCGGCAACAAGGTGCCGATTTATCCCGGTTATGTGTGCGCCATCGTGGCCTCCATCGTGCTGGGCCGGCCGGTGAAGTGGATCGAAGACCGCATCGAGAACATCTCCAGCACCGGCTTTGCCCGCGACTACCACATGACCGGAGAACTGGCGGCCACGGCAGATGGCAAGATCCTGGCGCTGCGCACCAATGTGATCGCCGACCATGGTGCCTTCGACGCCTGCGCCGACCCGACCAAGTTCCCGGCCGGCATGTTCCACATCTGTTCGGGTTCCTACGATATTCCGGCCGCCTACTGCAAGGTGGACGGGGTCTACACCAACAAGGCGCCGGGCGGCGTGGCTTACCGCTGCTCCTTCCGCGTCACCGAGGCGGTGTACCTGGTCGAGCGCATGGTGGACGTGCTGGCGCAGAAGCTGAACATGGACAAAGCCGAGATCCGCGCCAAAAACTTCATCCAGCGTGAGCAGTTCCCCTACACCTCGGCCTTCGGTTTTGAATACGACTCGGGCGACTACCAGACCGCGCTGGACAAGGTGCTCAATGCCGTGGACTACAAGGGCCTGCGCGCCGAACAGGCCAAAAAACGTGCCGACCCGGCCTGCCCGACGCTGATGGGCATCGGCCTGGTGACCTTCACGGAAGTGGTGGGCGCAGGCCCGAGCAAGATCTGCGACATCCTGGGTGTGGGCATGTTCGACTCGTGCGAGATCCGTGTGCACCCGACCGGCAGTGCGATCGCCCGCATGGGCACCATCTCGCAGGGCCAGGGTCACCAGACCACCTACGCGCAGATCATCGCCACCGAGCTTGGCATTCCGTCCGAGGTGATCCAGGTCGAGGAGGGTGACACCAGCACTGCGCCCTACGGCCTGGGCACCTACGGCTCGCGCTCCACGCCGGTCGCCGGCGCGGCCATTGCCATGGCGGCGCGCAAGATCCACGCGAAAGCCAGGAAGATCGCCGCCCATCTGCTCGAAGTCAGCGAAGCCGACCTCGAGTGGGAAATCGACCGCTTCAAGCTGCGTGGCAATGACGACAAGTTCAAGACCATGAAGGACATTGCCTGGGCCGCCTACAACCAGCCGCCAGCCGGGCTGGAGCCCGGGCTGGAAGCGGTGCACTACTACGATCCGCCGAACTTCACCTTCCCGTTTGGCATCTACCTGTGTGTGGTGGACATCGACAAGGGCACGGGCGAAACCAAGATCCGCCGCTTTTATGCGCTCGACGACTGCGGCACCCGCATCAACCCGATGATCATCGAGGGCCAGATCCATGGCGGCCTGACCGAAGGTTTTGCGGTGGCCATGGGGCAACTGCTGTCGTTTGACAAGCAGGGCAACATCCAGGGCAACTCGCTGATGGACTACTTCCTGCCGACCGCGGTGGAAACGCCGAAGTGGGAAACCGATTACACGGTGACACCGTCGCCGCACCACCCGATCGGCGCCAAGGGCGTGGCAGAGTCGCCGCACGTGGGCAGCATTCCGACCTTCACAAGTGCGATGGTCGACGCGTTTGCCCACCTCGGCGTGACCCACTTCAACATGCCGCATTCGTCCTACCGCGTGTGGCAGGAACTGAAAAAAGCGGGCCTCACCAGCTGACACGGCGACTGGCCCGACGGGTACGTTACGGCGTACCTGCCTTTCTGACCATTTGAAGGAATCCATGGAAGTCACTATCGACAAACAGTACCCGGTTGCAGCAGGCCTTGATGCCGCCTGGCAGGTGCTGGGCAATATCAATGAACTCGCGACTTGCATGCCCGGGGCGCAGATCACTGAAGAGATTGATCCGACCCATTACAAGGGCAGCGTCCGGGTCAAGGTCGGCCCGGCGGTGGCCGCTTTTGCCGGCACCATCGAGGTGCTGGCGATGGACCCGCAGGCGCACACCCTCAGGCTGCTGGGCAAGGGGGCGGACAAGGGGGGCTCCTCGGCGTCGATGGAACTGACGGCCTCGCTGGTCGCCGTGGATGCAGGAAGCAGCACGCTGGCGGGCAAGGCCGACGTCATTGTCAATGGCAAATTTGCGCAGTTCGGCGGCCGCATGATGAGCTCCGTCTCCGACATGATCCTGGCCCAGTTCGCCGAAGTGTTCTCGCAAAAGGCGCAGGCCCTGCAGGGGGCTGCTGAGCCTGCCGCTGAAGGTGCGGCTCCGGCAGCGGCGCCGGCCGCGCCCGTGGTGGCCAGGGAGTTCAACGCCCTGGGACTGGTCTGGGCCTTGATCAGGAATTTTTTTGCGGGCCTGTTCGGTCGCAGGTCCTGAGACGCTGCCGCCATGTCACTGATTGAGGCTGTCGAGACACCCGCAGGCCTGCGCGAACGGCTGTTCAAGGCCGGCTACATCGCCGACGAAGACCTCGCGAGCCTGGTCTGGATGGGGCTGACGCTGGAGCGTCCGCTTCTGATCGAAGGCGAGGCCGGTGTCGGCAAGACAGCCATTGCCGGCGCCTGCGCACGCGCGCTGGGCCGGCCGCTGCTGCGCCTGCAGTGTTATGAAGGCCTGGACCTGAGCCAGGCTGTCTACGAGTGGAACTACAGTCGCCAACTGCTCGAAATCCGGCTGGCAGAAGCCGGCCAGGGCGACAAGGCGGCGTTGCGCGACAACCTGTTTTCCGAAGCCTTCCTGCTCGAGCGGCCGTTGCTGCAGGCCATCCGTTCGCCGGAGCCCTGTGTGTTGCTGATTGACGAGATTGATCGCGCCGACGAGGCCTTCGAAGCCTTTCTGCTCGAGATGCTGTCGGAGTACCAGGTGACCGTTCCCGAAATCGGCACGCTCACGGCGCGCAGCAAGCCGCTGGTGATTCTGACCAGCAACGGTACGCGCGACCTGTCGGACGCCTTGCGCCGGCGCTGCCTGTTTCACTACCTGGATTTTCCGACACTGGTGCGCGAGATGCAAATCGTTCGCACGCTGGTGCCCGAGGCGGCCAGCCGGCTGGTCGAAGAGGCGGTGACTTTTGTCCAGCGCCTGCGCAAGGAAGACCTCGACAAGACGCCCGGCGTGGCCGAAACGCTGGACTGGGTGCGCGTGCTCTTTCATCTCGGTCACGGTGAACTGCCGGTGGACCCGCAGTCGTTGGTGCCCACGCTGGCCGCCTTGCTCAAGACCCGCAATGACCGCTGGCAGGTCACCGCCGAACGGGTGGGCAAGCTGGTCGATGGTCCGCGCATAGCGCAGGACGTCGGTGTGGCTGGTGCGATGAAATAAACCATGGCAATGGCTGCTGCCGTTAGCACCGCCACCGACCCGAGGCAGCGCCTCGGCGAGTTTGCCCACTACCTGCGCGAACACGGTTTTGCGCTGGGGTATGCCGAGGTCGGGTTGATGGCCCAGGCTGCAGCCGCCTTGCCGCTGTCGCAGTGGCCCCGTATCGAGGCCTTGTGGCGCGGTATCGCCTCCGGCAGCCACAAGCAGTGGCTCAGGTACCCGGATCTGCACCAGGCCTTCTGGTTCCCGCACAAGGTCCGGGGCGCTGTCCGCAGCTCGGGCATCAGCCGGCGCGCCCGTTCGCTGCCCGAACTGGTGCAGCAGATGCACAGCGAGATGGGCAACACGGCACCGGGCGAAGCCCGGTCCACGCTTGGCATGGCCGACCAGCCGGGAGAGGGCGAGCTTGAAGCCAGCGACGCACCGCCGCGTGCCCAGGGAGGCGCCAGCCGCACCGATGCGTTCGAGGAGCGTGATTTTGCCGACTGGCTGCTGTCCGACATGGACCGCTTCGAACCCCTGGTCGAGGCTTTCAAGCGGCGGCTGCGTACCCGCCTGCTGCGCCGCCTGCAATGCCACCGGGACAGCGGCGTCATTCATCTGCGGCGTTCGATGCGTTCGGCGCTGTCCACCGGCGGGGAGTTGGTGCAGCTGCACCATGTGCGTCACCAGCGCCGCCAGCCGCGTGTGGTGGCGCTGGTGGACGTGAGCCGTTCCATGGAAGTGCACGCACAGTTTTTCCTGCGGCTCACGCGCGCCTTCGTCGAGGTCATGGATGCGCGGGCTTTTGTGTTCCATACCCGGCTCGCCGAGGTCACGCCGCTGATGAAGCGGCGCAGCGAACGTGTGCAGGACAAGATCAACGCGGTGACCTTCGGCTTTGGCGGCGGCACCCGCATTGCCAGTTGCCTGCACGAGGCGTTGCACCAGCACCTGGGCCGCTCCCTGGGTCGTGGTGACCTGTTCATGGTGTTCAGCGATGGCTTTGACACCGATGAACCCGAGGCCCTGGCCGGGGTGCTGGCGCAGGTGCGTGCCCGCGGTGCCCGGGTCTGCTGGTTGCATCCGACGGTGCAAGTACCCCAGTCGGCGGCGATGGCACTGGCTGCGCCCCATGTCACGCGGTTCATGCCGGCGCACAATCTGGCCAGCCTCGAGCGCCTGTCCGAGCTGCTGGCGTGAAGCA
The DNA here is from genome assembly GCF_002379085.1 of Polaromonas sp. AET17H-212. Classification (GTDB taxonomy): domain Bacteria; phylum Pseudomonadota; class Gammaproteobacteria; order Burkholderiales; family Burkholderiaceae_C; genus Polaromonas. The sequence goes on along the minus strand of NZ_NBZW01000015.1, from coordinate 20,519 downwards.
TTTTTCTGACGTTCACAACTTCTGGAATCACAACCATGGGATGCCTGCTTAAACAAGGTGGCGGACTGTATGCCCGCCTGCGGGTCGGCGCGGTGTTGCTGGCCGCCGGCGAGGGGCGGCGTATGGGTGGCGTGAGCAAGCCGCTGATCCGCCTGCAGGGCGTGCCCCTGATCAACCGGCAACTGATCGCGCTCAGCGGCGCCGGTGTGGACGAGGTGGTGGTGGTCACCGGCCATGCGCGCGACGCCGTTGAAGCGCAAGTGCAGAGTTTTCCGGTCACGTTGGTGCACAACGCTGACCACGCCCAGGGCCAGCAAAGCTCGGTGCGGGCCGGCCTGGCGGCGCTCCGCGGCAGTTTTGACGCCGTGTTCGTCGTGTTGGCCGACCAGCCCCTGATCGGGTCGGCCGACCTGGTCGAACTGATGGCGGCCTTCAAGAAGCGCCCCTCGGGCAACCTCGTGGTGCCTGTCGTCAAGGGCCAGCGCGGCAACCCGATCCTGCTGGACGACGTGGCGCTGGCCCAGGTTCTGGCCAGCGACACCCATCTGGGTTGTCGCCAGCTCATCGAGCGTCAACCCGAGCTGGTGTATGCGTTTGAAACCAGCAATACCCGTTTCACCACCGACCTGGATACCGTCGAAGATGTGCTGCAACTGGCGCAGCGTACTGGCTGGAAGCTGGAACTGCCTTCCCGTGAGCTTGCTGCGTGAAGCTGGCTGTCGCCGACGGCGCGCTGCAGTGGCATTGGCCGGTCCCACTGGCCGTGCACCGCTTTGCAGGTGCCGCTGAAGTCAACCCGGTGCTGGCCCGGGTGTTTGGCGCCATGCGTGCCACGGATGCTGCGGCACCGGGAGGTAACTTCTACGCCAGCGCTGACGATCTGCTGCGCCGGGTGGATCTTCCGGAGTTCCATGCGCTGCTCAAGTTCATTGCCGCGTCCCTGCAGGCCACGGCGCAGCAGGCCAATGCCGGCGTGTGGCCGGCGGGCCGGCACGGGCTGCAGCTAGAACTGATGGGGGTGTGGTTCCAGATCCAGAACGGTGCAACTTTCCATGACATTCACACCCATGGGAACTGCTCGTGGTCGGGGGTGTATTACGTGCAGATCGATCCGGTGGCGCAGCGTCGGCAGCACCCCGACTTCGGCGACCTCAACGGCGCCACGCGCTTTTACAGCCCGATGTTCCCGTTGCTGGGCGGTGCCCACATCGACATGGGCAATGCCTGGCTGCAGCAGGCCACCCTGGACGTGACGCCACAGGAGGGCGAACTTGTCCTGTTTCCCGCCATGCTGGCGCACAAGGCCATGCCTTACGCCGGAGAGCGGGATCGCATCATCGTTTCCTTCAACGCGCAAATTCGCGCACCGGGCGGTGACCAGCTGTTCCGCTACGCGGGCACTTGAGTCACCGGGCAGTCGCCGAGCGGACGGGCCGCAAGCCGCGCCCCGGTTAGCATGAGGGATGCCTGACACCACCTCTTCCTGCGCTTCCGCCATCCCCGATGGTTTTGTTCCTGTTCGTGTCGGTGGCCCCTTCATTGAGGTCAACGGGCCGTTTCACGCGCGGCTGGAAGGCCAGCGGCTGCTGCTGGGTTTTCGCGTCGAGGAGCGCCACAGCAATCCGCTGCAGATGTGCCACGGCGGCATGCTGGCGTCGTTTGCGGACATGCTGCTGCCCTGCGCGGCGATGTACCAGACCGACACCGACAGGCGCTTTCTGCCGACCATCAGCCTGCAAATTGATTACCTGGCGCCGGCCAGACTGGGGGCGTGGGTGCAAGGCCAGGCCGACATCCTGCGCAGCACGCGCAACATGATTTTCATCCAGGGCCTGGTGACGGCCGACGGTGAGCCGGCCTTGCGCATCAGCGGCATCTTCAAGCAGGGCCCGCTGATCGGCGACGGCAAGGATCACGACCCGTTCTTGCTACGAAGCTGATAGCTGCTAGCCCAAACAAATAAAGGGCTGGAGCCTTCTTTTGCCTGAAATGAATCAGGCGGCCTCGGCCAGCAGGCCGGCGGCACGCTGCACCTCGATGCGGATCTCTTCGGTCAGCCGCGCCTTCAGTTCGACAAACACCGGCGTGGTCTTGACCGAGTAGTGGCGCGGGTGGGCGATCGGCACCGGCAGGTCGCACTTGATGCGGCCGGGGCGCGCGCTCATCACCACCACGCGGTTGCCCATGAAGATGGCCTCGTCGATGTCGTGGGTGACAAACAGCACGGTCTTGCGTTCGGCCTCCCAGATGCCCTGCAGCAGTTCCTGCATCAGCTCGCGGGTCTGGTGGTCCAGCGCGCCGAAGGGCTCGTCCATCAGCAACATGCGCGGGTCGTTCGCCAGGGCTCTGGCCAGAGCGGTGCGCTGCTGCATGCCGCCCGAGAGCTGCTTGGGGAAGTGGTTCTCGAAACCGTTGAGGCCCACCTTTTGAATGAAGGGCCGGGCAATCGCGTGCTGCTCGGCCAGCGGCAGGCCTTTTTCGCGCAGGCCGAAGCAGACGTTCTCGAGAATGCTGAGCCAGGGAAACAGCGTGTAGCTCTGGAACACCATGCCGCGGTCGGCACCCGGGCCGCTGACCGGCCGGCCGTCCAGCGTGATGCTGCCAGTGCTCGGCGTATCCAGACCGGCGACCATGCGCAGCAGCGTGCTTTTGCCGCAACCCGAGGGCCCGAGGATGGTGATGAAGTCGTTCTCCGCCACACTCAGGTCGGTGGCCTGCAGCGCCACCGTGCCGCCGTTGGCGCCGGCGAAGGTCTTGGAGACCTGGGAAATTTCAAGGATGTTCATAACGGCTTACAGCCTTGCCCAGGGAAAAAGTTTTCGGTTCATGGCCTTGAAGGCGAAGTCGGTGACCAGGCCGATGACGCCGATCACGATGATGCCGAAGATGATCTGGTCGGTGGCCAGCAGCGCCTGGCTGTCGGTGATCATGTGGCCGATACCGCTGGACGCGCCTATCAGTTCGGCGACGATCACATAGGTCCAGGCCCAGCCCAGCACCATGCGCAGCGTCTCCGCAATCTCGGGCGCGCTGCTGGGCAGCAGCACGCGTGTGACGATGCCGCGGTCGCCCGCGCCCAGGGTGTAGGCGGCTTCAACCAGGTCACGCCGCGTGTTGCCCACGCTGACCGCGAACATCAGCACCAGCTGGAAAAACGATCCGATGAAAATCACCGCGAGCTTTTGCGCCTCGCCAATGCCGGCCCAGAGGATCAGCAGCGGAATGAAGGCCGAGGCCGGGAGGTAGCGCGCAAAACTTACGAAGGGTTCAAAAAATGCTTCGATCGGTTTGTAGGCGCCCATCAACACGCCCAGCGGCACGGCCAGCACGGCAGCAATCAAAAAGCCGCCCAGCACGCGCCACACCGTCATGCCGATGTCCTTGATGAAGCCCTGGTTGGCCAGCAGGTCGTAACCCGAGCGCACCATGGTCACCGGGTCGGCCAGAAAGGTTTTGGACACATAGCCGCCGAAGGTGGCGAAGGCCCAGACCGCGAAGAACAGGATGAAAAAACTGATCCCCAGCACGACACGCGTGCCGGGGGCCACGGGCTGCAGCGGCTTCATGAAGAAGCTCCGCTGCACAGCGCGATGCATGAAGAAATCACTTCAGGAAGCGCGTGTCGGCCAGCTTGCTCATGTCGGGCAGGGCCTTGATGACACCGGCTTCGAGCAGCAGGTCGGCGGCTTCCTTGCTGAAGGCAGCGTGTTCGCCGGCAAAGAACTTCTGGTTGGCGGCGCGGTCCTGCCAACGCAGGTACTTCTGGCTGGCTTCGAACTTGTCGGCCGGCTGCTTCACGTCGGCGCCCATGATCTCGAAACTCTTCTCCGGGTCTTTCTGGATCATGTCCAGCGCTTCGAAGTAACTGTCGGCCAGGGCCTTGGCGGCTTTCGGGCTGTCGGCCAAAAACCTGGGGGTGCAGCCCACGGTGTCCATGATCATCGGGTAGTCGAGGGTGGTGGCGATGATCTTGCCGGCTTCCGGCTTGGCGCGCACCGCACCGAGGTACGGCTCGTAAGTCATGGCGGCGTCGATGCCGTCGGTGCCGGCAATCATCGCGTTGGCGGCGGCTTGCGGCTCGAGGTTGACGATCTTCACGTCTTTCGGGCTCAGGCCGTTTTTCTTGAGCATCCAGGCCAGGGTGAACCAGGGCGCGGTGCCGGGCGCGCTGGCGGCCACGGTTTTGCCCTTGAGGTCGCTGATCTTGGCGATGTTGGGTTTGACCACCATGCCGTCGGCGCCGTAGCTCTTGTCGAGCTGGAAAATCTGCGTGGTGGCCACGCCATTGGCGTTCCAGACGATCCAGGTCTCCACCGTGGTGGCGGCGCACTGCACGTCCCCCGAGGCAATCGCGAGGTGGCGGTCTTTTTGCGGAATTTTCTTGATCGTCACATCCAGGCCGTTCTTCTTGAAGATGCCGGCTTCCTTGGCCAGGGTCAGCGGCGCAAAGCCGGTCCAGCCCGACATGCCCAAAGTGATTTTGGTTTCCTGCGCCTGTGCAGAGACACAGGCCAGGGCGACGAGGGACAGGGTCAGCAGCTTCTTCATGGGAACTCCTTGGGTTGACTTGCGAAGGGAAGGGTGATCGGAGGGTATGCAGTGTTCATGCCAGCCTCAGGGCGTGCAGCTCGGGCATGTCGGCATCCAGTGCGCGTGCAACGTCACCGCTGGCCACCAGGTGGTGCACGGCTTCCATGTCGCGGGCCAGGCTGCGGTCTTCCATCATGGCCGGCGAGACGATGCGGATCAGGCGCAACACACGCTCCAGCGGTGCCGAGCTTTTGAGCGGGCGCAAAAATTCAATGCCCTGGGCCGCGGCCAGCAGCTCGATGCCGACAATATGCGCCGTGTTGCGCAGCATGGGCTGCAGGCGGCGGGCCGCAAAGGTGGCCATGCTGACGTGGTCTTCCTGGTTGGCCGAGGTTGGCAGGCTGTCCACGCTGGCCGGGTGCGCCAGTGACTTGTTCTCGGACGCCAACGCGGCCGCCGTGACGTGCACGATCATGAAGCCGGAGTTGAGCCCGGCATCGGGCGTCAGGAAAGGCGGCAGGCGCGAGACCACGGTATCGACCAGCATGGCGATGCGGCGCTCGGTGATGGCGCCGATCTCTGCAATCGCCACGGCCAGCGCATCGCAGACCAGCGCGACCGGCTCGGCGTGGAAATTTCCGCCGGAGAGCAGGTTGCCCTCGTCGGCAAACACCAGTGGGTTGTCGGTGACGGCATTGGCCTCGATCGCCAGCACCCTGGCGGCGTAACGCAACTGGTCCAGGCAGGCCCCCATGACCTGCGGCTGGCAGCGCAGGCAATACGGGTCCTGCACACGGTCGTCGTTGTCGAGGTGCGACCTGCGAATCTCGCTGCCGATCATCAGGGCGCGGTAGGCCGCGGCGCAGGCGATCTGCCCGGGCTGGCCGCGCACCGCATGAATACGCGGGTCAAACGGGCCGTCGCTGCCGCGCGCGGCGTCCAGCGTCAGGGCGCCCGAGATCACCGCCGCTTCAAGCAGGCGCTCGGTGGCAAACAGTGCATCAAGCGCCAGTGCGGTCGAGACCTGTGTGCCGTTGATCAGCGCCAGGCCTTCCTTGGCCGAGAGCTGCAGGGCTGGCAGGCCGGCCTGCTTCAGCGCGGCGGCGGCCGGCAGGCGCTGGTCCTTGTAGAAAACTTCACCTTCGCCAATCAGGGGCAGGCAAAGGTGCGCCAATGGTGCCAGGTCGCCCGAGGCGCCGACCGAGCCCTGGCAGGGAATGACCGGGCAGATGCCGTGGTTGTGCAGATCAAGCAGGGCATCGATGACCTCTTCGCGCACACCCGAATAACCCCGCGCCAGGCTGGCTGCCTTGAGCAGCAGGATCAGGTGCACCACACGCCGGGACAACGGCTCGCCCACGCCGACGGCGTGCGAACGCAGCAGCTTGAGCTGCAAAATGGCCAGGTCTTCCCTGGCGATGCGCGTGTTGGCCAGCTTGCCGAAGCCGGTGTTCACGCCGTACACCGCGGCGCCGCTGCTGGCCGCCTGGTGCACCAGCGCGGCGCTGGCACGCACGCCGGGGCGGCAGGCGTCGTCCAGCCGGACCGGTGGTGGCACGACCGCGCAGAGGCGGCGCAACTGTGCCATGGAGAGCTGGCCGGGAATCAGGAGTTCTTTGTCAGGCATGGTGTTTTTTTTCTCCGTTCGCCCGGCGTTTGTCGAAGGGGTCCCATGCAATTTGGGACAGGCTTCGACGGGCTCAGCCCGAACGGAAGTGGGTTCAGCCGATCATCGGCAGGTTCAGGCCATGTTCCCTGGCGCTGGCTTTGGCAATGTCGTAGCCGGCATCGGCATGGCGCATCACGCCGGTGGCCGGGTCGTTGAACAGCACCCGTTCAAGGCGTTCTGCCGCTTCGTCCGTGCCGTCGCAGACGATGACCACGCCCGAATGCTGCGAATAACCCATGCCGACGCCGCCGCCATGGTGCAGGCTGACCCAGGTGGCGCCGCTCGCGGTGTTGAGCAAGGCGTTGAGCAGCGGCCAGTCGCTGACGGCATCGCTGCCGTCCTTCATGGCTTCGGTTTCACGGTTCGGCGAGGCGACCGAGCCGCTGTCGAGGTGGTCGCGGCCGATCACGATGGGCGCCTTGAGCTCGCCCGACTTCACCATGGCGTTGAAGGCCAGGCCGGCCAGATGCCGCTCGCCCAGGCCTATCCAGCAAATGCGTGCCGGCAGGCCCTGGAAGCTGATGCGTTCTTCGGCCATGTCCAGCCAGCGGTGCAGGTGCTTGTTGTCGGGGAAGAGTTCTTTCATCTTCGCATCGGTCTTGCGAATGTCTTCGGGGTCGCCGGAGAGGGCTACCCAGCGGAAGGGGCCGACGCCGCGGCAAAACAGCGGCCGGATGTAGGCCGGCACAAAACCCGGGTAGTCAAACGCGTTGGCGACGCCGAAGTCCTTGGCGACCTGGCGCAGGTTGTTGCCGTAGTCCACCGTGGGGATGCCCATGGCGTGAAATTCGAGCATGGCCCGGACGTGGATGGCGCAGGATTCGCCGGCAGCTTTCGTGAGTGCCGCATGTTGCGCCGGGTCTTTCTGCGCGGCCTGCCATTGCGCCACGCTCCAGCCCGCGGGCAGGTAACCGTTGATGATGTCGTGCGCCGAGGTCTGGTCGGTGACGAGGTCGGGGCGCATGCCGCCGGCCGCGGCGCGGCGGGCCAGTTCGGGCACGATCTCGGCGGCATTGCCGCACAGGGCAACCGACACTGCTTCCTTGCGCCCGGTGTGGTGCTTGATCAGCGCCAGGGCCTCGTCGAGGTCTTTGGCTTGTTTGTCGACGTATCTGGTGCGCAGCCGGAAATCGATGCGCGACTGCTGGCATTCGATGTTGAGCGAACAGGCGCCGGCGAAGGTCGCGGCCAGCGGCTGCGCGCCGCCCATGCCGCCCAGGCCGGCAGTCAGCACCCAGCGGCCGGCCAGATCCCCATTGAAATGCTGGCGACCGGCTTCGACAAAGGTTTCGTAGGTGCCCTGCACGATGCCTTGTGTGCCAATGTAAATCCAGCTACCAGCTGTCATCTGGCCGTACATCATCAGCCCGGCGCGGTCGAGCTCGTTGAAATGCTCCCAGGTCGCCCACTTGGGCACCAGGTTGGAGTTGGCGATCAGCACACGCGGCGCGCCGGGGTGGGTACGGAAGACACCGACCGGTTTGCCTGATTGCACCAGCAGGGTTTCGTCGGGCTTGAGTTTTCGCAGCGAGTCGAGGATGGCGTCAAACGCCGGCCAGTTGCGCGCGGCCTTGCCGATGCCGCCGTAGACCACGAGTTCGTCGGGGTTCTCGGCGACTTCCGGGTCCAGGTTGTTCTGGATCATGCGGTAGGCCGCTTCAATCTGCCAGTTGGCGCAACTGAGGGTGCTGCCGCGCGGCGCACGCACCGGCCTGGCCTTGCTGTCGAGGAAAGGGGTTTGGGAAAGGTCTGACACGGGTGGCTCCTTCATGGCTGTCTTGCCGGGCGGGGTAAAACGCGCAAGATTCGTTCCGGCAAATCCTAGTTGTCTATACAACTTGTGTCAACTGGGGTAATCTACGGCTTATGGCAAAACCCCTGTTGCCTGCCTATGAGCAGGTCAAAGCCTTCATCAAGACACGCATCAGCGCCGGCACCTGGAAGCCCGGCGACCCGGTGCCCAGCGAGGCGGCGCTGGCGGCGCAGTTCGGCATCAGCCGCATGACGGTTAACCGTGCCCTGCGCGAACTGACCGCCGAGGGCATGGTGACGCGTGTGCAGGGTTCGGGCACGCGCGTGGCCGAGCTGCACCGCATCTCCTCCCGGCTCACGATTCGCGACATTCATGAAGAAGTGGTGGAGCGCGGCCATGTGCACACCACCCGGGTGCTGATGGTGGAGGCCGAAAAGGCCAGCGCCGACCTGGCCAGGACGCTGGGCCTGCGCACCGGCGCCCGGGTTTTCCACACCATGCTGGTGCATCTTGAAAACGGTGTGCCCATCCAGTACGAGGACCGCTACGTCAATCCGGCGGCGGCGCCCGATTTCCTGGAAACCGACTTCACACTAACCACACCCACCCACCACCTGCTGCAACATGCACCGCTGACCGAGGCCAGTTATTCGATCGAGGCCTGCCTGCCCAGCGCGCAGGAGGCCAGACAGCTGGGCATCAAGCGCGGCGAGCCCTGCCTGGCCATGATGCGGCGCACCGTCAGCGGGGCCCATGTGGCCAGCGTGGCCCGGCTGATATATCCTGGCACGCGTTACAGCTTTGCAGGACAATTTCAGGCATGAATGGACACCCATTCCCCACACGCATCCATCACGCGGAGGTCAACCCATGAGCTGGCAAATCATTCCCCTGGAAGAGGTGGCGCCCACGGCCTGGCGCAACGGCGGCGGCATCACGCGCGAATTGCTGGCCTGGCCCACCGCCGAGGACTGGGACTGGCGCATCTCGGTGGCCGAGGTCGAAAAAAACGGGCTGTTTTCGCGCTATGAAGGGGTGCAGCGCTGGTTCGCGGTGCTGGGTGGCGCGGGTGTGCGGCTGACGCTGGACGGGCAGATCCGGGAGTTGACGCCGCAAGGCGAGCCGCTGTGTTTTGACGGTGCCCTGGCCTGCAATTGCGAACTGATCGAAGGTCCCACCGAAGACTTCAACCTGATGCTCAAGAAAGGGCATGGCAGCGCGCGTCTGGTCCGTGTGCTGGGGGTGCTGGATGTGGAGGTCAAATCCGGCACCCGTGTCGCCGTGTACGCCTGGGACGAGCCGGTGACCGTGCAGGTCAACAGGAAGTTTGTGACGGTGCCGCCGCACACCCTGGCCTGGCGCGCGCTCGCCGACGGGGCCTCGGTGCGTATTGAGGCAGCCACCGCGCTCTGGATGGAAATGGCACGATGACGTTGCAGCTCTGGCGGCATTGCCGCGTCGCCACCCTGCAGCCTTCGCATCCCGCGCCTTACGGCCTGATCGAGGACGCGGCCCTGGTGCTGGAGGGCGGACGCATCGCCTGGGTCGGGCCGCACAGCGAGCTGCCGGCAGACCTGGCGGCACGCTGCACACACGAGCACGATGCCGGCGGTGCGCTGGTCACGCCGGGCCTGATTGATTGCCACACCCACCTGGTGTACGGCGGCGACCGTGCCCACGAGTTCGAATTGCGCCTGCAGGGCGCGAGTTATGAAGACGTGGCACGCGCCGGTGGCGGCATCAATTCGACGGTGAAAGCCACGCGCGCCGCGACCGAGCAGGAACTGGAAGCGCAGAGCCTCAAGCGCCTGCGGGCGTTGGTCGCCGAAGGCGTGACCACGCTGGAGATCAAGTCGGGTTATGGCCTGGCATTCGAGCACGAACGCAAGGCCTTGCGCGTGGCGCGTGGCCTGGGCCGTGGCCAGCCGGTGGACGTCCGCACCACCTTTCTGGGCGCCCACGCCATTCCCCCCGAGTTTGCCGGCCGCGCGGATGCCTACGTGGACGAGGTGGTGCGCATGTTGCCGCTGCTGCATGCCGAAGGCCTGGTCGATGCGGTGGATGCGTTTTGTGAACGGATTGCCTTCAACACGGCGCAGACCGAACGGGTGTTCCAGGCGGCCCACGCACTGGGCCTGCCGGTCAAGCTGCACGCCGAGCAGCTCAGCGACAGCGGTGGTGCCGAGCTCGCCGCGCGTTATGGCGCGCTCAGCTGCGATCACCTGGAGTGGCTGGGCGAGCAAGGGGCCGCCGCGATGGCGGCCGCCGGCAGTGTGGCCGTGCTGCTGCCCGGGGCGTTTTATTTTCTGCGAGAAACCAAACTGCCGCCGGTGGCCCTGCTGCGCGAGCACGGCGTGGCGATGGCGATCTCCACCGACTGCAACCCCGGCAGCTCGCCCTGCACCTCGCTGCTGCTGATGCTCAACATGGCCTGCACGCTGTTTCGCCTGACCCCCGAGGAGGCGCTGGCCGGCGTCACCCGCCATGCGGCGAAAGCGCTGGGGCTGGCCGATCGCGGTGTCATCGCCCCCGGCAAACGTGCCGACTTCGTGTTGTGGGATGTGGCCCATCCCGCGCAACTGGCCTGTGCCCTCGGCGCGAATCCGCGCCTGCAAACAGTTTTTGAAGGTGAACGGGTATGAGTTTTACCCTGCAACGCGGCAATGCCCCCCTACTGGTCAGCATGCCGCACACCGGCACCGATATTCCACCTGAACTGCGTGGCGATTACACCGAACGTGCGCTGGGCGTGGAAGACACCGACTGGCACCTGCAGCGCCTGTACGATTTTTTGCCGGCGCTGGGCGCCAGCGTGATCACGCCGCATTATTCGCGTTACGTGATCGACCTGAACCGCCCGCCCGACGACACGCCCATGTACCCCGGCGCCTCCAACACTGAACTGTGCCCCACGCATTTCTTCAACGGTGATGCGCTCTACAAGGAGGGCAGGGCGCCCGACCCGGCCGAGCGGTTGCGCCGACGCGAAACATACTGGCAGCCCTACCACGCGGCGCTGGCCGCGGAACTGGCGCGCCTGAAGGCGCAACACGGTTTTGCGCTGCTGTGGGATGCGCACAGCATCCGTTCCGAAATTCCGTGGCTGTTCGAAGGCCGCCTGCCGGACCTCAACATCGGCACGGCCAATGGCACGGCGGCGGATGACGCCATCACCGCTGCCGCGGCGGCCGCCTGCGCCGGGGTGGCGGGTGTAAGCAGCATCGTCAATGGCCGCTTCAAGGGCGGCTACATCACACGCCAGTATGGCCGGCCCGCTGAGCATGTGCACGCGGTCCAGCTCGAAAAATGCCAGCGCCTGTACATGCAGGAAGTGGCACCGTTTGCCTATGATGAGGTGTTGGCGCAAAGGATACAACCCGTGCTCAAGAACATGGTGACCGGCAGCCTGGCCGCTGCCTGCAAGCTGTATGGCCGCTGAGGTGACGCGTTATGTCGCGCCCCAGGCCTGGGTGGACGGCGCCTGGACGCAGGATGTGCTGCTGGCGGTGGCCGCCGACGGCACCTGGACCAGCATCGAGCCCAACGCGGTGGAGGAGGCGCAGCGCGGGGCGGTGCGCCTGGCCGGGCCGGTGTTGCCGGGACTGGTCAATGCCCACAGCCACGCTTTCCAGCGTGCCATCGCCGGGCTGACCGAGCGGTCCCTGGGCGGCGACGATGATTTCTGGAGTTGGCGCGACCGCATGTACAGCGCCGCGCTGCGCATCACGCCCGAACAGCTTGAAGCCGTGGCGGCGCTGCTGTATGCCGAACTGCTGCAGGCCGGCTACACCCAGGTCTGCGAGTTTCATTACCTGCACAACCACAGCGACGGCCAGCCTTATGCCGACCCGTTGGCCATGTCGCTGGCGCTGGTGCGTGCCGCGCAGCGCGTGGGTATGGGCCTGACCCTGCTGCCCACGCTGTACATGCGTTCGGGTTTTGCGGCCTCCGGCCTGCGCGACGACCAGCGGCGTTTTGCCTCCACGCCCGATTCGGTGCTGCGCCTGGCCGAAGGGGTGTTGCGCCAGGGCGGCCACCATCTCAACACCGGCCTGGCCATCCATTCGCTGCGCGCCGTGGACGCGGCGGCGCTGCACGACGTGGCAGCAGCGGCCCATGCAAGAGGCATGGCTGTGCACATCCACATTGCCGAGCAGATGCAGGAGGTGCAGGGCTGCATGGCCGCACTGGGCGCACGGCCTGTCGAGTGGCTGCTGGCCCACGCACCGGTCGATGCACGCTGGAACCTGGTGCATGCCACCCAGTCCACCGCGGCCGAACTGCAGGGCGTGCAGCGCAGCGGCGCGTCAATCGTGATTTGTCCCAGCACCGAGGCCAATCTCGGCGACGGCGTGTTCGACCTGCCGGCCTATGCCGCGGCCGGCGGCCATTGGTCTGTCGGCTCGGACAGCCATGTCACGCGCAGCTGGCAGGAAGAGCTGCGCCTGCTCGAATATTCACAGCGCCTGAACCTGCGCCAGCGCAACATCGCGGGTCGCCTGCTGGCCAGCTCAAGCACGGCGGACAACCTGTTTAACGCGGCGCTGGCCGGTGGGCACGCCGCCACCTCGCTGCCGCTGGGCGGCATCGCGCCCGGCCAGCGCGCGGATTTTGTTGTCGTCGACACCGCGTCGCCGGCCCTGCTGGGCATTCCGGCCGATCACCTGCTGGATGCCATGGTGTTCTCCAGCCCCGACGCACGCTTCAGCGAAGTGTTTGTGGCGGGGCAACGCGTGGTCAGCGGCGGGCAAGTGGCCGGCTGGCCGCGGCTGGCGGGGGATTTCGTCCAGGCCATGCAAGGCTTGTGGGGCTGACGCGGTCCGTGATGCCGGCCTTCACCGCCGAAGGCGATTATTCCCGCCAGCGTTCACCGTCACGCCGGGCACGCCCGAGCGCTTCTAGGGTTTCCAGAATGCGGGGCAGGCTTTTCTTCCATGGCCCGCGACCCTTGAAGCGGGTTTCTATCTCGGCCACTGTCAGCGCTCCCGGGTGGCCGGCCAGCACCTGGGCCAGCGCGCGCACCTGCGCGGGCAGGCTGGCAGGCCAGGGCTGGGTGTTTTGGCCTGTCGCTTTGCCGGTAGCGGGCTGGGCCTTTTTTTCAAGTGTCATTTCGGCCTGTAGCCCTTGTCGGGCGGTCGCAGGCAGCTTCTGATTTTGTAGCGTTTTGCTGGCTGCCGGGTTCTGGAACTCGGGCCGCAGCCAGCGGATGCGGCCGGTTTTTTCTTCGGCAGCGCGCCGGGCATTCAGTGCGACCAGGTGTGTCAGCAGGGCGTCGTTGTCCAGGCCGGGTTCAAGGCCGTAGGCTTGCAGAACGGCGGTGTCCAGCTCGTCGTGCAGGTCTTTGAGTACGCTGACCAGACCCCGGGTGTGGATGGTCTTTTCTTTCTCGGTTAAAGGTCGTTCGTCCTGAGCCTGTCGAAGGACTTCCAGCACGTTGTACATGCCAGTCAGCGTCAGTCCGGGGTGCGCCGCCTGCTGGCGTTTGCGGTGTGCGTCGATTTGTTCGGCCAGTGCGGCGATTCGTTCGCGCAGGGCGGGGGTGAGGCGGGTGTCGTCGTCGGGGAAGGGAAAGGTTTCGAAGCAGCGGGATTTGTTGTAGCGAACATTGCCAACGTACATGCCGATTGATCCGCCGTTTGCCCATGACCAGGCTGCGTGTGAGCGACTTGAAAGGACCCCCAAATGAAATGGATCGCTGCTGGCAATTGCGATCAGCATGTTGTCCGGCAAGATGCTGGCGTCCAGAAACTGGAAGGTGCGATGCTTGGCCGTTTCGACAGTGGCAATGTAGCGGGGTAGTCCCGCGAGCGCAGGACGCAGGTCCCTGCGCGGTTCGCCAAACAGCCACCAGTTGTCCCGATAGGTAGCGCGGTTGTTCTGGTCGCGTTCCGGCTTTACCCGCTCCAGCAGCCGCTGGTAAACCGCCGGAAACTGCGCGCGTAGTTGTTCTGCTGTCAGGCCGAATGCGTCGATGACCTTGACACCGCGTGGCGCATCGGTCAGGTCGCGGCCGTTGCGGTAGTCGCGGATGTGGCGCTTCAACTCCGGCGCGGTGCCGAACCCAAGCCCGATGGCTTCTTCCGGTGTCACGATAAAACCCGCGCCGTGTAGCTTCACGCCAGGCGACGAAACATTGGAATTGGCTTGCAGCGCGACAGCAGACGCCACGTTTGCGCCCACGCTCAGGTCAGCATGAATCGTTCCCCAGCGCTCAGCCAGCGTGACATTGACCTCGCCGTGCTCCCCCGGCTGTTCGCCGAGGAGCGTCAACAGGCGGCCTTTGACGGCCCATGCCGGGTCCGTGTCCTCGCTCCAGGCGGGTTCAGTGTCGTTGGTGCTCCAGGCCGGCGCATCGTCTGCGCGCATGGCCACGGTCATTGCAATGCGCACTGCTGCGCCATTGGCGCTGTCCACCCACGGGTGATCGGGAATGGCAAAGACGAGTGCAAGGGCGGGCGCTGTTTGAATTGTCGTTTTCGGTGGGGGGGGCGACAATTGAGCTTCGACTACCCGCCGGTTGAAGGTCTGGCGCAGGCTGTTGGTGGTGATCAGGCCGAAGCGGCGCGCCTTGCCGGCGCGCACGGTAGTGGCGGCGTGGTGCCACCAGTACATGACGAAGTCGGCGCTTTCGGGCACTTCCGGCCATGCGCCGCGCAAGGCTTCCACATAGCCGTCGCCCAACGTGGCGCGCATGGTGCTGGCGCCAATAAACGGCGGGTTGCCCACAATGAAGTCGGCTTTCGGCCATTCGGCCTGGCGCGGCTTGATGTAGGTCCACTGCGGCACCTGGGCCGCCTCGTCGGGCACCAGCGCACCGGTCACCGGGTGGGCCTTGAAGGTGGTGCCGTCCCAGCGGCTCAGCAGCTTGCCGGTCGCGTCATAGGCCAGATCGGTGTCGTCCCAGGCCAGCACGGCGTCGCGGTGCTCGATGTTGCCGTAGTCGTGCACCACGGGTTCGGCCACGGCCCTGTTGCCGCGTGTGCGGATGTGCCATTGCAGATAACCAATCCACAGCACCAGCTCGGCCAGTGCTGCGGCGCGGTCATTGAGTTCAATGCCCAGCAGTTGCTGCGGTGAGACTGTTTCGCCTTCCATTCCAAGCAGGCTTTGGGTGTCGCCGAGCGCTTCCAGCTGATTGATCACTTCGCCTTCAAGTCGCTTGAGGTGTTCGAGCGTGACGTACAGGAAGTTTCCGCTGCCGCAGGCCGGGTCGAGTACGCGAACAGTGCACAGCTGGTGGTGAAACTTGCGCAGCTCGGCGCGGGCTTCTTCCTGCTTGGCGTCCTGCGCCTTGCCGGACAGTTCGGCGGCCTCACGCGCCAGCACCAGCGCGGCCGCTTGCACGTTGGCCCAGTCGGCGCGCAGCGGCTCCACCACCGTGGGCAGCACCAGCCGTTCCACATAAGCGCGTGGCGTGTAATGCGCACCCAGCGCATGGCGCTCGGTGGGGTCGAGCGCGCGCTCCAGCAGGGTGCCGAAGATGGCGGGTTCAACCTCGCGCCAGTTGGCTTGGGCGGCGCGGATCAGGCGGTCGGTCTGCTCCTGAGTCAGTAGCAAGGAATAACCGTCCAGCGTGGACTCCTTGAACAATTTGCCATTGAATTTGAGAACCTGGGTGGCCAGCGCGGCTGAAAAGCCGCCACGATCCATATCGGCCCAGAGCACGCGCAGCATTTGCTGCAGGGTGACCGGTTGCTCGCGGTGGGTTTGCAGCAGACCCAGAAAGCTGCCTTTGGGCAGCAGCTCCACATCTTCCGCAAACATGCTGAACAGGCTGCGTGTCAGAAAGGCGGCAACATGGTTGGCGCGGTGGCCGGACTGTTCCAGCGACCGGGCGAGTTCGGCCAGTTGCCCGGCCACTTCGCGCGTCACGCGCGCGCTGGCGCGGCTGGGGTTCAGTCTGTCGGGGTCGGTCCAGAGGGCTCTGAGTCGTTCGCGCACCTCGGCCTTGACCAGGCTGCCCAGGGCAATGCGGTGGCTGCGCGGGTCGGGGAAGGGCGTGTAGGTGGCGCCGCTGCGGGTGAACTCCGAATACAGCTCGATGACGTTGCCCACATCGACCACCAGCAGAAAAGGCGGCCGGCCTTCTTCCGGCGGCAGGGCGCGGGCGTAACCCTCGGCCTGGGCGCGGGCACGCAGCAGCGCATCGTCAAAACCTTTGGTCTGCGTGCTGGACTTCAGTTTTTTCGACTCCAGCACGAAGTGGCCGCGCCGGTAGCAGTCAATCCGGCCGGGACTGGTGCTGCCATCACCGTGGCTGAAGGTGATGGGGCGCTCGAACATGTAGTCCTGTTCGGGCGTGGCATGGGGAACTTGCACACCCAGAAGCTCGCACAGTTCGCGCACAAAACTTTGCGCGGTGGACAGTTCGCTGGCGGTGACGCCTTGCCAGCGCTGAACGAAGGCGCTGGCCTTTGTGTTGTGGTTGTCGTTGTCAGACGTGCTGTGGGCTTCTTCCATCAGCTGGATGATAGCGGGATGCCTGGTGCCTGCCGGTCGGTCAGCCCGGGCGGAAAAGCCCAGTCGCATGAACACCGCCGCGTGTGTGCCGACACGGATTGCGGCTCAAGGCCGCAATGAGAAGTCAGACCGCGTTGAGCAGACCTTCAACCGCCGCGCCCAGCGCCAGCAGTTCCCGGTCCTGTCCACGGCGGCCCACCAGCATCAGCCCGACCGCCAGCCCGCCGCCGCGTGGCAGCGGCAAGGTCAACGCCGGCAGGTCGAAGAAATTGAAGACCGACGGGTTGCGCAGCAGCAGGGCGTTGGTGCGCAAAAATACCTCTTCGGCCTGCACCTCGGCGATGCGCGGCGCCAGCAGCGGCACAGTGGGCAGCACCAGTGCATCGAGATCCGTCAAACGCGCGTCGAGTGCCGGCAGCAGCGCGGCACGGGCCTGCTGGATGCCGACATAAGTGGCCGCGTCCAGCGTCTGGCCGCGGCGGATGCGGCCCAGCACGATGGGGTCGTACTCGTTGGGCCGGCTATCGACCCAGTCGCGGTGTATCCACGCCGCTTCGGCGGCCACCAGGGTGCCACGCTCCTGCAGGCGAAAGGGTTCGCCCAGCAAGTCGTCGAGGGCTTCATCGCGAACCTGGGCACCGGCGCCCGCGAGCTGCGCCAGGGCTTGTTCCACGGCGGCCAGCACCTCGTCTTGCGCCTGGCTGAACAACAGGCCGCGCGGCACGCCCAGGCGCAAGCCGCGTACATCGCGCTGCGGCAGGGCTTGCGGCGTGATGCCGGCCAGCACACTGTCGGTGGCGGCGGCGTCCGCCACGCTGCGGCACAGCGGCCCCAAGGTGTCCAGGGTGAAGGACAGCGGAAAAGCGCCGTCGCGCGTGACCCGCGCCTGGGTCGGCTTGAAGCCCACCAGGCTGTTGAGCGCCGAGGGAATACGCACCGAGCCGCCGGTGTCCGAACCGATGGCGATCTCGGCCATGCCGCGTGCCACCGACACGCCCGCGCCCGAGGACGAGCCGCCCGGGATGCGGCTGGCGTCCAGCGCGTTGCCGGGGGTACCGTAATGCGGGTTGATGCCGACGCCCGAAAAGGCGAACTCGGTCATGTTGGTTTTGCCGATGATGACGGCGCCGGCCGCCCGCAGGCGGCTGACCACCACGGCATCCTGGGACGCCGGCGCGGCGTCGCGCAGCAGGGCCGAGCCGGCGGTGGTGGCTTCGCCGGCCACGTCGAACAGGTCCTTGATCGAGACGATGCGGCCGTCCAGCGGGCCCAGGGACTGGCCGCTGGTGGCACGCCGGTCGGCGGCCTGCGCGGCCGTGCGGGCGGCGTCGGCGTACAGCCGCGTGAAAATGCGCCGGCCTTCATCGCCGGCAGCCGCAATCGCGGCCAGCGCCGCCTCGAGTTTTTGGGTAGAAGTGTTTGTGCTCATGGGGGCTAACCTTAACGCATTGTGGTGGCGCTTGCTGCGCGGGGCGCCCTGCACAGCCATGCCAGATGCTATGAAGTTGATAGCTGCCAGCGCCCATTAATAAAGGGCTGGAGGCATTTTTTGCTTGAAAAATCGGCTGCCCGCCCAAGGAAGGACGCCTCACGGCGCCCCGGAAAGTGTGGTGCGGCCTATCATCGCCGGATGAACGCCACCTCCAGCACCGCCGAACTTTCCCTTCGTTCCCTGTTTGATGCCCAGCACCGCGCCAGCCGCGCCCAGGTCGAGGTGCCGCTGGCCTTGCGCCGGGACCGGCTGCAGCGCATGCGCCGCCTGCTCGATGCACACGGCCAGGCGCTGGCGCTGGCCGTGCAGGCCGACTTCGGCGTGCGCTCGCCGCAGCTGACCGAAATTGCCGACATGTTTGTGCTGCGCACCTTGCTGTCGCACACGCTGAAACACCTGCCAAAGTGGGTCAAGCCGGTGAAGGTGTCCACGCCGATCTACCTGCAGCCCTCGAGCGCTTATCTGCAGCGCCAGCCGCTGGGCGTGGTCGGGGTCATCTCTCCCTGGAACTACCCGGTGCAGCTGGCGCTGGCGCCGGCCATCACGGCCTTGGCGGCGGGCAACCGCGTCATGCTCAAGCCGAGCGAGCTGACGCCGCGCACCTCGGCCCTCATGGGGCAGCTGATTGGCCAGGCGTTTGCCGCCGACGAGTTCTGCGTGGTCGAGGGCGACGCCGCGCTGGCGGCGGCTTTCACCCACCTGCCTTTTGACCACTTGGTGTTCACCGGCTCCACCGCCACCGGGCGCAAGGTGGCCGAGGCCGCCGCCGCCAACCTGACGCCCACCACGCTGGAGCTGGGCGGCAAGTCGCCGTGTATCGTCGACGCGTCCAGCGATTTCGACAGCGTGGCCCTGAAGATTGCGCACGGCAAGCTGCTCAACGCCGGGCAGACCTGCATTGCGCCCGACTATGTGCTGGTGCCGCGGGGCCGGGAAGCCGCTTTTGGCGAAGCCTTTGCCCGCGCCGTCGCCAGGCTGTTTCCCACCATTGCCGGCAACCCCGACTACGCGGCCATCATCAGCCCGCGCCACCACGAGCGCCTGCAGGCGCTGCTGGCCCAGGCCGAAGGTGAGGGCGCGCGGCTGCAGGTACTGAACCCGGGCGGCGCTGTCCTGGGGGCGGCCTCGCGCCAGATGGCGCCGGTGCTGGTGTTCGGCACCACACCGGCCATGAAGCTGATGGACGAGGAAATTTTCGGCCCGGTGCTGCCGGTGCTGCCGTACGCCACGCTGGAAGAAGCCATCGGCTACATCAACGACCGGCCACGTCCGCTGGCCCTGTACTGGTTCGGCACCGACACGGCCGCGCGTGACGCGGTGCTGGCGCGCACCGTGAGCGGCGGCGTGACGGTCAACGACACGCTGATGCACATCGCCCATGACAACCTGCCCTTTGGCGGCGTCGGCGACAGCGGCTGGGGCGCCTACCACGGTGAAACCGGGTTCCTGCGGTTCACGCAGCAAAAACCGGTGCTGGTGTCGTCGAAGTGGGCGCGCGGCGACCTGTTCTACCCGCCCTATGGCAAACGTTTCGACCAGATCATGGGGCTGCTCAAACGCTGGTTGTAAGGCGGTCGTCGGCCCTTGTCTTTTCCGGCAGGCGGGAAGGGATAATCAAACGATGTTGTTGAAAACGTTCATCACGACCCTGTGGCTCAGTGCCGCCATGGGCCTGGGCGGCCTGCCGGGCCGCGCGCAGGCGCAGCCCGTGATCGTCGCGGCGTCGGATCTGAAGTTCGCGCTGGAGGAAGTCGCCGTCCTGTTCGAGAAGGAAAAAAAGCACAAACTTCGCCTGGTGTTCGGCTCGTCGGGCAACTTCTATTCGCAAATCCTGCAGGGCGCGCCGTTCCAGATGTTTCTCTCGGCCGACGAGGACTTTGTGTTCAAACTGGCGGATGCCGGCAGGACGCGCGACCGCGGCAGGCTGTATGCACTGGGCCGCATCGGCATCCTGGTGCCGCACGGCTCGGCCCTGAAGGCCGACGGTGAACTGAAGGATCTGGCGGCGGCGCTGAAGGAAGGGCGGCTGCAGAAGTTCGCCATCGCCAACCCCGATCACGCCCCCTATGGCGCCCGGGCCAGGGAGGCGCTGCAACACGCCGGCCTGTGGAGCCAGGTGCAGCCGCGGCTGGTGCTCGGTGAAAACATCTCGCAGGCCGCGCAGTTCGCCACTTCGGGTGGCGCCCAGGGCGGCATCATCGCGCAGTCGCTGGCGCTGGCGCCCAGCGTGGGCAGGCTGGGCACGTTTGCGCTGATTCCCGACAGCTGGCACCAGCCGCTGCGCCAGCGCATGGTGCTGCTGAAAAATGCCGGGCCGGCCGCCCAGGCGTTTTACGACTTCATCGGCACGCCGGCCGCGCAGGCGGTGATGGGCCGCTACGGCTTCGTGATGCCCTAGGGCCTGTTCACACTATTTATGCAAGATGCGTTGCGAGTCAAAAAGGCCATGCGTGAGGCGCAAAATGCAGCCGGGCTGGCGCCCGGCAAGGCTTTGCAACGCTGCGCATGGTCTTTTTGGCCGCAACCCGGAGGGAACGTGGTTAAAACAGCGCCACTCGTTGTTGCACTCCTAACTCAGCCGCCCAGGCTGAGCGTCGTCGCGCGCCTAGATTGGC
>NZ_NBZW01000014.1 GCF_002379085.1 Polaromonas sp. AET17H-212 | reverse complement strand
AAAATAAACCGCGGCCGGCTCAGTAGCTGCCGATGTAGTCTTTCTTGCCGATCTCCACACCGCTGTGACGCAGGATGGCATAGGCCGTCGTGGTGTGGAAAAAGAAATGCGGCAGGCCGTAGTTCAGCAGGTAGGACTGGCCGCTGAAGATTTTTTCCTTGGGGGTGCCGGCCTGCGTGACGATTTTGCGTTCTTCGCTGCTGTCGATCTGCGCCGCACTGAGGCTGTCGATAAACGCCAGAGTTTTGGCAATGCGCGCCTGCAGGTCGGCAAAACTTTCTTCCTTGTCTTCAAAACCCGGCACCTCCACACCGGCGATGCGTGCCGACACACTTTTTGCAAAATCGCAGGCCACCTGCACCTGGCGCAGCAGGGGAAACATGTCGGGGTAGAGCCGCGCCTGCAGCAAGGCCGCAGGCGTGATGTTGCGAGCCGTGGCGTGTGCCTCGGCCTTGGCCAGAACGCCGCTCAGGCCTCCCAGCATCTGTTTGAAAACGGGAACGGAAGCCTGGTACATCGAGAGGGTCATGAAAAGGGTCCTGGGAATGAAACGAAAAAAAAAGTTGCCCGGCAAGGGGTCCGCGGGAGGCGATGGATGCCGGCGTTGACCGGCCGACGCACCTCGTGGCACGCCTGCCATTATGGCCAATCGCGCGCAAACTGGACGACCAGCGCCGGACCTTCAGGCGGGCTTCCGGCCCCGCATGCGCTGGACCAGCGTCACCGCGGCCAGCACCAGCGCACCGGCGACCATGCCCACCAGCGCGTCGGCCAGCAAGGGGGTGACGCTGCCGAGCACGCTGCCGGCACGCGCGGCCAGCGCTTCAATGGCGTGGTGCAGTGCGGGAACGCCATGCGTGAGGATGCCGCCGCCGACCAGAAACATCGCGGCCGTGCCGGCCACCGACAGCGCTTTCATGAGCCAGGGCGCCGTCAGCACAATGCCGCGGCCCAGGCTGCGCCGCAGGCGGGCCGCCGCGCTGTCGCCTGTTTTCTGGCTCAGGTAGAGCCCCGCATCGTCCAGCTTGACAATGCCGGCCACCAGGCCATACACCCCCACGGTCATGAGGATCGCAATCCCGCTGAGAACCGTCACCTGGGTGATGAAAGGACTGGCCTGCACCGTGCCCAGCGTGATTGCAATGATTTCGGCCGAGAGGATGAAGTCGGTCCGTATCGCGCCCTTGATCTTGTCCTTCTCGACCGCCACCAGATCCACCGCGGGGTCGGTCAGCGCCTCCAGCAATTCTTTTTCATGGGCCTGGTCTTCGGCCCGGCTGTGCAGGAATTTGTGCGCCAGCTTCTCGAAACCCTCATAACAGAGGAAAGCGCCGCCGACCATCAGCAAGGGCGTGACGGCCCAGGGCGCAAACGCGCTGATGGTCAGCGCCACCGGCACCAGAATCGCCTTGTTCAGGAAAGACCCTTTGGCCACCGCCCACACCACCGGCAGCTCGCGGTCCACTTTCACCCCGGAGACCTGCTGGGCGTTCAGCGCCAGGTCGTCACCGAGCACACCGGCGGTTTTCTTGGCGGCCACCTTGGTCAGCAAGGCCACATCGTCGAGCACGGTGGCAATGTCGTCAATCAGCGCAAACAGGCTACTGGCCATGGAGGTATTCCTGCAAAGTGGGGGAATGAAAAAACGTATTGTCGTCGGGCACGCGCCATCGCGGCACCGGCCATGGCAAATCCGCGGAGAATGGCCGCAGCCATGAAAAAACCACTGACCGCCTACCTCGCCGCCCTGCTCTTTCTCGTCGTGGCCGACGGCCTCTGGCTCGGGCTGCTGATGCCGCAGCAGTACCAGGCCTGGATCGGCCCGCTGATGCGAGCGCAGCCGCTGCTGCTGCCGGCCGCTGCGTTTTACCTGCTGTACCCGGTCGGCGTGGTGGTGTTTGCCGTGCTGCCCGCCCTGGCGCGGTCCAGCTGGACCCATGGGGCCGCCTTGGGCGCGTTGCTGGGCCTGCTGGCGTATGGCACCTATGACCTGAGCAACCTGGCCACCCTGCAGGGCTGGCCGCTGCAGCTGACGCTGGTGGACATGGCCTGGGGCAGCGCCTTGACGGCAGCAGCTGCCACGGCGGCTTTCTTTGCAACCCGGGCCTGGGGCAGCCCGCGCATCTAGGAGGCTGCGCGGCCAAGCCTCTTGTATTCGGTCGTTTAGCAGCCAGTTGAGGCAGGCGCTCCACTTCCAGGCCTGTCCATGCCGCTTTTGCTGTTTTCGTCTTTTCTGCATGCCTACGTGGGCATGCGCCTGGTTCCCGACCTGGCTGGCTGGCCGGTCGCGCAGTGGCTGCTGGGGCTGGTCTTGCTCGCCTCCGCGGTACTGACGCCGCTGGGGCTGACGGCCCGGCGCTTCAAGTCGCAACCCTTGTCGGACCGCATGGCCTGGACCGGCCTGCTGGCCATGGGCCTGTTTTCCTCGCTGTTTGTGCTGACGCTGCTGCGCGATGCGGCGCTGCTGGCCGGCCTGGCGGTGCTGGCCGTGGCGCCGGCGGCTTTTTCGCTCGATGCCGCAGCCCGTGACTCAGCCGCTGCGGTACCCCTGGCCGGGCTGTTCATGAGCCTGGTCGGTTTTGTCAATGCCAGGCGCACCGCGGCCGTGGTGCAGGTGGACGTGCCGATCACCGGCCTGCCCGCCGCCCTGCACGGCTTTTCAATCGCACAGATCAGCGACATCCATGTCGGCCCCACCATCAAACACGGCTACCTGCAGGCCATCGTGCGCGCGGTCAACACCCTGCAGGTGGACATGGTGGCGGTGACCGGCGACCTGGTTGACGGCACGGTGGCCGAACTGGCCCACCATGTGGCGCCGCTGGCCGGGCTGACGTCCACCCACGGCACCTACTTTGTCACCGGCAACCACGAGTACTACTCGGGCGCCCACGCCTGGATTCATGAACTGCAGCGCCTGGGCATCCGGGTGCTGATGAATGAACATGTGGTGCTGCAGCACGGCCAGGCGCAGGCGCAACAGGCGCTGGTGCTGGCCGGCGTGGCCGACTACAGCGCCGGGCATTTCGACGCCAGCCACCGCAGCGATCCCCACGCGGCCATGGCCGGCGCACCGGCGCATGCCCTGGTGCGCGTCTTGCTGGCGCACCAGCCGCGCAGCGCGCACGAGGCTGAAAAGGCCGGTTTCGACCTGCAACTGTCGGGCCACACCCATGGCGGGCAATTCTGGCCCTGGAATTTTTTCGTGCGGTTCCAGCAGCCTTTCACAGCCGGTCTGCACCGGCTGGAAAAGCTCTGGATCTACACCAGCCGTGGCACCGGCTACTGGGGGCCGCCCAAACGTTTTGGCGCGCCCTCGGAAATCACCCACCTGCGACTGATCGCGGTGTGAGGCTTGCCGGCTGATCAGTAACGGCTGGCGGTCAGGCGACCCAGCACAAATCCGGCCAGCACCGCAAAACCGACGGCCTGCAGCGGATGGTCCTTGATGTAGGCCTTGGAATGATCGACCGCCTGCAGGGGAGCGTCGCTCAGGCGGTGCGCCTGGTCGCTGAACTTGCCGGCCACCGAGTTGGCGCCGCTGGCCAGTTTGTCCACCGTGTTGTGGGCTGCGCTTGCGGCCCGCTCCACGGTGTTGCGGGCAGGTTCGGCCACCTTGTCAATCGTGTGGTGCAGCGTGTTGCCGGCCTGGTCCACGCCGCGCATCAGTGCGCTTTCGCTCGACGAGGTGACGGAACCGGGGTAGGCGCTGGCGGTGGATTTTTCCATGGTGAAGTCCTTTGGTAAATGCGATGGGAATCAGAAAATTGACGTGTCACCCAGCCATGGCAGCGCATGGCCTGGGGCGCACAGTGCACTTTCCCGCATGCAGCGCCGGCACCTTGTGCGGAGGGGGAGGCGCTGGCTGTAGGACAAGGGAGCCAGAGGGCCGCGGCCGCCTTGCGCGGGGACCGGCGAGTCAGTCGAACAGGCCGGGCGTGCCGCGCATGGCGCCTTCGATGAGCAGCAGCCTGAGTTTGGTCCGGACGCCGCCGCTGGCCGAAAACCCGCCCGGCTGGTCGCCGGCCGCCAGCACGCGGTGGCAAGGCACCACGGGGGCAAACGGGTTGCGCCCCAGCGCCTGGCCCACCGCACGCGCCGCGCCGGGCTCGCCCAGGCGGGCGGCCACCTCGCCGTAGGTCAGGGTCTGGCCGGGTGCGATGTTACGCGCCACGGCATACACCCGCTGGTGAAATTCGGGCACGCCGCGCATGTCGAGCACCAGCGCGCTGAAGTCGTGCGCCTGCCCGCGCAGCATCGCCACCACGCCTGCAACGGCGGCCTGCACATCGGCGGGCGGCGTCGCCTCCTGCCCGTCGGGGAAACGCTCGCGCAGGCGATCGCGGGTCTGCTGCGTCCCGGCCTCGGGCAGTTGCACGCCCCGGATGCCGGCGTCGCCCCAGGCGATGCCGCAGCAGCCGATGGCAGTGTCAAACAGTGCGAAAAAGAGGGTGTCGGTGGCAGGGCTCATGGAAGCAGTCATCGTAATACAGCGCGCGTCCGCGGGTGCACCCTGGCGGTCGAAAATGCTATCCAATGCATAGCTGGCTGCGCAATACCGGCAAAGGCTGAAGGCCAAAATCGTGCATCAAAAATTCGCCCCGGCCGCTACGCTGGCGCGCCGCACTGTCGGCCTGCGCTGACAGGCAAACAAGGTTTTTCCCAAGCGCCGGCTGCTGCAAACGGCGCAACATGGGGCCCCATCACAGCCAAGCGGAGCACATCATGACAACATGGATCAGCAGCGACAGCGGGCGCCGTCACCCGGACAGCCCCGAGGAAACCAGTGGCCAGGACGAGACCGACGACCTGCCGCTGAGCCCGGAAGAAGACATGCCGGTGATTCCGGACGACGAACGCGTGATCGACGTACCGTCCTGAACCGGATGGCGGGCTGGCTCAGCCCACGTCGCGCTTGAGGCGGATTTCCTCGAGCTTGACGGAGGCGATCACCACGGTCTTGAGCGAGGTCATCTCGCGTTTGAAGCCTGCGCGTTCATGAAAGCGCAGCGCACGCTCGTTGCGCACCGGCACCCAGATGGTGACCTTGGTGCAGCCTTCTTCCTTGAGGCCGTCATTGGCCGCATCCCACAGGGCCACGCCCACGCCCTTGTCCCAGTGTGCCGGGTCCACAAAAATGGCCCAGATCTCGCCGCAGGTCGAAGGTGTTCCCTTGTCGCGCGAACGGTCGAAGCCGACAAAACCGACCACACGCTCGCCGTCAGTGGCCACATGCACCTGCGGCTCCATGTATTCGATGGCATCGCGCCAGAACTGCTGGCGCTTGTCCACCGCCAGCGTGCCCAGCTGGTCATCGGGCACCAGCCCCTTGTAGGCGGCGCGGGAAGAAGCGTCATTGATTTCGGCGATGGCTTTGGCATCGCGCACGGTGGCGGGGCGAACGGAGTAGCTGGACATTAAAAAATCGCTTGTAACAAATCACCGAGAAATCAGTGACATAAATATTCAGGAGGACCGGAATTGTCGCGCAAATCGAAAGCGGCCCCGCCAGCCGCCCATGCATCATGGGCAACGGTGCACGCTGGACGCTGTAGCATTCAGGCCATCCCTTCCCCCAGCACCTGCATCTCTTGACCACTCAATCACCACCGGCCAACCCGGAAGGACGGGTTTTCAACGCCCGCATCGAGCCTTCCGGGCACACCTTTGAGGCCCCCGCTTCACTGCCGCTGTTACAGGCCGCGGAGCAGGCGGGCCTTGATGGCTTGAGGCTGGACAGCTCCTGCCGCAACGGCGCCTGCCGCACCTGCATCTGCCTGCTCACCAGCGGGCAAGTGGCCTACCGCATTGAATGGCCGGGCCTGAGCCTGGATGAAAAGCGGGAGGGGTACATCCTGCCCTGCGTGGCCTACCCCGTTTCAGATGTGGCGATTCAGTTGCCGTTCTGACTCGGGCATTGGCGCTGTATTCAGCCGATCCACCCCGGCGCGCCCGAGGCTCTAAAGCCGGGCCAGGCCGTCGCGGTCGATGCGATGGTGGCTTCCTGCGCCTGTTCGATGATGGCGCGGTGCATGTCCCATGGGGCCGGTTCGCCATGTTCAGGCAAACGCATGTTTGTCTCCCTTGCGTGAATGCTGCCGGCCGCCGCCGGGCAACAACGCCTGCAGCGTCTGCAGTTCAGCCTGGTGCAAGCGCGCCAGGGCATCGATGATGTCGTCCCCTTTGGCCGTCAGGTGGACCTCGACGCTGCGCATGTCGGTCTGGCTGGCACGGCGCTCAACCAGTGCCAGGGCTTCACAACGCGACACCAGCGCCACGACCCCGTGGTGTTTGGCCTGCAGCCGCTCCGCCAGTTCGGCCACTGTGGCCCATTCGCGGCCCGGAAAACCCTTGAGCTGCAGCATCAGCTGGTACTGCAGCGGCGTGATGCCGTTTTCATGCGTGACTTCTTCGCTGAAACGAAGGAAACGCCTGAGTTGGTAGCGAAATTCGGCCAGCGCCTCGAAATCTGTTTTGGTCATGGATAAAATATATCATGTCGTGATACAAATACGAGACACCGCACACCATGAAACTCAACATCCTGTCCGACCTGCATCTCAGCCAGGGCGTTCTGGCAACGCCCGACAACGACGCCGATGTTGTCATCCTGGCGGGCGACATCGCGCGGCCGGAACAGGCGGTGGCGTGGGCGTTGCGGCTGGAAAAACCGGTGCTGTATGTACCCGGCAACCACGAGTTTTACGGTGGCAGCATTGCCGGCACCGCCGCAAGGCTCAAGGTCTTGTGTGCCGACACCCCTGTCCATGTGCTTGACGACGATGTGCTTCAGCTGGGCGGTGTGCGCTTCCTCGGCTCCACCTTATGGACGGACTTTCTGCTGTTCGGCGATGGCGATGAACGGGCCAGCGCGGTAGAGGAAGCCTTTCGCTCCATGCGCGACTTTCGCCGCATCCATCTTGATGAAGCGGCCACCCAGCCCTTCATGCCGCTGGACGCGGAGACGCTGTTTCGTCGCCATGCCGCCTGGCTGGCAGCCCGCCTGGCCGAACCTTACGCTGGGCCGACTGTGGTGATCACCCACCACGCGCCATCACCGCGCAGCATCCACCCGCGGTTTGCAGGCTCGCTGCTGAACCCTTGTTTTGTCTCGAATGCCGAACACCTGCTGGACGGCACACGCGTGCAGCTCTGGGTGCACGGGCATACCCACGACAGCTTTGACTACCAGCTGAACGGCACACGCGTTGTGTGCAATCCGCGTGGTTACGCCAGCGCTACGGCCAATGAGAACGCGCTGTTTGACGCCAACTTCATGGTTGATCTGCCCCAAAACTAGAAGCACGCGGGAACGTGGCGGGCTCCAGCAACATCCAACGACCAGAGCCCACCATGCAAAACATACCCGCCCCCTCTCCCGCCGACTATTCCGGCCAGGTCACCGACGCCGAACTGGCGGCGCGCGCCGCGCAAGGCGATGCCCGCGCCTTCGAATGCATCATGCGCCGCCACAACCGGCTGCTGTTTCGCACCGCGCGAAGCATCCTGAAAAGCGACGCCGACACGGAAGATGCGGTGCAGGACGCTTACCTCAGCGCATGGCGCTCCATAGGCAGCTTTCGTGACGACGCCCGCCTGTCAACCTGGCTGGTGCGCATTGTGCTCAACGAGGCATTTGGCCGCGTCCGGCGCCAATCCGCCCAGGTCATTTCACTGAACATGGTGACCGGGCATGCCGAATCCGGGGAGCACGAACCCATGCAAGGCCATACCGACGAACAACCCGACCAGCTGGCAAGCCGCGCCGAAATACGCCGCCTGATGGAAGCCCGCATCGATGCATTGCCCGAGGTATTTCGCACGGTTTTCATGTTGCGCGCGGTGCAGGAGCTGAGCGCAGAAGAGGTCGCCGGCGCACTCGGGATTCCCGATGCCACCGTGCGCACACGTTTCTTTCGTGCCCGCAGCCTGCTACGTGAAAGCCTGTCACGCGACATCGACTTCGCCATGGAAGACGCCTTTTCGTTTGCCGGTGAGCGTTGCGACAACATCGTCGCAAACGTCATGGCAAACATCACCGGGGGCGGACACAAACCGCCCGATATTTGAGCCCACCAGGAGATCACCATGTCCTTTTTTGCCATGCCCAACCCCGTCGCCGCGCGGCGCCTGTTTTTAGGCCAGTCCGGCCTGGTCCTGTCCGGAGCGGCAGTGGCCCTGCTCTCCGGCAACGAAGCGCTTGCCGCCAAGGCGGGCAGCGGCACCGCCGGTGACGTGCAGATCCTGAACACGGCGCTGGGCGCAGAGCTGGAAGCCATTGCCGCCTACCAGTTGGGCGCCGAAAGCAATCTGCTGCAAAAACCTGCGCTTGATCTTGCCGTGAGTTTTCAGGGCCATCACAAGGAGCATGCCGACGTGCTCAGAAAAACCATCATGAAGCTGGGCGGAAAACCAGGCGTGGCAAAAACAAAGTACGACTTCCCTGTGGACCAGCTCAAGTCGCAGGCCGACGTGCTCAAGTTTGCGGCCAAACTGGAGCAAGGCGCCGTCAGCGCCTACCTGGGTGCGGTGCCACTATTCGGCGACCGCGACCTGGCCAAGGCGGCCGCCAGCATCCTCGGCGATGAGGCCATGCACTGGGCGGTGCTGCGCCAGGTGCTGGGTGAAACCCCGGTTGTTCCCTCGGCCTTCATGTCATGAGCTTGCGCGGCCTCATGCTCGCCTGTGCGTTTGCGTGCAGCGCCGCGGCTTCGGCAGGCGCGGCGACCGACACGCTGCACGGCGAGCAGGTGTACAGCCGCTGCCTGGCCTGCCATGCACTGGCAAGCGACCGGGTCGGCCCGCGGCACTGCGGCCTGCTCGGCCGTCGCGCCGGCACGGTGCCCGGTTTTGCATATTCGCAGGCGATGAAAAACGCCAAGCTTGTATGGGATGAAAAAACGCTAAACCTGTTTCTGGCAAAACCGCTCAAGGTGGTGCCGGGAACAGCCATGACTTACGACGGCGTTCCGGATGCAAAAGACCGCCGCGACCTGATCGCTTACCTGAAGCAGGCAGGCCACTCTGCCGAATGCAGGCGGTGAAAATCGGGCGCCTGCATCCCCTGCATCCATCTGTCAAACAACTGCGCCGAACGCACCATCCAACGGCTGACCTGCAACAACACCTCATCGCGCGCGGTCAATGTCGCGGCATGGGCCCACATTCGCCAGACGGCCCCACGCTGGTGTTGACGTCGGGCGCCGACCGGCTGCTGGACCGCGCTGCTCATACCGGGTGGCCGGCGCCTGGCAGGCGGCCCACCACCCCCACCTCTGGGCCGGCCACGACCTGCCGCACGATGACCCCGGCTGGGTCTGCCTGCAGCTTGCCCGCTGGCTGGCCGGACCATGAAATTGCTCCTATTTTTATAGCTGTCGACGCTTTACCTATAAGGGTCGGCGTCGCCAAGGCCGTCGAAGTGCGCAGGCGTAGCACAGCGTCTTGCAGGCGCCGGCCAGCAGGCCCCGGACAAGTCAGGGAAAATTCAGCTTTGCCTGCCAAGCTCAGCAGTTCCATGAAGACGTCACTCGCAACCGAACCCCAGGAGACCGCGGCACCCGTTGCCGGGTCGATTCACGTCGCGCCCACACGCGACAAGCGCATCTGGGCACTGGCACTAGGCACGGTGGCGGTCTGGTACCTGGACCCGGCTTTGGCAGAAATGGCCGAACTGGTGGGCGGCATCGCCTGCGCGTCCAACAAGTCACTGGTCAAGGACGATATCTCGGACATGCGCATTAAGGCCGGCGCCATGCGCCAGCAGGTCGGGCCCCTGCCGGCCAGCGCCCTGTCCAAGGTGGTCAGGCGCACCGAGGCGGCCAGCGGCGCCGTGCTCGACAAGGGCGCCCGCATGAGAGAGCTGCAGGCCAGCTGGGACCACTTCCTGGCCTGCCTGCGCAGCAGCCCCAAGCGCTAGGGACCCGGCTCGGCATACGGGCTTTGCTGGCGGGCCAACACCCCCAGCGTGCGCACCGCGTCCTCCAGCCGCGCACCCCAGGGATGGCCGTAATTGAGCCGCAGGCAATGGCGAAAATCCCGCCGCGCTGAAAAAATCGGACCGGGAGCCACGCTGATGCCGTGTGCCAGCGCCGCCTCGTACAGGGCCAGCGCATCAAAACCGGCGTCAAACGCCACCCAGACGAAATAGCCGCCCGCCGGCCGCCCCACCCGCACACCGGGCGGAAAATGCCGCGCGATCGCGGCCAGCAAGCTGGCCAGTTGGGCCTCCATCGCATGGCGCAGCTTGCGCAGGTGTTTGTCGTAACCGCCGTGCTGCAGGTAGTCGGCCAGCGCCAGTTGCGCCGGCAGGCTGGCCGACAGGGTGGTCATGAGCTGCAGCCGGGCAATACGCTCGCCGAAACGTCCGGGCGAGACCCAGCCCACGCGGTAGCCCGGCGCCAGCGTCTTGCTGAAGGAGCTGCAATGCATCACCAGACCCTCGCGGTCAAAGGCCTTGGCCGGCCACGGTGCGCGCTCGCCGAAATACAGCTCGCCATAAACATCGTCCTCGATCAGCGGAATGCCGCGCCCGGCCAGCAGCGCCACGAGCGCCTGTTTTTTCTCCCGTGACAGGCTGGTGCCCGTTGGGTTCTGGAACGAGGTCATGAACCAGCAGGCTTTCACCGGATGCCGCTCCAGCGCCTTGCCCAGCGCGGCCAGGTCCAGCCCGTCCTGCGGGTGCACCGGTATCTCCAGGGCTTGCATGTTCAGCCGTTCCAGCGCCTGCAGGCTGGCGTAAAACCCGGGCGACTCGATCGCCACCAGATCGCCCGGTTGCGCCACCGCCGACAGACACAGGTTCAGGGCTTCGAGCGCGCCGCTGGTAATGACCAGCTCATCCATCGGCTGCGCGATTCCCATCGCCAGGTAACGCAGCGCAATCTGCTGACGCAACGCCGGGTGGCCCTGCGCAAGATGCGCCACCATCTCCCGACCGTGCAGGCGCGGCGCGACACGGGCCAGCGACTTGCCCAGACGCTGCAGCGGAAACAGGTCCGGACTGGGAAAGGCCGAGCCCAGCGGCACGATGTCCGCGTCCTGCACCGCGTCCAGCACCGAAAACACCAGTTCGCTGACATCCAGTCTGGACGACACATGCGCGGGTTTTCTTTTCTCCCTCACGCCTGCCTGGCCGCCCGGTGCGAGGGCGAGCACGGGCGGGCCGATCACGTAGTAGCCGGACCGGGGCCGGGCCCGCACCAGGCCCTTTTCTTCCAGCCGGTAGTAGGCCTTGAAGGCGGTGGACGCGCTCAGGCCATGCTGCAGCGTGATGGTCCGTATCGAGGGCAGACGCGCGCCCGGCGCCAGCCGCCCGTTGCGAATGTCGGCGGCCAGCAGTTCAACGAGTTGTTCGTAGCGCTTCAAGGGCTTGCCCGCTCCAGGTTCCGGCACGGCCCGGGGGCCGAATCTGATATTGTAAATTTTTCTGCTTTATCATCTGATATGGTTTTTTGCACGGCATCTGAGTCTTACGCTTGGTGACGCCATGGCTCATGATGTGGTCATGCCAATGACTTTTTCAGCAACTTCCCCTTGGGCGCGCCGACTGGCGGCCCTCACCTTGGCCGGGTCCGCCCTCGCCCCGGCGCTGGCCGCCGCGCCGTTTGAAAACACCATCGCCCAACGCACCCTGGCCTGCACCGCCTGCCACGGCGCCCAAGGGCGCGCCGGCCCCGACGGCTACTACCCACGGCTGGCCGGCAAACCCGCCGGCTACCTGTACAACCAGCTGCTCAACTTCCGCGACGGCCGGCGCCACTACGCGTTGATGACGCAGCTGGTCGATCCGCTGTCCGATGACTACCTGATGGAAATTGCGCGCTACTTTTCGGCCCTCGATCTGCCCTACCCGGGCCCGGCCGCACCGGCTGCTGCGCCTGACGTGTTGCAGCGCGGCAAGGCGCTTGTCATGCAGGGTGACCCTGGGCGGCGCCTGCCGGCCTGCGTGTCCTGCCACGGCCAGGCCATGACCGGCGTCACCCCCCATGTGCCCGGCCTGCTGGGCCTGCCGCGCGACTACCTGAACGCGCAGCTCGGCGCCTGGCGCACCGGACAGCGGCGCGCCCATGCGCCGGACTGTATGGCCGACATCGTCGCCCGGATGAGCGACGCAGACATCCATGCCGCCACCAGCTGGCTGGCGGCCCAGCCCCTGCCGGCCAGCAGCAAACCGGCGACGGCCCTGCCGGCCGCGCCCGCCGGCCAGCTGGTGCCGGCATGCGGCAGCGCCACCGCACCCCGGGGCACCCGGCCATGAAGCGGCTCGCCATCTGGATCCTGGGCCTCGCCGTGGCCATGCTGGCACTGGCCGCCCTCGTCTGGCAGCTCAACGTGCGTGATGAACCCAACGTCACGACCCCGGTGGCCACCGCCGCCGCGCTGCCGGCGCGGATAGCACGTGGTGCCTACCTCGCGCGCGCCGGCAACTGCATGAGTTGCCACACCGCGCGCGGCGGTACTCCCTACGCCGGCGGCCGCGGCATAGACACGCCGTTCGGCACCGTGTACTCGAGCAACCTGACATCCGACCGCAGCACCGGCATCGGGCAATGGTCGCCTACCCACTTCTGGCGTGCCATGCACAACGGCCGCTCCCGGGACGGCCGCCTGCTTTATCCGGCCTTCCCCTACACCAACTACACCGAAATCACGCGCGAAGACTCGGACGCGCTCTACGCCTACCTGCACAGCCTGCCGCCGGCCACGCAGCCCAACACGCCCCACACCCTGCGCTGGCCCTTCAGCACGCAGGCCGCGCTGGCGGTCTGGCGCGCGCTGTACTTCAGCCCGGGGCGTTACGAGCCCGACACGAAACAATCGGCCGAGTGGAACCGCGGCGCCTACCTGGTGCGCGGCCTGGGCCACTGCAGCGCCTGCCACAGCACGCGCAATGCGCTGGGGGCCAGCAACACCCCGCTGGACCTGGCCGGCGGCCTGATCCCGATGCAGAACTGGTACGCGCCCTCGCTGACCTCGGCGTCGGAGGCCGGCGTGGCCGACTGGACGCCGCAGGACATTGCGGCGCTGCTCAAGACCGGCGTGTCGCCGCGCGGTTCGGTGCTCGGGCCCATGGCCGAGGTGGTGCTGCACAGTACCCAGCATATGAGCGATCAGGACCTGGCGGCGATGGCCGTGTTCCTGAAGTCGCTGCCGCCTGCGCCGGTGGCCCGCGCTTCCACCGCAGTGGCTGGCCGGCCGCCGGCCGCCGGCGCCAAGCTCTACGAGCAGCATTGCGCGCAGTGCCACGGCGACCAGGGACAGGGCGTGCCGGGCGCCTACCCGGCGCTGGCCGGCAACCGCGCCGTGACCATGGACGCCACCGCCAACCTCGTGCAGATCGTGCTCAACGGCGGTTATGCCCCAGCCACGGCCGGCAACCCGCGCCCCTTCGGCATGCCGCCGTTTGTCCTGGTGCTCGACGACACCGAACTGGCCGAGCTGCTGACTTACCTGCGCAGCGCCTGGGGCCACCAGGCGAGCGCGGTGACGCCGACCGAGATCAATCGCATGCGCGGGGAGAATCAGCGGTGAGGGTTGGCTGCCTTTTTTGCCTGCTCGATCTGGCGTAGTGCCGCCAGCAAGCCGGGTCTCGCCCCGGCTTGTTGGCCGACCACCAAAGCTATCCACACCAGAAACCCAATCACTCTCACCCCGATTTCCACAACGATAGAGTCTCCACCCCAAACCCGCGGCAACATCAGGCACCCCCGGCAGTTACCATGTCGCCACAACAACACTGCCGGCGCCTGATGCCGAGGAGGGAAATTCATGCAACGTATCGTCATCGTCGGCGGCGGCGCAGGCGGGCTGGCGCTGGCCACGCAACTGGGCAAGCGTCTGGGCAAAAAAGGCCAGGCCGAAATCACGCTGGTGGACGCCGCGCGCACCCATGTGTGGAAGCCGCTGCTGCACCAGCTGGCGGCCGGCAGTTTTGACACCCATGCCGAAGAGATCGAGTATCTGGCGCAGGCGCGCTGGAACCATTTCAAGTTCCGCCTCGGCCGCCTCGAAGGCGTGGACCGCAGCGCCAAAACCCTGCAGCTGGCCGCCAGCCACGACGAGGCCGGGCGCGAGATCACGCCGGCGCAGCAGCTGGGCTACGACACGCTGGTGATTGCCGTGGGCAGCCAGACCAACGACTTCGGCACCCTGGGTGCGGCCGAGCACACGATCAAGCTGGACAGCCCGCAAGCGGCCAAACGTTTCAACGACCGCCTGATCAACGCCTGCATACGGGCGCAAACCGTGCCGCGCAGTGCCGGCAGCGGGCGCCTGACGGTGGCCATTGTCGGTGGCGGCGCCACCGGTGTGGAGCTGGCCGCCGAACTCCATGCGTCGGCCAAGGTGCTGGCCCATTTCGGCTTCGACCACATCCACCCGGAAAAAGACCTGCAGATCGTGCTGATCGAAGCGGCCCCGCGCCTGCTGGCTCAACTGCCCGAACGCCTGAGCGATGCGGCCCTGCGCGAACTGCGCAAGCTGGCCATCGAGGTGCATACCAATGAGAAGGTGGTGGAGGTCACCGCGGACAGCCTGAAGATGGCCAGCGGCAAGGTGATTTCCTCCAGTCTCTCGGTCTGGGCGGCCGGCGTGAAGGCGGCGGACTTCCTGAAAAGCCTCGGCGGTGATGCCCCCCTGGAAACCAACCGGCTGAACCAGCTCGTCGTCAACGGCAACCTGCAGACCACGGATGCCAGCATCTTCGCTTTCGGCGACTGCGCCGCCTGTCAGCAGCCCGACGGCACCTGGGTGCCGCCGCGTGCGCAGGCCGCCTACCAGCAGGCGATGTACCTGGTCAGGGCGCTGCCGCGGCTGCAGCGCGGCGAGCCGGTTTCCCCCTTTGTCTTCCGGGACCAGGGCTCGCTGGTGTCGCTGTCGGAGTATTCCTCGGTCGGCAGCCTGATGGGCAGCCTGACCAAGGGCAGTTTTTTCATCGAGGGGCAGCTCGCCAAGATCATGTACTGGGCGCTGCACAAGCAGCACCAGCTGGCGCTGGGTGGCTGGAAAAAAACCGCCCTGATCACGCTGTCGGAAATGATTGACCGCACCTATCGCCCGCGCATCAAGTTGCACTGATAATCACGCTACATCCCCATCAACCCACCGGAGAACACCATGGCAAAAGGACAGCAAAACAAGGACAAGATGGTCAAGAAGCCCAAGAAGGACACGGCGCCCCCGAAAGCCGTGTCGCCCGATGCGGTGCGTCCGACCGTCGTCACGCAAGTCCCCGTGCGCGGCAAGCTGAAAAACAAATAAAAAGCAGCCTGCAGCATGGCTGACACGCCCGCAACGCCTGCAACGTCCGATCAGTCCGGCAACCCGCTGCACGGGCTGACGCTGGAAGCGATTGTCACGGCGCTGTCAGACCATTACGGCTGGGAGGAACTGGGCCAGCGCATCAACATCCGCTGTTTCACCAGCGAGCCCAGTGTCGCGTCCAGCCTGAAGTTCCTGCGCAAGACCCCCTGGGCCCGGGACAAGGTCGAAAGCCTTTACCTGTTCATGCTGCGCGAGCAGCGGCGTGCCGCTCCGACCGTGCACAACTTCCCACCGCCCAAAAACTAGGCCGCCAGCGGGTTGGCGAACAGCAGCATCATGGCCACGCCGACACCGATCAGGAAGTTGGCATCGATCAGGCCCGCCAGCAAAAACATCTTGACCTGCAGCGGCTCCATCAGTTCGGGCTGGCGCACCGCCCCCTCGATGAAGCGGCCGCCCATCACGCCAATGCCCAGGCAGGCGCCAATCGCGCCCAGGCCGATCATCAAGCCACATGCAATCGAAATGGCACCTGCGTCACTCATGGTTTTCTCCTTCTTCAAGTTGCTTGCTGATGGGTGAATCATGAACGCGGCGGCGCAGCAAAACCATGACCCCGCAGGTCATGGCGTCCCCGACGGTTTTGAGCTCGTCCATGCCGATGCCGCCCTGCTGGTACTCGCCAAACCCGCCGGCCTGCTGGCGGTGCCGGGCAGGGGCGAAGACAAGCAGGACTGCCTGAGCGCGCGCGTCCAGGCGAGCTACCCCGACGCGCTGGTGGTGCACCGGCTGGACATGGCCACCTCGGGCCTGATGCTGATGGCGCGCAGCATCAGCATCCAGCGTGCCCTGGGCGCGCTGTTCGAACGCCGCGAGATCCACAAGCGTTATGTCGCCGTGGTCGATGGCCGGCCCACGGCGGCGCCCGGTGCCGGTCCCGCGGGCTGGAGCCTGATCGACCTGCCCATCGTGGTGGACTGGCCGCGCCGGCCACTGCGCATCATCGACGCCGAACGTGGCAAGGCCAGCCAGACGCGTTGGCGGGCCGTGGCGTTTGACGCAGCCAGCCACAGCACCCGCGTGGAACTCGAGCCCATCACCGGCCGCTCGCACCAGTTGCGTGTGCACCTGCAGGCCCTGGGCCACCCGATCCTGGGCGACAGGCTGTATGCGCCGGCGGACGTGCAAGCCCGCGCGCCCCGGCTGCTGCTGCATGCCTGCGCGCTGGGTTTGGTGCACCCGGTCAGCGGCCTGCCCCTGCAGTTCGACAGCCCCGCACCCTTCTGACACCTGCTGACAAGCCGGGGCGCCAGGCCGGAACTTCAGTGCCGGCTTCGCCTCTCATGTTGATCACCGGAGACCACCGATGCGCCCTGCCCCACCGCCTTCTTCCCCGGCCGCCCTGCTGCGCCGCCGCACCGTGGCCGCCGCCCTGGCGGCGGCGCCTGCCCTGTGGCTGGGCCCGCGCGCCCAGCCGGCCGCCAGCCGCCGCGCCACACCGGCGCAAACCGAGGGGCCGTTTTACCCGGTGGTCCTGCCCCGGGACAGCGACCACGACCTGCTGCGCAACGGCGCGCTGACTTACCCCGAAGGGCAAAGCGCCTGGATCGAGGGCAGCGTCAGCGACCTGGCCGGAAAACCCGTGGCCGGCGCGCAGGTGGAGATCTGGCAATGCGACCACGCCGGTCACTACCACCACCCGGGTGACGGCGACAGGGCCGACCGCCGCTTCCAGGGCTTTGGCCGGGTGACGGTGGGCGCCGACGGCAGCTACCGCTTTCGCACCCTGCGCCCGGTGGCCTATGCCGGGCGCACACCGCATATCCACGTCAAGGTCAGACTCGGCCAGCGGGAGCTGCTGACCACCCAGCTGTATGTGGCCGGCGACCCCGGCAATCCCCGCGACTTCCTGTGGCGCAGCCTGGGCGAGGCGGACCGCGCGGCCCTGACCGTGCCGTTTGCGCCGGGCAGCGACGGCCTGCAGGCCCGCTTTCCCATCGTGCTGGCCGCCTGATCCGCAGGAACAAGGCTCAGCGTCACCGTTTGTCGGTAATATCGCTAGCCATGACCCAACACCTCTTTATCCTCACCGGCGCCTCCCGCGGCATGGGCTTGGCCATGGCGCGCAAGCTGCTCAAGCCAGGCAACACCCTGCTGTGCATTTCACGCAAGGCCAATGAAACCCTGGCCGCCCAGGCCAAGATCGCCGGCACGCCGCTGCTGCAGTGGACGCTGGACCTGGCGCGCAGCGCGGATGCCAGCGCGCGGCTCGAACAATGGCTGCGCGAGCAGGCCCACGCCGGTTTCTCCAGCGCCGTGCTGATCAACAACGCCGGCATGATTCCGCGCATCGGCCCGCTCAGCGATGCCGACGCCGACGATCTGCGCCTGGGGCTGCGTGTCGGCCTGGAAGCGCCCATGCAGCTGACCGCGGCTTTTCTGCGCGCCACCGAAAGCTGGCCGGCGCGGCGCAAGGTGCTCAATATTTCGTCGGGGCTGGGACGCAAGGCCATGGCCTCGCAGTCCATCTATTGCGCGGCCAAGGCCGGCATGGACCACTTCACGCGTTGCGTGGCGCTCGAAGAAGCCCTCAAGCCGAACGGCGCGGCGGTCTGCTCGCTCGCGCCCGGCGTGATCGACACCGACATGCAGATCCAGTTGCGCAGCGCCGACGCGTCGGCGTTTCCCGACCAGCAGAACTTCATCAGCCTCAAGGACAAGGGCCAGCTGACGTCGCCGGACGAAGCCGCCGCGCGCATCCTGGCCTACCTGGCCCGGCCGGACTTTGGCAACCAGCCGGTGGCCGATGTGCGCGACTGAAGTCTGGTCAGCACGTCAGTTCGCTATACTTTTGATAGCTTCTTGCGCTTTCACTATATGGGATACAGCCCGATTTGATGCAAAAAAAACAGGTGGGATCGGGCAATCCCCCGAGTAAAGAACTCAGTCCCGCACCACCAGAATCGGCAAGTGCGCATGCGCCAGCACCTGCGCGGCAACGCTGCCAAGCACGAGTTTTTCCAGTCCGCGGCGCCCGTGCGACCCCAGCACAATCAGGTCGGCACCGATCGCACTGGCGGTCTCCAGAATGCCGCGGTAAACCGCATGGCCTTCGATGACGGAGGCCTTGACCGCCACACCTGCCGCTTCCAGCACCTGCGTGGCGCCCTTGAGGGCTTCGTTGGCTTCCGCCGTGGCCGCTCCGAGGTATTGGGCCTGGCCATAGGCGAAATCGGTGCCTACCCCGCTGAAGGCGTAGGGATCGATCACGTAGATCACCGTCACCTTGCTTTTGAAAGCCTGGGCCAGCCCGCAGGCCTTGTCGACCGCCATCATCGAGGTGGAGGAGCCGTCAACCGGCAACAGGATGTGTTTGAACATGATCTGGCTTTCTTCGCAAAAACTCACTCGGGCCGGGGCATCAGGGTTCGATCTTCACACCCTTCCAGAAAGCCACATGGCCCTTGATGTTGTCGGCCTCGGGTTTCGGGTCGGGGTAATACCAGGCGGCGTCGGTGTTCATCTCGCCATTGACCAGCAGCGAGTAGTAGCTGGCCTGCCCTTTCCAGGCGCACATGGTGTGGTGGTTGCTGAAGGTGACGTAGTCGCGATTGAGCGAACTTTCGGGGAAATAGTGGTTGCCTTCGAGCACCACGGTGTCGTCGCTTTGCGCAATCACTGCGCCGTTCCAGATGGCCTTCATATCACTTCTTTCATGGGTTGCCGGGGTCCGCCGTCTGCGGAGGGGAAGGGGGTTGCCTGTCAACAATCTTCGCACACTCTGCGTGAACTGCGAGGCCAGGTTGCAAACGGAAAAAAAAGAAAAGCGTGATGGTTACCCATCACGCTTTTTCGAGATTCTGTGAGAAATCGCGCCGCCAAGGCGGCGACCCATCAGGCCATGCGCAGGTTGTTGCCTTCAACAATCACGCGGGAGCCCACGGGGATCGAGCTGGACACTTCCACGTTGCGGGTCGAACCGTCGTTCATGCGCACGCGCACCTGGTAGA
Organism: Polaromonas sp. AET17H-212; assembly: GCF_002379085.1. GTDB lineage: Bacteria > Pseudomonadota > Gammaproteobacteria > Burkholderiales > Burkholderiaceae_C > Polaromonas. Next base: position 97,251 of record NZ_NBZW01000014.1, on the reverse strand, counting down.
CGGTGACTTTCTTCATGTTTTTCTCGATCTGGTTGCCGGCAAACGCACCGCCGGCGACGCCGAGCACCGTCATGGCCGTCTTGCCGTTGCCGCCGCCCACCTGGTTGCCCAACAGGCCGCCGACCACGCCGCCCGCGACGGTGCCCAGGCCGACGGTGGTGTTGCCCACAGCCACGCCGTTGACTTCGCCCTGGCGCTGAACGGCAGTCACGGCTTCCACCGTGCCGCAGTCGGCGCAGACCACGGGCTTGGGCGCCGGTGCCTGGGCCACGACAACAGGCCGGGGCTGGACGACCGGCTTGGCTGGTGCCGGCCTGGTGCTGTTGGTGCTGGTCGTGCTGTTGCTGGCCAGCTTGGTGGAAGTGCTGGATTGTGTCGTTGGGGCGAGGGCCTCGGTGCCGCCCGGCTGCGCGTCAGAACGGTTGACCACGAGTGCGGCGGCGAGCGCCATCACGGTGACCCCGAGCACGGCCACAATCGCGATCAGCGATTTGCTGTGCTGCATGCGTTGCGAGAAAGCGGGCTGGCTGCCGGGGGTGGCTGGTGTCTGGTTGTTTGTATCCATGATGGGTACTCCTTGGTTGAGCCTCAGTTGTAACCAACTCATGTGAACGCGGATGTAGGACGAGGTGACATTCGTAAGGGAAGGTTAGCGCGACCCGTCCCAAAGTGTGTCTTATTGCACACTCGCGCACAGCTTCACCCGCTGCTCACCGCAGCTTGACCTGCGCTTTACACACCACCGTGGGGGTGGGTCGGATCAATCCACAACACCTGCTCGGGCTTCTCGACCGGCGCGATATCGAGGTTGATGGCCACCGCTTCGCCGTCGCTGCGGCAGAGCACACACTCGAGCAGCTCGGTCGGACTCGCGTTGATTTCCTGGTGCGGCACATAGGGCGGCACATAAATGAAGTCGCCCGGGCCGGCCTCGGCGGTGAACTCCAGGTGCTCGCCCCAGCGCATGCGGGCCCGGCCGCGGACGACGTAAATCACGCTTTCCAGGTGGCCATGGTGGTGCGCGCCGGTCTTGGCGTTGGCATGGATGGTGACGGTGCCGGCCCAGAGCTTTTGCGCACCGACGCGGGCGAAATTGATCGCCGCCTTGCGGTCCATGCCGGGCGTGGACGGCACGTTGCCGTCCAGTTGCCCCCCAGGGATCACGCGCACACCGTCATGTTTCCAGTCGGTGCCTTCGGGCGCGTGGCTGTGCGTGTGGGGATGGCTGTGGCCGGTGTCGTGGCTCATGGTGTGTCTCCGGAAAAACCAGTTTCTGGTCCAGCAATTTCTAATCCAGCAGGGCAGCGTACACCAGGCTGCGAAACAGCGGCCGGTAGTGGTCACGCTGGTTGGGCGCCTGGATCATCAGCACCGCATACAGGTCTTCGGCCGGGTCCACAAAAAACGTGGTGCCGGCGATGCCTCCCCAGTAATACAGGCCCCTGGAGCCGTGCACGGACGCGATGCCGGTCGCGGTGCGCACGGCAAAGCCGAGGCCGAAGCCATAACCAGGCGGCAACACGTCACCCGTGACGGGGATGGCGCCCAGGTGGTCGGCTGTCATGAAGTCCACGGTACGCGAACCCAGCAGGCGCACGCCATCGAGTTCGCCCCGGTTGCGCATGAACTGCAGAAACCGCGCGTAGTCCATGGCCGTGGACAACAGGCCACCACCACCACTTTCCATGGCCGCCGCGCGGCGCGGCTCCAGCACGCGCATCGGCACACCACCGTCCGGGTCGTGTGCAAAGGGCTCGGCAATCCGCGGGTGATGGGCCTGGTCCACCGAAAAACCGGTGTCGTCCATGCCCAGCGGAACGAAGATGTGGCGGTGCAGGTACTCGCCCAGGGCCTGGCCGCTGAGCACTTCGACCAGCCGCCCCAGCACGTCCGTCGCACGGCTGTATTCCCAGACGCTGCCGGGCTGGTACATCAGCGGCAAGCCGGCCAGCACCCTGGAAAACTCCGCATTGCTGCGCTCGCGCGAGCCCATCTGCAGCTTGGCATACTGGCGCTGCACGTCGGCGCTTCCCAAAAATTCATAGGTCAGGCCGGCCGTGTGGCGCAGCAAGTCCTGCACGGTGGCGGGCCGCTGGACATCGGCCAGCGTCACCTGGCCGCCCCGCTCCACGGCAACCTTCTGGTTGGCAAATTCCGGCAGGTGCCTGGCCACCGGGTCACTGAGCAGCAGCCTGCCCTGCTCCAAAAGCATCATCACCGCCACCGACACCAAGGGTTTGGTCATGGAGTAGATGCGGAAAATCGAATCGCGGGTCATCGGGCTGCCTGCAGCCGGGTCCTGCCGGCCCAGGCTTTCGAACAGGGCGACCTGGCCGCGGCGCGCCACCAGCGCCACCGCGCCGGGCAGTCGGCCACGGTCGATGTCGGCCTGCAACACGGCCAGCAGGCGCTGCAGGCGCTCAGGGCACAGGCCGACCTCGGCGGGCGCAGCAAAAGCCAGTTCGGTCACGGCGCCCGCCTCAGGCGCCGTAACGCTCGCGCGCCAGTGCCGCACCCTGGGCCAACGCCTGCAGCTTCTTCAGGGCCACCTCGCGGTCCATGGGCGCCAGGCCGCAATTGGTGCAGGGCAGCAGGCGGTTTTTCGGCACGTACTTGAGGGCCTCGCCGATGGTGTCGGCAATCTGCTCGGGGGTTTCAATCTCGTCGCTCGCCACGTCGATCACACCGACCATCACGTCCTTGCCTTCGAGCAGGGCCATCAGGTGCGGCGGCACATGCGAGTGGTAACACTCGAGGCTGACCTGCTGGATGCTGCTTTTGGCGAGCGCGGGAAGGATTTGCTCATACTGGCGCCATTCTTCGCCCAGTGTTTTCTTCCAGTCGTCGTTCGCCTTGATGCCGTAGCCGTAGCAGATGTGCACCGCCGTCGTGCAGGTCAGGCCCTGCGCGGCACGCTCGAGCGCCTTCACGCCCCAGTCGGCGGCGTCCTTCATGTAGACGTTGAAGGCCGGTTCGTCGAACTGGATGATGTCCACGCCGTCGGCCTGCAGTGCCAGCGCCTCCTGGTTCAGCAGCTCGGCGAACGCCATGGCCATCTTCACGCGGTCGCCATAAAACTGGTCGGCCACGGTATCGACAATCGTCATCGGGCCGGGCAAGGTGAACTTGATCTTTCTGGTCGTGTGCGCGCGCAGCAGTTGCGCCTCGGCCGCATGCACACGCCCCTTGAGTTTGAGCGCCGACACGACCTGCGGCAGCATGGCGTCATAGCGGTTGTTGCGTATGCCCATCTTGACCTTGTGCTCGAAGTCGATGCCTTCGACCTGCTCGAGAAAGCCGTGCACAAAATGCTGGCGCGACTGCTCGCCGTCACCAATGACATCCAGGCCGGCATCCTCCTGCGCCTTGATCCACAGCAGCGTGGCATCGGCCTTGGCCTGCGCCAGTTCGGCGCCTTCGGCCTTCCACTGCGGCCAGAGTTTTTGGGTTTCCGACAGCCAGGCGGGTTTGGGCAGGCTGCCGGCAATGGTGGCGCTGAACAGGGGAGCAGTCATGGCGGGGTCCTCGGGTTGTTGTCTCATGGGGTTATTGTCTGATGGCGTGATGGGCTCAGGCCGGGGCGGCGCCCAACGCCTGCGCCAGCAATTCGTAGGAGCGGCGGCGCGCCACCGGGTCATGCGTCCAGGTGATGACCACCAGCTCCTCGACCTGCAGGGTGTCGGAGAGCGCACGCAGCTTGCCGGCCACCTGCCCGGCACTGCCGACCAGCGCCGTGCGCCGCAGCCGGTCGGCCTCGGCCTGCTCGGCCGTGCCGTAAGGCCGCTGCGCGACTTCCGCCGGTGACTGCAGCGGTCCCAGCGCACCCTGGTTGCGGTCGATTTTCCAGCGCTCGCGGCTGGTGAAAAGCTGCCAGGCTTGGTCCTCGGTGTCAGCGGCCAGCGCCCACACACACAGCGCGGGCTGCGGTTCGGGATGTAGCGCGCTGGGCCGGTACAGCTCGCGGTAAATGGCCAGCGCCTCTTCGGCCCCCTGGCCGTCGGTGATGAAGTACGCAAACGCATAGGGCAGGCCGTAATGCGCCGCCAGCTGCGCGCCGTAATTCGAGCTGCCCAGCATCCACAGTGTGGGCGCGCCCGGCCCGGTCGGGTTGGCCGTCACGCCGCGGCCGGGGTGGCCCTCGGGCAGGTCGACGCCGCCGACCCAGGCCTGCAGTTCACGCACCTGCCGGGGAAAATCATCGGCCGCGTGACGCGCATTCGGGTTGAGCAGCTGGGCCGTGCGCCCGTCCGAGCCCGGCGCACGCCCGACACCGAGGTCGATGCGACCCGGGGCCAGCGCCTCCAGCACGCGGAACTGCTCGGCGACCTTGAGCGCTGAATAATGCGGCAGCATCACGCCGGCACTGCCGATGCGGATGCGCTGCGTGGTGGCGGCGATCGCGGCCATCAGCACCTCGGGGGCGCTGCCGACAATCGTCGGGTGGCTGTGGTGCTCGCTGACCCAGAAACGGTCGTAGCCGAGGCCCTCGCAGTGCTGCGCAAGCGCCAGCGTTTCGCGGATGGAAGCGTCTTCGCTGCGGCCGGTAACGGCGACGGACTGGTCAAGAACGGACAAACGGATCATGCATGAACTATAGCCAGCCTGCCGCTTCCGGACAGGCGGTCGCACAAAGGTCTGTTCCAATAGGGGGTTACCGCCCGCCCCTCACCCAACCAGCAGACCCGCCATGGCACTCAAAGCCACCATCTACAAAGCACAACTGGCGATTGCCGACATGGACCGCGGCGTCTATGCCGACCACAACGTCACGATCGCGCGCCACCCCTCCGAGGCCGATGAACGCATGATGATCCGGCTGCTGGCTTTTGCGCTCAACGTGACGGCCGATGACAACAAGGGCAAGCTGGAGTTCGCCAAGGACCTGTGGGATGTCGACGAGGCAGCCCTCTGGCACAAGGACTACACCGACCAGATCCTGCACTGGATCGACGTTGGCCAGCCCGACGACAAGCGCCTGATGCGCGCCGCCGGACGCGCCGAACGTGTCACCGTCTACAGCTTTGCCAGCAGCACGCCAGTGTGGTGGAAGGCCATCGAAAGCAAGCTGACCCGCGCCGCCAACCTGGTGGTCTGGCAGATCGAGGCGGCGCAAAGCCAGGCGCTGGCCAAACTGGCCAACCGCACCATGCAGCTGCAGGTGACGATCCAGGATGGCACGGTCTGGATGAGCACCGGCAGCGAGTCGGTCGAGATCACACCGATCCGGCTCACGGCCGGCGGCTAGGAGCCTGTCGGGCTTGAGGCCAACCGTCAGGACGCCTTGCCGGCCTGCTGCTGGTAAGGCGGCAGCCGGGCGCCGCAGTTGAAGCAGAAATTCGCGTCGGCGGCGTGGCCCTCGGTCAGGCACTCGTGGCAAGTGCGTGTGGTCGGCGTCTGAAGCAGCGGGTGCCGCCGCTGCGCGGCCATTTCCGCGGTCACGATGCCGGTCGGCACGGCCAGGATGCCCCAACCCATCAGCATCATGAAAGACGCAATCAGCCGGCCCAGGTCGGTCTTGGGCGTGATGTCGCCAAAACCCACGGTTGTCACCGTGCTGATCGCCCAGTAGACCGAGGTCGGGATGCTGGTGAAGCCGTTGCCCGGCCCCTCGACCACGTACATCACCGTGCCCATGACCAGCACCACCATGACCACGGCCGACAGGAACACCAGGATCTTGCGCCCGCTGGCGGCCAAAGCGCGCCCCAGAAACTGGTATTCGGCGACATAGGCGGCCAGTTTGAAGATGCGGAACACCCGCAGCAGGCGCAGCACCCGCACATCGATGAGCGCATGCAGCTCGGGGAAAAACAGCGCCAGGTAGGTCGGCAACACGGCGACCAGGTCGATGATGCCGAAGAAGCTGGTGGCGTACTGCAGCGGCCGGCGCACACACAGCAGGCGCGCAATGTATTCGGCGGTGAACAGCAGTGTGAAAATCCACTCCAGGCCGTTGAGCGCACGCCCATGCACCTGGTGCACAGCCTGCACGCTGTCCGCCATCACCACCACAATGCTGAGCAGGATCACGGCGATCAGGGCCTGGTCGAACAGGCGTCCGGCGCGGGTGTCCGCTTCAAAAATGATGGTGTACAGGCGCAGCCGCCAGCCGGCCGGCGGCTTGTCGTACACGGGGTCAGAGGTGGGCGGTGAGTTTTGTTCCATGAGCGCAGGCGACGCCTCCAGAGCGTCGCACCTGTTCGAAGTCCGGGAGACGAACCTTAACCGATCTGGCCGGCCGCGCGCCGAGCCCTCCAGGACGCTCTTGTTTTGATAGCTGCCTGCGAGCGCCAATAAAGGGCTGCAGGCACTTTTTATTCAAAAACCTCAGGCGGTGGCGCCTTCCGCCTCCTGCAGGGTCCGCCACATCACCTTGCCCGAGCCGCTTTTCGGCAGGGCATCGACAAACTGCACGACACGCGGGTACTTGTAGGCCGCCATGTTCTCCTTGCACCAGTCGATGATGTCGGCCTCGCTGACCTGTCCCTTGTGGCTTTGCCGCAGCACCACCACGGCCTTGACGGTCTCGCCGCGGTAGGCGTCGCGCGTGGAAATGATGCAGGCCTCCTGGATGGCCGGGTGCTTGAACATCAACGCCTCCACCTCGGCCGGCCAGACCTTGAAGCCCGACGCGTTGATCATGCGTTTGAGCCGGTCGGTGATGAAGAAGTAGCCCTCTTCATCGACGCGCCCGAGGTCGCCCGAGCGGAAGAAGCGCTTGCCGTCGATCTCGATGAAGGCTGCCTCGGTGGCCTCGGGCCGCTTCCAGTAGCCGGAGAAATTCTGCGGCCCGCACATGATGATTTCGCCCTGCTCGCCCAGCGGCATTTCCTCCAGTGTCAAGGGGTCGATCACGCGTGCATCGACATTGAGAAAAGGCACGCCCAGGCACTGCTGCTTGGTGGCGTCGGGCGGGTTGCTGTGCGAGGGTGCGGCGGTTTCCGTCAGGCCATAACCTTCGGCAAAACGCAGGCCGTACTGCTCCCACAGGCGCTGGGCCACGGCCTGCGGCATGGCCGCGCCGCCGCCGCCGATATAGACCAGGCTGCTCAAATCAAACTCTGCAAAGTTCGGGCTGGCCAGCAGGTCGATCACCATGGTCGGGATGTTGGTCCAGTGGGTCACGCGCCATGTGGAGATCAGCCGGCCCGCCAGTTCGCGGTCCCAGCGCGGCATGATGACCAGCGTGGCGCCGCCGTAGATCGAGGCATGCATGACCGACACCATGCCGGTGATGTGGAACATGGGCACGACCGAGAGCACGGTGTTTTCCGGCGTGCTGTTGCCCCACAGGCTGCTGGCCACCGCGTTGTGCATGATGCTGGCATGGGTGTGCATGCAGCCCTTGGGCAGGCCGGTGGTGCCGCTGGTGTAAGGCAGCACCGCCAGGTCCTGCGGCGTGGCGGTGTGGTCGGGCAGCCGGCCCTGCGCGCCCTGCGCCAGCGCCTCGGCCCAGGACATGACCTGGCAATCACCGGCCGCCGGTGCCGGGTGCTGCGTGCCCAGCCACTCCTGCCAGGCCGGCGGCAATGCTGCCGCTTCGGCCTGTAGATCAAAAGCATCGCTGTAATGCGTGACGATCAGGTGTTGCAGTTGCTGCCCGGGCGGTAGCTGGCTGTTGGCCTTGACCAGTTCGGGCGCCAGGTCCGCCGCGGTGATGGCCACCCGGGCGTCCGGGTCGATGATGTAGTGCTTGAGCTCTTCGGCGCGGTTCATCGGGTTGACCGGCACCACCACGGCATTGGCCCGCAGGATGGCAAAGTGGGCAATCACCCATTGCGGGCAGTTCTGCATGTTCAGCACCACCCGGTCGCCTTTTTTGACACCCATGTCGTGCAGCGTGGCCGCCAGGCGCTCGGCTTTGTCCAGCACCTCGGCATAGGTGAAGACGCGCCCGAAAAACACCAGCGCCGCCTTGTTCGGGTAACGCAGCGCGCTGACCGCCAGGTTGTGCCACAACGAAGTGGCCGGTGCCGTGATGCGGTGCGGCAGGCGCTTGGGCCAGACCTTGTAATGCAGGGTATGCGGGACGGCGCTTTTGCTAGCTGCCATTGCAGCTGTTTTCGGGTCGGACAAATCGGGCTCCAGATTGCAGGAAATTGAAGCTACAGCCTACTCCACCTGTACCGCCCGTCCATCGGGGAAGCTCCTGATAAAACAGTGTCGCCTGAGCGACCTCGCCTGACTATGATGAAACCCTGCGCGCAGCCAGCGGCCGGGCCGGGAGCGTTGCCTCCACCGCCCGCGCCGGCTGCGATTTCCCGGCTGGCCACACCACCAAGAAACACCATGCGCTTTTTTTCCGCCCACGCCCTGTTCCCCACCCTGCGGCCACGGACGCTGATCAAGGCCTGCCTGGTCGCTGCCTCCGCGCTGGCCGCGTCCGCAGCGCTGGCCGCCTTTCCCGACAAGCCCATCCGCGTGGTGATCGGTTTTCCGGCGGGCGGGCCGCTGGACCAGCATGCACGCCTGCTGACCGAACGGCTGCAGGCCGTGCTGGGGCAGCCGGTCATCATCGACTACAAGTCGGGCGCCGGCGGCACGGTCGGGGCGCAGGACGTGATGAAGGCCCCACCCGACGGCTACACCCTGATGCTGGCCAACACCGGCGTGATGGTCATCAACCCGGCGCTGTACACGCGGCTGCCCTACAGCACGCTGCGCGACTTCACGCCAATCGCCCGCACCGCCATGCAGCCGCTGGCCCTGCTGGTCAATCCCAAACTGCCGGTCAACACGCTGAAGGAATTTGTCGACTACGCCCGCGCGCGCCCCGGCCAGATCAACTACGGCTCGGCCGGCAATGGCGGCATCAGCCACCTGGTGCCCGAAATGTTCAAGAACGCCACCGGGCTGTTCATGGTGCACATTCCCTACCGCGGCAGTGCCCCGGCCTTCACCGACCTGATGGGCGGCCAGGTGCAGTTCATGGGCGAGTCGATTCCGCAGGCGGCCGCGTACCACAAGCAGGGCAAGGTGCGTGCCCTGGCCGTCACCAGCAAGGCGCGCAACCCGGCCCTGCCCGATGTGCCCACCGTCATGGAGTCGGGCATCAAAAATTTCGAAGTGGTCGGCTTTTACGGCTTTCTGGCGCCGGCCGGGTTGCCCGCGGACGTCACCGCGAAACTGAGCGATGCCTTCAAACAGGTCATGACCAGCGCCGAGGTCCGCAACCGCATGATCACCCAAGGCGCCGACCCGGCCTTCATGGGCAGCGAGGAGTTCGGCAAATTCCTCTCCGCGGAAATGCCGCGCTGGGCTCAGGCGGTCAAGGCGTCGGGCGCCAGGCTCGATTGACGGCCGGGACTCCGCCCCCTGGCGTCCCCGCCACTCCCACCGCGCGGCCAACCCAAAGCCGCGCGCGTTTGGCGCCATCCGGGCACAATCAGCAAATAGCCGGCGTGCAGGCACTCTACTTTTCATAGCAGCCTGCGTCCGTATTTATTGGGCTGAGACCCGTTTCATTGATTATTTTTCAGAACTTGCCCGGTGCACGTCAAAACGCCCGGGTGCTGTTTGCCCACCTGCAACCATGCCGCCTGTTCTTTATCTCTTCGCCCTGTGCAACCTGGTCATCGGCAGTGGCGCCTTTGTGCTGGGCGGCATTCTGGTGCCGCTGAGCGAGTCGCTCCACATCAGCCTGGCCGCGGCCGGTCAGGCCATGACGGCCTACGCGGTGTCCACCGCGCTGCTGGCGCCGGTGCTGATCATTGCCACCGCACGCTGGCCGCGCAAACGTGCGGTGCAGCTGGCCCTGGCCCTGTTTGCCGCCGGCTGCCTGGTGTGCGCACTGTCGGGCAGCCTCGTCATGCTGCTGCTGGGCCGGGTGCTGATGGGCGCCGGCGCGATGTTCAGCGCCGCGGCCTCGGCGCTGGCCGTCAGCCTGGTGGCGCCGGCACTGCGCGGCCGGGCCTTGTCCATCACCTTTCTGGGCATGAGCATCAGCTATGCGGTGGGCGTGCCGGTCGGTGCCTGGCTCGGCTTTGAATACGGCTGGCGCGTGCCGGTCTGGCTCTCGGCAGGCGCCAGCTTGGCGGCGCTGGTGGCGGCCAGCTGGCTGCTGCCCGCCAACCTGGCCTCGGCCGGCGCCAATTTCTCCGGCTTCGGCGTAGCGGCGCGGCAGCCCGCCGTGCTGCGCACCTGGCTGCGCACGCTGCTTTATTTCGTGGCGATTTTCAGCGTGTTTGCCTACATCGGCCCGGTGCTGCAGGCGCTCAACCCCCTGAGTTCCACGCAGCTGTCCATCACGCTGGCGGTGTTCGGTCTGGCCGGCGTGGCCGGCACGCTGTCGGGCGGCTGGGCCAACGACCGCTTCGGCTCCCTGCCCACCATGCGCGTTCAACTGGCGGTGCTGGTGACCACCATGGCCGTGCTGCCGCTCACGCGCGGCCACCTCTATGCGACCATGGCGACACTCGTCGTCTGGGGCATCGCCGGTTTCGGCGTGATGGCGCCGCAGCAAAGCCGCCTGGCCGGCATGGCACCGGCCCAGGCGCCGCTGCTGCTGAGCCTGAACGGCTCCATGTTGTATGTGGGCACGGCACTGGGCGCCGTCATCAGCGGCGCCATGCTGGACCACCTTCCTCTGTCGCAACTGGGCTGGGTGGGCGTGCCCTTCGGCCTGCTGGCGCTGCTGACGCTGGCGTTTGAACCGGCGCAGGTCCGGCCTGTGGCCGGTGCCGCCACCGGATCGCCATGACGGCCCGTGACCAGCTCGCCAGCCTGGCCACTGCCTTGCAGCAGTTGCGCAGCGATGCGCTGGGCATACCGGCGTTTTCCCGGCTCGCGCAAAGCCAGACGGCGCTGCAAGCGGCACTTCCGGCAAGGTATGCGGAGGTGCTGCAGCAGTTGCTCGACAGGCTCGAGTCCAGTGCCCTCTTCAGCGAAGAAAGTTGCTCGTTCAGCCAGAAGGAACTGCTGGACAGCCTGCAGCTGTGGGTGGACAAGGCCCAGACCCTGCTTGACAAGACCAGCCCATGAACACGCCAACGCCGACGCCTGCTCCAACTTCTGCTCCTGCTCCTGCTGTCACCCTGATTTATGTCGGCGACCCGATGTGCTCCTGGTGTTACGGTTTTGGCGTGCCGCTGGGGCAGTTGCTGGCGCGCTTTCCCGAGGTGCCGGTGCAGCTGGTGCTGGGCGGCCTGCGCGCCTACAACACGCAGGTGATGGACGCCGCGCTGAAGGACAAGCTGCGCAACGCCTGGGCAGAAGTCGGCAGGCGCTCCGGCCAGCCGTTTTCACAGGCGCTGTTCGAACGCGAGGACTTCATCTACGACACCGAGCCGGCCTGCCGTGCGGTCGTCACGGTGCGCCGGCACGCGCCGGCGCTGGCCCTGCGCATGTACCACGCGATCCAGCAGGCCTTTTATGCGCAGGGACGCGACGTCACCAAGGCGGCGGTGCTCGCTGAAATCTGGGACGAGCTGCGTGGCCGCACCCAGGAGGCCTGGGGCCACATTGACTTCCTGCGCGACGTCGAGAGTGAAGCCATGCGCCAGCAGACCAGAGACGATTTTTCGCAGGCGCAGCGCTGGGGCATACGCGGCTTTCCCGCACTGCTGGCCGTGCGGGATGGCCAGGCCCAGTTGCTGGCCAGCGGCTACACCGGGGCCGATGTGCTCATCGAACGCCTGGCAGCGCTGGCCGGCCCGCGGGACCACACCCGCTAGACGTGGCGTTTTTTCGGTGCCGGGGCCGCCGGGCCCGCGGCCTGCGCATCGGCCAGCTCGTGCGAGGAATTGCGCTGAGGCCAGCACGCATCAGCAGCAGTTTGCCGGCCTTGATTCATCCCTTACGCGCCGCGGGGACTTTGCCGGCTGTTAGCATGGCGCCCGTGAAACGTTTTATTTGTCACGTCCTGATCGTCTGGCTGGCGCTGCTGTCGAGCGGCGCCCATGCCCACGCAGCGGCCGACGCCGCGCAGGAACTCGGCCACATCGCCGCCCACGCCGTGGAGGCCCAACTGGCCGGCGCAGAGGCCGCTGAAAAATCCGGCATGACCCATGAACATGGCCACACCGAGTCCTGTAGCCATAGCCACTGCGGCCATGGCCACACGACCGGCATGCTGGCTGCCCAGTTCCGTTACACCGATGCGAGCGTCGGCGCCCCGCTGCCCACGCGGCAGGCCTGGGCCAGCCGCGAGCAGCCCAACAGCATCGAGCGCCCCAAATGGAAGTTCACCACGCCATCTGTGGTGAACCTTTGAGCTGACGGGCGCTTAAACTCTTTTTTTCCATCCGCCCTCGCGCAAATGTTCGCCGAAGTTTCAGTCACTTCGGAGAACGCTCTTGCCTTACTTTTCCCCCTTCTGCCTGGCACAGCCGGCCTGTGCGGCCCTGGTGCTGGCGTCTGCCTTTGTTGCCGCCGCGACCGCACAAACGTCCCCCTTGCCACTACCCCCTGGCCCGGAAGCCACCGCCCCGGCGCGCAGCGGCCCCAACCTGCGCGAGGCACTCGATGCCGCCTGGGCCCTGAGCCCGGCGGCCCGCAGCGCCGACAGCCGCCGCGCGCAACTGCAGGCCCGGGAACGCGCCGCTTCGTCCTGGATCAACGGCTCGCCCAGCGCCCTGCTGGCGCAACGCAGCGACCGCTTCAACAACAACGGCGGCTTACTGGAATACGAAGCCGAGCTGGAATTCCCGGTCTGGAGCCCCGGCGTGCGCGGCGCCACCCAGCGTGAGCTTGCAGCGCTGCGCTTGGGTTTCGAACCACAGCAGCTGGTGGCGCGGCTGAAACTTGCTGCAGAGGTGCGCGAAGCGGCCGCCAGCTTGGCTGTGGCGCGTACCGAACGCGACTTGGCTCAACGCAAACACGGCGAGGCGCTGGCGTTGGCGCAGGATGTGCAACGCCGCGTGAAAGCCGGCGACAGCGCGCGCGTGGATGAGTTGCAGGCACAGTCTTTGGTAGCGCAGGCCGCCAGCGGACAAGAGCAGGCGGGGCAGACCCTGGCCCGCCTGCAAAACCAGTGGCTGGCCCTTACCGGGCTGGCCGCCGTGCCGTCGCTGGAGGAGCCGCTACCACCCGCCAACCCGGTCATTGGTCCAGACCACCCTGCGATACAGGCCGCACAGACGCGGGGCCAGGCGGCGCAAGCGGCGCTCGAGCTGAGCGAAACCGACAAGCGTGACCCGATGTCAGTCGGTGTAGGTGTCACGCGCGAACGTTCGGCCTTCGGCGCCGCGGGCGAGAACAGCTTGCGTCTGGCGCTGAAAATTCCCTTCGGTACCGACAGCCGCAATGCCCCGCGCATCGCTGCGGCACGCGCAGAACTCGACGCCGCGCAGGCCGAACTGGATGCTGCCCAGCGGCAGGTACAGACCGAACTGGCATCGGCACTGGCCGAACTCGACGCCGCCCGCCGCACGCAAGCCAGCATGACCGAACGCGCGCGCCTGAGCACCGAGGTGCAAGCCCTGGTGGCCAAGGCTTACCGCCTGGGCGAGTCCGACCTGCCGACCCGCCTGCGCGCCGACAGCGAAAAGTTTGAAGCCGATCTTTCCCTGGCGCGCTCCCGTGTGGGCCTGCAGCGCGCCGTATCCCAATTAAATCAAGCCCTTGGATTGCTCCCATGAACCCCATTTACAAGCCAAATAAGCCTCTAGCCCATATCCAGAAAGTGCTGGCAGCTATTTTTTTCATAGCGTTTAATTTCTTCGCCACGGCCTGGGCGGCGGGAGACCACGGCGCAGAAGCGCCAGCAACGGCCGGCGCGGTCACCTCACCGCGTATCAGCAGCCACTCCGACCTGTTCGAGCTGGTCGGGGTCGTCGAGAACGGGGAGATGAAAATTTACCTGGACCGCTACACGAGCAACGAGCCGGTCACCGACGCGAAGATCGAGGTCGAGGCCGGTGCAGCCAAAGGAACCGCCGCGCCCCAGCAGGACGGCAGTTACAGCTTCAAACATGAGTTGCTGGGCCAGCCGGGCACGCTGGCCGTCAGTTTTGTCATCGCCGCAGGAAAGGACACCGACCTGCTGGCTGGCGACCTGGTCATTACAGACCCGCACGCTGAAGACGATCATGCCGGCGTGAAGCGGCCCTGGCTGCGTTGGGCAGCCTATGCAGGCGCTGCGCTGCTTCTTGTGGCGACGGCCATCGCCGTCTTCAAGCGTCGGCGCGGAAAAGTCGTTGCTAGCATTTTTATAGCTGCTGGTGCTTTAGTGATGGGCGCCACAGCCACTTTTGATGCCCAAGCCGCTGCCGGCCACGACCACGGCGAAGAATCCGCGCCCGCCACAGGCGGCAATACGCCGCAGCGCCTGACCGACGGAGACGTGTTTTTGCCCAAGGCGAGCCAGCGGCAACTCGGCGTGCGCACCATCAGCGTCGAAGAAGCGTCCCTGCCGACCACCGTCGAGCTGACAGGCCGGGTGGTGCTGGACAGCAACGCCGGCGGCAAGGTGCAACCCACACAGGCTGGGCGCATTGAAGCCGGACCGCGCGGCCTGCCGCAACTCGGGCAGGCGGTGCGCAAGGGTGAAGTCCTCGCAGTCGTGCGTGCCTCCAGCAGCGCCATCGAACGCGCCAACCAGCAGGCGCAAAGCGCTGAGCTCAATGCCAGCCTGGACCTTGCCCGCAGGCGCGTGGACCGGCTGCAGCAACTCGAAGGCACGGTGCCACAAAAAGACATTGAAGCAGCGCAGTCCGACGTGCTCAGCCTGCGCCAGCGCGCAGCCGCCGTGACCGGCAGCGTGTCAGCCACCGAAGCGCTGGTGGCGCCCGTCTCCGGTGTGATTGCCGCCGCCAACGTGGTGGCTGGTCAGGTAGTCGATGAGCGCGAAGTGTTGTTTGAAATTGTCGACCCCTCGCGCATGAGTGTGGAGGCCAGTGCCTTTGATGCCGCACTGTCGGCCAACATCGCTTCGGCCAGCGCCAGCGCGGCCCCCGGCACCAGCGTGCCGCTGCAATTTGTGGGCGCGGGCAGCAGCCTGCGCGAGGGCGCGATCCCGCTGGTGTTTCGCACCGTGCCAGGCAAAAACGCCCCGCCGCTGTCCATCAACCAGCCGGTCAAGGTGACGGTGCAGACCACAAGCCAGGTCAAGGGCTTTGCCATACCCACCGG
The DNA here is from genome assembly GCF_002379085.1 of Polaromonas sp. AET17H-212. Lineage (GTDB taxonomy): Bacteria > Pseudomonadota > Gammaproteobacteria > Burkholderiales > Burkholderiaceae_C > Polaromonas. Next base: position 82,182 of record NZ_NBZW01000014.1, on the reverse strand, counting down.
CGCCGTGGTCAAGAACGCCAGCAACCAGGACATGGTATGGATTCACACCGGCGCCGAACTTTTCGCGCCACGCACCGTGCGCCAGGTGCCGCTGGATGGCAGCACTGCAGCCGTTGTCGATGGCCTGAAAACCGGTGACCGGGTGGTGACGCAAGGTGCGCCACTGGTCAACCAGGTTCGCTGAGAACAGGGCCACACACCATGTTTGAAAAACTCATTCATGCCGCCCTCGGCAACCGCCTGATGGTGGTGGTGCTGTCGGTGGTGCTGCTGCTGGTCGGTGCGCTCACGCTGGTGAAAATGCCGGTCGATGTCTTCCCCGACCTGAACAAACCCACGGTGACGCTGCAGGCCGAGGCCGGCGGCATGGCGCCCGAAGAAGTCGAGCAACTGATCACCGCGCCGCTGGAAATTGCCATGGGCGGCATCCCGGGCGTGGAAAGCATACGCTCGATCTCCAGCGTCGGCCTGTCTTTCGTCTACGTCACCTTCGACTGGAAAACCGACATCTACCGCGCCCGCCAATTGGTGGGCGAGCGACTGCAACTGGCCCGCGAGCAGTTACCGCAGGGCGTGACGCACGTTGGCATGGGGCCAATCAGCTCGGTCATGGGCGAGATCATGCTGCTGGCATTGCCGATTGACACCAGCAAGATCAGCCCGATGGCGGTGCGTGAATACGCCGACTTCGTGATGCGCCCGCGCCTGCTCACCCTGCCCGGCGTGGCCCAGGTGGTTCCGATTGGCGGCGAGGTGCGCCAGTACCAGGTGCAACCCGACACCGCGCTCATGGCAGCACTCAAGGTTGATCTGGAAAACGTCGAGTCTGCGCTCAAAGGCTTTTCGGGCAACTCCAGTGGCGGCTTTCTCGAACTCAATTCACGCGAGTACCTGATCCGCAACATCGGCCGCACCACGCGGCTGCAGGACCTGGAGCGCCTGCCGGTGGCGTTTCAAAACGGCAAACCGATTCAGCTCAACCAGGTCGCCAAGGTCACGTTTGCACCGGCCATCAAGCGCGGCGATGCGGGCCTGAACGGCCAGCCGGCGGTGATTTTGGGCATTCAGAAGCAGCCCGATGCTGACACCGTGAAGTTGACGGAAAAAATCGAGGCCGCCATAGCAGAGCTGAAAAAAGGCATGCCCCCAGGCATGGGCGAGCCTAAAGTCACCATGCGCCAGGCTACCTTTATTGAATCGTCGGTGAACACACTCAAAGGCAAGTTGATGCTGGCGTTTGCCGTTGTGGCGGTGGTACTGTATTTATTTCTGCTGAACGTTCGTACCACCGTGATTTCGCTGGTGGCCATACCGATTTCGTTCATGGCGACCGTGCTGGTTTTCAAGTATTTCGGTTTCTCCATCAACACCATGACGCTGGGCGGTCTCACGATTGCCATCGGCGAGCTGGTCGATGATGCCGTGGTGGGCGTGGAAAATGTGCTGCGCCGCCTGAAGATGGACCGCGCCGCGCATCCCACCAGGCGGCTCGGCCCCCTGGAGTTGATTGCCAAGGCCACACTGGAAGTACGCTCTGGCATCGTGATTGCCACCTTGATTGTTGTGCTGGTGTTGGTGCCGCTGTTCTTTTTGCCGGGTGTCGAGGGGCGCTTGATGCAGCCGCTGGCTGTGGCCTACATCGTCGCCATGCTTGCATCAATGCTCGTGTCGGTGACGCTCACGCCAGTGATGGCGTATTACCTGTTACCGGGAATGAAAGGGCTGGACCATGGAGATACGAGGGCCCAGCTATGGCTGAAAGCACGCTACGCGAGAGCACTGGCGTATGTACTGGGGCGTCCTCGCGCCTGGGTGACCGCTGGCGCGGTTGCTGCCGCACTGGCAATGGCAGCAGTGCCGTTCTTTCCCACGACTTTCTTGCCGCCGTTCAACGAAGGCGTGGCGCTGGTCGGCCTGCGGCTGAACCCCGGCACCACACTCACGGAATCGGCCCGCATTGGCAGCATTGCTGAAAAAGCACTGGCCAGCCTGCCCGAGGTGGAACATGTAGGCCGCCGCTCGGGCCGGGCCGAGCTAGATGAACATGCCGAGGGCGTCCATGTGTCGGAGCTGGACTTGAAGCTCAAACGCAGCGAGCGCAGCATGGAAGAGATCTACGCGGACATCCGTAGCCGCGTCGCCACCCTGCCCGCGGCCATCGGCATCGGCCAGCCGATCAGCCACCGTATCGACCACATGTTGTCGGGCGTGCGCTCACAAATCGCCATCAAGATATTCGGCGACGACCTGGACACCCTGCGCACGCAGGCCGCGGCGTTGCGGCAAAAGCTCGCGGGCATTGAAGGTGTGGTGGACCTGGAGGTGGAAAAACAGGTGCTGACGCCGCAAATCAGGATCCAGGTGGACTATGACCGTGCCCTGGGCCTGGGCCTGCCACCGGCCAAACTGCTGCAAGAGCTGCAGGTGCTGATTGATGGTGAAAAAGTCACGCAGATCGTCGAAGGCAGCCGCCGCTTCAACCTGGTGCTGCGCCTGCCGGAAGCCTCTCGCGGCATCGAGGGCCTGCGCAACCTGATGATTGACACGCCCGGTGGCCGTGTGCCGCTGAGCCAACTGGCCAGCGTGGAGGAATCCGACGGCCCCAATCAGGTCAGCCGCGACGACGGGCGCAGGCGCATCGTGTTGTCGGCCAACACCCAGGGCAGGGCGCTGAGCGAAGTGGTGGCCGACATGCGGGCGTCGATTGCTGGCACGGCCTTGCCCGAGGGCTACTTCATCACGATAGGCGGGCAGTTCCAGGCGCAGGAAGACGCCTCGCGCCTGATCGGCCTGCTGTCGCTGGCCTCGGTGGCGATGATCTTTTTAATTCTTTACTCGCGCTACAGATCCGGTGTACTGGCGGCCATCATCATGGCCAACATTCCGCTGGCGCTGGTCGGCGCGGTGGTGGGGCTGTGGCTGTCCGGCCAGCCGCTTTCGGTGGCGGCGCTGGTGGGCTTCATCACGCTGGCTGGCATTGCAATCCGCAACGGCATTTTGAAGGTGTCGCACTACATCAATCTGTGCGCCTTTGAAGGTGAAAACTTCGGCAACGCCATGCTACTGCGCGGCTCGCAGGAGCGCTTGACGCCGGTGCTGATGACCGCACTGGTGGCCGCCCTGGCTCTGGCCCCGCTGCTGTTCGAGGCCGATATGCCGGGTACCGAAATTTTGCACCCGGTGGCGGTGGTGATTTTCTCGGGCTTGATCACCTCGACCCTGCTCGACTCGTTTTTGACGCCGGCCATGGTCGCGCTGTTTGGCCGCAAGCCGATAGAGGCTCTGATTGCCGACTCCGGTTCCGAAACGTTTTGATTTCCCCACAACTTTGTTAAACCTCAACCTGAAAGCCATTTCATGAAACGCACATCCCTTAGCCTCGCCCTTACCGCCTGCCTCGCGCTGTCCAGTTGGACTGCGATGGCTGCGGGCGGCCACGCCCATACGCCCAAATTTGGCGGCATGGTGGTCGAAACCAAAGCGGCTGAACTGGAGATCGTCGCCAAGCCCGATGCCATCCAGATTTACCTCAGCGACCACGGCAAAGCCGTGAAGCCCGACGGCGCCAAGGCCAGAGTTACCCTGCTGAATGGCACCGAAAAATCCGAGGTGGAACTGGTCCCCGCCGGTGACAAGCTTGAAGCCAAAGGCAACTTCAAAGTAGGTAAAGGGACCAAAGGCATTGCGGTGTTGATGCTGGCTGGCAAGCCACCTGCCACGGCAAGATTTGAAGTGAAGTAGGCACCGAGCGTTCGCAGGCCGCTATCGCGGGGCCTACCCGCACCCATCGCCGCTAAACGTGGCGTTTTTTCGGTGCCGGGGCCGCCGGGCCCGCGGCCTGCGCATCGGCCAGCTCGTGCAGCGCCTCGATGATGTGGCAATGGGCGTCAGTTCCGTCGCAGCGGCTGCGCAAGGCCTTGAGGTCCTTCTCCAGCGCCTTCAGCTCCGCCAAGCGCGCGCGCACATGGCCCAGGTGCCCGTCCAGCGCGTCGCGGGCCGCCGCGCAATCGGTCTTGTTGTTCAGGTCCAGCCCCAGCAGCGCGCGCACCTCGGCCAGCGACATGTCCATGGCCCGGCACAGGCGGATAAACCGCAGCTGGTGCACGTCGCCTTCGCTATACAAACGATAGCTGTTGTCGCCCCGTCCGTGCGGGCTGAGCAGGCTTTCCTTCTCATAAAAGCGGATGTTCGCGGGGCTGACGCCGCTTTGCCGCGCGGCTTCACCGATCTGGTAACCCGCGGTGGCAGAGGGACTTGACACAGGCATCGCTTGACCTTGAAGTGACTTGAGGGTTTCCAATCATGCCATCAACCCGATGTTTCTGGAGAATCCCTCAATGTCTGCCCACTGCTGCGATCACAACCACGACACCACCGCCGCCGAGGCCAACAGCCCGCGCTACCGGAAAATCCTCTGGATCGCACTGGTCATCAACTTCGCCATGTTTGCGCTGGAAATTGCGGCGGGCTTCCGCTCCGGCTCGGTCTCGCTGCTGGCCGATGCGATCGACTTCTTCGGCGATGCCGCCAACTACGGCGTGAGCCTGGCGGTGTTGTCCCTGGGCCTGGTCTGGCGTGCCCGTGCGGCGCTGTTGAAGGCCTCCAGCATGCTGGCCTTCGGCGTGTTTGTGCTGGCACGGGCGGGGTGGGTGGCCAGCCAGGGTGGTACGCCCGAGGCCCTGACCATGGGCGCGATCGGCCTGCTCGCCCTGATCGCCAACGTGTCGGTCGCCGCCCTGTTGTATGCGTACCGGGAAGGCGACGCCAACATGCGCAGCGTCTGGCTGTGCTCGCGCAACGACGCCATCGGCAACCTGGCCGTGATGCTGGCCGCGCTGGGCGTGTTCGGGACCAAGAGCGCCTGGCCCGACCTGGCCGTCGCCGCGGTCATGGCCAGCCTGGCGATCTGGGGCGGCTGGTCGGTGATGCAGCAGGCGCGGCGCGAGTTGCGGGCCGGCCGCTTGTTGCAGAAGCCGGCATGAACAGCGTCACGCCCCGTCCACCGGCGGCCGCGCCACGGTCAGCGCGTTGGCGCCCATGCCGGTTGATGCGCGTTTGGGCGACCTGATCCGGCTGGCCGCAGCGGCCTCCCGGAAACCCTTCTTTTGAACTTTCACAACTCCAACGTATCATCTACCTATGCGCCGACCCCTGTTCATCGCCATGATCTTCCTGCTGCTCCTGCGCGGCTGGGTGGGCGATGCCATGGCCACCGGCATGGCCGCCGGCCATCTGCAACAGGCGGCACCTGCTACAGAATTCATAGCTACTCACATCCATGAATCAGGGGCTGGCGCTCATTTTGACCATGAAATGGCCAGCGAGCCGGTCGCACCCATGCTGCATTCGGCGGCGGTTCCTCCGGACTGCGCAGGACACGCCTCTGGCCAGACTTCCGACCCCCTGGCCCCGGAAGCCGCCGGGCACTGCGAATCCTGTTCCGCCTGCCAGACCTGCCACACGGTCGCGCTGTCGCCGGTGACCGCCAGCACCGCTTCCCTCACCATTTCACCTGTCCTGCCGCATTCGCCGGCCGCCCGCTTTGCCAGTGTCATCGCGACGCTGGGCCAAAAACCACCCATTTCCTGATTTCCAGGCCCGTAGTGGGTCTGTACTTGCCATCCGGCACGGGGCAGCCTGCCCTTTTTGCCGGATTCGCGCGATTTTTACGATCGCCCCGCTTGTCCGTCAGGAGATTTTTGTGACCTTCCGTATCCTTTTTTGCATGCTGCTCCTGCCGCTGGGCAGCGCCCATGCACAGGGCGCACCGGCCTTGCAGCCCGGCGACCCCGCGGCGCCCGTGCCGGCGGTACCGTATCGCTCCGTGTTTGCCGACCTGCCCACCGGCGTGGAAGCCGGGCGCGAGAACTGGAAGAAGGCCAACGCCGAGGTTGGCCGCTTCACGCGCGGCCATGTCGACATCCTCAAGTGGGAGCAGCAAACGCCACCGGCGAACCCGGCAACCCCGGCAACCCCGGCGGAGGCTGCCAAACCTGCAGCCCCTTCGTCGCACCAACGTTGAGCCCAACCATGTTTACATTCCAACCCTCCGCCACAGCCCTGCTGGTCGTGACGCTGCTCGGCGGTTGTGCCAGCCTCTCGCCCGACGGCAACCAGGCCGACATCAACGCCCTGACCGCCGGCAAAACTGCGGGCATCAACGCCTCCGTCGGGCGCGGCGACAGCGCGGAAACCCGCGAAGCGGTGGCACGGCTGCTGGCCGGGCCCCTGAGCGCCGAGTCGGCCGTGCGTATTGCGCTGCTGAACAACCCCGGCATCCACGCGTCGATGGCCACGCTGGGCATCAGCGATGCCGAGCGCGTGCGCGCCGGCACGCTGCCGAACCCGCATTTCTCGATTGGCCGCTTTGTCGAAGGCAGCAAGGTGGAAATCGAGCGCGGCATTGGCTTCAATGTCATTGGCCTGATCACCCTGCCCTGGCGTGCCAGATACCAGAGCCAGCAGCATGAGGTGGCCAAGCTGCAGGCCGCGCAGGAAGTCGTCAAGCTCGCCGCCGACACGCGCAAGGCCTGGATCCACGCCGTCGCCGCCCAGCAGACCGCCAGCTACATGAAAGACGCCAAGGAGGCAGCCGAAGCCAGCGGCGAGCTGGCGCGGCGCCTGGCACGCGTGGGCAACTGGAGCAAGCTGAACCAGGCGCGCGAGCAGGCCTTTGTCGCCGATGCCGGCGCGCAGCTGGCGCGCAGCCAGAACACGGCCTATGCCGCGCGCGAAAAACTCATACGCCTGATGGGCCTGTGGGGCGCACAGACGCAGTTCACGCTCAGCGAGCGCCTGCCCGACCTGCCCAAAACCGTGGCGGAGATGCCGGACATCGAGGCCCGGGCCCTGCGCGACCGCCTGGACGTGCGCGCCAGCATGGCGCAGGCAGGCTACGTCGCCGACTCGATGGGCCTGACCCGTACCACCGGCTTCATCAATGCCCTCGATGCGAAGTATTCCCGCAACACCACGTTTGACAATGCAACGGGTGACAAGGAGATCAAGCGCGGTTGGGAGCTGGAACTGCCGCTGCCGATTTTCGACTGGGGCGGTGCCAGCAACGCGCGCGCGCAGGGCCAGTACATGCAGTCGGTGGCGCGTGTGCGCGAAACGGCCGTCCAGGCCCGCTCCGAGGCGCGCGAAAGTTACCACGCCTGGCGCACCGCCCATGACCTGGCGCTGCACTACCGCGACGAGGTCGTGCCGCTGCGCAAGTTCATCAACAACGAGCTGCTGCTGCGCTACAACGGCATGCTCTCGGGCGTGTTCGAGCTGCTGACCGACACCCGCACCTCCATCGCTGCGGTCAATGCCAGCATTGAAGCGCAGCGCGACTTCTGGCTGGCCGATACCGACCTGCAAACCACACTGACAGGGACCTCCGCCGGCATGGCGCCCCTGGCCGCCGGCACTGCTGCCAGCGGCAGCGACGCCAAAGGACATTGACATGAGCATCAACAACGAACGCAGACGATTTTTTGCCGGTGCCGCCGCTGCCACAGCCACCGCGGTGGCCGCCAGCGCCGTCAGCCGCGTCGCCATGGCCGCCCTGCCCGAGCCGGTGCTGCAGGACAAACCCGACACCATGCCGCCGCTGGTGCCCAGCACGGGCCGGCCCTACAACCCGGTGGTCACGCTCAACGGCTGGACCCTGCCCTGGCGCATGAACAGCGGCGTCAAGGAGTTTCACCTGGTGGCCGAGCCCGTGGTGCGCGAGATGGCGCCCGGCTTCAAGGCCAACATGTGGGGCTACAACGGGCAAAGCCCCGGCCCGACCATCGAGGTGGTGGAAGGCGACCGGGTGCGCATTTTTGTCACCAACAAGCTGCCCGAACACACCAGCGTGCATTGGCACGGCCAGCGCCTGCCCAACGGCATGGACGGTGTGTCGGGCCTGACGCAGCCGGCCATCCCGGTCGGCAAGACCTTTGTCTACGAGTTTGTCGCGCGGCGCCCCGGCACCTTCATGTACCACCCGCACGCCGACGAGATGACGCAGATGGCCATGGGCATGATGGGCTTCTGGATCACCCACCCCAAGGCAAAACACCCGCTGATCGACGAGGTGGACCGCGACTTCGTGTTCCTGCTCAACGCCTACGACATCGACCCCGGCAGCATGACCCCAAAAATCATGACGATGACGGACTTCAATCTGTGGTCGTGGAACAGCCGGGTCTTTCCGGGCATTGACACCCTCAACGTGCGCAAGGGCGACAAGGTGCGCATACGCATGGGCAACCTGACCATGACCAACCACCCCATCCACCTGCACGGCCACGAGTTTTTGGTGACCGGCACCGACGGCGGCCCCACCCCCAAATCCACGCGCTGGTACGAGGTGACCACCGACGTGGCGGTAGGCCAGATGCGGCAGATCGAGTTTCTGGCCGATGAGGAAGGCGACTGGGCCTTTCATTGCCACAAGAGCCACCACACCATGAATGCCATGGGCCACGACGTGCCGACGATGATCGGCGTGGACCACCGCGGCCTGATCAAGAAACTGCAGAAGGCCGTGCCCGACTACATGGTCATGGGTGAACGCGGCATGGCCGACATGGGCGAAATGGAGATGGAGATCCCCGAAAACACCGCCCCGATGATGACCGGCACCGGCCCGTTCGGCCCGGTCGAAATGGGCGGCATGTTCAGCATGCTCAAGGTGCGCAGGAACCAGAAGCCCGGCGACTACAAGGACCCGGGCTGGTACAAGCACCCGGCCGGCGAAGTCGCCTATGAATGGACCGGCGCGCTGCCGGCCCCGGCCCGGCCGCGTGTCGGCAGCAAGGCGATGCCGGCGGCCTCACCCGGACCGGTGACCGAAGTGCAGATCCGCAAACCCTCCGGCCATGCCGGCCATTGATTTGAAAGAGACAGTCTCATGAAACAACTTCACTTACTCCTTGCCGCACTGCTGCTCGCAGGCGCCACCACCCAAAGCATTGCCCATGGAGATGGTCCGAAAACCGGCAAGGCCGCCGTGGTTGCCAAGGAGCAAAAGGAATGGGGCATCGCCGGCGATGCCAAATCGGTCACGCGCACCGTGACCCTGACCATGGACGACAAGATGCGTTTCACACCCGACAAGCTGGACTTCAAGCAGGGCGAGACCGTGCGTTTTGTCATCCGCAATAAAGGCAAGCTGTTGCACGAACTGGTGATTGGCACTAAAAAGGAACTCGAAGAACATGCCGCCCTGATGCTGAAGTTCCCCACCATGCAGCACGACGAACCTTACATGGCCCACGTCGCCGCGGGCAAGCGCGGCGACATCATCTGGACCTTCAACCGTGCCGGCGAGTTCGACTTTGCCTGCCTGATTGCCGGCCACTACCAGGCGGGCATGGTCGGCAAGATCAGCGTCGCCGCGACAACCCTCTGACCCGCTAACGCGTTAACCCGATAGCCCCCGACGACACCCAACCACTCAAGGAGCATCTCATGCAAAGACGATTTTTTGTACACGCCATGGCCGGCCTCGCCGGGACCGCTCTGCTGGCACCCACGCTGATGGCACAGACCCGGCCGCAGGTCGAAGTCTGGAAAGACCCCAACTGCGGTTGCTGCAAGGACTGGGTGGCCCACATGGAAGCCAACGGTTTCGATGTCAAGGTGCACGACAGCGGCAACACCGCTGCCCGCAAGCGGCTGGGCGTGCCCGACAAGCTCGGCTCCTGCCACACCGCACTGGTCGGCGGCTATGCCATCGAAGGCCATGTACCGGCCCGCGAGGTGCACCGCCTGCTCAAGGAGCGTCCGGCCGCGGTCGGCCTGTCGGTGCCTGGCATGCCGGTTGGCTCGCCCGGCATGGATGGCCCCGAGTACGGCACGCGCAAGGACCCGTATGACGTCGTGCTCATCAGCCGCAGCGGCGCGACCCATGTTTATCAAAGTTATCATCGCGCCTGAGCGCATTCAAGGAAATTGACATGAAATACTTCACCACACTGATCGCCACCCTCGTGACGTCGGCCGCATTCGCGCAGGCCGCCCTGCCTGTTTCTGAAGCCGAGGTCCGCAAGGTCGACAAGGATGCCGGCAAGATCACCCTCAAACACGGCGAAATCAAGAACCTGGACATGCCGCCCATGAGCATGGTGTTCCAGGTCAAGGACAAAGCCCTGCTCGACAAGGTCAAGGCCGGCGACAAGGTCAGCTTCACGGCCGACAAGATCGACGGCAGGTACACCGTTCTGACCCTCGAGCCGAAGTAAGTTGTTTGATGCCTATCAGTCACAGCGGTGAGCGGCCTTGTCAAAAAGCAGTCCTCCACGTTTAAAATCCGCTGTGCCGTTCATCATGACTTCACCTGACCCCCTCCCATGACCTGGAACCGCCGCAAGCGCCTGTTCACCGTGCTGTTCGCGCTGGTGAATGTGCTGTTCATGCAGCTTGCGGTGGCCGCCTATGCCTGCCCGGGAGGTGGCACCCTGGAGTCCAGAGTGAACCAGGCCGCCGCCCTGGCGGCCCACGCGGCCATGCCCTGCGCCGAGTCCATGGAACTCGCAATGGACAACGAGCAGCCCGGCCTCTGCGCGGCCCACTGCAAGGCCGACCTGCAGACTGCCGACAAGTACCAGCTTCTTGTCCTTGCCTCGCTGGCCGCGGCAACCAGCGACTATTCGCTGGCCCGTCTGCTGGACCTGGCGCCGCCGGGTGTGTCCCTGCAAGCCCCCTTGCTGGCGCGCACCACTGCGCTGTCGGTGGCGGTGCGTCACTGCTGCCTCCGCCTTTAAAGCCTCCTGCTTCCTGCTTTACGCCTGAGCACGTGGTGTGCTCCGGCTTGACATGTCGTCGGAGGTTTCATGCTTGCATTTGCTGTTATTCATTGGGCACGCCCGCTTCGAGGAGCGGCGCTGTCGTCCCTGCTGGTTCTTGCTGCGCCGCTGCTGTGGGCCACTGGCGCCGCGCCTCCGCCCTTGTCCCTGCGGGAAGCGCAGCAACTTGCCGTGCGGCACTCCCGGCAAGTGCAGGCCCAGGACGCGCTGGTCCGCTCGGCGCGCGACATGGCGGTGTCGGCTGGCCAGTTGCCCGATCCGGTGCTCAAGCTGGGCGTCGACAACCTGCCTCTCAGCGGGCCCGCGCAGCTCAGCCTCACGCAGGATTTCATGACCATGCGCCGCATCGGTCTCATGCAGGAGTTGCCTCGCGCGGAAAAGCGCCAGCTCAAGGCCGAGCGCTTCGAGCGCGATGCCGAGCGTGCCCAGGCCCAACGGCGGCAAGCCCTGGCCGGCATCCAGCGTGACACGGCCCTGGCGTGGCTGGAACGTTATTACGCGCTGGCCGTGCGCACGCAGCTGCAGCAGCAACAGGAAGAAACGCGGCTGCAGGAGCAAGGCGCCCTCATCGCCTTCCGCGAGGGCAAAGGTGCGCAGGCCGATGTGTTTGCCGCACGCACGGCGCTGATCGAGATTGAAGACCGGCTCAGCCAGGTGGACAGCCAGGCCAGAAATGCCGACCTGATGCTGATGCGCTGGACCGGCACGCAGGCCAACCGTCCGCTGTCGGGGACGCCCGACTGGCAAAACACCGTCCTGGAAAGCAAGCTTTCCATCGACGAACTCCGGCAGCATCCGCCGCTGGCGGTGCTGGCTGCGCAGGTGGATGCCGCCGAGACCGAACTCAGGCTGGCCCAGGCCAACACCAAGCCCGACTGGGCGCTGGAGGCGACCTACCTGCAGCGCGGACCGGCTTACGCCAACATGGTTTCGATCGGCGTCTCGATTCCCTTGCAGTGGGACCGGAAAAATCGCCAGGATCGCGACATCGCGGCCAGGCTGGCACAGGTCGATGAAGCCCGCGCCAACCATGAAGACGCCCTGCAATCCTATGAGGCCGACGTGCGCACACTGCTCAACGACTGGCAGACCAGCAAGGAGCGGGCAAGGCGCTACAGGCAGCAGATGGTCCCCGTGGCCGGCCAGCGTTCGGCGGCCGCCCTGAGCAGCTACCGCGTCGGCAAGGGCGACCTGGCCAGCGTGCTGGCTGCACGCCAGGCTGAAATCAACACCCGTCTCCAGGCCCTGGAGCTGGAACGGGAAACCGCGCGGTTATGGGCGCGGCTCAACCACCTGAGGCCGGACCCCGCCATCGACAGCAGCGCCCCTGTCAACACGCCCGTACCCGCGAAAGGCCAGCCATGAACACCAGAAAAATCCTCATCGCATCGCTGGCTATCGCATTGACCGTGCTGGCCGGCGGCTACGGCCTGTACACGCTGGGAATGAAACGGGGCATGACTGCGACTGCGCACACGGCCAGCTCCGCCGCTGGTACCCCACCCCCGCAGCCCGCGGATCCGCAAAGCCTGGACGGCGAGCAAGCCACCCGGCGGCACATCAGCGCCGGCATCCAGGCAGGCGACATCGACCCGGCCAGCGGCCGCAAGGTCCTGTACTACCACGACCCCATGGTGCCGGGAAGCCGCTTCGACAAACCCGCCAAATCCCCCTTCATGGACATGATGCTGGTGCCCGTTTTTGCAGATACAGACAGCGATCAGGGCAAAGTCACCGTAAGCCCCCGTGTTCAGCAAAACCTGGGGGTACGCATGGCGCCGGTGACGGAAGGCACGCTCTCGCCCGAACTGTCGGCGGTCGGCAGCATCGCCTTCAACGAACGCGACCAGGTCACGGTGCAGGCCCGCGCCACCGCTTATGTGGAACGCCTGCATGTGCGCGCCACGCTGGACAAGGTCATCCGGGGCCAGCCGCTGGCGGAACTCCATGTTCCCGACTGGGTGGCCGCACAGGAAGAGTTCCTGGCGGTGCGCCGCATGCAGGGCTCCCAGCTGGCGGAGCTGGTTGATGGCGCGCGCCAGCGCATGCGCCAGGCCGGCATGAGCGAGGCGCAAATTGCCGCGGTGGAAACCAGCGGCCGGCCGCGCGCGCGCATCACGCTGTTTGCGCCCATCGCAGGTGTCGTCACGGAGCTGGCGGCGCGCGAAGGCATGGCGGTGATGCCGGGTGCGACGCTGTTCCGCATCAATGGACTCTCCACCGTCTGGGCGAATGCCGAGGTTCCGGAAAGCCGGGCGGCCTTGCTGCACCCCGGGGCCAGGGTTGAGGCCAGAAGTCCGGCCGTGCCGGGCGAGGTGTTCAAGGGCCAGGTCCAGACGATCCTGCCGCAGGTCAGTGCGGACACCCGCACGCTCAAGGCCCGGCTGGAACTGGCCAACCCCGGCAACCGCCTGGTACCCGGCATGTTTGTGCAAATGCAGTTCATGGACACACGCGCCGGCAAGGTACTGCTGGTTCCCACCGAGGCGGTGATTCAGACCGGCCGGCGCAGCGTGGTCATGCTGGCAGAAAAGGAAGGCCGCTTCCGTCCGGTGGAGGTGGAAACTGGCATGGAAAGCGGCGGGCAAACCGAAATCACGCGCGGGCTGCAGGCCGGCCAGCAGGTGGTGGTGTCGTCGCAGTTCCTGATCGATTCGGAAGCCAGCCTCAAAGGTGTGGAAGCCCGGCTCAACGACCCGGCCAAGGCCGCTGCCGCCAGCGGTGTGCCTCACCATCAGGGAGAAGGAAAAGTTGATGCGCTTGCACCGGATGCCGTGACCTTGACGCACGGCCCCATTGCTTCGCTGAAATGGGGCGCCATGACGATGGAGTTCCTACCTCCCGAGGCAGGAATGCCGCGCAACGTCAAGCCAGGCGACCGCGTGACGTTCGAGTTCTATATAGATGCCGGAGGCATGGCGCAACTCACGGGGATCCGTCCGCTGACTACACCGGAAACACGGAGCAAACCATGATTGCCGGCCTGATCCGCTGGTCCATCGTCAACCGCTTCCTGGTCCTGCTGGCCACACTGATGATCAGCGCCTGGGGCGTGTACGCGGTTCTGAAGACACCGCTGGACGCACTCCCCGACCTGTCCGATGTGCAGGTGATCATCCGCACCAGCTACCCCGGCCAGGCACCGCGCATTGTGGAAAACCAGGTCACCTACCCGCTGACGACCACCATGCTCTCGGTACCGGGCGCCAAAACGGTACGCGGCTATTCCTTCTTTGGCGATTCTTTTGTCTATGTGTTGTTTGAGGACGGCACAGACCTCTACTGGGCGCGTTCGCGCGTTCTGGAGTACCTGAACCAGGTGCAGTCGCGCCTGCCTGCCGGCGCCAAAGCCTCGCTCGGTCCCGATGCAACCGGTGTCGGCTGGATCTACCAGTACGCGCTGGTCGACCGCAGCGGCACGCAGGACGCCTCGCAGCTGCGCGCGCTGCAGGACTGGTTCCTGAAATACGAACTCAAGACAGTGCCCAACGTGGCCGAGGTCGCCTCGGTGGGTGGCATGGTGCGGCAGTACCAGATCGTGCTGGACCCTGACAAGCTGGCAGCCTACCGCCTGCCGCACACGCGGGTGCTGGAGGCCATGCAAAAGGCCAATCAGGAAAGCGGCGGTTCGGTGCTGGAACTCGGGGAAGCCGAATACATGGTGCGCGCCTCGGGCTATTTGCAGACGCTGGACGATTTCCGCAAGGTGCCGCTCGTGACCACCGAGGCCGGCATCTCGGTCAGGCTGGGTGACGTGGCGCGCATCCAGCTGGGCCCCGAGATGCGGCGCGGCATTGGCGAGCTGGACGGCGAAGGCGAAGCGACCGGCGGCGTGATCGTGATGCGTTCCGGCAAGAATGCGCTGGAAACCATTGCAGCGGTCAAGGCCAAACTGCGGCAGCTCCAGACGAGCTTGCCCCGCGGTGTTGAAATTGTTCCGGTCTACGACCGTTCCGGCCTGATCGAGCGGGCCATCGACAACCTGGGCTTCAAACTGCTGGAAGAGTTTGCCGTGGTGGCCGTGGTGTGCCTGATCTTCCTGTTCCACCTGCGTTCGGCGCTGGTGGCCATTGTCTCGCTGCCGCTGGGCATTCTCGCGGCCTTCATCGTCATGCACTACCAGGGCGTCAACGCGAACATCATGTCGCTGGGCGGCATCGCGATTGCCATCGGGGCCATGGTCGATGCGGCGGTGGTGATGATAGAAAACGCGCACCGGCACCTGGAACAATGGACGCACGACCATCCGCACGGCAGGCTTGCCGGGGATGCGCGCTGGAAGGTGATTGGCGACTCTGCGGTGGAGGTCGGGCCCGCCCTGTTTTTCTCGCTGCTCATCATCACGCTGTCCTTCATCCCGGTGTTCACGCTGGAAGCCCAGGAGGGGCGGCTGTTTTCGCCGCTGGCATTTACCAAGACCTACGCCATGGCGGCTGCAGCCGGCCTGTCCGTGACCCTGATCCCGGTGCTGATGGGCTACCTGATCCGCGGCCACATCCCGGGCGAAAAGGCCAACCCGCTGAACCGCCTGCTGATCAGGTTGTATGAGCCGCTGCTCGACCTGGTGCTGCGCTGGCCCAAACTCACGCTGGGTGCCGCCGCACTGCTGCTGGGTTTGAGTCTGTGGCCCCTGCAACACATCGGCGGCGAGTTCATGCCGCGACTGGACGAGGGCGACCTGCTCTACATGCCGTCGGCCCTGCCGGGCTTGTCCGCAGGCAAGGCGGCCGAGTTGCTGCAGCAGACCGACCGCCTGATCAAAACCGTGCCCGAGGTGCTCAGCGTGTATGGCAAGGCGGGACGCGCAGAAACCGCCACCGACCCGGCGCCCATGGAAATGTTTGAAACCACCATCCAGTTCAAGCCGCGCGGCGAGTGGCGGCCGGGCATGACGCAGGACAAGCTGGTCGAGGAACTGGACCGCATCGTCAAGGTACCGGGGCTGGCCAATATCTGGGTTCCTCCTATCCGTAACCGCATCGACATGCTGGCCACCGGCATCAAAAGTCCGGTGGGGGTGAAGGTCGCCGGCGCCGACCTGGCCACCATCGACCGGGCGACCGGCGAGATCGAGCGGATCCTGAAGGGCGTTCCCGGGGTGAGCAGCGCACTGGCCGAGCGGCTGACGGGCGGCCGCTACGTCGATGTCAACATCCGGCGCGACGATGCGGCCCGCTATGGCATGAACGTCGCCGACGTGCAATCGGTCATCTCGACAGCTGTGGGCGGCGAAAACCTGGGCGGTAGCGGCGGCGAGGTGGTGCTGGGCCTGCAGCGCTTTCCGATCAATGTGCGCTACCCGCGTGAAATCCGCGACTCACTGGAAAAGCTGCGCAGCCTGCCCATCGTCAATGAACGCGGCGCGCGGCTGGTGCTCTCCGATGTCGCCGATATTCGCATCACCGATGGGCCGCCCATGCTGCGCAGCGAAAACGCACGCCTGTCGGGATGGGTTTATGTGGACATTCGCGGCCGCGACCTGCGCTCGGCGGTCCGGGACATGCAGGCGGCCGTGGCAGCGCAGGTTTCGCTGCCGCCGGGTTACTCGATTTCCTGGTCGGGCCAGTTCGAATTCCTGGAGCGGGCAACAGCCCGCCTCCAGGTGGTCGTTCCCTTCACGCTGTTGATCATCTTTGTGCTCCTGTACCTGACCTTCAGGCGCTTTGACGACGCTTTCCTGATCATGGCCACCCTGCCTTTTGCACTGATAGGCGGCATCTGGCTGCTTTATCTGCTGAGCTACAACCTGTCCGTGGCAGGTGCGGTGGGCTTTATTGCACTGGCGGGCGTCTCGGCAGAGTTCGGCGTCATCATGCTGCTCTACCTGAAACAGGCCTGGGACAGACGGACGGCAGAAGGGAAGACCTCCGCCGGTGACCTGATCGAAGCAATCCACGAGGGCGCGGTGCTCAGGGTGCGGCCCAAGGCCATGACCGTGGCGGTGATTCTGGGCGGCCTGCTTCCGATCATGTGGGGCGCTGGCACGGGCTCCGAGGTCATGCAGCGCATCGCGGCGCCCATGGTGGGCGGCATGATCACCGCCCCGCTGCTGTCCATGTTCGTGCTGCCGGCCGCGTACCTGCTGATCCGGCGCCGGCACTGCACAGCCGAAAGCCGGCCGGCCGGCGGGTGAAGGGCCGCTTGGCGGCGCAGCCCGGCAGGGTTTTGCTGCTCCGACGCCTGCGTCAGCGCAGCAGGGTCTCCTGACACCCGTGCACCTCGCCGGAAGTACGCATTCTCATTTCGGCCGGCTGCATGAACCGGCTCCTGTGGAAGTTCTCAAGGTCGCACGCTGACGCCGTTGGGCCCTTTGCCAACGGGGACCGTTGCCACCACACTGCGCTTGCTGATGTCGAGCACCGACAGGGAGCCAGCGTAGGTGTTCGTGATGTACGCATACCGTCCTTCCCGGTCCAGCGCCACGCCGTGGGTGCCGGACCCGGTTTCAACGGTCTTGACCACCTCGAAACTCCCCAGATCGATCATGCTGATGGTCTTGCCCGGCTTATGGCGCGTGCCCTGGTTGGCAACAAGCAAGGTGCGGGAATCCGGCGTCGCGAACAACTGGATGGGGACCGTGCCCACAGCGATCCTGCGCAACACCTTGCGGGTCGCCGGATCAATGACGGCGACAGCGTTTTCTTCAGACAGTGAAACAAAAGCCAGTCGCCCGTCGGGGGTGAAACCCACCTGGGCAGGCCCTTTGCCCACCGGTATCTGTGTCACCTCTTTTTGACTGGCGGTATCCACCACGGATACCGTGCCCCCCTTGAGGTTGGCCACGTAGGCCTGCGTGCCGTCCGGGCTGAACCGAATGCCGTGGGGAAATTTTCCCACCGCGATCGTCGATACCCGGCGCTGTGTCGAGGCATCTATCACGCTCAATGTGTTGTCGCCGCCGTTGGTGACGTAGGCGAAGCGCCCATCAGGTGTCAGCACCACATGGGCGGGATGCAGCCCTACGGGGATTTTTGCAACCACTGCATCGCTGCTGGCGTCGATCACCCAAACGGCTCCGGCACGGCCCATGGCCTGATGTTCTTCCTTGCCCATGCCTTGATGGGCAGAGGCATCTGCGGTAGCGGGCTCTCCGTTGTTGGTCACCCACACCCGTTGGCCATCCGGTGACGCCTGCACGTTGTGCGGCCTGGCGCCGACACGCACATTGGCGAGCATCCTGAACGATGCAGCATCCAGCACACTGACGGTGTCGGACTCCTCGTTCGCGACATACACCTTGCCCGCCGCTGCGCCGGCACCCGCAACACCCCACAGTCCTGACAGCATTGCCGCCGTCACCAGCCAGTTCCAGGTTCCAGACATGATCACCCCTTGTTAAAAAATTTCACCGCGTCCCGCACCATGCGAGTCACACACCAATCTGCATAGACCCGACCCAGGCGTTGTCCCAGCCAGCGCCCGACCAGGCCGGAGGGCAAGCTGTAGTCAATCCAGACACGCAAGTGGGTACCGGTGGCTGCAGGGGAAAGCTCGAATCCCATTTGGTAACGGCCGATCACCAGCAGGCGTGGCTGGCCGCGTGTTTCCCAGGTTTTCCGCACAGGCGGTTCATGGTGGATAACCACTTCCTCCACCTGCAAAGACATGCCGAGAATCCTGCCTTTCATGCGTATCACTGATCCCACCGCCTGGCCGCGCAGGCTGTCGAGCTCTGTTGTCATCGTCGCACCCGCCATCATGAGAGACGGCTTCTCCATGTGCGCAGAAAGTCGCCTGTGATCGTCCAGCACGGCGAAGACGGCGCTGGAATCCGCGGCGATCTCGGCCAGTGCTTCCCGATGAAGCGGGAACGGCGCACTCATGCCCGGCTCCGCTGCAGGCCGTGGTGAAGCATTTTCAGTTCCATCTCATGACCCCTTCCCTTGGCTCGTGCGCTCCGGCGCCTGTCGCCGATGCTCATGGCCGTCGTGGCCATGCCCATGCATCAGGTGCATCAACGGACAGACCAGCAAAAGCAGGTACGACCAGTAGCCCAGGACATGGCTCCAGTGTTCACGCAGCAGGTAGAAGCCGGCGATCAAGGCGGCCGTGGTGACCGCCATGCCGGCAGGCCGACGCCAGAACGGTGACGCCTGCCGATCGCGATCGTTGTCCAACATGTCCATGATGGCACTCCTTCAAAGTTGCCAGCGAAAAATGCGGGGGGCGGCTTCGCCCGGTCGCGCAATCCTGAGTTCGATCACGCCGGGCCGCGGTGCCGGAACATCGAAGGCCAGCACGCCTTCGCGGTGATGGCCGCCGGGTGGTGCGCCCCGCCAGCTCACAGGCCTGAATGTCCGCCCATCGTCGGTCACCAGGGTGGCGCTGAGGGTCAGGTCATCGCTCAGGTCAGCACTGTGCGTGTCCAGCGTGACCCCGAACTCCCACCGGCTGTCCGGGCTTTCAACCGACTTCGGTGTCACCCTGACCGTCACCCCTTGATCGCTCGTCGACTGCGTGGTGACCGCCTCGGGACTGGCCTGAGCCATCACCCCCCAGGACACGGTCGCCAGCACCAGGCCGGCGCAGGCCGCCCCGCCAGCGAGCAAGCTGCGCCGACTCAATTTGTAGCCTCTTGTGTCAAGCATGCCGATCTCCTCGAAAAACATCTGTACTGAAAGCCAGCCTGCGGCCAGTGGCCCGATGCATGACGACATCGCTCGGCAACGGCGGGCCGGCAACGCCTCACCTGGCGGGCGCAGTCGGCATGCGGTCCATCATCATTTTCATCATGGTCTGCATCATCTCCATGCGTTTTTCCATCATCTGCTGGCGCGCGTCCAGGTCGCCGGCCATACCCGGCATGCCTTTCATGCCGCCCATGCCAGCACCCGACATGCGGTCCATCATGGCCATGCCGTCCTGCATTGTTTTCATGTGTTCGGCCATCAGTTTGTTGCGCTCCTCTGCCGACTTGGCGTTCATCATTTTTTCGTGCATGCCCTGCATGGTTTTCATCTGAGCGTCCATCCTGGCCATCTGGTCAGATGCAGCCATGCTGGGGGTGTTTGTGCTGCCCATGCGCATGGCAGGGGCCGTGTTGCAGGCCGTCAATGCGCCGACAGCGGTGAGCGCCACGGCAAGGGGAATGAATCGGAATGGGGTCATGACAAACTCCTGATGGGTTGAAGGAAGTGAAAAAAAAGGAGGGAGTGCAGCGTGTCTGGGTAGACACAGGCGCTGGCGCGATGCCTGACGCCACCGCCTTCACCTGGACACAGCGTCCCTCGGGCTTGAAATGGAGACAGGTCTGCGGGGCCACGAGGTTCCGGGCCAACCGTCAGAAGGCGGCTAAAGTGCCAGGCGCGAGTAGCGGACCCGAATGGGCCGCTCAGGTAAGGCAGGCTGGACGTCGTCCATCCGCCGGAGCGCCGTGGCCGCAGGCGACGCCGTCCAGAGAATTGACAGGAGAGGCGCCGGACCAGGATCGGCCTGGGTCGCCGTCAGGTCCTGCCTGGCCAGGGAATGCGCGCCGTCTTCGCAGGCCTTCAGGCACGGGGCCTTGGCGGCGTGCGAGTCGTCGCCGCCGTGGCCAGCCACAACGCCCGCATGGGCCGCGGAGACAAGGGGTGCCTGCACTGTTTCGAACAGTTCGACGGGTGTGGCGTGGGCGTGCGTAACGCGCACTTCCAGCAAGCAGGCATTGGCGACCCCTGCAACCAGGGCAAACAGCCACCCCAGCAACACCAAGCGTGTGGTGTGGCGTTTGCTGCGGGTGCTGAAAGACGGCATCATGGAGGTACAGGTTCCGAATGGTTCATGCTACCGAGGTCGCGCCATGGCTGATTGATATGCATCAAGGGGATGCCGCATGTGGATGCGTCCCGCCGCTCGCCACGCGAAATTCATGCGCCTTGCGGTATGGCAGCGGCCCCTGCAGGGCGGCGTGATCGCCGCGCTGGCAGGCTTGATGTAACGCAAGCGGCAGGACATTCGGTCCGGTGAGGCTGAGGCTTGCAGGCCGTTGTGGCTGATTTTTACGCTACCCTGACAAGACCAACCAGTCCTGCCCATGACCGCCAAGACCCTCTCCTCACACAGCGGGCCTGCGCCCGTGCTGTGGCATGCCTTGCCGGCCGGCGAAGTCCTCGACCGGCTGGCCTGCGATCCTGCGCTGGGGCTCGGCGCCGCAGAAGTGGAGAAACGACGCGCAAGCGAAGGCGCCAACGCCCTGCCCGAAGCACCACGCCGCCCGATGCTGGCCGTGTTTGCGCACCAGTTCAAGAGCCCGCTGATCTACATCCTGTTTGCCGCCGCGGTCCTGGCGGTTGCCATGGCCCACCATGGCGATGCGGTGGTCATCCTGGCCGTGGTGCTGGTCAATGCCGTGGTGGGCACCTTCCAGGAGGGTCGTGCGGAACGCTCGATGGCCTCGTTACGCCAGCTCGCGGCACTGCGGGTGCGGGTCTTGCGCGATGGGCAGGAGGCCATGATCGCAGCGCGTGAGTTGGTGCCGGGCGATCTGCTGCTGCTGACGGCGGGCGACGCAGTGGGTGCCGATGCCCGCCTGATCGACGCGGCGCAGTTGCAGGTCGCCGAGGCTGCCCTGACCGGCGAGTCGGTCCCGGTCAACAAGGCGGTGGCGCCGCTGGCCGAGTCCACCGGGCTGGCGGACCGCCGCAACATGCTGTTCTCCGGTACCTACGCAACTGCCGGCCGCGGTCGGGCGGTGGTCGTGGCCATCGGCAGCCACACCGAGGTCGGCCGCATTGCCGAGCTGACCGAAGCGGCCGCCGACCCCCAGACGCCGCTGGAGCAGCGCATCGCGCAGTTTGGACGCGCACTGGTCGTCGCCGCGCTGGTTCTTTTCATGACGGTGGTCACGCTCGGGAGGTTCCGGGATCTGCCGCTGGCCGATGTGCTGATGGTGGCCATCAGCCAGATGGTGTCCATGGTGCCCGAAGGCCTGCCGGTGGCCATGACCATCGCTCTTGCGGTGGGCATGCAGCGCATGGCGGGGCGTGGGGCCATCATCCGCCGCCTGTCGGCCGTCGAGACCCTGGGCTCGACGACCGTGATCTGCACCGACAAGACCGGCACCCTGACACGCAACGAAATGACGGTCAGCGCCTTGTGGCTGCCCGGCGGGCTGGAGGTGTCCGTCAGCGGCACGGGCTACGCGCCCGAGGGCCTGCTCAGTGCTGACCATGCGGCCCTGCTGCCGCTGCTGCAGGCTGCGGCGCTGTGCAATGACGCGCAGCTGATGCCGCCCGAGGGGGCGCGCAGGCAGTGGTCGGTGCTGGGCGACCCGACGGAAGGCGCGCTGAAGGTGCTGGCCGCCAAGGCGGGAATCGATCTGGAAGAACTTGCCCGCGAGGCACCGCGCGAGGCCGAACTGGCCTTCGATGCCGACACCCGCATGATGGCCACGCGCCACCGCTTCGCCGGCGCACCGCGCCGCGTGTTCATCAAGGGGGCGCCCGAAGTGCTGCTGCACCTGTGTGCGGCCGACGGAACGGCCGTGATCCACGCGGCCCGCGCTGCCGCCGACGCCATGGCGGCACGCGCGCTGCGGGTGCTGGCTTTTGCCGTGGTGGACGACGATGTGCTGGACCCCGACGCCGGTTTCGACGCGCTGGCCGGTCGCGCCCACCTGCTCGGCCTGGCCGGCCAGATCGACCCACCGCGCGAGGAGGTCAAGGCCGCCGTCGCCGAATGCCGCGCGGCTGGCATTCGCCCCGTCATGGTGACCGGCGACCACAAACTCACCGGCCTGGCGATTGCCCGTGAACTCGGCATCGCGCGTGACAGTGACCGCGCGGTGGACGGTGACGAACTCGAGCGCATGAACGAGGCAGACCTGCGCGACGGGCTCAATCACATCTCGGTCTTTGCGCGTGTGCATCCGGCGCAGAAGCTGCGCATCGTCGAAGCCCTGCAGGCGCAGGGCGAGGTGGTGGCGATGACCGGCGACGGCGTCAACGATGCGCCGGCGCTGGCGCGCGCCGATGTCGGGGTGGCCATGGGCATCACCGGCACCGATGTGGCCAAAAGCGCGGCCAAGATCATCATCACCGACGACAACTTCGCCACCATCGTCGGCGCGGTCGAGCAGGGGCGCGTGGTCTACGGCAACCTGAAAAAAGTCATCCTCTACCTGTTCGCCACTTCGATCGACGAGGTCGTGCTGCTGCTGCTGGCCTTGCTGGCCGGCTACCCGCTGCCGCTGGCGGCGGTGCAGATCCTGTGGATCAACATCGTGACCGAGGGCACCCTGACCCTGAACCTGGTGATGGACCCGCCCGACGGCGACGAGATGAAACGCACGCCGGTGCCACGCAACGACAGGCTGGTGGACCGCACCATGCTTGGGCGGGTGCTGCTGATGTCGGCGACCGCCGTGCTGGTCACCTTCGGCTGGTTCGTCTGGCGGCTGGGACAGGGCCTGCCGATGGACCTGGTGCGTACCGAAACCTTCACCGTGCTGGCGATGTGCCAGTGGTTCAATGTGCTCAACTGCCAGTCGGCCACCCGCTCGGCGTTCAGGCTGGGCCTGCTGAAAAACCCCTGGCTGCTCGGCGGCCTGGCCCTGAGCGTCGCGCTGCAGCTGCTGGTGCTGTATGCCTCGTTCATGAACACCCTGTTCTACACGGTGCCGCTGGCGGCCGCCACCTTGCTGCCCTTGTTGCTGCTGGCCAGCGGTGTGTTGTGGGCGGAAGAGCTGCGCAAGTTCATCGTGCGCCTGCACCAGAAGCGGACCGCATCAGCCTGACCGTGCGCATGCTCGTCCCAGCGCTCCCGCTGTTCGCTATCAATAATGTAGCAGACGGCACAGGCGGATAGTTGGCTGCAGCCTGTTTTCTTGATGAGACGGGAAAGCCCGCCGTGACTTTGGCAGGTCCATGTTAAGGTTCCTGCATGAGCAAAACCATACGTTACACCTTGCTGTCGCTGCGCGATCTGGTGGTTTCTGCAGGGCCTTTTGTGGTGCTGGCGGCCACGCTGCTGATACTGGCCTATTGGTGGTTGGACCCGAACCCGCCCAAGCGCGTCACGCTGGCCACCGGCCCCGCACAAAGCGCCTATGAGGAGTTCGGCAAGCGTTACGTCAAAATTCTGGCAGCAGAGGGCATTGAAGTGGCACTGTTGCCATCGCAGGGTTCTGCGCACAACCTGCAACTGTTGCGGGAAGGCAAAGCCGACCTGGGTTTCGTGCAAGGCGGCACCAGCGACTACAGTGCCGCCGATGCTGAACACCTGACGTCTCTGGGCAGCCTGTTTATCGAGCCCCTGTGGCTGTTTTACCGCGAAGAAGCGGCGCAAAAAGCCGGGAAGACCGGAGGCCTGAATTCACTGACCCAATTGCAGGGCATGCGTATCAATCTGGGCACGGACGGCAGCGGCGTCCCCAGCCTGATGGGCAAGCTGCTTGAAAGCAACCGGATTGAACCGGCCAGCCTGACCATCACCACGCTGGATCAGACCCCCGCCACCATGGCCTTCCTCGGTGGTGAGCTCGATGCGATTGTGTTTGCCTCGGCACCTGAATCGTTGATGGTGCAGATGCTGCTGCAGACACCGGGTGTCAAACTCATGAACTTCACCCAGAGTGAGGCGTATTCCAAACGATTCTCCTTCCTGAGCACGGCCCGCCTGCCGCAAGGGGTGGTGGACCTGGCGCGCAACATTCCGTCCGAAGATATCAGTCTGGTGGCACCGACCACCTCCCTGATCGCCCGCAGCTCCACCCATCCGGCACTGGTGCAACTGTTTGCCCAGGCCGGCAACGTGATCCACGGACCCGCCGGCTGGTTCAAGGATGCGCGCGAGTTTCCGAACCGCAACCACAGCGAACTGCCCATCTCCGAGGAAGCCGAGCGCGCGATCAAGAACGATGCACCGCTGCTGCAGCGCTACCTGCCTTTCTGGGTGGCCAACCTGGTCGAGCGCATGTGGCTGGTGATGGGCGTGATCATCGCGATCATGCTGCCGTTGTCGCGAATCGTGCCGCCGCTGTATGAGTTCCGCGTGCGGTCGCGCATTTTCAGGTGGTATGGCCAGTTGCGTGATATCGAGATGCGCAGCGAAAACGAAGACAGCGCCGTCCTGCTGCAAGCGCTGGATGAACTTGAAAGCCGCGCTGAAAAAATCACCGTACCGCTGTCTTACACCGATGAGCTGTACGCGCTGAGAAACAACATTCAACTGGTGCGCAAGAAGCTGCAGAAACTCTAGGGCCGTCGATTGCTCAGCGGCCTGCGGGCCTGCGGGCTTGCGGTCCATCGGGCAGGTACTGATCCCCAGCAGCGAATAAAGCGGGCAGATACCGACCACCCCGGTGAGCAGCGGCACCAGACCGACCAGACTCCACCAGCGGGCCTGGCCTTCGAGAACAAAAAACAGCGACAGCAAGGCCAACCCGACAACGATGCGCAGCACCTTGTCGATGGTTCCCACATTGGTTTTCATGGATCGCTTCCTCAGAGACAACAGACGATCAGCATAAATAGCCGGGCTCGCCGGGGGTTGATGCAAATCAATTCCCGCGCGTACCAGTGTCAGCGGGCCAGCGGGCCCCGGCTGGCTGCGGGACGGAAGGTGCCGCGCCAAGTGTGGCAGGTGCGCGCCGAGGCCATGCTGGCGGCCGCGGACATGACGCTTTTTCGCAAGCGGCTGGCGGGCCAGCTCTCGGGCGGCATGAAACTGCAGGTGAGCTCCTCCGAGTTTCCCTTACTGTCCGTGCAGGAACTGAATCGCTGCGTTGAGCAAGTACAGGGCCAACAGCGAAATGCTGGCCCAACTGGCGATATGCCACACCCGGGACACGGGCCGGTACACCAGCGCCACGATGACGGCGCCACTCATCAGGCAGGCACTGATCGCAGATACGGCATGGACTGGCGACACATGGGCGTAGATCGGCCCCTGCAGGTAGGCGAAGTCATCGATGGCCAGGATCAGCACGTCGAACAAATTGCTGCCCAGCAGGTTGCCAATCGCCATATCGATGGCGCCGATACGAATCGCCCCCCAGGTGGTGGCCAGTTCTGGCACGGAGGTGGCAAACGCCACGAACAGGGTTCCGACAAAGGAGTTGGACCAACCCATCAACCGGGCCAGTTCCACACCGATCAACGGCAACCATATGCCAGCACCCACAATCACGGCTGAAGCCACGCCATAACCCATCAACGCGGCCTTGAGGGTCATGCCTGACTGCACTGCGGCGATGGTGCTGGTGTTGCGCTGTTCCGTGAGATACAGCGCACGCATCGCCACCAGGTACATCACGAAGATCGCCACGCTGGCGAAGCTGACATGCCCAAAGGACGGCATCATGCCCTGCATGGTCAACAGCACGGCCAGGCCCACGCCCGCCAGCAGAATGACGCCAAAACCCGCCGACATGACATGGCCAGGGCCGGCGAGGGCGTAGATGGAGCCTTTGCGGTAGGACACATCGATCATGGCAAGAATCGCCAGATTGAACACGCAGCTGCCCAAGGCATCGCCCACGGCTATGTCGGGCGCGGCAGCCACGGTCACGGCGCTCAAGCCCGTCACGAGTTCGGGCAAGGAGGTGACGGTGGCCACCAGAATCAGGCCGATCCAACCGCGGGAGAGTCCGGTCAGCGATGCGATAGCGTCTCCATAGCGGCTCAGGCGCACGCCGGCGATGCCTATCACGCCGACGCAAACAAGGAATTGCAGCCAGATCAGGACGATGGGATTCATGGCGTTTCAAGACAGAACGACAGACAGTGGGCCTCAGCAAGCAAGCTCACGATAGCCGAATGTACGTTTGATGGAACAGGCTGGCAAGCGCGAGCTGATGGCGAGCGAAGCACAGCTGTGGTGCCAGTTCCTCAGCGAAGTACGAGAACCGGAACCGGGCTGGTGCGAAGCAAGGTGGTGGTCGTGCTGCCTATGATGAACTGCCGGATGCGGGAATGCCCGTAAGCGCCCATGACCAGCAGGTCAAC
The DNA here is from genome assembly GCF_002379085.1 of Polaromonas sp. AET17H-212. GTDB lineage: Bacteria > Pseudomonadota > Gammaproteobacteria > Burkholderiales > Burkholderiaceae_C > Polaromonas. The sequence goes on along the minus strand of NZ_NBZW01000014.1, from coordinate 55,475 downwards.
GGCGTGTGTCTTCAGGTATGCCGGCAAGGTGGCTTCAGGCTCTCCTGTCACGACAGAAACCCGCGCATCGAACCCTGCCGTGACCAGGGTGGTCCGTGCCCACGCAAGGTGTTTTTGCATGCTTGCAGTTTCCTCTTGGCTGGCAATCGCCACATGGCACAGCAGGCCCTGGAGCAAAGGGCTATTCGCAACCGTCTCTATCATCTTGCGGCCAGTCGGACTGCCGTCGAAAGCGATGGCAAAGTGTTTGGGATCGCGGAAGTCGGTAGAAGCCACCAGCACCGGGCGCTGCACCGAACGGATGGCCTGCTCAACGTGATGGTCCAGGTGAAGCTTTGCGCCAGGTTCGGCAGGGTGGTCTTGCCCGATAACAAAGAGCTTGCTTTCGGGCTCCAGGTCCACCAGGGTTTCGATCAAGCTTCCGTGGCGTTGCCGGCTTTCCACCGCGGGCACGCCCGCCTCCTTCGCCCGGCGCACCATGGCATTGAGCAGTTCCCTGCCATGTTGCTGCGCCAGCGTGCTACGTCTTTCATCCAGCGCACCCAGTTCCTGCAGCAAAGACTCCTGGGTGCCCAGGCCTATGCTTCCGCTGTAGTCGGTGACCGGCGCACGCTCCGGATGCCGGTCCAGCACATGCAAAAACTCCAGCGGCGTGGCTAGCCGCTGCGCAGCCCAGGTCGCGTAGTCGCACACTTTGAGCGTGGAGGCTGCTGCATCCACACAGGCAATGACTTTATTCATGGTTTTCGCCTCCATTTTTTAATGGCCCATCATTCGTTCAACGGCATCAGGCTTGTCGTGTACCGCGAACTTGTCGATCAGGGTCGCGCTCGCTTCACTCATTCCAATGACTTCGACCGCCGTGCCTTCGCGGCGAAACTTCATCACGACCTTGTCGAGAGCATTCACGGCGGTGATATCCCAGAAGTGCGCCCGGCTCACATCAATGTGCACATTTTGGATGACTTCCTTGAAATCGAAACTGGCGATAAAGTTATCGGCCGAGGCAAAGAACACCTGACCGACAACTGTGTAAGCACGGCCCTGGCCTTCACCGGTGCTCTCACTGTCTACCCGCAGCACGCGTCCAACCTTGTGCGCGAAGAAGATGCCGCTCAGCAGCACGCCGACAAACACGCCTTTGGCCAGGTCATGTGTGGCGACCACCACCAGGACCGTGGCCACCATGACCACGCTCGAGCTGGGCGGATGCTTGCCCAGGTTCTTCAGCGACTCCCAGCTGAAGGTGCCTATGGACACCATGACCATGACGGCCACCAAAGCAGCCATGGGGATCTGTTTGACCCACTGGCCCAGGAACACCACCATGATGAGCAGGAACACGCCTGCCGCCAATGCTGACAGCCGCCCCCGGCCACCGGATTTCACGTTGATCACCGACTGGCCAATCATGGCGCAGCCGGCCATGCCGCCTAGCAAGCCCGATGCGATGTTGGCCACACCCTGCCCGACACATTCGCGGTTCTTGTTGCTTGGCGTATCGGTCAGGTCATCGACGATGGAGGCGGTCATCATCGACTCCAGCAGACCGACCACGGCCAGCGTCAGCGCGTACGGGAAAATGATCTGTAGCGTCTGCAAGTTCAGCGGCACGTCGGGCAGCAGGAAGACAGGCAGGCTGTCGGGCAGCTGGCCCATGTCGCCGACCGTGCGGATGTCCAGGCCAAGCGCCATCGCCACGCCGGTCAGCACCACGATGCACACCAATGGCGAGGGCACGGCTTTCGTCAACAAAGGAAAGAGATAAATGATCCCCAGACCCGCAGCAACCATCGCATAAACGACCCAGGGCGCGCCAATGAGCTCGGGCAACTGCGCCATGAAGATCAGAATGGCCAGCGCATTGACGAAGCCGGTGACCACGGAGCGCGAGACGAAGCGCATCAGCACGCCGAGCCTCAGCCAGCCCGCCACGATTTGCAGCACCCCCGTGAGCAGGGTCGCCGCCAGCAGGTATTGCAGCCCATGGTCCTTGACGAGCGTGACCATCACCAGCGCCATGGCGCCGGTGGCCGCCGAGATCATGCCGGGCCGGCCGCCGGCAAAGGCGATGACCACGGCGATGCAGAACGAGGCGTAGAGACCGATTTTGGGGTCGACCCCGGCGATGATGGAAAAAGCGATGGCCTCGGGAATCAGGGCCAGCGCGACGACGAGTCCGGCAAGCAGGTCGCCACGGATGTTGGCCAGCCAGTTCTGGCGCAAGGATGTTTTGAGTTGCATGGATGGAATAGCAGCAGCAGCGCCTGCGCGGGGCAGGGGCGGATCATGAAAAGGAGTGGCGCGTGAAGCGCCCAGTATGGCTCGCGAGGAGCAGGCTCAAAAGCCGCTCAGGGCGGCGTGACCGAACAGAAGTAGCCGAGCGGCAGCATGCTCACTGGAGAGCTTCCCGGCCTGCCATGGACTTTGCGATCGGCTTGCTGCATGGCTTCATTGTATCTGTGGCGGTTTCATGCTCAGGCAGAAAGCAACGTTCATCTGATTGACGCTTCGCGGTCAAACCGGCGTGGGCCATTTGAACCTAGAGCCCGAGCGCCTTCCAGCCTGCGTGGCCGAGCTTTTCCAGCGTCTGGATGTTGACGTCGAAAATGGCATCGGCCTCGGGGAAGGCTTCGACCGCGCGCTCCATGCTGTCCTCGCGCAGCAGGTGCAGGATGGCAAACGGCGCGCGGTTGGTGAAGTTGCCGATGTCGTCGGGCTCGGTGCCCTCGAACTGGAACTTCGGGTGAAAACTGGCGAGCTGCACCACGCCGTCAAGGCCATGCTCGTCCACCACCCCTTCGGCAATCTCCAGGAAATCATTGAAGTCCAGGAAATCATCGAACAGCGTGGGGTGGATCAGCAGCGTGGTGTCGATCTGCTCAGCCGGTGTGGCCACCAGCAGGTCGAGCTCCTTGTCGAGCTCCTCGAGCAGATCGTCGGCGTGACGCGCATGGCTGACCACCAGGCGCACCTGGTTCTTGACATACACCGCCTTGGCAAACGGGCACAGGTTCAGCCCGATCACGGCTTTTTCGAGCCAGTGACGCGTTTGAGTCAGGACTTCATCGTCGGTCATCAGCATCTCCAGGAAACGACACGCAATCAGCGGTCGTGAGAGTTCTTCATCCCAGCCGGGGCCGCGGAACCGGCTTTGCCGGCCCGCAGGCTGGCGGCTGCGGCTCCGAGCCCGCTTGAGCGGGCTTGGACAGCCTCCAGATGCGCTGCCTCTGGCAGCGTGGCGCCCTGCAAGGGCAGCGCCCCCTCGGGGAGCAGCGCATTACACGAAGTGAAAAGCGTGGGGGCTTAGTGAAGTGCCTTGAACCGCATGCGTTTGGGCTTGGCGCCCTCTTCGCCCAGGCGTTTCTTCTTGTCGGCTTCGTACTCCTGGTAGTTGCCGTCGAAGAAGGTCCACTGGCTGTCGCCTTCGGCCGCCAGGATGTGGGTGGCGATGCGGTCCAGGAACCAGCGGTCATGGCTGATCACCATGATGGAACCGGCGAACTCGAGCAGCGCGTCTTCCAGCGAACGCAGCGTTTCGACGTCGAGGTCGTTCGAGGGTTCATCGAGCATCAGCACGTTGCCGCCGGCAATCAGGGTCTTGGCCAGGTGCAGGCGCCCGCGCTCGCCGCCGGACAGCATGCCCACGCGTTTTTGCTGGTCGGCGCCGTTGAAGTTGAAACGGCCGGCATAAGCGCGGCTGGGCATGGTGAACTTGCCGACGGTCAGCATGTCGAGTCCGCCGGAGATGTCTTCCCAGACGGTTTTTTCGTTGGCCAGGTCGTCGCGGTGCTGGTCGACAAAGGCCATGCGCGCGGTCTTGCCGATCGCCACCTCGCCGCTGTCGGGCTGCTCCTTGCCGGCAATCAGCTTGAACAGCGTGGACTTGCCGGCGCCGTTCGGGCCGATGATGCCGACAATGGCGCCGGCCGGGATCTTGAAGCTCAGGTTGTCGATCAGCAGGCGGTCGCCGAAGGACTTGCTGACGTTCTTGAACTCGATGACCTCATTGCCCAGGCGCTCGGCCACGGGAATGAAAATCTCCTGGGTTTCGTTGCGCTGCTGGTATTCAAAGTCGGACAGCTCTTCAAACCGTGCCAGACGCGACTTGCTTTTGGCCTGGCGCGCTTTCGGGTTCTGGCGTGACCATTCGAGTTCTTTCTTCAGGGCCTTGGCGCGGGCTTCCTCGCCCTTTTGCTCCTGCGCCAGGCGTTCACCCTTTTGCTCCAGCCAGGTGCTGTAGTTGCCTTTCCAGGGAATGCCGCGGCCGCGGTCCAGCTCCAGAATCCACTCGGCGGCGTTGTCCAGGAAGTAGCGGTCATGGGTGATGGCCACCACGGTGCCCGGGTAGCGCTGCAGGAACTGCTCGAGCCAGTCCACCGATTCGGCGTCCAGGTGGTTGGTCGGCTCGTCGAGCAGCAGCATGTCGGGCTTGGACAGCAGCAGGCTGCACAGGGCCACGCGGCGCTTCTCGCCACCCGAGAGGACGCCGACCTTGGCATCCCAGGGCGGCAGGCGCAGCGCATCGGCGGCGATCTCGAGCTGGTGCTCGGAGTCGCTGCCGGAGGTGGCGATGATGGCTTCCAGGCGCGCCTGCTCGGCAGCCAACGCGTCAAAGTCGGCATCGGGCTCGCCGTAAGCGGTGTACACGGCCTCGAGCTGGGCCTTGGCGGCAAACACCGCACCCATGCCGGCTTCCACGCTCTCGCGCACCGTGTGTTCGGGATCGAGCTTGGGCTCCTGCGGCAGATAACCGATGTTCAGGCCCGGCATCGGCGTGGCTTCGCCCTCGATCTCGTGGTCCAGGCCGGCCATGATCTTGAGCAGCGTGGACTTGCCGGAACCGTTGGTGCCGAGCACGCCGATCTTGGCGCCGGGGAAAAAGCTGAGGGAAACGTCCTTGAGAATCTGACGCTTGGGCGGCACGATCTTGCCGACCTTGTTCATGGTAAATACGTACTGGGCCATCGGGGTTCAACTTCTAAAAAATGGGAAAACAAGGCAGGAAGAATGAAGCCCATGCAGCCTGCCAACAGGGCTTTTGACAGGCCATTTGCGGATCTCCCTGCAAACGAAAATCACACTCCCCAAGTGGGGGGCTGGCGCCCCAAATCAAGGCGCGTTTCTGGCGTGAACCCCCCGATTATCGTTCCATGCGACAATACACGGGTTGCTGGCTCCAGTTGCCTGCAGCAATTAGGCACACCTTCGGTGACAGTTTGGGTGCCCAGCCTGACTTTTTTACCCGTCTGCCTTTCACTGGCGGAGGCTTCAACAGCCCCCGACTGGCCGATCTTTGGCACCTCCGCGTGCACCATCAATGACTTTTGAAAATCTGAACTTGGCTCCGGCCATTCTTAAAGCCGTGCTTGAGCAGGGCTATACCGTTCCCACCCCGATCCAGGCCCAGGCGATCCCTGCCGTGCTGGCAGGCGGCGACCTGCTCGGCGGCGCCCAGACCGGCACCGGCAAAACCGCGGCCTTTGTGCTGCCCATGCTGCAGCGCCTGTCCTCCGAACCATCCCTGAAAAACAAGCGCGGCGTCAACGCCGTGCGCGCCCTGATCATGACCCCGACGCGCGAACTCGCCGCCCAGGTCGAGGAAAGCGTTCGCCTCTATGGCAAATACCTCGAACTCTCCTCCATGGTGATGTTCGGCGGTGTCGGCATGGGCGCGCAGATTGAAAAACTGCGCCGCGGCGTCGACATCCTGGTGGCCACCCCCGGCCGCCTGCTGGACCACGCCAGCCAGGGCACGCTGGACCTGAGCCAGGTGCAGATCCTGGTGCTCGACGAAGCCGACCGCATGCTGGACATGGGCTTCATCCACGACATCAAGAAGGTGCTGGCCCTGGTACCCAAGCAGAAGCAGACGCTACTGTTTTCCGCCACCTTCAGCGACGAGATCCGCGACCTGGCCAACGGCCTGCTGCGCGACCCGCTGCACATCCAGGTGACGCCGCGCAACACCACGGTGCAGCGCATCACGCAGACGATCCACCCGGTCGGCCGCGGCAAGAAAAAAGCGCTGCTCACGCACATCATCAACGAGCACAACTGGAGCCAGGTTCTGGTGTTCACGCGCACCAAGTTCGGCGCCAACAATGTGGCCGAACACCTGACGAAAAACGGCATCCCGGCGATGGCGCTGCATGGCAACAAGAGCCAGACCGCCCGTACCCAGGCGCTGCAGGACTTCAAGAGCGGCAGCATCCGCGCGCTGGTGGCCACCGACATTGCCGCCCGCGGCATCGACATCGACGAGCTGCCCCACGTCGTGAACTATGAAATCCCCAATGTCAGCGAAGACTATGTGCACCGTATCGGCCGCACCGGCCGCGCCGGCAACAGCGGCGAGGCCGTGAGCCTGGTCTGCCTGGACGAGGAAGGCTTCATGCAGGACATCGAGCGTTTCACCAAGCAGAACATCGAAAAAGTCATCGTGCCCGGTTTTGAAGCCGAGCCCGGCGAAAAAGCCGAGCCGCTGGCCATGGGCCGCCAGACCATCTGGGGCGGCCTGGGCAAGCCGCCGAGCCGTGACGTGATGCAGGCCGCCGCCAAGGCCGCCCGCAGCGAAATGATGACGCGCATCCGCGAGAACAAGCCCCAGGCGGGCCGCGGCGCCGGCAATGGCGGCGGCGGCAACGGTGGTGGCAATGGCGGCGGCAACGGTGGCGGACGAGGCCGCAGCGGCGGTGGCGGCAATGGTGGTGGCCGCAGCCAGCCCCAGGGCGGCCAGCCGCGCCAGAACTCGGGTTATTCTTCGCAAGGCGGCCAGCCACAGCAGCAGCAAGCGAGGAACTCCAATGACCAACCCCCACGGCAGCGTGAACCCCAGGAACGCGGCGATGCCCAACCGAGCAGCCATGTCTCTTCCGGCTTCCCCTCCTCCGGCCAGCCCACGGGCGGCAACCGCGGCAACTACCGCGGCGGCGGACGGCCAGCTGGCGGTGGCGGCGGACGCTCGGGTGGCTCTGGTGGCCGGAGCAACGGGTCTGGTCGGTCGGGAAATTCTGGCTCGTTTACTGGCCGATAAAGGCTACTCGGCGGTCCACTGCGTGGGCCGCCGCAACCCTGATCCTGTACACCCCGCACTGGTGGTGCATCTGACCGATTCGCTCCGCGAGTTTTCAGCCCCGCCGGTGGACGATGTCTTCATCGCGCTGGGCACCACCCTCAAGGTGGCGGGCAGCCAGCAGGCGTTCCGGGCGGTCGATTTCGACACCGTCGTGGCCCTGGCCCAGTCGGCGCGTGCCGCCGGCGCAACCCGCCTGGGCATCGTCAGCGCCATGGGCGCCGACGCCCAGTCCCCCGTTTTTTACAACCGCGTCAAGGGCGAGATGGAAGAGGCTGTCAGCCAGCTCGGCTACGACAGCGTGGTGTTCGCACGCCCCTCGCTTCTGGCGGGCGACCGCGCGGCCCTGGCACAGGCCAGCCGACCTGGCGAACAGCTCGCCCTGGTCGCCATGCGCCTGTTCAAGCCGCTGATCCCGCGCAACTACCGCGTGGTTGCAGCAGCCGACGTCGCCGCGGCCCTGGTGAAAGCCGTCCAAGCCGGCCAGCCGGGACGCCGCGTGCTGCTCTCGGGTGAGCTGCAGCCCGCCTGACAATTCACAGCCTTTTTGGCCTCCAGCCCTTTAGATACGGGCGCATATAGCTATCTATTCAATAGCATTTGATCCCCTGTCCGTGCGGCTTTCAGCCCTGCACAAACAGCGTCACCAGCGGGTCCGGCCCGACCTGGCGGCTCCAGTGGCCGTGGATGGCCGCATCAAACTTGGCACCCGGTGGCAACAGATCGGCCGAATAAAAATGGTCCCCGGGCTTGAACACGCGCGATGTGCCATCCTGCAGGCCAATTTCCATCTGGCCGCCAAGAATGACCACCCATTGCGGTGTCACCGTGCAATGAAACTGGCTGCGAAACCCCACCGGGCTGTGGCGCAGTTGGTAGCCGGTCGACGGCAACAAGGGCGAGAGCAGCGCTTGTGGCGACCCTTCGGTCAGCGCCAGCGGCTCTTCGCGGAATCCGGCGCGGCCATCGGGGCCGGTGTAAAGCGTGGTTTTGGTGAAAACAGTCATGGCACATCCGTGAAAAGTAAATAAAGGGTGGGCTCAGGCACCGGGGTTTTGCCGCCAGGCCAGCACGGCGGCCACGATGTCTTCGGGCCGGCTCGCTAGGTCGAAGCTTTGTGCATTTTCCTCCGGGCCGGGCGCTTCCAGCGTGCTGAGCTGGCTGGCCAGCAGCGACAGCGGCATGTAGTGGCCGGTTCGCGCGGCCATGCGCGCCGCGAGCAAGGGATAGTCGCCCTGCAGATGGAGAAAACGGGCGTCGGGCGCACCGCGCCGCAGGATGTCGCGGTAGGCCCGCTTGAGCGCGGAGCACGACAGCACCAGACCCCGCCCGCCCGCCTGCGCCTGCTGCAGCCGCCCGGCCAGCGTTTGCAACCAGCCCTCGCGGTCCGCGTCGCTCAGCGCCACCCCGGCGGCCATGCGCGCCACGTTGGCCGCGGGATGCAGGCTGTCGCCCTCCAGAAACTCCAGGCCCAGGGCGGCCGCCAGCTGGGCGCCCACGGTGCTTTTGCCGCAGCCGCTGACGCCCATGACCACAAAAATATCGGAACCCATCTGCGTCATCTTCGACCTTGCACGCCTAGGCCGACCAGCGCACCGTGGCGTCGGCGCGTAGGTGCAGGTCGGGCAGCAGCTCCAGCCCCAGCCCGGGCTTGCCGTTCAGGCTGAGCATGCCTTGGGTCACCGTGGGCAACTCGGTCACGAGTTCCTTGTACCAGCCGGTGTAGAACGCGCGCACGCTTTCCTGGATCAGGGCATTGGGCGCGTGCAGGGACAGGTGGCTGGACGCCGCCCAGACCACCGGCCCGGTGCAGTCGTGCGGCGCCACCGGCAGTTGCCAGGCATCGGCCATGGCCGCGATCTTGCGCGCCTCGGTCAGGCCGCCGCACCAGCTCAGGTCCAGCATGGCGACCCCGGCCACACCGGTCTGCAGGTAGTCCTTGAAGCCCCACTTGTAGCTGAGCGTTTCGCTCGCGCAGATCAGCGCGTCACAGTCTTTTGAATATTGCTTGAGCAGGTCCAGCGAATCCATGCGGATCGCATCCTCGTGCCAGAAGGTATTGAAGGGCTTGAGCGCGCGCGCAATTTTCTGCGCCATCGGCAGCCGCCACAGGCTGTGGAACTCCACCATGATGTCCATCTGCTCGCCGACCGCGGAGCGGATCTTGCGAAACGGCTCCAGCGCGAGGTCCAGGTCCGCGTTGCTGATGTATTGCCCGTCGCTTTTTTCGGCTGCCGGATCGAAGGGCCAGATCTTCATGGCCGTCACGCCTTCAGACAGCAGCGATTCGGCCAGTTCATCGGCCCGGTGCAAAAAGCCTTCGAGGTCCTCATAAGGTCCGGCGTTGGACTTTTTGGCGTCGCCTATGCCCCAGTTGGCGCTGCTCTGGTTGACGGTGCTGCGCACGTACTGGTAGCCCGCGCAGGTGTTGTAGATGCGTATGCTGTCGCGGCTCTTGCCGCCCAGCGCGGTGTACAGCGGCATGTTGGCCGCCTTGCCGAAAATGTCCCACAGCGCGATGTCGATGGCCGAGTTGCCGCGCGTTTCCACGCCGGAGCCGCGCCAGCCGAGGTAACCGGTGATGTCCTTGTTGCGCGCCTCGATGGCCAGCGGGTCCTTGCCCAGCAGCTTGGGACCGGCCCATTCGTGGACGTAGGCTTCCACGGCCGCGGCCCCCATGAAGGTTTCGCCGAGGCCGACCAGGCCTTCGTCGGTGTGGATGCGGACCCAGATGATGTTGGGAAACTCGCCCAGGCGCAGGGTTTCGACTTTGGTGATTTTCAATTCATGCTCCGTAAAAAAGGCCGCGAGGGTTACCCCTTGCGGCCTTGCAACGACTCCGGCAAGAAAGCCGCTTAGCCGCCGCGCGCCTTCTTCAGCGCATCCATCACCATCTTGACGGGTTCAGCGCCTATGGTCGGAATGTTTTTGTCATAGACAGGCTTGACCTTGTCGAACATGCGTTTCTGTTCGGCCGCACTCACTTCGTTGACCTGCATCCCTTTGGCCTTGAGGCTGGCCAGGGACTTTTCATTGAGCGCACGGTTGGCAGCGCGCTGGACCTTCTGGCCCTCCATCGCCGCTTCACGCAGCACCGCCTGCTCCTGGGGGTTCAGCTGGTCCCACAGTTTCTTGCTGTACAGCACCAGGAAGGGGGTGTAGGCGTGACGCGTGACGCTCAGGTACTTCTGCACTTCATTGAACTTGGACGTTTCAATGGTCACGAAGGGGTTTTCCTGGCCGTCGATGGTCTTGGTTTCCAGCGCGGTGAACACCTCGCCAAACGCCATGGGCACGGCGTTGGTCCCCAGGGTCTTGAAGGTGTCGATGAAAATGTTGTTCTGCATCACACGGACCTTGACGCCGTCAAAATCTTCCGCCCGGGCGACCGGCCGCTTGCTGTTGGTCAGGTTGCGGAAACCGTTTTCCCAGTAGGCCAAATTGATCAGGCCGGCTTCTTCCAGCTTCTTGTTGAAGTAGGCGCCAGCCGGGCCGTCGAGCACGGCGTCGGCTTCCTTTTCATTGGCAAACAGGAAAGGCAGATCGAAGGCGCCGAGTTCCTTGACGATGCCCACCAGCGGCGAGCTCGAGGTGCACACCATCTCCTGCGTGCCGGCGCGCAGCGCCTGAGTGGCCGGCAGGTCGCCGCCCGCGGCGCCGCCCCAGAAGGCATTGATTTTCATCTTGCCGCCGGTCTTGGCGGCCAGCACTTCCTGCATCTTCTTGACGCCGACGCCGACCGGGTGGTCTTCGTTGACGCCGTTGGTGAACTTGATCGTGCGGTCGGCAAACTGCGCGAAGCTCGAAGTGGCCACCAGCAAGGCGGCGGCGGCCAGGGCCAGGGTTCTACGTTTGAACATGGTTGTCTCCTTTTATAAAAACGACAGGGTTGAAAAAAAACGACGGGGAGCCCTCATCGCATCCACCATTTGAGTGGCTCGGTGACGATGGAGGGAAAAAGCACCAGCAGAAAAAGCACGGCCAGTTGCGCCATGAGGAAAGGCAGCACGCCCTTGAAGGCCTCGTCCATGCTGATCTTGGCGACGCCACAGACCACATTGAGCACGGTGCCCACCGGCGGCGTGATCAGGCCAATGGCATTGTTCATGATGAACATGATGCCGAAATACACCGGGTCGATGCCGGCCTTGAGCACCAGGGGCATCAGCACCGGCGTGAGGATCAGCACCGTCGGCGTGAAATCCAGCGCGGTACCGACAATCACGATGAGCACCATCATGATGAACATCAGCAGCATCTTGTTGCCCATGAAAGGCGCCATCATGTTGGCGACTTCGGTGGGGATGTTGGCGACCGTGATCAGCCAGGCGCTGACCATGGCCGCGGCCACCAGGAACATCACCACCGCGGTGGTCTTGCCGGCGGCCAGGATCAGGCCGTACAACTCGGACCACTTGAGCTCGCGGTAGATGAACATGCCGACGACAAAGCTGTAAACGGCGGCCACCACGGCGGCCTCGGTCGGGGTGAAGATACCGAACTTCATGCCGCCAATGATGACGATGGGCAGGGTCAGCGCGAAGCCGCCCTGGGCCGTGATGCGCAGGCGCTCCGGCATGGGCAATTTGGGCGCTGCGGGAACGTTTTCCTTCCTGGCCACCCACCACCAGGTGAGCCCGATCGCCACGCCCATCAGGATGCCGGGCACGATGCCAGCCAAAAACAGCTTGGTGATGGAGACGTTGCCGGCCACACCGAAAATGATCAGGCCGATCGACGGCGGTATCACCGGCGCAATGATGCCGCCAGACGCAATCAGCCCCGAGGCCCGGCCCACGTTGTAACCGGCCGCCCGCATCATGGGAATCAGCAGCGCGGCCAGCGCGGCGGTGTCGGCAATCGCCGAGCCCGACAGCGAGGCCATGATGACCGCGGCAATCACCGTGACGTAACCGAGGCCGCCGCGAAAATGCCCGACCCAGGCCATCGCCAGGTTGACAATGCGGCGGCTGATGCCGCCGGCATTCATGAACTCACCGGCCAGCAGGAAAAACGGCACCGCCAGCAGCGGAAAGTTGTCGGCACCGTCGACAAAACGCTGGGCCAGGATCTGGCTGTCGAAAGTGACGAGGCCGCTGGTGGCGGCCAGGAAAGCCATCAGCGTGACACCACAGACCAGCAGTGCATAGGCGATCGGCATGCCGATGGCCATGGCGGCCAGCAGGCTGAGGATAAAAACGCTGACGGTCATGCCTTGCTTCCCTGAATTTGTTTTTCGACGTCGGCCAGGCCTTCGGTTTCGATCACCTGGACCAGCTCTTCCTCGCTGATGCGCCCCGTCACCAGCCGGAACAGCACGTTGAGATTGATCATGCCCATCACCACACTGACGACGTAACCGATGCCGTAGATCCAGATCATGGAAATGCCGACCACCGGCGAAACATTGGTGACCTGCAGTTCATGCATCTCGAAAGTGCCCATGAAAAAGAGCACATTGCAGAACAACATCAGTGCTTCGCTCAGGAAGAGGCAAACTTTTTTGCCCAGCACCGGCAGGTGCTTGATCAAGGTATCCACCCCCAGGTGCCCGCCTTCGTGCATGGCCAGCATCGCGCCGATGTAGGTCAGCCAGATGAAGAAGTACCGAGACATTTCGTCGGAAACGGAAATGCCGGAATTGAAGGCGTAACGCAGCACCACGTTGCCGAACACCATGATGACCATGGCCACCATGCAGACGACCACCAGCAGCTCCAGGAACTTGAAGAACCAGTGAACCGCCGCATCCATTGTTTTTTGCAAATTCATCTTTCGCCTGTTGTTTGATGGGATGGCTCAGGCCGCCTTGAGTTGCCGTGCGGGGCTGCTCAGGACGGGCAGGCGGCGGCGCGAGGCCAGCACCTCTTCAATGTCTTCCTTGGCGCCGTCGATCAGCACGCGGATCGCGCGCTCGGCCTCGTCGGGCTGGTGGGCGATCACCGCGTCCAGCACGGCACGGTGCAGCGGCAGGGAGTGGCTCGGGCCGTCCTTGCGACGTGTGGAAATTTCAAAGCTGGTGCGCAGCAGCGCCCCCAGCGCCTTGCTCATCTGCACCAGCATGCGGTTGCGGCTGGCGCGTAGCAGGCCCTGGTGGAAACGCAGGTCGTGCGTGACATAGTCGCCGCCTTCCTCGACCGCATGTTTCATGCCGGCGTAAGCGGCCTCGACCTCGGCAATGTCCTGCGCCGTGGCGCGCTCCGCCGCCAGACGCATCGCGGCCGGCTCCACCACGCGGCGCAGGTCCTGCAGGTCGCGCAAGAATTCAGGGGTGAGACCCGCCTTGGACTGCCAGATGATGACGTCGGGGTCGAACCAGTTCCAGTGGTCCTCCGACAACACGCGGGTGCCCACCTTGGGCCCGGTGGTCATCAGGCCCTTGGCGATCAGTGATTTGACCGCCTCGCGCACCACCGTGCGGCTGACACCGAGTTCCTGGCACAACACCGGCTCGGGCGGAATCGACGCGCCCACGGCATACCGGCCCGCAACAATGGCTTCGCCAAGGTGGTCAACCGTATTGCCGTGAACGTTTTTGATCATTGCCGCCTGTTTAATGGTTATTACTAGGATTCGCGGCGCAATGGTATGACGATAATATGTTTATCAATTAAGGATTTTCCCTATGACCGACCCCAAGACCCCCCGGAAGAAACCCGAAGAGCTACGCAGCCAGCAATGGTTTGGCCGCCAGGACCGCGACGGTTTCGCCTACCGCAGCTGGGTCAAGGGCAAGGGTGTGCCGCATGACCAGTTCGACGGCAGGCCCGTCATCGGCATCTGCAACACCTTCAGCGAACTGACGCCCTGCAATTCCCATTTCCGCACGATTGCCGAGCAGGTGAAGATCGGCGTGTACGAGGCCGGCGGCTTCCCGCTCGAGTTCCCCGTCATGTCGCTCGGCGAAACCCTGCTGCGCCCGACCGCCATGCTGTACCGCAACCTCGCCAGCATGGACGTGGAGGAAAGCATTCGCGGCAACCCGATCGACGGCGTGGTGCTCTTGATGGGCTGCGACAAGACCACGCCTTCGCTGGTCATGGGTGCGGCCAGCGTGGACCTGCCGACCGTGGGCGTCAGCGGCGGCCCCATGCTCAGCGGCAAATGGCGCGGCCAGGAGCTCGGCTCGGGCACCGGTGTCTGGAGCATGAGCGAGCAGGTGCGCGCGGGCACACTCAAGCTCGCCGACTTTTTTGAAGCTGAAAGCTGCATGCACCGCAGCCACGGCCACTGCATGACCATGGGAACGGCCAGCACCATGGCCAGCATGGTCGAGGCGCTGGGCATCGGCCTGCCGGGCAACGCGGCCTACCCGGCCGTCGATGGCCGGCGCAATGTGCTGGCGCGCATGGCCGGGCGCCGCGCGGTCGAGATGGTGCATGAGGATCTGACACTCTCGAAAATCCTGACCCGCGAGGCCTTCGAAAACGCCATCAAGACCTTGGCTGCAATTGGCGGCTCCACCAACGCGGTGATCCACCTGATTGCGATGGCCGGCCGCATCGGCGTGAAACTCACGGTGGACGACTTTGACCGCCTGGCGAGTGAGTTGCCCTGCCTGGTCAACCTGCAGCCTTCCGGCAAGTTCCTGATGGAAGACTTCTGTTACGCCGGCGGCCTGCCGGTGGTGATGAAGGAAATTGCGCAGCACCTGCACCTGGGCGCCATCACCGCCAACGGGCAAACCATAGGCGCCAACATCGCCGACGCGCAAAACTACAACACCGAAGTGATCATGCCGCTGGCCACGCCGTTCAAGGACAAGGCCGGCATTGCCGTGCTGCGCGGCAACCTGTCGCCGCGCGGCGCGGTCATCAAGCCGAGTGCGGCGACGCCCGCGCTGATGGTGCACACCGGGCGCGCGGTGGTGTTTGAAAACATCGAGGACTTCCACGCACGCATCGACGACGAGGACCTCGACATCGACGAGACCTGTGTCATGGTGCTGAAAAACTGCGGCCCGAAAGGTTACCCCGGCATGGCCGAGGTCGGCAACATGCCGCTGCCGCCCAAGGTGCTGCGCAAGGGCATCACCGACATGGTGCGCATCAGCGACGCCCGCATGAGCGGCACCGCCTACGGCACCGTGGTGCTGCACACCGCGCCGGAAGCGGCCGCCGGCGGCCCGCTGGCGATTGTGCAGAACGGCGACCTGATCGAGCTCAACGTGCCGCTGCGCAAGCTGCATCTGCACATCAGCGACGAGGAGCTAGCGCGCCGCCTGGCCGGATGGACCGCACCGCCGCCGCCGCTGTCCTCGGGTTACTGGAAGCTGTATGTCGACCATGTGCTGCAGGCCGACGAGGGCGTGGACCTGGACTTCCTGGTCGGCAAACGCGGCTCCTTCGTGCCGCGCGACAACCACTGATTTACAAGGCTTGACATGAAATTACTCATCACAGGGGGCGCCGGCTTTGTCGGCGCCAGGCTGGCCCGCACCATTCTCAAGAAAGACCGGCTCGACGGCCAGACCATTGACGAACTGCACATTGCCGACATGTTTGCACCACCCGCCGATCTGGCGGCCGACAAGCGGGTGCGGGTGCACACCGGCCCGCTGCTCAATCAGGCCGAGCTGTTTGCCAGCGGCTTCGACGCCGTGTTCCACCTGGCCTCGGCCGTGTCAGGCGAGTGCGAGCTCGACTTCGACCTGGGCCTGCGCTCCAACCTCGACAGCACCCGCCTTCTGCTCGACGGCCTGCGAAAGGCCGGTAATGCCCCGCGGCTGGTGTTCGCCAGTTCGGTGGCGGTCTTCGGCCCGGACGCATCCAACCCGCTGCCCGACCTCGTGAGCGACCACACGCTGCCGTCGCCGCAGACCTCCTACGGCATGCACAAGCTGGTGTGTGAACACCTGATTGCCGACTACACCCGCAAGGGTTTTGTCGATGGCCGCTCGGCGCGCCTGATGACGGTCACCGTGCGCCCAGGCAAACCCAACGGCGCGGCGTCCTCGTTTTTCAGCGGCATCATCCGCGAACCCCTGGCCGGCGAGGAAACCACCTGCCCGGTGGATGCCAGCGTCACACACCCGGTGTCCTCGCCGTCGAACACGGTGCACGGCCTGATCACCGTGTTCGAGGCCAGCCAGCAAGCCATGGGCGGTCGCCTGGCACTGAACCTGCCTGGTCTGAATGTCAGCGTCGGCGAGATGCTGCAGGCCCTGGAAGAGGTCGCCGGCCCCGCGGTCCGCCGGCGGGTGCGCTTCGAGCGCGACGAACGCATCGCCGGCATCGTGGCCAACTGGGCACGCGGTGCCAGCGCCGATCGGGCGCATGCGCTGGGCCTGAAGCCCGATGCGTCCTTCAAGGCCATCATTGAACAGTACATCGAGGATTGCCGCAGCCCCGCCTACCCGGCCGGTGCCCTGCTGGGCATGTCCTGAACCATGCGCACCGGCAGGCCTGACGCCGCGCCCTGCACCCAGCCCGTATGAACGGCCGCCGGTTGCTGGCGGTCGACTGGGGCACCTCGTCGCTGCGCGGGGCGCTGGTCGGGCCCGAGGGCCAGGTGCTGGCAGAACGCGCCCTGGCGCGCGGCATCCTCAGCGTGGCGGCAGGCGACTTTCCGGCGGTTTTTGACAACGCGTTTGGCGACTGGATGACGGCCGGCACCTTGTGCCTGATCTCGGGCATGGCCGGCAGCCAGCAGGGCTGGCGGGAAGCGCCCTACTGCGCCTGTCCAGCCGGCTTCAGCGACATTGCCGCCCGGCTTGAATGGCTGGAGCCGGGCCGCATCGCCATCGTGCCCGGCCTCAGCATCGGCACCAACGGCGTTCCCGATGTCATGCGCGGCGAGGAAACGCAGATCGTCGGTGCCCTGCTGCTGCTGGGCCTCACCGATGCGCGCCTGGTGCTGCCGGGGACCCACAGCAAATGGGTCACGGTCGCCGGCGGCCGCATCACGGACTTTTCGACCTGGATGACCGGCGAGTTTTACGCCCTGCTGCGCCAGCACTCGATTCTGGCGCGCACACTGCCTGCGGAGGAGCCGCCGGCTGACACAGCCGCCTTCGGGCAAGGCGTGACCCGCGCGCTGGCCGGCCCCGGCCTGCTGCACACGGCCTTCAGCACGCGCACGCTGTCGCTGTTCCAGCGCATGGCGCCTGAGGCCCTGCCCAGCTACCTGTCGGGGCTGGTCATCGGCGAAGAACTCAAAGCCCAGAACCTGCAGCGCGGCGATGCAGTGGTGCTCATGGGTGCAGAGGCGCTGACCGCGCGTTATGAACAGGCGCTGGCGCAGCTGGGCGTGACGGTCAGTCGCGTGGGCGCCAGTGCCACCTGGCGCGGCCTGCGTGCCATTGCCGACACCTTGCCTGCCCCCTCTCTTCCATGAACCCATGACCCCATGAACGCTTCCCCAAAATTTGCCGCCGCCCTGCAGACCCTGCCGCTGGTCGCCATCCTGCGCGGCCTGCGTCCCGCCGAGGCCGTGCCGGTGGGCCAGGCGCTGCTGTCCACCGGCTGGACGCTGATCGAGGTCCCGCTCAATTCTCCGCAACCGCTCGACAGCATTGCGGCCCTGGCCGCCGCCTGTCCCCAGGCCCTGGTCGGCGCCGGCACGGTGCTGAGCGTGGAGGATGTTCGTAATGTGCAGGCGGCGGGCGGCCAGCTCATCGTGTCGCCCAACTTCAACCCGGCCGTCGTGCGCGAAGCCGTGCGGCTGGGCCTGGTCTGCCTGCCCGGCGTGATGACGGCCAGCGAAGCCTTTGCCGCGCTGGAGTGCGGCGCCACCGGCCTGAAAATTTTCCCGGCGGAGATGATCACCCCCGCCGTGCTGAAAGCGCTGCGCGCCGTGTTGCCGGCCGCCACCCGGGTGTTGCCGGTGGGCGGCATCACGCCGGACAACATGGCGGCTTATTTCGCGGCCGGCGCCAGCGGCTTCGGCATCGGCTCGGCGCTCTACAAGCCCGGCATGGCGGCCGCGGAAGTTGCTGAAAACGCTACCAAATTCATAGCTGCCTGCGCTGGTAATATCGCGGCATGAGCACACTTTCACCCACATCTTCCGCAGGCATTTCATTCGGGCTGTCGGGCCGCGTCTGCCTGGTCACGGGCGGCGCCCAGGGCATCGGCGAGGCCTGCATACGGCGCTTTGCGCGCGAGGGAGCCCAGGTCGTCATTGCCGACATTGACAACAGCCGCGGCGCGGCACTGGCCAGCGAACTCGGCGGCCTGTACGTGCACTGCGACGTCGGCGACAAGGCCCAGGTCGACGCGCTGGTGGCACAAACCATGGCCGCGCACGGCCGCATCGACGTGCTGGTCAACAACGCCGGTATTTTCAGGGCCGCCGATTTTCTGGAGGTCACCGAGGCCGACTTCGACGCCGTGCTGCGCATCAACCTCAAGGGCTCGTTCCTGGTGGGCCAGGCCGTGGCGCGCGTGATGGCCGGCGCGGGCAAGGGCAGCATCATCAACATGAGTTCGGTCAACGCCGTGCTGACCATTCCGACCATTGCCAGCTACAACGTCAGCAAGGGTGGCATCAACCAGCTCACCCGCGTGATGGCGCTGGCGCTGGCCGACAAGGGTGTACGCGTGAACGCGGTCGCGCCCGGCACCATTGCCACCGAGCTGGCCGCCAAAGCGGTGCTGACCAGCCCCGAGGCCACGGCCCGCATCATGAGCCGCACGCCGATGAAACGCCTGGGCCAACCCTCAGAGATCGCCGACACCGTGGCCTACCTGGCCAGCGATGCGGCGAGTTACATCACCGGCGAGATCGTGGTGGTCGACGGTGGGCGCATGACCCTGAATTACACCGTGGCGGTCTAGAAGCCCGGCCAGGGTCCGGGAGAGCTTCCCGCTTCCCGTTGACATAGATCATGGAAGCGCGCAGGGGAATTGCCAAAAAATGACCAGATTCAATAGACTTGCAGCTCACCTTCTGGAGTTCGCCATGATGTCATTTCGTCTGGTTTCGATCATCGCAGTCACCGCTGCATTGGGCTTGACCGGTTGCGCCCAAACACGCTACGGTCACATGGCTTCAGCAACGGGCCAAGCCATGCCCATGGCCGGTCCCGGCAGCCCCATGGCGCGCATGGACGACCACATGATGGCCATGCGTGCCATGCATGACAGAGTGTCGCGCGCCAGGACGCCCGAGGAGCGCAATGCCCTGATGGCCGAGCAGCAAAAACTCATGCAGGAAGGCATGGGCATGATGGGTGGCATGGGTCCCGGCGCCATGGGAGGCATGATGGGTCCCGGCCCGGGCCCCATGGCCGGCGACCCGGCGGCACGCCAGCAATGGATGGAAAAACGCATGGAGATGATGCAGTCCATGATGCAGATGATGATGGACCGGCTGCCCCCGCCGCCGGCCAAACCCTGAAAGAAACCATGACCCCCAGCACCACGTCCTCCGCCGCGTCCTCCGCCGGCGCCGCTTACGGCTTTTATTGCAAACCGGACGACAATAGCTTTGCCCATGTGGTGACCCGTGCGACCGAGGCTCTCAAGGCCGAAGGCTTCGGCGTGCTGACCGACATCGACGTGCAGGCGACCATGAAAACCAAGCTGGGCGTCGATGTGCGGCCCTACCGCATCCTGGGTGCCTGCAATCCGCCGCTGGCGCATCGCGCCCTGACGGCCCAGCCCGACATCGGGCTGCTGCTTCCCTGCAACGTGATCGTGCGTGAAGATGACGACGGCAGCTTCACCGTGGGCTTCATGGACCCGGTGGCAGTGATGCAGATGACCGACGACCCCGAGGTGGCCCGGGTGGCCGACGAGGTGCGCAGCCGCCTCCAGCGGGTCCGCTCGGCGCTGATGGCGGCACCCGGCGGCGCCGCGAAAACCTGAGAAGGTCAGCGCATGTACAGCCTGTTTGACGGCAGTGGCTACATGATGGGCATGCATGGGCTGGGATGGCTGGGGCTGTTGGTTCTGCTGGTCCTTCTCGTCGGGGTTTTTCTTTCCGGCCAGGGCCGTTACATGGACCGCGGAGGTGACCGGCGCGAAACGCCGCAGGAGGTGTTGCGCAGGCGACTGGCCAGTGGCGACATCACCGTGGCGGAGTATGAAGAGCGCAAGGCCCTGCTCGATCGCGACAGCAGCCGGTCCGCCTGAAGCACGATCCGGCTGTCCACCCCCTCCCGCGAAGCGCGGCCGAGATCTGCGAACGCGCCGCGGGCCTGCTCTACCCCTTCACCGGCCGGCTGCTGTCGCCGGCGATCGCAGCCCTGCCGATGAGCCTGAGCGCGGTGTCCGCCATCGGCAACACGCTGCGGCTGCGCAAGGCGCGGTTGGCTGCCTCTGCTTGATGGGTCTGCCCGCAACCCTCTCCGCGTTTCCGGCAGAGCCGGGCGCACGCGCGCCCTTACACTGCCGCCATGCCGTCCTTGCCTGATTTTTCCACCCTGCTGGGCCTCAGCGTGGCGTTGGGCATTGGCCTGCTGGTCGGCGCTGAGCGCGAACGCCGCAAAGGCAGCGGGCCGACGCGCGGCGCGGCCGGCATACGCACTTTTGCAGTGACCTCGGTGCTGGGCGCCGTCGGGGTGTTGCTGGGCGGCGGCCTGTTGCTGGGGGTGGTCGCCCTGGTCACAGGCGCACTGGCCGTCGTGGCCTACCAGCGCACCCGGGAAAAAGACCCGGGCATGACCACCGAGATCGCCCTGCTGCTGACTTGCCTGCTGGGCGGGCTGGCGATGCGCAACCCGGCCCTGGCAGCCGGTGTGGGCGCGGCGCTGGCGGCGCTGCTGGCGGCACGCAACCGCCTTCACCATTTCGTGCGCAGCGTGCTGACCGAGCGCGAGCTGCACGACGCCCTGCTGTTTTCAGCGGCGGCCCTGATCGCCCTGCCGCTGGCCCCGGACCGCTTCCTGGGCCCCTTCGGCGCCATCAATCCCCATGCCATCACCCAGCTGGTCGTGCTGGTGATGGCTGTCAGCGCGCTGGGCTACGTGGCGACGCGCGCACTGGGTCCGCGTTACGGCCTGCCGCTGGCCGGGTTCGCGGCGGGTTTCATCTCGAGCACGGCCACCATTCATGCCATGGGCACACGCGCGGCCGGATCGGGCCCCCAGGCGGACGGGGCCATCGCCGGTGCGGTGCTCTCCAGCCTGGCCACCATGGTGCAGCTGGCGGTCGTGGTGGCGGCGGTGCAGCCGGCACTGCTGGACCCGCTGAGGTGGCCGCTGGTTCTCGGCAGTCTGGCGGCCTGCGCCTACAGCCTGCTGTTCTTTCCGCGCGGCGCACCGGCGGCCGGCCATCCGGACAAGCCGGACCTGGGCCGGGCCTTCGACCTCAAGACCGCGCTGGCGTTTGCCGCCATCGTCAGCGTCGTGCTGCTGCTGTCGGCAGCGCTCAGCGCCTGGCTGGGCGAACGCGGTACCCTGCTGGCGGCCGCAGTCACCGGTCTGGTCGATGCCCATGCGACCGCCGCCTCGGTCGCCTCGCTGGTCGCGGCCGGCAAGCTGCCGGCGGACGCCGCGCTGTGGCCCATCCTCGCCGGCCTGAGCACCAACGCGCTGATGAAGGCCGTTGTGGCCTTCCACGCCGGCGGTACCGCCTACGCGGCGCGTATCGTGCCGGGGCTGGTGCTGGTCATCGCTGCGGTCTGGCTGGGCGTGTGGCTGGGCTGAATGGAACAACGACGCCCTGCCGGGCCTGACCACTGGATGACCAATGCCCGCTGATGCCCCCGCCCCTGGCCTGTTTACCGATGAAACCTCCTGCACGCGCTGCACGTGGTGCCAGGCCACGCCGCTGTACCGCCACTACCACGACACCGAATGGGGCTTTCCGGTCGCCGATGAACGCCGGCTGTTTGAAAAGATCTGCCTGGAAGGTTTCCAGGCCGGCCTGAGCTGGCTGACCATCCTGAACAAGCGCGAAGCCTTTCGCAGCGCGTTCGCCAACTTCGATGCCGAGCAGCTGGCGTGTTTTGATGCCGCCGATGTCCGGCGCCTGCTCGGCGATGCCGGCATCGTGCGGCACGCGGGCAAGATCGCCTCGGCCATCAACAACGCGGGGCGTGTCCTGGAACTGCGCCGCGAGTTCGGCTCGCTGGCCGCCTATGCCTGGCGGCTGGAACCCGACGCTGCGAGCCGGCCCGAGCGCATCACGCTGGAGACCGCGCGGGCCATGCCCAGCTCCCCTGCCTCGACAGCCCTGTCCAAGGACCTGAAGAAACGCGGTTGGACCTTTGTCGGGCCGACCACGATGTACGCCTTCATGCAGGCCATGGGCCTCGTCAACGACCACCTCGAAGGTTGCGCCAGCCGCGCGCAGGCGCTGGCAGCCCGTGCGGCCTTCACGCCACCGGCTTGAAGGCTGCAGCCATCTGCTACAGAATACATAGCTGCTTTCGCCCGTGGTTACTGGGCTGGAGGCATTTTTTGCTTCAAGCCCCGGCGCGTGGCATTCTTTTCAGCAAGCCCGCCGTGCTGCGCGGCCAGCCGATGCCGCCAAACCAGGCGCCGCCAGCCACCGCCCAGGCGTTGAGCACGCCGTAGAGCACCAGTGCCACCGCCTGCGCCAGGAAAACGCCGGCCAGGCCGCCGCCCCAGCGCAGCGCCAACCAGCCGCCGGCAAGGGCCACCGCCAGCCGCGCCAGGTTGCCGAGCACCGGCCAGAGCAGCCGTCCCGCCCCCTGCGACGCAAAGTACAGCGCCAGGCCGAGGCCGAAGAAGCCGTAGACCGGCCCCACCACCCGCAGGTAGGCGCTGCCGGCTTCGATCATGGCCGGGTCGCTGTTGAACAGCGACAGCCAGGCCCTCGGAAACGCCGCGGCCCACAGGCCGATGGCTTCGGTCATCAGGAAGGCCATGCCCGCGCCTATCCAGGTGGCGTGCAGCGCGCGCTCACGCTGGCCGGCGCCCATGCAGGTGCCGACCATGGCGACCAGCGGGGCACCGAAACCGAACACCAGCGGCACCAGCAGATACTCCAGCCGCGACGCCGTGCCGTAACCGGCGATCGCCGCGGTGCCGAAGCCGCCGACCAGCGCGGTGGTGATGCCGATGGCCAGGTTGGTGGCGACCGTGGACACCGTGCCGACCAGGCCGACACGCAGGATGTCCTTGAACAAAATCCAGCGAAACCGGATGCGAGCGAGCGAGGGGCGCAGCAGGCTTTTGGGCGACCACAAATAAGCCGCCAGCACCAGGCTGCCCACCAGGTAGTAGGCCAGCAGCGCAATGGCGCCACCGGCGATGCCCAGCGCGGGCAGCGGGCCCCAGCCGAAAATCAGCAGGGGCGACAGCGGCAGCAGCACCAGCGCACCCAGCACCGTGACATTGGCCGGCACCGCCATGTTGCCGGTGCCGCGAATCACCGCCGACAGCGTGTTGAACAGCCACACCAGCACCGCGCCGGCAAACACCCAGTTGGAATACACCATGGCCGCCTCCAGCGCGCCGCCGGTGCCGCCCATGCGGGCATACAGCCAGCGCCCGCCGCCCAGCACCGCGACCGTGAACAGCAGCGCAAACACCGCAGCGATGACCAGCGCGTGGAGTACCAGCGCATCGGCATCGTCGCGCCGGCGCGCCCCGAGTGCCCGCGCGATGGCCGAGGCAATGCCGCCACCCATGGCACCGGCCGAGGTCATCTGCATCAGCATCACCACCGGAAACACCAGGGCCATGCCGGCCAGCGCGTCGGTGCCGAGTTTGCCGACGAAGTAGGTTTCAATCAGCCCGACACCGGCCTGCGCCAGCATGACCAGCACATTGGGTGCGGCCAGGCGCAGCAGGGTCGGGGCAATCGGCGCTTCGAGCAGCAGCCGCGTGCGCGGGTCGAGATCAGCCCCCACGTTCGTTCACTCCGTGTAACTCTCTGCCCCCCGAGGGGGCCGCTGCGCCTGCGGACTGGCAAAGCCAGATCCGCGGCCCCAACTTGAAAATACCGTGCGCCACACACGGAACCTGGAGCAATCTCATGCTGCGGCCTTCGCTTGACGCGGCAGCACGGCCTCGCGGATCGGCAGGTTCACGAGTGCGGCCCCCGCGGCCAGCACGATGTCGATGTACCAGACCCAGTCGTAGCTGCCGGTCGCCTGGAACACATAACCGCCGAGGAAGGCGCCGAAAAAACCACCGATCTGGTGCGCCAGCATCACGATGCCGAACAGCATGGCCATGTTGGCCGTACCGAACATCTTGGCCACCAGACCCGCCGTTGGTGGCACCGTCGAGAGAAAGGTCACGCCCATGACGGCGGCGAACACCAGCATCACGGCCGGTGTTTTCGGCGCCAGCAGAAAGACCAGCACCGCGATGCCACGCGTCGCATACAGCAGCGCCAGCAGCGACTTCATGCGCCAGCGGCCCACGGCCCAGCCCATGGCCAGGCTGCCGACGATGTTGAACAGGCCGATCATGGCCAGCGCCCAGCCGCCGATCTCCGGCGGCAGGCCGCAGGCGGCCACCACACCCGGCAAATGCGTGGCCAGAAACGCAACGTGGAATCCGCAAACGAAAAACCCCAGGCTCAGGTAGCGGTAACTGGGCGTGGCCAGCGCCTGGCGAATCGCCTGGCGGGCGCTCAGCGCTTTCTTGCCGGAGGCCGCCGCGGCCTGCGCCGCCAGGGCCTTCGAGTTGCCCTGGAGCACCCACACCGCCGGCAGCGCCAGCAAGATCAGCACACCCAGCCACTGCATCGCGTTGGCCCAGCCGACGGCCGCCGTCAGGCCAATCGCGATCGGCGCCATCGCGAACTGGCCGAAAGAGCCCCCCGCATTGACGATGCCGCTGGCGAAGCCGCGTTTTTCCAGCGGCACCAGGCGTGCGGTTGCCGCCATCAGCACCGACGGGCCGGCCATGCCAGCACCACCCGCGGCGAGCACGCCGATGGCAAAAATCAGGCCCGCCGTGCTGGTCATCAGCGGCGTGAGGATGGTGCCTGTGGCCACCAGCAACACGCCCAGGAAGATCACGCGGCCGGTGCCGATGCGGTCGGCCACGGCGCCGGCAAAAGGCTGGGTCAACCCCCACCACAACTGGCCGAAGGCGAAAGCCAGGCTGATGCTGCCGATGCCCAGCGCGGTTGAGGTATTGAGCGCCGACAGGAACAGGCCCATGGTCTGGCGCACACCCATGGTCAGCGCAAAGGTGCCGGCCGCGGCCAGCAGCACCAGCCAGAGCGCGACATGCCGCCGGGCAGACGACGAGGAAGAGGAAGAAGAGAAAGGCTTATTCATCATCGGCTCCGGATCCGGTTGCAATCGGGGACAGCAGTTCCAGCGACTCATTGATCAGGCCATGCAGCGCCAGCACGCGCTGCGCGCCCAGCAGCTGGTTCAGGCCCTCCTGGGCCACCTTCCAGCGATGGCGGGCCTCCTCGCGTTTGGCACGGCCTGCCGCTGTGATAACCACACTGCGGCTGCGCGCATCGGTGCCGGCGGCCAGTTCGATCCAGCCGGCCTCGATCAGGGGCTTGAGATTGCGCGTCAGGGTGGAAGCGCTGACCTTCATGCTTTGCGCAAGTTCGCCGGGACGCAGGGGGCCGAGTTTGACGACATGGGACAACAGCGAATACTGTGTGGTCTTCAGGCCCGCCTTCGCCATCTCGAGATCGTAATACGCGGCCACGCGCCGCATCAGCTGGCGCAGCTTCAGGTTGGTGCAGCCCAGGGCTTTCAGTTCGGCCTGGGTGGCGGCATCGGATTTTCTGGACATGCGATAATTGTAGCTGCAATTGTTGCAGGTGCAATCAAAGGAGAAGCAATGACCCCGGAAGAAACATTGGCGTTATGGAACGAGGAACGCAGCGCCGTCGTCGAACGCATGCTGGCCGGTGGCGGCAAACCGGGCCTGGCCGATCCCGCCATGGTGGCCAGCAAGAGCGGGCTGGAAATCATGCAGGCCATGCTGGCCGGTGAGCTGCCCTTTCCGCACATTGCCGACACGCTGGATTTTTCGCTGGTGCAGGTCGGCCCCGGCAAAGCCGTGTTCCAGGGCACACCTCAGCTCAAGCACTACAACCCGCTGGGAACTGTCCATGGCGGCTGGTACGCCACACTGCTGGACTCGGCGCTGGGCTGCGCAGTGCACACCATGATGCCGGCCGGCCGCGCCTACACCACGGCAGAACTCGGCGTCAACATCGTGCGGGCGGCATCGCACAAAACCGGGCCGCTGCGGGCCATCGGGACGGTCCTCCACTGCGGCCGGCAAATGGCCACCGCCGAAGCCCGCATCGTCGGGCCGGACGGCAAGCTGTATGCCCACGCCACCACCACCTGCCTGGTGTTTGAGGTGCCGCCGCCTAAAGCGGCCTGACCCCGCACGGGAAAGCGTGGCTAGACGGGCTGGCCCGCCGGCCTGGACGGGGTGCGGACCTGCTCCACCCGCCGGTTCACCAACGCGGCGGCGAGCATCCATTTGGCGCGCGTCAGCCAGCCGAGCGCCAGCTCCGCATGAGCCTTGCTGCTGTAGAAATGTTCGGGGTCGTGCGCCACGCCCCAGTCGTGCAGCGGCAGGCTGGCCGGGTCGGAAACGCTGTACTGCGCATGCGCAGCATGCCGGCCATCCCAGAAATGCAGGCCCCTGACGTGGATGCCGTAGCCCACCAGACCACCGGTCTGGCTCAGCAACTGCGCGGCCCGCGCCTCCAGCAGGGAGTCCGTCACGTAGGTGTCGGTCTGTATCCAGCGGTCGTCGAGGTAAACCTCTGCCACGGCATGGGTGATGGTGCTCTGCGGCACGTCGATGATGCCCTTGAGGAAGGCGCTGGAGAGCGTCACGAAACGCAGCCGGGCCGGCACGCCGACCGATCGCAGCATGGCCACAAACAGCGTGCCTTTGGTGTGGCAATCGCCACGCCCGGCTTTCAGCACGGCCGCCGCCGGCACATGGTCGAAACCGGCCACGCAGCCAAAAGGCAGCGACTTGACGAAGTCATGAACGGCCACGGCTTTCCGGGTTGGCGTGGTCGCCAGCTGCGTGATGCGCATGGCCTGGATGCGGAGTTTGGGATCATCAAGATCGAGCAGGCGGGTGGAGCACAGCCAGTCACGGGGCTGATCGGTCGGGCAAGACAAGGGCATGAAGAAGGGGTGCGATGAATTGCCGGCCATTATGCCGCCCCGGGAGCCGACCATTGTCCGCGGCGGCGCCGGGTGTTTGGGATTGCCGGACAATGCCAACACCTGTTCACAAGGAAGGAAGCGAGACACGATGAGACTCCTGCACACCATGCTGCGCGTTGGCAACCTGCAACGCTCGATTGATTTCTACACCCAGGTGCTCGGCATGACGCTGCTGCGCACGTCGGAAAATCCGGCATACAAATACAGCCTGGCCTTTGTCGGCTACGAGGGCGGCAACCCGGGCCAGGCCGAAATCGAGCTGACCTGGAACTGGGACATCGACAGCTACGAGATGGGCACCGCCTACGGCCACATCGCACTGGGCGTGCCCGATGCCTACGCCGCCTGCGAAAAAATCAAGGCGGCCGGCGGCAACGTGACGCGCGAAGCCGGGCCGGTCAAGGGCGGCACCACGGTGATTGCTTTTGTCACTGATCCGGATGGCTACAAGATCGAACTCATTGAGCGCAAGGGTGACACGGGTGGAGCGGGTCTGCGCTGATTGCACCGGCGCCCACACACGCTCGCCCGATTGGACTCGGGCATCACGCTGCGTCCCCGTTTGGTTTTGCGACGGTAGTTTCAACTCCCCACTCCCAACCCCCCGCCCTTCCCTCGCCCCGCTGGGCGAGAGAAGGGAGCCTCATTTGGCCGCGTGCGCTGCGCTCGCGTGCAAACATGGCGGTCTGTTGGGATTCCCGTGCAGGAAGCGCTTTGCGCTTCCTGCACTCCGGATGGGTGCCCGGTGTCTGTATTCGGATCTCTGTCTTCGCCCCCCAACCGTCGGGCTGGGCCGAGGAGCGCAGACAAAAGCGGATCAGGGATCGCGATTGTCTGAGCCGAAGGCGAGTTCGAGCGAGACCCCGCTTTTGTCGAGCACCGCAGGTTGCCCGCAGCGAAGCGGAGGGACCCAGACCATCAGGTCGTTTTTTCTTTGCTTATTTTATTTTGGGCGACGCAAAACAAAGTAAGTTGCCACCAGACAATCACCGGCCAACAGGCACGAGCACCTAATGTCGCTTGAAATATCTATGTGATCCGGGAAGCACAGACGTGAATGCGCTGGATTGCGCGGGCACGCTATGACTATGATGTTAAAAAATTCAGGGGGACGGCATGGAAACCATCAAGGACTTGTGGGCGTCACTTGTCGCTTACGCTAATGAGCGCAGCACAAATCCGCTCACCTCAGCATTCTTTCTGACTTGGGCAGCTTGGAACTACAAGTTCTTTGTGGTGCTGTTCAATGACGGGACTTCAGCTGAGAAGTTCGACGCGATTGCAGAGCTGTATCCACGCAGCAATGATTGGTGTTTACTGACTGATGCACTGTGCATGCCTCCAGATGCGTTCTGGGGCAGTGCCTTCGTCTATCCAGCTCTAACGACGCTGCTCTACGTGTTCGCTTATCCGTACCTCACTAGGAAGGTGGTGAGCTTCTACCGCAAGCGTCAAATCGAGATTGCAAACGAGGTAAAGGAAATTGAGAAGGACAGAGTGCGCACGGTTGATGAAGTAAATGCGCTTGTCCGTAGATATGAGGAAAAGCTTACTGCTGTAGAACTTGAAGCCTCGACGGCAAGGGATGAGGTCAACAGTCTGCGCAATGCACTTACTGCAGCAGAGTCTGAGCTAAAGGAGTTGCGGAAGTCAGCAAGTGATCTTGCGGAAACCAATCGTCAGATGGTGCACGACAGCATTAACTATCGAAACTCGTCTCACATTGAAGCCCGTAAAAAAGCAAGTGATTTTCTCATTGCGTTCGGGCTGAGGAAAAATCTAGCAACCGAGACTTTGCTAAGAGAAATTGCCCCTTTGGGGGTGTAAGAACTTTTGTGTAAACGGTCAATTGGCAGGAAACTGCTGCACTCCAATGGAAATGCAAATAAATGACCGTCACAAACGAATTGATCGACAGCCTGCTGGCTGATTACAAGAAACCTGAAGACCTCATTGGAGAGAACGGCTTATTGAAGCTTCTGACCAAGAAACTGGTGGAGCGAGCCCTTCAAGCCGAGATGGCTGAACACCTGGGCCACGCCAAGAATGAGAGCGTTGCCAACCCGGCGGGAAACACCCGCAACGGCAAAAGCAAGAAAACGCTCAAGGGCGATTTTGGCGAGTTGCCCATAGAGATCCCCCGTGACCGTCACGGCAGCTTCGAGCCTCAGCTCGTCACCAAGCACCAGACCCGCTGGAGCGGCTTTGACGAGAAAATCCTGTCCCTGTATGCCCGTGGCATGACCGTGCGTGAAATCCAGAGCCATCTGGAGGAAATGTACGGGGCTGAAGTTTCACCCACGCTGATCTCATCGGTCACGGATGCTGTCATGGATGAGGCCAAAGCCTGGCAGGCCCGACCGCTGGACGCGCTGTATCCCATCGTCTACCTGGACTGCATCCACGTCAAAACCCGTGACGCAGGGGCCGTGCGTACCAAAGCCGTGTACCTGGCACTGGGCATCAGCATGACCGGTGAGAAGGAGATTTTGGGCCTGTGGATTGCCCAGACCGAGGGCGCCAAGTTCTGGCTGCAAGTGGTGACTGAGCTTAAGAACAGGGGGGTACAGGACATCTTCATTGCCTGCGTGGATGGCTTGAAGGGCTTTCCTGATGCCATTGAGGCCGTGTATCCCAAGACGGCCGTCCAGCTGTGCCTGGTGCATATGGTGCGCCACAGCCTGAATTACGTGAGCTGGAAACTGCGCAAGGTCATTGCTGCCGACTTGAAAACCATCTATGCCGCCGCCACTGTGGACGAAGCCCAAATCCGGCTGCAGGAGTTCGATGACAAGTGGGGTGCCGACTATCCGACCATCGTGAAGTCCTGGAGGAGCAACTGGGCACGCATCACGCCGTTCTTTGACTACCCGCCGGAGATACGGCGCATCATTTACACCACCAACGCCATCGAGTCGGTGAACATGAGCTTGCGCAAGGTCACCAAGAACCGGGGATCGTTTCCGAGCGACGATGCGCTGCTGAAATTGTTCTATCTGGCACTGGCCAACATCAGCAAGAAATGGACGATGCCGCTTAGAGACTGGAAGGCTGCATTGACCCGGTTTACCATCCAGTTCGAGGAGAGAATGCCCAAGACTTAACGCTCGCCCCGTTTACACAAAATTCGGGACACCCTCCCCCTTTATCCATTGATGAACTGAAGATTCTCTTCTACCTTGCCGATGATGTGCAAAGAGAACCAACATCAATCGACATCGGCAATTTCTTAGAGCGAAACGCCTCAGAGGTAACGCCACTTCTGATTAGATTGGAAGAACGAGATTTAGTCTACATTAAGCTCGCTTCAGCTAAGCTGACGCCAAAAGGCAGACATACACTCGAACAAATGAAGGAAATTGCGAACACCGGAGGATGATTTGAAAATTTGATACGGCAACGAGCGTGTATATATTTTTACTCACTCGTTTTGTGTTTGCTACCCCATGCTCTTTTTCTTAAGTGCGTTTCACGTCAGCCATGTTTTTTAAAGTGTGCTTTCTGTACTTATTTCCCTATAAGCAGCAACTGATCATGGTTACCATGAAGACTTCATTAAGGGAGACAACATGAACGACATGACATTTCGTGTGTACACAAACCGCTGGAAAAACGAAACCACCTATCGCATTTCAAAGACTGCGACTGGCTGGCACCTCAGAGCAAACGCCATCTACGGCGACTGCGATAAAGAATGTCATCCGTTTCTGTACGGCAACTTCGATCAAGACAATATGAACTACCCGAGCAACATCGGCGCGTTCATGGAGCATCTGTGGGGGCTGATCGACAAGGGTGAGATTGATGCTGCTGAGGCTCAAGAGAAGCTGCAAGAGCTTGCAGACTGGGTGTCAGCGTGTGAGAAAGCCGAACCGCATTGGCCCGGTTGGAACTAGTCGATTACGTCAGCACGTTCAGCTGACCAGCGCCAGTAGCTGCTGCGGTAGTGTCGGAACTTCTTGAGGCGATAAGTGATGCGCATTGGTACATGCAGGTGAGGCACATGGACATCAACAGTCCGAACAGGCTTGAAGTTTTCTTCAGCTGATGCAGCAGACAACGTGTCAGATGCAATCGAAGTGAGTTCGCCAGATACGTAAAGCAGATACCCGTTGAATGGACTGCATGTCAGCCCCTTGAGGCGGTGAGTGGATTCCGGTGATGTTGGCATACCATATAAACATACAGTACTCTATTTGACGAGGTGCAACACCTTTGGGACTGGAGCAGCAGCCGCAGTCTGCGCTGCTTCCTGAGCCGCTTGCAATGCATTCAGCACCTGGACGGACTTGTTAGCTGCGTCCTGTTTAACGAAGTGCGCATACTTAGCAGTCATTGCGACTGATTTGTGTCCAAGGAGATGACTGACTTAAGGAAAGGACAAGCCGTTCTGCAGCATCATGGAAGCGAATGTGTGCCGGCATGTATGCGGAGTGATTGGTATACGTTATTGGCCTTCTCCTCCACCCGTCGGGCTGGGCCGAGGAAGGCAAAAGCGGATCAGGGCTGGCGTTGTTTGAGCCGCAGGCGAGTTTAGCCAGCCCCCTTTTTTTGGCGAGCACAACAGGCTACCTGGAGCTAAGCGGAATGACCCCGACCATCGGGTCGCCTTCTCTTTGCTTACTTTCTCCTGGCAACGCAAGAGAAAGTGAGTCGCCCGCCGGGGCGAGACCCGGCTTGTTGGCGCTCCAAGGGATACGAGTTATCCAACATGGATCCCGAATCAAGTCCGGGATGACAAAGACGCGCAAGGCATTCGCTATTAATTCAGTAGCTGCTTGCGACCGCCAAATAAGGGCTACAGGCCTATTTGACCTATAAAACCAGTGACCTCGGCAACCCAACCGCCTGCCGGGCCAGCTCGGTCACCCGGCTCCAGTCGCCGCGCGCCAGCGCATCAGCCGGCACCAGCCAGGAGCCACCGACACACACCACGTTGGGCAGTGCCAGAAAATCGGCTGCGTTGGCTGCCGTGATGCCGCCGGTGGGGCAGAACTTCACGTCGCCGAAGGGCCCGTTCCAGGCCTTGAGCATGGCCAGGCCGCCCGCTTGCAGCGCCGGGAAAAATTTGAGTTCGGTGAAGCCGTCTTCCTGCGCCGCCATGATTTCACTGGCCGTGGCCACGCCGGGCAGCAGCGGCAGGTGGGCATCGCGGCAGGCCGCACCCACCGCATGCGTGTAGCCCGGGCTCACGATGAACCGCGCGCCGGCCATCGCGCAGGCCTGCACGTCGGCGGCGCTGCGCGCGGTCCCCGCGCCGACCACGGCTTCGGGCACGTCACGCGCAATCGCCTCGATGCAGGCCAGCGCCTGCGGCGTGCGCAGGGTCACTTCCAGCATGCGTATCCCGCCGGCCACCAGCGCACGCGCCAGCGGAACGGCATGCGCCACATCGGTCAACACAATCACCGGAATCACCGCCGCATCCTGCATCACCTGCAGGGCCGTCAGCTGACCCTGGATATCGATACTCACATCCACGATAACGCTCCTTCTTCGGCTGTCAGCGCGTGCCGGCGCATGCCGGCAAACAGTTCGCGCCCCAGACCCTGACCATTGGCATCACGCAGCGCCTGCGGCATGACCGCGGTCGGCCGGGCCGCCCACTCGTCGGCCGCAACCCTGACCTCCAGCGTGCCGGCGAGTGCATCGACCCGCACGATGTCGCCGTCGCGCACTTTCGCCAGCGGGCCGCCGGCCGCCGCTTCCGGCGACACATGGATGGCCGCCGGCACCGCGCCCGAGGCGCCACTCATGCGGCCGTCGGTCACCAGCGCCACCTTGAACCCCTTGCCCTGCAACACCGCCAGCGGCGGCGTGAGTTTGTGCAGCTCGGGCATGCCGTTGGCTTGCGGGCCCTGCCAGCGCACCACACAGACCACGTCGCGCTCCAGTTCACCGGCACGGAAGGCCACATGCAGGTCTTCCTGCGAATCAAACACGCGTGCCGGCGCCTCGATCACATGGCGGTCGTCGGGCACCGCCGAAACCTTGATCACGCTGCGCCCCAGGTTGCCCCGCAGCAGCTTGAGGCCGCCGGTGGCGCTGAAAGGCGCGCTGGCCGGCCGCACGATGGCCTCGTCTTTTGTCGCGCCCATCTCGTGCCAGGCCAGCTTGCCGCCCACCATGGCCGGCTCGCGCGTGTATTCGCGGATGCCGCCGGCACGTACCGTCAGCACGTCCTCGTGCATGAAGCCGCCGTCGAGCAGTTCACGGATCACGAAACCCGTGCCGCCGGCCGCCTGGAACTGGTTCACGTCGGCACTGCCGTTGGGATAGACATGGGTCAGCAGCGGCACCACCGCGGACAAGGCAGAGAAATCGTCCCAGTCGATCAGGATGCCGGCCGAACGCGCTACCGCCACCCAGTGGATCAGGTGGTTGGTGGAGCCGCCGGTGGCCAGCAGCGCAACCATGGCATTGACGATGGCCTGTTCATCGACGATTTTCCCGATCGGCGAAAAACGTTTCGACGACTTGACGATGCCCAGCACCGTGCGTGCCGCCTCGCGCGTGAGTTCGTCGCGCAGGTCGCCGCCGGGGTTCACAAACGCGGTGCCGGGCACGTGCAGGCCCATGGCTTCGAGCAGCATCTGGTTGCTGTTGGCCGTGCCGTAAAAGGTGCAGGTGCCGGGGCTGTGGTAACTCTTGAGTTCGGCCTCGAGTAATTCCGCGCGGCCGACCAGACCCTGCGCGGCCTGCTCACGCACGCGGGCTTTTTCCTTGTTGGGCAGGCCGGACGGCATCGGGCCGGCCGGCACAAACACCGTGGGCAGGTGGCCGAAATGCAGCGCGCCTATCAGCAGGCCGGGCACGATCTTGTCGCACACACCCAGCATCAGCGCCGCATCGAACATGTCATGGCTCAGGGACACCGCCGTGGCCATGGCAATCACGTCGCGGCTGAACAGGCTGAGTTCCATGCCCGGCGTGCCCTGCGTGACACCGTCACACATGGCCGGCACACCGCCGGCCACCTGGGCGGTGGCACCGTGCAGGCGCGCCTCCCACTTGATCAGGTCCGGATAGGGCTGCAGCGGGGTGTGCGCCGACAACATGTCGTTGTAGGCGGTCACGATGCCGATGTTGGGCGCGCGCTGCGTGACCACCTTGAAGCGGTCGTCCAGCGGCATGCCGGCCACCGCGTGCGCGATGTTGCCGCAGCCCATGCGGTCAACGCTGATGGCCCGTGTGGCCGCGCCGTCCAGGCGCTGGAGGTAGGCACTGCGCGTCACACGGCTGCGCTCGCGGATGCGCGCGGTGACGTCGGCGACGGTGGAATGAAGGGTCATGGGGTGCGGGCCAAACAGGTGGCTGAAGATGAGTCGGTAACTTTATTACTTACGTTGCTCATCGTACTTGTTTGCCCCGGCTTTGGAAAGGCGCGGGTTACAGACCGGGTACCACGCAGGGACAAGAAGCGCGGGCAGCGCCGCCCATGCAGGCCCCGGGATGCGCCGCTTTATCGCAGCTTTAGCGCAGCCTTATTGCAGCCTGATTTCGACCCGGCGCGCCTCGGCGTCGCTGCCCGAGCCAGCCATCTGTTCGGGTTTTTGCAGCGTGATCTGGCTGTCGGCCACACCCGCTGCTTTCAGCGCATCGCGAACCGCCAGCGCGCGCTGGCGGGCCAGTTCGGCATTGACCGCGGCATTGCCCTTGGGGTCGTGAAAACCCGCAATGACCACTTTCTTGCCGGTCCTGGCGGCCCGGACCACATCGACCAGGGCCGCGCCGGCGCCGGGCGCCAGATCGGCCTTGCCGGACGCAAAATAAAACTTCACCACACCGTATTCCACCGTGATGCTGGCGGCATCCGACACGGCCTGCGGCGACGGCACGGGCGGCACGGCAGGGGCCGGCGCGGCCGGCATCGGCGCGGCCATCACCGGCAGCCGGGCGGCGCTTGGCGGGGTGGTCAGCGCTGGCAAGGCAGGCGTGTCCCGGCGGTGCAGCGCAGCGCCTAACACCAGCGCGATCACGAGGGCAACCAGGGCAAAAACAAGGCCCAGAACCAGGCCCAGCTGGTCATCATCCGATGAGGAAGACATGGATAACACTCCGTAAAACTGCACAGGCTGCGGCGCCTGTGCCAGCCGCAAAAAAATAACCGGCCGCTTTGCCGGTGAGAGCGGGTCATTGTAAAGTCTGGCTGTGGAAAATCCCCCGCCCAACGACCTGTCAGCCCTGCGTGATCCGGCGCCCATGCTGGAGCGTTTTCTGCACCAGTGGGGCGGCCGCGAGGACCTCTGGATTTTCGGCTACGCCTCGTTGATCTGGCGGCCCGATTTCGACTTTGCCGAACTGCGGCGCGCGCGGGTGCACGGCTGGCACCGGGCGCTGAAGATGTGGAGCCGCATCAACCGCGGCACACCCGAGTGCCCGGGGCTGGTGTTTGCGCTGCTCTCGGGCGGCAGCTGCCACGGCGTGGTCTACCGTGTGCCCCGGCATGAGGTGCCGGACGTGGTGGCCAGGCTCTGGCTGCGCGAAATGGTCACAGCGGTGTATGACCCGCGCTCGCTGCGCTGCAACACCGACAAGGGCCCGGTACAGGCGCTGGCCTTCACCCTGTCGCGGCGCAGCCCCAGCTTCACCGGCGAACTCAGCGAGACGCGTTACCGGCAGATTTTCTCAAGCGCCTGCGGCTGTTACGGCACCACGCACGACTATGCGCGCCAGACGCTGGAAAGCCTGCACAGCCATGGCATTTCGGATCCCCGGCTGGCGCGCCTGCTCAGACTCTCGCAAGCAGGGATTGCCAGCGACGGGCCGCAGGCCTAAAGTCATGCGTCGTAGAAGTCTTTCCGCAACGACCTGGAACTTGTCCGTAACCTGGAGACACCATGAAAACAGCCTTTGTTCTTGTTGCCACAGCCACCCTGCTTAGCGCCTGCGCCAGCACCCCCAGCGGTCCACGCGCCACCGCGCAGTTGCAACCCACCACCGGCAATGCCACCAGCGGCAGCGTCAGTTTTGTCCAGAAGGGCAACAAGGTTCTTGTGAGCGGCGAAATCCGCGGTCTCAAGCCGAATGCGGAACACGGTTTCCATGTGCATGAAAAAGGCGACTGCTCCAGCGGCGACGGCATGAGCGCGGGCGGGCACTTCAACCCCACCGGCGCGCCACACGGCGCCCACGGCGTGGGCATGCACCACACCGGCGACCTGCCCAGCCTGAAAGCCGACGCCGGCGGCATCGCGCGCTTCAACTTTGAGTCAGGCTCCCTGGCCGTCGGCAGCGGCGTGACCGACATCGTCGGCAAAGGCCTGATTGTTCACCGCGACCCCGATGACTACAAAACCCAGCCAACCGGCAACGCCGGCCCGCGACTGGCCTGCGCGATCATTATCCGGAGTTGAAACTAGGCTTGGCGCGCAGCCAGCAGCTCCCCGGCGCGCGCCAGATCGTCCACGGTGTCGATGTCGGTCACGATGCCGATATCGTCCAGCGCCAAAAACGCTACTGAATTCATAGCTTCCTGCGCACGCACCACGGGCGCTGCGCCCTGATTTCCCTTTAAATCCAGCAAACCGTCCCGGCACACCGCGGCAAAGCCGACCGGGTGGCCGCGCAGGCCCTGGTACAGCGGAATCACCACCGCGTGCTGCGCCAGCGCCCGGGCCACGGCGCGCAGCGTGTCGCTGCGCACCAGCGGCAGGTCGCCCGGCAGCACCAGCCAGCCAGCCGCATCCGGCGTGGCACGCACCGCCGCCGCAATCGAGTCACCCATGCCGGGATGGCCCGCGTCTTCGAGGTGCCAGGGCAGGCCGCTGGCGATCACCGCGTCCAGCGTGTGCTGCAGCACCGGCTTGCCGGCCAGCAGGGCCTGCAGCTTGTGGGTGTGGCCGCCGGACGCGGTGAAACGTTCACCGCGGCCCGAGGCCAGCACCAGCACCGTGGGCAAATCGACCTCAGGCCGGATGGCGTCCATCAGGCCAGCTTGAAAGGCAGCTCGCGCGGCGCCTGGCCGCTCAGGCGCGCCACAGCGTTGGCAAAGGCCGGCGCCAGCGGCGGCAGGCCGGGCTCGCCGAGACCGGTGGGCGCATCGGCACTCGGCACCACAAACACCGCCACGGTCGGCATGTCAGTGATGCGCGGCACCGCGAAGTCGCCGAAGTTGCTTTGCTCGACCACGCCGTCTTTCAGCGTGATGGCGGCGCCCGGCAGGCACATGGACAGGCCCATCAGCGCCCCGCCCTGGATCTGCGCCTCGATGCTGGTCGGGTTGATCGCCAGGTTGCAGTGCACGCCTGCCGTCACCGCATGCAGCACCGGCGTCTTGTCCTTGACCGACGCCTCGACCACGTAGGCCACCACGGTGTTGAAAGACTCGTGCACCGCCACGCCCCAGGCGCGCCCGGCCGCCAGCGTGCGTTTGCCATAACCGGACTTGTCCACCGCGAGCTGCAGCGCCGCGCGGTGACGCGGGTGCTGACTGCCGAACTGTTTCATGCGGTACGCCACCGGGTCCTGGCCGCTGCTGCGGGCGATCTCGTCGATCAGTGTTTCCATCACATAGGCCGTGTGGGTGGAACCGACACTGCGCCACCAGAGCACCGGCACATTGACCTTGGGGTGGTGCACCGACAGCCGCATCGGGATGTCATAGGGCGCCTTCATGCCCTCCACCATGGTGCCGTCCACGCCGTCCTTGACCATGAAGGCTTCAAAGGGCGAGCCCGCCACGATGGACTGGCCGACGATCACATGGTCCCAGGCCAGGATGTTGCCCTGCGCGTCGTAGCCGATCTCGGCACGGTGGATGTGCATGGGCCGGTAGTAGCCGCCCTTGATGTCGTCCTCGCGGCTCCACAAGGTGCGCACCGCGGCATTCAGGCCGGCGGCGCGTGCCGCTTTGGCCACCGTGCAGGCTTCCACCACGTAGTCGCTGCTCGGAATGGCGCGGCGACCGAAACCGCCACCCGCCATCTGCACATTCATCTTCAGGTTCTGCGGCGCCACACCCAGCACCTTGGCGGCCGCCAGGGTGTCCAGCCCGGGCATCTGCGTGCCCAGCCAGAGCTCAGCGCGCGTGTCGGCGCCCTGCCCGCTGAACTGCACGGTGCAATTGAGCGGCTCCATGGGCGCGTGGGCCAGGTAGGGAAAGACAAACTCGGCGCTGATTTTTTTCGGCGCGGCGGCGAGTTTGCCGACATCGGCGGCGTACTTGATGGCACCCGTGGTTTGTGCCAGCGCGCGGTAGCTGGCCAGCTGTTTGGCGCTGTCCACCTTCTCGACCGCGCTGCTATCCCACTCGACCTTGAGCGCGTCACGGCCCTGTTTCGCCGCCCAGTAACCCTCGGCGACCACCGCCACACCCTCGCCGCCGCGGTCCAGCGGCACACGAAACACGCCCTTGACGCCGGGGATGGCGCGCGCAGCGGCGTCGTCGAGCGAGCGCACCTTGCCGGCGAACACCGGCGGGTGCGCGACCACGGCGGTGAGCATGCCGGGCAATTGCACGTCGATGCCGTAACTCTGGGTGCCGGTGGATTTGGCACGTGCATCGAGCCGGCCCGTGGGCTGGCCGATGATGCGAAACTGTTTCGGGTCCTTCAGCGTGACCTGCTCGGGCACCGGCTGCTTCATCGCCGCTTCGGCCAGCTCGCCATACCCCAGGCGTTTGCCGCCGGGGCCGATCACCACGCCCTCGCTGGTGCGCAGGCCGGCGGCGTCCACGCCCCACTGCGCCGCGGCCGCCGACACCAGCATGGCGCGCGTGCGGGCGCCGAGCTCGCGGTACTGCGTGTAGGAATTCTTGATCGAACCCGAGCCACCGGTCAGGTGCATGCCGAAGGCCGGGTCCACATAGGCCGGGTCGGCATTGCCGTGCTGGCTTTTCACGAGGCGCCAGTCGGCGTCGAGTTCCTCGGCCAGGATCATCGGCAGGCCGGTCTGCACGCCCTGCCCGAAATCGAGCCGGTTGATGGTGACGGTGACCGTGCCGTCCTTGTCGATGCGCACAAAGGCCGAAGGCTGTTGCGTCGGTTTCAGCGCGGAAGCGGCTGCGGCAGGCGCGGCACCCTGGGCCTGCGCCAGCAGCGGAAACGCGCCCAGCGCAAACCCGCTGGCCGTGGCGACCTTGAGGAAGCTGCGGCGATGCAGCCCTGCCATCGCTCCGTTTTCAGGAGCACCATGCGCTTGCTGCGCAAGGGCCTGCAGGCCTTTTGGCAACCGATGGAAGATATCGGAAGAAGTGGTGTTGTACATGGTGATCTCCTTCAAGCCAGGGCCACGGCGGCGTCTTTGATGGCAGCGCGGATACGCACGTAAGTGCCGCAGCGGCAGATGTTGCCGGCCATGGCCGCGTCGATGTCGGCGTCGGTCGGTTTGGGTTGGGTCTTGAGCAGCGCGGTGGCACTCATCACCTGCCCGCTCTGGCAGTAGCCGCACTGGGCCACGTCGTGTTTGACCCAGGCGGCCTGCACGGCCTGGCCGACGCGGTCGCTGGCCACCGCCTCGATGGTGGTGATTTTCTGGCCCACCGCCGCCGACACCGGCGTCACGCAGGAGCGGATGGCCGCGCCGTTGAGATGCACGGTGCAAGCGCCGCACAGGGCGGCGCCGCAGCCGAACTTGGTGCCAGTCATGCCCAGCGTGTCACGCAGGGCCCAGAGGATGGGGGTGGCAGCGTCGGCATTGACCGGCACGTCCTTGCCGTTGATGTTCAAAGTAGGCATCGTGGAACTCCTTGGGGGGACTGTTTTTTTGTGAGGAAAAAGCTGACGAATTCTTATTCGCTTAAATTAGGTGGGCATTAGCATGACGCGTGGCGCTCAGGCCTTGATGGCGTCCCAGCACAGGCTGAAGGCTGCCTGCTGCACCGCCTCGTCGTCGGGCAACACGCCGGTGCGGATCAGGTTGGCGGTTTCGCGCACCGAGCCGACCACACTGGCCGTCAGCAGCGGCAGCGGCACCGGCTTGAAAATCTCCTGCTGCTGGCCCTCTTCCATCAGCGCCAGGAAACCGGCGGCGAGGCGGGTCGACAGTTCGCGGTTGCCCTGCGAGAACCAGGGCGAGTTGTAGTACTGCTCCTGGAACACCACTTCGGCATAACGCTCGAGCCGGTGCCGCAGCAGGTTGCCCCAGATGCGGCGCACCCGGCTGCGCAGCGAGGCGCCCGGCACCACACCGTCCATCAGGCGCTGCATGGTGGCGGTTTTGGCCTCCTGGTAGAGCTGGCTGATGAGTTCGTCCTTGGACGGGTAATACACGTACAGCGTGCTGGTGGCGATGCCGGCCGTGCGGGCGATGTCGGCCATGGTCAGGCCGCTCAGGCCGGTCTGGGCCACCAGGGTAAAGGTGGCCTCGGCGATCGCACGCTGCTTTTCGTCGTCTTTGGGTTTCATCGGAAGCAGGAATATAAACGAATATTAATTCGCTTTCAAGCGCACCCCTTCCCGCGCCCGGTGGACCGTGCACAATCGCAGGCATGAGCCCACCCACCTCCATTGCCGACTTGCGCAAAAGTTACGAACGCGCCGAACTCAACGAAGAGGCGTCGCATGCCGATCCGCTGCAACAATTCGACCAGTGGCTCAAGGAAGCCATCGCGGCCGAGGTGCCCGAGCCCAATGCGATGACGGTGGCCACGGTGGCCGCCAACGGGCGTCCGTCGACCCGCGTCGTGCTGATCAAAGGGTATGACGAGCGCGGCATCGTCTGGTACACCAACTACGACAGCCGCAAGGGCCAGGAGCTGGCCGCCAACCCCTTTGCCGCGCTGCAGTTTCACTGGGTCGAGCTCGAGCGCGTGGTGCGCATCGAAGGTCTGGTTGAAAAAGTGTCTTCCGAGGAAAGCGACGCCTACTTCCACAGCCGGCCACTCGATTCGCGCATTGGCGCCTGGGCCAGCCCGCAAAGCCAGGTGATCTCCGGCCGCAGCGTGCTGGTGGCCAATGCGGCGAAGTACGGCGCGAAATTTTTGCTGCAGCCGCCACGGCCGCCGCACTGGGGCGGCTACCGGCTCAAGCCCGACAACTGGCAGTTCTGGCAGGGCCGCAAGAGCCGGCTGCATGACCGGCTGCGCTACACGCCGCAGGACGGGGGCGGCTGGCTGCGTGAGCGCCTGGCGCCCTGAAGCCGGCCGCCTCAGGCATCCAGCCGCCGGATCACCTGATCCGCTACCGCCTCGAGTTGCGCCCGCGGTACCAGCGCCGGGGCAATTTCCGCCAGCGGCACCAGCACAAAAGCCCGTTGCGCCATGCGCGGGTGCGGCACGGTGAGGCGGGCTGAATCGATGCGGCCACTGCCGTACAAAAGAAGATCAAGGTCCAGCGTGCGCGGCGCGTTGCGGTAGGGCCGCTCGCGGCCGGCGGCCTGCTCCAGGGCCTGCAGCCGGCGCAGCAGCTCGGGCGCGCTCAGGGTCGTCTGTACTTCCACCACGGCATTGATGTAGTCACCACCGGCGGCCGGGCCGGGCGTGTCGCCCGCGTCGGCCAGCGGCGCGGTCCGGTACAGGCTGGAGCGGCGGGTGACCTCGGTCAGCGGCAGGTCAGACAAAGCGTCCATGGCTGCCCGCACCGCCGCGGCGGCGTCGCCGAGGTTGGCGCCCAGCGCGACGTAAGCCGTGACAACATCGGACCGCTGGCGCAGGGCCGTCCCCATGCCGGCTGACTTAAAAGTCGGTGGGGGCGTCCGACGCCGGACCGGCAGCCGGGCCACCTTCGCGGTTGGCCGGCTTGCGGCGGCGGCGGCGCTTTTTGGCGGGGGCGGGTTCACCGAACTCGCCGGTTTCCGGCGCAGGTGCCGGGCCATGACCGGCATCGTCACTGCGTGGCGCATCGCCTTCGGCGCGTTTGACGCGGGTACGCGCTGGCTGCGGTTTTTTCGACTGCTCGAGCCTGGCCTGCTCGATCATCTCGTGGCGTTCGTCGTCGTAGGCGGTGCTGAATTTTTCCCACCACTCGGCGAGTTCAGGCTCGATCTCGCCGGTCTGCGCGCGCAGGCGCAGGAAGTCAAAACCGGCGCGAAAGCGCGGCTGCTCCAGCAGCGAATAAGGCGAGCTGCCGGTGCGTTTCTCAAAACGCGGCTGCATGGTCCAGATCTCGCGCATGTCGGTGCCCAGCTTGCCGCGGCCGGACACGTCGCCGATCTTGGCATTGAAGGCATCGTCGATCGCATCCTGCAGCGCAGGCATGGTGTGCTCGCCGCGCTTGAGGCGCCGCGCCCAGCCTTCGCGCACATCGGCCCAGAGCACACAGGACAGCAGAAAGCTGGGCGCGACCGGCTTGCCTTCGCCGACACGGCGGTCGGTGTCGAGCAGCGCCAGTTGCAGGAACGGTTCTTCCGACGTGTCCACCACCACATCCAGCAAGGGGTAGATGCCGGTATTCAGCCCGAGGAACTTGAGCTGCTCGATGCTGGCCAGCGAGTGGCCGGTTTGCAGCAGCTTGAGCATTTCGTCAAACAGGCGCGACTGCGGCACGTCGGCCAGCAGGCCTTTCATCTCGCGCAGGGGCGCCACGGTCTTGTCTTCAAACTTGAAACCCAGATCGCTGAGCTTGGCGGCAAAACGCACGGCGCGGATGATGCGCACCGGGTCTTCGCGGTAACGCGTGGCCGGATCGCCAATCATGCGGATGATTTTTTTCTTCGCGTCGCGGATGCCGTGGTGGTAGTCGACCACGATCTGCGTCTCCGGGTCGTAATACATGGCGTTGATGGTGAAGTCGCGCCGTGCGGCATCTTCTTCCATCGGGCCCCAGACGTTGTCGCGCAGCACGCGGCCGGAGGCGTCCACGGCGTGTTTCATGCCTGCGAGTTCGCTCTTGCTGGTGCGCTCGTTGCCGCCGACCTGCTCGGCCAGGCTGCTGTCCAGGTGCGCGCGGAAGGTCGAGACCTCAATCACCTCGTGCTCGCGGCCGCGGCCGTAAATCACGTGCACGATGCGAAAGCGCCGGCCAATGATGAAGGCGCGGCGGAACAGCGACTTGACCTGCTCGGGCGTGGCGTTGGTAGCCACATCGAAGTCCTTGGGACGCAGGCCGACCAGCAGATCGCGCACCGCACCGCCGACGATGAAGGCCTCGTAGCCGGCCCGCTTGAGGGTGTGCACCACGTCCATCGCGCGTTCATCGACCAGCTTGGGGTCGATCGCATGGTCCTGCGGGCCGACTTCGCGGCGCTCCCCGAAAACTGATTTTTTGGACCGGGTGGCACCGCTGGCGGGACTGGCAGACTTGCCAAACAGCTTGTCGATAAATTTTTTGATCATGGAATCAGGAGATTGTGCCGGGCTGGCCGCGCTTGCAGGGCAAGGGGCCTGGCCTCCAGCAGTTAGAACAGCTCAAGTATGCGCCATCCGCGCTCGGTGGCGATCGCCCGCAGGCGTTCCTCGGGGTTGGTGGCCACCGGGTGCGTGACTTTTTCCAGCAAGG
The DNA here is from genome assembly GCF_002379085.1 of Polaromonas sp. AET17H-212. Lineage (GTDB taxonomy): Bacteria > Pseudomonadota > Gammaproteobacteria > Burkholderiales > Burkholderiaceae_C > Polaromonas. The sequence continues at coordinate 11,984 of NZ_NBZW01000014.1, read as the reverse complement.
GCAGATCGTTCATGGAGTCGCTGTAAAAAGTGCTCTCCACCACCTCCCAGTGCAGCCCGCGGTCGGCCAGCCACTGCTCGACCCGCGCCACCTTGCCTTCCCGGAAAGACGGGATGCCGCGGATTTCACCGGTCAGCTGGCCGCCGGCGTCACGCTCGAGTTCCACCGCAATCAGCTCGGCCACCCCGAACGCGTCGGCGATGGGCCGGGTCACGAATTCGTTGGTGGCCGTGACGATCACGGTGTCGTCACCCGCCGCCTGGTGGCTGCGGACCAGGTCCAGCGCCGCGGCTTGGATGCCTTTTTGCACGATTTCGCTCATGAAACGGTCGTGGGCTGCTATCGATTTTGTAGCACCCTGCTCCCGGATGGCCTGGGTGGCAAAACGCATGTAGTCATGGATGTCGAGCGTGCCGGCCTGGTAGTGGGCATAAAACTCGGCGTTGCGGCGCTTGAACTCGTGGCCCTCGCACCAGCCCAGTGCAATCGTGAACTCGCCCCATTCGTAGTCGGAATCGATGGGAATCAGGGTGTGGTCGAGATCGAACAGGGCTACGCGCCGTTTTGCGGCGCCCGGGCGTGATGTCACAGTGTCTCCAGCATGGATTTGATCAGCGGAATCGTGATCGCGCGCTGGGTCTGCAGCGCGTAGGCGTCGAGCTGGTCCAGCAGCTGCATCAGGTTGCCGAGGTCGCGCGAGAAGCGGCTCAGGATGAAATCCATGGCCTCGTCGCTGAGGAACACGCCGCGCGCGTCGGCCTCCTGGCGCAGCACCGCACGGCGTTCCGTCTCGGTCAGGGCCTGCAGCGCAAACACATGGCCCCAGCCCAGGCGCGTGCGCAAATCCTCGCGCAGGGCCAGGTCGGCCGGTGGCGCGTTGCCGGCCGCCAGCACCCAGCGCGGGTGGCCGTCGGGTGCGTTCAGCGCATTGACGAACCAGTTGAAGGCCGCCTGCTGCTGCACCGCGGTGTACAGATGGCAGTCGTCCATGATCACCGCCGCCCATTTTTCATTGAATTCGGGCGGCTCCAGCATGGAAGCATCGAGCCAGCCCACCGAGGCGCCCTGCTCGCGCAGCGTCTCGCTGACGGCCTTGAGCAGATGGGTCTTGCCGCTGCCGGGCTCGCCCCACAGGTAGGTCGGCACCGGCGAACGCAGGCTGTTGCCGGCCCACAGCTCCAGGTGCCGGAGCGCCGCCTCGTTGGGTCCGGCAAAAAAATTGGCGAACGACGGCGGTGAGGCCAGCCCGATGTCCAGTGCAATCTGCTTCATGCCTGCCATTGTCGTCCTCAGCTTTGGTACAGCTTGCTCAGCATGTAGCTGGCCCGCATGCGGCGAATCGCCACCAGCAGCACGGCGCTGGCCGGCAAGGCAATCAGCACGCCGAGAAAGCCGAACAGCTGCCCGAAAGCCAGCAGCGCAAAAATGACGGCCAGCGGGTGCAGGCCAATACGCTCACCGACCAGCCGCGGGGTCAGGTAAAAACTCTCGACCAGTTGCCCCGCGCCATACACGCCGGCAACCACCAGCACGCCATACAGACCGCCGAACTGGAGGACACCGGCCAGCAGGGCCAGCACCAGCCCCAGTCCGAAGCCCAGGTAAGGGATGAAAAACGCCAGGCCGGTGAACACACCCACCGGCACGGCCAGGTCGAACCCGAACAGGGCCAGCGCCACGCTGAAATAAACCGCCAGCGTCCCCATGACCAGAAACTGGCCGCGCAGGTACTGGCCCAGCACCAGGTCGGACTCGGCCATGAAGCTGTCAAACGAAGCGCGCAGCTTGGGCGGCACCAGTTCGACCACGAGGCCGACGAAACGGTCCCAGTCCTTGAGCAGGAAAAACAGGGCCACCGGAATCAGCACGCCATTGCCCACGATGGCCAGTGCCACGCTGCCGCCCAGCTTGAGCGAGGACAGGACCGAGCCGAAGGCATCTTCAAAATTGGCGTTGAGGTACTTCACGACAAAGGCCTTGATGCTGGCCACATCCAGCGACACCTTGATGCCGAACTGCGCCAGCCACGGCCCCAGCGCGGCGTTGACGCGATCGGCCAGCAAGGGCAGCTGCTCGCGCAGCAGCGGCAGTTCCTTGGCAAAAATCGGCACCACCAGCAGCAGGATGGACAGCAGAATCAGGATGAACAGGGTCTCCACGATCAGGACGGCCAGCACGCGCGGCATCCGGCCGCGGCCCAGGCCGTCGAGCCAGTTCACCACCGGCGTCAGCACATAGGCCAGCACGGCGGCCACCACAAAAGGCGTCAGCACCGGCCCCAGCAGCCACAACGCCAGCATCACCAGGGCCGCGATCAGGCACCAGGCGGCGGTACGTTTTTGGGTGGAAGTAAATTGCATGCAGGCGGACGGGGGTGAACCCTTAGAATCTTGGCTTGGATTCTATCGGGCTTGCATGTCCGTCCCGCCGGCCTCTTCCCACCACCCAAGCAGCATGACCACCTCCTCCCCTTCCCCCCTGAGCTACAAAGACGCCGGCGTTGACATCGACGCGGGCGACGCCCTGGTTGAACGCATCAAGCCCCTGGCCAAAAAAACCATGCGCGAAGGCGTGCTGGCCGGGATTGGCGGCTTTGGCGCGCTGTTCGAGGTGCCCAAACGCTACAAGGAGCCGGTGCTGGTCAGCGGCACCGATGGCGTCGGCACCAAGCTGCGCCTGGCGTTCGAATGGGCCATGCACGACACGGTGGGCATCGACCTGGTGGCCATGAGCGTCAACGACGTGCTGGTGCAGGGCGCCGAGCCGCTGTTCTTCCTGGACTACTTTGCCTGCGGCAAGCTCGATGTGGACACCGCCGCCGCCGTGGTCGGCGGCATTGCCAAAGGCTGCGAACTCAGCGGCTGCGCATTGATAGGCGGCGAAACCGCCGAAATGCCCGGCATGTACCCCGAGGGCGAGTACGACCTGGCGGGTTTTGCCGTGGGCGCCGTTGAAAAGTCCAAAATCCTCACCGGCAAGGATGTCCAGCCCGGCGACGTGGTGCTGGGCCTGGCCAGCAGCGGCGTGCATTCCAACGGTTTCAGCCTGGTGCGCAAATGTATCGAACGCGCGGGCGCCGACCTGCCCGCGGCGCTGGACGGCCAACCGTTCAGGCAGGCCCTGATGGAACCCACCCGCCTGTACGTCAAAAACGTGCTGGCCGCCCTGGCCGCCCACCCGATCAAGGCGCTGGCCCACATCACCGGCGGCGGCCTGCTGGAAAACATTCCGCGCGTGCTGCCCGAAGGCACGGCCGCCCATCTGAAAAAGGGCAGTTGGCCGCAAACCGAGCTGTTTGCCTGGCTGCAGAAAACCGCCGCCATTTCCGATTTCGAGATGAACCGCACCTTCAACAACGGCATCGGCATGGTCGTGGTGGTGGATGCCGCCCACGCCCAGGCCACCGCCAACACCCTGCGCAACGCCGGCGAGCAGGTGTATGAGATCGGCGTGATTGCGCCCCAAGGCGACGGCGCCGCGGTCACCGTCAGCTAGGGCAGGCGCCACAGGCCCAAGGATCTCGCCGCCATGCCCGGCACCCCTGCTGTCCCGCCCCAACGGCTTCCGGCCGCCATCTGGGCACTGGGCTTTGTCAGCCTGCTGATGGACATCTCCTCCGAGATGATCCACAGCCTGTTGCCCGTTTTCATGGTGACGGTTCTGGGCACCAGCATGTGGGCCGTCGGCCTGATTGAAGGGGTTGCCGAGGCCACGGCCCTGATCGTCAAGGTCTTCTCGGGCGTGCTCAGCGACTACTGGGGCAAGCGCAAACCGCTGGCGGTGCTGGGCTACGGGCTGGGCGCCGCCTCCAAACCCCTGTTTGCGCTGGCCACCACCACCGGCATGGTGCTGACCGCCCGCCTGATCGACCGTACCGGAAAAGGCATACGCGGCGCGCCGCGTGATGCGCTGGTGGCCGATCTGGCCCCGCCCGGCATGCGGGGTGCGGCCTTCGGACTGCGCCAGTCGCTCGACACTGTGGGCGCCTTTGTCGGGCCGCTGCTCGCCATGGGCCTGATGCTGCTCTGGGCCAACGACTTCCGGGCGATCTTCTGGGTCGCCATGGTCCCGGGTTTCATGGCGGTGGCCTTGCTGCTGTTCGGCGTGCAGGAACCCGCACCTGCGCCGGACAGCGCGGCGGCGCCACGCCGCAACCCGATCAGCCGGGACGAGTTGCGGCGCCTGGGGGCGCCGTACTGGCGGGTGGTCGTGATTGGCGCCGTCTTCACCCTCGCGCGTTTCAGCGAAGCCTTTCTGGTGCTGCGCGCGCTGCAGGGCGGCCTGCCCGTCGCCTGGACGCCGCTGGTGCTGATCGGCATGAACATCGTTTACGCCATGGGCGCCTACCCCTTCGGCAAACTGTCGGACCAGATGAGCCACACCAAACTGTTGGCCGGCGGACTGGTGGTGCTGATCGCCGCTGATGTGGTGCTGGCCTCGGGCAACCACTGGACCTTTGTCTGGGCCGGCATTGCCCTGTGGGGCTTGCACATGGCCATGACGCAGGGCCTGCTGGCGACCATGGTGGCCGACGCCGCACCGGCCGACCTGCGCGGGACCGCCTTCGGGTTTTTCAACCTGATGAGCGGCCTGGCCATGCTGCTGGCCAGCACGGTGGCCGGGGTGTTGTGGGACCAGCTGGGCGCCCCGGTGACCTTTGTTGCGGGCGCGGTCTTCAGCCTGGCGGCCTTGGCGCTGCTGGGGTACTGGCGCGGGGCACGGGTCCGCGATGACGCCGTGGCCTCCCCTGAATAAGACATTTTTGCTACAAAAATACTAGCTGCTTGCTCCCGCATTCATTGGGCAGACTGGACTTTTTGACCACCTTGTATCAAACTGTTGCTTCTGTCAGTTTCTGGAGCATTCATGCCGGTCATCGCAGTCGTCAACCGCAAGGGGGGCAGTGGCAAAAGCACGCTGGCCGCCCACATCGCGGCGTGGTGCGCGCGCAATGGCAGCTCGGTCATGCTGGGCGACGTGGACCGGCAGCAATCGGCGCGTGCCTGGCTGAAACGGCGCGACGCCTCGCTGCCGGCCATCGCGCCCTGGGCGGTGGACCAGAAAAACATGTTGCGTGTGCCCACCGGCATCACCCACGTGGTGCTTGACACCCCCGGCGGCATGCACGGCTTTGAACTCGCGCGCGTCGTGATGTTTGCCGACACCATCGTGATGCCGGTGTGCAACTCGATATTCGACCGCGAATCGGCCGAGGCCTGCCACGCCGAACTGATGACCATGCCGCGTGTGGCCAGCGGCCGCTGCCGCCTGGCGGTGGTGGGCATGCGTATCGACGGGCGCACCAATGCCGCCCAGACCCTCGAAGAATGGTCGGAATCGCTGGGCGTGCCTTTTCTGGGCGCCCTGCGCGAAACGCAGCTTTACGTACGCAGCCTGGAGCGTGGCCTGACGATTTTTGACCTGCAGCCCCAGCTGGCCGCTGCCGATCTGGCCCAGTGGGCGCCCATCCTGCAGTGGCTCAAGCCCCAGCTCTATCCGCCGCAGGCCGCCAACGACGGCGCAGGCGTGGTGCGCGCACCGGCGCGCAGCCTGGCGCCCAAAGGCGCGGTGTCACCCCAGACCGCGCCCGGCGAGGTGGTGTCCAGGCGGCTGGGCTCTTTGCCGGGCAGCCTGATGCCGGCCCAGGAGTCCCTGGTTCAGGGTGGCCGCATGTCCACCCTCAGCGCCAGCCGGACCGCGCCCGCCCCGGTGCGGCCCCCGGTCGTGCCCACCCTGGTCCGCCCCGCACGCGCCGTCGACAGCCCGCTGATTCCCCCGTTTTTGAAACGCAGCGCTGGTTAGACAGGCCCCCACGTTCGCTCACTGCGTGTAGCTCTCTGCCCCCCGAGGGGGCGCTGCGCCTGCGGCCCGGCGAAGCCGGTTCCGCGGCCCCTGCTTGAAATAGCCTCCACTCACCCGCTGGCTCCCTGCCCGGGGTGGCCCGGTTCAGCTTTTCTGGCGTCGCAAGCGGGCCAGGCGGTCGGCGATGGCGTCGAGGTCCAGCGCGTCCTCGGCATGCGCGATATAGATCTCCAGATCCGGCACGGCGCGTCCGGCCTCGCCCTGCTCGGCCAGCGCCAGGCCGCGATCGCGGTAGTCGGGCCAGGACGCGGGATGCAGCACGATCAGCCGGTCCTGCACGGCGATCAGCCGCGGCCAGTCCTGCTGGGTCTTGTGGATTTCCTTGAGGTTGCGCAGCATGCGGCTGATGATGTCGCGCGACGGCACCGACTGCAGGTACAGGCCGATCGGCACCTCGAAGTCGTCCACCAGGCCGCTGCGCTGGCGAAACGGCTCCAGCCGCTCGGCGAGCTCTTCGCGGCTCAGTGACTGGCCGGTAAAGGGGTCGATCACCACCTGGCCCTTGGGCAAGTTGACCTTGACCATGAAGTGGCCCGGAAAAGCAATGCCGCGGGCATTGAGCCCGACACCGCCGGCCAGTTCCAGCCAGAGCACCGCCAGCGAGATAGGGATGCCGCGCCGGGTCTTCAGCACCGCGTTCAGGTAGCTGTTGTCGGGGTCGTAGTAGTCATTGATGTTGCCGCCGAAGTTCAGATCGCGGAAGAAAAACTGGTTCAGTGCCCGCAGCCGCTGCAGGGCCGAGGCGTCGGACGGCAAGCGGCGCTTGAGGCGGGCCAGCAGCTGGTCCACATCGCCGAGCACCTGCTCCACATCCAGATCCGGGTACTCGTCCTGGGCCACACTGGCCGCCGCTTCCAGCAGCGGAAAATGCTCATCGCTTTGCACGAGGCTGGCAAAGTACTGCAGGGGCGACGGAACATCCAGATTGAGCGGCATGACGCTACTTTCTCACAAAGCGCCGGGCGACGCGAGTGCCACGACCGAAAAACGTCAGCGCCGCATCAACTTTCGCACTTTCAGGCCGGCGGTCCAAAGCGCTCCGAAATAGATAGCAGCCGACACAGACAGGACAAGGGCCAGCAGCCCGATTCGCTTGAAGGATTCGGCCCGCAGCCCGGTCCAGCTGACGGCCTGGGCGGCCCACATCAAAAAGACCGCGAGCAGCGCCGTGGCGGCCAGCACCTGCAGCAGGAACAGGCCCCAGCCGGGCGACGGCTTGTAGCTGCCGCGCTGGCGCAGGCCGATCAGCAGCCACAGCGCATTGATCAGCGCGCCGATGCCGATGGCCAGCGCCAGCCCGGCGTGTTGCAGCAGCGGCACAAAGGCCAGGTTGAGCAATTGCGTGATCACCAGCACCACCAGGGCAATGCGCACCGGGGTCTTGATGTCCTGGCTCGCGTAAAAACCGGGCGCCAGCACCTTGATGGCCACCAGGCCCACCAGCCCGGCGCCATAGCCCATCAACGCCGTCGTGGTCTGCTGCACATCGCGGTCGGTGAAGGCGCCGTAGTGGTACAGCGTCGCCACCAGCGGCTGGGCGAAGGTCAGCAGGGCGACGGCGCTCGGCACCGCCATCAGCACGACGATGCGCAGGCCCCAGTCCAGCATGGCGGAATAGGCGTCAGCGTCGCCTGCGGCCTTGGCGGCGGCCAGCTGCGGCATCAGCACCACCCCGATGGCCACCCCCAGCATGGCGGTGGGGAACTCCATCAGGCGGTCGGCGTAGGTCAGCCAGCTCACGCTGCCGGGGGTCAGGTGCGAGGCGATCTGGGTGTTGATGATGGTGGAGACATGCGCCACGCTGACCCCCAGCAGCGCCGGCATCATCAGGCGCGCGATGTTTTGGGTGCCGGGGTCGGCCCAAGCGTTGCGGATGGCCGTCCAGCCCAGGCCGATGCGCGGCAACATGCCTATCCGGAGCAGGGCCGGCACCTGCACCGCCAGCTGCAGGGCCCCGCCCAGCATCACGCCGGCGCCCATCGCGTAAATCGGCTCCACGCCCTGGGTCTTGAGCCAGGGCGCACCGAACCAGGCCGCGCCAATCATGGCGAGGTTCAGCAGCACCGGTGTGGCGGCCGGCACGGCAAAGCGCTTCCAGGTGTTCAGAATGCCGGCCGACAGGGCCACCAGCGACATGAAGCCGATGTAGGGAAACATCCAGCGCGTCATGAAAACCGCGGCCTCGAACCCGCGCGGCTCCTGCTTCAGCCCGCTGGCCATCAGCCAGACCAGCACCGGCGCCGCCGCCACCCCGATCACGCAGGTCAGCAGCAGGGCCCAGGCCAGCAAGGTGGCGACCCGGTTGACCAGCACCTGGGTGGCCGCCTCGCCGTTCTGGGCCTTGCTGGCGGCCAGCACCGGCACAAACGCCTGGCTGAATGCACCCTCGGCAAACAGGCGGCGAAACAGGTTGGGAATGCGGAAAGCGACGTTGAAGGCGTCCGTCATGGCGCTGGCGCCAAACGTCGAGGCCACCAGCAGCTCCCGCACCAGACCGGTGATCCGGGACACCAGCGTGAACAGGGAAACGGTGGACGCGGATTTGAAAAGTGACACGGAGGGAGTTTAGCCCGCACAGTCGCCCGTTTGCGGAGCTGGACGTTGCATTGAGGCCTAAACCCAGCAGGGGCCGCGGAACCGGCTTTGCCGGGCCGCAGGCGCAACGGCCCCCTCGGGGGCAGGAAGCTACACGCAGTGAGCGACCATGGGGGCATCAGCTATGGCTGCTATAATCGTGGGCTTTGCTAAGCATCATCCGCAGACCTTTCCTCATTTAAAGGAACACTTATATGGCTACCGCCAAACCCAAGAAAAAGAACCCCCGCCTGGCCTCCGGCCGCAAACGCGTCCGCCAGGACAGCAAACTCAATGCCGCCAACACCTCGCTGCGCTCGAAATACCGCACCGCCGTGAAAAACGTCGAAAAAGCTGTCGCCGCCGGCGACAAGACCAAAGCCACCGAACTCTTCGCCAAGGCGCAGAGCATTGTGGACACGATCGCCGACAAGGGCATCTTCCACAAGAACAAGGCAGCGCGCGACAAGAGCCGCCTGTCCACCAAGGTCAAGGCACTCGCCCTGGCCACTCCCGCCGCGTAATACCCACCGCCTGAGCAATCAGGCAACCCGCCCGGACTGATCTTCAGTCCGCCGTTCTGCAGGGTGCGCTGCCAGCAAAGCAAAAAAGCCGTCTTTCGACGGCTTTTTTGTTTTCCGCTCCCTCCAAGGATGAGTCAGAACGCGTAGCGAGCGGATGCAAGGCAAGGCGCACGAAGCGCAACAACCGGAAAGTGAGCTACATGAGGATGGCGAACACCGCGCAACGCCGCATGGCGCCCGCGCAGCAGCGTTAGGGCTTGTCCGGAATCAGGCAGGCCTCGGCGATCTGCAAATCGTTGTCCTTGGCGAAATTGATCGCAAAGTCCCAGGCCATGGGCTCGGCGTCGCGCAACTCGCTGTTGACCACCACACACTTGACGCCGTTGATCACCGTGGGCACACACCACGGGGAATAGGTCAGATGGCTGCCGGGCTGCGGGCCACCGGGGCGGAACTGGCTCATCACCCCGCACAGCCGGTCCGCCCAGTCGCTGGGGCGGAAGGTTTTGCCGTCGCGGGTGATGCCTTGAATGAAGACTTCTTTGGCGGTGTTGGAGACCATCGGGTGGAGGGTTTTGGCGTGCCCGGGGCCAGGATCGAGCCCCATGTTGCAGCGCACAACGATTCTATCTTATATAAGACTGGAGCCTGGGTTTTCCGCCCACACGGCCACGCATGGCTGTGATGCAGGATCCTCACCAAAGGCCGCGGGGTCTGCGCCTAAAATCACTTCAGAGCCGCCGCCTCGATGGCGGCCTCCCTGTTTTTCAGCCCTGTCCCCGGAGTTTCCAATGACCGCAGCCCTTCCCCAGCACATCGAAGCCGCTTCCCCCCACGTGATGAACACCTACGGCCGTCTGCCGATAGCCTTGTCGCATGGCCAGGGCTGCCGCGTCTGGGACGTCAACGGCAAGGTCTACCTCGACGCGCTGGGCGGCATTGCGGTCAACACGCTGGGCCACAACCACCCGAAGCTGGTGCCGGCCCTGCAGGACCAGATTGGCAAGATCATCCACAGCTCCAACTACTACCACGTGCCCAACCAGGAAGTGCTGGCGGCCAAACTGGTCGAGCTGTCGGGCCTGGAAAACGTGTTTTTCTGCTCCACCGGCCTGGAAGCCAATGAGGCCGCGCTGAAGCTGGCGCGCAAGTTCGGCCACGACAAGGGCATTGAACGCCCGGAAATCGTGGTGTACGAAAAAGCCTTTCATGGCCGCAGCATTGCCACGCTGAGCGCCACCGGCAACCCCAAGGTGCAGGCTGGTTTTGGCCCGCTGGTCGAAGGGTTCATCCGCGTGCCGCTCAACGACGTGGCCGCGCTGGAAAGCGCCACCGCCGGCAACCCGAATGTGGTGGCCGTCTTTTTTGAGGCCATCCAGGGAGAAGGCGGCGTCAACCCGATGGACGCCGACTACCTGCGGCAGGTGCGTGCCCTGTGTGACAAGCGCGACTGGCTGCTGATGATCGACGAAGTGCAGTGCGGCATGGGCCGCACCGGCAAGTGGTTCGCCCACCAGTGGGCCGGCATCAAGCCGGACGTGATGCCGCTGGCCAAGGGCCTGGGCTCGGGGGTGCCGGTCGGCGCGGTCGTGGCGGGTCCAAAAGCGGCGCACATCTTTGCCCCTGGCAACCACGGCACCACCTTCGGCGGCAACCCGCTGGCCATGCGCGCCGGGGTGGAGACCATCCGGATCATGGAAGAAGAGGGCCTGCTGGCCAATGCCGCCAAGGTGGGCGCACACCTGAAGTCCGCCCTCGGCCGCGAACTGGCTGCCGAGTTGGCTTCGGGCGCAGTCCAGGAAATCCGCGGCATGGGCCTGATGCTGGGCATCGACCTGGCCAAACCCTGCGGCGACCTGGTCAAACGCGCTGCCGACAAAGGCCTGTTGATCAGCGTGACGGCCGACAGCGTGATCCGGCTGGTGCCGCCGCTGATCATCACGCAAGCCGAGGCTGACGAAGTCGTGGCCATTTTGTGCCCGCTGATCAAGCAGTTGCTGGCGGAGAAACCATGAGCACCCCGGCCAACACGGCGATCCGCCACTACCTGCAGTTCAGCGACCTCAATGCCGCCGAGTACGCCTACGTCTTCGAGCGCGCCGCCCTCATCAAGAAAAAATTCAAGGCCTACGACAAACACCAGCCGCTGGTGGACCGCACGCTGGCCATGATTTTCGAAAAGGCCTCGACCCGCACCCGCGTCAGTTTTGAAGCCGGCATGTACCAGCTCGGCGGCTCCGTGGTGCACCTGACCACCGGCGACAGCCAGCTGGGCCGCGCCGAGCCAATCGAGGACAGCGCCAAGGTCATCAGCCGCATGGTGGACCTGGTGATGATCCGCACCTACGAACAAACCAAGATCGAGCTGTTTGCCGAACACTCGCGTGTGCCGGTGATCAATGGCCTGACCAACGAGTTCCACCCCTGCCAGATCCTGGCCGACATCTTCACCTACATCGAGCACCGCGGCTCGATCAAGGGCAAGACGGTGGCCTGGGTCGGCGACGGCAACAACATGGCCAACACCTGGCTGCAGGCCAGCGAGATCCTCGGCTTCAAGGTGCACCTGAGCACACCGACCGGCTACGAGGTGGACCAGTCGGTGGCCGGCATCCGCTCGGCCGATAGCTACCAGGTCTTCAAGGACCCGATGCAGGCCTGCGCCGGCGCCGACCTGGTCACCACCGACGTCTGGACCAGCATGGGTTATGAAGCCGAGAACGAAGAACGCAAGAAGGCGTTTGCCGACTGGTGTGTGGACAGCGACATGATGAAGGCCGCCAAACCCGACGCCCTCTTCATGCATTGCCTGCCGGCGCACCGTGGTGAAGAAGTCGAAGCCGATGTGATCGACGGGCCGCAGTCGGTGGTCTGGGACGAGGCGGAAAACCGCTTGCACGTGCAGAAGGCACTCATGGAGTTTTTGCTGCTGGGCAAGGTTGCGTAAGTTAACGGAGCGGCATCACGCTGCGTCTGCGGTTCGCTCTGGACAGTAGGAGCGACTCCCCACTCCCACCCCTAACC
>NZ_NBZW01000013.1 GCF_002379085.1 Polaromonas sp. AET17H-212 | reverse complement strand
GCCAGCGAGTTCAGGTAACTCAGACCGCCGATATCCTCGGCCTTGCCCAGGTTCTGCAGGTGTTCGTAAACCGTGATCACGTCGGCCGGCTTGGTCGCGTTGATCAGGGCACCGACGGCCGCGTAGATCAGCTTGTGTTCGTAGCGGTAAAAATCCTCATCCACCAGCAGGTCACCGACCCGATCCCAGGCACCGTTGTCCAGCAGCAGGCCGCCCAGAACACTGGACTCGCCCTCGATGGAATGCGGTGGAATGCGCAGCTGGGCAATCTGCCGGTCGGCGCTGTAACGGGGATCGGGAGCGGTGGAAAGTACGGCGGACATGGGTTTCCTTGACAGCCCTACATGCTAGCGCCAAGCGGGCCTGGCGTCACTGTAAAAAGCTGTTGATAAGTCGTGAATAACAGGGGCACAACCCTGTACAAGATGTGAATGGACGCACCATTGAAAAAGCCGCTCAGCGAGCGGCTTTTTTCGGGGCAGCGAAGCGGTTTAAGCGGATTCGCCGTACACCGTCACGGTGATGTCCACGGCCACATCGGTGTGCAGCGCCACGGTGACCGGGTGGTCGCCGACGGTCTTCAGGGGACCGTTGGGCATGCGGATCTGCGACTTGAGCACGGGGAAGCCCTGCTTGGTCAGCTCGGCCGAAATGTCGTGGTTGGTGACGGAGCCGAACAGGCGGCCGTCCACACCGGCTTTTTGCGTGAGCTTGACGGTGGTGCCGCCCAGCTTTGCGCCCTGGGCTTGCATTTCGGCCAGCTTGGCAGCGGCGGCTTTTTCAAGTTCGGCGCGTTTGACCTCGAACTCCTTGATTGCCATGGCGGTAGCGCGACGTGCGCGGCCGGAAGGGATCAGGAAATTGCGGGCATAGCCGTCCTTGACCTTGACGACTTCACCCAGGTTGCCCAGGTTGACGACTTTGTCGAGCAGAATGATTTGCATGGTCGTGTTCCTTACAGGCTGCGGTGCTGGTCGCTGTAAGGCAGCATCGCGAGGAAGCGAGCGCGCTTGACGGCGGTGTTGATCTGGCGCTGGAAAATCGCGCGCGTGCCGGTCAGGCGGGCGGGGATGATCTTGCCGTTTTCGGCAACGAAATCGCGCAAGGTGTCGATGTCCTTGTAGTCGATTTCTTCAACACCAGCGGCTGTGAAACGGCAAAAACGCTTGCGTTTGAACAGCAGGGATTGGGTATTGCGCTTGGGGCGCTTGTCTTTGTTGAAACGTTTTGGTCCGGGCATGATGGACTCCTTAAATGGGGTTCGGTACTGATTCGATGGCTTGAATATGGAAAACAACGCTCTTGCTGCCGCGGGCATTGACCAGAAAACCGGTGAGCCTGAAAGGTTTGCCTAAGGGCAGCTGGCCAGTTTGCTCAGCCAGCGTACCAAAAGCAACCGCCTTCATTGTCAAGTTGACCTGCCGGGTGGAACCTGCTTCTGTCATTTCGGACTCGTGTTCGAGGACGAAATTGGCAGCGGGGATTCCAGCGGGGGTGTAGCGAAGAGGACTGGCCTCGGCGATACAAGCGGTCAATTCAACGCGGTTCACTGCAGAATCATGATCTTGCGACGATGCGCAGCAATCAGTTGTTCAACAGCATGTGTGGGCAACCCGATGAGGGGTTAGGCCGCATACTCCTGCTGCTGGGCCTTGCGGGCTTCTTCCCTCTCGACGTTGCGCATCATGAGGGACGGGCCGGTTTCAGCCTTTTTCTTGACCACGGTCAGGTGGCGCAACACGGCGTCATTGAACTTGAACGCGTGTTCAATTTCTTCCATCACGGCCTGGCTGGCTTCGATGTTGATGCACAGGTAGTGGGCTTTGGCGAGTTTCTGGATCAGGTACACCAGTTGGCGGCGGCCCCAATCTTCAACACGATGCACTTTTCCACCGCCGGCGGTAATCATGCCCTTGTAACGTTCCAGCATGGCTGGGACTTGCTCGCTTTGATCCGGGTGGATCAGCAAGACGATCTCGTAATGACGCATAAACTCTCCTTGTGGTTTGGTTGAAGCTGCCCCAGCGTCGTTAAGGGTGCAGCAAGGCGAAGCCCATGATTATAGCCTGAGCCGGCGCGTCCAGCCAAAACCAGCTTCCACCCGGGCGCCCCGGGCCCTTCTCTCCGTCCCATCAGGGCGTCCGGACCGCTGCCCTTCCGTCCAGACGGAAAAAAGCCCGGCAACGCGTGTTGCCGGGCTTTTTGGCTGAAGCTGACCGGAGCTTCCGGTCAGTTCAGGAATCAGCGCACGGGATCAGCGCGCAGGGTTGGGTAGCGCACATGCTCAACCAGCTCCTGGACCTTGCGGCTAGGCGCAGGGGTGACCAGGCTGACCAGGAGGATCACGGCAAAGCCGATAGGCACGCCGAAGACACCGGCCGAAATCGGCTGGATGTCCCACCAGAGCTGAACCGGCGAGGTGATGCCGAACAGGCCGCGCATCCAGGGCTGGGTGGTGATCATGTAGTAGAACGTGGTTCCCAGGCCGGCGATCATGCCCAGCGAGGCAGCGATACCGGTGGCACGTTTCCAGAAGATCCCCAGCGTCAGGGCCGGGAAGAACGCAGCCGCAGCAAACGAGAACGCCGCAGAAACCAGGAACAGAATGTCGGCCGGTTTCTGGGCAGCCACGTAAGCGGCCGCCAGGGCAACCACCAGCAGCAGGACCTTGGAGATGGTCACGCGGCGTGCGGTCGATGCGTTCGGGTCGATCATTTTGTAGTACAGGTCATGGCTCAGCGCATTGGCAATCGTCAGCAGCAGGCCGTCAGCCGTTGACAGCGCCGCAGCCAGACCACCGGCCGCCACCAGGCCGGACACCACGTAAGGCAGGCCGCCAATCGCGGGTGCGGCCAGCACGATGATGTCACCACCGATGGACATCTCGTTGAGCTGCAGAATGCCGTCCTTGTTGATATCCACCACCGACAGCAGCGTCGGATCGACCTTGTTCCAGGCAGTGATCCATTCCGGCAAGGCGTTGAACGGCGTGCCGACCACCAGGGTGAAGACCTCGTATTTCACCAGCACGGCCAGGGCCGGTGCGGTGAAGTACAGCAGGAAAATGAAGAACAGCGACCAGGTGACCGATTGCCGCGCTTCCTTCACGCTGGGCACCGTGTAGTAACGCATCAGGATGTGCGGCAGCGCGGCGGTACCCACCATCAGGCAGAAAATCAGCGCCAGGAAGTTGCGACGCGAAACGTCGTAAGCCTTCTGGGCAGCGGCATCGCCATTGGGGTCACCGGCAAACTGCTGGGCATGCGGAGGCATGCCATTCAGGGGGAGTGCCTTGGTGTCAGCCCCGGCCTTGGCAGCGGTCCACGCTTTCTTGGCGGCAGCTTCGTCTTTCGGCAAGGCAGCCAGCGCTTTTTCAGCCGCGGAAATTTCCGACAGCGCACCATTGGCGGCTTTCAGGTCCGCCACGGCTTTCTCCGCGGCGGCCTTGTCGGCAGCCAGCGCAGCGGCCGGGTTCTTGAGCTTTTCAGCCAGGGCGGCCGAACGCTGCTTGTAGATATCGCGGACTTCGATTTCCTTGGCATTGTTGGTCAGCTCTTTTTCCTTGGCAGTCACTTTTTGCAGCTGGAAGCCGTAAATCGCCTGCGGAATCGGGACGCTGGTCTGTTTGACCGACAGCCACACCACCGGGATCATGTAAGCCACGATCAAAATGATGTACTGGGCCACCTGCGTCCAGGTCACAGCACGCATGCCGCCCAGGAAGGAGCAAACCAGAATGCCGCCCAGACCCAGGAAAATCCCGAGTTCAAAGGCCACCCCCGTCAGGCGCGCGGTGATGATGCCGACGCCGTAAATCTGGGCCACCACATAGGTGAAGGAGCACAGAATCGCAGCGATGATCCCCAGAAAACGCGGCAGGTTGCCGCCATATCGCTCGCCCAGGAAGTCGGGAATCGTGAACTGGCCGAACTTGCGCAGGTAGGGCGCAAGAAACAGGGCGACCAGGCAGTAACCGCCCGTCCATCCCATGATGAAGGCCAGGCCGCTGTAACCCGTCAGGTAGAGCGTTCCGGCCATGCCGATGAAGGACGCCGCAGACATCCAGTCGGCGCCGGTCGCCATGCCGTTGTACATGGCCGGGACTCGGCGCCCTGCCACGTAGTATTCGGCGGCGTCGGTCGTGCGGCTCATGATGCCGATGCCGGCATACAGACCGATCGTGGCCAGCAGGAAAATCAGGCCGATCCACTGGCGGGACAAGCCCATCTGTTCAAGGACGGCCAGCACAACCACGAAGGCGAGGAAGCCACCGGTGTACCAGGTGTAGACCTTGCTCAGGCCTGCCTTGAAGGCAGCATTGGAGGCGGCGGTGTTAGTGCCGGCGTCAGAACCAAACATTCCAGCCATGATTATTCCTCGCTTTCTTCAACACCGTGTTCGATGTCGAGCTTGCCCATGTACCAGGCGTAATAGCCGATGATCGCCACGTAAATCACCAAAGCCCCCTGTGCTCCCATCCAGAAGCTAAAGGGCCAGCCAAAGAAATTGAAGCTCAACTCGCGGGCGTAGTAGCTCACGACGAACGTCACGACGAACCAGATCACGAGAAGGATTCCCGTGATGTTGAGGTTCTTGCGCCAATAACGGCGATGGTTGTCAGTCAACTGCATAACACTAGCCTCCATCTAACAACACCCTTTCGGGCACATCACGATCACCACTTGTCCCCAAGCGTGGCCTGCAAGCCGGATCGCGTCTCTTTTCTTATCAGCCTGGGTTCAGACCCTGGCCATCAAATCACCACCCAGCGGGTCTGCCGTCAGGAAGGCCGGGCAACGCCCAGTCCCGTCTCGCGTTCCAGCTGGGCGGCCACTTTAGGCTCAAACCGTTTGAGATGGCGAATGACTTTCACCGCCTCATCAGGGTCTTGCCTGTCGACATGAACCCGCGCCAGCTGATACCAGCCGAACGGGCTCATGGGTTGCAGTTCTGTGTTTTTCTTGAGTGCCTGAACCGCTTCGTCGAAGCGGCGATCACGAATCAGCAGCAGGGCCAGGCCGTACCAGGCCCGGTCCATCTTGGGTTCGATGTCCAGCGCCCGGCGAAAGGCGGGCTCCGCGTCGGCGTGGCCACCGATGTCTTCCAGCATGTAGGCCAGGTTGAACCAGGCCGCGGCATTGTCGGGGTAGCGCTCGGACAGCAAGCGCAGTGCGGCAATGGCGCCGTGTTTGTCGCCTTCCTGCGCGAGGACGTGGGCGCGGCTGGCCAGGGCGTACCGGTCACCCGGCCGCAACACCAGCATCTGGTCGAATTTCTCCAGGGCCGCCTGCTGCTTGCTGAACACCAGCAGCACCAGCGCCTGCAGCTTGAAATACCAGTAAGCCAGGATCGTGTTCATTTGCAGAGCTCCACACCAATTTCAAGACAGATCCGGATGCGCGTCAGGGTCGCGGCGATCCAGACAAACAGCAGCAACAAAAACGCCACGAACGGAACGTGGCGGTCAATGATTTGTTTCGGGGTGATGAAGCGGGCGGCCACCACAAAGGGTTTGCCGACGATCTGCAGGATCTGGTAGAACAGGTTGCCGTCCTTCTTGGCGCCTGCCAGCAAGCCAAGCACCCACTGCCCGAACAACGCGAGCAATGCGATCTCTGCTATCAATTTAAGAGTAGACGCGGCAAAAAGCATAAGACCCCTGGCAACAATGGCTTGATTGTTGTCCCGGTTCTTACCGACTTCTTACAAACCGCCGCACGGGGCGGCGAACCCCGTTGAAACCCTTACTAGGACTTTCCCTTGGTTCTGGCCGCTTGCGGGCGAAGCTAGAACCAAGTGCCTACAAGGGGGAAGGCTGCGCCTGACCCGCGCCGCGCGTCTGCGGCGCAAGTCAGCCCAAGCAGCCTGGGCCTGTCCACACGGCAAGTGTGAACACAGTCCCTAGTTGGCCAGTTGCTTCCAGGTGTCGATGACGGTGTCGGGGTTCAGCGAGATCGACCCGATGCCCTGCTCCTTGAGCCAGAGTGCAAAGTCCGGATGATCGCTGGGGCCCTGGCCACAGATACCGACATATTTACCCTGTCGCCTGCAGGCACTGATCGCCTGGCTCAGCAGGGCCTTGACGGCCGGGTCGCGCTCGTCGAAGTCCGATGCCAGGATCTCCAGGCCCGAATCACGGTCCAGTCCCAGCGTCAGCTGTGTCAGGTCGTTCGAACCAATCGAGAAACCGTCAAAATACTCGAGGAACTGGTCGGCCAGAATCGCATTGCTCGGCACCTCGCACATCATGATCACGCGCAGGCCCCCCTCGCCGCGCTTGAGGCCATGCTGCGCCAGCAGATCGGTCACCTTTTTGGCCTGCCCGAGGGTGCGCACAAAAGGCACCATGACCTCGACATTGACCAGACCCATGTCGTTGCGCACGCGCTTGAGTGCTTCACATTCCATGGCAAAGGCTTCGCCAAAATCCGGGCTGAGATAGCGCGATGCGCCGCGGAAACCGAGCATCGGGTTTTCCTCCTCGGGCTCGTAACGCGAACCACCAATCAGCTTGCGGTATTCGTTGGACTTGAAATCGGACAAACGCACGATCACCGGCTTGGGCCAGAAAGCCGCGCCAATGGTGGCGATGCCTTCGGCCACCTTGTCGACGTAAAAAGCACGTGGCGACGCATGGCCGCGCGCCACGCTTTCCACCGCCTTTTTCAGGTCCGCATCGACATTCGGGTAGTCGAGAATCGCCTTGGGGTGCACGCCGATATTGTTGTTGATGATGAATTCCAGCCGCGCCAGGCCCACGCCATGGTTGGGAATCTGGCAAAAGTCAAAGGCCAGTTGCGGATTGCCGACGTTCATCGTGATTTTCAGGTCGATCGGCGGCATCGCACCGCGCTGCACCTCGGTCACTTCGGTTTCCAGCAAGCCATCGTAGATGTTGCCGGTGTCGCCTTCGGCGCAGCTGACCGTCACCAGCATGCCGTCCACCAGCCGCTCGGTGGCGTCGCCGCAGCCGACCACCGCCGGAATGCCCAATTCGCGCGCAATGATGGCCGCATGGCAGGTTCGCCCACCGCGATTCGTCACGATGGCGCTGGCGCGTTTCATGACCGGCTCCCAGTTCGGGTCGGTCATGTCGGTCACCAGAATGTCGCCGGGCTGGACCTGATCCATGTCCTTGATGTCGCGCACGATGCGGACCGGGCCGGTACCGATTTTCTGGCCAATCGCCCGGCCCTCGGCCAGCACGGTGCCGGTGCCCTTGAGCTTGTAGCGCTGCTCGGCCTTGCCCTTGGACTGGCTTTTCACCGTCTCGGGTCGCGCCTGCAGGATGTAGAGCTGACCGTCGATGCCGTCCTTGCCCCATTCGATGTCCATGGGCCGGCCGTAGTGGTCTTCGATGATGACGGCGTAACGCGCGAGCTGCTCGACGTCGGCGTCGCTCAGCGAGTAGCGGTTGCGCAGCTCGGCTGGCACATCGGTGGTTTTGACCAGCTTGCCGCCGGCCTTCTTTTCCTCAGCGGTGGTGAACTCCATCTGCAGCAGCTTGCTGCCCAGGTTGCGGCGGATCACGGCGCGATTTCCGGCCTTGAGCATGGGCTTGTGCACATAGAACTCGTCGGGGTTCACCGCGCCCTGCACCACCGTCTCGCCCAGCCCGTAGCTGGAGGTGATGAACACCACGTCTTCAAAGCCGCTTTCGGTGTCGATGGTGAACATCACGCCGGCCGCGCCGAGGTCGCTGCGCACCATGCGCTGCACGCCGGCCGACAGGGCCACGTCGGCATGGGCAAAACCCTGGTGCACGCGGTAGCTGATGGCGCGGTCATTGTAGAGCGAGGCGAACACCTCTTTCATCTTGTGCAGCACGTCCTCAATACCGACCACGTTCAGAAAGGTTTCCTGCTGGCCGGCAAACGAGGCGTCGGGCAGGTCTTCGGCGGTGGCCGACGAGCGCACTGCAAAACTGGCCTGGGTGTTGTCCGCGCTCAGGGCGGCAAAGCTGCTGCGCACGGCTTTTTCCAGTTCAGGCGGGAAAGGCTGGGCTTCCACCAGCGTGCGGATCTGCGCGCCGGCGACCGCCAGGGCGCGCACGTCGTCGGTGTCCAGCTGGTCGAGGACGGCGTTTATTTTCTTGTCCAGCCCGTCGTGGGCCAGAAACACGCGAAAAGCGTGGGCGGTGGTGGCAAAGCCGGTGGGCACCTGCACGCCCTTGGGGCCGGTCGGCAGCTGCGAGATCATTTCGCCGAGGCTGGCGTTTTTACCGCCGACAGACTCGACGTCGGTCATCCTCAGGTTTTCAAACGGTACGACCAGGGCGGTCGCCTCAAACAAATTGGACATGAAAATACTCCGGGAGGTTTAAAAACGGGGGTATCGACCATGCGCGGCAAGCAACCTTGTGGTTGTTGGAAGGGGTTGTGGCGGGGCATGGTGTCGCAAATCTGGATAATCCAGCGGATTGTAGAACGTCGCCTGCATGGTCCATGTAGGCGCTTTGCCATCAAACCAGGCCCAACATGCCCAACCGCACCGTATTTTTCATCTCCGATGGCACCGGCATCACCGCCGAAACCTTTGGCAACGCCATCCTGGCGCAGTTTGAATTCACGGCGCGCCACGTGCGCCTGCCTTTTATCGACAGCGTGGACAAGGCGCACCAGGCGGTACGCCAGATCAACCACGCCGCCGCGGTCGAGGGCAACCGGCCGATTGTGTTCACCACGCTGGTCAACATGGAGATCCTGGCCGTCATCAAGGCCCACTGCCACGGCATGATGCTGGACATGTTCGGCACCTTTGTCGCGCCGCTGGAAACCGAGCTGGGCATCAAGTCGAACCACCGGGTGGGCCGCTTTTCGGATGCCTCCAAAAGCAAGGCCTACGACGACCGGATTGAAGCCATCAACTTCTCGCTGGCCCACGACGACGGTCAAAGCAACAAGGACCTGGCCGGTTCGGACGTGATCCTGGTGGGTGTGAGCCGCAGCGGCAAAACACCCACCTCGCTGTACCTGGCCATGCAGTACGGCCTGAAGGCGTCGAACTATCCCCTGATTCCCGAGGACTTCGAGCGCCGCCAGCTGCCGCCGGCGCTGCTGCCGCACCGCAAGAAGATCTTCGGCCTGACGATCGCCCCCGAGCGCCTGGCGCAGATCCGCAACGAGCGCCGGCCCAACTCGAAATACGCGAGCCTGGCCAACTGCCGCGACGAAATCCACGAGGCCGAAGCCATGATGCGGCGCGAAGGCATTCGCTGGTTGTCGACCACGACCAAGTCGATCGAAGAGATTGCCACCACCATCCTGCAGGAGATCCGGCCCGAGCGGCTGGAGTACTGAGCGTCAGCGCCGCTGTCCCCTCCTGTTTAGCTATTTTTTTGGTAGCTGCTTGCGCCCGTATTTATTGGGCTAACCGGCAATTTCGCTTATTGATTTCACCCGAAACAGCGTCCAGTTGCCTTGAGGGGCACTTCCTCACGTGAAAAGCCCTGTTTTGCCAGCAGGTGCGGGCACCAGCAGCTCTTGTTTCGATAGCAAAAACTGGTCGCACGCCGGCCAATAGTCATACTACATGACATGGATACATTCAATTAATTGGATTAATCGTCGACCAGACCTTAAGCTATCCCTGTCGTTAATTTTTACGTCATCATCCATAGAGGAAACCCGCATGTCCCTGATCAATACCCAAGTCCAGCCTTTCAAGACCCAAGCCTTCCTGAATGGCAAATTCATCGACGTTTCAGACGAATCGCTGAAGGGCAAATGGTCGGTCCTGATCTTCATGCCGGCCGCATTCACCTTCAACTGCCCCACGGAAGTCGAGGACGCTGCCGACAACTACGCCGAATTCCAGAAAGCCGGCGCCGAGGTCTACATCGTGACCACCGACACCCATTTCTCGCACAAGGTGTGGCATGAGACTTCCCCCGCCGTCGGCAAGGCCAAGTTCCCGCTGGTGGGCGATCCGACCCACACGCTGACCAAAGCCTTTGACGTGTTCATCCCCGAAGAAGGCCTGGCACTGCGCGGCACCTTCGTGATCAACCCCGACGGCATCATCAAGACCGCTGAAGTGCACTCCAACGAAATCGCGCGCGACGTCAAGGAAACCCTGCGCAAGCTGAAGGCGGCCCAGTACACCGCGGCCCATCCTGGCCAGGTCTGCCCTGCCAAGTGGAACGAAGGCGCCAAGACCATCGCCCCGTCCATCGACCTGGTTGGCAAGATCTAAGCGCCCTGCTGCCTTCCTGACGGAGGCCCGGGCCCCGGCACACACGTGTGCCGTCCCGGGCTTTTTTGTTCCCCATTGAAATTGAAAGTGAGTCCGCCATGCTCGACGATGCCACCAAAGCCCAACTGAAAAGCTACCTCGAACGCGCCACCGCCCCCATCGAAATCGTCGCTTCACTGGACGACAGCGAGGCCTCGGGCGAAGTGCTGTCGCTGCTGAAGGACGTGGCCGAGGCGTCGCCACTGGTCAAGCTGACCGAAAGCCGCGACGACCCGCACCGCAAGCCCTCCTTCTCGGTCAACCGCCCGGGTGAAAACCACGGCCCGCGTTTTGCCGGCCTGCCCATGGGCCATGAATTCACCTCGCTGATCCTGGCGCTGCTGCAGATTGGCGGCTACCCGCCCAAGGTCGAGCAGGCCGTGCTCGACCAGATCCGCGCGCTGGACCGCGATCTCGAATTTGAAATCTATGTCTCGCTGACCTGCCACAACTGCCCCGACGTGGTGCAGGCGCTGAACCTGATGGCGGTGCAGAACCCGCGCATCAAGACCACCATGATCGAAGGCGGCACCTTTCAGGACGAGATCAAGGAGCGCGAGATCATGGGCGTGCCCACCGTCTTCCTGAACGGCACCATGTTCGGCAACGGCCGCATGAGTCTGGAAGAAATCCTCGCAAAAATCGACACCAGCGGCGTCGAGCGCGAAGCCAAGAAGATCGCTGAAAAAGCACCGTTTGATGTGCTGATCGTTGGCGGCGGCCCGGCCGGCGCGGCCGCAGCCGTGTACGCCGCGCGCAAGGGCATTCGCACCGGCGTGGCGTCGGAGCGTTTTGGCGGCCAGGTGCTCGACACGCTGGGCATCGAAAACTTCATCTCGATCAAGGAAACCGAAGGCCCCAAGTTCGCCCATGCCCTCGAGGAGCACGTGCGCAACTACGACGTCGACATCATGAACCTGCAGCGTGCCAAGGCCCTGATTCCCAATAGCGGACCCGGCAAGGACCTGATTGAAGTGCAACTGGAAAGCGGCGCTTCGCTCAAGAGCAAAACGGTCATCATCTCCACCGGCGCACGCTGGCGCAACATCAACGTGCCCGGCGAGCAGGAGTTCAAGAACAAGGGCGTGGCTTATTGCCCGCACTGCGACGGACCGCTGTTCAAGGGCAAACGTGTGGCGGTCATCGGCGGCGGCAACTCCGGCGTGGAAGCGGCGATCGACCTGGCCGGCATCGTCGGCCATGTGACGCTGATCGAGTACGACACCGCGCTGCGCGCCGATGCCGTGCTTCAGCGCAAGCTCAAAAGCCTGAAAAATGTCGACGTGTTCACCAACGCACAGACCACCGAGATCACCGGCGACCAGAAGGTCAACGGCCTGGTCTACAAGAACCGCGCGACTGGCGAGCTGAAAACCGTGCCGCTCGAAGGCGTGTTCATCCAGATCGGCCTGGTGCCCAACACCGACTGGCTCAAGGGCGTGGTCGAGCTCTCGAAACACGGCGAGATCATCGTTGACGCCAAAGGCCAGACCTCGCTGCCCGGCGTGTTTGCCGCAGGGGACGCCACCACCGTGCCCTTCAAGCAGATCATCATTGCGGCCGGCGACGGTGCCAAGGCGGCCCTCGGCGCTTTTGATCACCTGATGCGGACCTCGGCGCCCGCGGCCTGACAGCGCGGGGGGCGGGCACCCTGCCGCGCCCCGCTGCAAAGAAGAATGCCTATCAATCCCATTCGTGCTCCTACCGCGCGAGAAGGGTTATGCATTTCCTCTTGCCCGATGGCGCCGGCCTGCCGACAATCAGGGCATTCAAAACTAAAAAAGGAATCAGCATGAAAGGCGACGCACAAGTCATCACCCACCTGCAGGCCCAGCTCAAAAACGAGCTCACCGCCATCAACCAGTATTTCGTGCACTACCGCATGTACAAGCACTGGGGCCTGGACAAGCTGGCCAAGAAGGAATACGAAGAATCCATCGGCGAGATGAAACACGCCGACAAACTGATGGACCGCATCTTCATGCTTGACGGCCTGCCCAACCTGCAGGACCTGGGCAAACTGATGATCGGCGAGGACGTGCCGGAAGCGCTGGCCTGTGACCTGAAGGCCGAAACCGGCGCCCAGGCCACCATCAAGGACGGCATCGCGCATTGCGAAAGCGTGCGTGACTATGTCTCGCGCGATCTGCTGCAAGGCATCCTGGACGACACCGAAGAACACATCGACTTCCTGGAAACCCAGATCGAGCTGCTGGCCAAGGTCGGCATCCAGAACTACCTGCAAAGCCAGATGGGCGAACTCAGCTAGGCAGCACCCTGCGCAGCGCTGCAAGCGCTGCCTTGTTTCATGGCCGGACAAGGCCCTGGCTGAATCGAATGACAGCCAGCGTCTCCCGAAAACGAGAATCACCCTCATTGACGGGTTAAGCGATAGCCCCCGCCAGCCGACATGTTCATGTGAAGCCAGCCAGCAACCGGCCGGTGCTTCAGCATGTCACTCCCCTCTTCTTTTCTCGGCGCGCAGCTTCGCGCTGAGCACCACTTTGAATTTCTGACGCGCCCACCGAGCCTGTCGTTTTTCCCCCTCAAAGGCAGCGCCACACAAGATCTCAAACGCGAATAATTCTCATTATTGTGTTAGGATTTGTAGATCGCCAGCCGACATCTCCTTGGATATGTGAAGCCAGCCAGCAACCTGCCTGAGCCGTGCTTCACATGTCCTTTCCATCCCGTTTCCTTGCGTCCAAAACCCGCCAAGCCACCGTCCTTCGGGCGCCGACAGCTACCAAACTGGTAGCAAAATTCAGCCTCACCCCGCTCGCGCTGTGCGCCGCGCAACTGGTCGGCGCCCAGGTCCTGCCGGACATCACCATCCGTGCCGACACCGAACAGGGCTACTCCCCGTCCAGCGGCAGCACCGCCACCAAAAGCAGCGCGCCGCTGCGCGACATTCCGCAGACCGTCAACGTGGTGCCTGGCCAGCTGCTGCGCGACCAGGCCGCACGCTCCATGGAAGATGCGTTGCGCAACGTGCCCGGCGTGGCGGCCAGCCATGGCGACGGCCAGCGCGACCAGGTGATGATCCGCGGCTTCACGGCGATTGCCGACCAGTTTTCCGACGGCCTGCGCGATGACGCCCTGTACTTTCGCGATCTGTCCAACGTCGAGCGCATCGAGGTGCTCAAGGGCCCTTCCGCCGTGCTGTACGGCCGGGGCTCCTCGGGCGGCCTGATCAACCGCATCACCAAAAAACCAAAATTCGGCGAGACCTCGGGCGAGGCAGCGTTGATCCTGGGCAGCAACAAGCTCAGGCGCGTGGAGGCCGACGTGAACCTGCCGCTGGGCGAAGCAGCGGCCTTCCGCCTGAACGCGGCGCGCGAAGACTCCGGCAGCTACCGCGACCAGCAGTTCGTGGACCGCTACAGCTTTGCGCCTTCGCTGGCGCTCAAACTCAGCGGCCAGACGTCCCTGCTGCTGCAATACACCCAGGCGCGCGACCAGCGCGTGACGGACTTCGGCATCCCGGCGCTCAACGGCCGCCCGGTCGATGTACCTGCCAGCACCTACTACGGCTCGGGCAATGCCCGGCGCGACGACACCAGCACCAGCCTGGTCGACACCTACACCGCCACCCTGAACCACAGCTTCAACGATGCGTTCAGCGTGCGCAACACCACCCGCTACTACAGCTACGAGCTGGACCGCTACAACACCCTGCCCAGCGGCACCACGGACCCGGTGGCGCGGACGATCGGGTTGACCCGCAGTGCCGTCTTCCGCGACGAGTCGGGCTGGTTCAACCAGACCGACTTCACCTACAAGAACACGCTGGGCGGATTCAAGCAGGAGTGGCTGTTCGGCCTGGAAATGGGCCAGCAGAAGCGCCGCGCCGAATCGATCTCGGCCGGCACGGTGGCACGCGTGTCCATCTTCAACCCGAGCCTGGCGTCGGTGCCGGCATTCACCGCGGCCGCCAGGGCGGCCGACAGCGCCATACCGAGCAACACCACGCAGGACGTGCTGGGCCTGTACCTGCAGGACCAGGTCACGCTGGCGAAAAACTGGAAGGCGCTGGCAGGCATCCGCTACGACGAGTTCAAGCAGTCCACCACGTTCGAGCGCAAGCTCGCGCCGCTGGCCCGCACCGACCGCAGCTTCAGCCCACGCGCCGGCCTGGTGTGGCAGCCTACCGATGCGCAGTCGCACTACGTCTCGTACAGCCGCTCGTTCCAGCCCTCGGCCGAGACCTTTGCCCTGGCCGGCAACAACGTGGCCAACGAACCGGAAATCACCCGCAACGTCGAGATCGGCAGCAAGCTCGGTTTCCTGGACGGCGCGCTCAGCGTGACGGCCGCCCTGTTCAACCTGCAGCGCAGCAACATCAAGAACACCGACCCGGCCAATCCCAGCCAGCAAATCAACGTGGGTACGCAGCGCACCAACGGGCTGGAACTCACGGCCAGCGGCCGCCTGCCGGGCCGCTGGGACGTGAGCGCGGGTTACGCCTACCTGGACGGCGAAATGGTGGAGTCGGTGGCGCGTGTCAGCTCGCTGCAGCTGCCGGTGGTTTCGGTGCCCTCGCTGGGCAAGGTTCCCGCGCTGACGCCGCGCCACTCGGCCTCCTTCTGGGCCATGAAAGACCTGGGCAACGGCTTCAGCGTGGGCGGTGGCCTCAACTACATGGGCGAGCGTTTCGCCTCGCTGACCAACCTGGTCGTGCTGCCGGCTTACCTGACCGGCGACCTGGCCGGCATTTACCGGACCGGCCGCTATGAATTCGGTGTGAACCTGAAAAACGTCACCGACAAGAAATACATCGTCTCCAGCCACGGCAGCAACGACAACCTGATCTTGCCCGGCGCGCCGCGCGAGTTGCAGGTGAGCATGCGCGTCAAGTTCTGAGCACCCCCTTTCACGAGTCAAGCCATGAAATCACTTCAACTTCAACTTCATCTGCTTTGTACGGCTGTGCTGGTACTTGCCGGCCAGGCCCACGCCCACCAAGTCTGGATCGAGCAAGACGCCCGGGGCGCCAAACTCTACTTCGGCGAGTTTGGCGAGAATCTGCGCGAGGCCTCACCCGGGCGGCTGGACAGGTTTGTCAATCCGCTGGCGCACAAGCAGTCGGCGCAGGGCATGCAGCCGCTGCACGCCGTCAAGACGGCCAATGGCTTTGCCCTGTCCGCCGGCGCGGCGAAAGGTGAGTCGCTGTTGGCCGAGGAGCCCGTCTTCCCCATCGCCGAGCGCAAGGACGGCGACAAAACCGTCCGCAGCCTGTACGTGCCCGCCGCCCGGCTGGTGACGGGCCATGGCCGGCTGGAGCCCAAGCTGACGCTGGACCTGGTGCCTACCGGCCAGCCGGGCAAGGATGGCATGGAGGTGCAGGCTTTCTACATGGGCCAGCCCCTGCCCAAAGCAAAAGTGGCCGTGGCCACGCCTTCGGGCTGGACGCAGGAACACCGTGCCGACGAACAGGGCAAGCTCACCGTGAAGCTGCCGTGGAAGGGCCGCTACGTGCTGGAGCTTAAACACACCGGCGGCGCCGGCGAGCGCGCCGGCGAGCAGTACGACCGCGCCAGTTACGTCACCTCGCTCACGACGATGCAGCACCGCGGTTTGCCGGCACTGCCCGCAGCGCCGCCGGCGTCACCGAACAAGAACTGACAAAGTCGGGGCCCGCCATGCGATCAAGCCGGAATATGGAGACAAATCAAGCTGCAGCCCTTATACATCGGGCGCAAGCAGCTATTGAATCAATAGCAAGTCTGGCCTGGCTCAGGATTTTGCAACGTGTTGCCGGCGCGCTGCTCGGCGGCTACGCCTTCACCGCGGCGCTGGTGGCGCTGCTGACCGTTGCGCTGGTGTACGCCGGCCTGTCGCGCAGCGAGGCCGTCGTGAGCGCGTCGATGTCCGGCTTTCTGGTCTACCTGCTGGTCTTGCTGTGGGCCTTCAGCGTGCGCAGCCTCACGCGCCTGTGGGCCGTGCTGGCGGGCGCCACAGCGCTGACCTATATGCTGACCTGGGGCTGGCTTCAGTTGCTTCGCTAAAGGAGTTCAGCGATGGAGACCACCTTCCGCAAATCCATGGCCTGGCTGCACACCTGGGCCGGGGTGGTGATCGGCAGCGTCCTGTTCGCCATCTTCTGGATGGGCTCACTCAGCGTGTTCGACCGCGAAATTGACCGCTGGATGATGCCGGGCACGCGGCTCGCGCCGGTCACCGCCGCGGCGCCTGTCAGGCTGGACGGCGCCATCAGCGAGCAAGCCAGACGTCTAACCAAAGGCTCCTCGCAGTGGTTCATCCGCCTGCCCAGCGAACGGGTGCCGATGGTGGAGCTGGGCTGGCGCGACGAAGGCAGCAAACGCGTTGAGCGGCGCTACCTGCACCCGCAGACCGGCGCACTGCTTGAACAAACCGACACGCTCGCAGGCAGCGGCTTCATCTTCCCCTTCCACTACCGCCTGCACATCAAGTGGCTGGACCTGGGTTACTGGCTGGTGGGGTTGGCCGGCATGGCGATGCTGCTGCTGATCGTCAGCGGCGTCATCATCCACCGCAAGATTTTTGCAGACTTCTTTTTGTTCCGGCCCAAAAAGCGCCTGCAGCGCGCCAGCCTGGACCTGCACAACCTGACCGGCGTGCTGGCCCTGCCGTTTCACTTTGCCACTGCGCTGTCGGGCATCGTGATCCTGTTCACCATCTACTGGCCGAGCGCTTACCACGCAGCTTATGCGCAGGCCAAGGCTCCGCAGCAGGCTTTTTCCGCCGAGGGCTTCGGCCAATACCGCCGGCCCAAGGCGAATACACCGGGCCAGCCGCTGGCGTCGCTTGACGCCATGCTGGCGAAAGCGGAGCAGCAGTGGCAAGGCGGCCGGGCCAGCTTCGTGCGTGTCTGGCACCCGGGCGACGCCAACAGTTATGTCGAGCTGCGCCGCGGTTATGCCGACAGGGTGACCATGAACCTCGACCAGCTCTACCTCGACGCAGCCACGGGCACCGTGCTGCGCAGCTTCGAGGCCGCGCCGGTGATGACGGTGCAGCGTTTTATCAGCGGCCTGCATTTCATCCAGTTCGACCACTGGACCCTGCGCTGGCTCTACTTCCTGGCCGGCTTGTCCGGCTGCGTGCTGATTGCCACCGGCAGCCTGTTCTGGCTTGAGGGCCGGCGCGCCAGCCATGCGAAAAAAGGGCTGGCCGGTGTGCGGGTGGTGGAGGCGCTCACTGTGACCAGCGTGCCCGGCATCATCATGGCCACGCTGGTGTTTTTTGCAGTCAACCGGCTGTTGCCGGCCGATGCGTCGCTGGCCGGCTGGAGCCGCGGAGAAGTCGAAGTCTGGGCCTTTTACCTGGCCTGGCTGACGACCCTGGCCCACGCCGCCCTGCGCGGCCGCGCCGCCTGGCGCGAACAAGCCTGGGCCGTGGCCCTACTGGCCCTGCTGGCCGTGCTGCTGAACTGGGTCAGCACCGGTGACCACCTGGCCCACACGCTGGGCCGGGGGCTGTGGGCGGTGGCCGGCATGGACCTGCTGCTTCTGGCGATGGCCGGCCTGGCGTTTGTCACGGCGCGTCACCTGACCCGCAAGGCGCTCAGTGCAGCGCGCGCGCCGGCCGCTGCCGCCGAGCTGCCCGCCGCCTTGAAGAACCGCAACACCACCAGCCATGCGTGAAGTACTGCTGATGCTGGCCGCCGGGGTGGTTCTGCTGCTCGGCATGGCGTTGCTGGCGCTCAGCCAGGAGCGCCATCGGGATCGCATTTTTATATCAAACAGGCCTGCAGCCCTGGATATCCGGGCGCAACGAGCTACAGCTTTTATAGCAACCGGCCTGGGCCTGCCAGCCTGCATCGCCAGCCAGGGGGCCAGCTTCGGCAGCCTGTTGTGGCTGCTGCTGCTGTCCGCCGCCGCCCTGGCCGTGGCGCTCACGCTGACCTGGCGGCCGCAGTGGCTGCGCCCGCTGGCTGGCGCGGCACGAATAGTTTTTCAACGTCCATCCGCCTCAACCTCTAGGAGTTAAACCATGTTTCAAACCCTGCTGATCGCTTTTCGTGAGGGCCTCGAAGCCCTGCTGGTGGTGGCCATTGCCACGCTGTATTTGCGCCGCACCGGCCGGCTCCATTTGCTGGGAGCGATTCGCAGCGGCCTGGCCGTGGCCGTCTTGTTGTCACTGCTGCTGGGCTATACGCTGTCGCGCATCGGCGCCATGTCCCCCACGGCCGAGGGTGTCATGGCCCTGCTCGCCGCAGCGACGGTGCTCTGGTGTGTGGTGCACATGATGAAAGCCGGCAAGACCTTGGGCCGGGAAATCAACGCGCGACTTGACCGCGCCACCCTGCTCGACGGCTCCCGTGCTTGGCTGGCGGTGTTTGGCTTCACGCTGTTCATGGTCGGACGCGAAGGCGTGGAAACCGCAACCATGCTGGCCTCGCTGGCCTCCAGCGCCGAGCTGGGTTACATGGTCTGGGGCGGGCTGACCGGCCTCGCTCTGGCCGCGGCGATCGCAGGGGCCTGGGTGCGTTACGGCAAGGCGGTGGACCTGGGCCGGTTTTTCCGCGTCACGGCCTGGTTCATGATGGTGTTCGCCGTGCAGTTGGTCATTTACGCACTGCACGAGTTCACCGAATCGGCGCTGCTCCCCGGCATCGACAACGCCTGGTGGCATGCCGCCACCGAGGACCTGGCCGAAGGCACAACTGCGCAGCTGGTGTCGCTGGCGCTGGTTCTGGTGCCCACGGTCTGGCTGGCGCTGGCGCACTGGCAGGACAGCCGCAGCGCTGGCAACACTTCCGTCAGGAGCTGAAGGCAGGTGGAGCTCACGCCCCTGGCGGACAGAACACCGCCAGAAAAGTAACCTGCTTGCGCCAAGGTTATTGCAAATGCGACCGATTCGCATTTATACTTCAAGCATCGATTTAACCACCAGCAAGCCAATCCCATGATCGTCTGTGTCTGCCGCCGAATCTCCGACCGCGAAATTGCCCGCCACGCCCGCGCGGGCCTGGGCTTTGACGAGATCCAGTTCGAACTCGGCGTCGCCACACAGTGCGGCCAGTGTGAAGGGTGTGCCCGGGACGTGGTGGCGCAATGCAGCGCCGCCTGTCCCACGGCCCACATCAAGCGCGCCGACCACCCAACGGAAGGCCGCCCATGGAATCCTCTCTCACCCTCTTTGCAAGCCTCGCCGGCAGCCTGATCCTGGTGATCAGCCCGCTCTGGTGGATTTTCCGCCGCTAGCGCGTCCTTTGTTCCCGCACACGCGTTCCCCCTGCGCATCCACTAGACTTCCGATGAACGCTCCCGCCATTTCGGGCTCCAATATTCCTGCACTTCCAACAAGCCCCGTGCGATTGCCGATCAGCCGCAACATCGTTATTGCCGCCAGCGTGGTCATCTTCCACGTGGCGGCACTGTGGGCGTTGCAAAATGGCCTGCTGCGCCGGGCCGCCGAACAAGTGGTGCCGGCCGAACTGCTGACGCGCATCATCGAAATCGAGCCGCCCAAGGTGGCGGCGCCACCGCCCCCGCCGCCCCCCAAAGCCGCGCCGAAAACGGCCAAGCTGCCGCCACCACCCATGCCCGCGGCCATCCGGGACCCTGCGCCGGCGCCCAATGCGCCCACCGGCGTGGTCGAACCCCAGCCGCCGGCACCCGCGGTGCTGGCGCCGGTGGCGCCCGCTCCAGCACCCCCCGCGCCACCGGCCCCGGCACGCCTGGTGGAAATCACCCAGGGCGAAACCGAATACATCCGGCCGCCGCGCCCGGTCTACCCGGCCCTGAGCAAGCGCAGCGGCGAAGCCGGCGTGGTCATCATTGCCGTTTACTACAGCAGCTCCGGCCACGCCAAACGTGCCGAAGTCTTCAAGTCCAGCGGCTTCGAGCGCCTGGACCGTGCGGCACGCGATGCCGTGATGGCCTCGCAGGTCACCCCTTTCCGGCGGGCGGGCGTCAATGAAGACACCCAGTTCCTGCTCAAAGCCCCGATTAATTTTGTTCTGGAGTAACGCATGAATTCCCAATTTGGCCTGATGAACGTCTGGACGCAGGGCGACTTCGTCACCCGGGCGGTGGCCCTGCTGCTGATCGGCATGTCGCTGGTGTCCTGGATCGTCATCCTCACCAAGACCCTGGACGTGCTGAAGCACAAAAAGATTGCCCGCAGCGCGGAAGACTTCTGGCACAGCGAAGACTTCGCCGCTGGCCTGGCCCGGCTGGGCAACGACCCGGCCAATCCCTTCCGCCAGCTGGCCATCGAAGGCCGCGAGGCCACCGCCCACCACCGCAACACCCGGGCGCACCTGCACGACACGCTGGACGTCAGCGACTGGGTCACACGCAGCCTGCGCAACACCATCGACGAGTTCACCTCGCGCCTGCAGTCCGGCCTGGCCATCCTGGCGTCGGTTGGTTCCACCGCGCCCTTCATCGGCCTGTTCGGCACGGTCTGGGGCATTTACCACGCGCTGCTGGCCATCGGCACGGCCGGCCAGGCGACCATCGACAAGGTGGCCGGCCCGATCGGTGAATCGCTGATCATGACGGCGCTGGGCCTGGTGGTCGCCATTCCGGCGGTGCTCGGCTACAACGCGCTGGTACGCGGCAACAAGGGTGTGCTGCACAAGCTCAACCGTTTTGCGCACGACCTGCACGCCTACTTCGTGACCGGCGCACGGGTCAGCAGCGGCGGCGCTGCCAATGTCGTGACCATGAAAAAAGCCTGACCTGGAAGGAGCACGCAGCATGGCCTTCGGAACCCAGGACGACACCGACGAGGTGATGAACGAGATCAACATGACGCCGCTGGTTGACGTGATGCTGGTGCTCCTGATCATCTTCATCATCACCGTGCCGGTGATGAAACACGCGGTCAACATCGATCTGCCGCGCGCCACCAACGAGGCGCAAAACATCAAGCCCGAGACGGTGCGGCTGACAGTGGACGCCGACGGCGCCTACTACCTCAACGAGGCCAGGGTCGAGGATGCGGCGCTGGCGCCCAGTTTCCAGGCGGCGGCCGCGAAGGAGCCGCAGCCCGAGCTGCACATCCGCGGCGACAAGGCGGTTCGCTACGAACGGGTGGCCCAGGCCATGGCGGCGGCGCAGCAGGCCGGGCTGCGCAAGATCGGCTTCATCACCGAACCGGTCCGGCCCTGACGGTCGGCGGCTGCGCCCGCCGCATGACAACCTGGCATGTGAAGCGCCAGGTTTTTTTCTGCGCTGCCCCTGCCGATCGGTGCCCCCAGTGGCGCATTTTTTCACGAAAAAATCCGGGTAGCGCTTGACTTTTAATTGAGAATAGTTATCATTACGATAACGACAACCCATCAGGTCCACCAAGGTCAACCAAGGTCAACCATCATGTCCCCTGCACAACCTGCCTCCGCCACCCTGAGCCTGCCGTCTCGCCGCAACGAACACGCGGGAGCCACCTCCCCCGCCGCCGTGGACAGCCACGAACTGCTGCGCGGCCAGAAGGCCGTGGACATCGTGCACAACGGCTCGACCTACCGCCTGCAGGCGACGCGCCTGGGCAAGCTGATCCTGACCAAGTAGCCGACAAGTTTCATCGTGGGACGATCCGGGGCCGGCAACGGTCTCACAGGTCGTTTTTGCCAGCCAGCCGGCCGCCTTTCGGGCAGTTGCATTAGCCAGGCTTTTTTTCTCCACACGCCATGCAAAAAGCCGACCCGCGGGTCGGCTTTTACCATTGAAATCAGGCTCCGGCCCTTTTTCTACCAGCGCGGTCAGCTATCAACTAAATAGCAAACACCGCCGATAAACAACCGTTACAGGCCGATGGCGGCCATGCCGGCACGCGCGATCTGCGCATCTTCGCTGGACTTCACGCCGCTGACGCCGACCGCGCCCAGGCACTGGCCGTCCTTCAGGATGGGCACGCCGCCCTCGAGCAGGCCCTTGAGCTCCGGCGCGCTCAGGAAAGAGAAGCGCCCGCCGTTGATCATGTCTTCGTAAATCTTGCTCTCGCGCCGGCCCATGGCCGCCGTATGGGCCTTGGCCGGTGCAATGTGGGCAGAAATGGGCGCGGCGCCGTCCAGGCGCTGCAGGTGCAGCAGGTGGCCGCCGTCGTCAACGATGGCAATTGTCACCGCCCAGCTGTTTTTGGTCGCTTCTGCGGCAGCGGCGGCGGCGATCGCCTGCACATCGGAAAATTCCAGCACTGTTTTTGATTTCATGGTGTTCCAGGGATTGTTTCGGAAAAACGTCAAGCATACGCAACTTTGCGGGCTGTGCCGGGTCTCATTGCGTGCCTGAAACCTTGGAGAACCCTGACAAAAAGTAGGCAGTCCACAGGGTTACGCCTTGAAAACCGCCACCGCCCCCTAAAATAAGCTTGCCCGCATATGCAGGCCTCTAATGGAGAAGACCGGATGAATGACAATGTTCAAACCTTGGACCATGGCTACGTTGGCTCTGCCGAGCAACGCAACCGGGTCTTGCGCAACACTTACTGGCTGCTGGCGCTGAGCCTGCTGCCCACGGTGCTGGGCGCCTGGGTGGGCGTGGCCACGGGCATCACCGCCTCCCTGAGCGGCGGGCTGGGCCTGATCGTGTTCCTCGGCGGCGCCTTCGGCTTCATGTACGCCATTGAAAAGACCAAGAACTCTGCCGCCGGCGTGCCGGTGTTGCTGGCCTTCACTTTCTTTATGGGCCTGATGCTGTCGCGCATGATCGGCATGATTCTCGGCTTCAGGAACGGCAGCGAGCTGATCATGACCGCCATGGGCGGCACCGCCGGCGTGTTTTTTGTCATGGCCACCCTGGCCAGCGTCATCAAGCGCGACATCTCCGGCATGGGCAAGTGGCTGTTCGTCGGCGCCCTGGTCGTGATGGTGGGTTCCATCGTCAACGTGTTTGTCGGCTCCACCGCCGGCATGATGGCGATCTCGGTCGCCGTGATCGGCATCTTCAGCGCCTACATGCTGTATGACCTCAAGCAGATCCTTGATGGCGGCGAGACCAATTACATCAGCGCCACGGTGGCCCTGTACCTGGACCTGTTCAACGTGTTCCAGGCCCTGCTGGCCCTGCTGGGCATCGCCGGTGGCGAGCGCGACTGAGCTTGTTCCGATTCAGAAAAAAAGGGCCTTCGGGCCCTTTTTTCATGGGCGGCCGCGCCGGGGAAGCTCTGTGCAACCGATGGCGACCCGACGTCAAACCCGACAACATACCAACCGGGGCGCCGCCAAAAGCTATCTATTCAATAGCAACTTTCCCTTGCACACAAAGGGACGAGGCCAGATTTGATTGAAATCCCGCCACCAGGCCAATTTGCGCTGGATCAACAGATCTAGCGTTAACCCTTATAAAGATGCACAACAAATACATCTTCTTACTACACTGGATGCAAGCACCCGGACAACAGAGATCCGGATGCTTTCAAAGAAGAAAGAAGGTTGTTTGTATGCGTATCCCTCATTCAAGGAATTTTTCGCTCCTGGCCCTCGCGGCTGCCATGGCACTTGCCAGTCTGGGCGCGGCTGCGGCGCCGCCCGCAGCCAGCCAGTCCGGCGCCTC
Organism: Polaromonas sp. AET17H-212; assembly: GCF_002379085.1. Classification (GTDB taxonomy): domain Bacteria; phylum Pseudomonadota; class Gammaproteobacteria; order Burkholderiales; family Burkholderiaceae_C; genus Polaromonas. The sequence continues at coordinate 101,865 of NZ_NBZW01000013.1, read as the reverse complement.
GCGCGCCCCGGCAACTGAGCAGGCCAAGGGCGCCGTCAAGAAGTACACGCTTGAAACCGGCATCGTCAACGGCAAGATGGTGTTCATCGACGACCGCGGCCAGGCCAACCCGGTGCTGCGCGCGAATGTGGGCGACACGGTTGAAATCCGCCTCAAAAGCGGCGAAGGTGCGCAGCACGACATCGCCATTCCCGACCTGAAGGTTCAGTCGCAAAAATTCGATGCCGCCAGCGGCCCCACGACCGTGCGTTTCACCGTCACGCAGGCCGGCAAATTCACCTACTACTGCACCATCGCCGGCCACCGCCAGATCGGCATGGAAGGCGTGTTCGAGGTCGCCGGCACCAGCATCGCAAGCACAGCACCCAAGGCCACCGTGAAAACCACCGGCGTTCCCGGTGCCGAGCTGTACACCGCACCCGCCGTGCGGCCTGCCGACGCGGCCGCCGTGAGTGTGGCGATGGACCCGGCGGCCGTGCCCGCCCCGATTGGCGCCCGTGCGCCGCAGCACCTGAAGTACCGCCTGGAAACCGTGGAACTGGCCGGCAAACTCGACGACGGCACCAGCTTCACCTACTGGACCTTCGACCGCAAGGTGCCCGGCCCCATGCTGCGCGCCCGCATCGGCGACACCATCGAGCTGACCCTGGCCAATGCCCGCGACAGCAAGATGATCCACTCCATCGACCTGCATGCGGTGACCGGCGGCCATGGCGGCGGCGAACACACCCAGGTCGGCCCCGGCCAGGAAAAAACCATCACCTTCAAGGCGCTGAACGCCGGGCTGTATGTGTACCACTGCGCCACGCCGCTGGTGCCGCAGCACATCTCGGCCGGCATGTACGGCATGATCCTGGTCGAGCCCGAAGGCGGCCTGTCGAAAGTGGACCGCGAGTACTACGTGATGCAGGGCGACATGTACACCACACGGCCGCATGGCGCCAGGACGCACCAGGATTTCGACCTGGACAAGATGGCGGCCGAGTTGCCTGACTACTACGTCTTCAACGGCGCGGTAGGTTCGCTGACCAAGGAGCACAAGCTCAGCGCCCAAGTCGGCGAGACCGTGCGCATCTTCTTCGGTGTCGGTGGCCCGAACAAGATCTCGTCCTTCCACGTGATCGGCGAGATCTTCGACAAGGTCTACAGCGAAGGCTCGATCAGTTCGCCCAAACGCGATGTGCAGACCACGCTGGTCGCCCCAGGCGGCGCCACGATTGTCGAGTTCAAGGTGGACTACCCCGGCAGCTACCTGCTGGTGGACCATGCCCTGTCGCGCGCCGGCAAGGGCCTGGTCGGCATGCTGGAAGTCACGGGTGCTGCCGACGCGGGCATCTACAAGGCACACTCGCCCGGCAAGGCAGGGGCCACGCACTAAGTCCGCGCCGGTCAACGGCTTGTTCGGGGCTGTCCGCCGTCATGGCGGACGGCCATTTTTACGTCCTCATGGGACGGCGCCGACCGGAAGCCGCTCAAACACGGCCATCGACTCCACATGCGCGGTGTGCGGAAACATGTTGACCACACCGGCGGCCGTACAGCGGTAACCCGCGTCATGCACCAGCACGCCCGCATCACGCGCCAGCGTCGCCGGGTTGCAGCTGACATAGACGATGCGCTGCGGCGGCGTCCAGTCGCCGATCTGCAGGTTTTGCTGCCCGCCAGCATCGTCGCAAGGCACACCGGTCACGGTCTGCTGGTGCAGCGCGGCCAGCGCCTTGAACAGCTCGAACGCGCCTTCGCGCGGCGGATCGACCAGCCACTTGTCGGCGGCGCCGTCCCTGACCAGCATGCCGGGGCTGATCTCGAACAGGTTGCGCGCTACAAATTTGGTAGCTGCCAGCGCCCGCCCCTTCTGGGCTGAAACCTTGTTTGATGCATAGTTTTCGCGCGAGCGGGCGACCAGCACCTCGCTGCCCTCGATGCCCAGCACCTCGCGCGCCTGGGTGGCCAGCGGCAAGGTGAAATTGCCGAGGCCGCAAAACCAGTCGATCACGCGCTCGTGCGCCTGCACGCCGAGCAGGCGCAGCGCGCGCGACACCAGCACCTGGTTGATGTGCGGGTTGACCTGGGTGAAGTCGGTCGGCTTGAAGGGCATGGTGATGCCATAGTCAGGCAGGCCGTAGGCCAGCTGCTGCGCCGGATCGGTCATCTCATCGAGCAGCTTGACCGTCTCCAGCCCGCCGGGCTGCAGCCACCATTGCAGGCCGGGATGGGCCAGCGCAAAGGCGCGCAGCTTGCCCAGGTCGCCGGCGGACAGCGGCTCCATGTGGCGCAGCACCATGGCCGTCACCGTGTCGCCGCAGGCCAGCTCGATCTGCGGCAGGGTTTCCTTGGCGTCCATGCCGGCGATCAGCGCGCGCAGCGGCAACAGCAGGTCGCTGACATGCCTGGGCAACACATGGCACTCGCGCATGTCGGCGACATACCCGCTCTTGCGTTCATGAAAGCCCACCAGCACCTCGCCCTTCTTGCGCACAAAACGCACCGACAGGCGGGCCCGGTAGCGGTAGTTCCAGGCCGGGCCTTCAATCGGCCTGAGCACCATGTCGGGCTTGAGCTTGCCGATGTGCCAGAGGTTGTCTTCGAGCACACGCTGCTTGACGGCCACCTGGGCGCCCACCTGCAGGTGCTGCATCTTGCAGCCGCCGCAGGCGCCGGTGTGCAGGCCGAAATGCGGGCACTGCGGACGCACGCGCTGCGAGGACTCGTGCAGCACGGCCATCAGCGTGGCTTTCTCAAAACTCGGTTTCTTGCGGTAGACGCTGGCGCTGACGGTCTCGAAAGGCAAGGCGCCTTCGATGAACACCACCTTGCCGTCCTCCCGGTGCGCAATGCCCTGGGCCTCGATGTCGAGCGACTCGACGGTGAGCACATCGGGCGGGTAATCGGTGGGCGCGGGGGCCGGCTGGTGCTGCGGCTGCTGGTGTTTTCTTCTGGACATCCCCCATTGTCTCAGGCTGCGCTACCATTTTCGGAACCCCCACACCCGACAGACAAGAGGAGCGAAGCATGGACCTACGCATCTGCATCGACGTGAATGACATGGAACGCGCCGTCGCGTTTTACACGGGCGGGCTCGGCCTGCGCTGCGGCCGGCGCTTCCAGAGCGGCTTTGTGGAACTGCTGGGCGCCAGCAGCCCGCTGGACCTGCTGCTCAATGCGCCTGGAACCCACCCTGTTGCCGGCAGCACCACGACGCGCAGCTACGACCGCCACTGGACGCCGGTGCACCTGGACTTCGTGGTGGACGACATCGACGCCGCCGTCAGCCGGCTGCTGCAGCACGGCGCCGTGCTCGAGCAGCCGGTGACAGACCGCGTCTGGGGCCGCATCGCCGGGCTGGCCGATCCTTTCGGCCACGGCATTGATCTGCTGCAGTTCACCGGCCGCGATTATGACGAGATCCCCACCGGCCAGGATCCGCTACCAAGCTGATAGCAGCTTGCGACCACCCAATAAAGGCCTCAGGTCAATTTTATACATCAACGGACCGCCACCGGGCCATGAAAAAAGCCCTGCATGCAGGGCTTTGTGGTTCGAAGCGAAACGCCGGTTTATTTGGCGGGCAGGAACTTGGCCGGGTCCACCGGCTTGCCCTGCTTGCGGATTTCAAAATGCAGCTTGACGCGGTCGGCGTCGCTGGCGCCCATTTCGGCAATCTTCTGGCCCTTGCGCACCGACTGGTCTTCCTTGACCAGCAGGGTGTGGTTGTGCGCGTAGGCGGTCAGGAAGGTGTTGTTGTGCTTGAGGATGATCAGGTTGCCGTATCCGCGCAGGCCGGCGCCGGCATAGACCACGCGGCCATCGGCGGACGCCATCACCGGGTCGCCGGTTTTGCCCGCGATGTCCATGCCCTTGTTCTTGGCCTCGTCAAAACCTGCCAGCACCGTACCCTGCGCCGGCCAGATCCAGGCGACATCGTCGTCGCCGCCCGACGCGGCAGCCGGTGGTGTCGATGGTGCCGATGTCGCCGGTTTGGCGGCGCTGGCGCTGGTGGTCGCCGGGGCGCTGCTGGCAGGTGCCGGCGGGGTCGGTGTGACCGAGCTGGACGTCACCGGCCGGGACACGGCCACCGAGCTCTCGACCGGTGGCGTCACGCGCAACACCTGGCCGACTTCGATCAGGTTGGGGTTCTCAAGATTGCTCCAGCGCCCGATGTCGCGCCAGTTCTGCCCGGTGTCCAGCCCGATGCGGATCAGGGTGTCACCCGGCTTGACGGTGTAGTAGCCGGGCTTGCCGGCGTTTTCGGCACCCGGCAGCGGCTTGACACTGGCAGGGTCGACCGCGCCCACAGGCGCACGCCCCATGCCGGCGCCGCGGTCCTCGACCGGTGCGCGGCCCAGGCTGCGCGTTCCGCAGGCGGACAGCAGCAGGACTGCGGCGGCCAGAAAACAGGTCGTCAGCAGGCGGCCAGCACGCTGTCCGCCGGGGCGGTTTTCAGGAGCCGTGGAAAGAGACGCTGTCATGGCCGATCCGGCTTGTTCGTTCATTGTTTGATTCACCCTTTTTGCAAAGCTTCTTGTCAATTCTGCGTTCGTGACGCTGGGAGACACCATGAACGTACTTGGGTTCATGCCTGCTCAGCTGGTTCCCGATTTTAAAGGTACAAAGTGCACGGCCTCCAGAACAGTCTGTGTAACACCGTTCGCCGTCCTGTCAAGCACCACCAGCGCCTGCGCACCGCCGGCCACATGCATGGGCGCCACGAGGCGACCGCCGACCGCGAGTTGCTCGACCCAGGCCGGCGGAATCGCCTCGCCGCCGGCCGCCGCAATGATGGCCGCGTAAGGAGCCCCCTTGGCATAACCGGCCATGCCGTCGCCAAACAGCAAATGCACGTTGGCCAGGCGAAAGGCCCGCAGGTTCTCGCGCGCCTTGTCGTGCAGCCCGCGCAGGCGCTCGATGCTATAGACCTCGGTGGCGAGCTGCCCCAGCAGGGCCGCCTGGTAGCCACAGCCGGTGCCGATTTCCAGCACGCGCCCCAGCTTGCCTTCGGGGCTGCCCGCGCCCTGGCGCAACAGCTCGAGCATGCGCGCCACCACATTGGGCTTGGAGATGGTCTGGCCCAGCCCGATCGGCAGGCTGGTGTCTTCATAGGCCTGGTTGACCAGCGCCGTGTCGACAAAGCGGTGGCGCTCGACATGGCCCATGGCGGCGAGCACCTGGGCGTCCGAAATGCCCTGTGCCGCAAGCTTGCTGACCATGCGCGTACGCACCGCCCGGGAGTCCAGGCCGACACCGCTCGTGAGCACGGTTTTGACCGGTTTTTTGGAGTCAAAAATGCCTGTATCCCTTTCCGGATGGGCGCGACCAGCTACTTTTTTAGTAGCAGATGGCGTGCCGGCATCAGGCTCGAGGCGAACCGGAAAGCCCGGCCGCCGGGCCGGCGTGGCGCCGGCCGCGCTGGCCGCCGCAGCGGACGGATTGAAGGGCGGCTTCAGCGGGGACGTCATGCCGCAGCTTGGGCGGGCTGGGCCACCGGCCCGCTGCGGACGGCCTGGCTCAGCTGGTCGGCCGTCTGCGCCCAGTAGGGCAGCCGCTCATGGTCCGTCAGGTCGACCTGCAACGGCGTGATCGAGACAAAGCCGTGCCGGGTGGCAAAAAAGTCCGTGCCCTCGCCCTCTTCCTTGGCCGCGCCGGCGCTGCCTATCCAGTACATGGTTTCGCCGCGCGGACTGGTCTGCATGATGACCCGCTCCGCCGCGTGGCGCCGGCCCAGGCGGCAGACCTTGAAGCCCTGGATCTGCGCGTCCGGCAGGTTGGGAATGTTCACATTGAGCAGCCAGGGCGCCAGCGTCGGCTGCGCACCTTCGGCAATCTTCTCGAGCGAAGGCATGAGCTGCTGCACCAGGTCGCGCGCACGCCGCCCGGCCACGTCAATGTGGGCCCAGCCCTTGTCGGTCTGCGAAAACGCAATTGAGGGAATGCCAAACAGATACCCTTCCATGGCGGCCCCCACCGTGCCCGAATAAATCGTGTCGTCACCCATGTTGGCGCCGTTGTTGATGCCCGAGACCACCAGGTCCGGCCGGTAGCCGAGCAGCCCGGTCAGCGCAATGTGCACACAGTCGGCGGGCGTGCCGTTGATGTAGCGAAAACCGTTGGCCGCCGTCTGCACGTACATCGGCGAATGCAGGGTCAGCGCGTTCGATTTGGCGCTGTTGTTCTGCTCGGGTGCAACAACCTCCACGTCGGCAATGTCCTTCAGGGCCTCGTACAGGGCAATGATGCCGGAGGCCTGGTAGCCGTCGTCGTTGCAGATCAGGATTTTCATGATCTGATTTTAAGGTCTCAAGGGTGACAAACCGGAGCCATGCCATGTCTATTTGGCCCCGCAACCTGCCTATGATGTGTTCACTTGACCCCAACGGAGACCCCCATGCATGCCTGGCTTTGTGAAGACCCCACCGGCGTTGACGCCCTGACTTGGAAAGAACTGCCCACGCCCGAGCCCAAGGCCGGCGAGGTGCTGATCGAGATCAAGGCCGCCAGCCTGAATTTCCCCGACCTGCTGATTGTCCAGAACAAGTACCAGATGAAACCGCCGCTGCCTTTTGTGCCGGGCTCTGAATACGCGGGCATCGTGCAGGCCGTCGGCGAGGGCGTCAAGCACCTGAAGGTCGGCCAGAACGTGGCCTGCCTGTCAGGCACCGGCGGTTTTGCCACCCACACCATCGCACCGGCGGCCCTGTGCATGCCGCTGCCGGACGGCTTTCCGTTTGTCGATGCCGCAGCCTTCATCATGATTTACGCGACCTCCCACCACGCGCTGGTGGACCGCGCACAGCTCAAGGCCGGTGAAACCGTGCTGGTGCTGGGTGCGGCCGGCGGCGTCGGCACCTCGGCCATCCAGATCGCCAAGGCCATGGGCGCCAAGGTGATTGCGGCCGCCTCCACCGACGACAAATGCGCACTGTGCAAATCCATAGGCGCCGATGCCACCATCAACTACAGCACCGAGAACCTGCGCGAGGCCATCAAGACGCTGACCGACGGCAAGGGCCCCGACGTGATTTACGACCCGGTGGGCGGCGATTTCGCCGAGCCGGCCTTTCGCTCCATCGCCTGGCGCGGCCGCTACCTGGTGGTGGGCTTTGCGTCCGGCCCCATTCCCTCGCTGCCACTGAACCTGACGCTGCTCAAGGGGGCATCCATCGTTGGCGTGTTCTGGGGCGGCTTTGCCAAGAACGAACCCAAGGCCAGCGCGGCAGCCCTGGCCGAACTGGCGCAGTGGTACGCGCAAGGCAAGATCAAGCCGGTCATCGACCGCACCATGCCCATGGCCGAACTCAAGGCGGCGTACGCCCACATGGGCTCGCGCGGCGTCAAGGGCAAACTGGTGATGGTGAACTGAGGATGAGGGCCAACCGGGGGTCCCCTCCGGTTCCCTGGCGCCCGGGCGTGGAACTGTTACGCAGCACATCCCGGACACCGCATGCTTTGGGGGTATATTGGTAGGTCCTTAGCAATCGAGGAAGCCAATGGGCATACCAACCTTGCTGGTGGTGGAAGACAATCCTGACCACCTTGAACTGACCCTGACCATCCTGGAGCAAAACGGGGCGTCCCACCACATCGTGGTGGCCCGCGACGGTCAGGAAGCCCTGGACTACCTGTTCTGCCAGGGCCCCTACAGCGACCGCAACCCCGACGAACAGCCCGAACTCGTGCTGCTGGACCTCGGCCTGCCCAAACTGAACGGCCTGCAGGTGCTGCAGTGCATGCGCGAAGATCCACGCACTTTTTTCGTCCCGGTGGTCATGCTGACCTCGGCGAGCGAGCAGTCCGATGTAATCCTGGCCCTGAAAGGCGGACTCAACAGCTACGTCAGCAAGCCGCTCGACTTTCGTGATTTCGAAGCCCGGCTCGAGGAAGTCAGGGAATACTGGCGCCTGTCCGGCCTGGCCCCCCTGAGCGCCTGAACCACGCTTGTGCACCGCCCAAGAAAAAAGCCCCTTTGCAGGGGCTTTTTTCTTGAAATACTGGGGTGGCTGATGGGGCTCGAACCCACGACAACAGGAATCACAATCCTGGACTCTACCAACTGAGCTACAGCCACCGAAGCCTCACATTATAGCGGTAACTGCGCGTCTAATGCGCCGCGCCCGCGGCTTTATGCGCCGGCTTTTCGCTCGGCGGGCTTAGCCACCTTGATGTCGGCCTTGAAACGCTCTTTCAGGATGTTGTAGTACGCCAGGCTTTCCGCGGATGTCCACCACTGGGTGTACTGGGCCTGGTCCTGCTGGGCGATGTCGGCGGCTTGTGCCGGGCGCGGCAGCACCTTGGTCACCCGGACAATGGCGTAACCTTGCGCGCCCAGGTCCACGCCCACCAGCGCGGGGCCGGCAGCCGCGTCTGCGCTGAGCGCGGCGCTGACCACCGGCGCGGGCAACTGCTGCGTCTGGTCGCGCGAGATCACCACCGCTGCCGGGAACGTGGCGGCTGCAGGGCTGGCTTTCCAGGCCGCGAGTTTTTCGGCGCCGTCCTTGCGGGCCAGCTCGGCGCCGCGCTGCTGCTGCAGGCGTGCACGCACGCGATCCCTGACCTCTGCCAACGGCAAGGTCCGGGCCGGGGTGTACTGGGTGATGCGGCCGGACACCAGCTGGCTGGGGCCTGCCTCAAGGGCTTCGGTGTTGCGCTTTTTTTCCACCGAATCGGGCGAAAACAGGGCCGCCAGGAACTTCGGGTTGGCCAGCACGCCGGCGGCGCCTGCCACGGGGGTACGCGTCAACTTGGCGGCTGTCTTGACCTCGAGCTTGAGTCGCTCGGCGATCGGGCGCAGGGTGTCGGACTGTTCATACACCGCGTTGCTGAAGGTTTCGGCGGTCTCGGCAAATTTCTTCTGCGCCAGTTGCTGCCTGAGTTCCGCCTCCAGCGCGGGCTTCATCTCTTCGTAGGTCTTCTGTTTCGGGACCTTGACGTCGGTCAGCTTGATGATGTGGTAGCCAAACTCGGTTTCCACCACGTCGCTGATATCGCCCTTCTTCATTGCAAAGGCGGCGTCGGCGAAGGGTTTGACCATGGCATTGCGCGCAAAGAAGTCGAGGTCGCCGCCGGCTGCGGCAGAGCCGGTGTCCTGCGAATTCTTGCGGGCCAGCTCGGCGAAGGTGTCAGGGGCTTTCCGGGCGGCGGCAAGCAACTGCTCGGCTTTCGCCTTGGCCTTTTCGCGGTCGGCCGCGGGTGCGGAGGCCGGCGCCTCAATCAGGATGTGGCTGGCGCGGCGCTCTTCATTGCCTGCCAGCTTTGGCGCGTTCTGTTCAAAATAGGTCTTCAGGTCGGCTTCGTTGACCGTGATGCCTTTTTTCACGGCGTCGAGATCCAGCACCACGTATTCGACGTTGGCTTCTTCGGGTGCCTGGAACAAGGCCTGGTTGTCCTTGTAGAACTGCTCCAGTTCCGCATCGCTGGGGTTGACCTTGGCGGCATAGTCGGCCGTGTTGAAACGTGCCACCTGCGCCTCGCGCTTCTCAAAGAAGGCATTGAGTGACACGTCCGCCACGGCCTTCGACGCAAAGCCCGTGCCGGAGACACCCAGCATGACCTGGCGCGAGGCCAGGTCGGCGCGCAGGCCCGCTTCGTACTGCTCCGGCGCCATGCCCGTTTGCGCGATGAAGCCGGCGCGGTCAAACTTGCCGTCCGGCAGCCTGAAGGCGGCGATGGCCTTGTCCTCGGCATACAGCCGCTGCAGTTTCTGGTCCGCAACCACCAGGCCGCTCTTGGCCGCCGCAGCCGCCAGCACGCGGTCGCGCACCAGGCGCTCCAGCGTGCCATAACGCGCTTCAGGCGAATCCAGCAGCTTGACATCCAGCGTCGGCATCGATGCGCTGAGGCGGCTCACCTCGTTCTGGTGCGCTGCATCCCATTCGGGCTGCGTGATGTCCTTGCCGTCGACGACGGCTACAACCCCGCCGCCGCCAGCGGTGGGACCGTTGTTGTTCATGCCGACCAATATGAAGGACGGAACAATCAGCAAAAACAGCAATGCCATCGTGACCTTGGTGTGCTTGCGAATGAAATCAAACATCTCGAATTTCCTGTGCGGCTGTCAATCGGCCATTTAAAACTTGCGTCAAGCCATCAATGAAAAAGGCGAACATCTGTTCGCCTTTTTGTCCAGTCGGTGGTGGGTGCTGACGGGCTCGAACCGCCGACCTACGCCGTGTAAGGGCGCTGCTCTACCAACTGAGCTAAGCACCCCACCTCAACTTTTACTTCATGCCCATCAGTTCAGTGCGTCCTTGAGCGCTTTGCCGGGACGGAACTTGGGCACCTTGGCTGCCTTGATTTTAATCGCATCGCCGGTACGCGGGTTGCGGCCGGTGCGGGCAGCACGTTTGCCCACGGCAAAAGTGCCAAAACCCACCAGAGACACGGAGCCTCCTTTTTTCAGGGTTGACTTGACAGCGCCAATGGTTGACTCCAGCGCGCGCGTTGCGGCAGCTTTGGAAATGTCAGCGTTCTTGGCAATGTGCTCGATCAGTTCAGTCTTGTTCACAAGGAGCCCCTCGTTGTTAAAAGTTAATCTGGTTGTCTCTTGGATATCTCCCCTGGACACCTGTCACAAAGATGGCAGCGGGAGGCGGCATGTGCAGATCGTCTGCTGATTCCAATTAGAGCCATGGACTCCCATCGTGTCAATACAACATCAGATTTTTACAACGTGCGGTGGCGGATTCTAGCCTTATTTCTCACGCTTTCACGCCCTGTTCGTAAGCACACCCTGCATTTCAGGGGCCACCTGCCACAGACTGAACCGCGCGCCTCAACCCAGCGCCGCGGCAATGGCCTTGCCGACATCGGCCGTGCTGGCCGTGCCTCCGAGGTCGGGCGTGCGCGGCGCACCACTGTTGGGAGCCAGGACTTTTTCGATCGCGGCAAGCACCGCATCATGCGCATCCTTGTGCCCCAGGAACTCCAGCATCATGGCACCGCACCAGATCTGCCCGATCGGGTTCGCAATGGCGCGGCCCGCAATGTCCGGCGCCGATCCGTGCACCGGTTCGAACAGCGAAGGAAACTTCCGCTCCGGATTGAGGTTGGCACTGGGGGCGATGCCGATAGTGCCCGTGCAGGCCGGACCGAGGTCGCTCAGGATGTCGCCGAACAGATTGCTGGCAACCACCACATCGAAAAAATCGGGACGCTGGACAAAGTGCGCCGTCAGGATGTCGATGTGGAACTTGTCGAGCTGGATGCCGGGATAACCCTTGGCCATTTCGGCAACACGTTCATCCCAGTAAGGCATGGAGATGGAAATGCCGTTGGACTTGGTCGCGCTGGTCAGGTGTTTCTTCGGACGCGATTGCGCCAGTTCGAAGGCGAACTTGAGCACGCGGTCCACGCCGATGCGCGTGAACACCGACTCCTGCAATACAAACTCGCGGTCCGTTCCGGGAAAAGCCCTGCCGCCAATGCTCGAGTACTCGCCCTCGGTGTTTTCGCGCACGATGTAAAAATCAATTTCGCCGGGCGCGCGGGCCGAGCCATCACGCCGCACGACGGGCGCGATGATGCCGGGCATCAGGCGCGCGGGCCGCAGGTTGATGTACTGGTCGAACTCGCGGCGAAACAGCAGCAGCGATCCCCACAGGGACACGTGGTCGGCAATCTTGTCAGGCCAGCCGACCGCGCCGAAATAAATCGCATCATGTCCACCGATCTGGTCTTTCCAGTCGTCCGGCATCATCTTGCCGTGTTTCTCGAAGTAGTCCCAGCTCGAAAAATCAAAATGATCAAACTGCAGGTCGATACCGAACTTGACCGCAGCCGCCTCCATCACGCGAATGCCTTCAGGCATCACTTCCTTGCCAATGCCGTCGCCGGCGATGACGGCGATCTTTTTCTTTCCAGTGTTCTTGCTCATGTTTGTCTTCCTTGGGTTTCAGGGTTTTAGGGTTTGAAAAAATTCAGGGCTTGCGCCAGCAGCAGTGCCGGCGCCTCTTCTGCAATGTAATGGCCACAGGGCAGGCTCAGGCCCGAAACGTCAGCGGCGCGTTCGCGCCAGAGACGCAGCACGTCGAAACACTGGCCAACCGCGCCATGCTCGCCCCAGAGGACCTGCAGGGGCTGCGTCAGCCGCTTTGCCGCGGCCACATCGGCTCGGTCGTGCTCCAGATCCACCGTGGCTGACGCGCGATAGTCCTCACAAATGCTCACCGCCGTGCCGGGAATCCGGACACAGCGCTCGTACTCGGCCAGCGCGGCCGGCGCAAAGGCGGCCAGGCCGGCATGGCGCTTGCCCATCACGCTGCGCAGGTAGCGTTCCGGACCGGATTCAATCAGGGCTTCCGGCAGGGGCGGCGGCTGGATCAGGAAGAACCAGTGCCAGTAGGCACGCGCAAAAGCCTCCGAGGTGTTCTCGTACATGGCCAGCGTGGGCGCGATGTCGAGCAGCATCAGGCGCTGCACGGCCGCGGGGTGATCGGCGGCCAGCCGGTGCGCCACGCGCGCACCGCGGTCGTGGGCCAGCACCTGGAACGTGTCGAAGCCGTGGTGCTGCATCACCGCCAGCGCATCCCGCGCCATTTCGCGCTTCGAATAAGCCAGGTGCCCGGGATCCGCAGCCGGCCGGCCGGAATCGCCATAACCGCGCAGGTCCATCATGACCACGGTGAAATGCTGGGCGAGCGCGGGGGCCACCGCGTGCCACATCACGTGGGTCTGCGGGTGGCCGTGCAGCAGCAACAGCGGCGCGCCCTGCCCGCCCTTGCGGCCGTGCAGCGCGACCGCTCCGCGGCTGGCTTCGAAAGTCTCGAATGCTTCAAACATGCAGCGATTGTGATTGCCAGATCCCCTTGAATCAAGAAATAATCTGATAATTGATTATTCTCAAAATGGAAATTATGGAACGTGCCGACCTGGCCCTGGTGGTCGCGATTCAGCAGCATGGCAGCCTCGTGGCCACCGCCGAGGCGCTGCAGATGGCGCCTTCGGCCGTGACCAAACGCCTGGCCCAGTTGGAGGCTGACCTCGGCCTGCTGCTGTTTCAGCGCACCACCCGGCGGGTGGCCGCCACCCTCGAAGGCGAGTTGCTGTGCGAACGTGCGCGCCTGATGCTGGCGCAGTTCGATGCGCTGGAGCAGTCCCTGCAGGAACGCAAGTCGGAAGCCTCGGGCCTGATCCGCCTGGCGGCGACCTTCGGCTTCGGCCGCATCTGGCTGGGGCCGGTGCTGGCCGAATTCCAGGCCAGGCACCCGGCCATCCAGATCCAGCTGCAGCTTTATGAACAACTGCCCGATCTGGCCGCGGAAGGGTTTGACGGCGCCGTCTGGCTCTGGTCCCCCCGGCCGCAACGCGCGAGCGAGTGGACGGCACGCAAGCTGGCCAGCAACCAGCGCGTGGTCGTGGCCGCTCCGGCCTATGTCCGCCAGCACGGCAAACCCGCCACGCCGGCGGAACTGGCGCAGCACAACTGCCTGATCGCGCGCGAGAACGATCGCCAGTTCGACACCTGGCACCTGCAGGCCGTGCGCGGCCCGCGAAGGAAATCCGGCGCTTCAGCAGAGGCACCGGCCGACCAGCGGGTCCGCGTGCGGGGCAGCCTGTCGTCCAACTCGGGCGAGCTGGTCCGCGACTGGTGTTTGCAGGGGCGCGGCGTGATGCTGCGCAGCCTGTGGGACGTGCAGGCCCAGCTCAGCGCGGGCAAGCTGGTGCGGCTGTTGCCGCAGTACGCCATGCTGGACGCCGACATCCAGTGGCTGGCGCCCTTCCGGCCACAGACACCGAGGCGGGTGCGTTTGCTGATTGACTGCCTGGCGGAAAAATTCAGGCACGAGCCCTGGCGCCTGCCCGCGTGACCCTGCAGCGGCTCAGGCGGCCCGGGTCGCGTTGCGCACCACCAGCCAGACCCCAAGTGCCGTCAGCGCGGTCCCCAGCACCGTGACCACGGTGATGGACTCGCCAAACAGCAACCAGGCCATCAGCGCGGTGGTGGGCGGCACCAGGTACAGCAGGCTGGTCACGGCCGTGGCCGCGCCGCGCTGGATCAGCATGTAGAGCAGCGAGCTGCCCCCCAGCGTGAGCGCAAGCACCGACCAGGCCAGCGCCCCCATGAACTCCGTGGTCAAGCGCACCGGCTCAGCCTCGAACCAGGCGAAAGGCAGCGTCACCAGCAGCGCCGCACCGAGCTGGATGGCGTTGGCGCTGCGCACATCGGCCGCCTGGACAAAACGCTTCTGGTACAGCGTGCCGATGGTGATGCTGAGCAGCGCAAACACAGCGCAAGCCAGCGTGTAGGCGGTGGCCTCGTTGCCCGCACCGAACTTGCGCGACACCACCAGCAGCAGGCCGGCCAGCCCGAGCACCAGGCCCAGCCACTGGCGGGCACTGACACGGTTGCTGCTCTGGCTGGCGTCGCCCATGCGCGAGACCCAGACCGCCGTCAACACCGGCTGCAGGCCGACGATCAGCGCCGACAGGCCCGACCCCATGCCGCCCTTGACGGCCGACCAGACTCCGCCGAGGTAACCCGCGTGAATCAGGATACCGGTGACACCGAGATGCAGCCACTGCGACCGGTTGGCTGGCCAGGCTACCCGGGCGATGGCGATCCAGACCAGGAAGCAGGCCAGCGACAACACGTAGCGGATGGCCAGAAAGGTCAGCGGCGGCGCATAAGGCAGGCCGTATTTGGCGACGATGAAGCCGGTGCTCCAGATCAGCACAAACACGGCCGGCATGGCCCGGATCAGGGCGCTGTTCGAGCCGGGCGAACTCATTTGGCGCGCGCGCGGATTTCGGGAATGGCTTTTTTCAGGTAGTAGGCCATGGACCAGACCGTCAGGATGGCCGACAGCCAGATCAGCCAGGTACCCCAGACGTTGGTGTTGATGGCGCCGAACAGGATGCCGTCAAACAGCAGGAAGGGAATCGCGACCATCTGCACCGTCGTCTTGATCTTGCCGAGCATGTGCACCGCCACGCTTTTGGTCGCGCCTATCAGCGCCATCCATTCGCGCAGGGCGGAAATGGCGATCTCGCGCCCGATGATGATGAGCGCCACAAACACGTCGGCGCGCTGCAGATGCACCAGCACCAGCAGGGAAGCACAGACGAGAAACTTGTCGGCCACCGGATCGAGAAAGGCGCCGAAGGAAGAGGTCTGGTTCAGCTTGCGGGCCAGGAAACCGTCGAGCCAGTCGGTGGCCGCGAACACCACGAACATGACGGTCGCAATCAGGTTGCGGCTGGCCGGCGTGATGTCGAGATAGAAAATACCCACGATCAGCGGAATCGCCACAATGCGCGTCCATGTCATCACGGTGGGTATGGTCAGAAACATGGCCTGATTTTGACATGCGCAGGGCCTGGCCGAACGTGCGGGCCGGCGGCACCCCTCAAATACCGCTGCTTTGACGCCACTTTCCCACCGCTTCGTGGCGCAAATACGTCTTGGACCATGAACGGGTCTCAGTGCAGCGCGCGGTAGATTTCTTCGGCAAGCTCGCGGGAAATGCCCTCCACCGTGGCAATGTCCTCGGCGCTGGCCGAACTCACGCCGCGTATGCCGCCGAAACGCTGCAGCAGGTTGGCGCGTTTTTTGGGGCCGATGCCGGCGATGTCTTCGAGGCGGCTGGCGCCCACGCGCACCTTGGCGCGTTTGGCGCGCATGCCGGTGATGGCAAAGCGGTGCGCCTCGTCGCGGATCTGGGCAATCAGCATCAGGGCCGCCGAGTCGCGACCCAGATAGACTTTCTCTCGGCCATCGGCAAAGACCAGCTCCTCGAGCCCGACCTTGCGGCCCTCGCCTTTCTCGACGCCGGCAATCAGGCCGAGGTCCAGGCCGAGTTCCTCAAACACCTCGCGCGCCATCGACACCTGGCCCTTGCCGCCATCGATCAGCACCAGGTCCGGCAGCCGGGCGGTGTTGTTGCGCGCCGCTTCGGCGAGCTTGCTGTAGCGGCGCATCAGCACCTGGCGCATGGCGGCGTAGTCGTCGCCCGGCGTGATGCCCTCGATGTTGTAGCGGCGGTATTCGGCGCTTTGCATCTTGTGGCCATGGAACACCACGCACGAGGCCTGGGTCGATTCACCGGCCGTGTGCGAGATGTCGAAACATTCGATGCGCAGCACATCGAGCTTGTCGAGCGGCAGGTCCAGCGCCTCGGCCAGCGCGCGTGTGCGCGCCTGCTGCGAGCCCTGCTCGGCCAGCAGCCGGGCCAGCTGCAGCTCGGCATTGGTCTGCGCCATCTCGAGCCAGATGCGGCGCTGCTCGCGCGGCTGGTGGACCGCCGTGACCTTGGTGCCGCTCTGCATGACCAGCGCGGCAATCAGTTCCTTGTCCACCGGTTCGCTGCACACCAGCACCGGCGGCACCGGCACACCCACATAGTGCTGGGCGATGAACGCCTCCAGCACCAGCGCCTCCAGTTTTTTGGCCTTGCCGGGCAAGGCGACCCCGCCGCCTTCACCGACTTCACCGCCTTCCACACTGTCTTCATCCAGTCCGGCCAGGTCGGCCGCGTGTTCGACATGCGTGGGGAAATACGGCCGGTCGCCCAGGTGCCGGCCGCCGCGCACCATGGCCAGGTTCACACAGGCCTTGCCGCCCAGCACCTTGACAGCGAGGATGTCCACGTCCTTGTCACCGCCGGTTTCCATGGACTGCTGGTGCAGCACCTTGGACAGCGCCGAGATCTGGTTGCGCAGTTCGGCCGCCTGCTCGAACTCCAGCTTTTCGGCGCGGCCCCGCATCTGCTTTTCCAGCTCGGTCAGGATCTCCCCGGCCTGGCCCTGCAGAAAACGCTCGGCGTTGGCCACGTCCAGCGCGTACTGCTCGGGCGTCACATGGCCGACACAGGGCGCCGAACAGCGCTTGATCTGGTACAGCAGGCAGGGCCGGGTGCGGTTGTTGAACACCGTGTCTTCACAGGTGCGCAGCTTGAACACCTTCTGCAGCAGCAAAATCGTTTCCTTGACCGCCCAGGCGCTGGGGTAAGGCCCGAAGTAGCGGTGCTTTTTTTCGACGGCGCCGCGGTAATAGGCCACGCGCGGAAAGTCGTGCGACGCCAGCTTGAGGTAGGGGTAGCTCTTGTCGTCCCGGAACAGGATGTTGTACTTCGGGTTCAGCGTCTTGATCAGGTTGTTTTCCAGCAGCAGCGCCTCGGCTTCGGAACGCAC
Source organism: Polaromonas sp. AET17H-212 (assembly GCF_002379085.1). Classification (GTDB taxonomy): domain Bacteria; phylum Pseudomonadota; class Gammaproteobacteria; order Burkholderiales; family Burkholderiaceae_C; genus Polaromonas. The sequence continues at coordinate 84,744 of NZ_NBZW01000013.1, read as the reverse complement.
CACGGTGGTTTCCATGCGGGCGATCTTGGTCACCATGTGGCCGATGCGGGTGCCGCCGTGGTTTTTCTGGAAGTAGCTGGAGACCCGTTTCTTCAGGTCGCGCGCCTTGCCGACATACAGCACCGCGCCCTCGGCATCAAAGTAGCGGTAGACGCCGGGCATGGCCGGCAATGCCGCCACTTCGCTGAGCAGCTGGGGATCAAATTCGTGCAATGGCGTCATGGTGGTGAGGTGCGCGTTGGGCCGGCGAGTGCCGTCATCCGGAAGAAGTATCGGCATTTCTGGCTGGCAGCTCCCGTATTGTGGACAATCTCGACATGAATCATCGCCCGCAATGGGACATTTTTTGCAGGGTCATCGACAACCACGGCGACATCGGCGTCTGCTGGCGGCTCAGCGCGGAGCTGGCGGCACGCGGCCAGCGCGTGCGGCTGTGGGTGGACGATGCGTCGGCCCTGCACTGGATGGCGCCGGAAGGCTGCGACGGCGTCACCGTCCTGCCCTGGCTGGAACCGCTGGGCATGAACATCCTGCGCCTGGAAGCCGCGCCCTGCGAGGTGCTGGTGGAGGCCTTCGGCTGCGACATTGCTCCTGAATTCATAGCTGCCTGCGCAGACAAAGAAAGGGCTACAGGCCAAAAACCTGTATGGATCAACCTCGAATACCTGTCCGCCGAGCCGTATGTGGAGCGTTGCCATGCCCTGCCCTCGCCGGTGCTGCGCGGGCCGGCCGCCGGCTGGATCAAGTGGTTTTTTTACCCCGGTTTCAGCGCCACCACCGGCGGGCTGCTGCGCGAGTCCGCGCTGGCGGCGCGCCAGGCGGCGTTTGACCGCCAGGCCTGGCTGGCCGGGCGCGGCATCGACTGGAACGGCGAGACGCTGGTGTCGCTGTTCTGTTACGAGCCCCCCGCCCTGGCGCAGTTGCTGGACCAGTTGGTGCAGGCGGGCAGCACCGCCGCGCCGGTGCGCCTGCTTGTCACCGCCGGCCGCGCCAGCGCCGCCGTGCAGGCCGCGGTTCATGACAAAAAGTGGCCGCACCCCAACCAGCACGGGTGCGAGCCGCTATCAATTTCATACCTGCCCTGGCTGCGCCAGGATGATTTCGACCACCTGCTCTGGGCCTGCGACCTGAACTTTGTGCGCGGTGAAGATTCGGTGGTGCGTGCGCTCTGGGCCGGCCAGGCCTTCGTCTGGCAGATTTACCCGCAGGCCGACCAGGCCCACCAGGCCAAGCTGCAAGCCTTTCTCGACATGCTGCAGGCGCCGCCGTCGCTGCGGCGTTTTCACGAGGTGTGGAACGGCCTGCAGGGCGAGTTGCCGGCTCCCGACCTGCCGCTGTGGTCCGGCTGCGTCCGCGCAGCGCGGCAGCGCCTGCAGCAGCAGCCCGACCTGGCAACCCAGCTGCTGGACTTTGTCACGCAGAAACGGGAAGCGGCGCCATGAGGCTGCTGCTGGTGGAAGACGACACCATGATCGGCCGGGCGATGCGCCAGGGTCTGGCCGATGCCGGGTTCAGTGTGGACTGGGTCATGGAGGGCCACGCCGCCGAGCGCGCGCTGGCCAACGGGGTTTACGACCTGGCCGTGCTGGACCTCGGCCTGCCGGGCCAGGATGGCATGGCGGTGCTCAAGGGCCTGCGCACGCGCGGCAACGCCGTGCCGGTGCTGATCGTGACGGCGCGCGACGCCGTGTCCGACCGCATCGCCGGGCTCAATGCGGGCGCCGACGACTATGTGCTCAAGCCTTTCGACCTGGACGAACTGATCGCCCGCGTGCGTGCGCTGCTGCGCCGCCATGCCGGCGGCGGCTCCCCGCTGCTGCAATGCGGCGAGTTGGTCCTCGACCCGGTGCGCAAGCAAGTCAGCCTGAAAGGCGAAAACGTGAACCTGTCCGCCCGCGAATTCGCGCTGCTGGAGACCCTGATGCAGCGCCCCGGCGCCGTGCTGTCGCGGGCCCAGCTGGAAGACTCCATCTACGGCTGGGCCGAGGAAATCGGCAGCAACGCGGTCGAGGTCTACCTGCACAAGCTGCGCCGCAAGCTCGGCGCCGACACCATCCGCAATGTGCGTGGTGTCGGGTACAAGGTGGTGGCCCCATGAGCTACGCGGCGAGAGGCTCCGGCCTGCCGGGGATAGCCGCACAGAATAACGCTGCAAGGAACCAGCCATGAGCACCCGTCCCGTTCAATCCATCCACCACCGGGTCCTGCTGTGGGCCATGGGTGCGCTGGTGGCGGGCGCCAGCCTGCTGGTGGGCATCTCGTACTGGACGCTGGCGCACGAAATGGGCGAGGTGTTTGAAGACAACCTCAAGCAGGTCGCGCTCGCGGTGGCCAATCACCACGGCACCTACGGCATGGCCCGCACCCCCAGCCTGGCCGAGCAGTTGCCGCGGGTCTACGAGGAATATGGCAAGTTCGAGTTCGTCACGGCGGCCTGGACGCGCAGCGGCACCCTGCTGAACCGGTCCGACCCGGCGGTCAACCTGCCGTTTCGCTCGCGCAGCGGTCTGAGCGTGGTCAACATCGGCCAGGAGCGCTGGCACCTTTACACCATCGTGCTCGATGACGGCATTGTGCAGGCCGCCCAGCGCGAGAGCGAGCGCCAGGCGCTGGCGCGCGAGACCGGTTCCGTGCTGATCCTGCCCGCCCTCGTGATGCTGGCCCTGCTCGCCGGCATGCTCACGCTGGCGCTGCGGCGCGGCCTGGCACCGCTGGCGATCGCAGCCGACGACATCACGACACGCAGTGCCCGGGCGCTGCATCCGATCGCCCTGTCGGCCCACCCGCCGGAGCTGCACCTGCTGATAGGCGCCATCAACGACCTGATGGCCCGCCTGGGCGGCGCACTGTCGCTGCAAAGGCTGTTCCTGGCCGACGCGGCCCACGAACTGCGCACGCCGATCACGGCCCTGCGGCTGCAACTGCAGTTGCTGGAGCGCGCCAGCGATGAGGCCCAGCGCGAGGCGGCGCTGACGCAACTGCGCGCCGGCATCGACCGGGCCCAGCACCTGGTCGAGCAATTGCTGCAGTTGTCGCGGCTGGCGCCGGAAACCCCGGCCCTGAGCCGGGAAGCGGTGGATCTGGCGGAACTGGTCCGATCCACCGTGGGCCGTTTCAGCGCACGTGCCGACGACAAAAAAATCGACCTGGGCGCCGTGACCGAGGGCACGCCAACCGTCCACGCGGACGTGCAGCAACTGGCCATCCTGCTGAACAACCTGGTTGACAACGCGCTGCGCCACACGCCCCCAGGCGGGCGCATCGACGTGGCCGCGCAGATCGAAAATGGTCGGCCCAGCCTGAGCGTGACCGACAGCGGACCCGGTATCAGCGCCGCGGAGCGGGAGCGGGTTTTCGACCGTTTCTACCGGGGCACCAACGTCAGTGCCAACAGCCACACACCGCATGGCAGCGGCCTGGGGCTGGCGATTGCCCGGGCGGTGGCCGAGCGCCACGGCGCCGACATCACGCTGGACGAAGCGCCCGGCGGCACCGGCTTGCGCGTCAGCGTGCTTTTTCCGCCTCGCTGAGGGCCACCACCGGCGCCGGCGCCGGGCGACAGGGCGCAAACAGGTCCAGCGACTTCTCATAGGCCTGCGTCTGGACATCCAGCACGCCCAGCAGCGAGTGGAACAGATTGTCGTGGCCGACCTCGGCGCCCGCGTTCTTGCGCAGGCATTCCTGGTCGATGTTGAAGCTGCGGCGAAATCCCGGTGACAGCCACATCACCAGCGGCACGCGTTTCTGGACCTCGGGGGCAATCGGGTAAGGCATGCCGTGCAGGTACAGACCGCCCTCGCCCAGCGACTCGCCATGGTCCGACACATACACCATGGCCGTGTCGTACTGCTGCTGCGCAGCCGCGAGGAAATCGATCACCTTGGACACAAAAAAGTCGGTGTAGAGCAGCGAGTTGTCGTAGGCATTGACGATTTCAGCGGCCGTGCAGGCGCTCAGGTCCTCGTTCTGGCAGGCCGGGGCAAACTGCCTGAACACCGCCGGATAACGTTTGAAATAGGCCGGCCCGTGGCTGCCAAGCTGGTGCATGACAACCAGCAGGTTGCCCTGGGTGTCGCGCGCGATGCCTTCCATGCCCTGCAGCAGCACCTCGTCCAGGCAATGGCCTTCGGCGCAGAGCGCCTCCACCCTGGCATCGTCGAGCTGCTCGGCGGGCAGCCCGTCGCAGACCCCCTTGCAGCCCGACTGATTGTCGCGCCAGAGCACCTTGAAGCCGGCCCGGGCCAGCACGTGCAACACCGATTCATGCCCGCGGATCTTCTCCTCGTCATAGTGAATGCGGCCGTAAGGCGAAAACATGCAGGGCAGGGAAACCTCGGTCGAGGTGCCGCAGGCGGTGGCATGCGAAAAACTGATCACGTCCTGCCGGACCAGCAGCGGGTTGGTCGGGCGCGCGTAGCCGTTGAGCGAGAAATTCTGCGCGCGCGCCGTTTCGCCAACGATCAGCACAAACATCACCGGCCGGGTCCGGTTGCTCCAGCTGGCGCCCAGCCGGGCATCCTCGCCCACCGGCAGTTTGGGCTGCGACGGCCGCTGCACGCCGCCCAGCGCGTTGCCGGCCAGGGCGGCGACCACATTGCCCGGCGTCAGCAGATAACGCACCTCCTTGTGGTTGCGCATCAGCGAGGCGAAGTCGGCAAACACCAGCAACAGGCTGGCCGCGCCCACCGCCAGCGCGGCCGCGAGCCAGCCCAAGCGGACAGCCAGCGCCCGGCCGAGGCTGCGGCGCTTGAGTTGCGGCCACCAGACCAGCGCCGCCGGCAGCACGCCCAGCAGCAGCAGCTGCGGCACCATGCCCCAGACAAACAGCTCCCGGGCTTCGTTGACATTGGTGGCCAGCACGTTGCGCAGCATCGCCCGGTCCATGTAAATGGCGTAATGGTCCATGTACCACGAGGCGAAGGCCGTGCATAACACCAGCACGCTCAGCAGCGGCCGGACGGTCAGGCGTGTCGCCAACAATGCCAGGAAGGCGAAGTAGAACGCCGAGAAAGCAGTCAACAGGGCGGCCGCGAACCCCCAGGTGGCAGCCAGCTCCCAGCCGCGGCCGGCGAGTGCCGCGCGCCAGAATGGCCCATTGCCGCTGAGCAGCAGAAAGCCGACGCAGAGCAGCACCAGGGTTTCGACCTGCAGGGCGGGTCGCTGAAACCACGGTTTCGAAGGCAAGACGGTGGGCGGCGTCAGGACGCCGGTGGCAGAAACAGTCATCATCGCGGCGCGGAGGGAGTGGCCGTGGAAGGCCACCTGGAGTCAGGGATGCCCGGAGTCTGTCGCCGGGACACTTAAACCAGCCTTAAGCACGCCTTGCCGGGAGGGCTGGCGATTCTGCAGGTTGACAGAAAAAAACGTTAAAATACAGGGCTTTGCATTGCTCCAGGTTTGGGCGATGCCACCCTCCCCGCCGCGGACCCGCATCATCCCAGACGCATTTAGCGGCCAACTCACTACTAGAAACTGTTATGAAAATCGCTCAAGAAATACGCGCTGGCAATGTCATCATGCACGGCAAGGACCCGATGGTGGTTCTGAAGACTGAATACAGCCGCGGCGGCCGCAACTCGGCCACCGTGCGCATGAAGCTCAAAAGCCTGATCGCCAACTTCAACACCGAGCAGGTGTTCAAGGCCGACGACAAGATCGACCAGGTCATCCTGGACAAGAAGGACTGCACCTACTCCTACTTCGCCGACCCGATGTACATCTGCATGGACGCCGACTACAACCAGTACGAAGTCGAAGCCGAGAACATGGGCGACTCGCTGAACTACCTGCAGGACGGCATGGAACTCGAAGTCGTGTTTTACGACGGCAAGGCCATCTCGGTCGAACTTCCCACCAGCGTCAACCGCGAGATCACCTGGACCGAGCCTGCCGTCAAGGGCGACACCTCCGGCAAGGTGCTCAAGCCGGCCAAGCTGGCCACCGGTTTTGAAATCGGCGTGCCGATTTTTGTGGCGCAGGGCGACGTGGTTGAAATCGACACGCGTACCGGCGAATACCGCAAACGCGTCTGACCCGCCCCTTCCCGGCATCCTGGCAAAAAGGCTCCTGACGGAGCCTTTTTGCATCCCGAAACCTTTCAAAGCGACGTATGGAACAAACCGACGACCTAACCGGCAGCCGCCTCGCAGACGCGTGGGCGGAACTGCAGGCCCACTCCGACAGAGGCACCCCGCTGGAGGCCAATGCCTACCGGCTGGCTTTCGCCGACCCCGAGTTCCTGTTGCGACGCGAGACCCGCGGCATCCGCTTCCAGCTGGAAATGCTCAAACCGGACATGGAGCAGCAGGTCCAGGGCATTGAAAACACCATCGTGGTGTTTGGCAGTGCGCGTTTCCCGGCGCCGGAACAGGCCGAACAGGCACTCAAACTCGCCAAAGAGTCCGGTGATGCGCAGGCCCTGGCACTGGCCGAGCGGCAGGTGCGCAACGCCGCCTTCTACGACCAGGCCCGGCTGTTCTCGCGCCTGGTCGGTGCCCACAGCAAAACCCGCTCACCCGAAGAGCAGCTGTTCATCTGCACCGGGGGCGGTCCCGGCATCATGGAAGCGGCCAACCGGGGCGCGCAGGAGATGGGCGTGCCGACGGTGGGCCTGAACATCGCGCTGCCGCACGAGCAGAACTCCAACCCCTACGTGACGCCGTCGCTGAATTTCAAGTTCCACTACTTCGCGCTGCGCAAGATGCACTTCATGATGCGCGCCAAGGCACTGGTGGCGTTTCCGGGCGGCTTTGGCACGCTCGATGAGCTGTTCGAGGTCATCACGCTGGTGCAGACGGGCAAGGCCAAACCGGTGCCCATCATCCTGTTCGGCTCGGAGTACTGGCAACGCCTGATCAACTTCGACGTGATGATCGATGAAGGCGCGATTTCACCCGAAGACCTCAAGCTCTTCCAGTATGTCGACGACCCCCAGGTGGCCTGGGACGCGATCAGGACCTTTTATCAGCTGTAGCTGGCCGCAGCAGCCAGGCGGCGCGGCTGCCCGCGCCCACCACCGCGCCGGTGGCCCAGAACACCCCGGCGATGCCGATGACGGCGCCCAGGGTGCCGAACAGCATGGGCATGACCACGCTCGACGCATTGATCGCCATCAGGCGCAGGCCCAGCGCCTCGCCGTGCCTGGCCTCGGGCGTGATCTGGTGCAGCATGCTCATGATCATGGGTTGCACCGTGCCAAGCGCCAGGCCCAGCAGCACCGAACACAGGCCCATGCCCAGCGCCGTCTGCATGAACGGGTAGACGCCGAACAGCACCGCCGTCACCAGCATGGCAACCATCAGCACCCGCCACTCACGCAGGTGCGCCGCCACCAGCGGCATCACCATGCGGATGGCAGCTGCGGCGACGGCAAAAGCACCCAGGATGGAACCGATCACCGAGGCGCTGATGCCTCGTTCAAAGCCGAGCACCGGCACGACAAAAGTGTGCACGTCCCAGCAGGAAGACAGAAACCAGTTGACCAGCATCAGGCGGCGGAAGGTGGTGTCGCGCAGCAGCTCCCAGGCGCTGCCCCGCATGGTGCCGTGCGCGGCAATCACGGGCGGCAGTTCGCGCGTTTTGCGCACCAGAAACCAGCTGGCCAGCGGCAGCACCGCCATCAGGAAAAAAGCCGCCCGGTAGCCTGACAGGCTGTTGGGCACGGCGCCCGCATGGTCGATCAAGAGCCCCGCCGAGAACGGCCCGACAAAATTGGAAATCGCCGGGCCGATCGACAGCCAGCTGAACACCTGCCGCAACTGCAAGCCCCCCGTCGCGGCCCGGCCGACATGGCGTTGCAGAGAAATTACGGCGGCGCCCGTGGCCCCGCCGGTGAGCAGCGCCGCCAGGCAAAGCACAGGAAACACCGGAAAAGCCACCGCCACCCCGGCCCCCAGCACGGCCGCCGCAACGCTGTACCCCATGGGCCGGCGCAGGCCGTGCCGGTCGGCAAAACGTCCTGCGGGCAGTGCCAGAAACACCTGGGTCAGGGCAAACAAGGCCAGCAACACGCCGACCGCGGCCGGGCTGTAGCCCTCACGCAGTGCCAGCAAGGGCGCGGCCATGCGGGTGCCGGCCATGCAGGCGTGCAGGCAGATCTGGGCCAGGATCAGGCGGGCAAGTTCGGGCGTCATGCGGCTCAGGTCACAGGGCGCTGCTCAACCCTCGTCCGGGTCCTTGTCCATCGGAATCAGCCGCGCCGAGTCCAGCTCCGGCAAGGCCTCGACGTTGCGCAAGGCCTTGCCCATGACGCGGCTGCGCTGCTCGGCACTGTTCAGCGTGTTGAGCACGGTTTCGGTCTGCGACTTGACCTTGGCCAGCACGTCGCCAAACTTGCCGAATTCGGTCTTGACGGCGCCCAGCACCTGCCAGACTTCGCTCGAGCGTTTTTCCAGCGCCAGAGTCCGAAAGCCCATCTGCAGCGAGTTCAGCATCGCCAGCAAGGTGGTCGGTCCGGCCAAGGTGATACGGTGGTCCCTCTGCAAGCTTTCCATCAGCCCAGGACGGCGCAGCACCTCCGCATACAAGCCTTCCGTAGGTAAAAACAAAATGGCGAAGTCGGTGGTGTACGGGGGAGAAATATATTTCTCGGAAATTGATTTGGCCTCCAGCCGAATACGGACCTCCAGCGCCTTGCCTGCCTCCGCGGCGCCGGGTCCGTCGGCGCGTTGCTGCGCATCAAGCAGGTTTTCATAATCCACCCCGGGAAATTTCGCATCTATCGGAAGCCACACCGGCTCTCCGGAATCCGAGCGGCCAGGCAATTTGATGGCGAAATCGACAGCGGCCTTGCTACCAGGGCGCGTGACAACTTGCGCTGCATACTGGTCAACGGTGAATACTTGCTCCAGCAGCGCCGAGAGCTGCGCCTCGCCGAAAATACCGCGCGTTTTCACATTGGTCAGCAGGTGCTTAAGGTCGCCCACGCCCTGCGCCAATGTCTGCATTTCGCCCAGGCCTTTGTGCACCTGCTCGAGCCGGTCGGCCACCTGTTTGAAACTTTCACCCAGACGGGTTTCGAGGGTGGTCTGGAGTTTTTCGTCCACCGTCTGGCGCATCTCGTCGAGCTTGGCCGAGTTGGTCTGCTGCAACTGCGCGAGCTGCTTCTCCAGCGTTTCCCGGACCTCGCCCATGCGCCGCGCATTCGATTCGCTGACGGACTGGAGCTGCGTGGTCAGCGTGTCGGACAGGGTTTTCTGCAGCAGCGTCAGTTGCTGGGAAAACGCGTCGATCTGCGCATTTTGCGTGCGGATGGCCTCGGCGCTTTGCTGCACCAGGGTTTGCTGGAAGGTGGCAAAACTCGTCGCCAGCTCCTGGCGGCTGGCGCGCGCGCTGTCGCCGATTTCCCGCCGCAGCTCACGCTCGAGCTTGTCGTTCCCGGCGGCCAGGCTGGCGAGCAGCTCTTCGCGGCCACTGTCGGCCGGCTTGCGCAGCAGCAGCCGGACCAGCAGGAGCAGGACCAGCAGCAGCGCCGCGAGGATCAGCCAGGCTTGCAAGGGGTTCATCAGCGCTACTTATTTAGTAGCAAGAACCGCAGGATTCAGGGGCGTCAACGGCCTTTTCTCCTTGAAGAATCCGATCAGGTTGTCAGCCGCCAGCATGGCCATGGCCATGCGGGTGGGCACCGTGGCACTGGCAATGTGGGGCGTCAGCACGACGTTGGGCACCGTCAACAGGTCGGGATGGACCTGGGGCTCGCCTTCAAACACATCGAGGCCCGCGGCCGCAATGCGCCTGTCGCGCAGCGCAGCCGCCAGCGCGGCGTCGTCCACAATGCCGCCACGCGCAATGTTGACCAGCGTCGCCGTCGGTTTCATCAGCGCCAGCTCGGCAGCGCCTATCGTGTGGTGCGAGGCCGGTGAATAAGGCAACACCAGCACCACATGGTCGGCGGTGCGGAGCAATTCGTCCTTGCTGACGTAACTCGCCTTGCATTCGGCTTCCAGCGCAGCGTCCAGTCGCGAGCGGTTGTGGTAGATCACTTTCATGCCAAAGCCGTACGCGCCGCGCTTGGCAATGCCCTGTCCGATGCGGCCCATGCCCAGCACGCCCAGGGTGCTGCCGTGGATGTCGGAACCGGCAAACATGTCGAAGCTCCATTTGGTCCACTTGCCGGCACGCAGGTAATGTTCGCTTTCGGTGATGCGCCGGGCCGTGGCCATCAGCAGGGCAAAACCGAAGTCGGCGGTGGTTTCGGTCAGCACATCGGGCGCGTTGGTGGCCAGCACGCCGGCCGCCGTCATGGCATCGATGTCGAAGTTGTTGTAACCCACGGCCATGTTGGCGCAGATCTTCAGCGTCGGGCAGGCGGCCAGGACCTCGGCGTCGATGCGGTCGCCACCGGTGGTGAAGGCGCCGTCCATGCCGCGCAGCTTGTCCATCAGTTGGGCTTTGGACCAGGTTTCGTCGGCCTGGTTGGCATGCACCTCAAAGTGCTGCTGCAGATGCGCGATGACTTCAGGAAAGACGGCGCGGGCGACGAGGATGTTGGGTTTGCTCATGGGATTTTTTCGAGTGTTGAAAGGAATTTACCGGAACCAGATGAAGGTCATGACGATGAACAGCGGAATCAGCACCGCGCCCGACCAGGCCATGTAGCCGAAGAAACTCGGCATCTTGACGCCGCGGTCTTCGGCAATGGCCTTGACCATCAGGTTGGGCGCGTTGCCGATGTAGGTGTTGGCGCCCATGAACACCGCGCCGGCCGAGATGGCGGCCAGTGTCGGTGCCAGCGTTGTCATCAGGGTGGCCGGGTCCCCGCCGGCCGTGTTGAAAAACACCAGGTAGGTCGGCGCATTATCGAGAAAGGAACTCAGCGCGCCGGTAGCCCAGAAATACATGGCCGGATCCGGCTGGCCGTCGGGCCGGGTGACGGCCGACACCACCGCACCAAAAGGCCCGGCGGTCCCGGCCTTGAGCATGGCAATGACCGGGATGATGGTCAGGAAAATACCGGCAAACAGCTTGGCCACCTCGGCCATCGGACCCCAGGAAAACTGGTTGTCCTCGTGCACCTTGTCGGCCGTCATCTTCAGCGACAGCAAGGTGATGGCAATCAGGCCGGCGTCACGCACCAGGCCAGGCAAGCCGACCTCGGTGCCGTAGACATCGAACACCACGGCCGACTTCCAGAAGCCGCTGAGCAGCACCAGGCCAGCGACGCCGGCCAGCAGCGCAAAATTGAAGGCACCGTCGAAACCGAGGCGGCCGGTGTCCGGCGTCGGGTCCATCGGCTGCACACCTTCCCTGCGGTAGTACCAGCTGTCCAGCAGGTAAAAGATCACCAGCAGGCTGCCGATCAGGAACAGGGTTTCCGGGAAAATATGCTTGACCGTCCAGAAGAAGTCGACGCCTTTCAGGAAGCCCAGGAACAGCGGCGGATCGCCCAGCGGCGTCAGCGAGCCGCCGGCATTGGAGACGATGAAGATGAAAAACACGACGATGTGGGCGGCGTGTTTGCGGTTGTCATTGGCGCGGATCAGCGGCCGGATCATCAGCATGGAAGCGCCGGTGGTTCCCATGAAGCTCGCCAGCACGGCGCCTATCAGCAGCAAGGCGGCGTTGAGCCCGGGGCTGCCATGCAGGTTGCCGCGGATGAAAATGCCGCCGGCCACCGTGAACAGCGCCGTCAGCAGGATGATGAAGGGAATGTATTCGGCGACCAGCGCATGCACGAGACTGGTGCCCGCCAGCGCCGGGCCGAACAGCACGGCAAACGGCAGGAAAAACGCCAGGGTCCAGGCCGCCGACACCTTGCCGAAATGGTGGTGCCAGAACGAGGGGAGCAGCAGCGGCATCACGGCGATCGACAGCAGCAGGCCGGCAAACGGAATGCCCCAGAGCGGCGACAGCTGGCCGCCGTCAAAGTCGGCCGCCATGGCCCAGCCAGGCAAAAAGGACAACAAGGCCGCGAGCCCGATCCAGCGCATTTTTTTCATGAGGTCTCCTGTTTTTTTAGATGAGGCCGGACGGCTGCGTGTGGCCGCCTGGGGGTCCATTTCATGCAATGTCAAAAACCTGCCGCAGGTAAGCCAGGTACTTTTCGTCATCACACATGTTTTTCGACGGCGTGTCGGACAGTTTGGCCACCGGCTGGCCGTTGCAGCGCACCATCTTGATGACAATTTGCAGCGGTTCGTAGCCGAGGTCATTGGTCAGGTTGGTGCCTATGCCGAAGGCGAGCTGGCAGCGGTCCCTGAACTGCTGGTACAGCTCGATGGTGCGCGGCACCGTCAGGGCATCGCTGAAAATCAGCGTCTTGGTCCGGGGGTCAACCCGGTTCTTGCGGTAGTGCTCGATCAGGCGCTCACCCCAGGCGAACGGGTCGCCGCTGTCGTGACGCGCACCGTCGAACAGCTTGCAGAAATAGAGGTCGAAGTCGCGCAGGAAGGCGCTCATGCCGTACACATCGCTGAGCGCAATGCCCAGGTCGCCGCGGTACTCCTTGGCCCAGGACTCGAAGCCGAATACCTGGCTGTCGCGCAGGCGTGGCCCCAGCGCCTGGCAGGCCTGCAGGTACTCGTGCGCCATGGTGCCCAGCGGTGTCAGGCCCAGCTTCATGGCAAACAGCACGTTGCTGGTGCCGGCAAACTGGCCGGCACTGCCGGCGCCCAGGCGGGCAATCAGGGTGCGCAGCACTTCTTCGTGCCAGGCCTGGCCGAAGCGGCGGCGCGTGCCGTAGTCGGCGATCTTCAAAGTGGACAGGCCTTCGGCCTTCAACAGCCCGATCTTGGCGTCAAGCCGCTTGCGCCCTTCCATCACGTCGGCAAGCTTTTGCGTGTTGCGGAAATAGACCTCGTTGATGATGGCCAGCACCGGAATTTCGAACAGGATGGTGTGCAGCCATGGCCCTTCGATCACAACCTCAATTTCGCCCGAGGGCAAGGCCTTGACGCTGACGTATTTCTCGTTGAGGTGAAACAGCCCCAGGAAATCGACAAAATCGCTTTTGATGAACCGCATGCCGCGCAGGTAGGCGAGTTCGGCATCCTGAAAATGCAGGCTGCACAAGGCGCGGATTTCCTCCCGGATTTCACTGACATAAGGCGCGAGGTCGCTCACGCCGGGCGCGCCGGCGTTGCGGCACTTGAAGCGGTATTCGACCTGCGCACCGGGAAACTGGTGCAGCACCACCTGCATCATCGTGAACTTGTACAGATCGGTGTCCAGCAGGCTGGTAATGATCATGCTCGGGCACCTCCATAAATCCATTTTTTGGGCGAATTGCTTCGTTGCGCGGTGCTCGGAATCCTCATGCACCCAAGTGCATTCCGGTATCCTCCGCGCCGCGCGCCTTGCACTTCATCCCAAAAAACTGAATTTCTGGAAGTGCCCAGGCCGCGTGGAATCACAGAATACTCAGCCCAGAAAATCGACTTCGAACAGCAGCGTGGCGTTTGGCGGAATCACGCCGCCGGCGCCGCGTGCGCCGTAGCCGAGCTCGGCCGGAATGACGAGACGGCGCGTGCCGCCCACCGACATGCCCTGCACGCCTTCATCCCAGCCCTTGATGACCTGGCCGGCGCCGAGCGAAAACTCGAACGGCTGGCCGCGGTCCTTGCTGGAGTCGAACTTGGCGCCCTGCACGCCGTCGTTGTAGAGCCAGCCGGTGTAATGCACCTTGACGTTCTGGCCAGCCTTGGCGATCGCGCCGGTGCCCAACACGGTGTCTTCGTACTGCAGGCCGGAGGGAGTGGTGTTCATGGGGATTCTTTCTGTAAAAAAAATGGAAACTACGCTGTTTGGCGCCAACCCCTGACTTTACCCGCAAGTGACAGCCCGGAGGCGGGTTCAGGAGACTGTCGAGCGACGTGCGGTGGCAAGCGTGGAGCCATTCCGATCCAAGCAGGGGCCGCGGATCTGGCTTCGCCAGTCCGCAGGCGCAGCGGCCCCCTCGGGGGGCAGGAAGCGACACGCAGTGCGCGACCGTGGGGGCCCTTCAATCCAGCCAGGTCGTGAAGGCCTCCACGCCGACACGCGGCGTGCGGAAGGTGTTGACCAGCGCGGACTCGTCGGCATAACCGAGCGCCATCCCGCAGACCAGCATTTCGTCGTCGCCGGCGCCGATGTGCGGCAGGATGATTTTGGCAAAACCGTTCCAGGCCGCCTGCGGACAGGTGTGCAGGCCGTGGCCGCGCGCGGCCACCATGATGTTTTGCATGAACATGCCGTAGTCCACGAGGCTGCCGCGGCCCATGACGCGGTCCAGCGTGAACATCAGGCCGACGGGGGCGTCAAAAAATTTGTAGTTGCGCTGGTGCTGGGCATGCATCTTGTCCTTGTCACCCTTGCCTATGCCGAGCAGGCCGTACAGGCCCCAGCCGTTTTCGCGGCGCCGGTCGATGTAGGGCGAGACCCATTTTTCGGGGTAGTAGTCGTACTCCTCCTTGTACTGCACGGCCAGTTCGGGGTTGGCGCGGATGGCGTCGTGCGCGGCGCAGACCTTGCCGACCAGGCTGTCGCGGCTGCCGCCCTGCAGCACGTACACCTTCCACGGCTGGGTGTTGGTGCCCGAGGGCGCGCGGCTGGCGATCGCCAGCAGGTGCTCCAGCGTTTCGCGGGGCACGGCTTTCGGCAGGAAGGCACGCACGGACATGCGGCTGTGGATGGCTGCATCCACAGCATTGAGGGCTTCGGTCACTTCAGGGTCTCCAGGGTGGTCAACAGTTGGGGCGGCAAGGGCACGGGCCGGCGGGTGTGCCGGTCCACATACACATGGATGAAGTGGCCCCTGGCGGCGCTCAGGGCAGCGCCATCCTGGCCAGGGAACAGCCCGACCTCGTAGCGCACACTGGACGAACCCACGTGCGCCACGCGGATGCCGGCGAGCACAGCGTCAGGAAAGGACAGCGGCGCAAAATAATTGCACTGCGTCTCGATGACCAGCCCGATGACAGGGCCGGCATGGATGTCGATGGCGCCGCGCTCGATCAGGTAGCCGTTGACCGCGGTGTCGAACCAGCTGTAATACACGACGTTGTTGACATGGCCGTACACATCGTTGTCGGACCAGCGTGTGCCGATGGGACGGAAAACCTTGTAGGCGCTGCGGGGTTCGGCCTGGGGGCGTGTCGGGGATGTCATGGAGGGCTATTTTGCCAGCAGGCCAGCGGCATTCTTCCGTCGAGTCGGGGCCGCGGGTCTGGCTTCGCCAGCCCGCAGGCGCAGCGGCCCCTTTTCAGGGCAAGGGGCAGGAAGCTACACGCAGTGAGCGACCGTGGAGGCCATCTTCCAGCGTTTCCAGTACTCGATCGCCACGCGGTAGGTATTCATCTGCACCTGCACCGTCTCGTCGATGTTGACGCCGTAACCGCCGGCCATGGCGAAGGCCAGCGGAATGCGGCGCTGCCAGGCCCAGTCAAACACGCGCCGGTCCCTGGCCTCCAGGCCGTCATAACTGAGCTTGAGCCGGCCCAGCCGGTCGCCTTCGAACGGGTCAGCGCCCGCCAGGTAAATCACCAGGCCGGGCTCGAAGCGCCGCTCCAACTCGTCGAGCGCATGTTCCAGCGCCTGCAGGTAGGGCGCATCGGTGCAGCCATCCGGCAGGTCCACGTCGAGGTCACTCGCCTCCTTGCGAAAGGGGAAATTCTTCTGACCATGCAGCGACAGCGTAAAAACACCCGGGTCGTTTCTGAAAATGCTGGCCGTTCCGTTGCCCTGGTGCACGTCCAGGTCGATCACCGCCACCCGCAGCGGCGTGCGCTGGCCGCGTGCCCACTCCATCTGCATCTGGCGGGCAGCGACGGCCGCATCGTTGAACACACAAAAGCCCCCGCCCTTGCCTGCCGACGCGTGGTGGGTGCCGCCCGCCATGTTGGCGGCCACGCCTTCGGCAGGGCCCTGCAGTCCCAGGGCAGCACGGGCCGCCGCCACCGTGGCGCCCACCGACCGCCGTGAACGTTCGACCATCTCCGTGCTCCAGGGAAAGCCGATCTCGCGCATCAGCGCAGCGTCCAGCGTGCCCTCGGCCACGGCCTGAATGTAGGCCGGTGCGTGCGCCAGCGCCAGCTCGCCGTCGCTGGCCCGCGGCGCCACGCCCATGCGCACCTGCGGCAACTCGTCCGCCACGCGGTCGCGCAGCCGCTGGTATTTGGCCATCGGAAAGCGGTGCCCGGCCGGCAAGGGCAGGACAAAGTGGTCGGCGTAAAAGGCTTGCAAGGTGGTTAAAACAGAGGAGTTACCAAGCGGGAGTGCGCTGCCCGTGGTGGCGGGCCACCTGGATTGTGGCCGGAACCCCAAGACCCGCGTTTTTCCCTCTGTGGCTAGAGCTTGACCTCTAAAATGGTGCACTGCAGCAAAAATCGCTTGCAATCGTGCTTCCAATCTCTATACTTAAGTTATGTTGCAGTGCAGCAATCGACAAGACCAGCCAAACAGCAGATTGTCCAGCAGCGCAACTAATTGAATTCTTAACCCACTACTGGAGATTTAAATATGTTGACCGCTGAACAAATCATGGCTTCCCACAAAGCAACCGTTGAAACCCTGTTTGGTCTGACCAGCAAGGCTTTCGAAGGCGTCGAGAAACTGGTTGAACTCAATGTCCAGGCTTCCAAGGCTGCCCTGGCTGAAACCGCCAACCACACCCAGACCCTGCTCGGCGCCAAAGACGCCCAGGAACTGCTGGCCCTGCAAGCCAGCCTGATGCAGCCCCTGGCTGAAAAAACAGCCGCTTACAGCCGTCACCTGTACGACATCGCCACCGGCACCGGTGCTGAAGTCGGCAAGGCCTTCGAAGGCCAGGCTGCTGAAGCCCAAGCCAAATTCATGGGTCTGGTCGACAGCGCCGCCAAAAACGCACCGGCCGGTTCCGAATCCGCTGTGGCCGTGATGAAGGGCGCCGTGGCTGCCGCCACCAACGCTTTCGAGTCGGTCCAGAAAGCCGTCAAGCAAGCCAGCGAAATGGCCGAAGCCAACCTCACCGCAGTGACCAACACCGCGGTGAACGCCACCAAAACCGCGTCCAAAAAGCGTTAATGAACAGGGCTTGAATTGGCGGGCCGAACCGCCAGCTGATTCAAGCCGGGTTTGAAAAACCACTCAAACCCTACAGATTCCGGAGCTTGCTGCCGATAAACAAGTATCGGAGCGCAAGTTCCAGCCAGTTGTCTCCTCGGGTCCTTCCAGAAATTCAGTTTCACGGACCCCTTCAAAGCCCGATCGCAAGATCGGGCTTTTTTTTGGCTGAAAAGGCCTTGAGCCCCCTGCCGGCATTGCGAGGGCAGCTATTAAAAACAGAGCATCAACGGGCCGCCGTGCGCAAGGTGTCCATCTTCGCCCTGAGGGCGGGCAACGCCGCCCGCATCGCCGCCCGGCCCGCATCGATGGCACGTTGCCGGGCCGAGAAGTCGGCGCTTTTCAGGCCCACCTGGGAAGGCTGCACCACCACATCGGCGTCCTTCAATTCATACTGGTTGATGCTTTTTCCCATGATGGCAAAGGTCTGCAGCAGAATCTGCAAGGTGCCGTCGGCGGTGTTGGCTTCGGGCGGGTTGGAGATATCGACGGCAATCACCAGCTCGGCGCCCATCTGCCGCGCAAAACGCACCGGCACCGGCGAGACCAGGCCGCCGTCCACGTACTCGCGGCCATTGATCTTGACCGGCACAAACACCGCCGGCACGGCGCTGGAGGCGCGCACCGCCATGCCGGTGTCGCCGCGCTGGAACAGCACCGGCTGGCCGCTGCCCAGGTCGGTCGCCACGATGCCCAGCGGAATGGCCATGTTCTCCATCAGCCGGCCGGCGACCAGATCGTTCACATAACGGCCAAGGGCCTCGCCGCGAAACATGCCGCGGCCGAAAATCGGCAGCATCCAGTCGGTGATCGCGACCTCCTCCATGTTCAGCGCCGTCTGCTGCAGCTGCGCGCTGCTTTTGCCGCTGGCATACAGCGCCGCGACCAGGCTGCCGGCAGAGGTGCCGACCACCACGGCGGGCCGGATGCCGGCCTCTTCCAGCACCGCAATCACGCCCACATGGGCAAAACCGCGCGCCGCCCCGCCGCCCAGCGCCAGGCCGATGCGCGGCATTCGCTGGGCCGAGGTCTCGACCGCTGGCCCGACGGCGGGCGCCACCTTGCCGGCCGGCCCCGCCGGCAGGCTGGCACAACCGGCCAGCAGGGCCAGCCCGACCGCAGCAGCCGCCAGTGCAGCCCCGCGACCCAGCGCATCGGCCGCCGATTGCATGGTTTTGCCCACCTTCGAAAAGCTATTGAGAATAATTCGCGTTTGTATTACACTGACTTCCATTCCAACTTTCACAGTTCGCACCATGTTGAAAAAATCCCCCATTCTGGTCACCCTGGCCGTGGCCGCTACCCTGCTGGCCGGCGGCGTCAGCGCGCAGGAACAGGTGGTCAACCTGTATTCTGCCCGCCACTACCAGACCGATGAGGCGCTTTACAGCAATTTCACCAAAACCACGGGCATCCGGATCAACCGCGTGGATGCCGACGACGCCGGCATCCTCGCGCGGCTGAAGGCCGAAGGTGCAGCCTCCCCGGCTGACGTGATTTTGCTGGTGGACGCGGCACGGCTGACCAAAGGCGACAGCGAAGGCCTGTTCCAGCCGATCAAGTCGCCCTTGCTGGAAAAGGCGATACCGGTGCAGCTGCGTGCCCCGGCCACGCCCGAAGGCACGACCTGGTTCGGTTTTTCGACCCGCGCCCGCGTCATCGTTTATGACAAGCTCAAGGTCAACAAGGCCGATGTCGACACCTACGAGGAACTCGCCGACCCGAAAAACAAGGGCCTGCTGTGCACCCGCTCGGGCTCACACCCCTACAACCTGTCGCTGTTCGGCGCGGTGACCGAGCACCTGGGCGCCGCCAAGGCCGAAGAGTGGCTCAAGGGCATGGTGGCCAACATGGCCCGTCCGCCCAAGGGCGGCGACACCGACCAGATCAAGGGCGTGGCCAGCGGCGAATGCGGCATCGCGATCACCAACAGCTACTACCTCGCGCGCATCCTGCGGTCTTCCGCGCCGGAAGACAAGGCCATCGCCGACAAGGTCGGCGTGGTGTTTCCCAACCAGCAGTCCTGGGGCACCCATGTGAACATCGCCGGTGCGGCCGTCGCCAAAAACGCCAAGAACCCCGCCAACGCGGTGAAATTCATGGAGTACCTGGCCAGCCCCGACGCGCAGAACTATTTTGCCAACGGCAACAACGAGTGGCCCGCCGTCGCCGGCGTGAAGGTCAGCAATGCGGCCCTGCAGGCCATGTCGGGCGGCAGCTTCAAGTCCGAGACCATCCCGGTCAGCACCGTCGGCGCCAACCAGGTCAAGGTGCAGCAGATGCTGGACCGCGTCGGCTACAAATAAAACGTCAGCCCCAGCCCCCAATCAAAAAGCCCGGCTCGCCGGGCTTTTTTGTGGGTGGTTTTTATGCGTGATAATTGCGATTGACGTTGACGTTAACGTCAACTCCGCAGCCCCCCAACACCCTCCCCTCATCATCATTTTCCCAAGGAACATCTCATGGACATCGCAGGCAAAGTATTCATCGTCACCGGCGGCGCATCGGGTCTCGGCGAAGGCACGGCACGCATGCTGGCGGCCAAGGGCGGCAAGGTGGTGATTGCCGACATGCAGGTTGAAAAAGGCGAAGCCATCGCCAAAGACATCGGCGGCGCCTTCGTCAAGTGCGACGTGAGCCAGGAAGCCGACGGCCAGGCGGTGGTCGCCAAGGCCGTGTCCATGGGCAAGCTGATGGGCCTGGTCAACTGCGCCGGCATTGCACCGGCGGAAAAAACCGTCGGCAAAAACGGCGCGCACAACCTCGGCGTGTTCAGCAAGACCATCACGGTCAACCTGATCGGCAGCTTCAACATGATCCGCCTGGCCGCTGACGCGATGTGCAAGAACGAACCGGAAGCCACCGGCGAGCGCGGCGTGCTGATCTCCACCGCCTCCGTCGCGGCCTACGACGGCCAGATCGGCCAGGCCGCCTACAGCGCCTCCAAGGGCGGCATTGTCGGCATGACCTTGCCGATCGCGCGCGACCTGGCACGCAACGGCATCCGCAACATGACGATTGCCCCCGGCATCTTCGGCACGCCCATGATGTTCGGCATGCCGAAGGAAGTGCAGGACTCGCTGGCCGCCTCCGTGCCCTTCCCCAGCCGCCTGGGCACGCCCCAGGACTACGCCAAGCTCGCGCAGCACATCTTTGAAAACGACATGCTCAACGGCGAGGTGATCCGCCTGGACGGCGCGATCCGCCTGGCACCGCGCTAAGTTCTTTTCCATGCTATTGTATTAATAGCACCCCCCGTCCGCCCTGCCTGGGCTGAAGGCCGATCTGACTGCGAACCCAGCCAGGTCGGCTTTTTTGTTGCTTGCTCCTGTCCGCCGTCAGAGCGGGGCTGCCCCTGCAGCGCCGCGCCGGGCATGGGTTTACCATGGCCCATCCCCACTGGAGAAGCCATGAAAACCGTCGCCCCTGCGTTCATGTTCAAGCGAGCCACTGTCCTGTCGCCACTTTCCGGCCTGGCCCTGGCCGCCGCCCTGCTGGTGGCCGGCTGTGCCACCGCGCCGCCCTTCGCCTACAGCGTGCCGGCGCAGCCTGAAGGCGCGTCGGGCTACACCGAAAAACCCGGCTGGGCGAACGCGAGCTATGCCGTCGCCGCGGCCAACCCGCTGGCCACCGATGCCGGCTACCAGGTGCTCAAGGCCGGCGGCTCGGCGATCGACGCGGCGATTGCCGTGCAGATGGTGCTCACGCTGGTCGAGCCGCAATCGAGCGGCATAGGCGGCGGCGCGTTTTTGCTGCATGCCAGCGGCAGCCAGGTCGAGGCTTTTGACGGCCGCGAAACCGCACCGGCGGCCGCCGATGAAAAACTTTTTGTCGGCGCCGACGGCAAACCCATGGCCTTCATCGACGGTGTGGTTGGCGGCCGGTCGGTCGGCGTGCCGGGCACGGTGCGCATGCTGGAGATGGCCCACAAGCAGCACGGCAAGCTGCCCTGGGCGCAGCTGTTTGTGCCGGCCATCACGCTGGCCGAGGGCGGCTTCAAGGTCAGCGCGCGCCTGGCCACCCTGCTGAAAACCGAGCAACACCTGAAAAAAGACCCGGTGGCCGCCGCCTACTTTTACCAGCCCAACGGCGAGCCGCTGGCCGCCGGCAGCCTGCTGCGCAACCAGCCGCTGGCCGATGTTTTGAGAAAGATCGCCGCCGGCGGCTCCAGGGCCTTGCTCGAGGGCGACGTTGCCCAGGCCATCGTGACCAAGGTGCAGGGCCACCCGACCAACCCCGGCAAGCTGAGCCTGGCCGATCTGGCCGGCTACCAGGCCAAAAAACGCGAGCCGATCTGTCACGACTACCGGGCGCAGGCGCGCGACTACCGCATCTGCGGCATGCCGCCGCCCAGCTCGGGCGCGATTGCGGTCGGGCAGATCCTCGGCATCCTCAACCACACGCCTGCCGCGACGCTGGCCCTGGACACCGGCCTGGGCGGCACGCCCGGCACGACAGGTGCGGCCCCGTCGGCCGACTGGCTGCACCTGTACACCGAGGCCGCGCGCCTGGCCTTTGCCGACCGCGCGCAATACCTGGGTGACCCCGACTTCGTGCAAGCGCCGGGCGGCAACTGGATGAGCCTGCTGGACCCGGCCTACCTGGCCGAACGCGCCAAGCTGATCGCCGCGCAGCCCGGCGGGCAAAGCATGAAGGTGGCCAAACCCGGCACGCCTGGCGGCGTGAGAAGCGCCTACGCGCCCATGCCCGAGCAGCCCGAATACGGCACCTCGCACATCAGCATCGTTGATGCCTATGGCAACGCGATTGCGATGACCACCACGATCGAAGACGCCTTTGGCGCGCGCCAGATGGTCAAGGGTTTCCTGCTGAACAACGAGCTGACCGACTTCAGCTTCGCCCCCACGGATGCCAGCGGCGCCCCGGTGGCCAACCGCGTGCAGCCGGGCAAACGGCCGCGCTCGTCGATGGCGCCCACCCTGGTGTTCGACAAAGCCACCGGCCAGCTGGTGATGAGCGGCGGCAGCCCGGGCGGCGCGCTGATCATCCACTACACCGCCAAAACCCTGTACGGCGTGCTGAACTGGGGCCTGATGCCGCAGCAGGCCATCAACCTGCCCAACTTCGGCTCGCTCAACGGTCCGACCCTGCTGGAAGAAAAACGCTTTGCACCGGCCACCGTCGAGGCGCTGAAAGCCCGCGGCCATGAAGTGCGCGAGATGGCCATGACCAGCGGCCTGCAGGCAATAACCCGGGGCCAGGCACACGGCAAGCAGCTGTGGCTGGGTGGCGCCGACCCGCGCCGCGAAGGCGTGGTGATGGGCGACTGAGTACAAAAAAAGTGGCTGCAGCCCTTGTCTGGCGGGCGCAAGGAGCTATTTTTTTGGTAGCGCGCTGGTCCGCATCGGCTCGGCCGGCGCGTCCTGCTTGCCGGTGCCTATGCGTTCGTATTCCGAAATCACCTGCGCGCCCAGCAGCAGCAGCGTGGCGGCCAGTTCCAGGCTCAGCAGGACAATGATGGCCGTGGTCAGCGAGCCGTACACCAGGCCGACCTGCGACAGCGTGTCGAAGTACCAGACCAGCAGATGGCGTGTCACTTCCCACAGCAGCGCCGCCGTGATGCCGCCCAGCAGCGCGTGGCGCAGCGAGAGCTTGCCGACCGGCATCACCATGTAGACCGAGGTCAGCACAAAAATCTCGCCGGCCAGGCCCAGCAGGTAGAGCAACACGCCCGAGAAACCGCTGAGCGACCAGCTGTAGCCCAGAAACTCCAGGCTCTGGTCGCCCAGGGCCTGGAAGCTGCCGGAGACCAGCGTCACCAGCAGCAGGCCCACGCCCAGGCACAGGATGTAGGCGTAAGGCAGCAGCGCAGACACCAGGAAATGGCGGCGGCGTATCGCCACGCGGTGCAGGAAAATCACCGACATCGCGTTTTCCAGCACCGTGAAGGCCAGCGAGCTGAAAAACAGCATGGTGGCCAGCAGCACCCAGCCCATGAGCTCGCGATGGGCGAGAAAGTTTTCCAGCTCGCCCACGATGAAGTCGGTCTGGCCCGGCGCCAGCCAGCCGATGTAGCGGCCCAGCGCCTCGAGCAAGGCGGCCTGGTCGATCACATGCGACAGCGCAATCGCCATCAGGATCAGCAGCGGAACAATCGACAGCAAGGCGTAATAAGCCACCGCCCCCGCGAGCAGCAGGCCCTGGTTGGCGCGAAAGCCCAGCAACACGCGCAACGCAAAGGCGCCGGGGTGCCGGATCACATAGGCGGCCTGGGGTCCGGGGGTCATGGCAGCGGCCTGTTCAACATCAAATACGCCTCAAACCCTTGCCGGACGCGCGCAAGATGCTACTTTTCGATAGCAATCCAGCATCGCATCACACATCGATCGCCGCCACCGAACCGGCCAGCTTGCGCAGCTCGAACTTCTGGATCTTGCCGGTGCTGGTCTTGGGCAGCTCGCCAAACACCACCGCGCGCGGCACCTTGAAGCCGGCCAGGTGTTTCTTGCAGTGCGCCACGATGTCCTCCTTGGTCGCCGTCGCGCCGGCCTTGAGCTCGACAAAGGCGCACGGGGTTTCGCCCCAGCGTTCGTCAGGCTTGGCCACCACGGCAGCGGCCAGCACGTCGGGGTGGCGGTAAAGCACGTCTTCGACCTCGATCGAGGAGATGTTTTCGCCGCCGGAGATGATCACGTCCTTACTGCGGTCCTTGATCTTGATGTAGCCGTCGGGGTACATCACCGCCAGGTCGCCGCTGTGGAACCAGCCGCCGGCAAAAGCTTCTTCGGTCGCTTTGGGATTTTTCAGATAGCCCTTCATCGCGATGTTGCCCCGGAACATGATCTCGCCCATGGTCTCGCCGTCTTGCGGCACCGGCTGCAGGGTCTGCGCATCGAGCACGCGCACATCGCGCTCCAGGTGATAACGCACGCCCTGGCGCGCGTTGAGGCGGGCGCGCTCGCCGATGTCGAGCTTTTCCCAGCCGTCCTGCGCGGCGCACACCGTGGCCGGGCCGTACACCTCGGTCAGGCCATAGACATGGGTCAGGTCAAACCCCAGCGCCTCCATGCCCTCGATCATGGAGGCCGGCGGTGCCGCGCCGGCCACCATGGCTTTCACGCCGCGCGGCAGGCCCTGCTTCATGCTGGCCGGCGAGTTGACCAGCAGGCCGTGCACGATGGGCGCGCCGCAGTAGTGGGTCACGCCGTGCTGGCGGATCGCGTCGAAAATCGCCTGCGGCTCGACCCGGCGCAGGCAGACGTTGACGCCGGCACGCGCCGCCACCGTCCAGGGGAAACACCAGCCGTTGCAGTGAAACATCGGCAGCGTCCACAGGTAGACCGCGTGTTTGGGCATGTCCCACTCGAGGATGTTGGACACCGCGTTAAGCGCCGCGCCGCGGTGGTGGTAAACCACGCCCTTGGGGTTGCCGGTGGTGCCGCTGGTGTAGTTCAGTGCAATCGCGTCCCATTCGTCGTCGGGCTGGCGCCAGGCAAAAGCGCCGTCGCCGCTGGCCAGGAACTCGTCGTAACGGATGCTGCCGATGTGCTCGACCGGCCCGGTGTACAGCGCGTCTTCCACGTCGATGACCAGCAGCGGCGCACTCGATTGGCGCAGGGCCAGCGCCTTTTTCATGACGCCGGCAAACTCGGGATCGACGATGACCACCCTGGCCTCGCCGTGGTCCAGCATGAAGGCAATGGTTTCGGGGTCGAGCCGGGTGTTCAGCGCATTGAGCACCGCCCCGGTCACCGGAATGCCGAAGTGCGCCTCGACCATGGGCGGGGTGTTGGGCAGCATCACGGCCACCGTATCGCCCTTGACTATGCCGTGCCGCTGCAGCGCACTGGCCAGTTGCCGGCAGCGCGTGAAGACCTCGGCCCAGCTGCGGCGCAGGCCGCCATGCACCACCGCCAGCCGGTCCGGGTAGACCTCGGCGGTGCGCTCAATAAAGGCCAGCGGCGACAGCGCGGCGTAATTCGCCTCGTTGCGGGGCAGGTCCTGGTCAAAAATGCGGGGCATCAAAGTCTCCTCGGGGTTGGGCGGTCTGTGCGCCATGGTAGCCGCAGCCCGGCGCCCGGCCTTGACCCGCCTCAGACCGGGGCCGCGGCCCGGTGCGGCGCGGGCGGCCGGACGGCCGGTTGGCTCCGGGCGGTTTCGGGGAAAATCCGGCGCTGGAGGCACAATACAGCCGTGGCCATTCCCCAATCATTCATCCAGGAACTGCTGGCGCGCGCCGACGTGGTGGACATCGTCGGGCGCTACGTGCAGCTCAAAAAGGGCGGCGCCAATTTCATGGGGCTGTGCCCCTTCCACGGCGAAAAATCGCCCTCTTTCAGCGTCAGCCCGTCCAAGCAGTTCTACCACTGCTTCGGCTGCGGCAAAAACGGCAACGCCATCAGCTTTTTGATGGAACACGGCGGCATGACCTTTGTCGAGGCCGTGAAAGACTTGGCCCAGCAGTACGGCCTGCAGGTGCCCGAGGACGACGTCTCGCCGCAGGAGCGCGCCCGCGCCGCCCAGGCGCGCGAGCAGCAGGCCACCTTGACCAGCGTGCTCGAAAAAGCCGGCATCGCCTACATCAAGCACCTGCGCAACGCGCCGCGTGCCATCGACTACCTCAAGGGCCGCGGCCTGTCGGGCGAAATCGCCAAAACCTTCGGCCTCGGTTACGCGCCCGAAGGCTGGCGCGCGCTGGCCAGCGTGTTCCCCGACTACAACGACCCGCTGCTGGTCGAAAGCGGCCTGGTCATCACCGGCGAGCCGGGGGAGGAAAACGCGCAGGGCGAAGCCAAGCGTTACGACCGCTTCCGTGACCGCATCATGTTCCCGATCCGCAACGTCAAGGGCGAATGCATCGGTTTCGGCGGGCGCGTGCTGGGCGACGAAAAACCCAAGTACCTGAACTCCCCGGAAACCCCGGTGTTCAGCAAGGGGCGCGAGCTCTACGGCCTGTTCGAGGCGCGCACCGCCCTGCGCGAACACGGCTACGCGCTGGTCACCGAAGGCTACATGGACGTGGTGGCGCTGGCCCAGCTGGGTTTTGCCAACGCGGTGGCCACCCTGGGCACGGCCTGCACCGCCGACCATGTGCAAAAGCTGTTCCGCTTCACCGATGCGGTGGTCTTCAGCTTTGACGGTGACAGTGCCGGCCGGCGCGCCGCGCGCAAGGCGCTGGACGCCGCCCTGCCCTTTGCCACCGACGTGCGCACCGTCAAGTTCCTGTTCCTGCCGGCCGAACACGACCCCGACAGCTACATCCGCGAACACGGCCAGGAAGGGTTTGCCGCCTATGTCGCCAAGGCCGTGCCGCTGAGCAAATTCATGCTCGACGCCGCCGGCGAAGGCTGCGACCTGGACACCGCCGAAGGCCGCGCGCACATGGCCAGCAATGCGCGCCCGCTGTGGAGCCTGTTGCCCGACGGCACGCTCAAGCACCAGTTGCTCGCCGAGATCGCCGACACCGTGCTGATCGACAGCCGCGAACTGCTGCAGATCTGGCAGCCGGCCGCGCCGCACTATAAAAACAGTAGCAACTCGCGTCCACCGGGCAAGGGCCAGCGGCCAAAACAGCCAGAATACGCCGACGCGGTTCCGCATTTCGAGGAATTTTCCGGCAACTTTGCCGACCTGCACGATGAAGGCGCGTACGCCGCGTCGCTGCCCGCCCCGACCGCGGCGGGCGGGTCCGGCGGCCGCAGCTTCGGCGCCAAGCCCGGCGCCAGCCGCCCGCCGCGGCGCATCGCCGGGCGGGTGCTGCCGGCCGGCCGGGAAGACCGGGTGCTGCGGCTGATGCTGACCGACCCGCAAAGCTGGGACAAGCTCAGCGGGGAAGAACACGTGCTGTTGTCGGAACTGCCGGCCCCGCACGGGCCGCTGTTCGTCTGGCTGGAAAGCCAGCTGCACGAACACGGGCCGCAGCCCTGGGCGGCCCTGCGCGAGGGGCTGCGCGAACATCCCCAGGAAAAATACGCGGTGGACCAGATCGCCCAGCTCCACGAGGGCATCGAGTGCGACTGGAACGAGGTCCGCGCCATCCTGGACCAGCTCCTCAAGCTCAAACGCCAGCAGGAAATGGTCGATTTGCTGCCCCGGGTCCTGGCCGACCCGGCCGCCAGGCAGCGTTACGAGGAATTGTCCGGCCTGCTGAAAAATAGCTGATTTGGCCCTTTTTTGTTGCCCAAAAATGAGGCAACAGGGTATAATCCGATTTTCCGCTACGGCAAGCGCGACAGCAGCACCTCCGGTACCAGCCCCCCGCAAGAACGGGACCTCACAGGTTGAAGGGCCACCTCCCCGCAAGGACTGCACACCAAATGTTCGCCCAAACAACTTGCTGTGGAGCCTGACGGGCTTGAGACACCTCTCAAGTCCGCCGGATTCCTGAATGCCCAGCCATCCGGCGCGGGCATTTTTTGTGCCTGTAGCCCGACTGCAGTCGGGCGCCGGGAACCAAGTCTGTTGAGGAACGTTTCACACCGGGGGAGTTCGCCATGCCTGCTCAAAAGTCCAGCAAGACTGCCAAAACCGTGACCCCGCCCAAAGCGCCAGCCAAGTCTGCCGCCCGACCGCCGGTCAGGAAGACGGCCAGCAAGCAGCTTGAAAAACCCGGAAAAACCGCCATCTCCAAACCAGTTCCTGGCAAAAAAGATGCAGCCAGCAAAGCACCCCTGAAATCTGAAAAGCCTGTCAAGAAAGTGTCCCCCGTGCCGACCAAGTCACCCGCCCCCACCGCCAAACCCGCAGCCAAAAAAGAAGCCGAACTGAAGGTCACCCCGACCGCAGCCGGCACCGACGTGCCTGTGAAAAAGAAACCCGGTCGCCCGCCGAAAAACCCCGCTGCCTCGGTGGAAGCCGGCGGCGCCAAGCGCGGCCGCAAGCCCAAGGTGGCCATCAAGGGTGACGGCGACGAGGACATGTCCGACATCGAGGACGATCTGGTCGGCGAACCGGTGGTGGAAACGACCGAAAAGGTCAAGCCGCTGCGCATGAAGATCAGCAAGGCCAAGGAACGCGCCTTGATGAAAGAGTTCGGCCTGGACGAGACCGTCCTGTCCGAAGAAGACATGGCCAAGCGCCGTGCACGCCTGAAGGCACTGATCAAGCTCGGCAAGACCCGCGGCTACCTGACCCACGGCGAAATTTCCGACCACCTGCCCGACAAGCTGATCGACGCCGAGACGCTGGACGCGGTGATCGTCACCCTGAACGACCTCGGTGTGGCCGTGTACGAGCAGACGCCCGACGCGGAAACCCTGCTGATCACCGCCAACGCGCCCGCCGGCTCCACCGAAGAGGAAGCCGAGGAGGCTGCCGAAGCCGCCCTGTCCACCGTGGACAGCGAGTTCGGCCGCACCACCGACCCGGTCCGCATGTACATGCGCGAAATGGGCACGGTCGAGCTGCTGACGCGCGAAGGCGAGATCGAGATCGCCAAGCGCATCGAAGGCGGCCTGATGAAGATGATGGAAGCCATCTCCGAAAGCCCGGCCACCATTGCCGAGATCCTGCGCCTGGGTGAAGACATCCGCGAAGGCAAGGTGGTCATCTCCACCGTGGTGGACGGTTTTTCCAACCCCAACGAAGCCGACGATTACGTGGCCGAGGAAGACTTCGACGAGTTCGACGAGGAAGACGACGACGACGGCAAGGGCGGCTCCAAGGCGCTGACCAAAAAGCTCGAAGAGCTGAAGAAGGAAGCGCTGAGCCGCTTCGACACCATCGCCTCCCTGTTCGAAAAAGTCCACAAGACCTACGACAAGGAAGGCTGGGGCACACCCGCCTATACCAAAGCACAGAAAGCCCTGAGCGACGAGCTCATGACCGTGCGTTTCACCGCCAAGACGATTGAAAAACTCTGCGACCTGCTGCGCGGCCAGGTGCTGGACGTGCGCAAGAAAGAGCGCGAGCTGCGCCGCATCATCGTCGAGAAATGCGGCATGCCGCAGGAAGTCTTCATCAAGGACTTCCCGCCCAACCTGCTGAACCTCAAGTGGGTTGAAAAACAGGTCGCGGCGGGCAAGCCCTGGTCCACCGTGATGGCGCGCAACATTCCGCCCATCCAGGAACTGCAGACCAAGCTCGGCGAACTGCAGGCCCGCGTGGTCGTGCCGCTGGCCCAGCTCAAGGACATCAACAAGCGCATGAACGAAGGCGAGACCAACTCGCGCGACGCCAAGAAAGAGATGATCGAGGCCAACCTGCGCCTGGTGATCTCGATCGCCAAGAAGTACACCAACCGCGGCCTGCAGTTCCTGGACCTGATCCAGGAAGGCAACATCGGTTTGATGAAGGCGGTCGACAAGTTCGAATACCGCCGCGGCTACAAGTTCTCGACCTATGCCACCTGGTGGATTCGCCAGGCGATCACGCGCTCGATCGCCGACCAGGCCCGCACCATCCGCATCCCGGTGCATATGATCGAGACCATCAACAAGATGAACCGCCTGTCACGCCAGCATTTGCAGGAGTTCGGCTTCGAGCCCGACGCCAGCATCCTGGCCGAGAAGATGGAAATTCCGGAAGACAAGATCCGCAAGATCATGAAGATCGCGAAAGAGCCGATCTCGATGGAAACGCCAATCGGTGACGACGACGATTCGCACCTCGGCGACTTCATCGAGGACAGCGCCAACACGGCACCGCTGGAAGCGGCAATGCAGGCCGGCCTGCGCGATGTGGTGAAAGACATCCTCGACAGCCTGACGCCGCGCGAAGCCAAGGTGCTGCGCATGCGTTTCGGCATCGAGATGAGCACCGACCACACGCTGGAAGAAGTCGGCAAGCAGTTCGACGTGACGCGCGAACGCATCCGCCAGATCGAAGCCAAGGCGCTGCGCAAGCTCAAGCACCCTTCGCGTTCGGACAAGCTGCGCAGCTTCATCGATACGCTGTAATCAGCAGCTGCATCAGCCAATGGCGCCTCCATCCCTTGTTGAAAGGGGTGGAGGCGCTTTTTTTGGACCGCTTACCGCTTCACGCCAAGCGTCATCCAGTATTCGCGTGGCACACAGATCCCGATCTCCGTTGGAAAGCCGTCGTGAAAGGCAATGAAGTCACGTCGCAACTCCGCGCGTTTGGCCTCGTCCAGGCTGGCAGCCAGCATCCTGGTCGGCCCATAGCCGACCGAAAAGGTGTTCCACGCGGCCTCCCCGCTGGGTTCCCGGTAATAGGACACGCCTTTCTCGAATTTCAAGTCGAAATTGCCTTCCAGCAATTCCCGAATCCGCTCGGTACGTCCCCACTCGAATGGCGAGGGCGGAGGCGGCGTCGGCGGTGCGGCCATGTACGGCTTCATCACCTGGAACATCTTGAACAGGTTGCTGTCGCTCAGCCAGGTGGTCAGCGCGATGCGGCCACCTTGGCGGGTAACGCGTGCCAATTCGGCGGCCGCGGCTTCGGGCCGGCTGGCAAACATGATGCCGCAGGTCGAGATGACAGCATCGAACTCACCGTCGGCAAAGGGAAGCGCCTCGGCGTCACCCAGCTGGTACTCAATGGTCAGCCCTTCGGCCTGGGCACGCTCTCTGGCGGCTGCGAGCAGGCCGGATGCAATGTCGGCGCCAATCACGTTGGCGCCGCGCTTGGCCACCTGCCGCGAGGTCATGCCCGAGCCAGTGGCCAGATCGAGAATGTGCTCGCCGGGCTTGGGCCCAAGCCGCAGGACGCAATGCGCGATGGAATCGGCGATACCGCTGCTGATCTGGTCGTAGTCCGCCCCGCCAGAACTCCAGACGGCGGCCGGGCGCTGGTTGTGGGCTTGAATCGATGTGTCCATAAAACCTCCAGTTTCTGCTTGCTGAGTTTCACGCTGCCGGGCCAGGCGGGCGCCCGTCAATTCACAGACCGGCCAGTGGGCTGGCTATTTTTTTCTCGGATCGTCTGCCGGATTGACATAGTTGATGCCCCACGGTCCCATGCCGTGAACCTGAACAATGGCTTCTTCCCTGGTCCACGCAAAGTGCTGGGTCCTGGGCGCCATGATCGCGACACTGCCCGCGGACAAGGGATTTGTTTTCGTCGTATCCAGCTTGTCGCCGGTACCCATGTTGAAGGTGCCGGACATCACCGTGACATGCTCAATGCCGGGATGCCAATGGGCGGGAAGCTTGTAATCGGCGGGAAACTTCAGGCGGAAGGTGATGGGCACCGCCTCGTTCAGGGGGCCTTCGATCACCGCAATTTTCACGCCCGGCGGCAACGATGGGACATCCGCCCACTTCAGTTCAGCGGGACTGACCATCATGTGATGCGCCGTCTCCGCCCGGCTTGCGGGCGCTCCCAGGCCGACACCGGCGACAGCAACGGATAGGGCAATAAGTATATTTTTCACTGTGCATTTCTCCTGATCGTGATGGAGCCCCTAAGAAATGGTCGTGCGAGCATCGGCTCCGACAAGCTCGCTTGACATGGTAGACACGGCAGTGCAGGCAGCAAGTCCCGCGCTGCATGCGGCAATAAGCAGACATTTCCTGAAAGCACCTGACATTTGTTTCTTTAAAAATGGTTGAAAAAACCAAACCTCTCCAAAAGCCGTGAGGTTCGGGTACTCATTGCGGTTTGCGGGCGCTCACCAGGCCTGTCAGGCCGGAGAGCAGATCACCGCTTTGCGGGTCAGTGAACCCGCGGTCGAGAAGAATGAACGGAATTTCTCCCTGTGCATGGCCGGTTGTGGTGTTGATGGTCTGTTGACTGCACCAGCAGAGCAATCCGTCGACCTGCCAACAGTGTCTGGCGCCTGCCCGGGCCATGCAATGAAACGCCTGTGAAACGTTGTGAAAAAAACGTGAAACTGTTAGGCTGTTACTGGGCGCCACACCCCTTCGTCACGGCCCTCCTTGTGATTGACACCATGTCGTCTTCCACGCACACATATCGCTTCGATCGCTTTGAAATTCGCCCCACCGAGCGGGCAATTTTGATTGACGGTCACGCCACCGCACTCGGTGCACGTGCTTTTGACATGCTGCTGACACTGATTGAGCACCGTGATCGTGTGGTCAGCGGAAAAGAGCTGATGGATGCCATCTGGCCAGGACTGGTGGTCGAAGAAAACAATCTTCGGCAACAGGTCTCGGCGTTACGCAAAATTCTCAGTCCGCAGGTCATCATCACGATCCCCGCGCGAGGCTACCGGTTTGGAATAGCGCTGGAGGGCGAAGCAACCAGCGTGAATGGAAGCGCTGGCCTTGAGCCTGCCACGCACTTGCCCCACGACCCAGCCCATCCAATGGCGGAAGGTCGGCCGACCATTGCAGTACTTCCGTTCGTCAATATGTCCGGAGACCCAGGCCAGGAATATTTCTCGGATGGAATCACGCAGGACATTGTCACCCGCTTGTCGAAATACCACTGGCTCAACGTCGTGGCCCGCAACACCACCCTGGCCTACAAGGGACTGACCATCGACGTACGTCGTACGGCCCGGGACCTTCGCGCCCACTACGTGGTCGCGGGCAGCGTGCGACGCGCCGGCACCCGGATCCGGGTGACGGCAGAGCTCATCGATGCTGGTACCGGAGATCACAAATGGGCCGAGCAATATGACCGTGAACTTGAGGATATGTTTGTCGTTCAGGACGAGATCACGGAAAACGTTGTTGCTCAATTGGAGCCGCAGATCGGCCTTGCTGAAAGACAAAAGGTAGCGCGCACGGAACCCACCGACCTGAAGGCCTGGGATTGCTACCACCTGGGAGTCGCACATTTCTTCAAGTTCACCGCGCAAAACAATCTGGAGGCGCAACGCCTGTTCCAGAAGAGCCGGGAGATGGATCCAGCTTTTGGCGAAGCCCAGGCCTGGTGGGCGTATGCCACGATTCTGGGAATGATCTACTGGGATACAGAGCCTGCGCGTGATCTGCTTGATGCCGCGCTGGCGGCAACGGAGCGGGCCCTCGAACTTGACGATCAGAACGCAGTCTTTTACATGCTCAAGGCGCGGGTTCAACTGGCGCGGCGCGAATACGACAGTGCGCTGATCGGAAACGAGATGGCCGTCAGCCTGAATCCAACCCTCGCGGCGGCGCATTGCGGCCTCGGCGACACCCTGGCTTACCTCGGTCGTTATGAGGAAGCCAGGGTCAGGTTCGAAAAGGCGCTTGAACTGAGCCCGCGTGATCCCCAGTTGTGGGCGTTCCTGACCTATGGCGCGCTGGCCATGATTTTCAAGCATGACTTTGAAACTGCGGTGAAATGGACCACCAAGGCCAGCGAAATCCCGAACCACCAATACTGGACGGCAGCCCACAAGGCTGTCGCGCTGGGTTACCTGGGTCGGCGTGAGGAGGCCCGCGCCTGCGCTGCCCAACTGGCTGTCGAGAATCAGGGCTTCACGCGTGCCTTTGCGGAGCGCAAGTTGTTCTACCTGAAACAGCCTGTGCATTTGCAGATGTATCTGGATGGCTTGACCATGGCCGGGGTTCGTTAAGCCCGACGCCAGCATCCTGGCCGAGAAGACGGCGATTCCGCAAGACAATATCCGCAAGATCATGAAGCCCATGAAGATCGCCAGAGAGCCGATCTCGATGGAAACGCCAATCGGTGACGACGACGATTCGCACCTCGGCGACTTCATCGAGGACAGCGCCAACACCACCCCGCCGGAAGCGGCGATGCAGGCCGGCCTGCGCGCACTGACCGACCTGCCATGAGCGCTGCACGACATGTCTGAACCCACCGACTTCCTCATCATCGGCGGCGGCATCGCTGCCGCCTCCGTCGGCTACTGGCTGGCGCCGCACGGCCGCGTCACCCTGCTCGAGCGCGAGCCGCAGCCGGGCTACCACTCCACCGGCCGCTCGGCCGCGCTGTTCATGGAGAGTTATGGCACGCCCCAGGTGCGCGCCCTCACCATGGCCAGCCGGGCTTTCCTGCAGTCACCGCCCGAGGGTTTTGCCGACCACCCGCTGCTGGGCCCGCGCGGCGCCATGATGGTGGCTACGCACGGACAGGATGCACTGCTCGCGGCGCACTGGGACATCCTGCGCGCCATGGCGCCGCATGCGCAGCTTCTCGACAGCGCAGGCGCCTGCGCCCGGGTACCCGTCCTGCGTCCCGGCAAGGTGCTGGGCGCGGTGTACGAACCCGACGCCGCCGACATGGACGTGCACGCCATCCACCAGGGTTATCTGCGCGGCTTGCGCCGCGCCGGCGGCCGCGTGGTGTGTGATGCAGAAGTGACCGCGCTGGCACGTATGGGCGGGCTGTGGCGGGCACAGGCGGGTGGCCAGGTGTACGAAGCGCCCGTGGTCCTCAATGCCGCTGGCGCCTGGGCCGACGTGGTCGCCGCCCTCGCCGGCCTGCCCGGCATCGGCCTCGAACCACGGCGGCGCTCGGCCTTCATCTTCGCGCCCCCGGAAGGCGTGAACACGAGCGGCTGGCCCCTGACCGCCGGCGTTGATGAGGACTGGTACTTCAAACCCGACGCCGGCATGCTGCTGGGCTCACCGGCCAATGCCGACCCGGTGGCGCCGCACGACGTGCAGCCCGAGGAAATGGACATCGCCCTGGCCATCCACCGCATCGAGGAGATGACCACGCTGTCCATCCGCCGGCCCACACGCACCTGGGCCGGGCTGCGCTCCTTCGTCGCCGACGGCGACCTGGTGGGCGGCTTCGAAGCGCACGCGCCGGGTTTCTTCTGGGTCGCGGCCCAGGGCGGCTACGGCATCCAGACCTCGGCCGCCATGGGCGAGACCTGCGCCGCGCTGGCGCGCGGCCTGCCCGTTCCCGGACACGTCGCCGCCTTTGGCCTCACGGCCGCCATGCTCAGCCCGTCCAGGTTGGGCAGGGCGGCCTGAACCACGCGCGGTCCAGCGGGGCCAGCGCTGGCCGGCGCTGCATCGGGCTCGGGTTTTCAAGAAAAAAGGCCGTCATCCATTGTGGAATATACGCCAAACGCTATCAATAAGATAGCAAACCCCGACCCCGGAATCCGCTCAGGCGGCAAACTCCTCGGTATCGACCTCGCCGGCACTCTGCGCGCTGTAGCGGTGACCGGTGACGGTGTCCTGGTTGACCAGCGCTTCCAGCCTGGCCAGCAGGCCGGCGTCCAACCGGACGTTCACCGCGCCGAGGTTGTCGTGCAGATGCGCGACGCTGGTGGTGCCGGGAATCGGAACGATGTGCGGCGCCTTGTGCAGCAACCAGGCCAGCGCGAGCTGGGCTGGCGTGCAGCCCGCCTCTAAGGCCAGCGCCTTGTAGGGCGGCAGCAGCTGGAGGTTGGCCGCGTAGTTGCCGGGCGCAAAACGCGGCATGGCGCTGCGGATGTCCTTGGGCTGGAGCGTGCCGACGTCGTGCAGCGCGTCACACAGAAAGCCGCGCGCCACCGGGCTGAAGGCGACAAAGGCCGCGCCCAGTTCGCGGCAGGCCTCGAGCACCGCGATCTCGGGGTTGCGCGTCCACAGTGAATACTCGGTCTGCACCGCCGCAATCGGGTGCACCGCATGGGCCTTGCGCAGCGTGGCGGCCGACACTTCGGACAGGCCGATGGCGCGCACCTTGCCCGCGCGCACCAGTTCCGCCATGGCGCCCACACTGTCCTCGATCGGCACCGTCTTGTCCCAGCGGTGCAGGTAGTAGAGGTCGATCACATCGGTCTGCAGGCGCTGGAGGCTGTCTTCGCAGTTCCTGCGGATGGCTTCGGGCCGGCCGTCGATCACGCGTTTGATACCGTCCTCGAACTGCACGCCGGCCATGCCGCCCTTGCTGGCCAGCGTGAAGCGGCTGCGGTGTCTGGACAGCACCTTGCCGACCAGGGTCTCGTTGGCCCCGAAACCGTAAAGCGCCGCCGTGTCGAACAGCGTGACGCCGGCATCGAGTGCGGCGAGCAGCAGACGTTCGCCCTGCTCCGCCGACGGCGGCGCACCGTAGGCGTGGCTCAGGTTCATGCAGCCCAGGCCAATGGCCGAGACGTCGAAGGGGCCGATGCGGCGGGTTGGCAAGGAGGTGGGCATGGTGTCAGTTCAGTTGCTGTTCCAGGTCGTGCAGCACCTGGTAACACGGCAATACCTTGGCGACACTGGAATTGGGCTCGCGGCCCTCGCGGATGGCGGCGAAGAACTCGCGGTCCTGCAGCTCGATGCCGTTCATGGAAACATCGACCTGGCTCACGTCGATTTTTTCTTCCTTGCCGTTGAACAGGTCATCGTAGCGCGCAATGTAGGTGGCACTGTCGCCGATGTAGCGGAAGAAGGTGCCCAGCGGCCCGTCGTTGTTGAAGGACAGGCTCAAGGTGCAGATCGCGCCATTGGCCGCCTTGAGCTGGATGCTCATGTCCATGGCAATGCCCAGCGCCGGGTGAATCGGGCCCTGGATGGCATTGGCTTTCACGATGGGGCTGCCGCACTGGTAGGCGAACAGGTCCACCGTATGGGCCGCGTGGTGCCACAGCAGGTGGTCGGTCCAGCTGCGCGGCTGGCCCAGTGCATTCATGTTGCTGCGGCGGAAGAAATAGGTCTGCACATCCATCTGCTGGATGTTGAAGCGGCCCGCCGCAATTTCCTTGTGCACATACTGGTGGCTGGGGTTGAAACGGCGCGTGTGGCCGCACATGGCGACCAGCCCGGTCTGCTTCTGCAGGGCGACCACGGCCTGCGCACCTTGGAGCGTGTCGGCCAGCGGGATCTCCACCTGCACGTGTTTGCCCGCCTTCATGCAGGCGATGGACTGCTCGGCATGCATCTGGGTCGGCGTGCACAGAATGACGGCGTCCACCTCCTTGAGCGCCAGGCTGTCGGCCAGATCGGTGCTGACGTGGGCGATGCCGTATTTGGCAGCAACTTCTTTGGTCTTTTCCAGGTCGCGGCTGATCAGCGAGACCACTTCGACACCGTCGATGTTCTTGATGCCGTCGAGGTGTTTGATGCCGAAGGCACCGGCGCCTGCGAGCGCGACTTTGATGGTTTTGGTCATGATTACTTTCCTTGGTGTCCGTTCGCCCTGAGCCTGTCGAAGGGCAAGGCTTCGACAGGCTCAGCCCGAACGGGGGTGTTACTTGTTTTCCAGAATCAGGTGGCCCACCGCGGTGTTGCTGGCGGGCACATGGTAAAAGCGGTGGGCAACCTTGGGCGCGGGGCCGCCGGCCACGTCGGACATGGCGCCGCGGGCGATTAGCCACATCACGAGCTCTATCCCTTCGGAACCGGCTTCGCGCACATAGTCGATGTGCGGCTTGCTGGCCAGGCCTTCCGGGTCGGTGATCAGCTGATCGAGGAAGGCGTTGTCGAATTCCTTGTTGATCAGGCCGGCGCGCGGGCCCTGCAGCTGGTGGCTCATGCCGCCCGTGCCCCAGATCTGCACATTCAGCGGCTTGTCAAAACTCTCGACGGCCTTGCGGATGGCCTTGCCCAGCTCGAAGCAGCGCCGGCCCGACGGCACCGGGTACTGCACCACGTTGACGGCAAACGGGATCACCGGACAGGGCCAGGCCTGCGGCTGGCCGCACATCAGCGACAGCGGCACGGTCAGGCCATGGTCCACGTCCATTTTGTTGACGATGGTCAGGTCGAAGTCCTGCTGAATCACCGACTGCGCAATGTGCGCAGCCAGCTCGGGGTGGCCGATGACCTTGGGCACAGGGCGCGGACCCCAGCCCTCGTCGGCCGGCGTGAACTCGGCGGCGGTGCCGATGGCGAAGGTCGGAATCATCTCCAGGCTGAACGCCGTGGCGTGGTCGTTGTAGACCAGGAAAATCACGTCGGGCGGGTTGTCCTTGAGCCACTGTTTGGAGTAGTCGTAACCCTTGAACACGGGCTGCCAGTAAGGCTCGCTGCTTTTACCCAGGTCGAGGGCCGCGCCGATGGCCGGCACGTGGGAGGTGTAAACGGATGCGGTGATTTTGGCCATGTTCAGGCACTCGCTTTCTGGCCGGCTTTGCCTTGGGGTTGGTGCTGGGCCTGCGCGGTCCCGTCTTCACCGACCACGCGGTTGCCCTCGACGGAGCGGCCGCCGGCAATCATCATGTCGCGGTATTCCTCTTCGGTCATGCCGGTCATGCTGCCTGCCATCTGCTGGAAGCTCTTGCCATCGGTCGCACCGATCTTGGCCAGGAAGTAGATGTTGCCGCCGGCCTTGATGCAGCGGTTCAGGTCGCGTGCCAGCACCGCCTGTTTCTGCTCCTCGGTCATGGGCCACTCGTCAAGGTAGGCGCGTTCATTGGCCTTGAAGCGCTCGCGGTTGGCGGCCTTCATCAGCGACATGCAGAACTGGTTCAGGTGGTAGCCCAGGCGGGATTGCTCGGCATCAAAAATGGTGGTGCCGGGGACGTCGAGGTAGGGTTTTTCGAGTGACATGATCAGTCTCCCCAGTAAAGCCGGGTCGGGTTGTCAACGAGCAGCTTGTGCTGCAAGGCGGGCGTGGTGGCGATATGGGGAATGTAGTCCACCAGCAGGCCATCGTCGGGCATGTGGTTTTTCAGGTTGGGGTGCGGCCAGTCGGTGCCCCAGAGCACACGGTCGGGAAAGGTCTCGACCAGGCGCCGGGCAAAAGGCACCACGTCGCGGTAAGCGTTCTGCTCGCCGTTCAGGGCCGGCGGGCCATTCACGCTGAGCCGCTCAGGACAGCTGACCTTGCTCCAGATGTTGCCGTGCTCGCGCATCATCTTGACGAACAGCTCGAACTCGGGGCCGTCCACCGGCTTGGTTACATCGGGCCGGCCCATGTGGTCCACCACCACCGTGGTCGGCAGCGCGGTGAAAAAGTCGTACAGCTCGGGCAGGTCCTGCGCCTCGAAATACACCACCACATGCCAGCCCAGCGGTGCAATCCGGTTGGCAATCTCCAGCAACACCTCGCGCGGCGTGAAGTCGGCCAGGCGTTTGACAAAATTGAAACGGGTGCCGCGCACGCCGGCTTCATGCATGTCCTGCAGCTCGGCGCCGGTGACGTTGCGGTTGACCGTGGCCACACCGCGCGCCTTGTTGTTCGAGTGCCGCAGGGCATCGACCAGCGCCCGGTTGTCGCTGCCGTGGCAGGTGGCCTGCACGATCACGTTTTTGTCAAAACCCAGGTGGTCGCGCAGGGCAAACAGCTGGTCCCTGGAGGCGTCGCACGGCGTGTACTTGCGCTCGGGCGCATAGGGGAACTGCGCACCCGGGCCGAACACATGGCAGTGCGCGTCCACCGCGCCGGCGGGCAGCTGGAAGCGGGGTTTGGACGGGCCGGCGTACCAGTCGAGCCAGCCGGGTGTCTTGGTGAATTCCATGGTCTTGTCCATCAGTCAGGCTTGATGTTGGCTTCGCGCACCAGTTTTTCGTAGCGCTGGCGTTCGGAGCGAATCAGGGCGGCAAACATCTCGGCGCTGCCGGGCAGCACCTCGCCGCCGACAGCCGTCATGCGGTCGCGCACTTCTTTGGTCTGCAGGGCTTTCTGCACCTCGGCGTGGAGCCGGGTCACGATGGGCTTGGGCGTGGCGGCCGGCGCCACCAGGCCGTACCAGACCGAGGCCTCAAAACCGGGGAAGCCCGACTCGGCGATGGTCGGCACCTCCGGAAAGATGGCCGAACGGTTGGTGCTCAGCACCGCCAGCACCTTGAGCTTGCCGCTCTTCACATGCGGCTGCACTTCCAGTGCATTGACAGCCACCAGCGGCAGCTGGCCGCCGATCACGTCGGTCAGCGCCTGCGAACCGCCACGGTAGGGAATGTGCAGCAGGGAGATGCCCGCCGCACGCTTGAAGAACTCCACCGCCATATGCGGCGTGGAGCCATTGCCCGGGCTGGCGAATGAAATGCTGCCCGGCTTGGCCCTGGCCGCGGCGATCAGCTGCTGGATGCTGGCATAAGGGGCGCTGGCATTGGCGGCAATCACCACCGGCACGCGGCCGATCAGTGACACCGCCACCAGGTCGCGCTCGGCATCGAAGGGTGCGGGCTGGTACAGCGCCATGTTGGCGGCCAGGGCATTGGCCGCCATCATCAGGGTATAGCCATCGGGCTCGGCCGCGATGACCGACTTGACGGCGATGTTGGTGCCGGCCCCGGGCTTGTTGTCCACCACAAAGGTCTGCCCCATGCTGACCGACATAGCCTGGCCCACGGTGCGGGCCACCGCATCGACCGCACCGCCGGCCGAATAGCCGACCACAACCTTGACGGGTTTGGCGGGATAGGGCTGGGCCGACGCCAGCAGCGGGAAGGCGCCGGCAAGCGCGGCCGCGACAAGCGCCATGGACAGCCTGCGCGACAAACAAAGGGTTGCAATGAACATGGGGATGACCGGGTTGAACAGGCAGTTAATAAAAAGCAGAAGGGGGAAAACGAAAAAGCGTTTCAGTCGATGTACTTGAGGCCGGCCTTGGCCAGCGGCTCCCGCATGTTGTACATGTCCAGGCCCAGCACGCCCGCGGCGAGTTTGGCGCGCTTTTCGCCCTCGAGGGCTTCACGGGCTTCGGCCGCGTCAGCCACCGTTTTCACCCATTCGGCCGGCACGACGACCACGCCGTCGTCGTCGGCCACCACGGCGTCGCCGGGGTTGACGTTCACACCCGCGCACACCACCGGAATGTTCACCGAGCCCAGCGTGGCCTTGATCGTGCCCTTGGCGCTGATGCCCTTGCTCCAGACCGGGAAGCCCATTTCCTCGAGCGTCTTGACGTCACGCACGCCGGCGTCGATCACCAGCGCCTGGGCGCCGCGTGCCATGAAGGACGTGGCCAGCAGATCGCCAAAGAAGCCGTCGCAATTGTCGGCGGTGAGGGCCGCCACCACGATGTCGCCGGGCTGGATCTGCTCGGCCACCACATGCAGCATCCAGTTGTCGCCGGGGTGCAGCAGCACGGTCACCGCGGTGCCCGACACCTGCGCGCCCCGGTAGATGGGACGCATGTAGGGCTTCATCAGTCCGACGCGGCCCATCGCCTCGTGCACGGTGGCGGCGCCCAGGCGGGTCAGCCGGGCGACGGCGGCCTGGTCGGCGCGCACGATGTTGCGTTTGACAATTCCCAGTGTGGTCATGATTCGTAGCTCCGTCAATTAAAGGCTTTTGGCCTTGAGGCGCGCGTCGAGGCGCGGAAACACACGGCGCACATTGGCCTCGTAGATCTGGTGGCGGTCTTCCGCGCTGAGGATCTTGCTGGCCTCGATGTAGCGCTTGGTGTCGTCGTAGTAGTTGCCGGTTTCGGGATCGATGCCGCGCACCGCACCAATCATCTCGGAGGCGAACAACACGTTTTTCACCGGGATCACCGTGTTCAGCAGGTCGATGCCCGGCTGGTGGTAGACGCAGGTGTCGAAGTAGATGTTGTTGAGCAGATGCTCGGACAGCAGCGGCTTTTTCAGCTCCTGCGCCAGGCCGCGGAAGCGCCCCCAGTGGTAGGGCACGGCGCCGCCGCCGTGGGGAATCAGGAAGCGCAGCGTCGGGAAGTCCTTGAACAGGTCCGAGGTCAGGCACTGCATGAAGGCCGTGGTGTCGGCGTTCAGGTAGTGCGCGCCGGTGGTGTGAAAGCAGGCGTTGCAGCTGGTACTCACATGGATCATCGCGGGGATGTCGTACTCGACCATCTTCTCGTAGATCGGGTACCAGTGTTTGTCGGACAGCGGCGGCGAGGTCCAGTGACCGCCCGACGGATCGGGGTTGAGGTTGATGCCGACATTGCCGTACTCTTTTACGCACTTTTCCAGCTCGGGGATGCAGGTGGCCGGATCGACGCCGGGCGACTGCGGCAACATCGCCACCGGCACGAAGTGGTCGGGAAAGAGCTGGCTGACGCGGTAGCAGAGTTCGTTGCAGATGGCCGCCCAGGTGGACGAGA
Organism: Polaromonas sp. AET17H-212; assembly: GCF_002379085.1. Taxonomy (GTDB): domain Bacteria; phylum Pseudomonadota; class Gammaproteobacteria; order Burkholderiales; family Burkholderiaceae_C; genus Polaromonas. Next base: position 43,019 of record NZ_NBZW01000013.1, on the reverse strand, counting down.
CATTGAAGTCACCGATGTGGTGGGCCATGAAGCTGGCGCGCGGCGAAAACAGCGTGATGTCGCTGCCGCGCTCTTTCATCAGGCGCAGCTGGTTGGTCTCGATCGACTCGCGCAACTCGTCGTCGCTGATCTTCAGCTCAGCCACCTTGGGCATCATGGCCGGGTCCTTGATGCCGGCGATCTGCCGGTTGCGCCACACTTCCAGCGCCTTGGGCGCGGTGGTGTAGTGGCCGTGGCAGTCGATGATCAATGATTTTTTCATAAAGGTCTCCTGTTCTCGTGTGGATGCAAGGGGTGTCGGTCAGGCGGCCGGGTCCATGCCCTGGCGGCGCTTGGCCTCGGCGGCCTGCGGCGTGTTCATGAAGGCCAGCATGGCGCGCACCGCTTCGGCGTGGCGGGTGCCGCTGCAGACGCCGGCCGAAAAAGTGGTGATGATCTGGATCGCCGGCGGCAAGGCGCCCATCACGGTGATGCCCTCCAGGTGCATCAGCTCGCTCAGTTGCTGAAAGCCCAGCTCGACCTCGCCGCGCGCCACCAGCGAGCCGACCGGCACGCCCGGCGGCGGTGTGACGATGCGGTTCTTGATCTCCTCGGCGATGCCCCAGCGCTCGAACAAGCCGGCCAGCGCCACGCCGCTGGGCCCGGTCGAGTAACTGATGCTGCGCGCGGCGCGCACGGCCTCGCGCAGCGCATCCTCCGTCGCAATGTCGGGCCTGGGCGCACCGGCGCGCACGGCCACGGCGACGCCCGAGCGGACCAGGTCCACCCTGCTGCCGGCCAGCACATGGCCGGAGGCGATCAGCTTGTCGATCGCGTCGGACGCCAGGATCACGACATCAAAGGCCTCGCCGGCCTGCACGCGGCGGGCCGCATCGACGCCGCCCACCGACTCGATGGCCACGCGGCAGCCCGATTGCTGCTCGAAGGCTGCCACCAGATCGGCCAGCACCAGGCGCGTGGCCATGGAGGAAATGCCCTTGATGTCGGTCGTCATGGCAGTCGGTCAGCGTGGGTGGTCATGCCTTTGATTGTGACGACGGCTCCGCCTCGCGCCAAGGCAGCGCGGTTTCTAGCTGATATAACATACCGGCATTGATCGCCGCCTGTTATATCCATTCAGGACAACCCGCTTCCCTTCCCGCCATGGACCTCAAGCAGCTTGAATATTTTGTGCGCGTGGCCGAACTCGGCAGCTTCACGCGCGCCTCCATTGCGCTGGACATTGCCCAGCCGGCGCTGAGCCGCCAGATCCGCCTGCTGGAGGTGGAGCTGCGGCAGAACCTGCTGACCCGCAACGGGCGCGGCGCCATCCCGACGGAAGCCGGCAAGCTGCTGCTCAAGCATGGGCGCGGCATCCTGCACCAGGTGGAGGTGGCCCGCGAAGAACTGGGCGCCGCACGCGGCGCCCTGGCCGGACGGGTGTCCATCGGCCTGCCGCCCAGCCTGTCCAAACTCATCACGGTGCCGCTCACCCGGGCTTTCCGCCAGCAGTTGCCGCACGCCCAGCTGACGCTGACCGAAGGCTTTTCCGTGCTCATGCACGAGGGCCTGCGCGTCGGCAACCTCGACATGGCCGTGCTCTACAACTCGGAGCGCTCGCCCGAGCTGGACATCACGACACTGCACACCGAAGAACTGGTGCTGATTTCCCCCCGGACCAGCAGCAAGCCCGGGGCTGCGAAAAAGGGCAAGGCAGGCAAGCGGCAGCCCATCAGCCTCGCCGAGGTGGCCGAGCTGCCGCTGATCCTGCCCAGCCGCCCGAACGCCTTCCGCATCCTGATTGAGAGCGAAATGATCACGATAGGCCGCAAGCCGCAGATCACGCTGGAGGTGGACGGCCTGAACGCCATCCTGAGCCTGGTCAAGGAGGGCATGGGCCATGCCGTCTTGCCCAGCTACACGCTGAGCAACGTCCATGATCCCGAGCCCTTCCTGCTGCGCAGCATCCACTCTCCGCGCATCATGAGCGAGCTGATGCTGGCGCGCTCCTCGCGCCGCGCCAGCACCGACACGCAGAAAATGGCGATCGAGGTGGTCAAGTCGGTGGTGGTCGAGGCCATCAAGCCTTACGCCTGACCTTGCCCAGACCCATGGCTCCTGGACAGGCGCCCGCAGTCTCCGGAATCCGTCGCTACGGCGCCTTCGGCACAGCGGCCAGCAGGCGGTCTGCGTAGTCCTGCCAGCGGGCGTCCTTGCCCAGGCCGGCAAACACGCCGGCCCTCGCCTGGTCGGCCACCCACTGCTGCTTGTCGGCAATGGCCGAGGCCATAAAGGGCGCGAAGCCGCCGCCGGCCTCGCGCACGGTGTTGGCCGCCTCGCGCATTTCCTCGGCACGGCGCTGGCCGTGCTGCACCACGCGGCTGAAAAAGTAGGCGCCCTGCTTTTCCCAGTCAATGCTGGGGAAGGTTTCAGCCAGCGTCGGCAACACATGGTCTTCCACGCCGTAGGCGCGGGCGGTGGTGTAACTCTCGATCACCAGCGCCTCCAGGCCCTTGATCATCACGCTGCGGCACATCTTGATGGCGCTGGCCACACCGAGCTGCTCGCTGACCGCCTTCGCATCCATGCCCCAGCCCGCCAGCACGCCGGCCAGTTCGGCTGCACGCGCGCCGCCCAGCAGCATGGGCACCCGGATGCCGTAGGGCGGCACCGAGGTCATCACACCGGCTTCGACATAGTGCCCGCCGGCGGCGTCTATCAGGGCCGCGGCCTGCTGCTTGCTGCCGGGTGACGCGGAATTCAGGTCCAGGAAAACCGTGCCGCGCCGGACATGGGCGGCGGCCGCCTGCGCCACGGCCAGCGTGTTGGACGCCGTGACCGCCGAGATGAGCAGGTCGGCCCGCCCGCACAGCTCCGCCATGGACGCACAGGCCGCCACACCGGCCTGCGCCGCATGGGCGCGCTGCGCCTCGCGCACAGCCGGCGCCTCGAAGGTCAGGTCCCAGGCGCTGATGCCCGCCACCTTGTCCTTGAGGCCGGCGGTGAAAACTTTGCCGACCTCGCCATAACCCACCATGCCGATATGTTCAAACTTCACGGATGCTTCTCCTGTGGTTGATGGGTCCGCCTTGTCGCCGACCCGATCGCTTCATGCGCTTCGTTACTGCGTCGGAATCCTGGCGCGCCGGATCACCTCGCCCCAGCGCCTGGTTTCACCGGCCAGCAGTTCGGCGGCCTGTTCGGGCGAGCTGCCGCGCGCTTCGACGTTCAATTCCGCCAGCTTCCTGCGGACCTCCGGCGCGTTGACGGCGGCCACCACCTCCCGGTTCAGCCGCGCGATCACGCCGGGCGGTGTTTTGGCCGGCGCGGCCAGCGCGTTCCAGCTGGAGGCCAGAAAAGTGGGCAGGCCGCTTTCCTTGGCCGTCGGCACCTCGGGCAGCACCGCGGCGCGCCTGTCGCCGGTGACGGCCAGCGCACGCAGGGCGCCGGCCCGGATCTGCGGCAGGATGGGGCCGAGGATTTCCACCGCGGCGTCGATCTGGCCGCCACGCAGGGCCGTGACCACCGCCGGCGTGCCGTTGAACGGAACAATCTGCACATCGGCGCCGGAGCTGATCTTGAACAGCTCGGCCGCCAGGTTTTGCGTGCTGCCGATGTTGATGCTGCCAAGGTTGAGCTTGCCGGGGTTGGCCCTGGCAAAAGCCAGCAGGTCGCCCAGGGTCCTGAATTTCGAATCGGCAGGCGTCACCACGGCGATGTCAAAAAAGCCCAGCGTGGAAACCGGCGCGAAGTCGCGCAGCGCATCAAACGGCAGCGACTTGAACAGGCCCGCACTGACCGCTGTGCCGTTGGACATCAGCAGCAGGGTGTGGCCGTCGGGCTCGGCCCGCGCCACCATCTCGCCGGCCGCCACGCCACCGGCGCCGGGCTTGTTGTCAACCACCACCGGCTGGCCCAGCGACTCGCTGAGTTTTTGCGCCACCGTGCGCGCCGTCAGGTCGGCCACGCCGCCGGCCCCAAAGGGCACAACGATGCGGATCGGCTTGCTGGGAAAGGTCTGGGCCGCAGCCGGCAGGGCCAGCACCAGGAAGGCCAGCAGGCTGCCGGCCAGGCGTTGAAAAATCATGGTGTCCTTGCGATCGTTGGCATCGCGCCATTTTGGTCCATCCGGCGGCGCGGCCGGAGCCGGCCACGGGTTGCGCCGGCAGGGCCATGCATCAAAAGTGCCTCCAGCCCTTGTCTACCGTACGCAACCAGCTATCAATTAAATAGCAGTCCATCCACCCCTCAGGGTCAACGTGCCACGCCCAGCAGTTGCTCGAGCAGTTGCGGCTGGTCGAGCAACTCGTCCGCCGTGCCGGCATGCACCACCGTGCCGCGGTCCAGCACCACCGCGCTGTCGGAGATTCTCAGGATCGCCTGCGGATGCTGCTCGACGATGATGGCCGACAGGCCCTCGTCCCGCGTCACGCGGCGAATCGCCAGCAGCAGCTCCTCGACAATGATGGGCGCCAGGCCTTCGAGCGGCTCGTCGAGCAGCAGCAGGCGCGGGTTGAGCACCAGCGCGCGGCCGACCGCCAGCATCTGCTGCTCGCCGCCCGACAGCTGCGTGCCCAGGTTGCCCTTGCGTTCGCCCAGGCGCGGGAACATCTCGTACACCCGGTCCGGCGTCCAGCGGCCCGGCCGCGCCACCGCGGTCAGGTTTTCATGCACCGTCAGCGACTTGAAAATGTTGCGCTCCTGCGGCACCCAGCCTATGCCGGCGGCTGCGCGTTCATGCGGCGCCATCTTGTGCAGCGCCTTGCCCGCCAGCGTGATGCTGCCGCCGTGCTGGCGCGTGGCGCCGGCCAGCGTGTTGATCAGCGTGGTCTTGCCGGTGCCGTTGCGCCCCAGCAGCGCCAGCGTCTTGCCTTCGTCCAGCGACAGCGAGACGCCCTGCAGCACCACCGCCTCGCCATAACCGGCGCTGAGCTTGTCAACCCGAAGCAGTTCAGTCATGCCGGGCCTCCCCTTTGGCATCTTCGCCATGACCCAGGTAGACCGCCTTGACTTCGGGATCGTTGGCAATCTGGTCCGGGTCGCCCTCGGTCAGCACCGTGCCGTTGACCAGCACCGTCATGCGTGTGGCAAAGCTGAACACCAGGTCCATGTCGTGTTCGATCAGCAGCACCGACACGTCGGCCGGCAAGGCCGCCACGGTTTGCAGCAGTTCCTCGCGTTCGCCGGCCGGCACCCCGGCCACCGGCTCGTCGAGCAGCAGCACGCGCGGCTCGCAGGCCAGCGCAATCGCAATTTCCAGCAGCCGGCGCTTGCCGTAGGCCAGCACGCGGGTCGGCTGGTCCATCACCTCGGTCAAATGAAACTGCTCCAGCAGCTGTGCACAGCGCTCGCTCACCGCGGCGTTGCGCCCCAGCGCCTGCCACCAGCGCAGGCCCAGGCCCTGGTGTTGCGACACCGTCAGCGCCAGCGTCTGCAGCGGGGTCAGGGAGTCGAACAGCTGGTTGATCTGGAAGGTGCGCACCATGCCGCGCTGCACACGCTGGTGCGGCGCCAGTTGCGTGATGTCTTCGCCGAGCAGGGTGATGCGCCCTTCGGTCGGCTGCAGCACACCCGTCAGCAGATTGATCAGCGTGGTTTTTCCGGCGCCGTTGGGACCGATCAGCGCGTGGCGCGCGCCTTGTTGCAAATTCAGCGTGACGTTGTTGGTCGCCGTGATGCCGCCAAAACGCATCACCAGGCCGCTGGCCTGAAGCACGGTCTGTGTCATGCGCCGCCCCGCTTCCGGAACCAGGTCCAGGGCCGCAGCAGGCGCTCGCGCCCGACCAGCACCAGCACCACCAGGAACAGGCCGATCCAGAAGGTCCAGTACTGGGGCGTGATGCTCGACAAGGTGTCCTGCATCAGCTTGAACACCACCGCGCCGACAATGCCGCCATAGAGCCAGCCGACACCGCCGACCACCAGCACCAGCATCACGTCGGCGGAGCGGTGAAAGTCGAACACGTCGAGCGAGGCAAAACCGGTGGTCTGCGCGAGCAAGGCCCCCGCCGCACCGGCCACACCGGCCGACACCGTGTAGACCAGCGCCAGCCTCGAATGCACCGGAATGCCGATGGCCATGGCGCGCAGGCGGTTGTCGCGAATCGCCATCAGCGTGGCGCCGAAGGGTGAATGCACCAGGCGCCGGGCCAGCACAAAAAACACCAGGCCGATACACAGCGAGTAATACGCCGCGGTGCGGCCGGACAGGTCGAACTCGAAGGTGCCGAGCAGCGGCCCCATGAGCACACCCTGCAGGCCGTCGGCGCCGCCGGTCAGCCAGTCCAGCCGGTTCGCCAGCTCCATCAGGATCAGGCCCATGCCCAGCGTGACCATCAGCCGCGTCAGGTCGCTGCCGCGCATGATGGTCAGGCTGCAGATCGCGCCGAGCAGGGTCGAGACGCCGATCGCAAAGGCCAGGCCGACCAGTGGATCGGGCATCACGTGTTTGGCAAACAGCGCCGCGGCATAGGCGCCCATGCCGAAAAACGCGGCATGGCCCAGCGAGACGATGCCGGTGTAGCCGAGGATCAGGTCCAGCGAAATGGCAAACAGCGCCACGATGGCGATCTCGTTGATGATCAGCGCGTGGCTGGACAGCAGCAGCGGCGAGGCAAAGGCCAGCAGCCACAGCACCGGCTCCCAAGGCTTGAGGCGCGAGCTGTGGAGCAGGGATTTTTGGGTCGCGTTGGTCATCACTTGCCCCCCTTGCGCACAAACAGGCCTTGCGGACGCCAGATCAGGATGACGATCATCAGGCTGTAGACGATGAAGGCGCCGAGCTTGGGCATGTAGTACTTGCCCGCCACGTCGGCAATGCCCAGCAGCAGCGCCGCCAGCAGCGGCCCGGTGATGGACGAGGTGCCGCCGACGGCGACCACGATCAAAAAGTAAATCATGAATTTCAGCGGAAAGGTCGGGTCCAGCCCCAGCACTTCGGCGCCCAGCGCGCCGCCCAGGCCGGCCAGGCCCGAGCCGACGGCAAAGGTGGAGAGAAACACCACATTGACATTGATGCCCAGGCCGGCGGCCACGCGCTGGTCATCGACCGAGGCGCGCAGGCGGCTGCCGAAACGGGTACGCGCCAGCACGTACTGCAGCGCAATCGTCAGCGCCGCACACACGGCAATGATGAACAGCCGGTAGTGCCCCATGCCCAGCACCCAGGCGCCGCTGCCAAGCTCGGTGCGGCCACGCAGCCAGTCGGGCAGCTGGATGATCTGCTGGGTCGAACCCATGAAGTAGTCCATGCTGGCCACGGCCATGAAGGTCAGGCCGATGGAAAACAGCACCTGGTCCAGGTGTGGCTTGGCGTACATGGGCCGGTACAGCGTGCGTTCCAGCAGCCCGCCCAGCAGCGCGGCGCCCAGGAAAGCCAGCGGCAGGCACAGCAGGAAAGGCACACCCAGGCGCTGCATCAGCAGCACCGTGATGTAGCCGCCGACCATGGCAAACGCGCCATGCGCGAGGTTGATGAAATTCATCAACCCCATGGTGACCGCCAGGCCGACCGCGAGCACAAACAGCAGCATGCCGTAGGCGATGCCGTCAAAAAGAATGGTCAACATGTTTTGGCCGGATAGTCAGAAGCTGCTTGAAGGAGGCCATTTCAGGAACGCCGCGGAACCGGCTTTGCCGGGCCGCAGGCGTTGCCCCCTGCAAGGGGGGAAACAGGCTACACGCAGTGAGCCTGGATGGGGGTGTACCACTACTTCGTCTTGCCCGGGTCCTTCACGTCCTTGATCGTTTCGAACTCGACGTTGTAGAGCTGGCCGCCGACTTTTTCGACCTTGCGGATATAGACGTTCTGCACGATGTCGCGGGTCTGCGCGTCGATGAACACCGGGCCACGCGGGCTCTCGAAGACCTGGCCCTTCATGGCGCCCAGCAAGGCCTCGCCGTCGCCTTTGCCCTTGGTGGTTTTCAGGGCTTCGTAAATCACGCGCATGCCGTCGTAACCGCCGACGGCCATGAAGTTGGGGCGCAGGCCCTTGTTGGCCTTGCTGAAGGCGTCGACAAACTTCTGGTTCAGCGCCGACTTGTGGGCCGCCGAGTAGTGGTGCGAAGTCACCACGCCCACCGCGACTTCGCCCATGTCGTTCAGGATGTCGTCATCGGTCACGTCACCGGTGGCAATCAGCTTGATGCCGGCCTTGTCCAGGCCGCGTTCGGCGAACTGCTTCATCAGCGCGGAGCCTGCGCCCGAGGGCACAAAGGCAAACACGGCGTCAGGCTTGGCGTCGCGTACTTTCTGCAGGAAAGGGGCGAAGTCGGGGTTGCGCAGCGGCACCCGCACGGCCTCGACCACGGTGCCGCCATTGAAGGTGAAGCGGTCCTTGAAGGTGCGCTCGGCGTCGATGCCGGGGCCGTAGTCGGAGACCAGGCTCACCACCTTCTTGATGCCGTTTTTTGGCGCCCAGTCGGCAATGCCGACGGTGACCTGCGGCAAGGTGAAGCTGGTGCGCACGATGTAGGGCGAAGCCTGCGTGATGCTGGAGGTGGCCGCCGCCATCACCACCATCGGTGTCTTGGACTGCGTGGCCAGCGGCGCGGTGGCAAAGGCCAGCGGCGTCAGGCCGAAGCCGGCCAGCACGTTGACCTTGTCATTGACGATCATTTCCTGCGCCAGGCGTTTGGTGACGTCGGGCGTGCCGGTGTCGTCCTTGATGATCAGCTCGATCTTCCTGCCGGCCACGTTGTCGCCGTTTTGTGCCATGTAGAGCTTGGCCGCCGCTTCAATCTGGCGCCCGGTCGAGGCGAAAGGACCGGTCATGGGAAGAATCAGGCCGACCTTGAAGGTGTTGGTCTGCGCCACAGCGCCGCCTGCAGCCAGGGCGGCAACAGCCAGGGCCAGCGTGCCGAGAAAGATTCGTTTGTGCATGGTCTCTCCAGAGGGTTCGAAAAAAGGGGGCATTCAACAGGTCACCGCGGACTATCCCCCTGCGCGGTCAGATGCGCAAGATGGATTTCCGCCTTGCAGCTATAGCAAATATGCATATCAAGGCCTGGGGGTTGCAGCGTTCAGCCGCGCTTGCGAATCAGCCGCACGCCGGGCATCCGCTCCAGGTCCTGGCTTTGCATGGCTTCGAGCAGGTTGCGCTGGGCGATGCGCGAGTGCTCGCGCATGATGGCTTCGGCACGTGCGCCTTCGCGCCGCTCGATGGCGTCCAGCACCTGGCGGTGCTGGTCCTGCGCCACGATCAGCATGTCACGCGCCTGCGGCGAGTTGGCCTGCGCCACGACAAAACCCGAGGGTGAGGCAAACGGCAGGCTGACGACGCGCTCGAGTTCACGCGTGATCACCGTGCTGCCGGCCATCTCGCTGAGCAGGTTGTGAAAGCGCTGGTTCAGCGTGACGTAACGCAGGAAAGACTCGTCATCCAGGGCCGGCTGGCTCAGCACGCCGTCGATCTGCCCGAGGCAGGCGCGCGCCTCGGCCAGCACCGCGGCGGCCACCCCGCGTTCGGCCGCCAGCCGCGCTGACAACCCTTCGAGCGTGCCGCGCAGTTCAATCGCCTCGGACACATCGCGCTCCGAAAACGTGCGCACCGCATAACCGCCGTTGACCAGCCCTTCCAGCAGCCCCTCCTGCTCCAGCCGCATCAGCGCCGCGCGGATCGGCGTGCGCGACACGCCCAACCTTTCCACAATGGCCAGCTCGGCAATACGCGCGCCGCTGGGCAGCTCGCCGGCCAGAATCATTTCGCGCAGCCGCAGCTGCGCCTTGACGGTCTGGGAGGCACCCGGCTCCTGCGCTTCGGCGGCGGCCAGGGAAATGGTTTTGTCGTTCATCTGGATCTCTTGATGTATACAGTCAACACCTCTTCAGGCTGACTTTCCGGTTATTGCGCGCGAATTTTGCTAAATTTCAAGGCCAATGTATACAACAAATCCATTTTTTTGCATAATCGCCGCCTGAGACGTCCAGCCGTTCCAGGCGGACAGCATCGCCAAAAACCTCTCCACATCCTTCCCTGCCCTCCACCCCTCTTCCTTCCGGACAAGCGTCATGTTTCCCAAAAACACCTGGTATGTTGCCTGCACCCCCGCCGAAATCGACGACAAGCCGCTGGGCCGGCAGATCTGCGGCGAGAGAATTGTTTTTTACCGCGGCCCCGAAGGCAAGGTCGCCGCGCTGGATGATTTCTGCCCGCACCGCGGCGCGGCGCTGTCCTTGGGAACCGTCTGCGAAGGCAAGCTGGTCTGCGGCTACCACGGGCTGGTGATGGAATGCGACGGCAAGGTGGCTTCCATGCCCGGCCAGCGCGTGCAGGGCTTTCCGCGCACGCGCAGCTTTCCGGTGGTGGAGCGCCATGGCTTCATCTGGGTCTGGACCGGCGACGCGGCGCTGGCCGATGAAAGCAGGATCCCCCACCTCGACTGGGCCGACAACCCCGAGTGGGCCTATGCCGGCGGCCTGTACCACATCCACTGCGACTACCGCCTGATGATCGACAACCTGATGGACCTGACGCACGAGACCTATGTGCACACCACCAGCATCGGCCAGAAGGAAATCGACGAAACCCCCGTCACCACCAAAACCGAGGGCGAGAGTGTGGTGACCAGCCGCTTCATGGAAAACGTCATGCCGCCGCCCTTCTGGCGCGCCAACCTGCGCGGCAACAACCTGGCCGACGACGTGCCGGTGGACCGCTGGCAGGTCTGCCGCTTCACGCCGCCCAGCCATATCATGATCGAGGTCGGCGTGGCGCACGCCGGCAAGGGCGGCTACCACGCCGACCCGAAAGACAAGGTCAGCAGCATCGTGGTGGACTTCATCACGCCGGAAACCGAAACCTCGATGTGGTATTTCTGGGGCATGGCGCGCAACTTCAACCCCAAGGACAAGGCGCTCACCGCGCAGATCCGCGAGGGCCAGGGCAAGGTGTTCGCCGAAGACACCGCGGTGCTGGAAGCGCAGCAGCGCAACCTCACGCTGTTCCCGCAACGCAAGCTGCTGATGCTCAACATCGACGCCGGCGGCGTGCAGTCGCGCCGCATCATCGATCGCCTCATCGCGCAGGAACAGGCACCTGTTCAAGCCCAGCAGCAGGCGGCCTGACCATGGACAGTCTTGAAGTCAAGGTCATCCGAAAAACCATTGAAGCCGAGGGCATCACCAGCTTCGAGTTGGCCCGCGCCGACGGTGCGCCGCTGCCGGCCTTCAGCGCAGGCTCGCATGTCGATGTGCAGATTCCCGGCGGGCTGACGCGCCAGTACTCGCTGTGCAACGAGGCCATCGAGCAGCACCGCTACCGCATCGCCGTGCTGCGCGACCCCGCGTCGCGCGGCGGCTCGGTCGCCATGCACGAGGCCGTGAACGAGGGCGACATGATCCGCATCAGTCCGCCGAAAAACCACTTTCCGCTGCAGCACGCACCGCGCACGCTGCTGCTGGCCGGCGGCATCGGCGTGACGCCGCTGCTGTGCATGGCACAGCGGCTGGCGGCCATCCACGCAGACTTCACCCTGCATTACTGCACCCGCTCGGCCGAACGCACTGCCTTCCGCCAGGAGATCCGCGACTCGGCCTTTGCCGACAGGGTGTTTTTCCACTTCGACGCCGGTCCGGCGGAACAGAAACTGGACCTGCCGGCCGCACTGGCCGGCGCCGCCCCCGAACACCAGCTGTATGTCTGCGGCCCCGCCGGTTTCATCGAGCATGTGGTCAGCACGGCCAAGGCCAGCGGCTGGCGCAGCGAGCAGATCCACCTCGAGTATTTCGGCGCGGCGCCGCAGGACACCGCAGGCGACACCGGCTTTGAGGTGAAGATCGCCAGCACCGGCAAAAGCTACACCGTGAGCGCGGCGCAGAACGTTGTGCAGGTGCTGAAAGACCACGGCATCGAGATCCTCACCTCCTGCGAGCAAGGCGTCTGCGGCACCTGCATCACGCGTGTGCTCGAGGGCGAGCCCGACCACCGCGACATGTACTTCACCGACGAGGAGAAGGCGAAGAACGACCAGTTCACGCCCTGCTGCTCGCGCGCCAAAAGCAAAACCCTGGTGCTGGACCTGTAGACCGGCAACCGGCGGCTGTGCCTTAGTATTTACCTTCACCTTCCCCTTCCGCCTGCCTGACTTCATCGACCTCAAAGGAAAAGAGACATGACCCAGCTCCCCGCCCGCTACGACCACGTTGGCAGTTTTCTGCGCCCCAAATACCTGCTGGAGGCCCGCGAGCAGAAGGCCAAAGGCGAGATCACGCCCGAGCAGCTGCGCAAGGTGGAAGACAAGGCCATCACCGAGATCGTCAAGTTCCAGGAAGACGTGGGCCTGAAAAGCATCACCGACGGCGAGTTCCGCCGCACCTACTTCCACATTGATTTTCTCGAGCAGATCGGCGGCGTGAAAACCGACATCCCGGTCACCGTCATCCGGCCCGACGGCACGCAGGAGTTGGCCCCGCCGGTGATGCGCGTGATCGACAAGGTGCGCCACGTGAAAGACATCCAGCTCGCCGACTTCCAGTACCTCAAAAGCCAGGTGAGCGCCGGCAACACGCCCAAGGTGACCATCCCCTCGCCCACCATGCTGCACTTCCGCGGCGGCCGCGCCGGCATCAGCCGCGAGCACTACCCCGAGCTCGACCCCGAGTTCTACCAGGACGTGGCCAATGCCTATGGCGACGAGTTGCGCAGCCTGGCCGCTGCCGGTTGCACCTATGTGCAGATGGACGACACCAACCTGGCCTACCTGTGCGACGAAAAAATGCGCGAAGCCGCCCGCCAGCGCGGTGATGACCCCAACGAGCTGCCGCACCGCTACGCCAAGTTCATCAACCTGGTGGTCGCCCAGAAACCGCCCGGCATGCTGCTGGCCATGCACCTGTGCCGCGGCAACTTCAAAAGCACCCACGCCGCCAGCGGCAACTACGAGCCGGTGGCCGAGGCGCTGCTGAAAGAGATGAACCTCGACGCCTACTTCATGGAGTACGACGACATTCGCAGCGGCGACTTCAAACCCCTGCGCTACCTGCCCAAAGGCAAAACCGTGGTGCTGGGCCTGGTGACCACCAAGTTCGGCACGCTGGAAGACAAGGACGAGCTGAAGCACCGCATCGAACAAGCCGCCAAATACGCCCCGCTGGAGCAACTGGCCCTGTCACCGCAGTGCGGCTTCAGCAGCACCGTGCACGGCAACGACATCGCGGTGGAGGCGCAGCGCGCCAAGCTGCGTCTGGTGATCGAGACGGCGCAGGAGGTGTGGGGTTCGGTCTGACCGGTTCGCCGACTGCCCGATAAAGAAAAGCCGCTGGCAACTGCCGGCGGCTTTTTTTATGTCAAATCGGCCTCTAGCCCAGGTAAAACAAGCATGAGCAGCTATTGTTTTAGTAGCATTTCGACTCAATCTCAAGGCACATTCCGCCCCCAGGCTACAGCGTCTGTCACATCTGTACCTCAAGACCAAGTCCAGCGAGCTTGTCTCACACCGTGAGCTGCTGCAGCCGGGCTCGCACCAACGGCTCCCTGTCAGGTTGACTGAGCAAGCCGGCCAACGCGTTGTTGAAATCGGGGTTGGCAAGCAGTTTGTCGACGCAATCCATCACATGCTGGCGCACATCCATTGCAGCCGTTGATAGTTCTTGCTCCAGCTCTGCCCGCCCTTCAATCACGACGAGTATGTCTTCCAGGTCGTGGCTGGTGTACACATCATTGCGGCCCCTGTCCTTGAAAGCCTCAAATTTGGATGCCAGAAAATACGGCGCAGACAAATGGCGCAGCACCAGCCCCGGAGCCACCTCGGTTTGTACCGCAGCGTCAAACCCTGCGCGATACCAGCGGTTGGCAAAGCCAAGCACCCTTTCGTCCAGGGGCACCAGGTCCAACTGCATGCGCTGCCAGAACCAGCGGAATGGCGGCGTGTTGTCCTCCATCGTCTGCTTGAAGCCCCGTTGCAACAGTTCATCGCCCAATGCGTGGTAACCCGCCAGCGTGGCCACCTCCACAATGCCATCGACATCTTCTGTAGGCCGCACGTCCAGCAGATTGGGGCCAGGCAGCAAAAGACCCGTGGCACATCCACCCACAAACACCACCCGCTCACACAGCGGCCCCAGCGCTTGGGCCATGCCTATCAACAAACCAAGGTTGGGATTAGCCACGCACAGGCCCTTTCAACGGCTTTGGCGCGGATGGGTCAATCAGAGCCTGCAGCCGCTCCATGGCCATGCCGCGCTCGCGCGCGCGGCCTACGCGCAGGGCGTCAAACAGGGCCAGCATTTCATACAGCCTGGCGTCTTGCATGGCCGCAAACGGCACGCTGGGGTGCAGTGGCTCTATGCCAATGCCACGCATGGTGCCATTGGGGTGCGGCCACACGTAATCCTCAGACCCCGGCGCGAATACGCCCGCAAATGCCGGGGCGCTGTGGCTTGTGGGCACACCGATCGTGGAAGGCGTCTTGTCGGCTGCAAAAGCGTATTTGGCGCCATGCAGCGCAAACTCAGCCAGCTGGCGCGCGTGGGGGCGCACCGGGTTATCGGCAGGAGCATCTTCGCCGCTGACCCGCTTGCGCCGGGCCACGCGGTAAATGGCGGCTGGCTCGTGCACCGCCAGCGCGGCCACCTCCGGCGCAAGAGCTTCGTGGTTCTGCACCAGCAGCCCCGCCTGCAAACCACGCTTGATGCAGGCGTGCGCCTCAGAGGCGCTCAACCCCAGCTCTTGGGCCAGCCGCGCATATGTCCAGCGCTGATCGCCCCAAGCCACCAGCTTCAGGGCCACTACAAAGTCTTGAGGCTTGAGCTGCATTAAATTCTATATTCGTGAATTTCAAATTCAGAATGTAAATGATTTACTTGCCCTTGGCAAGTTCACTTCGAAAAATAACCCTCGCCCAATAAACACGGGCACAAGCAGCTATGCATTTAATAGCAAACCATGCGCCGCACGCACGCCCACAGCCCCGCCGGGGCTTCCCGTAGCGGCGGTACGGGCCAGCAAGGCCTGGACGATACTCGGAGCCCATGCTGAACACCCCGAACACCCTGATCACCCGCTTGGCTGCGCACCTGCGCAACAACTGGAAAAGCCATCTGGTTCAACTGGCCCTGCTGGTGGCCATCGTGGTTGCGGTGCAGGCCTGGCAGACGCGGCATGTGCCGGCCGGGCCGGCGCCCGATCTGGCCATCAGCGTCCTGCAGCCCGACGGCACGACGCGCAGCACCACGCTGGCCCAGTGGCGCCAGGCCCACCCCGGCCAGCCGGTCGCCCTGCACTTCTGGGCCGAGTGGTGCCCGATCTGCCGCGCCGAAGAGAACAGCGTCACCCGGCTGGCTCAGGACTGGCCGGTGCTCACGGTAGCCATGCAGTCCGGCCCCGCCGACAAGGTCAGGCAGGTACAGCAACAGCGCCAGTTGCCCTGGCAAACCGCCGTCGATGCGCGTGGCGACCTGACGCGCGCCTTCGGCTTCCAGTCGGTGCCCTCTTTTGTGGTGATTGACGGGCAAGGCCGGCTGCGCAGCGCCAGCGCCGGCTACACCACCGAGCTGGGCATGCGCCTGCGCCTGTGGTGGGTCAGGCTGTTCTGAGCCTGGCCTCGCCAGGGCCGATTTTCGCTCTCAACGCTGCAAGCCAAACCGGCTCCCGGCCCTTATACCCATTGCTCAGGCAGCTATCAAATCAGGAGTAACGCGCGCCCTCAGCCACCCTGCTTCGGGTCGGTGAGCTCCGTGTATTTCTGGCTCGAGCCGCGGGCACTGTCCACCGGGTACTTGCCGGCATTAACGACCAGCTTCAGCCGCGCCGCTTCCAGCAGGTCAATCTGCAGCTTGTCGCAGAGCTGCAGCAGGTACAGCAAAACATCGGCGGCCTCGGCGGCCACCTCGGCCTTTTTGGGTGCGGCCAAGGTGCGGCTCTGTTCTTCCGTCAGCCACTGGAAGTGCTCCAGCAGCTCCGCCGCTTCCACCGACAGGGCCGACGCCAGGTTCTTGGGCGAGTGAAACTGCTCCCAGTCGCGCGCCTGGGCGAAGTCGCGCAGGGACTGGGTCAGGGAGGGGAGATCGTTGTTCATGTCTTGGTATTTCCGGGCCGATGGGCAGGGTCGAATCCTCTCAACAAGGATCAAGCGCATGTTATGCGCTTCAGCACCTGCAGGCCTGTTCCATGCCTTTGAATGGCCGCATTCAGCGAAATTATTCATACAAATAAAACGGCTGTAGCCCAATAAACACGACAGCCAGCAGCTATCCAAACACTAGCGATCGGCAGCCTTCGCCGACAAGTCTGCGGTAAAACCACTCTGCCGGTTGGCCGCTTTGGGCTGGGCCATCAAGGCGCGAATGACATCAATTACTTCGATTAGGGAATTGTCGTGGTGTGAAACGCGCCGCTCCAGCGCGGTCAGTTTGTCCGCGAGCGCTTTGTGGTCCAGCAGCGCTGCACACAATTGCACAAAGACGCGCACCACGTAGACGTTCTGCGTTGCATGTTGGTTTTCTCCATGGATGAAACTCCCATAGTTGAAGTTGGACGCAACTTACATTACTCCCGGTAGACGGATGACGCGCTCAACGCAGCGTACTATGGGCTGTCCAAAAAAATAGCGCGCCAACTAACTACTTTTTAGAACGGTATAGCCTGAGGTATTGAACACGGCTATCGCAAGCGCTCGAATTCGGTCTTTTACGGGACAAGCACAAGGCATACTCACAAAACGCAGCGTAATACCAGCAACTTTTGAAAGAAGTACGTATGGCTTGGCCTGGAGAAAAATTGTTAATCCGCCTTTGGGACACAGTGGAAAAGAGTGGCGTCGGGCTTGCTCAGCCGTGGCAGCTTGCCCGTGTAGCAAAAGCTGAAGCCGCTGCGGTAGGTCACAGAATGGTTGTAATAGCCGCTGCTGAGCAGCGAATCGCGTTTCTCCGCAATCGCAGCGCTGCTCCACCCCAGGAGACCATGTTATTGGGGAATGGTGAATCAAAGTCGGAATTAGATAAGGTAGAGCCAAGTTTTGACTTTGATCTATTTTCTCGCCAAGTGACTAAAGCTCAAACGCTCGAATATCTGCAAAAAGAGGTCAATATTGAAAAAGCCATCGCGCATGCAGAAAGCGTGCTGCAAAACGACTCCAGTGAACCGCCAAACCTAGAGGTAGGACCAGATTGGTTTTTTCGCTGGCGAGATTCGGCTAGCGGCGTGTCTTCCGAGTCGCTCCAACAGCTATGGGGGAATGTCCTTGCCGGTGAGATACGAAGCCCTGGTTCGTTCACTTACAGAACTCTCGATTTTTTGCGAAGCCTTTCCCAAGACGAGGCAAAGCTGATTGAAGCGCTAACATGCACTGTAATAGAGCGCATCAGAATAATTTATGGAAAGTCGTGGCAACCATTGGCGGAGCCCGAGAAAATCCCTAATCAGCTTGGTCCTCCTGAACTCGCTCTTCTTGAAGAACTGGGAGTAGTGGGTGGTTTTTCGTCAATGGGCTATATCGACCAGGCGGAGCCATTTCACACAACAGATGGTCGAAATATTCATCTATTGACATGCGCAAACCGCGGCTTGTTGCTCACAACAGATGACCCAAAAAAAGTAACCGGCCTTGGCTTTTATAGGCTCACCAAATTAGGTGAAAGCCTTATGCAACTGGTACGTGTTGTACCAAATGAAGCCTATCTTTGGAGTCTAGGTGAGTTGCTTGCGCGGGATGGGTTCAAAGTTGAACTTGTCGATGTTATTCACAATTCGAATGGCACCCGAAATGTTAAAAATAGCGTACCAGTACCGTCCCCGGTTTCCGTAACGCCACAAACGTCCTATGGTGGGGACCCGCTCGTTCCCTAGTCACGGGACGGCCGGATCCATCGACGAACTAGCGTGTATTTGATAGCGAAGGTCGTAATCAGTGGTGTGGCGCACCCGCGGGCGATACGATTAACCAAGGCCACTCATCTTTGGATCACTTTGAGGCCGTCAAATCATCTGTTTAAGCTCGCCGCAGAGCCACCCCAAGCCCCCGCGCCACCGCAGGCCGCGCCATCATCCCCCGGTACCACCGCTGCACATGCGGGAAATCCGCCAGATCAATCTTGTGCCGCTCATGCCGCCAGGCCCAGCCGACGATGGCGAAGTCGGCGATTGAAATTTCTTCGCCTGCAAAGAAGGCATGGTCGGCCAGGCGGCGGTCCATCACCCCGTAGAGGCGTTTTGTTTCGGCCATGAAGCGCTCCAGGCCGTAGCGGCGGTCGGCTTCGTTGGTCAGTCCGGCGAAGTGGTGCACCTGGCCGGGCATGGGGCCGAAGCCGCCCACCTGGAACATCAGCCATTCCATCACGGGCACGCGGGCGCGCAGGTCCTGCGGCCAGAACTTGCCGGTCTTTTCGCCCAGGTAATACAGGATGGCGCCGGACTCGAAGACGCTGATGGGCTGGCCGCCCGGGCCGTCGGGGTCGATGATGGCGGGGATCTTGTTGTTGGGGCTGATCTTCAGGAACTCTGGCGCGGTCTGCTCGCCCTTGGTGATGTCCACCACGTGCACCTCGTAGGGCAGGCCCATTTCTTCGAGGGCGATGCTGATCTTGCGGCCGTTGGGGGTGTCGAAAGCGTAGAGCTGGATGGTCATGGGGTCTTGTGTGGTTGGGTGGGTGCGTTCGGTGGGAGGCAGTCTGCCACAGGATGGTGGATGGTGCCTGGGGCGCGGGTGCGGGTGGGGCGTCGAGCTGACAGATACGGCGGTTGGCACGCGCAGCCGGCGCGGCGATACTGGCGCCATGACACGCTGCCTCCCCGCCCTTGCCGCCTGCTGCATCGCCCTGCTGCTGGCCCTTGTCAGCAGCTTGAGCTTCGCCGCGCCGCCGGCCAACGACACGCTGCGCATCGGCTCCAAACGGTTCACCGAGTCCTACATCCTCGCGCAGGTGCTGGCGCAGACGGCTGCGCCGCACACGCCCACGCCGCCTTCGGTGCTGCAGGGCCTGGGCAACACCGCCATTGTTTATGAGGCGCTGCGCTCGGGCAGCATCGACCTGTACCCGGAGTACGTGGGCACCATCAGCCAGGAGATCCTCAAGGGTGATGCGGGCATGACAACGGCGGCCATGAACGCCGCGCTGGCGCCGCTGGGCCTGGGTGTGGCGGTGCCGCTGGGCTTCAACGACGGCTATGCGCTGGCCATGCGCGAGGACACGGCGCAGCGCCTGGGCATCACGTCATTGAGCGATCTGGTGAAACACCCTACCTTGAGACTGGGCCTGTCGAACGAATTCATCGGCCGGGCCGACGGCTGGCGCGGGCTGGCGCAGCGTTATGGCGCGCCGCAGGTGCCGGTGGCGCTGGACCACGGGCTGGCGTATGACGCGATTGCGCAAAAGCAGGTGGACGTGATCGACATCTACACCACCGACGCGAAGATTGGCCACTTGGGCCTGCGCGTGCTGAAGGACGACAAGGCCTACTTCCCGCGCTACGACGCGGTGCTGCTGTACCGGCTGGACGTGCCCACGCGTTTTCCGCAGGCCTGGGCGGCGCTGCAAAAGCTCAGCGGCAGCATCGATGAAAACGCGATGATCGCGATGAATGCGCGGGCCGAGCTGCAGGGCGTGGCGTTTGACGTGATCGCCCGCGACCACCTGGCGGCCAAGGCCGGCGGCACACCCGCCGCAAGCAACACCACAAAAGACCCGAGCCAGCGCGGCTTCTGGGCCAAGCTTTTCGGCCCCGACCTGGCGCGGCTGACGCGCCAGCACCTGGCGCTGACCTTCATCTCGGTCGCGCTGGCGGCGCTGATCGGCATTCCGCTGGCGGTGTGGGTGTTTCCGCACCCGCGCCTGCGCGCGCTGGTGCTGGGCGCCACCGGGCTGATGCAGACCGTGCCTTCGCTGGCGCTGCTGGCCATGCTGATCTCGCTGATGGGCGTGATCGGCACGCTGCCGGCGCTGATGGCGCTGATGCTTTACGCACTGCTGCCCATCATGCGCAACACGGTGGCGGGGCTGAACGAGGTGTCGCCCGGCCTGCGCCTGGCCGGGCAGGCGCTGGGCATGACCTCTGGCCAGCGCATGCGCTTGGTCGAGCTGCCGCTGGCGCTGCCGACCATCGTGGCCGGCGTGCGCACGGCCACCGCCATTGCCATCGGCACGGCAACAATTGCGGCTTTCATTGGCGCGGGCGGGTATGGCGAACGCATCGTCACCGGGCTGGCGCTGAACGACGGCGAGCTGCTGCTGGCAGGCGCCCTGCCCGCCACCTTGCTGGCGCTGCTGAGCGAAGCGCTGTTCGAAGGGGTGGACTGGCTGATGCGACGACGCCGCGCAGGTTGAGGCGATGCAGTTTTTTACAAGCCAAAATAGCCTCCAACCCAATACCTTCGGACGCAAGCAGCTATCAAATCAGGAGCGACGCAGCGCTCCCGGGCCACTTACTGCGGCACCACCCCGGCACTTTTGACGACGCGGGCGTAACGCTTGAGCTCGCTGGCGAAGAACTCTTTCGCCGCTTCGGGCGTGGACACCTTGATGATGTTGCCCTGCTTGGCCATGGCTTCCTTCACCTCGGGCGTGGCGAAAGCCGTGGAGAAGGCGGCGTGGATGCGGCTGACGTTCTCGGCGCTCATGCCCTTGGGGCCCACGGCGGCAAACCAGCCTTCGACCACGTAGAACGGCAGGCCCGCCTCGGCCGAGGTCGGAATGTCGGGTGCGGCCGGGCTGCGCGCCAGCGAGGCAATACACAGGGCGCGCAGGTTGCCCGCCTTGACCTGGCCCGCCACCGCCGGCAGCGCACCCACGCCCCAGTCCACCTGGCCGCCGACGATGTCCTGCATCATCGGGCCGAAGCCGCGGTAGGGAATGTGGGTGGAAAACGTGCGCGTCAGGTCCTTGAAGATCTCGGCCGCCAGATGCAGGATGGTGCCGTTGCCCGACGAGGCGTAGTTGTACTTGCCGGGGCTGGCCTTGAGCAGGGCAATGAATTCCTTGAGGTCCTTGACCGGCAGCTTCGAATTGACCACCAGCACCATGGGGGTGGCGCCCAGCACGGCAATCGGGGTGATGTCGTTGAGCGGGTCGAAGGGCACGGACTTGAGCACGCTCGGGTAGATCACGTGGTTGTTGGAGACCACGCTCAGCGTCTGGCCGTCGGGCGGCGACTTGATCATGGCCGAGGTGCCGACCAGGCCGCCGGCGCCGGGCTGGTTCTCGATCACCACCGTCTGGCCCAGCGCTTTGGACAGCGCCGCGCTGGAGGCGCGGACGATGGTGTCCACCCCCGAGCCGGCGCTGATGGGCAGAATGAAACGTACCACCTTGTCGGACTGGGCATGGGCGGCACCGCCCAGCGACAGGCCTGCGGCGCCCAGGCCGAGGCCGCCCAGGGCGGCCAGGGCGTTGCGGCGTGACAGCATGTGTTGTTCTACGGTTTTCATCATTTGTCTCCTTCTTTGGTTTTGCAATTCACTCACTCTTCAACGGCGGTTCAGGCCACCACGGCCTGGTCCCGCAGCGCGTCGATCTCGGCGCCAGCCAGGCCCAGGCCTTCCAGCAGCTCGCGCGTGTGTTCGCCCAGGCGCGGCGGGTGCAGGCGCACGCCCAGGCGCTGGCCGCCCATGGTGATGGGAAACAGCGTGGTCTTGACGCTCTCGCCGGCTTTCGGGCCGTCGGGCAGGCGCACGTCGGCCAGGCCGCCGGTGGCCAGCAGGTGTTCGTCGTCCAGCAGGTCTTCGGGCCGGCGGATGGGCGCAAACGGCAGGCCGGCTTGTTCCATGATGGCCGACAGCTCGGCGGCGCTGCGCCCGGCAATGCGTTCGGCAATCGTCTTGAGCAGGCGCGGGCGCAGGGCCACGCGCAGGTTGTTGGTGGCGAGTTCGGGCTCGGCTTTCAGGTCGGGGAAACCAAGCACGTCGCAAAAGGTCTGCCACTGCGCGTCGCTGACCGCCGCCAGGAAAATCTGCTCGCCGTCTTTCACCGTGAACACGTCGTACACCGCCCAGGGGTTGTCGCGTGCGGGCATGGGCGCCGGGTGTTTGCCCGTCATGGCGAACTGCAGCATGTGCTGGCCCATGAGGAAAACATTGTTTTCGTACAGCGCCGACTGCACTTCCATGCCCTTGCCGCTGATGCCGCGCTGGATCAGCGCGCCCAGCGCACCAATGGCGCCGAACAGCCCGCCCATGATGTCGTTGACGCTGGTGCCGGCGCGCAGCGGGTCGCCGGGCCGGCCCGTCATGTAGGCCAGGCCGCCCATCATCTGCACCACCTCGTCGAGCGCGGTGCGGTGGTCGTACGGGCCGGGCAGAAAACCCTTGTGGCTCACATAGATCACGCGCGGGTTGACCTGGCTCAGCGCGGCGTAGTCGAGGCCGTACTTGGCCATGGTGCCGGGCTTGAAGTTCTCGGCCACCACGTCGGCGCCGGCGCAGAGCTTGCGCGCCAGCGCGGCGCCGGCCTCGCTGTGCAGGTCGATGCCTATGCTTTTCTTGTTGCGGTTGAACATGGGGAAAAAGCCGGAGCCCGCGCCCAGCAGGCGGCGCGTGCGGTCGCCGTCGATGGGTTCGATCTTGATGACCTCGGCGCCCATGTCGGCCAGCACCATGCCGCAGGTCGGACCCATCACCATGTGGGTGAACTCGATGACGCGCAGGCCGGTCAGGGGTTGCGGTGCGGGGCGGTCAGTGCTTGTCATCGGGAATCCGGTTGGGTTGAAACGGGGATCAGGCCAGCGCGGCCGCGGTATCGGCGGCCTTCATGGTGTTGGGCAGGCCCGCGCGCCACAAGGTGCCGTGCAGGGTCTCGCCGCGGAGCCAGCCGGCAAGCTTTTCGCGCAGCGCGATCAGCTGGTCGAAGTCCTGCCCGGTGGCCACCCCCATGCTGGCCAGCAGGTAAGCCAGATCTTCGGTGGCCACGTTGCCGCTGGCGCCGGGCGCATGCGGGCAACCGCCTATGCCGCCCAGACAGGCGTCGAAACGCGTGATGCCCATCTGCAGCGCGGCATACACGTTGGCCAGGCCGAGGCCGCGGGTGTCATGGAAGTGGCCGCAGTTGAGCTTGTCGCCGGCGACCGGCAGCGTGAGCGCAAACAGCTCCTGCACCATGGCCGGGTCGGCATACCCCACGGTGTCGGCCAGGCTCACGCGGTCCACGCCGGTGTCGAGCACGGCCTTGACGAGGCGCAGCACCTCGGCGGGCGCCACCCTCCCCTGCAGCGTGCAGCCGAAGGCGGTGCTGATGCCGACCTCGATCAGCGTGGACGAACCGGCCGCGTCGCGCGCCGCGCGTATGCGGGCAATCTCGGTCACCACCTCGTCGGGTGTCTTGCGCAGGTTGGCCAGGCTGTGGGCGTGGCTGGCCGACAGCGGCACCAGCATCAGGTCGGCATTGCAGTCGATGGCGCGCTCGGCGCCCTTGAAGTTGGGCACCAGCACCGACACGGCCAGCCCCGGCAGGGTTTTGGCAAAGGCCACCAGCTCGGCGGTGTCGGCCAGTTGCGGCAGCAGGCGTGCCGGCACAAAGGAGCCGACCTCGATCTCGCGCTGGCCGGCGTCGTACGCGCCGCGCAGCCATTCGAGTTTTTGCGCGGTGGGCATCACCTGGGCAATGCTTTGCAGGCCGTCGCGCAGGCCCATCTCGCGAATGATGGCGTGCTGCGGCAACACGGCGCGCGTGACGATGGGTGCAGCCAAGGTTTGTCTCCTGTTGTGGGTCGGATCCGTTGGCCTGCAGTTTAAAATTTCCAGAAAGAAATTTCTTCTCTATTTTGGAACGTGTAAGTTTCCAAAATGGAATATCAAGGCACATCACCATGCGCGACCTGGACCTCACCACCCTGCGGCTGTTTGTTTCCGTCTGCGAAACCGGCAACATCGCGCGCGCCGGCGAAAAGGCCAGCATCGTCGGCTCGGCCATCAGCAAGCGGCTGGCGCAGCTGGAGCAGACCGTGGGTACGCCCATCCTGACACGCAAGCGCCATGGCGTGGAACCCACCGCCGCCGGGCAGACCCTGCTGGAACACGCGCGCGCCATGCTGGCCAGCGCGGCGCGCATCGAACGCGACATGGAGGCCTATGCGGCAGGTGTACGCGGGCAGGTGCGTATCCTGGCCTCGGCCTCGGCCATGGCCGAGTCGCTGGCCGACGACGTGGCGTCTTTCCTGCAACTGCCGGCGCACGCCAACATCCAGGTGGACATGGAAGAACGCGTGAGCCCGGAGGTGGTGCGCGGCGTGCGCGACGGCACGGCCTCGCTGGGCATCTGCTGGGACGCGGTGGACCTGGGGCCGCTGCAGTCACGCCCCTACCGCAGCGACCACCTGTGCATGGTGGTGCCCAAACAGCACGCGCTGGCCCAACGCCAAAGCCTGCGCTTCGAGGACACGCTGGACTACGAACATGTGAGCATGCCGGTGGCCAGCGCGGTACAGGTGATGCTGCAGCGCGCCGCGGCGCGGCTGGGGCGCAGCGTGAGCCAGCGGGTGATCGTTGCCAACTTCGAGGCCGCGCTGCGCGTGGTGCGCGCCGGGCTGGCGATCAGCCTGGTGCCGCGCGAGGTGGCCGAGATCTACGCCGAAGCCTACGGCCTGACCATGGTGCCCATGGCCGAGCCCTGGGCGCAGCGGCGCTTCATCATCTGTTATCGCGATGCCGCGGCGCTGTCACCCTCGGCCCAGTTGCTGGCCGAGCACCTGGCGGCGCACGGCCAGCGCACCTGATGGGGCGCTGCGCGCTGTTTACATGCAAAATCGGCCTCCGGCCCAATAAACACGAGCGCCAGCAGCTATTGAATCAATAGCAGCTTATCAGTCCAGCTTGATGCCGGCCTGGGCCACCACCTCGGCCCAGCGCTTGCGCTCCTGGTTGAAGAACCTGTCCTGCTCGGCGGACGACATGGTCACCACCTCGGCGCCCTGCCCGCTGAGCCGGGCGCGTATCTCCGGGCTGCGGATGATCTTGATGAGCTCGGCATTCAGGCGGTTGACGATGGGCGCGGGCGTGCCGGCAGCCACCAGCACACCCTGCCAGGTGCCGGACTCGAAGCCGGCGATGCCCTGCTCCTGCAGCGTCGGCACATTGCCGATCAGCGGCATGCGCGTGGCCTTGGACACGCCGAGGATCTTGAGCTTGCCGCTCTGCACAAAAGGCAAGGTGGCCAGCATGCCGTTCATCAGCACCTGGGTCTGGCCGGCGATGGTGTCGTTCACCGCCTGGGAGCCGCCCTTGTAGGGGATGTACTGCCATTTCGCCTGGCTGGCCCGCTCGACCGACACACCGGCCAGGTGCGGCGCACTGCCCATGGCGGTGACGGCGAAGTTGAGCTGCGTCTTTTGCGACAGCGCCACCAGCTCCTTGAGGTTGTTGGCCGGCACCGAGGGGTGCACCACCAACAGGTGCGGCGAGTAGGCCAGCATGGTCACGCCGCGCAGGTCCTTGCTCGGGTCGAAAGGCAGCTTGGTGTAGACCGAGGGGCTGATGGCCAGCGCGCCGGTGTCGCACAGCAGCAGCGTGTAGCCGTCGGGCGCGGACTTGGCAACCAGGTCGGCGCCGAGGTTGCCGTTGGCGCCCGCGCGGTTTTCCACAATGACGGGCTGCTTGAGCGCTTCGGACAGCGCCTGGCTGATGGAGCGGCCGATGATGTCCGACGAGCCGCCCGGTGGGTACGGCACGATCAGGCGGATCGGTTTGGCCGGCCAAGCCTGGGTTTGCGCCTGGACGCCGGAAGCGGCCAGGCCCAGGGCCACGGACGATGCGAGAACCTTGCGGCGATTGATGGTCATGTCTTGTCTCCTGAAAAATCTTGTTGAAAACTGCCCGGGCGTATGCCGTGGCCTTATGCCTTGGCGACTTCGTGGTTGGCCATCAGCTCCAGTGCACGCACCAGCGCCGAGTGGTCCAGGTCCTGCATGCCGTTGGCGCTGCAGACCTGCATGAGTTGCGCGGCGCTGGCGGTTTGCGGCAGCGCCACACCGAGGGTGCGCGCACCGCTGAGCGCCAGGCCCAGGTCTTTCTGGTGCAGGCCGATGCGAAAACCCGGGTTGAAGGTGCGCTTGATCATGCGTTCGCCATGCACTTCCAGGATGCGCGAGGCGGCAAAACCGCCCATCAGCGCCTGGCGCACCTTGGCCGGGTCGGCGCCGGCCTTGCTGGCAAACAGCAGGGCTTCGCCGACGGCGGCAATGTTGAGCGCCACGATGATCTGGTTGGCGACCTTGCAGGTCTGGCCGTCGCCGTTGCCGCCGACCAGCGTGATGTTTTTGCCCATCAGCTCAAACAGCGGCTTGACGCGTTCAAACGCGGCGTCCGGCCCGCCGACCATGATGGTCAGGCTGGCGGCCTTGGCGCCGACTTCGCCACCGGAGACCGGCGCGTCGAGGTAGTCGCAGCCGAGGGCATTGATCCTGGCCGCGAAGTCCTTGGTGTCCATCGGCGAGATCGAACTCATGTCGACCACCGTCTTGCCTTTTCCGTTGCTCTTCAGACCGGCAGCGACCCCCTTGTCGCCGAACAGCACTTTCTGCACATCAGGCGTGTCGGGCAGCATCATGAAAATGATGTCGGCCTTTTCCGCCACTTCCTGCGCCGAGGCGCAGGCCACGGCCTGGCCGGTCAGCAGCTCGGCGCGCACCTTGCTGCGCGTGGCCAGGAAGACCTCGTGACCGGCCTTGATGAGGTGTGCGGCCATGGGTGCGCCCATGATGCCCAGACCGATAAAACCCAGCTTGCTCATTTCAAATACTCCTTTATTCGTTAAAAAGATCTGCGGCCCATGCGCCACGATTCAGAGGGCGTAGGCATGGATCCCGGATCGAGTGCGGGATGACAGGCAAAGCTAGTCGAGGTACTTGTCACGCAGGGCCTGCGTGGCCGAGCGGAACACGCCCAGGTCGCTGCCGACGGCCACAAAGGTGGCGCCCATGGCGATGTAGCGGCGTGCGTCGGCCTCCACCGGCGCGAGGATGCCAATGGGTTTGCCGCAGGCTTTGGCGTCCGCAAAAATCGACGCCATGGCTGCCTGCACTTCCGGGTGGCCGGCGTTGCCCAGGTGGCCCAGGCCGGCGGCCAGGTCGGAGGGGCCGACAAAAATGCCGTCCACGCCGTCGAGCGTCGCAATGTCGCGCGCCGCCGCCACGCCGGCGCGGCTTTCAATCTGCACCATCACGCAGATGTGTTCGTTGATCGACTTGAAGTAGTCGGGCACCGAGCCGTAGCGGTTGCTGCGCTGGGACACCGACACGCCGCGTATGCCCTGGGGCGGGTAACGGGTCGCGGACACGGCGCGTTTCGCTTCGTCCACACTTTCGACAAAGGGCACGAGGAAGTTGTAGAAGCCGGCGTCGAGCAGGCGCTTGAGCTCCACCACGTTGTTGGAAGACGGCCGCACCACGGGTGCACTGGCGCTGTCTTTCAGCGCCATCAGTTGCGGGATGAAGGTGGCGATATCGTTGGGCGAATGTTCGCCGTCGAGCAGGATCCAGTCGAAGCCGGCCACGCCCAGCACCTCCGTGGTGATGGCATTGGACAGCGAGGACCAGCAGCCGATCAGTTTCTTGCCGGCCCGCAGGTCGCGCTTGAAGCTGTTGGGGAAGGACTGATAGGGAGTAACTTGGGTCATGAGGAGTTCGCTTTTTTAAGAAGTTGGGGTACGGGGTGATACAGGGGTAAGAGGATCAGGTCAGGTCACCGGTGCCGGGTTGAACAGCACCAGCGCGTTGTGCAGCTTCCAGTGTTCGGCCCAGGTTTTCTTGCGGCCGCTGGCGACGTCGAGCATCAGGTGAAACAGCTCCCAGCCCACGTCTTCGATGCTGGCCTGCCCGTCGGCGATGCGGCCGGCGTTGACGTCCATCAGGTCGTGCCAGCGCCGGGCCAGGTCGCTGCGCGTGGCGACCTTGATCACCGGGCACTCGGCCAGGCCGTAAGGCGTGCCGCGTCCGGTAGTGAACACATGCAGGTTCATGCCGGCGGCCAGCTGCAGCGTGCCGCAGATGAAGTCGCTGGCCGGCGTGGCGGTGTAGATCAGGCCCTTTTGTTTGAGTTTTTCACCGGGCGCGAGCACGCCGCTGATGGGCGCGCTGCCCGACTTGA
The DNA here is from genome assembly GCF_002379085.1 of Polaromonas sp. AET17H-212. Taxonomy (GTDB): domain Bacteria; phylum Pseudomonadota; class Gammaproteobacteria; order Burkholderiales; family Burkholderiaceae_C; genus Polaromonas. The sequence goes on along the minus strand of NZ_NBZW01000013.1, from coordinate 15,038 downwards.
CGATGGAGCCCATGGCTTTTTCGACAATGTTGGACAGGCCGCCCTGCTTGTTGCCGGGCGTGGTGTTGGCGCTGCGGTCGACCTGGCCTTTGTGCAGGTAGGCGTCGTACCAGGCCATCTCGCGGATCATCGCTTCGGCCACTTCCGGCGTGCTGGCGCGTGAGGTCAGCTGGTCGATGCCGTCGCGCACCTCGGTGGTTTCGGAAAACATCACCGTGGCGCCGGCGCGCACCAGCAGGTCGGTGCAAAAGCCCACCGCCGGGTTGGCCGTGACGCCCGAGAAAGCGTCGCTGCCGCCGCACTGCACACCGACCACCAGTTCGCTGGCGGGCACGGTTTCGCGCCGGCGCGCATCGAGCTTTTCCAGGTGCAGCACCGCGGCTTGCATGATGGAATCGATCATGGACATGAAGCCCACATGGTTCTCGGACTGCAGGCAGACCACGTCGAGCGGTGCCTCGGCATTCACGCCGACGTCGGCCACATTGCGCTCGTCAACGATCTGGATGGTGCCCGGCGGCAGCAGGCGCTCGGGCTGCAGCTTCTCGCAGCCCAGGCTCACCACCATGACCTCGCCGCCGAAGTTGGGGTTCAGGCTGATGTTGCGCAAGGTGCGTATCGGAATGATGGCGTCGGGCGCGTCGATGGCGACGCCGCAGCCGTAGGTGTGCTCCAGGCCCACCACGTCATCGACGTTGGGGAATTTCGGCAGCAGCTCGGCCTTGATGCGTTGGACCGCAAACTCAACCACGCCGGCCACACACTGCACCGTGGTCGTGATGGCGAGGATGTTGCGGGTGCCGACCGAACCGTCGGCATTGCGGTAACCCTCGAAGCTGTAGCCTTCCAGCGGCGCCGGTGTCGGCGGCTTCACGGTCGCCATCGGCAGCCCTTCGAGTCCGCGCGCGGCCGGCATCTGCAGCAGGCGCTCATGCACCCAGCTGCCGGCCGCAATGTCCTTGAGCGCATGACCAATGACGACGTTGTAGCGCAGCACCGCGCTGCCCTGCGGCAGGTCCACCAGCGCGAGCTTGTGGCCCTGCGACACGCGCTCGCGCAGGCTCAAACCGTCGGCAAAGGTCGCACCGGGCGGCAGGCCGCCGTCGTTGGCGACGATGGCCACGTTGTCGCACGCATGCATGCGGATGTAGAGCGGATCGGCCATGTTTGAACTCACTTGTACAGCGACGGCAGCCACAGCGAGAACGCCGGCACGTAGGTCACGAGCAGCAGGCAGACGCCGAGTGCGCCGTAGAACGGGGCGATGGAGCGCATCACCTGGCCGACCGAGATCTCGCCGATCGCGCAGCCGACGAACTGCACCGAGCCGACCGGCGGCGTGTTCAGGCCGAGCGCGCAGTTGATCAGCATCACGATGCCGAACTGGATCGGGTCCATGCCGAACTGCATCGCGATCGGCATGAAGATCGGCGTGCAGATCAGAATGGTCGCCGCCATGTCAAGGAAGGTGCCGAGGATGAACAGCAGCACGTTGATCATCAGGAAGATGACCCAGGGCTCGGAGCTCACCGACTTCATCAGATCGCCCGTCAGCTGCGGCACCTCGTAAAGCGCCATGAAGTAGCCGAAGGCGGCCGAGATGCCGATCAGCAGCAGCACCACGCCGGTCGTCTTGCAGGCCTTGGCGCAGGCCTTCAGGAAGTTGTGCCAGGTCAGCGAACGGTAGACCAGCGTCGTGATCAGCAGCGCCCAGGCGACCGCAATGGACGCCGACTCGGTGGCGGTGAACACGCCCGACAGGATGCCGGCGAGGATGATCACCACCACCAGCAGGCCCGGCAGCGAGGCGCCGAAGGCACGCAGGACCTCTGCCCAGCCGGGGAAAGCGCCGTGCGTCGGGTAGCCGCGCCTGACGGCCACGTAGTAGGCTGCGCCCAGGTTGCACAGGGTCAGGATCAGCGCCGGCACCAGGCCCGCGAGGATCAGGCTCATCACGCTGACCGAAGCGATGCCCGAGGTGGCGAGCGTGAAGATGATCATGTTGTGCGAGGTCGGCATGATGGCGCCGACCAGCGCGGCGTGCGTGGTGACATTGACCGCGTAGTCGGCGTCGTAGCCTTCCTTTTTCATGAGCGGAATCATCACCGAACCCATCGCCGACACGTCGGCCAGCGGCGAGCCGGCGACGCCGCCGAACAGCGTGCAACCGATCACATTGCTCATGCCGAGGCCACCGCGTACATGACCGACCAGGCTGTTGGCGAAGCGCACGATGCGGTCGGCGATGCCGCCGTAGAGCATCAACTCGCCGGCGAAGACAAAGAAGGGGATGGCGAGGAAGGAGAACACCTGCATGCCTCCGACCATTTTCTGGAACACCACCGCGACCGGCAGGCCGGCAACGACGATGGTGGCCACCGACGACAGGCCGATCGCGAAGGCGACCGGCACACCGAGCAGCAGCAGCAGCGTGAAGCTCAGGGCAAGTACAGTCAATTCCATGCCGGCTCCACTTTCTGACCTCGCAGCAAGGCGATCACATGTTCAATGGAAAACAGCACGATGAGCACGCCGGCAATCACGAGCGGCAGGTAGTCGACTCCGTCCGGTACCGGCAGCATGGGCTTCTTCTCGTCCCATTTGGCGAGCATCCACAAGCCGCCGCCGTAGACCATCAGCGCGCCAAAGCTGCCGACGAGAAAGTGAATCAGGATTTCGATGCGGCGCTGCCATTTTTCGGGCAGCAGCACCACCAGGGACTCGAGGCCGATGTGGCCGGCGTCGCGCACGCCGACCGCCAGGCCGAATGCGGTGACGAACAGCACCAGCAGCAGGGCCAGTGCTTCGGCCCAGGTCGGCGTGTCATTGAAGACGTAACGGCCTATGACCTGCCACTGGACACACAGGATCACCGCGATCAGCCCGATCACGGCCAGGATCAGGCTGAGCTTGGACAACGCCGCGCAAAATTTCGTGTACATGTTTTTCTCTTCCGCTTGTCGCGACGCTCACCCGCCCTCGCCCCTGCGGAGGAGGGTCAGGGCCTGATCGGCAGGCTTATTTGGTGTCCTGAACCGCCTTGACCAGGCGCTTCATGTCCGGCGTGATCATGAACTTGTCATAGACCGGGCCCATCACGGCCTGGAAGGACTTCTTGTCCACCTCGATGATCTGCGCGCCGGCGGCCTTGACGTTCGCGAGCGACTTGGCCTCCTGTTCGTCCCACTTCTGGCGCTCGAAGGCCACCGACTCCTTGGCCGCGGCGCGAATCATGTCCTGCTCGGCTTTGGGCAGCTTGTCGTACACGACCTTGGACATGACCAGGATCTCGGGCGCCATCGAGTGCTCGGTCTTCGAGTAAATCTTCACTGCTTCGACATGCTTGGCCGTGTCGAAGGACGGGATGTTGTTCTCGGCGGCATCGATCAGGCCGGTCTTCAGGCCGGTGTAGACCTCGCCGTAGGGCATGGGCGTGGCGTTGGCGCCCATGGCACTGACCAGCGCGACCCAGAGGTCGGATTGCTGGACGCGGATCTTCAGGCCCTTGGCATCGGCCACGGTACGGATCGGCTTCTTGGCATAAATCGAGCGGGCACCGCTGTCGTAAAACGCCAGGCCGATGAAGCCCGCAGACTCGCAGCTCTTGAGGATCTCGTCACCGACCGGGCCGTCGAGCGATTTGCGCATGTGCGCGATGGAGCTGAACAGAAAGGGCATGGTCGGCACCTGCGTCAGCGGGCAGATCGCGTTCATCGGTCCGACATTGACGCGCGTGAAGTCGAGCGCGCCTATCTTGACTTGGTCTATGGTCTCCTTCTCGCTGCCCAGCGCCTGCTTGTTGAAGACCTTGATCTTGTGCTTGCCGCCGCTCTTCTTCTCGAGCAGTTCGCTCATGTGCTTGACGGCGGCGACCGTGGGGTAGTCGTCGGCATTGTGCGTGTCGGCCGAGCGGAACTCCGTGGCAAAGCCTGCCAGGGGTGTCAACGCCAGTACCGTGGCCATGCCGAACAATGTTTTTTTGATTCTCATGTCGTCCTCTATCTGGTGGATGGTTGGGAAACTTTTAATGCAGACACGCGGCTTCAGGCAGCCCGCGCACGCCGGGGTGCAGCGCAAACAGGCCGCCGGCCAGCGGCTGGTCAGATAAATCGACGCCTTCGGGGCGTATCGATGTCACGAACAAGGTGTCGAGGCCGGGGCCGCCAAAGGCGCACATGGCCGGCTTCCTGACCGGCACGGCCAGCGACCGGTCCAGCTTGCCTTCAGGCGTGAAGCGGTGCACCAGACCGGCGTCGTTGCCGCAACTCCAGTAGCAGCCGTCTTCGTCGACCGCCGCACCGTCGGGCCGGCCCGGCAGCGCATGCATGTCAACAAACACCCGGCGCCGCGAGGGCGTGCCCGTGGCGGTGTCGTAGTCGAAGGCCCAGATCATCTGCACCGAGGGGTGCGAGTCCGACAGGTACATGGTGCGGCCATCGGGGCTGAAGGCCAGGCCATTGGGGGTGATCAGACCGCTCAGGATCTTTTTCAATCCGCTCTGTTTTTCATAGCTGTAAACGCAACCGGTACGGGCGCCCAGCGACATATCGCGCATCATGGTGCCGGCCACAAAGCGGCCCTGCCGGTCGCAGCGGCCATCGTTGAAACGCATGCCGTCCTGCTCGTGCCGGACCTCGGCCAGGCGTTTGGCCTCGAGCCGGCCGTCCTCATGCAGGCGCAATTCGAACACCCCGCTTTCCAGGCCCGCCACCCAATGCGTGTCGGGGCCGCAGGAGGCGATGCAGGCCAGCATCTCGGGCGCCAGCCAGGTGGTGACCTGGCCGGTCGCGGCCTGCCAGCGGCAGAGCTGGCGCGCCGGGATGTCCACCCAGTAGAGCGCCTGCCCGGCCACATGCCAGACCGGGCTCTCGCCGGTTGCATTGCGGCAGTCCACCAGGAGTTCGGCGCCGTTGCTCATGGCATCAATCGGCAAACGGGCCGGCTTTGACAAAACCGCCGCCCTGGAACTGCACCGCCGGGTCGTCGAGGTCAGGCGCCGGTGTGCGGGCGTACACCGCCTCGCGGAAGATGTCCGAGCTGTCCTGCGGCCGGTAGCCGATGTGGCGGGCGCGGCTGTTGTCCCACCAGGTGACCGCGTTGTCGGACATGCCGAACACAATGCTGTGGCCCAGCACCGGTGTGGTCAGGCAGGCGGTGATCAGCCGGTGCAGGTCGTCAAAACTCAGCCAGGTCGCCAGCATGCGCCGGTCTTTCGGCTCGGGAAAGGAGGAGCCAATGCGTACACAGGCCGTTTCAATGCCGTAGCGGTCAAAGTAAAAGCGCGACAGGTCTTCGCCAAACGCCTTGCTGACGCCGTACAGGCCATCCGGGCGCGCGGGCGCATCGGCGTTGATGGTTTCGCTCTGGCGGTAAAAGCCGGTGACGTGGTTGGAGCTGGCAAACACCACACGCTGGACGCCGTGTTTGCGCGCCGCTTCGTACAAGTTATAGAGGCCCAGGATGTTGGCCTGCAGGATGGGGCCAAACGGCCCTTCGACCGACACGCCGCCCAGATGCACGATGGCCTGCACGCCCTGGACCATGGCGTCGACGGCCGCGGCATCGGCCAGATCGGCCAGCACCACCTCTTCACCCGCGCCGGCCGCGCCGAAGGCGACCCGGTCCGACAGGCGCAGCAGGCTGCAGTTGGCTTTCAGGCGCTCACGCAGGGCCTGGCCCAGGCCACCGGCGGCGCCGGTCAGCAGCAGTTTTTCATGGGCCCGGATGGTCATGCTGTCTCTGGTTGAAAATGGGTGGGTGGCAAACGCTGGACTTTTGCATCAGGTTTGCTAAAGTGGCTTCAATTCAATAAGATATCAGTTATACGTTGTCTGATGACCAAGAATTTTTCATGAGGCAGCAGCCCCTGTCAAGTGTTTTCTGGTCCGATCAAGGCAAACCCCTACCCGAGCAAACCCGATGGAATCGAACGTAACGGCCACCCTTCTTGATGGCGCACCGCGTGTGCGCCGCCCTCGCGGCCTGGTCACCGAAATTGTTGAAAGCCTGGCGGCCAGCATCCGCGCGGGGCAGCTCCAGCCCGGCGACAAGTTGCCCACCGAGGCCGAAATCATGGCCCGCTTCGACGTGAGCCGGACGGTGGTGCGCGAGTCGATTTCCAAACTGCAGGCCTCCGGCCTGGTGGAGACGCGCCACGGCATCGGCACCTTTGTGATCGAGAACCGCGACGCCGGCAACTTCAAGATTGCCGCAGCCGACTTCGCCACGGTGGCCGATGTCATTTCGGTGCTGGAGCTGCGCATCAGCCTGGAAACCGAAGCCGCCGGCCTCGCCGCCCAGAGGAGAACCACGGAAAACCTCGAGGCCATGGCCACGGCCCTGCGAGCTTTCCAGGACTCGATCCACGCGGACTCCGATGCCGTTCCGCCCGACTTCCAGTTCCACATGGAGGTGGCCCGCGCCACTGGCAACCGCCACTTTGCGGACCTCATGACCTACCTGGGCACCATGATCATTCCGCGCACCCGCGTGAACACGCCGCAGAGCGCGCCCGAAGGCCGGCTGAGTTATCTGCAGCGCGTCAACAGCGAGCATGAAAACATCTACAACGCCATTCGCAGCCAGGATGCCGAAGCCGCCCGGGCCGCCATGCGCACCCACCTCTCGAACAGCCGGGAGCGGCTGCGCAGGGGCCAGGCCTTCGAGCCCGCAAACCCACCGGCAACCAGCTGAGCCGCGCTGGGCCGGCACGCCGGCCGGGGCAGAATCAGGGAATTCCCCGAGCGCATTCAGCCTTCCATGTTGTACGATGACTGATCTTTAAACCGCTGGTTGTCCTATTTCCTGCCTTTATGCCTGACGCCCATTCTCCCGCCCCGGCAGCTTCACAAACGCCGCACATCACCCGCCTGCAAGTCATTCCGGTCGCCGGCCATGACAGCATGCTGCTCAACCTGAGTGGCGCGCACAGTCCGTTTTTCACCCGCAACCTGCTGCTGCTGACCGACAGCGCGGGCCGCACGGGTGTGGGCGAAGTGCCGGGCGGCGAAAAAATCCGCGGCACGCTGGAGGACGCCCGTGCCTTGGTCGAAGGCCAGTCCCTGGGCCACTGGAACCAGATTCTGAACAGCCTGCGCACGCAATTTGCCGGACGCGACAGCGGGGGCCGCGGCAACCAGACCTTTGACCTGCGCGTTGCCATCCACGCGGTGACCGCCGTGGAAAGCGCCCTGCTCGATCTGCTGGGCCAGTTTCTCGGTGTGCCGGTCGCCGCCCTGCTGGGCGAGGGCCAGCAACGCGATTCCGTCGCCATGCTGGGTTACCTGTTTTACATTGCCGACCGCCGGCAAACCAAGCTGGCCTACCGGAGCGAGCCGGACGCAGACGACGACTGGCTGCGGCTGCGCCATGAACCCGCGATGGATGCCCGGGCCGTGGTCCGGCTGGCCGAAGCGGCGCACCAGCGTTATGGCTTCAAGGACTTCAAGCTCAAGGGGGGCGTGCTGCGCGGCGAGGAAGAAATCGAGGCCATCGTCGCGCTGTCAGAGCGTTTCCCCGATGCGCGCATCACGCTGGACCCGAACGGTGGCTGGCTGCTGAAAGACGCGGTGCGTCTGTGCCGCGACCGGCAGCGGGAACTCGCCTATGCCGAGGACCCCTGCGGCGCCGAAGGTGTTTTCTCGGGCCGTGAAGTGATGGCGGAATTTCGCCGCGCCACCGGCTTGAAAACAGCGACCAACATGGTCGCGACCGACTGGCGCGAACTTGCGCACGCCGTCACCTTGCAGGCGGTCGACATTCCGCTGGCCGACCCGCACTTCTGGACCATGCAGGGCTCGGTGCGGGTGGCGCAGCTGTGCCAGACCTGGGGCCTGACCTGGGGCTCGCATTCGAACAACCACTTCGATGTGTCGCTGGCCATGTTCACCCACGTGGCGGCTGCGGCACCGGGCCAGGTCACCGCAATCGACACCCACTGGATCTGGCAGGACGGCCAGCGCCTGACAAAACAGCCTTTGCAGATCGTGGACGGCAGCGTGGCTGTTCCCACAGTCCCCGGCCTGGGCGTGGAACTCGACATGGCAGAGGTTGAAAAAGCCCACCAGCTTTACCTGCAGCACGGCCTGGGCGCACGCGACGATGCCATCGCCATGCAGTACCTGGTGCCGAACTGGACCTTCAACGCCAAGATGCCCTGCATGGTCCGGTAGTTTTCCGCTCTGAATTCCGCACTGATTTTCATCACCATAAAAAGGAGACAAACATGAAACGCCGCTCATTGCTTCAAACCGCGCTGGCCTCGGCCGCACTTCTGCCGCTTCTCGGCTCCGCCGCCGCCTGGGCCCAGGACAAATGGCCGTCCAAACCCATCAGCTACATCGTGCCCTTCCCGGCCGGCGGCACCACCGACATCCTCGGTCGGCTGATCGGCCAGAAGCTGGGCGCAGCGCTCGGCACGACCATCGTGATTGAAAACAAGGGCGGTGCCGGCGGCAGTGTCGGTTCGGAAGTGGCCGCGCGTGCACCAGCCGACGGCTACACCCTGCTGGGCGGCACCATCAGCTCACACGCCATCAATGTGAGCCTGTACCCCAAGCTCGGCTACGACCCGATCAAGTCCTTTTCACCGGTGGTACTGATCGGCTCGAACCCGGTGGTGCTGATCGTCAAGGCGGACAGTCCCTACAAGACCTTGCAGGACGTGTTGGCTGCGGCGAAAGCCAAGCCGAAAACCATCTCCTCGGCATCGGCCGGCAACGGCACCTCGCAGCACATGACGCTGGAACTGCTGGGCTTCAAGTCGGGCACGCAGTTCGTGCATGTACCGTACAAGGGCAGCGGCCCGGCCATCCAGGACGTGATCGGCGGCCAGGTCGACATGATGTTTGACACCACGGTGGTGGCCGGCCCGCACATCCAGAGCGGCAAGGTACGCGCCATCGCGGTGAGTTCGGCCAAACGCCTGGAGTCGCTGCCCAACGTGCCAACCATTGCCGAGTCCGGCGTGCCCGGCTTCGAGGTGGTGTCCTGGCAGGGCATTTTTGTGCCGGCCGGTGTACCCAAACCCATCATTGACCGGCTGCACGCGGAGATCATGAAGATCCTGCAGACCCCCGAAATGCAGGACCGGCTCAAAAGCCTGGGCATGCAGCCTTCCAGCATGACGCCTGACCAGGTGGCTGCCTTCCAGAAGGCTGAAGTCGAAAAATGGGCGCAAGTCATCAAGGCCGCCGGCATCAAGCTTGAGTAAACCGATTCAGCTACGCTTGGGGTCATGAACCCCTCGCCCACACCGCTGCATTTCTACTTCGACTTCATCTCGCCCTTCGGCTACTTTGCGTCACTGCGCATCGAGCCGCTGGCGGCGCAGCATGGCCGCACCGTCGAGTGGCACGCGATGCTGCTGGGCGTCTCGGTGCTCAAGGTGATGGGGCTCAAGCCCTTGCTCGACACGCCGCTCAAGGGCGACTACATCCGCCGCGAGGCGAAACGCTACATGCGCCGCCACGGCCTGCAGCTCAACCGTGATTTGGACGCCCCGGTGATGGACCCGCGCGCTGCGGGCCGCGCCTTTTACTGGGTCAAGCAGCACCAGCCCGCCCTCGCCGCGCCGCTGGCCCACGCGATCTACCACGCCTACTGGGCAGAAGGCCGGGATCTGTCCACCGCGGAGGCGGTTGCGGCCATCGGCCTGCCCGCGGGCCTGGAGGCACAGCGCCTGCGCGAAGGCATCGAGAGCGAGGAAGCCAGACAGTTACTGCGCAGCGCCGTCGAAGCCTCGCTGCAAGCCGGCATTTTCGGCTCGCCCACCGTGATGGTGGATGGCGAGCCCTTCTGGGGTGTGGAAAACCTGGGGCTGGTGGACCAGTGGCTGGCCAGCGGCGGTTGGTAAGAACGCGCTCCAAGCGCTCAGGCTCCAGCAAAAACAAACGCCACCGGAACCGCGATCGCGGCCAGGCGCTCGCGCAGCCGGCGCTCCAGCGCCTCATCACGTGCCGACGCCATGGCCACCACGGCAGACAGGCTGCCGCCGCGCTCTTCGCCCCGCACGGTGGCGCCGTCGATGTCTGCCAGCATCTCGGCCAGCTTGACCTCGATGGCACGCAGGCGCAGCGCCGGCTTGTAGATCTTGCCGATCGCCGTCACCGGCATCACGTCGATGATGGTCACGCGTTTGGGCGCCGCAGGCCGCTCGTACACATGCGGCACCACCTCGGCCAGCAGCGTGGCCGGGTCGCAGTGCATGCCGGGCCTGAGCGTGACAAAGGCCACGGGCAACTCGCCGGCATAGGCGTCGGGCTCACTGACCACGGCGCACAGGGCCACCGCCGGGTGCGCCAGGAAAGCATCTTCGACCAGGCCGGGGTCGATGTTGTGCGAGCCGCGGATGATCACGTCCTTGGCGCGGCCGGTCAGGTGGATGTAGCCCTGGGCATCGATGTGGCCGAGATCACCGGAGACGAGCCACGGGCCCTCGAACATGCCGGTGTTGCGCGCAGCCTCGGTGTAGCCCGGGCTCACATGCGGGCCGCGCAGCACGATGACGCCGGTGTCACCGGCCGCACAGGTCTCGCCCAGTTGCGCGACGCCGTCGCGCCAGGGCACGGCACGTACCTCGGTGTAGGGCAGGCGCAGGCCGGTCGAGCCGGGCACACGCGGCGCCGCCAGCGGCTCGATGGAGACCAGACCCGCGCACTCGGTCATGCCCAGGATGTTGCGCACCGCAATCCCCGGCTGGCGTTCAAACTGCGCGGCCAGTTCCGCGGGCAGCGGCGAGCCGCCGGTATAGGCAACCTGAATCGACGAGATGTCCGCATCGACCGGCAGGTTGGCCAGCGTCGCGAGAATGGTCGGCACGCAGGCCAGTGCGGTCACGCGTTCGCGTTCGCAGAACTTCCAGTAGTTCCTGGTGAAGGCAGGGTTGCGCATGCCGCTGAGTGTGGGCAGAACCTGGGTCGCACCGATGGCGAGCATGGACAGGCCGTAGACAAAAGCCCCGGCCACATGGAACAGCGGAAAGCCGTTGAGCTCCACCGTGTGTTCGTCGAAGCCGTAAAACTGATGGGCAAACCAGCCGGTGTGCGCCTCGTTGCCGTGGGTATGCTGCGCAAGTTTGGGGGAGCCGGTCGTGCCGCCGGTATGGAAGCAGGCGGCAATGCGCTCCGGCGTGAGTTGCGGATCAAACGCCAACACGTCGCTTGCCTGCGCCAGCCGATCCTGGAACACGGGCACGTCCGGCGCGGCGTGGTCACCGACGCGAATCTGCAGCACCGGCAGGCGCCGGATCGCCAGCACTTTCTCGACCATGGGCCAGAGCGCAAGCTCGTCATTGGGACCCAGCGCGACAATGACTTTGGCGCCGGACGCCTCGAGCAGGGCCGCAATGTGCTCGGGCTGCAGCAGGTAGTTGATCGGACAGGCCTTGCCCGCCAATTGCGCGCCCCAGAGTGCGAACTGCGTCTCGGGAATGTTGGGCGCCAGGATGGCCACGGCATCGTCAGGCCCGACGCCCATGGCACGAAACAGGTTGGCCGCCCGGTGGATCTGCGCCAGCAGCTCGGCGTAGCTCACGGTCACGGCCGGTTGCTGCAGGTCGCCACTAGGCAGGTAGCGAAATGCGTCACGGCTGGCAAAACGCTGCGCCGCCTGGGCGATCAGGCCGTAGGTGGTGCGCGCCGGGATCGCCTGCTCGTAGGGCGTGCGCTCCAGCGCCTCGATGTCAGCCAGCCCCCGGAAGGCGGTCGTGCTCATGCGGCGGCCGTTTGCCCCAGGCCCAGCAGCCGCATCGCGTTGCCTTTCAGGATGCCGGGCATCACTTCCGGCTTGAAACCGGCGTCTTCAAAATCCTTCATCCAGCGGTCCGGCGTGATGAGCGGGTAGTCGCTGCCGAACAGGATGCGGTCCTTGAGCAGGGTGTTGGCGTACTGCACCAGCTGCTTGGGGAAATATTTCGGGCTCCAGCCCGACAGGTCGATCCAGACGTTGGGTTTGTGCGTCGCCACGCTGAGCGCCTCGTCCTGCCAGGGGAAGCTCGGGTGCGCCATGACGATCTGCATGTCCGGGAAATCGATGGCCACGTCGTCGAGGTGCATCGGGTTGGAGTATTCGAGCCGCAGCCCGCCGCCGCAGCGCATGCCGCTGCCGATGCCGCTGTGCCCGGTGTGGAAGATCGCCGGCATCTTGTATTCGTTGATGACCTCGTAAATCGGCCAGGCCATCCTGTCGTAAGGGTGGTAGCCCTGCACCGTGGGGTGGAACTTGAAGCCCTTGATGCCGTGCTCCTCGATCAGCCGGCGTGCCTCGCGGGCGCCCATCTTCCCCTTGTGCGGGTCAATGCTGGCAAACGCCATCATCATGTCGCTGTTCTTCTTTGCAGCTTCGGCGATTTCCTCGTTGGGAATGCGGCGCCGGCCCATCTGCGTCTCGGCGTCCACCGTGAACATGATCAGCCCGATCTTGCGCTCGCGGTAGTAGGCCACGGTTTCCTCGATCTCTTGCCTGACTCATAATCCTTTGGTCCACAGTTCAAGTCTGTGACGCCCTACCATCCCACATAAAGCTTCCGGCGGAAGTGAGCGTATACAAACGTTGCGCCAAAACGGCGCCCAGTTGCCACTTCGTTGCCGTTCTTGCCGCGAAAGGGTAGAGCGATGAAATCAGCTGAGCTATTTCGATCTTTTCCTATTCGCCGACTGGGCGGATTCGATTTGATTATGAGTCGTTCCAAATCGTTATCGGAGTTGTCTCAAGACGAACTAAAAGAGTTTGCCATACGTCTTGAGGCCGACGATTACACCTTTCAGCGTTACCACGGCATTCCACAGCTTCGTGTTTGGGAGGCATTGGCGCTGCATCACTACCTGGACCCTGCGATGTTGGGGCTCAACAGGAAAGGCCGATTGGCCGAATTAAAGCGAGCGGCATACAAGCTGCTGCCTTCAAGCGTCCGGCTGCTGAACTTTGTTGCTTCGGTGCCGCCTCTGCTGCAAGACATTGATCAGGGAAAGCTGGTCTGCGTCAAAGCAACAGACGACCTTTTGCAAAGCTTCACAACGCCGGAGCGATTCAAGACCTACGTGGCGAACCAGCGACTTGGTGTTTATCCGCAGCGGGCATCTCCCCGGAAGAGTGAGGCATTCGATCCGGCGTCATTGCCGCCCGAACTCCGCGATATGTGGGAAGGCAGGGAGCTCTGGAAGACGATTGACCAAGGAGGAAAAGTTGTCCCAGGACGCCGTTCGACCGAGCCAGACTTAGTGCAATTTTTTGTTGGCCGGGACTATTCACTCCACCAAAGTGAAGTTTTAGCGTCAATTCTTCGGCCATCCTATGCCCGCCACATTGGACGTCCCCCTAAAGCGGGATGATAGTGGGTGCTATTTGCTTGGCAAGGACAAATACGAAAGGGTGAAACCCTTTCGTCCCTTCGGAGAAATAACTGTTGAACTTTTCATTTTCTCACCCCTGACGCAGCATGTGGCCTCACTTAGGGCTTACATCCATGGCGAGCATCATGACGAAAAAAGAGGAGTCCGCAGACCTCTCTCTGTTACGCGAAGGTCAGATCCTTCAGTTGATCCCAGTGTCCCGATCAACCTTTAGACGGTGGATCAAGGCGGGGAAATTTCCCGCCGGCTTCAAGATAACAGAGAGAATCACCATGTGGCGTAGCTACGTTGTTTTCGATTGGATAAAAACCCAAAAAATTGGCGGGGGGTGCACCAATGAAATTGACCCGTGAGCAGCTCTACAAATGGGTATGGAATTATCCGGTGACGAGAGTTGCCGAGAAACTCGGAATCTCTGACTCCAGCTTGGCCAGAAAATGCAGAGCGCACAACGTGCCTACACCTGGTAGGGGTTACTGGCGGCGGGTAGAACAGGGCATACCTGTCCAGCGCCTGCCACTTCCGAATCCAGATCAAGGTTCTACCGAGGTATCCGTAAGAGTGAGCGAGGCGCGCGCGGCAGAGTTGGATCAATTGCTGCTGCCATTTGTCGAATCATTGATTGGTCAGACCGCGAAAGTCAATTCGAGTGACGGGCTGGATTTACCAGAAGCATTGGAAGTTTTTGAGGGCCACCAAGTCGCGCCTACACTCGATTTTGCTAGCGGTATTGCAAGTCCGCAGATTGGCTTGACCGAAGAGACATACCAGGCCATGGCAGATCCCGCCGATATCATTGCGCTAGCGGCACTTCATGAAAAAACTGAATCCGCGAGGCGCTTTATAGAGGCTGTGAGAGAGGCCAGCCATGATTGCGATGCAGCAACGAAGGCGGTGTTCATTTTATGGGCCGATGCCGCCAGAGCTACCATCTTTGAATCTGATCCTACCACCTGTGTCCTCAAAGAGTGCCGATGTGTGGCGTCCGGGAGAGTCAATCCTGAATGGTGGATCACTATGCAGAAGGGAAAGCGCGAGCATCACTGACTCATGTGCTGCCAAATTGGAATGCTGGGCATTGGCAAGTATTCCGCAGATGACTTTAATTCCTGCTTTCTTTTGGTTCTAATACTGGCAGGGTCCGCATCTTGAGTCGAACACGCAGTTCCCCGACGTTCCATAATGTCACTCTGCCGATTCGAGTGGGCTGCGGTAGGTGACCTGATTTGCACCAACGCCAGACGGTTGCCGGCGAGATTGCGAAGAGGGCAGAGACAACGGGAAGCCTGACGCCCGCAGATGAAGGAAGACTATCAAAGTTCGCGAAGGCCGATCGATCGGTATCCCTCATATTCCTGACCTCCTATGTCATTACCAGCGGCGTACAGTTTCTGCATTTGCCGGAGCTAATCCATCGTGGGTGCGTCGGGGGCGCATACGCCTGGGACGTATTGTGTCTAGGGTACGCTCGGCGCTCAGAAGGTCATAAAAATCTTCCGCGCGAACCGTACGCGGATCTGCAGGCCGAATTCTGAACAGAGTAAGCGTCCGGCCACCCCCTTCTTGAATTCGGCCGTATAAGCGGCAAGGATGGTGTCCACCAAGGAATTTAGGTGGACACCATGAAAGACTCCAAGAAGATCGTGCGCCGGCGTCATAGCGCCGAACTCAAGGCGCAGGTTCTGGGCG